>NZ_CP162129.1:2992500-4225000 GCF_040834005.1 Paenibacillus sp. PL2-23
TGCAAATGAGGTGCAAATCAGTCGTTGACACGACTCCGAGCAGCGTCCTATAATCTTTACGTTGCAGAGTTACACCAAATATTGGAGGAGCATGAGCGATGAGCTTAACATTGGAATTGGATTTTCAGTATTCAACCTCGGTGGAGCGGCTCTGGTCTGCTCTAACGGATTCCGAGCAGCTGGCCAAGTGGGTATTGGCGAACAACTTTAAGCCGATCGTCGGCTACCGCTTCCAGTTCCGGTCTCAGCCGAATGAATATTGGGATGGGCTGATTGACGGAGAAGTGCTCGTCGTTGATCCGCCTACACGGTTGACATACACCTGGGGTGTAGGGGAAGAGAAGCATACGGTCCATTGGACCATTCAGGATCTGGGCGACGGCAAGGTCAACCTTCACCTGGAGCAGACCGGTATCTCGAATGCACAAGGCTTGAACGGTGCCAAGTACGGCTGGAGTAATTGGGCTGCGGAGCTGGACAAACTGCTGGCGCTGTAAGTGCTTGTGCTATAAGTTACCCGTGTCAGAATGAATTTAGGGAGGGTGTTGGCATTGAGCGAATGGAAGCAAGAATATATTGTGCTATCGGGCGCCAGGGAAAACAATCTCAAAAACGTTTCCTTGCGTATTCCCAAACGGAAAATTACGATTTTCACCGGTGTATCAGGCTCCGGCAAATCCTCGATTGTATTCGATACGATTGCCGCTGAGTCCACACGGCTGCTGAACGAAAACTTCAGCATGTTTGTGCGCAACTTCCTGCCCAAGGTGCCTCAGCCCGACACGGACGCCATTGAGAATCTCAGTATGGCTGTCATCGTCGATCAGAAGCGTCTTGGCGGCGGGTCCCACTCCACAATGGGCACTATAACCGACATCTCGCCCATCCTGCGGCTATTGTTCTCCAGAGCAGGGCAGCCTCACGTGGGTCCCGTGCATCTGTTCTCCTTCAATGATCCGCAAGGCATGTGTCCCGATTGCAACGGCATAGGCCGCAAGCTCGGCGTAGACCTGGACAAGGCGGTGGATATGTCCAAGTCTATGAATGAAGGAGCGATCATGCTGCCGGGGTACGGCGTAAACGATTGGGAATGGAATATGATTATGCAGTCAGGCGACTTCGATGCGGATAAGAAGCTCAGCGATTACTCCGCCGAGGAGCTCGAGCAATTGCTCTACGGCAAAGCGAAGAAGGTGCAAATCGACTTCGGCGGCAAAGCCATGAATATAACGGTAGAAGGCGCAATTGAGAAATTTACGGGCAAATATATCAGGCAGGATGTCAAAGCAAAGTCCGAACGCACGCAAAAATCAGTGATGCCTTTCATAACGGAAGGCCCCTGTCCCAGCTGCCGGGGAGCACGGCTGAGTCAAGCGGCGCTGGGCTGCCAAATCAATGGCTACAACATAGCCGACCTGTCCGCCATGGAGGTTGGCCAGCTTATTCGCGTCATAAGAGAAATAAGCGATCCCGTGGCCGCTCCTATCGTGAAGCCACTGACAGAGCGGCTGCAGCACCTTGTCGATATCGGACTCGACTATTTGACGCTGGATCGCGAGACGGATACCTTGTCGGGAGGAGAGTCGCAGCGCGTCAAGATGGTGAAGCATCTAAGCGGCAGCCTCGTCGATGTTACGTATATATTCGATGAGCCAAGCGTGGGCCTGCATCCACGGGATGTGCATCGATTGAACGAGCTGCTGCGGAAGCTTCGAGACAAGGGCAATACTGTTATCGTTGTGGAGCATGATCCCGACGTGATCAAGGTCGCCGACCACATTGTGGATGTGGGCCCGCATGCCGGAAGCCGCGGAGGGACGATTGTCTATGAAGGCAGCTATGACGGTCTGCTGGAAGCGGATACGCTGACAGGCACCCATATGAAGCGCCCGCTCCAGCTGAAGCAAGCCTGTCGAGCACATGCCGGCAAGCTGCCTATCCGCGACGCGACGCTGCACAACCTGAAGAAGGTGAGCGTTGAGATTCCAACGGGTGTGATGACCGTTGTAACTGGCGTTGCCGGCTCGGGCAAAAGCACGCTGATTAACGATGTATTCTTAAGCCAGCATCCCGACGCCATCGTCATCGACCAGTCAGCGGTCGGTGTGTCTACACGCTCAAATCCCGCTACCTACACGGGCATTATGGATGATGTGCGCAAGGCGTTTGCCTCAGCCAACAAGGTGAACCAAGGCTTGTTCAGCTTCAACTCCAAGGGCGCTTGCGAGAATTGCCAAGGCTTAGGCGTCGTCTATATCGACATATCCTTCCTCGACAGCGTTAAGCTGCCTTGTGAAGCCTGCGGCGGCAAACGGTTCAAGGAAGAGGTGCTGGCGTACCAGCTGAACGGCAAAAACATCGCGGAAGTGCTGGAGATGACGGTGGAGCAAGCGCTTGGCTTCTTCGAGCTTAAGGAGGTGTCGCGCAAGCTTCAGGCGATGAGCGATGTCGGATTGAACTACATTACGCTTGGGCAGCCGCTCAGCACGCTATCGGGTGGTGAATGCCAGCGAATCAAGCTCGCAAGCGAGCTTCACAAGAAGGGCAGCATCTATGTGATGGACGAGCCGACAACCGGCTTGCATATGTCAGACATAGGCCAGCTGCTTGGCATTATGAACCGGCTGGTGGATGCCGGCAATACGGTTATCGTCATTGAGCATAATCTGGACGTGATCAGCCAGGCGGATTGGATCATTGATATGGGGCCGGATGGAGGAACCAGGGGCGGCCAGGTTGTATTCGAAGGCTTGCCAACGGATATCGTACATGCGGAGGGGTCGATTACGGGCCGTTATTTGGCGTAGCTTGATCCCAGCGGTGTGGAGATACATCTAGGTTTGATGGAGGCTGTCGGCTCTGCCGCAGCCTCTTATTTGCGCGTCCACTAACGCATAATGCCGGAGTCCTGCAAAATCGTTTCAACGGATACCTCGACCGCCGCCTCTGCGAATACCTCCGCCCAGCGATCCTGTACCGGCTTCCATTCCTTATAGGTGTAGGCGCGCGCGTATAATCCGAACCCAAACGGGTCAACCCGCCATTTTTGCGCCTTCTGAATCACACGTTCCAGCTGATTCTTCATTTCCTCATTAATCATGCCGGTCAGCTCCTCTGAGCGTTCTTCAACCTGCTCGGCAAAATATTTTTCCGAAATCGTAATGGGATTTTGAAGTGAATTTGAAAATAAAAACGGTCCTGCTTACATTGGACCTTCACTTGACGATTCGCTTTGACGGCATAAAAGCTGATATAGCCTGATTTCAAAATGTTAGTGTTGGGCTTCATCTCGGGAAGCTTCAGCGAAATGGATATTTCCTCCTGGCCTTTGCCTTGAAGCAATAAGAGCCATTGGCTGTCTGTCAGTCCAAGCTTACCCGCCAGCTTTCCTTCATTATCCAATAGAGCCGTGCCCAGCAGCTCAATATCCTTTTTCCTTCTTAGCAAGGTAATGGAGGGAGTGATGCCCTTGTCGATAATTTGGCGGCGAAACTCCTGTAGCGATGTTCTTGGCACAACTCCACGCGAGGACGCGGTGTCGATCAGCTTGGTGACATGCTGAGGCAGCCGGGGCTTGTCCTCCGGCGCGAAGTTGATGATATCCGCCACTGAACCATCCACCGCGACAATACGCGTGTTCACGGTATTCTTGGCATCGCGAAACAGGACGTCCAGGAGCGCGTACCAGTCCTTATATTCCAGCACCTTCTGTCCCACCAGGAGGACCTGCAGCTTGCCGCCGACAACCTTGGCCGTAGCCATGGAATCAAATTTCCCGCGGGCTTGCCTAAGCGTCTCTGTGCGAATGCCAATCTCCTCATTTTTTTTCCGCGCTTCCTTACTGAATACAGGCGAGGACATATAAGCAAGGAGCTCGTTGTCCTCGTTCAGGTCCAGGCCGGACATGAGAGCAAGCGTAATATCCTCCAGATCCAGACGATCTTCGCAGCCGGTCAGCAGCGCCAAGCCCAGGAGAATGACAAGGGTACGGCGCATCATGGAGTCAAGCCTCCTTTCCTTAGACGCAATGCGGCGACCAGCAGCCATAACAACAGCGGTAGCGCAAAGGCGGCAATGAATCCGTATATATTCAAAAGCTTGATTAATTCATTATTTTTGATAAAGGTGGGGCCATGGCCAAACACGATTATGCAGCCAATCCCCAGGAGAATAAGCAGTGTCCTCGTAAACTTCCGGCTGCCGAATAGCTGGCTTGCGCAGGAAGTCGCGATATGTATGGAGGGAATCCACGTTGTTGACACAATTAGCAGATAGCCTGAGAACACAATGATATCGACCCGCTCCACAAATCGGAACTCGATCACCTTCAGCAAGCTGATCACCGGCTCATGATAGGAGGAGATGTCATCCGGGCTGAAGAAAACGAAGCACACAATCGTTACCATTACATAGACGAGCAGCGTAAGTGTATTCGCGATTACCATGCCCTTTACCGCATGCTTCTTCTTGTTCAGGCCCGCATAGAAAAAAAACGCCGCCTCAAATCCAAGAAAGGACAGCAGGGTAGAGGGAATTGCATCCACGACCGGCAGCATACCGTCCTTCAGAATCGGCAGTATATGCAGCCAATGGGCTTCTCGAAGGGGGAGCAGGAACATGTACAGCATCCACAGCGAGAACAGAAAGATAAATTCCGCATATCTACCCAATATACGCAGCCCTTTGCGGGCTATCATGTAAGTGGGTATACAAAATAACAAAAAGAAGATAGAAGCGTTAGACTGCTGCAATATCCAAGATTCAATATGTAAGCTCATACGTGCCAGCACCGTGTAGGCGAACAGGGCGTAATATAGGCCGAAAAAGAGATACGCCGCTTTGCCCGCCCACTTGCCCATAATTCTGGACAGCAGCTCCGGCAAGGTGCAGTCCGGGTAACGCTTCATCAATTGAATGATGAGGATGCTGGCGGTAAGCGATGCTAACCAGCCAACAAATAAGGCGATCCAGCCGTCAGTCCCTCCCTTCTCAGCGAGCGCGGACGGCAACGACAGCATGCCAACGCCTATTTGCATGCCATGAATAAGAAAGGTGTATTGGACAAGGGTAATTTCATTGATGCCTTGCTTCTTCATGCGTTTCCTTCTTCCCGATTGTGATCCCCCATACGGACCCCCTGCTGCGCAGGCACGCTTTGGGGCCGCTTCTTCAATAGCCAGATTGGCAATCGGATAATAGAATCCTTCCAATCCGCTATACGAATAGGCATCAGTGGAGAGCTGTACGGAGTTCCAAGTGATTCCAGCGAAATAAGATGCCCAATTAATATCATCGCTCCGATTACGATGCCTGTAATGCCGAACATCGCGGAAATAATCATCATTGGAAAACGAATAAACCGTATCGCTGCCCCCATGTCATAGCTCGGAATAATAAATGTTGCAATAGCTGTGAACGCTACGACGATAACCATCAGATTGCTGACGATGCCCGCCTGCACAGCGGTCTGTCCCAGCACAATACCGCCCACAATGCCAACGGTCTGGCCGATAGGGGAGGGCAGACGGATACCGGCTTCCCGCAGCATTTCCAGCGTAATTTCCATGATCAGCGCTTCTATAAAGGGCGGGAATGGAACGCTTCCTCTCACCTCGCCTATCGTCAGCAGCAATTCCAGGGGAATAATCTCATAATTAAACGAGATGATCGCAATATAGATGGATGGCAGGAACAAGGCCATCAGCAATCCCAGGAAACGAAGTATCCGGATAAACGAAGCGACGATCCAGCGCGTTCCGAAATCATCGGTGCTTTGGAAAAACGCATTCATGGTGGATGGACCAATCACCACGCTGGGGGAGCGATCCACCACCACACAAAATCTGCCCTGCAGCAGCTCGGAGGCTGTCACATCGGGACGCTCTGTCATCAGAAATTGAGGGAATGGGGAATAAGGATTGTCTTCAATCCATTCAATGAGCATACCGGTATTCAATACACTGTCGACCTGAATACGGCTGATGCGGCCTTTCAGCTCCTCCAGCAGCTCGGGGTTGGCAATATCTCCAATCGATATAACGGCAATCTTAGTCTGAACCCGATCCCCAATTGTCACTTCCTCAATGTTCAATTCGCGATTGGCTACATATCTGCGTATCATCGCAATGTTCTGGCTGTACGTTTCCGTAAATCCGAGATGAGCGCCCTTCAGAGTCGCCTCCAGCTGAGGCTCTTCTATAGCTCGCTCTGGCCATCCCTGTGCGTTCATCATGCGAGCCACGTTGCTGCCCGCCTCCAGGACGACACTGAAGCCGTTCAGAAGCGCAGACTCCAGCTCGTCCAATGTCGATGTCTGTACCAGGAAAGGAGCCGTGGACTCCATCATGTCGATATCGCCGCTCTCCAGCACAGGCTTCACCATATAGGTATGAATAATGGCTTTGTCAGTTAATCCATCCATGTATATCAAGGCGATCTGCCGCTCTAGCCGCGGGCTCTGCAGGACACGAACAACCAGGTCGGGAGCGCTGTTGAAGCGGCGATTCAACTCCAACAGATTGGCTTGCAGATCCTGGCTGATTTCATTTGTCATCTTTATCGTCGTACCCATTCAATTCCCCCCTTGCTTCTAATTATTTCCTTGGAGGGTTGGCAGTATTCGACAGATCTAGTTCCAAAGACTTATTCGTGCAATCGGACAGATATGTTAGCATTAAAGCTAAATGGATAATTTTGCAATCGTGGAGGCGAGCTCATGCACGTTCTGAAGGATGCGAGGACACGATCGGCGCGTCCAGGCCAAGCTGGACCACAGGCTGCGAATGGGACCAAGGGGGCGGCAACGCCTAACGGGGCAGGGCGCTTTCACTTCAGCGGCGTTGGTCAAGGCTTATCGGCCGCGCAGGCTATTGGCCTGCAGCAAACGTTAGGCAACCAAGCTGTAGCTCAGCTCATGAGAAGCGGCTTGCCAGCAGCAGCAGCCATGCCTAACAGGCTGCCAGCAATAGGAACAGCCAAGCCGCCCGTTGTGCAGCGTCGCGTCATCAATAGTGATGTATACCAAGCCTATGATTCTACCAAAGCCAGACCGTCCACGAAATGCCTGTTCACTGCCTCTGAGCAGGAGGATCAGATTATCAAATGGGATCAGGATGCCGCCAAGCAGATCAGAACGCTTCAATCGTTGGCACAGAATGAAATGGTGAAAGAAAAGGCCGAAGCGGCGCTCATTAACATGACCGGCAAAAAGAAGGAGCTTGCAAGGCTAAAAGGCGAAGGTTCATCAGCGATGACAATCATGCTTGAAAGGTACAGCAAAAATGCCGTCCCGGTCGTTCGGAAAAATACAAACAATCGGCAATCCTTGCTGGAAAAAAAGGCGGCGCTGAGCGCGTATCTCACTCAGGTAAACGAACAAGATACCATCGTCATCAATGCCATTCAGACCCATGCAGACAAAGTGAAATCTGCTTATGACCTCGCCCAGTCGCTTCAGTCCGAAATCTCGCAACTGGTTACCACGCTGCAGCAGGAGGCGAATGCAAAGCAGCAGGGGAAAGACCGCTACGAAAGCATGAAGGCGTCCAATCAGCAAGCCAGCGATTCGGGCGGCTTATATGAGCGCGCCCAAAGCATTGGCGTATCGGGACAAGACGCGATCCTGACAGAGGTTCAGAAAGCGGATGATATGGCGTCCAATAAGCTGTGGGTTGAAGCAGGACAAACCGCCTCCGCAGCCAGTGGGCTCATGCATACGATGCAAAATAAAGTAACCGAAAACGAAGCAAGCAAAAAGCGGTATGAGGAGCTTCTTCCGGAGCTGTCGCTTTGCAAAAGCGTTACGGCAGAATTCGCCCGATTGAGGATCAAGGATGACGGTCAGCTGCAGGGAATGAATGATGATCATAAGGAAGCTAAGAAGGCGGCTGGCAGGGGGGAATGGACGCAAGCGAAACAATTGGCACAAAAGGCGGTTAAGCTTGCCAACAAGCTGGATAAGCTGGCCGATTTGTTCCGAGACTTCTCGGATGGGAATAAGCCCAAGCTGCTGCAGGGCACGCTAATGCAGATATTCAATAAGCTGGGGCAACGTACGGATTACACCAATCAAGACGCGCTGCAATATATGCAGGATATATATGAACAGCAATGTGCGGTCTCTAGGTACAATTGGCTGACGTTCCTGGGGATTGCCGGCGGGAATATTGTAGGCACGAATAACGATCATTATACGACCTTTAACGACTCTGTTCCGCCCCATGCATCCTTCTCTGTAAAGGGCAAAACAAAAGTGAAATTATGCGATGAATTGTTCGGCATTGGCAATGATATGCTGCGGCTCCACTCCACGCGAGTTGTTGGCACGGCCCGTTATCATCGCTATTGGCAAACGGAAGGCCAGCTCGCGCCCATCTATTCGCAGAATGTCACGGAAGATAACTTGGCGAGCACCAATACGCAAGCTTACGATGCCCTTAACCTGCGTTATCAATCCATGCGCGACCATATGCTGACCAAGGCGCAGGAGGCGATTGACCTGCATGGACGCGTGGGCAACAATGATCGAGGGCAGCAGCTGGTGTTCCCGTCATAGCACGGCATAGAAAGGAATGAACGATCACTGCTTCCCTATGATTGGCAAAACAACCTCACAGAATGGCTTGGGGAATGGGGCCCATGGGCCATTCTGATCAGTCTTCTGCTTAATATGGTAATCAGCATATTCGGCTTTATACCATCCGTCTTCCTGTCAGGAGCGAATGTGGCGATATTCGGCCTTGTGCCTGGCTTCCTGATCTCCTGGATCGGTGAAATATTAGGCTCCATTGTGACCTACTGGCTCTATGGAAAAGGCGTAACGTGGTTCTTACATAAGCAACAGAGGAATTGGAAATGGCAGCGCTCATGGCGCGATATGAGCCGCAGAAAGCAATTCACTGCGCTCCTATTGGCCCGGATTACGCCCGCGGTGCCTTCCGCATTCGTGACGATAGCCGCATTGGCGAGCTCCATTCCATTTGGCGTCTATTTATTCGCTACGATCATTGGGAAGCTGCCCTCCATCGCCATGGAGACCTTGCTCATGCACGACCTGCTGTTTCTGAAGGAGCATGCGTTCCGATTCATGATATCCCTTGCTTTATTGCTGGCGCTTTATCTCTATTTGAGAAAACAAACGAAGAAATTCACATAAGCGACAAACATTTTTGACAAATTCATGAGGTTTGCAAAGATGCAACATCTGGTCGATTCGTTATGGTAACCTATACTTGAGAATCGACTTAGAAGGAGTGTTCGTGTCATGCGGATGCAAAGCAATGCGATGAGCGTTGAACCGATTTCGACATCAGTGACCAAGGTGCTCTTCGAAACGATCAAAATAGGCATCGTGAAATCAAATCTTATCGCGATGATAGCGGGACTCAGCATGGCGATGTATGTCCATCAAATTGCGTTTCTGGACAAGATCGGCAATATGGCCCTGGCCTTGATCGGTTCGACATTTGTTATCGGAGCCGCCGGCATTTTCAATAACTTATATGACCGGGACATCGATCGTTTGATGAACCGGACCAAAAACAGGCCAACCGTATCCGGCATTATTGATGTATGGAGCGGACTTCTCCTTGGCGGCTGGATTGCGCTTGGAGGACTGGTGGCGCTGTATATTGCTTCGCCTTTGGCCGCGCTCATGGGCTTTCTTGGCTTATTCCTGTACGTAGTGCCTTATACGATGTGGACCAAGCGGAGAACGGTGTACAATACCGAAGTGGGGAGCTTGTCTGGAGCGATGCCGCCTCTCATCGGATGGGCCGCTATCTCGCCGGATATTTATCACCCTGGCTCCATCGCCTTGTTCGTGTTAATGGTCATCTGGCAAATGCCGCATTTCTATGCGATTGCCATTCGCCGCATGGAGGAATATCGAGCGGCCGGCATTCCGATGCTGCCCGTCGTGAAGGGTATACGGAGAACATACCTCCAGATGAACGTCTACTTGGCAGCGCTGTTCCTTAGCAGCTATCTGTTCTGGTCATTCAACCCTTATATCGCGGCAGCGAACGCGCTGCTGAGCCTCGTATGGCTTGTCATGAGCGTCAGAGGCTATCGCCGGCAGCAAGAGGAGCAGTGGGCGCGCTCGATGTTCATTTTCTCCTTAAATCATATTACGATCTTGCTGCTGATGATTGTCGGGTATTGTATAGCGGCACCATTATTCCAATAAGGTCTGCTCAACCAGCCTTCTTATTCCTCCTCGTGGGGAAGAGAAGGCTTTTTTTTATATCGGCAAAATGAACCTTTTGGAGCTGTTGTTTGTTTATATAACAAACAGCAATCCAAGCAGACGGGGGAGGTGGTACATATGAAAAGCGACAAAGAGCTGTTCGAGGCCAACAAGGAGGATGTTTATAAGCTTTGCCGATTGATGTCCAGCAGCCAGAGCGATGCGGAAGACATTTGCCAGGAGGTATTTGTGAAGGCGCTTGGACAAGACCGGAGCCGGATAACCGAAGAGAAGGCTTGGCTGCTGCGCATAGCCGCCAACCTGTGCCGGAATCAATACAGCCGGAGGAAGCGAGGGCTTCAGAAGGAGCTGTTATCCTATTTCCTTAGGAAGCCTGCCCTGCCTTTGCAGCCCGATGACCAGGTGATAAGGCGAGAGCAGCAAGATGAGTTTGTGAAATGGCTGGAGGAGCTCCCGATCAAGCTTCGCGCGGCCTTGTCACTCCGTTACGGCAATGGTCTGTCCTTGGAGGAAACGGCCAAGGTGCTGGACATTCCGCTTGGCACCGTCAAATCGCGAATTCATAAAGGGTTGGCAGTATTAAGAGGGCGGATAGAAGCTGAGGAACGCTATAACAGGAAGGGAGAGAATTGCTATGACGCATTTAGTGGAAAAGAAGCTTGAAGCAATCGCAAGAGCCGGGGAACCCGATTATGAAATCATGTGGGGGCGCATTGAGAAGCGGCTAGGTCATGTGCGTCCTATCACGACTCGTCCAGGTATATCCGGCAACAAGAAGAAAACCATCATCCTGGCCGCATCGGTTGCGATTATGACCGCAGTACCCGTGGTGGCATCCGTCCATAACAGCGGCTGGGAAAGCTTGTGGAATGGCCAGAGCTCCTATAACGCAATCGAGCTAGGGCTTGGGAATCGTCTGGATCACACCGTCACCAGCGGAGGAATCGCTATGACACTGAACGGCGTGGCGACTGACGACCAGCGGATGAATATACTACTGACTATGGACGATACCGACCTTCCGGCATACGATGTCGTCACATTCGATCGTTCTCAGCTGGCCTCGGAGAAGGGTGTGGAGGATGGTATTCAAGTGCAGCTCAAGCATGTTCCCGAAGAGGGTCGTCTGTATGGCTTGGCAACCGTCCAGAACAATCTCGGAGACGGAAGGGAGCGTTACCAGCTTACGCTGGACCATCTAGTCTTCTACAAATATACCAGCGTGCCAGTCGCTATTAAGCCAGCTCAGTCCCAAGGCAAAGCTGTACAGCTTGTGGGCAGCCCTGCCAAGTCCATAGCTATAATTTCTACCATTCGAGAAAACAATGTGCTTACCGTACGTTATGAGCTTAATGGCGTTAACGATTATTTGAAGCACAACCCGCAGCTTCAGCTCGTCTCAGGCGATCAGGTGCTGAAGCCGCAGAATTCAGCCCTCCTCCCCTCTGAGAAACCGAATGTGCTCTTACGTCAAAGCACCTTCAACATCTCTGATGCCGATCTTGCTAAAGCACGCTTCGAGCTTGCCGCTCTGGAGGAGGCAGGAAGGAAAGAGGGCAGCTGGCGCTTTGATTTCAAGGCAGCTGGCAAAAAAGCGGCCCAAGCGATATTTGCGATGACGCTGAATCCCGATACGGTTGTCAATGATTCCTATATGAAATTTACGGAATTAGTTGTTACCCCTCTTGAGATACGCTTGATGTACGACGAAAAGCAAAACTTTCCAGAACCGGGACAACCGCTCATTCAATATGAAACGGTTAAGCTCATTGCTGATGGACGAGAATTGGACAGCGGAACAGGGTTCAACACAACGGAAGATGGAAGATACTACCGCAGGTTCGAGCTCCCGAGCTGGTATGAGCAGAAGGCCTGGGGTTCTGTACCCATTCAGGTCATTCTATCCGGTCAAAAAGCGCAGGAGCGCGCAGAAGCGGATCATGCCGTCACATTGGCCCAGCCCTCCGCAAGCAAGAAGACGGCTACGACGGAGCAGCATGGAGCGACGGTTACCTTTACTTATTACAAGGACGGCAAGGACCTAATGGTGGAGTCGGCTTCCGACAATCCCTTGTTCGGAGGCATTACCCAAAGCTATCTGAACATCAATGGCGAGAGAATGTTCCCCGAGTTGAATCCGACTCCTCCTGGAGGAAACGGGACTAATCGGAAGGTCGAACGTTATGTCAATGTGCCGAATGGCGACTTGACTCTGAACCCTTTCCTTTATGTATGGTTCGATCCCAAAGCAACAACAGTGCTGCAGCTTCAGTAACACGAAGCTGGAGGTGATTCAAACATGGCGCTATGGCTTTAAGAGATACTAGGCTACCAGAAGGAAAGGAGTGTCTAACATGGCGCTAAAACAAACCTTGTATGTATCTGTATCCAACAAAAGTCTGAATACGGAGCCCTCCATGAATGAGCAGCTTGAGGTTCACGGAACGGAGGAGGAGCTCCAGAGACTCCGTCAACTGCTGGAAAAGGTGGAGCGGGATGATGAGACGACCCACCTGAGAGCTCCCATCCCTTATAAATCGGCTGATCACGATGAAGCCACGGATCAATTTAACGAGGATTTGATCAGGCTCTATCACGCCATCTTCGCATTGGGGACTGACAAGACGAAGGCTCACATCCGGGAGATGAATATCCTTCATAAGCTGCAGGATACGGACTACAATTATCCTGGCTATGAGCGATAGAGCTAGAGCAGCACCCGCTTGGAACTGTATTATAAGACAAGCAAGCCGGATCTCTTATCGATCCGGCTTTTTGGTGCGCATAGGCTTATTCGACTTATTCCCTTTTTGACGAGGATGACGCAAGTGCAGCATTGATCTCACCGCCCAGCATGATAATAATAGAGCTGATATACAGCCAGATCAGAAGGATAATAATGCCGCCGATGCTTCCATAGGTTTTGGAATAGTTGCCGAAATGATTGATGTAGAACTGGAACAGCAGCGAGGTCGCAATCCAGCCAAAGGTCGCGAACAGCGCACCGGGAAGGGCTGATTTGAAGGAAATCAGACGATTGGGCACAATCCAATAGAGCAGCGAAAAAACAACAATCATAAAAGAAATGGGTACAACATATTTCAACGTGTCCCAGATCGGACCGAAGCCAACCGGAGATGGGAACCAATTAAATATAAACCTCCCGATGACCTCCCCAAAAATAAGCAAAACAATGGCCAGCATAATAGCAATAGCCAGCACCACTGTCGCCGCCAGCGAGATCGCTCTCACCTTCCAGAACGGCCGGCTTTCTTCGACATCATAAGCTTTGTTAACGCCCTTAATTACCGCATTGACACCGTTGGACGCTGACCAAAGCGTTGCAATCATACCGATGGACAGCAGCGCACCCCTGCTATCGCTTGTGACCTCCTGCAATATGCCCTCAATGGCTTCGCCTGTCTGCTCCGGAAGCAGTCGAATGAGCTCAGCAACAACGCTGTCGCCGGACAACTGAACGAAGCTCATCAGGCTCACCACAAAGATCAGGAAGGGGAAAAACGACAAAATGAAATAATACGTCAGCTGCGCCCCTAACGCAGGCACATCATCATCTCGGAATCGGCAATAGACATTTTTGAATAGCAGATACAGCTTGGAATCTCGTATCATAGCTCTCACTCCTCTCATAAGAAGGTAAACAAGAGAAGCCGCGCTTTAAACAATGCAATAAATCCCTTAACAGAAATTCACCGGCGATTTCCTTTGATCCGGAGACGGAGGATCCCGATGTTGTGATCATAGGCTCTGAGCTAGAGGGGGCTTATCTGGCACGCGCTGCACATGACGAAGGCTTGAAGGTGCTGATGCTGGATCCAAGGGAGAAGGTTGGCGGCCAGCTGCTGCAGGGACAAATGCTGTATTTGGATGAGCCCACCGATGATGCTGGCAATACCCTTCTGCAAGGCCAAGTGAAAACCTTGTTCCAGGAGTTTAAGAGGGGAAACATTCGCAAGCTTGAGGAGTTTCAAGTGTACGTAGATGAACTGCTGTCCGGCATTCCCATTCAGTCTGGCATTGAAATCGTTGATGTACAAATGAATCAAGGGGAAAGAAAAGAAGTGAAGGCGCTCACGTACAAAAAAAGCTCAGGTGAAATAAAAACGATACAGGCCAAGTACTGGGTGGAGAACACCGATGCTGCTTATTTATCAAGCCGACTATCTGACACGCGAATTCCAGGGGTTGAAACCATTTTCAAAGTGGACGGCAAGGCGTATATGGCTTCCTCGCTTATGATGAAGTTCAAGGGCGTTGACTGGAAAAGGTTTCAAAAGGAAGTAAACGCATTAGACGATTCTGCCAAAGCGGACAAGTATGGGGCCTATACTTTCGTAACGGATACCTTTACGTGGGGCTTTGGCAAGGTCGGAGGGAGCTTCACGCCCAGCCGGGAGGACATATTTTTGCGCGGTCTAAATATTCTGAACCAAGGGGATGGAGAAGCCTTAATTAACGCATTGCTGATTCATAATGTTGAGCCTACGGACGAAGCGCGTGTGCAAGAAGCCGTTGCCTTAGGGAAGTCTGAAACGGAACGGGTGCTCCTGCATTTGCAGCAAAAGCTGCCTGGATGGGAGGAAGCCGCAATTAATGACTTTCCTGACTATCTCTATATTCGAGATTATGACCGCTACGAGACAGAATATGTTCTCACAGCAGCAGACCTGTTATCGGGTACCATGTTCTGGGACAATGTGAGCATTGGCGGTTATCCGCTGGATATTCAGGGTATTCAGCAGAGTCCTTGGGGGGTCAGTCTAGGCAGACCGGATCAATATGGCATGCCTTTACGATCCTTTATGCTGAAGGATTATGCCAATGTCGTCGTCGCCGGAAAAAATGTAGGGGCCTCCGCTCCAGCATACGGAAGCGCGCGTATTCAAGCCAATACAGCGCTTGCCGGTGAAGTCATCGGCATTATGCTTGGCCAGATAAATGGACAAAAGTCGCTGCTGGATATGACCGAGGAAGAAATGGCGGAGCTTCAGCATTATATTGAGAAAAAATATGACATTCAGCTTGTGTCGGAAGGCGCCGTGAATAAAATTAAAGATTATAGTAAGGAAGAGCTTAAACTTATCATTGAACACTCCCGCCACCTAAGAGGTGGAGGATTCTTGGGTTGCTGCTCCTCACGGAACAAAGTCGTAGCGATATTTTTTTGAAATATCGTACACCAAGCGATCCCTGTGGTTCCCACAGTTCCTATTTTATTCGTTACTGGGCCATGGCCTTTATGTTTTGTGCCGCATTCCAATCTCGGTCATGTGGCGTTTGGCAAGATACACATGTCCATCCCCGCACGCTCAAATCCCTCACTTCTGCTTGCTTGTACCCACAGACGTGACAGGTTTGGCTCGTTGGCGCAAATACCGGTGTTTCCTTGATCGTTCGCCCATACCACTTGGCTTTGTAATGCAGTTGACGGCTCATTTCACCCCAGGATGCATCTGCTATGTGTTTGGCGAGGTGTCGTTGTTTCATCATGTTTGCAATACGTAAGTCCTCGAGACAGATCGTTTGGTTTTCACGGATCCATTTCGTAGTCTGCTTATGCATCGCGTCTAATCGGCTATTTCGAATCCTTTCATGGATGAGGGCGACTTTTCTTTTCGCTTTAGACCAGTTACTTCCGCCTTGTTTCCTTCTTGCAAGGATGCGCTGCCATTTCGTGAGCAGCCGTTCATATCGCAATGTATATCTTGGATTATCCATTGCAGGACCTTCCGAAGGCACGGCAAGATACTTGATACCCACGTCAATGCCAAGTATGCTGTCCGTTAAAGGAAGAGGCTGGATGTCAACCTCGCATACCAACGATACAAACCATTTGCCGCTTGGGGCTAGTCGTACGGTAGCGGATAGGATCCGGCCTTCGATCTCTCTTGACTTGGCATAGGGTACCCAGCCGAGCTTGGGAAGTTGCAGACGGTTTCCCTTCACGGCAATGTTCCCGTTCGTATATCGCGTCGTATAGCTTTGTACGGGATACTTGCGGCTCTTGAACCGAGGTAGATCGTTCTGCTTGTTGAAGTAGCGCTGAAATCCGTCAGCCAAGTTTCGAACAGCCGACTGCAGGGCAATGCTGTCCACTTCTTTCAACCACGACCACTCGCGCTTCATTTCAGGAAGCTGCGTTGCACAGGTGTTGTAGGACAAACCTTTGCCTGTAGCTTGATAGGTCTGACTCCATTTTGCTAGGAGGTGGTTGAACACAAAGCGGCAGCAACCCAACGTTTTGCGCAGTTGCATGATTTGTACATGACTAGGATAGATCCGAAATTTGAAGGCTTTATGCTGGAGCATCGTCTGATTCGTCACCTCGCTGCAAAAGAGATGAATGTTAACCTATTCCAATTATAGCACAAATGTTCGTGTCTATCCATGAGCAAAATTCCCGATTCATCCCCTGCCTACGCTCTCCCAGTTATTCGCTCCCTAAATGGGAAACAGGCTGCCTCGGGGGAGGCAGCCTGTTCTTGCTCAGTTTCTCATTCTACAATTAAATGACCTTTATCATAGACACCGAGAATACCCCTGCCTCTAAGCCACCTTACTCAGGTTTGGTCGAATCCTGACTAGTTTTGGATGTTGCTTCCTTTGTCAGTAACTTTTCCCTGAAGGTCGGCGTCAAAGATATATCAAGTATGAAACCTATAGGAGGAGCCCCGATGATGAGGAGAATGGCTTTGGCATGGCTTGCTTTAACCCTGTTTGTGGGACTATCCATACCAGCTGCAGGAGCGGCGTCGCTGACGACAGAAGAGAAATTCCAGGCGCTGAAGCGGGAGGGCATTATGACCGGGTTCGAGGACGGCTCGTCCCGCCTGCACGAATCCATGTCCCGCGAGCAATTTGCGACCGTGCTTCACAGACTGCTGGATTTGCCGAACGCTACAACCACGCCCCGCTTTACGGATGTTCTGAAAACTCGCTGGTCGTATTCATCCGTGCAAGCGGTCAGGCATGCAGGCCTTATGGTCGGCAAGGGAGAGAACCGGTTCGAGCCAACCGCCCCCGTTAAGGTGGAGGAGCTGGCGGTCGTGCTGCTCAAAATCAATCATGTGTCGGCTTACCCCAATGTCGTCTTCGCGGGCAACGTATCGCCATGGGCGAAAACAGCTGTCGGAACCGTCATAAGCAAGGGTTGGATTGCCCCCATGAACGATTATACCGTCCATGCTACGCGAGCCGTGCTCGTGGAAGCCATTTATGCGGTGTATATGGGCTGGGGAAGCATGCTTGACGTGAAGTCCGTTGAAGCGCTGAACGTCCAGTCCATTAGAGTCAACCTGAAGGCGCAGGCCGGTTCGGCGGACATCGGCCGTTTCACCCTGAGGGATGACCTGGGCAACGTCGTGCCTATTCTTGTGGCGACAGTCAGCGGCGATGGCTTATCCGTATATCTGACGACGGGGTATCAGCAGGAGAATCGGAAGCACTTTTTGATTATTGATGGGAAAGCATGGACCTACACTTCGACCAGATCGGATATGGCCAAACCCACCATTACGGCGTTCGACCGAGTGACGGCACGCGTCTATGTCTTGACCTTCTCGGAGCCGGTAGACTACGGGACGGCTACCAATCCCGCTAACTATTCCTTCACGGGCGGCTTGAAGCTGACGAAGCTGGAGCACTCCTCCGACCGAAGACAAGTCACGATCACCACATCGAAGCAAACGGATAACGTGAGATACGCGCTTACCGTTAAGAATGTAAAGGATCTCGCCGGCAACATCATGGATACGCGAACAGACCTGTCTATCATCGGCAGCGATGATGCTTCGAAGCCTACGATCCTGGAGTCGGAGTTCAAGGTAAATGCTGACGCGTCGCTTACCATCCGATTCAGCGAGAAGGTTCAGCGGGACATCGCCATACAGACTGGAAGATACAGCATACCGGGTCTGTCGATTGTATCGGCTAGCCTGGACAACGAAGGGCGGACCATCACGCTGCGCACTTCGGCGCAGCAAGACAAAACCGTATACACCCTAACTGTGTCAGGCATTGTCGATCTTGCTGGCAACGTGATGGATACAAAGTCCGGCTTGCTGTTCGGAGGCATCTCCAATCCAGTCCTTCCGGTAAAGCTTCAAAGTGTGACCGCGGTCAATGAGAATACAATAGAGGCTGCGTTCGATAGAGATGTGACAGACGCGGACGTCTCGGCCATAACCGCCACCATTCTGAAGGACAATGGTTCGAATGTGTTGATGTCCGGCTGGAGCCAATATGCCGTTCGCAAGCCCGGCTCGAACCGGATGGTGACCGTTCAATTCCGGACGGGCAGCGCCAGCAATCCCGGCTTGTTCCAGCCAGGCCATGTATACACGGCCAAGGTAACAGGCGTTAAGTCGCTGCTGACACAGGACGGCGCGAACGAAGCCACCTTCGCCGGGACGATCACCGCCAACGAAGCGCCTTATGCGAAGCAGATCATCGTATTGAACCGCACATCCATAAAGGTTGTGTTCAGCGAGCCGGTGAAGAACGTCAGCGCTGCCGCGTTCCTTCTGAGGGAGCAAGAAGGCGCCGCTGTGGCTATTGATCGTGCCGAGCCCAATAACAATCAGTTGGTTGTCACTGAGGTGACGCTCAAGCTGACCAAGGATATGACGCCCGGCCGGGTATATGAGCTCTCATTCAAGGCTGGTATTACCGACGCGGCCGGCTTCAATGGGTGGAAGACGAAGAACGGGAACGAAGACATGAGTTTGCTGTTCACAGGCGTATAGGCATCCGGAGCAACCTGTATGAGCACTGTGATACGGACCGTCTCGGTGAGCGAGCCTCGCATGCCGGTACGGTCCGTTTTTTCATTGATTGTGAGAGGGGCAAAACCTTCATCAAACAGCCTCTGCAAAAATGTGCAATTGCAGGGGATACTGCGCGTCATTATAATGGTCGGGAGCATGCACGTTAACAAAGCTCCATTTTTTTATATGGTGCATCCTCCAGCGATCTAGTATACTTTTACAAACATGCGGGGAACCCCCAATCATATTGTAAGCGGTTTCTTTACAATTTGAAGGATGGTGAAACAATATGCTGCTGCGAATGGGCGGCTGGATCAAGTCAGGGAAGCCGAGCCGGAGCTTCTATCGCAAGAGCTTCATCTGGTTCTTATTGGCCGCAAGCATTCCTGGTCTCATTATCGGATTCGCAACCTACTGGTTCGCGGTTGGTCCGATGGCGAGGAATATCAGCGAGCTGCATCAGAACCAGATCCAGGAGAGAGCGCAAAATATTGACGACCAGTTCGGGTCTGTAGAGCTGGATATCTCGCATTGGGCATTCAACCCGCGATTCGGCTCCAATCTGAAGGAGCTTGACTTTGTCTACCACTTCAAGGACACCCGGGATATTACCAAAACGCTGTTTATGCTGCAGGGCTCTCATCCTCTCATTCAACAAGTCCAGCTGTTTATTGACGGGGAGGATACGGCGCTGTTCCAGCCTGAATTCTATAAGCTCGGGAATCGTACGCAAATTGCCGGTTACGAACAGTTGATCAAAGAAGGAACCAACATATACTGGACCGACAAGCTGCCCGCTTCGGGGGAGCAATCGGAAGCCGCCGATGCCGACAAGCCGATTGTATTGGTTCACAAAATTCCGGGGGAAAGCAGCTCGCCGTTCGGAGTGCTTGTTACAGAGCTGAAGCGCGATAAAGTGATGAATCTATTGAAGACGCTTACGCCTTATAACGAAGGCTTGACAATGCTTCTGGATCAGCGAGGGGAATTGCTCGTCTCCGACCAATCCGAGAGCACAGCCTTCCACGAACAGCTCCGTGCCGAGGTGCTCCTGCGGCAAGAAACGAGGGGAACGTTCATCCATCAGCAAGAGGATATTACGTATTCCGTCTCCTACGGCAAGCTGGTGCGGCTGAACACCGAATGGACGTATGTGTCCGCAACGCCGATTACAACAATTACATCAACTGTTGTGTCTCTCTCCAATACGATATTTATCGTCAGCGCTTCCGGCCTGCTGCTTGCGCTTGCGCTGTCCTGGCTGGCATCGAGACGGATGTATTCGCCTGTGGAGAGATTGCTTCAGCTTCTGACGGGACATAAGGGCAAGGAGCTGGAGCGCGGCATGGACGAGTTCCAATTCCTGGAGCATCAATGGAATGAGCTTCATGATGACAGGTTGAATCTCCGCGCGCGGCTGGAGGATCAACGAACGCATGTCCGTGCGGGCTTCCTGCTGCAGCTGCTTCAAGGGCATCTCAGCTCCTATACGGAACGGGATTTGAAGACAAGAATGAAGCTCTATGGCTGGGATATTGAACGCCATCAATTCCGAATTCTGCATATCCAGCTGACAGGCTATGACGTTCTGACAGAACGGTTCTCGCAAGGCGACGAAAGCCTGGTCACCTTCGCAGCCTCCAATATTATTGAAGAGCTGGCTGCTCATCAATTCCAGCAATTCAGCGTCATGAACTTTCATGATTTGACGGTAGCCGTATTGGTCATGTATCCAGAGGATACTCCGGTATCGGATCGGCTTCAAGCACTAGGCGCGGACATTACGAAAGCGATCAACAGTATTATCAAAATGCAGGTGACCATTACGATAAGCGGTCAGCTTGATCGCATTCAGCAGGTCCCCGATATGTTCATGAACGTTGAACGCGCGACGGGTTACCGTAAATTCGTGAACCAGAATCAATATATTCAAATGGACAAGCTGAACGCCCACTCCGGCAATGGCGAAGGCGAGCTGCATTATCCGTTCACGCTGGAGCGCGATATCGTCCATGCTATGCGAGCCGGGGACAAGGAGGAGACGGAGAGACTCGTCACGCTGTTCTTGGAGGAGGTGCTCTCCGCCCGCGGCACGGAAATTCTGGTGCAGCAAAGCATGCTGCAGCTGTTCGGGACGATTCAGCATGCCATACTGCAATCGGGCATCAGCGCTCATCAGCTGTTCGGCGGGGAGAACATGTTCGCCCACTTATCGCAGATTCGGGAGCCGGAGAAGATGCTTCGGTGGATGAAGAAGAGGGTTATTGCGCCATTTATTGAGGAGAGAGAGGCAAGAGCGAACACTGAGCTTAAGCGTATGGTCGAAGCGACGATTGACTTCATCCATGCGCATTACACAACGGAAATCTCACTGGAGCAATGCGCTGACATGGTTGGCACCAACTCATATTCGCTGAGCAAATATTTTAAGCAATTTACGGGCATCAACTTTATTGATTACTTGACAGAGCTTCGAATTGAGAAGGCGAAGACGCTGCTGCGCGAGACGGATCTGAAGATCAACGACATCGCTTCGGAGGTCGGGTACCAGCAGCGCTACTTCAACCGAATCTTCAAAAAGCAGGTAGGCATTACCCCAGGACAATTCAGGGAGCAGGCGGAAGCCTAGAATGACGGGGTGGAACAAAAGAGTACCACTTCGCCAAAATAGTTCCATACCTACTGAAAAGCCTTGTGCAGCAAGGCTTTTCTTATGCAAAAAAGAACAATTGAAAGTCCCTGCCGCAGAGGGGATACTCGAATTGTAAGCGATAACATTTCGCCGCGAAAGACAAAGAAAGGGTGAGTGGATGAATACGGCGCTGCGATCGAATGCTAACGTGCCAAAGCAACAAGCCGATCCCGGGCGGAGGCGTTGGTTGTCGAAGCTGAAGAAGGACAAGTGGTTGTATCTCTTATTAATGCCTGGTTTGCTTTATTTCCTAGTATTCAAATACCTGCCGATGTGGGGCGTTCTGATCGCCTTCCAGAATTATCAGCCGTTCCTCGGCTTCTGGAACAGTGAATGGATAGGCTTCGAGCACTTCCGAAATTTCTTCGCAAATCCGGACTTCTTCCGGCTTCTGCGCAACACACTGATTCTGGCCGTATATGATCTCATCTTCTTCTTCCCGGCACCGATTATTCTGGCGCTGCTATTGAATGAAGTCCGGCTGGCTTACTTCAAACGAATCGTCCAGACGCTTGTATATGTGCCGCACTTCGTCTCCATGGTTATCGTGGCCAGCATGACATACGTGTTCCTAACAACGTCGGGCGGCATCCTTCATGAGCTGGTGGAGCTTATTACGGGGCAATCCATTAATTTCCTGGCGGACACCTCTTGGTTCCGGCCCATGATCATTCTTCAGATGATGTGGAAGGATTCCGGATGGGGTACGATCATCTTTCTGGCCGCTCTGGCTTCTGTGGACATGGAGCAATATGAGGCGGCCGTTGTAGACGGCGCCAACCGATTCCAACGGCTGATCTACATTACGATACCCGCTATCAGCAGCACGATTGTCATTCTGTTGATATTGCGGCTGGGCAGCTTCCTCGACAACGGCTTCGAGCAGATCTTCCTGATGACCAACTCGCTTAACCGATCGGTCGCCGATGTCTTCGACACCTATGTATACTTCGTCGGCATCACGCAGGGAGCGTTCAGCTACAGCACCGCCATCGGCTTGTTCAAGTCCGTCGTAGGCATACTGCTCATCTACGGCAGCAATCGTCTGGCCAAGCGTTTTGGGCAAGAAGGCATTTTCTAAGGAAGCGGGGGTGAATCGAAGTGAATACGAAACATGATACCATCAGTGAAAAAATATTCGACGGCTTCAATTACTTCTTCCTCGGCCTTCTGGCATTGGTGACGGTTCTTCCATTCATCTACATCATTGCCGGATCGTTTGCGACGGAGGTGGAGCTTATGGAGAGGGAGTTCTTCATCTTTCCCCGGGACCCGTCATTATCCGCCTATCACTATATCTTCTCTACGGATACCGTATCCCGCAGCATGATAAACTCCGTCATTATTACGGTCGTCGGCACGCTGGCGAACCTGGCGTTCACCTTCACAATGGCTTATTCGCTCTCCCGCAAGGATTTGCTAGGGCGCAATGTCATAATGAATCTGGTTATCTTCTCCATGCTGTTCAGCGGCGGCATGATCCCTGGATATCTGGTCGTGAAGGAGCTTGGACTGCTGGATACGTATGCTGCTGTCATTCTTCCAGGGGCTATCAGTGCGTTTAATATGATTATTATTAAAAACTTTTTCCAGGAGCTTCCCCCAGGTCTGGAGGAATCCGCCCGAATCGACGGCTGCACCGACCTTGGCGTCCTGTGGCGCATCGTATTGCCGCTGTCGAAGCCCATTATCGCGACGTTTGGCCTGTTCTATGCGGTAGGCCACTGGAACAACTTTTTCTCCGCTCTGCTGTTCCTGAACGATCATGAGAAATGGCCGCTGCAGGTCATTCTGAGGGAGATCGTCATGCTGTCGCAGATGGCGGCTGGCGATATGAGCGCGATGGATCCAAACTTCGTGGAGCCGCCGGATCAGTCGGTGAAGATGGCGGTTATCGTCGTCGGCACGTTGCCGATTCTCATGGTGTATCCATTCCTGCAGAAGCATTTCGCCAAGGGCGTGCTCTTGGGCTCCATCAAGGGCTAGAGGGGTTAATGAGGTTAGATGATCACATTCGTGATATCTATATAGCACCATCCAATCATATAGAGGAGGGCAATATTATGCAAAGAAAGCAAGCGGGGTTAAAGGGAAGTCTGGCACTCATCGTCTTGTCTAGCGTGCTTCTGCTGTCGGCCTGCTCCGGCAATAATGGAGGAGCAGGCAGCAACCAGGCAAGCGCGACGCCGACAAGCTCGCAGAACACCGGTGCCGAGGGCAACGGGGATTCCGCCAAGGAGGAGCCCTACAAAATCAGCATTATGATGCAATCCTTCGACACGAATCTCCCTAATAACGACAGCCCGGTCATCAAACAACTAGAGGCTTATACAAATACGGATTTGGACATCCAATTCGTGCCGAACAGCTCTTATCCTGACAAGGTCAACATCACGCTCGCCTCAGGCCAGCTGCCGTCTATTATGGTCGTGGATAAGACGCCCAGCTTCATCAGCGCGGCGCGTGCAGGAGCCTTCTGGGAGGTCGGGCCTTATCTGAAGGATTACCCTAATCTAAGCCTGGCTAATGATATTGTGCTGAGCAACTCCTCCATCGATGGCAAAAATTACGGCATCTACCGGGAACGCGTATTGGGCCGCATGGGGGTTACGCTTAACAAGGTGTGGATGGATAATCTGGGCCTGCAGCCACCCCAAACAATCGATGAGTTTTACAACGTTCTGAAGGCGTTCAAGGAGCAGGATCCCGATCAGAATGGCAAAGCTGACACCTACGGCATTGTCATTACCAAGTACGCTGGACCGTGGGACATCATGCAGGTATGGTTCGGAGCGCCGAACGGCTGGGGAGAAGACGGCAACGGCAGCCTGGTGCCGGCGCATATGACGCCGGAATATCGGGAAGCGCTGAAGTTTTTCCGCAAGCTGTATGAAGAAGGACTAGTCAATGAAGACTTTGCAGTCATGGATTCCGCTGTGTGGAATGATCCCTTCGTGAACGGCAAGGCCGGCGCGTTTGTGGACGTAGCGGACAACGCTCGCCGCCTCAACAGCCCGATGCAGGAGAAAGCGCCGCGAGACAGCTCTTATACGAATGTATTCCAGGCGCCGGTCGGTCCGAAGGGACATCGGGATATGCCAACGACAGGTTACGCGGGCATGCTCGCCATCTCGAAGACTGCCGTCAAGACGGAGAATGAGCTCAAGAAGGTTCTCAGCTTCATCGATAAGCTGGGTGACGTGGAGATGCAGAATCTGCTTGGCTATGGCATAGAGGGCACGCACTACGACATGGTGGACGGCTATATCGTGCCGAAGGAGAACCTGGACGCGGGCTTATTGCAGCAATATAACGGTCTGAACCAAATGCTGACGTTTATCGGACCGGACGCGCCGACCCTGGAGCAGACAGAGATTAACAAAATGATTGCCGAGGTTCAAAAGGCTAACGAAGATATCGTTGTTGCGAACCCTGCACAGCCGCTTGTATCAGAAGTATACGCGCAGAAGGGACAGCAGCTCGATAATATTATTGCAGACGCGCGAATTCAATATATCGTCGGCCAGATCGACGACGCGGGTCTGGACAAGGCCATCGAGCTGTGGAGAACAACCGGCGGGGACGATTATATCGCGGAGATCAACAAGCTGTACAAGGAATCGAAGCAATAAGGTGGATAGACAGTGCCGCGCGTTAGGCGCCGCACTGTCTATTCTTTCATATGCCAGCCTGGAATGGCAGCCGTTAATCAAAACGCAGGGAGATGATGAGGAATGAACGAAAACGGGAGTATAGCATTGTCTTGGCTGGAGGAGCGCCCCGCTCTGCCTGCCGGCGTTACCTGGGGGGTGCCGTGGAAGCGGGGAGAGCTGGAGCGGGGCACGCCGCTAACGCTGCGGGGCATCCATGAATCAAGCGTTCCTCTGCAGACCTGGCCGACGGCATATTGGCCGGATGGAAGCGTGAAGTGGACGGCACATGCGGCATCGCTGGCAGCTGGTTCGGCCCAGCCAGGTTATACGCTGCAGAGGTGCACCGGTACGGAGGCTGCTTCGGCAAGCCTGACGGTGCTGGAGAGGGACGAGTATATCGAAGTCGATACCGGCGCTGTCGTCTGCCGACTAAGCCGCTCCGGCTCATCCGTCATTCAAGCGCTGCAAATCGGCGGGAAGACGGTATGCTCAAGCGGAGAGCTGGTCGGCATGCGCGAGGAGCAGCATGCCACATCAGGCCGCAGAATGCTTCTGCAGGAGACGCTGCATAGCGTCGTTGAACGAGCATCGGTGGAGCAGGATGGTCCGATCAGAGCTGTCGTGAAGCTGGAGGGGCGTCATCAAGCATCCAACAGCGAACGCAAGTGGCTGCCGTTCACGCTGAGGTTCATATTCTATACGCAGCAAGCCTCGGTTCGCGTTGTCCATACCTTCCTATACGACGGCAATCCGCATCAGGATTTCCTGAGGGGTCTCGGCATTCGCTTCCATGTTCCAATGAGCGGGCCATTGTATAACAGGCATGTCCGCCTGGCCGGCGACACCGGCTGGTTCAGCGAATCGCCCAAGGGGCTGATGACATTCCGGCTGCCCGATAGACAGCGCGAGCTATATGAGCTGCAGACAGCGGGCTCATACATCGCCCTTGACAGAGAGGAGGACACTGAGCTGTTGGCGCTGCTGAACGATTCGCCGGAATGGGGCGATTTCAAGCTGAGCCAGAACGCCTCGGATTCGTACACGATTCAGAAGCGAACGAAGGAAGGCTGCAGCTGGATTTCCGCGGTGTCCGGGAGGAGGTCAGGCGGTCTGCTCTACGCTGGGAGCGAAGGAGGAGGCTTGGCGATAGGGGTGCGCCGATTCTGGGAGAAGTTCCCCTCCAGCCTGGAGGCATCGGGTCTCACGGGCGATGAGGCGGCGTTGACGGCCTGGTTCTGGCCACCCGATGCTCCTGCGATGGATTTGAGGCACTATGATACCGAAACGCATGTTCACTCCTGCTATGAAGGCGCAGATGAGCTGCGCAGCACGCCATACGGCGTGGGCAATACGAACGAGCTGACAATCTGGTGCTGCGAGCACTCGCCTAAGCATGACCTCCTGGATGCCATGGTTCGGGAGAAGGAGTCGCCGCCGCTGCTCGTCTGCGAGCCTTCACGTTATTACGAGACGAGAGCGCTTGGCCACTGGAGCCTCCCTGACCGCTCTACACCGGTGAAAGATCAGCTGGAGGATACCCTGGACCACTTGATCGGGTTCTATCAGGAGGAGATCGAGCAGCGAAGGTGGTACGGCTTCTGGGATTATGGAGACGTGATGCACAGCTACGATCCCGTCAGGCACACCTGGCGTTACGATGTCGGGGGCTGCGCCTGGCAGAATACGGAGCTGGCACCGAACATATGGCTGTGGTATATGTTCCTTCGCTCGGGGCGAGCGGACATCTTCCGACTGGCTGAGGCGATGACGAGGCATACGAGCGAGGTGGATGTGTATCACATCGGCGAATATGCGGGACTTGGCTCCCGGCATAACGTGCTGCACTGGGGCTGCGGCTGCAAGGAAGCGCGAATCGGGATGGCAGGCTTGCATACCTTTTATTATTATTTGACAGCGGACGAGCGGATTGGCGATATGATGGACGAGGCGAAGGATGCGGATTATGCCACCCTTCGACTGGACCCCATGCGTGCGTACTTCGGCAAGGACGAATTCCCCACGCACACGCGCAGCGGTCCGGACTGGGCAGCTTTCTGCTCGAATTGGCTCGCACAGTGGGAACGATATGAGGATACGTCCTACCGGGATAAAATGCTGCGGGGAGTCGAATGCCTGAAGGGGATGCCGTTCCGGCTGCTGTCCGGTCCCGTATTCGGGTACGAGCCCAAAACTGGCGAGCTCCTCTATATGGGAGAGGAGAACTATGGGCATCATCTCATGATCTGCATGGGCGGAGCGCAGGTGTGGGCGGAGATGGCGCATTTGCTGCAGGATCCGGAATGGGAGACCATGCTTGCGGAATACGGAGAGTTCTACAATCTGCCCAAGGAAGAGAAAATTCGCCGAACGTCAGGCGCGCTTCAAGGCAAGGATTGGAACATCCCTATGCTGTCTACCGCCATGATGGCCTTTGCCTCCATGAGATTGGCTAATGTCGAGCTTGCTCAGCAGGCATGGGCCTATCTGCTGCACAGTCCATACAATTGGAGCGTGAATATGCCCTTGGAATCCCAGGAGGTGCCTCGTCAGGCGTTCGTCCGGAGCATTCGTGAAATCCCTTGGATATCGACTAATACGGTCTCCCAATGGTCCATTAACGTCATTGTCTGTCTGGAGTGGATAGGCGAATATGTGCCTGAAGCATTGGATTCAATCGGCGAAAGGGGCGAAGCGACATCATGATACAGCTGGAAGCATTGGACCGAGGATTGGCTGCCATGTGTACTTCCGAGGGCATATTCCTAACGTGGCGATTGCTGGGACACGAAGCGACGGGCTCCTCCGCTTGCGGCCTAACCGGAACAGATTTCCGCGTTTATCGCGATGGTGTTCCTATCGCAGATGTGTTGGACAGCACCAATTATCTGGATCGCGGGGGCGACGCTGCCTCCGAATATACGGTATGCGCCGTTGCAGAAGGCCAAGAGCTGGATTGCAGCGCCGCGGTCACCCCTTGGAAGGAGGCTTACTGGGATATTCCGCTGAGCAAGCCTGCAGACGGCGTTACGCCTAAGGGTGAGTCCTATTCCTATTCGGCTAACGATATGAGTGTCGGCGATGTGGACGGAGACGGTCAATACGAGTATGTTGTGAAATGGGAGCCATCCAACGCCAAGGACAATTCCCATTCCGGCTATACAGGACCGGTCTACATAGACTGCTATAAGCTGGACGGCACCTTGCTCTATCGTATTGACCTTGGGGTCAATATTCGCGCAGGCGCCCATTACACACAGTTCTTGGTCTACGATTTCGACGGAGATGGCCGGTCTGAGCTCATGCTAAAGACAGCGCCGGGCACGAAGATGATACGCTTCGATGCTCAGGGCAATCCTTCTTCGGAAACATTCATCACGCTGCTGCCGGAGGACGAGGCCAGCGGCTATACCCATGAGGATGACTATCGGCTGAGCAGCTCCGATTATTACGAGCATATAGTAGGGCTGTTCATGAGCTGGCATAGTCATGAGGAGGTAATCTCCGGCCGCTGGCCCGCTTCCCTGGAGGAATGCTTCGGTATAGCGAAGCGATACAGCTATCCTCTGTCGCGTATGGAGGCAGAGGTCCTGGCTGATTATTTCATGGATGAGTATGCGCCTGGCCGAAGCAGCCGTAACCAGCTTCGGCAATCGGAAGGATTTGTGCTGAGCGGTCCGGAATATTTGACCGTGTTCAATGGCCTGACGGGAGAGGAGCTTCAGACCATTCGCTACAAGCCCGGACGGCATGACGACGGGCTGATGTGGGGCGACTACTCCTGGACCCGTATTGAGCCGGGCAACCGTGCGGATCGTTTCCTGGCCGGTGTGGCGTATCTGGACGGGAAGAAGCCTTCCGCCATATTCGCCAGAGGCTACTACACCCGGTCTACAGTCGTCGCCTACTCCTGGAATGGCAGCGAGCTGCTAGAGCAGTGGTATGTCGACAGCGGCTGGGTGGAGATGAATAACCCGTTCAACGACACCCTCCATACGCAGGATGGCCGGAACGGGGCGTTCGGGGCGCTCGCCAGACAAGGAGCTCACTCTCTCAGTGTGGCCGATGTGGACGGCGACGGCTGTCAGGAGATTATCTACGGCGCGGCGACGATCGACCATGACGGGACCATATTGTACAGCTCTGCGGGAGTAATGCCGGAGGGCAGCAGGCTGCCAGGACTGAAGGTCAAGCTGGGACACGGCGACGCTCTGCATGTGGCGAAGGTCGACCCCGACCGTCCGGGTCTTGAAATCTTCATGGTGCACGAGGGCGGGGCCGGGGTGCCTTACGGCTACACGCTTCGGGATGCCCGCACAGGCGAGGTGCTGTTCGGAGCTCCCGCGGACGGTGACGTGGGACGGGGCATGATCGGCCAGGTGGATCCCGCGCACCGCGGCCTGCAAACCTGGTCTAGCGAAGACATTCACAGCCAGGAATCCTTCGGCTTGCTGTCGGCGAAGGGCAAGAAGCTGGGCGACCAGGCTCCAGGCACCAACATGAGCATTCGGTGGGCCGCCGACATGACGACACAGCTTGTAAGCGGCTCCTTCCATGAGCCCGTTGTTATTGACGATTGGATACGAGGCCGTCTGCTGAGGGCGGAAGGCTGCCGCTCCAACAACGGGACCAAGGGCAATCCTTGCCTCGTCGCGGATGTATGGGGAGATTGGAGAGAGGAGCTTCTCGTCCGAACGTCGGACAGCTCCGCCATCCGCATCTACGTCAGCACGGAGCTCACGGACCGCAAGCTGTATACACTGATGCATGATGCGCAGTACAGAGTCGGCGTCGCTTGGCAGAATGTCGTATATAATCAGCCCTGTTATCCAAGCTTCTACCTGGCGTCGGATCTTGACTGGACTCAGGTCCCGCTACCGCAAATCTATTGTCCGCGATATACTGGAACTAGCGGATCATATTTGCATGAATAAAGAGGTGTCAACTGATGACGATAGCTCCATTGGAAGCTGAAGCAGATTTGAAGGCGGAACTGAACATTATTGAGAAGTGGGAGCAGAGCCAGAAGGATCTTTTTTTCTGGGAGAAGCTCGGCAGGCTGCCCTTCGCCATCCTGGATCGAATGACACCGAAATTCATTCAGGATAAGATTGGGACCGCCCTTGACGAAATCGGAAGCTATATCCAGAATGGCGGCCGTTATCTGGTCAGCAAGGAGCAGCTGTACCGGAGATTTTTCCCACAATACGACATGGACGAGACAGCCTGCATGGAGCGAATCGCGCAGCTGCCGCTGAACAGAATGGATGAAATGGCTGACGGCATCATGCAATCCAGCAGCAATGCGGCGACCGTACAGGGGGCAACAACGGGTATCGGCGGATTATTTACGCTGGCCATCGACATTCCTCTCCTGCTAGGCCTCTCGCTGAAAGCGCTGCAGGAAATCGCCATAAGCTACGGCTATGATCCAACTCATAAATCGGAACGAATCTTCATCGTGAAGTGCCTGCAATTCTCCTCCTCCGTCATCGTGGGCAAAAAAGCGATTCTTGAGGATTTAGCCGCCTTTCATTCCGGAGAGAGGAGCGGCCAGGTTATTTCCCAGCTTCAGGGCTGGCGCGAGGTTATGGTCACGTACAGGGACAACTTCGGGTGGAAAAAGCTGTTTCAGATGATTCCCATCGCAGGTATGCTGTTCGGCGCATTCCTCAATCGTTCAACTCTCCAGGACGTGACGGAAGCAGGCAAAATGATGTACCGCAAGCGTAGAATTATGGAGAAGCTTAAACATTACAATCCATCCAGCACTTGACTTTGAGTGAATGCTAAGTGGTATCATGGATTCGTCAAGCGAATAGCGCATGAATCTTGAAAGCGGGGGATATGAAATGGACTATGTGAAACTGGGCAATACCGGCTTGGATGTATCTCGGATCTGCCTAGGCTGCATGAGCTTTGGCGTAGCCGAGAGGTGGTCGCATCCCTGGGTGCTGAACGAAGCGGACAGCCGTCCCATTATCAAGCGAGCTTTGGAGCTCGGTATCAATTTTTTTGATACGGCTAATATTTATTCCATGGGGACAAGTGAAGAGATTGTGGGACGGGCCCTCAAGGATTACGCCAATCGGGATGAGATTGTCATCGCGTCGAAGGTTCATTTCCGTATGCACGAAGGACCCAATGGTGCAGGCTTATCCCGCAAGGCAATCATGAGCGAGATCGATAAGAGCTTGATGCGGCTGGGCACTGATTATGTGGATCTGTACCAGATTCACCGCTGGGATTACAATACGCCGATTGAAGAAACGATGGAAGCGCTGCACGATGTGGTGAAAGCAGGGAAAGCAAGATACATAGGGGCTTCCGCCATGTATGCCTGGCAGTTCCTGAAGGCGCTGCATGTCGCGGATCTGCGTGGCTGGACTCGATTTGTCTCCATGCAGAACCATCTGAACCTAATATACCGAGAGGAAGAACGGGAGATGATGCCGCTCTGCAGGGAAGAAAAAATCGGCGTTATCCCGTATAGCCCGCTAGCTTCCGGTAGACTGGCCAGAGAGTGGTCCGTAACGACTTCTCGTTCCAAGACCGACCAAGCGCAGAAATGGAAATATGACGCAACTGCCGAAGTCGACCGCGTCATAGCCGATCGGGTAGCTGAAATCGCTGAGAAACGCGGTGTTGCCCGCTCCCAGATTGCTCTTGCCTGGCTGCTGCAGAAAGAAGCCGTATCCGCTCCAATCATTGGCGTAACCAGCATTCCACAGCTTGAGGAATCGATAGGCGCCCTAACGGTATCCTTAACGCCGGATGAAATTACAACATTAGAGGAAAGCTATGTGCCGCATCGAGTAGTCGGAGCGCTATAGCTCTCCGATATTAAGCTGGCGCATGGAGGTTGGCTATGGATCGCAGCATTCGCAAGATGCCTTATGGCTATAGTGACGAGAAGGACTCCTCATCACGTAAGGGAACGCTTGTGTATTATGATACGTTCCAGGACGTATCGGATCAGCAGCTGGAGCGGGCTGCGCTGCTCGCAAGGGAGCGCAGCTTCGCGAAGCTTGTGCTGTACCCGCTGCATGAGGAGACGGCAAGACGCATGTGGAAGCGTCCAATGGAGCCGTATTACAAGCGGGAAGACCGATTGTTCCAATGGCGGCGGGAACGTGATGACAGCAACCGCATCACCATTGAGAATTGGGAGGGGAAGCGGAAGAAATATACTCCAATTGAAGCGGCGCTTCGTCATCTGGCGGAGCAGTATCCACAGCCAATAATGCTCTATGTATCACCGGAGACGGCTAATGCGTTCGCCTCATTCAGCTCGTTCGAGGAGTGGATCGTCAAGCTCCGTCTGCTCATAAGCGAACCTTTACCTGCACCGCACCCGAAGCTGCTAACATATCGACATAGATGGGATGTTCAAGAGAACGGATGACAGCTGACGAATCGTCGGCTGTTTTTTTTATCTTGAGCATCAAAGTTACCCAAGCGGAAAATGAACAGATACTTGCAACCATGAAGGTTGTCACGCCGTTTATAACAATAGATATTACCAAGAAAATGGCGGGACTCCATCATTACCTACTTCATTAAATCAAAAATTGACTTTTGATTGGGAGAAGAAGAATATTATTCATGTGGGGGTTAGATTGGATGAGAAAGACGATATTATTACTTAGTTCGTTGTGTTTATTGGGTTTTGGAATGATTGGTCAAGTTTCAGCGAAGTCAAATGGCTTTATCGATGTAAAGGAAGGGCAATGGTATGCTCAATCTGTAGCTTGGGCAACCGAAAACAAGATTATTGTTGGATTCCCAGACGGTACATTTAGGCCTGATGACCATGTTACAGAGGAGCAGTTCCTGACTATGTTGGGAAGAGTAAACAACCTAAAGAAATCTCCTTATGAAGATGCTGAAGAAAGAAATATGCCATTGTATTATAAACTTAGCCTGCCTTTAGATCGGAATGAAGTGGCCGTTTACTTAGCTGCTAATTTGGGCTTGGCCCATGAAAAAGATATCGTTTCGGAGTCAATATCCTTCTTGTACAAACAGAAGATTGCACGTGGCACGAGCAGTAACGGGGAAGTCGACATTCAACATTACCAGGGAACAAAATTACTTACAAGAGCCGAGGCGGTAACCATGATTCAACGTACAGTTGATACAGGTTTATCCCTGAGAGCAACATTGAATGAACAACCTAAGATTAAATATCCAAAATCCGTTATTATGAATTCTAACGCACCAATTCAATTCACTGAAGTAATCTCAAACTTACCTGCTATCTCTGGACTAGAACTGAGAACTGGTCAATATGATCACATGTTCTCTGCTGTAGATATTTTTGAAGAACAGTATAATGGAGAGAATTCTGCCTCATTTATTTTACACACGACAAAAAATAACTTGGTGACAATATTTATTCGTCACGAATCCGAAGCCGCTTTGACGGCAACCAGAGAGGTACTGTCCCTTTACATTGAACAGGCAGAGGCAGAGGAAGTGCTTGAAAAATATCTGGAGTTAAGAGCTCAATCCAATTCTAATGATACTTTCAATTATGAAACAAACTCTGAATATACAATCAAAATATCTAAAGTGGAGATCGCTATTTCCCTTTAAATATAACCGGTGATTGGTGGTGATTATTTTGAATAAACCACGGTTAGGCTTCATACTTTCGATGACATTCCTTTATCTAACGGCATGTTCAAACAACGATTCACTAACGAATCCAACCATCAGCCCAAATCACTCAATTGATAGTACGGCCCCGACTTCAGACATAACTTCTGGATACTTAAAGTACGAAAGCAATGACGGTTGGTCCATACAGTATCCAAAACTATGGGATCAATTGAGTGATACGACACTTAGTGAAACGAGTACTGGCAAGTACCTGTCTATCCGTAAATTCGATATCCCGGAAGATGGTACGGAAGAGTGGGTAAATTCCGAAATTGAGCGAACTCTTTCATTTGAGGAAGCCAGCAATATTCTACTCGAAGATGTTACAAAAGAAACGATTGAAGGGGCGTCTTTGTACCGATATTCCATTCAATCGACATATCAGAAGGATTCAATAACAGTCTTCAAGAACGCAGTATATGTATATGACCATCATATTTATAAACTACACGCAGCTGTCCCGCCTTTATCGAATGAAGAATTCGAACAAATGATCACATCATTCACTATCAAAGAAAAATAGAAACATCACAAATAAAGCAGCCGATTGCGGTTGCTTTATTTGTGATGAATCAAGATAGTCTATAACTTGTTATTGGGGGAGGCTACAAGCCTTATATAATGTGTAACACCATATAACAATTCAGATAGAATAAAGCATTTCCACGATATATACATATGTACAAAATACGAGTTTTGTGAAAAAGTAGTAATGCAAATCCCGGGAGGCTGTTGTCACCATACGTTCTTAATAGAAATTCATTTGTTCAAACTCCATCTCATTCATATAATTTCCAATTGCTTGTATCCGCTCACGATTCATCTGTTGCAGGCACTGGACAAATCTCAATTGCCACTCTATTTGATGCTCATTTTCCAATAACAGGATAGAAGACAAATCAAGAGTCTCGCTTCGCAGCTCTTCATAAAAAACGATTTTCCCCAGAATAGCCAACTCCATATCGCCAAACGCATGGAAGAGAGCAACATACTCATCCCCGTAAAGGCAGTCCGATTCAAGCATATCTAGGTAGTCATGGAAGAATTGGAAGTTAGACAAAATTAGCTTGACTTTCTCCTCCTTCCTCTTGCATGCCATAATCTGATGCAACAGTTTTCTCAATTGGATATCGCTCATTCTGTCTTTTTCAGTGAACTTTAAAACTAAAGATTTCGATCCTTCCTCCCTTTCTGTAATAATGATAGTCCGCAAGCTGTTGTGTTTTGCAGCATTGGCCACTCTCTGAACGAGGTTTTCTTTATACCCATTCATATATTCCTTCAATTGGGAATGTAAAGCTAATTTTTGCTGAAGACTTATCATCGCATCAGAAATGACGGATCGAATTTGGGATTCAGTGAGGCTCATGAATTGCTGTTCTAAACGTTTGTATTGACTCTCCGAAATCCTAACCTCATCGCCTTCTCCCCCTGATAATATCGAGAATATCGCATTATTCAGCATAAGCTCATAAATATTGAACAGCTCAATTCGATAATTGAACCTGCATTCCCTTCCGTAGTGAACCAGTAATTCCAATAGTTCTTTTTGATCGAACAGAGAGCAAAACTCAGTCTCCATCTTCAGCCGTTCCATGTACTGCTTCATATAGAAAACTCCTTGAAGCTGCATGTCATCTATAGCCAGCGGGTAATCGATACTGGCCATCGTATTGTGGGCATCGAAGATAATACCGTATTTCCTGAGAAAGACAGGTAGTGACTCATCAATGGTCATATTGTAGGCGACGACTGGAATTTCCAGTTTATTGGCCATAATTTCCTTATATAGCTGTTTGGTCTCTATAAAGCATTGACTGACCTTTTCCACGCCTCTTTCATAGATTCGGCGAACATCAATCGTTTTGAGATAAGTAAGCGCCTTCTCTGGCTCATCGAAACTGTACAGATACGCGTCTGAAGCATACATGATGGAGGTCAGAATATTTTCTGCTGTTTCCGTGGTGACTGATGTGCTTTCTCCTTGGGTGTATCTGTTAATCAGCTCCTGCAGGATCTGCATGAACACATTCTGAATACGCAGCATCTCATGGCTCGAGAGAAACCCTGCTCGCAAGCCTGCGTTCATTAAGGAAATCGTATATTGATTTCTATGCAACTGAGATTTACGAATGCCGCCTTGAATGTACAACTCGCCCTTTTCATTTAGATTTTCAGATCCCAATTTTCATCTTCTCCTTCAAGAAAAGATTCTTTCATCAGTTGCCTTCGGAACTCTTCGGCATACTCTTCAAGTCTGCTTTTTAACAAATCTAATGACCCCTCGCAATCATTTTCAAACACTTCCTTCATCTTATGGACGAGCTTCATGTCACCGATTTTGTCTTCTGTTTCATTTTTAAGATAATAAAAAATCTCATGCAGCTCATTTAGAGCATCTACATAGTTTTCCTGTTGAATGAACGATGACTTCGAGAACTCCTCAATGAACTCCTTGGTTACTTCAATGCCCAATTCAACCCGACCATAGCCGTACAGGACCTGGCTTCTTGCCGCTATCATACATTGAACATCCTTCAGAGTCAGAACCAGGCCATACTCCTGGGTCTTCTCGTTCAAATCCAGGATTTCTGTTAAATGCTCTTCTTGCATAGACACATACAATGAGTTGAAAATCCGTGACAAATACAATCAGCTCCCCCCTTTTCAACAAGAGGCCTCATTTAGTTATTGACAAAGTAATTAACATGTGGTATAATTAATTTTTAACTTATAAATATTTTAAACAACTTTTCCGTTTTTGTCAAATGGATCGTTCAAAAAGAGAAGCTTGCAGCCATACAAAGTGAGGTTGATTCATGGTCATTCTAATCCAACCTTTTTTTGTAATCAGTGACTCCTTTGATGCGAATAAATTACCTTTTACGGTTTTGGGTCGTGTTCACAAATAACCTATCACCCTCATCTTCTCCAAGCAAGCTTGTAATTCTAACTCGTAAGGCATCGACTCTTTTTGAGAACAAACTCCCCGTTACAATCTTATCATTCTAAATTATCTCCTTTGTTTATTGGGTTGCACGCTTTTCTCATATAAGAACAACAATCATCTTAGGTACTTTCATTTAATAAACAACCATCATTGTTTACATAATAATATTTATGTATTTTTTTCTAATTATAATAACTTCACCCCTTACAAATTGAAAAGCGGTAGCTTGGACGTGAACATCGCCGAAGCTACCGCTTATTACTCACCTAAGCTCTCACAATAAGCTTATCCCCATCATTTTCCGCCCGGACTGGACGCAGCACCGATTGGTCAACTTCCACCTCTTCGCCAAGCGACATCAAATATTCGTACATCTCTCTGCTGCGAACTGGTTTCGCCTGTTCAGCAACCTGTACAGCTGGCTCATGTCCAGCGATGCTTACAATCCAAGCCGAATACCAACGACCCAGCCCCTTCAGCATGAACGGAACCAGTACTGTGAACACAAGACCCACACCGCCGGCAATCCAGGAGCGTTCAGCAGATGTAAGGCTCCAATTGAACAAATGGTTCAGCCTCCAATCATCCGCGAATAGATCGAAGGCGAACAGTCGCATGCTTACTTCATATGCAGCGGGTGATAAAAGCACTGCTAACGCCGTAACAGGCAATACGATAGCGAAAGTAAACATGAGTACACTGATTGGAAGCTGCAGCAGTCCGAACAGGATGCCACGGTATGATTGGCCATCCTTCATAATTGACGCCAGCCATGATCTCCAGCTCTGATGCTCAGATGATGACGAGCTTTGTGTCACATTGGCATGTTCGGACAGCTTTCTCCCTTGCAACCAGGCTGCAACACGGTCCCCCTCCCCGAGCATGATCGTTCGGCTCAACATCAAGGTAAAGGCAAGCAATGGTATGCCAATCAGAACTGCCGATAATGGTAAGCTTATAGCCAGTCCAGCAACGATTACAACAAAAGCGGCAATTCCTTTCGGAAGTGACAGGATTAACATTTTCCATGCCTCGTAAGCACTCTGTTTCTTCATCATGATTAACCACACTTTCTCGTTATGTTGATACCATTGTAGCTGTAATAGCCTTATTCTAACCTCCATCCGACGGACGGGATTTAAGCCGGACCTTGGTCCAGTATCCACGATAGCGTTCCAATAGTGCCTTTCCGCAGCATAATTGCTATAATAGAAATTGCATGAAATCTATATTTCATGCAATTTCGACTACAAGCGATCGGACGGTTAGAACAAACATGTACATCTCAGATATTAACGAAAATTATGAGCAAGAATTAAACCTTTTCCTTGTCTACCTCAAGGACCGCGGTTATTCCAAGGAAACACAAACCGCATACCTTCATGATGTGAGACATTTCTTGAAACATTTGAATGGAAAACAAGTCGCAGACGTAACTGAGATTGACGTCATGTCTCATCTCACCCAGGTTCGCGAATCCGGAGCTGGCGGTCGATATCGTAATCGGTGTCAATCTACAATCAGACTTTTTTATAAAGTGATGATTAGATTCAAGGTGACCTCCCATAACCCTACACTAGAAATTGAGAAGGCCAAGGTAGAAAAGAAAAAAAAGCCAACCTATCTGCAGAAGCCTTTCCTCGATGCTTGTCTGCAGCTCGTGGATGGCAGATATCTAACTCGCGATATTGCGATCATTGCTCTAATGGCACATGCTGGACTTCGAGTTAGCGAAATCGTACGGTTGAATATTCAAGACTTTGACTTAGAGGGCAAACAGCTTGCCGTATTGGGCAAAGGGGAAAAATGGCGCTACATTCCCCTTCCCGATGAACTCCATCAGCTTCTGCAAATAACGATCAATGAGCGTATTCCACCCAATAACAGCAAGGATAAAGATGCTTTGTTTGTCTCCCAATTCCGAAGAAGAATCAGTAAGCGTATGGTTCAATGCGTTGCCGAAAAAACGTTTGCAGCCTTAGTAGAAACCTACCCGCAAATGGCTGGGTTGCCGCTCTCTGCACACAAGCTTCGTCATTCCTTCGCGACGGACTTGCTGCGCAATGGCGCTGATCTCAGAACCGTTCAAGAGCTGCTGGGTCATGAGGATATATCGACTACACAAATATATACCCATGTGCTCGACGAAGCCAAAGAACGCGCCATGAATAACGTGCGTCCCTCGATTCCGATGATTGTTAAAAAGAAATCAAATTATAATTCACGAAATTGAATACATAATTTTAGTTATGTTAACTTATTAATTTTACTGGTTCTACACTCATTTAGTTGTTGCTGCAACGAACTCCAAGGAGGTGGGTAAATTGAAAATAAATCAGATAAGAAAATCCCCCTTATCATTAATAGCTATAAAGATTGTCCTTATATTTGTTAGATGTATACTATTTGACGGAAAAAGATATTCGGGCCTATCTTAGCTCTTTTTATGATAGGCTTCATTCAGAAGATAATATAGTCAAATAACTCACGAACAAAATATAAAACACAATAAGTCGTTTGGTTTCGCTCGACTTATTGTGTTTTTTAATTTAATCAACAGCACAGTTAAATCTATTTGTCTATCGTGACGTCCTTGCTTTAGAATGTTTTGGTTTTGCCCCTGGCTGCCATTTGCCCCAACGAGCTAACTTCTGTTCTACAATAGCACCGTGCCAGTATTCAACTCTCATTTGTTCGGCTTCTCTCTTTGCAGATGCTGTCAGATCAGACGTGGTAACTAGCAAAGTAAGGATACAATCGTGATTTCGTTTTGCTCCAACGAGTTCTCTTACCACGGAAACGCCTACTGTATTATGATCAGCATAACATTTTGCTTGCACAGCTGTCTTTTCGCCCCGACGATCAATGATGACCAAATCAACTCCCCCATCATTCCCACCAATGCCAACCTCACGCACCTCATAACCGTTATCACGAAAATATAACGCCAGCAGTCTTTCAAACTCGGCACCTGACAAATCCTTCAGTGAACTAGACAAAATGACGTGATCTTCTCTAAATTGATTTTGTTTATTTTTATTTTTAGGTGGGGAATAGTTCTTTTTTATAACCGAACCTTTCCTTTTACTTCCTTTTCGTACTTGAGCTTTATTTGGAAGCATAATTGTTATTAATACTACTGCAAAAATAAATAATAATGTCAATCCAATAAACATTTGAGTGATACTAAAACGATCTACTAATTTGATAATGGTATCATAACTGATAACAGATTGGTAAATAATTGCCATCATTCCGCCTAACGCAACCAATTTCACAATAATCTCAGGCATCCATCTAAATAATGTTATGTACAACATTATACCTACTACACCATACAAAATTAAGCACATGAATATAAAAATTAATGGTGAAACTAATGAGTCATTCAATAATTGTGTAGCATTCTCCATTCTTCGGACTCCTTCTGATTCAAAAGTATTAGTTCTTTATCCATTCCATTGATTCGACATAAAATACCATATTCCTTCGTTAATGTATATTTATAAGACTCAACTTTCTTCAGTAATAAACATAAATATAATTATGTAAACAATTGAAGCTCGAACTCATTTCATTCGAACTTTTTTATCCTTTAACCATTGACCGTCAATTCAATGTAAATTTACCATCATAACAAAAAAGCCTGCTGCCTGAGCAGCTCGACGCATATGCGCGCAGATGTTCCCAGCAGCAGACCCTATTTAGTTAACCGCCCGCTCCAGCCAAATATCCTTGAAGTCGATCCAGCCAAGCGAGTTGACCCCGACCCCTTTGATATGGGGATTGTAGAAGGTGTTGAGCTTTTTGTGCAGCAAGAAGATCACGTGAGTCTCGTCTCTCAGCTTCCTCTCGATGGCCATCCATTCCAGCCAACGTGCGGCGGGATCCTTCAAGGCGAGCGCGTCATCGATTTTACTCTCGACCCATTTCAGCAGCTCAGGAGCCATATGCTCCCTCAGGAAGTTGCCCGTCTGCTCGAACAGCTCGATCATACAAACCTCGTCTTCTGCGAACACAACGCAATAAATAAGGCCGTCCGCAGCCTGAATCACTCCCTTCTCCCGGATGCTGAGCCATGTCTCTACTTGAACCTCCAGCTGAATGCCATAATGGCCCAATTGTTTCTGAAGCCACCATGCATCCTGCACATGAATGCCATAAGTGGATAGACGAATCGTCTCCCCTCTATACCCTGACTCTTGCAGCAGTGCCATCGCTTGCTCGACATCAGTACGCTCGCCGCTTCGATAAGACTCCTCGCTTGGATAGAACCCGCTGGCGGGATGAATACGATCCTCGCCTAAATCCCCAATCATCCGGCGGCGGTCGATGAGCAGATCGATAGCCTTGCGGAACGCCGGACTATTCTGTGGACCTGTTTTGCCCAAATTCCATGTCAACAGGCTGCATCCGTTGCATATAAATTCAATCTTCTGCCAGCCTTGCTCCAGCTGCAGTTCACGCAAATCGTGGTCGACAATGAGCTGCTCCCAGCTTTTGGCGTAAATGATCGTATCCTCAGGCATACTAACGATAACTACACCATCGAGATGCGCACGCCCTTGGAAGTAATGAGCGTTCGCAGCCATGACAAATCTATCGTTCCGCCATTCCACATAACGGAATGGTCCCGTTCCTACAGGATGGGTCCAGAATTGATCGTCCTGCTGCACCAGATCATGAGGCACTATCGACATGCCTGGCGAACAAAGATAACGAGGCAGGAGCCAATTGGGAGCAGCCAGCTTAATAAGAACCGATCGAGGGCCCATTGCCTTCACTTCAGCAAAGGAACGGACAAACCAGCTGGAGGCGCTGTCATGCAGCCGCTTGAAGGAAAATACCACATCCTCCGCAACAAGCTCCCTCCCGTGATGGAATAGCACGCCCTTCCGCAGGTGGAACGTCCATTCTGTTCCGGTGGAATCGTGCTCCCAAGCATGCGAGAGAGAAGGCACAACCTTCCCTGCATCCTTGTCATATTTCACAAGGCAATCGAACAGCTGCTTTACCATATGCGCGCTGAAGGCGTAATAAATATGCTTCGGATCAAGTGTCAGAATGGGGCGATACACAGGCAAGCGCAATATATCCGCTTCCGCATCGTCAATCAGCTCCGTTCGACAGCCGAAATGGCTGTTCATCCATTCTACGAATTGATGCCTGACGCTTGTGCCTTCACCGTATTGGTCTATGGCTTCGAACGCCTGCTTGTATTCGCCCTTGGACGCGTACAGCTGAGCTAGCTCAAGCAGCTTCTTCTCCTTCGGGATGAGAAAAGTCATTCGTGAGCGATTGCCCCTTCCCCTGCCTGCCATCCAAACGATAAAGCCTTCTTCCTGAAGCTTATGAACGATAAGCTTGACGTTGCGCTGCGTACAGAACCATATATCGGCAAGCTGGTCGAGTGATACCTCGATCGGTTGGCCGCAGCCTTCCGAATCCGCTATGGCGTTATACAGGACCAGATACTTTTCATCGATTAGCATGAAGCCGCCCTCCTATTCCGGGAGTTGACAAAAAGGGGAAATAATTAATCCAGATTATACTCTTTTTCTTCCTTTTTTGCGAGCGCATAATGAGGTCAGGGGAACAACACGGGAGATGATAAAGATGCTGTTACAGGAGTTTGTACACCACCACAAATGGAAGGAACACGAAGCGAAGTGGCAAGCCAGAGATAAGCGCGGAGAGTTTGCAGAGGGCGATCAGTCAGCAGCTATCCCATCTTCGCCAGCTAGACGATTAGCTACGCACTCCAAGTCATGGCTCCATAAAGCGGTTAATTCACATATCAGGAGATGAAAAGCATGTATAAAGCGATAGAAATCATACCAATGACCGAGCTTACGGAGCAGCAAGTACAAGACCTGTCTACACTGCTCATCGATGTCGTCCAGGACGGAGCCTCTATCGGCTTCCTGCCACCGCTTTCGTTGGAGGAGGCCATCCCATATTGGCAGCATGTGCTGGAGGCCGGCACACTGCTATGGACAGCTTATGTTGACGGCAAGCTAGCCGGAACGATACAGCTTCAGCTCGCCTCGAAGCGAAATGCCTTGCATCGCGCCGAAATCGCGAAGCTTATGGTTCACCCTGATTTCAGGCGATTAGGTATTGCCAGAAGGCTCATGCAAGCCGCTCATGAACGCGCTGAGATGGAGCGACGAACATTGATCGTGCTGGATACAAGAGCTGGGGATCCATCTAACTTGCTTTATGTAGCATTGGGGTACAAGGAGGCTGGAAGAATACCGCGATTCGCCATGTCAGCGTCTGGTGAGCTGGAAACAACCATCATCTATTACAAAGAATCGCATAATAAAGGGGTATAAATGGTGCGATGCCGCTCATCCTAACATAGCTGGAGGTGATGAGCATGGCAGGCAGAAAGAATAAGCTCGACAATACAGGACCAGCATCCACCCCTTCGCGCCTCGATCAATTCGGCGAGAAGCTGGCGGATGACACGCAAGCCTCTCCGAAGCAGGTCCGTACAAGCGAGAAGCCGGCTAACTAAGCCAGCAAGGCGGTGCATGATACCAACAAGAAGGAGTGTGGACCTCCTAAGGTTCACACTCCTTCTTATTACCCAAAGAAATAGCTGATGTAGATCATTAGCAGAAGTCCAATGATGAATGAATAGGTAGCTGGACGTTCATACCCGTGACTGTGTGATTCTGGAATCAGCTCCTTGTAGACAATGAACAGCATGGCGCCTGATGCGAATGCCAGACCGAAGCCGATTAATGCTTGAATATAGCTGGCGGTGAAGTAACCAACAACCGCGGATACCATCTCCATCAGCCCCGTTGCGGTGACAATCAGCAGCAGCTTCAGCTTGCTTACCTTGGACTGGGTGAGGAAGACGGCCAGCACCAGCCCCTCCGGCATATTCTGGGCGCCAATCGCGATCGCCACCATCGGGCCGAGCCCCTCATTTGCGCTGGCATAGCTGAAGCCCGTGCTCAGCCCCTCCGGAATGTTATGGATGAACAAAGCGAACATGACGAGAAGCGACTTGGAATCAAACGCGCTGATGCCCCGCTTCTGCTCGACATCGATGTGCGGGATATTCTTTTCCAGCAAATCCAGTACAACGACACCTACTATTACGCCTAAGGTAAGCGCCACAATGCCGGATTCATTCAACGCCTGCGGCAGCAGGCCGAAGGTAGACGCGGACACCATGATGCCTGCAGTGAATGCAATCAGAATATCCTTCCACTTCTCCGATAATGAACGTACGAATAACAGCGGTATCGCGCCTAGCACAGTGGCCATCGCGGATATGAAGCTGCCAAGAAGAGCTGCTGTCATGGAAGATCTCTCCCTTACTTTCTCAGTGACATCAGAATGCTGAGGTCGCGTTCCTGTTGGAATTTGGCGGCGTAGCTGTCCGGTCGATTACGTTGCAAGACGTCAATGGCCTCTCGAAGCGACAGCCAGCCCACCTTCAATCCGCTCGCATTCGCTTCCTCTGTCAGCTGAGGCATCTTAAGTTCAGCGGTATACGCATACGTGAATTGCACAAGCTCATGCTCGTCCTGGTATTCCACAACAAGCCCGACTTCGTTCAGGACCCGGATCGGAGCCCCAAGCTGCCCCATAGCCACTCTGCTCAAAGCCGCGTCCAGCGTCTCCTGACCCTCTATTCCGCCGCCCAGCAAGCTGCCAATAGGGCCATCACCGTTAGGGATGAGCGCTACCTGACCCTGGGCATCGAATATGACGCCTCTAACAGACCGACCTAGCCAAACCTGGTTGCCATGTCTGCGAGAACCGGCATCTCGTCCGCTCAGCCCCAAATCCCGCTCATAGATTTCTCGTACAAAATCCATCTTACAATAGCCCCTCGCTCCTGATATGGCAAATATAATTGGTTTCCCTCATTATATCCAGCTTCTCTACAGAACATCAAATCTCCACGATTATACCTCTTTCAGACTAATCCTGATAGTATACGGGGCAAAAAATTATGATTTGCAGCTAGAAGGATTTTGTAAATTGACATCGTATTATTGGGAGTGGCACCAAAAATTAGATTATCGGAAGGTGGAACACGTTTGTTAAGTCAACTAGGCAAGCTATGTATGGCAAGCGTAATCGCAGCAGCCGCGTTTTCTTGGAGCGCTCCTGGCATGACGCATGCGGCGATTACTCAGAAGCTCGACAAGGGGCTGGAGGACGAAATTCGGGAAGAGCTGGGACTTCAGACGACGGAGGCTGTTACGGAGGATGAGATTAACATTCTGACACAGCTAACGATTAATGAAGGCCAGCATATTAACAGCTTGCATGGTCTTGAGGAAGCTTATTTTCTAAGCAGCGTCCTTATCTTCGACGCTCATCAGAAGCTCGACCTGACAGCCCTTGCCCAAGTGGACAGTCTGAGTCTGCTTGTCATCGATCGCGAAGCATTAAGCAAGGAAGGGCAATATGTCGTAGATCAGCTGGAGAACAAAGGTGTGGCAATCGTAGATCTTGACCCTTCCGAATTCGAAGACAATGACGCGATTGAGGTGTATATTGACGGTGAGCTGGCAGAATTCCAGATTGAACCCGTTATTATAAGCGGCTCGACGATGGTCCAGTTCCGCCCGCTCTTCGAGCAATTTGGCCTGGACGTCGGCTGGGACCAAGCAACACGCACCGTAACAGGCACGAAGGAGAAGCTGGAAATCGAGCTGGTGATCGACAGCAAGACCGCATCCGTCAGCGGGCAAGCCATTACGCTCCCGACAGCTCCTAAGATTATTTCCGGCAATACAATGGTGCCCCTCCGATTCATCGGAGAAGCAACAGGGCGCCGCGTGAAGTGGGATGGCGAGACGCGAACGGTATATATCGACAGCACGGTGGCCTCATACAATCTCGGCTATTTGTATGCCAATGACACGGAGTATTTCGGAGAGGAACAGAATGGTGTGCCTCACGGCAAAGGACGGTTGCTGCATAAGGGCAAGCTGTTCTACGAGGGCGACTTCAAGCTCGGTGTAATCGAAGGCAGCGGCATTATGTACGATGTGGAGGATAGCAGCTCCTATTACGAAGGCCAATTTCTGAACAATCGGTTCCATGGCCAAGGCAAGACGATATATAGCGACGGCTCATATTATGAAGGTCCTTTCATTAATGGTATGCGCGAAGGGAACGGAAGGCTTCTGAATGCCGACCACTCCCTGAATTATATCGGCATGTTCAGCCTGGACGCATTGAATGGCAAAGGCACATATCACTTTGACTCTACATCGTATTATGTTGGTGCGTTCGAGGATGGCGCCTTGGAAGGCACAGGCAAGCTGTATACCAATGGCAAGCTTCAATTCGATGGCATCTGGCATGACAGCTACCGGGCAATCGGCAGGGAATATTATGATGGCAAGCTCGGGTATCAGGGCTATTTTTACGATAATGTACAGCATGGCCAGGGCACCGTCTACTCCACGCAAACCGGCAAAAAGTATTACAGGGGGGGAATCAAGGACGGTCTCATTACAGGTGTCGGCGTCATCTATCTGGATAATGGCGATCGTTATATCGGCGAGGTCTATAATAATTTGTTTGATGGCTACGGCTTCATCAAAGACCCTGACGGCAAGATCTTTAACCTGGGCTATTGGGAGAACGATGAGTATATCGGCGAGGACCCTCCTCCGGTTACGGAAGAGAGCACCATCAAGTCACTTTCCAGAGCGGCACAGTTCCAATATATCGACGGCTATTACGACAATGATTACGACTTAACCTCCAAGGAAGCTATGTTCATCATCCAGCTTCCGACCAAGGAGCTGCTGGAGCTCTTCCAGGGCTTGTCCAAGGACAACAAAGCCAAGTTCATCAACAGCTTCGTTCAGGCTCGCTGGGGGCATGTCCTTGGCGTAGACAACTGCTATGTATATGTCATGCACACAGAAGACATTTACGCTAAAGCGACCCTCACTTATGACATGGCAGACAACGCTGTTCAGGTAACGGAATACCCGTTCGGCAACGGCACGATCAAGAAATGAACAAAAGGTCCTGCTTCATCCCTCGGGATAAGGCAGGACCTTCTGCTATGCTTCTCCTTGCTCACGGCTGTAACGCACAACTTCCTCGTAGGGCAGCTTCCCGCCGAATATATCAAGCGCACTGCCGATCGTGAGATCCAGCTTGCCTCTCGACAAGGCTACAAATCGTTCCATATCGGCAATGGATCGGGCGCCGCCTGCGTAGGTGGTCGGTATGGTGACCCACTCTGCCAGATCGACAACCAGCGATTCCTGAATGCCGCTCTGCTTCCCTTCTACATCCACCGCGTGAATCAGAAATTCGTCGCAGCAGCCTTCCAGCGCCCGGATATTAGCTTCGTTCACCTCGAAATCGCTGAATTGCTTCCATTGATTGGTGACAACAAACCATTTGCCGTCCTTCTGCTTGCAGCTCAAATCAATAACAAGCCGTTCCTTGCCCACCTCGGAGAGTATTCGCTCCAAATTGGAAGTGTCCAGCTGACCGTCTCGGAAAATATAAGAGGTTACGATGACGTGAGAGCCCCCGTGCTCCAAATAAGCCGAGGCGTTCTCAGCCTTAATGCCTCCTCCAATCTGGAGTCCGCCGGGATAGTGACGAAGCGCCTGCTTTGCCGCCTCCTCATTGCCAGGTCCAAGCATGATGACGTGTCCGCCCGTGAGCTTGTCCCGCTTGAACAATTCCGCATAATGGGCGGAATCATAGGTAGATACAAAATTTTCGACAATCGTCTCGTTTAACGTCTCTCCTACAATTTGCTTCACTTTGCCGTCGTGCAGGTCAATACAGGGTCTGAATTTCACCGTTGTTCCTCAATTCTTCTCATCAAAGTAAGTAGACTGGCCACTAGCTCTTCTCATTGTGACATAGAGCGCAAGCCTGCCGCAACCCCTTCTTGGGCTGATGGCGCGTCTAGGACTCCTGATAGAAGGTCATATGCTCCATCTCCGACCTGAAGTACTCCAGACGATCCGCCAGCGTGCCGGTATGCAGCTCGAACATATGCCCGTCAGGGTCCACGAAATAAATGGACTTCTTGTCCTTCTCATGACGCGGCCTGCCCGAAAAGATTTCGACCTGAAGCGCTTCAAGCCGCTCGAACATCTGCTCGAACTCCGCCTCTGAGATGGTAAACGCGATATGTGTGTAAGTGCGCGGAGAGGACTGTCTGCCTGCAATGTCTTCTTCATTGAGAGCGATCCAAATCCCGTTCAAATCGAAGTACGCCAGCTTCTTCCCCTTCACCTTCAATTGTGCGTTGAATACATTCTGGTAGAATAAGATCGATTTCTCCAAGTTAGATACCGAAAAACATAAATGATTGATTGCTTGAATGTTCATACCCTCACAATCTCCAATCTTTAGTGAAAAGAAAAGCCATGAGCATTTACATGACTTCCATGATTATACAACTAATTGGGAGGATGAGGAAGTACTTAGATTATATTTTTCTAGTTTTCGTTTATGGTTCCTATCGAGATCAGGAGAATGCGGGGACCAGCTGCTCGAAGATGAAGGCGCGAGAGTGGATCGCATCGTTCCGTTTCGTAATCCGTTTGCGAACGACGATCGTAAGGCGCAGGTCTGGAATATTCATCAGGTATTGACCGCCATGGCCGAAGGCAAAGTAACAGTCCGCGCAGCCATTGTGCTCCTGCGGCGATACCCACCAATGGAAGCCGTAACCACCGTAAATCGGCGGCTCGTAATGCGTTAACGCGCGATGCCTGAGCGACGTGGCAGCGATAATCCATTCCTCAGGCAGCAGCTCCTTGTCCTCCCAGCGTCCCTGCTGTAAATAGAGGATGCCGAGCTTGGCCAGGTCCTGGCCGTACAGCGACAGCCCGGTGCCGCCCTCGCTTACGCCGAGCTTCTCCGTCCATTTGGCAGCACGAAAACCAAGCGGCTCGAACAGGCGCTCGGTCGCGTATTGCAGCGCTGACTGTCCAGTTGCCTTCGTCAGAATAGCCGACAGCAGATGCGAGCCGCCGGAATTGTATGTAAACGCCTGCCCCGGGGTATGAATAAACGGTCGCCCCAACGTGAAGGCAATGGGGTCCTCTGCGCTGCGAAACGCCTTGTAAGGCTTATCGAAGTCCGGCCAATCGAAGCCCGGCGTCATAGTCAGCAGATGCTCAATTGTAATTTGACGCAGCGAATCGCTATCGCCCTCTCCCCCGCCAGCTTCCAAGAAATCAACAATCGGCTGCTGGATGCTCCCTATATCTCCCCGGCTCACCGCAATACCGATCAGCGTAGACAGCACGCTTTTGGTACAGGAGTAGAGAGGTCCAGCTATGTCCTTGCCGCCTTCATGCCATTGGTCCTGCAGCCGCCCGTCGCGATACACCAGATAGCTTCTTATTTTATTTTGCCGCGCTATCTCTTCCATTCTCTGCTTCAACAGCATATCCAGCCCTGCTTTCTTCCATCCTGCTGCTGTTAGGACACGCAGACGGACGCTTCCTCTTCACGCGCCCCGTACCTATAGTGATACAAGCTGTGTCTAACGCATATTCTGGTTATATAAGCTTCCCTCTCACCCTCGGTCTTCATCCAAAACTCCCGGTCTTGGAACAGCTCCACCAATATACGCTTGGCCATGTCGCACGCTTCGGACTCATCACCCAGCAGCTTGAGGCAAAGCGTATATACAAGAGGCTCGCAGGCTCTGAGGTCCGCTATTTTTTGTTGAAATATAGCCATGCTCCATTCCGCTCCTTCGTCAAGCCAGTAAGCTACCTTTCATTATAGCTCCCAAGCTTGAACAAATAGTTACGAAATAGTTAAATTGTGGACCAGACCTCCGACTTACGACCTCGAGAGGTAGGCACAGAAGTGGAACTATGTTACCCTAATTAAAGATTACCAATTAGAAAGCGTGTTGAAGCATGGGATATGACCTGTTAATGGATTTTATAGAGCAAGTCGGCTATGCGGCCCTGTTCCTAGTGCTTTGTCTAGGGCTAATAGGGCTTCCCATACCGAATGAGGCGGTTGTCATGACCGGCGGCGCTTTGTCGGCGGCTGGCACTTTGTCTCCCGCTCCAGCTTTTATTATGACCTTCCTGGGCATATGCTCTGCAATGACCTTTGGCTATAGCATCGGGAGGTTCGCTGGCGCCAAGCTGTCCACTTGGTTTCAGAGCAAAAAGAATGTGGCCCGCTTCCTGCTTCGCTCCGAAGAGCTGAGCCAGCAATACGGCGGGTATGCCATCAGCATCAGCTTGTGCCTGCCGTTCCTGCGACATGTGACGCCTTACGTCATGGGACTTAACCGGATGAAGTATACAAGGTTTGCCCTGTTCGCCTATCCCTCCGCCTTGGTATGGACATCCATCTACTTCATCATCGGTACGTTTGTCGGGGATGGGGTAGAGCACATCGCTGATCTGATCTATGAATACGGACTGTGGTTCCTTGGTATCGGATCGGCCGTAGCAGCGGGCATTGCCCTCTACAGGCTTAAGCGCCCGCGCCCCAAGAAGCCAGACGGGCAGGAGCCGTTTCAACGCTCCCTTTAGTCATGGAGTATGCAATGATGAAAGCCCGCTGCCGCGATCCTTCAGGGATGGCTGCAGCGGGCTTCTCCATGTTCCACGCTATTGCTCCAACTTCGCTTTCGCCGCCTCTACGAGCGAGTCGAACAGGTCATCATTATCCTCCAGCTCATCCTCCAGCGCCAGCAGCTGCTCTTCCTTGCCAGACTCGTGCAGGAAAAACAAGCCGTAGCCCCACTCCTTGCCTTTTTTGCTGTGCAGCGTAATCTCATATTGATTGTCGTGGCCCTCGACCCCGAACTGCACCTTGCCAACATAACCGTCTTCCTTGCTGTAGGTCATAGACGCATCCATAATGTCAATCCTCAAGCCAATTCCCTCCGCATCCATTATCACAGGCTTTGCCGCGTTTATCCTAAGTAGGATAGCATAGCCTATGTACCAGCGCAACAGGCTACAGCGAGCTCTTCTTGGAGGTGCTTCGGACACGGCGATACACCAGGATGGCACCGATTACAGCGGCTGCGGCAAGGATCAACGTCCACACGCTCAAGCCCCCTTGCGTAGCTGCTATGCCGCCTGGCGGCTGTGGCGGGATGGAGCCTGCTCCAAGCTCCGTCAAATCCTGCCCTGCAGAGCTGAGTGCCGTTGTGCGGCTGCATAGGCTCACTTCGAGCGAGTCGCTTCGCTGATGGGCATACACGACATAGGCTTGACCCACCTCGAAGGCGAAGCCGCAGCTTGCCGTGCTGGCGCTGGAGATAACCGAAAGCTTGGACGCTACCTTGCCTTTCCACACCTCATCAACCTGGAACTCCCAGGTGACGGGGTCCGATGACGACCAAGCCAGCCACTTCGCGGGCTCGTCACGCCTCGTGACGGTTCCTTTGAACACCGCGTCGCTGTTCTCCTTCGCCTCCTCCACACCAGGATTCATCGCGCAGGAGCAAGCGTATGCTGCCTCCGGGCCCGCTGTAAAAGCACCTGCTCCTACAAGAAGCAGCAACCCTATGGCGATCCAACCTTTGATAGACATCACAATATTCCCCCATTCTCTCTGTAAAAAAGCTCCAGCTAGTATGAAGACGCTCGCCAAGAGCAAAAGGTTACCCTCTCCCTTCAAATTACACAAAAAACAGCGAATTCGATCACTCGAATCCGCTGTTTTCTAGAAAGTGTCCTAGCTCTCGTAGGTTCTGGCAGGCTCGGCTTCCTTGGAGCCGCCCGGCCAGAACGCGGCCTTGCCCAGAATGGCTGTAATCGCCGGAACGAGGAACGGTCTGACGATAAATGTGTCCATAAGCACGCCAATCGCGGTAATAAGGCCGAACTGAACGAGCACCTGAATCGGCAGCGAGGCCAGCACCGCAAAGGTTGCGGCCAGAATCAAGCCAGCGGACGTGATGACGCCGCCGGTCTCGGCAACGCCTTCCTTAATCGCTTGAAGCAGCGGCATGGTCTTGCGCTTCTGCCAGATGCTTGAAATCATGAAGATGTTGTAGTCCTCGCCCAGCGCGATGAGGAACACGAAGGCATAGAGCGGAATCGAGCCCTGGATCGCGTCCACGCCCATGCCATAATGAAGAATAATCCAGCCTAGCCCAATTGCAGCCACGTAAGACAGCAGTACGGTTGCGATCAAATAAACTGTGGCTACAATGGAGCGAAGATACAGCAGCAGGAGCAGAGCGATAAGAGCAATGACCACCGGAATGATGACCCGATTGTCCCGATCCGACAGCTCCTTGGCATCGTATTGGCTGGCTGTTTGCCCTCCAATCCATACATTGGCTTCCGCGTCCGCGACGCCAGCGCTAGCCAGCGAGCCAGCGGCTGCTTCGCGCAGCATTGGAATGGCAGCCATCGCCTCCTGGGAATACGGATTAATGGCGAAGATGACGCTGTATGACGTGTATGCGGGATCAACCGTGCTGGCCGTCCCCTCTGTCACCCGCTCCACATGCTGAACGCCGGACAATGCGGCTTGCAAGGCAGCGGGATCCCCTGCACCTCTTGCAACGACAGTAACAGGCGACAGATCGCCTGGCGCAAAATCATCAGCAATGACATCGAAGCCCTCACGGGAAGGCATATCTTCCGGGAAGGAGGACAGCAGGTCGTAGGTATACTTCGTCTGCGTCGCGAAGCCGGCTAGCGAGCCCAGCAGGATCAAGCAGATCAGCGCGACTGTCCAAGGACGCTTGACGACAAGCTCGCCGACCTTGGCGCCGATGCCAGGACCGGATTTTTTGGCCGGTTTGGACTTCCCCTTCTTAGCGCGGCGCTCCCGCTCCATCTCCTCTGTTCGGGGGATAAACGGGAAAAACGATGCGCGTCCAATGATAGCCATTAACGCAGGAATTAGCGTGAGACTGGCGATCATCATAATAAGGATCGATAAGCTGAACGGCACAGCAAAGCGCTCATAAGCGCCGAATTTCGCAAGCAGCAAGGCGAACAGCGACAAGACAACGGTTAGACCGCTCATCAGAATGGCGCCAGAGGAGCCCTTGAACGCATGCCCCAGCGCTTTCGTGCGATCCGATTCACGCGTCAGCTCCTGACGGAATCTTGTAATGAAGAACAGGCAATAATCCGTACCGGCACCGAACAGCAGCACGGTCATAATCGCTATGGCCTGAGAGTCGACCGTAATCCAGCCTTCACCGGCCATCCAGCCGAGAAGCGGGCTTGTTACAAGGTATGCGAAGCCGACCCCGACAAGCGGAATAATGGCGAGAATCGGTGAACGGTAGATCAGCAGGAGCAGCACCAGAACAAGAATGACGGTTGCCAGCAGCAATACAAAATCCGCATTCTTGAACAGGGCGGTTGCATCAACCGATATTCCCACTGGGCCGCTGATCCGAACGCTCAGGTCGGCGGCGTCATCCGTCGCCACTGCGAACGGGTCGCTGCCCGCAAGCGCTGTGACCTTTCCTTGGATCCATTCCATATGTTCCTTCAGCAGCTCCGTCTCTGTGCCCTCCTCGAAGGCAATCGGCAGCACGAGGGTGGCGCCGTCCTCCGAGGCGAATTGCGCGAGCGCAGGCGGCGGCATCTGATGAAGGGGAATCAGCTCTCCCTGTCCTTCGAGCGGCTGAGCCGTCAGCTCGGCCGTCAGCTTCTGCATAACCTCATAATCAGCCTGCGTCAGTCCGCTCTCCCGATGCCAAACGACGAGCGCTGGAACGCCGGAAGAGCTGGGGAAATATTCGTTAATCATCGCGTCGGCAACAACGGACGGGCTGTCCGGCTCTAGATTCGGCGCGTTATTTTTTTCTTTTTCCCCTACGGCGGGAAGTGTGATGGTCAATAGGACCGCGGCTGCGATCCAGACGAGGACAGTCACCCATTTTGATAGTTTACCCGCAAATAGTCGACCAGCTTTTTCTAACACTTGCGATTCCTCCGTTTCCATTCAAGGTACATTTCGATTAAAATAGATAGTGACCGCTATTTAATTATATATACCGGAAGGTTAATTATTCAATCCTTAATTTTGAAAACTTTTTGAATGGAGGTTTTGCGTTGACTAAGCACCATGATCAACCAAAGCGCAGACCTGGCAGACCAAAAGCGACAGGCCCGTCCCAGACAATGGTTCAAATATTGAGAACCGCATCCTTCCTCTTCATGGAGCAAGGCTTCGAGAAGGTGTCGCTTGAGAACGTCGCGCAAGCCTGCGGTGTGACCAAAGCGAGCGTCTATTATTATTTCAGCAATAAAGCCGCTCTGTTCACGGAGGCGCTCCTGTTCGTCCTGAAGATTGCGCATGACCAGACCGCCTTGATCGTGAACGGCTCCGGCCCTCTGCGCGACCGTCTCCTGGAGGTAGCGAAGCGGCATATGGGCAACGCCCATATCGACTTCGAAACGATGATGCGCGAGGCGAGCACAGAGCTGTCGGAGGAGCAGGCGGCGCGCATCCGCGATGGCGAACAGGCGCTGCACCGGCTGCTTGCGGAGGTGTTCCAGAGGGCTATGGACGAAGGCGAGATCACACCCTTCGATCCCATGCTGCTGTCTCATATTTTTACCGCGATGCTTACGGTTCGCAATCGCAAGGAGATTGTGAACGATTTGCAAACTGTGGGACAAACCGCCGAGGAAATCGTACAATTGCTATGGAGAGGCATTGAGCCTCGATAGAAGCATGTTGATGGAGGAGGTTGTCCCGTTGCTTAGAACGGCTATTGGTAGGCTTCGCGTCATTGGCTGGCTGGAAGGCATGTCGTTCCTTATTCTGCTGCTGATCGCGATGCCGCTTAAGTATTGGGCTGGCATCCCGCAGGCGGTCTCTGTTGTCGGCGCCTTGCACGGCCTTTTGTTTGTCCTATATCTTCTGGCTGTCCTGCACGTTACGTTCGCTCATCGCTGGTCGTTCCTCAAATTCACTCTCGCCTGCGCGGCGTCCGTCCTGCCCTTCGGGCCGTTCGTGGTCGACCGCAAGCTGCTGCGCGACTAGCCTTGGCGATCCAACTACAAAGAAGCATCCCAGCCTCCTTCCGAGGCCTTAAGGGATGCTTTTTGCTTTTTGTTCCTCCTGATGAGGACAAATACCTTCATCGGAGCTTGGCGGGTGAACCGCTAGTCCGCGGCTTCCTCTGCCCACTTCGCAAGCAGCGGCGTCCGCTCCCCGCGGTATAGCAGCTTCAGCTTATGAAGCGCTCTCGTGCAGCCGACATATAACAGCTTCGCGTCAATCTCGCTGTATTTGTCTGCTCCCCCATCTGCAATCAGCACAGCATCAAACTCCAGCCCCTTGGACAAATAGACGGGCACAACCGTCAAGCCTCCGCCATATGCGGGCTGCTTGCTCTGCACAAGCGAGACCGCTTCGCCCTGATCCAGCAAATAACGATAGATCTCTTCGCATTCCCTGGCCGTGCGCCCGATGACGGATATGGTGTCATAGCTGCCGGCTTTGTGCCATTCCCTGACGGTCTCTCCGATTGCGGACAACCACCCCTCATCATCCGTCTGAACGGCGGTCGCGGGATCGCCGCTACGGAAGACGGGTACTGCCGGCTTCACGCCGCCAGTCATTCCGCCTAATAGATAGTTCGCGAACTGGATAATTTCCATGGTGGACCGATAGCTTCGATTCAGCTCGAAGAAGGCTGTATCATCCTCCGCGAACAGCTCCATCAGCTCATGCCACCGACCGATGCCCGCATAGGCGTGAATGCCCTGCTGCAGATCGCCAAGCACCGTCATGGATGGCGTCCTCTGGCAGAGGCGAAGCGCCTCCAGCTGGAAGGGCGAATAATCCTGCGCTTCGTCAATGACGATATGGTCGAACGGAGAGGTCCTTAGGCCGTACAGCTTCAGCTGAATGTAAGCGAGGGGCGCTAAATCCTCAGCGGCCGCCGATCCCGCCAGTAATCTGTCCGATGTGGCTTTGGCTAGCGGCTTCGGAACGCCTTCCAACGCCGTCTTGCCCTTGAACAAGGAAGCATACAGCTGGAGCGCTGTGAAGGACGGTATTTTTTTGACAAAGGAATTCAGCTTCGCAAGCGCGGCCGACCGCTTCTTCTTATCCGCGACGCCTCGGTGCTTCAGCTCCGACTCCAGCCAACGCTTTATCCGGCTCACCAGGCGATCTCGCTTCACCATGACCGTCTCATCGCCATAATCCGTCTCATACCATTCCTTCATCATGGCCGGCGTCAGCGTGAAGCCATCCAGCGGGACAAATGCCGTCTCCGGCACGATACGCTCCTCAAGCGCAATCAAGCGCTCGTCAATAGCGGCTTTGAAGGCAAGGCTGCCCTTCCATCTGCCCGATGAGGCTTCGATGTCCGCCAGCGTGCGAGGCTCCTCGAACCAATAGGCCATCGTCTCGGAGGGATCAGCCAGTGTGACGGCATGCTCCAGCAGCCCAAGCGCCCAATCGGCGAAGGTTGTCTGGCCAATGTCGCCCACACCCAGCTCCGGCAATACGCCGGATATGTAATCCAGGAACATCCGGTTTGGAGCGAATATCATCATACGCTCGGCGCGTATGCGGCCCTCATATTGATACAGGAGGAACGCGAGACGATGAAGCGCAACAGTCGTTTTACCGCTGCCGGCTACCCCTTGGATAAATAAAGCTTTGCTGCGGTCCGCCCGGATAATCCGGTCCTGCTCGCCTTGGATGGTCGAGACGATGTCGCGAAGCTTGTTGTCTTTATTTTCGCCCAGCCGGTAGAGCAGGAACTCGTCGGACACGCCGCCTTCCTCTTGACCCCGCACATAGCTGTCGACCAGCCTCACAATTTCGCCGCTGCGGATCATGAAGTTGCGCTTCAGATGCACATGGCCCCATACGTCGCCATCCGGCGAGGTATAGCCCGCCAGCTCCTCGCCGCCGGTGAAGGAATAGAACATGCTGGCGACAGGCGCGCGCCAATCGACGACCAGGAGCTCGTTGCTGCCGTTGCGGGCTACGCCGGCTTTGCCGATATACAGCGGCTTCGGCTCGGCATGCTGATCCCCGCTGCCATCCTCAGGCGTCTCCTGGAAATCCAGTCGGCCGAAATACGGCTCCTTCCTGGCGACCTCCAGCCGGCCCTTCCGTTCCTCGCGCTGCAGATCGAGCATCTGCTCCGTGAAATCCTGCCCCGTGTAGCGGGGACCGATGCTTCGGAGCTGCGCCTCGATATCCCGGAGCGCTTCTTCCAGACGCTCCTGCTCTTCCTGTTGTATCGTTTTTTCCATGACCGTTCCCTCCCAACTGTAAAGAGCCGAGCCCTTCCCGGACTCAGCTATGTGAACAAATGCGGTACTTACAGCGGCATCGCGCGTCAGGCTTTCCTCTTCATTAGTCGTTCATCGTCCATATGGCCGTAATCGCGATAATCGCCGTGATATTCATGGCGACGAGATAAGGAATACCCTTTGTAAAATTCCGATGCTGCGTCTTGTGCCGCCACAGCTTCATGCCATACCAGACGCCGATAGCGCCCCCCACAGCTCCCAGCACAAAAAATCTCCGCTCCGGCACTCTTCTTCTTTTCCGCTTGGCGGCTCGTTTGTCGAGTCCCATCAGCATCAGCGTATACAAATTGATAACTGCCAGATAGGCGTAAATCCCGTAAAGCACCGACATATCGAATCCCTCCTCAGTCCCTCCGCCTATGAGCGGGGTCTAGGCTTCGCGCGGTTCGTTGCGGTCGCCTCGTATGGATTGTCCGGCCAATAATGCTTCGGATAACGGCCTTTCAGATCCTTCTTCACCTCGAAATACGTATGCTCCCAGAAGCTGGCGAGGTCCTGCGTCACCTGCACAGGGCGCTGCGAAGGCGATAGGAGATGAAGAGTAACGGGCAGCCGTCCTCGCGCCAGCCTCGGGGTTTCCTTCAGCCCGAACAATTCCTGCAGCCGAACCGCGAGCACAGGGGAAGCGGGATTGCTGTAATCCACTGGAATGCGGGAGCCGCTAGGCACTTGAATATGCGTAGGCACCTCCACATCCAAATCCTGAGTCTGCTTCCAGCTCATCATCCCGGCAAAAATCTGGCCCATAGACAGCCTGCTCAGCTCGCTTAAGCTGCGAATGCCGAATATATGCGGCTTCAACCATTGCTCCAGCGTGTCCATCAGCGCCTGCTCCGATACATCGGGCCAATCGTCGTTCCCGCTAAGGCGCATGAGGCGCATCCGCGACAGCAGCATAGAGGCGCCCTTGCTGATGGGCAGCGCCCCCCAGCCCTTCTGCCTAATGCCGAAGAGCAGCTTATCCGCTACTTGCTCCGGATCTGGACGCTCCAGGGGGCTTTCGCTTAGAATCAGCGCGCCCAGACGCAGTCGTCGACGAGCGCGGACAGCCCCTGCGCCGCCGTCCCATTCCACCGCTTCCTCGCGGGTCAGATAGGCTGACAAAGCATATTCAAGCTCCTGCTGCTCCAGCGCCGCCGCCAGTCGAATCCGCCCCTCGGAGCCCCCGTCGTCCAGCTCGCAGACCACCAGATACGGGAAGCGGGACAACGGCTGCAGCTCAGGGAGAACGGCGCCTCTGCCGCTGGCCAGCACATATCTGCCGTCCGCCCTGCGCTGGGCGACACGATCCGGGTAGGCAACCGCCAGCATGGCGCCGATAGACCTCTCTTCAGCGGAGGCTGAGCGTTTCGTCTCCGCATCGCCGCCGGTCATACCCTCCAGCAGACGCCGCCACTGCTCAGCCTGCGCTTGCACCCGCGTAATAGAAGCAGCGTCTCCGGCATTGCCCCTTCGCAGCGCCTCCAGACGCAGGGACATATCCACATTGCGCTCCGCCCCAAGAATATCTCTGTCGCTGAGCAGCGCAGCCAGCTCGCACGTTAGCCTCAGCGTCTCGCGTTGGTGCGAGAACGCGGCCAGCATCGCGCCAAGCCGAGGGTGAATGCCGAGCCTAGCGATACGAACGCCCAGCTCCGTCGCTTTGCCGTCCTCGTCGATCGCGAGGAGCTGGCGAAGAAGCGCCAGCGCGCTGTCATAAGCGGCTTTGGGCGGCGGTGTCATCCACTCCAGCTCCGACGGATCGCGCACACCCCATATGGCCAGCTCCAGCGCAAGTGGAGCCAAATCCGCATCCTCTATCTCTGGCCGGCCTTGCTCAGGAAGATGCCGATGCTCCGCTTCGGTCCACAGCCGATAGCAGACGCCAGGAGCCAGCCGTCCCGCACGCCCTCGCCGCTGATCCGCCGATGCCTGCGATACGGGCACCGTCTCCAGCCGGCTAAGCCCCGTGCGCGGGGAGAAGCGCGGCACCCTCATTAAGCCGCTGTCAACGACAATACGAACGCCCTGCACCGTTAAGCTGGACTCCGCGATCGAGGTAGCCAGCACAACCTTGCGCTCCCCCGTCTGGCAGGGCGCAATAGCCGCCGACTGCGCTTCCAGCGGCAGGCTGCCGTGAAGCTCGGCAATCCGTACGCCTTGCGGCAGACCCGACTGCGTCAGCCATCTCGCCGTTCTTCGAATTTCGCCGATACCAGGCAGGAACACCAGCGCATCGCCCTCCTCGTTCCGGAGCGCCTGAAGCACAGTCTGGCCGACCGCCGCCTCCAACGGAGCGCTGTTTCGCACCTGCGCGAAGACAGTAGTCACGGGGAATGTCCGTCCGCTGCAATGAATGACTGGCGCTTGACCCAGCCGCTCCGCCACAGGCGCGGCGTCCAGTGTTGCCGACATGACGACAATGCGCAGGTCATCCCGAAGCAGCGCTTGTGCCTGCAGGCACAGGGCAAGACCCAGATCGCCGTGCAGATGACGCTCGTGAAATTCGTCGAACAGCACAGCGGCGACGCCCTCCAGCGCAGGATCGGCTTGGAGCATGCGTGTCAGAATGCCCTCCGTCACGACCTCAATGACGGTTCGCGGACCGACCTTCGCGTCCATTCGGACGCGGTAGCCGACTCGCTCGCCAACCTTCTCTCCCAGCTCGGCGGCCATATAAGCGGCTGCGGATCTCGCAGCAAGCCGTCTGGGCTCCAGCATGATGATTTTCCCTTTGCCGCCGATCCCATTCTGCTTCAGCAAGGCCAGCGGCACTCTCGTCGTTTTGCCCGCGCCGGGCTCCGCAACCAGCACCGCGTTGCCGCCCAGGGCAAGCGCGTCCATCAGCTCTGGCAGGACATCGTCAATGGGCAGTTGTTTCATCGTTGATTTCCCCTTCGCACATTTCACTTCATCAATCGAATCATCTGTACAACGGGACGTTGGTCTCCGCTTAGCCTCATTTCCTTGCTGAGCAGCTGAGACGAGCCGTCGCCGTCGAGGAAGATGCCGTCCGCCAGACGTCCTCCGCCTACAGCCTCCAGAATAGCCTCTCGGAACTGCACAAGCGTGCCCTCGTTCTCGCTGACAACCAGATACAGATTGCCAAGCTCGTCATAGACAGCACCTGTTCGCAGGCGCTCCTCCTCCGGAAAAGGCGCATGTTCGGCCTCCATCTGCCGCAGCCACTGATCGTCGCTTCCGATGCTCATGCTGATGCCGCCCTGCGCCCAGAAGCGGGAATGATCCTTCACCCGCACCTCCTCCGCCTTCGATACAACCTGCACGCTTAGCGAATCCGACGCGCCGTCCCATACGAGAGTGCCGCGAGCGTATTTCACATTCTCGCTTCCGCCGCCATAACCGTCGCCATTCACGGGATGTCCATTCACCACGCCCATACTTAATAGAGCGCCCTCGTAAAAGAAACCGCCGTTCACCCCCACCTTGTCCGTCAAGGTGACATTGCTGTGGATGGCCTCCAGCGTCACATAAGCCGGCTTGGTCACAAGCGTATGAAGCTTCATCCCATTGGACGCCTCCCTATATTCGTAGCGGTATTGCGTAATCGCCTCAAGCGGCGCGGAGCTGTCCGGTCCCCGGCTTGTCAACGAATAGAACAGGACGCAGAATACTGCGCCGAGTCCCACAAAGGTGATGAATAAAATTATGATAACCCGAAGCAGCCCCTTGCGGCCCAGCCGATCATCTGGACCGGGAGTGCCGGGACCATGGGAAGCATTTGCTCCATTGCTTCTATGTAACGTCATCCAGCTAGCCCCCCTTCTCCGAAAAGTTCAAGCTTTTTATTTTACCGCTTCCATAGCCCTATTGTCTACTGGCGTAAAGCAGACATCGCCGCTCTTCCTCCAAGGGAAGAGCGGCGATGCGGATATTCCTTATTTGGCCCGATCGTCAAGCGGGTAGAAGATGAGATTAATCGGGAAGGCCGAGCCCGCAGGCGGGCTGAACTCGATATCGAGGCTCTCTTCCTTGCCCGTCGTCTTCGCCAGGATGATCATGCCGTCGAACGCGGTCAAGACGCCGGACGCCGGCACCTTCACCAGCTCTCCGTTTATTTTGAACGGACCCTTGAAGGGACCGCCCTTGGCCAATATCATAATCGCCATCTTGCGCGGCTTGTCGGAATGAATCTTATAGACGGTGCCGTAGTTGCCGCTCAGTGTCGCCTCCGTGCCGCGCTGCGGGTCAAAGCCCTTCTGGAACGGGTCAATCTTGCCGTCGCCAAGCACCAGCTTCATCGGCTTCTTCAGACCGGCTTCCGTCAGATCCACCTTCCATTGGAATCCGGCGATCTGGAAGGTACCGCGAATATGGCCGTTGAATGCCAGCTTCTTCATGTCCAGCATCGCCGCGGACACCCTCTCCGCCGCCGCGAACGTGAATTGCACCTCCCCGTCCGTCTCCACGTCGTACATCAGATTCACGCCCGAGCCGGGATAGAAGTCCGGGAATTGCTTGTAGATAAACGTCGCGCCGGCAGGAATGGTCATGAGCTCCTCCTCGGTATCGTCCATCAGATAATCAACCATCGCCTCGCTGCCGATCAGATGGGCGTAAATGGAAGGGTACACCTCCCCTTTGTTCGTCGTCTTGATCGTCACCGGCTTGTCAGACAGGTTTGTCGCAAGAATGCCGAAGCTGACCGTCTTATCGGTGCCATTGAGATGATCCGCGTACAGCCGGCCTTTGCCGTTAATACGGTCCTGATACAGAATGCCAAGCTCCTCGAACGTCTCCGGGCTGTCGCTTAGCAGCAGCGTGCGGGACTTGTCTTCGGTCACAGCCTTCGGAAGATCGGGAAGATTCAGATAAGAGCCATACAGCGTCTTCCAATCGGTTGAGATATAGCCGCCGGCCGGCTTCATATAGAGAGGGTATTCCTGCTCGCTGAGATACACCTCGTTCGTCACGACCAGCTCCTTCGTAAACGGGGCGCTCTTATGGCCGTGCTGATCGGTAGCGACAAGCGTAACGGGATACGTGCCGGGCTTGAAGAATACCTCCTCCTTGCCCGTCCACTCCAGCTTCACGCCCTCCGCATCGGGATCGTAGCTGAGATTGATGTATTGAATGGGTTCGCCTATGCGATACGTCGGCTTGCCGAACGTAAATTTGGCTACGGGAGCCGAATTGTTCAGCTCGGGATTATAATTGCCTGCCGGCTTGCTCACATGGGTCACATCCACACGCCGCAGTTCATGATTGTACGTGTAGGTGGCGCCCATATAGTCGGACAGCCACGTCAGCTTGATCATCAAGCGGCCATTCTTGAGCGCAGCCACATCGTCGAACGGATATTCATAGCCGCTGACCCATGCTTTTTTGTTCACTGTATCCAGCAGAATTTCATGCTCCGGCGTCTCCATCAGAATGGTGCGGGTAGCCGCCTGCCACTCCACCTTCATACCGAAGGCGTCTCCCAGAAACTTGGCAGGCACGAAGGTTTTGCCCTTGATTGTGACAGCAGGTGAATCCAGCGTGACTTGCTTGCCATTAAGAAAGGCTTCCTTGTTGTCCAAATAAAAGATCACGTAGTTCGTTCCCAGCGTTGGCGAGTCCTGCGCGTCCGCGTATGAAAGCGGGGCAGTCAGCAGCATAGCGGACAGCAGCACGGCGGCTGCTTTTCTCCTCGTGCTCTTTCTTCGTTGCAGCATGCTCTTACAACTCCTCTATCTATCTATAATCGGGGCATCGCGAACCGTCGCTGGACGGCTCCCGGACAAGCCCACACCTATAGACGCTCAACATATGGAAAAGTTGCAGGCTAATTCCCTTTATTTTTTCCATGCCGAACCAGGGGCAACCTACTCCGTATCTTCCATCGTTGCCCATTCCGAACCACCTTAGACTTCATGCTGCGTGCGAACCGACTCCCGAACGGCGGCGTATACAGCCTCGCCGATCGCGCAGCCGATTGTTGTGGCGACGCCTGCGTAGGCGTGCGCCGGACCGCGGCTGGCGTCCTGGCTGACTCCGATCGCAAGCGCATCCGTCGTTGTGCCCGTGGCGGGCTGGCCGTTGCCATGCTCGCGAATGCCAAGATCGGCAAGGGCGGCTGCCTTCGCTTCCGTTGCCGTAATAACAGCGTTCACCATGGCGGCTTCCGTCAGCCTCCCATCGATTAATAGGACGATATTAATCGTGCCCGGCGAATAAGCGGAATACGTCTCGCGAGGCAGGCCAGCCCGCGCCGCATTCCTCGTGCCTGCGGTTGCACAGCAAAGCAGCTTGAAGCCGTCGCCCTCAGACTCCATGACAGAGGCATGGGTCAGCTTCGCCGCCGTCATGAAGCCTATCGTCGTCTCTGACGGGAAGCCCCACTCCGCACATTGCTGAATCAGGTCGGTAACGGGGTCTCCACACCGATAGTTGAGCGGCACCTTCCAGTTGACGATAGCATCCGCGTAACTGAAGCCGCCCGGAAGAATGGCGCTGCTCAGCATATGCCAGGCTCGCGGGAGTCGGAGCTCGATGCGGTTCTCACGCAGCAGGAGACTCAATTCCGGCCATAGAGACGAGTGATAGACCGATTGCCTGCGGAACGGCTGCGTCATGGCATCACTCCACGGTCGAGCCCGGCGAGACGGTAGATGCTGTCCATATCTAGGTGCGCTCTGGCATGATCCGCCAAGCGGTTGAACGCTTGCTCCCGGAGAGCCCTGAACCGAAGGGCGTCCTCTGCCGGAATCGGCTCCAACCCCGCGTCCGCTCTCGCTTCGTTCAGCCACGCGGTACGGAAGCTGTCATTATGGAAGACGCCATGAATGAAGGTCCCCCATACCCGCCCGTCCGCAGTGCGGGCACCCTCCGGTTCAGGGCTTAACGCCGAGCCCCGCGTGCGGACAAGGAAGGGCTGCTCAAGACGTCCCAGCGGCTCCAGCACGCCCATATGGATCTCATAGCCGTCGATGGGCAGCGCTGCTCCATTCATTCGCGCAGTGCCCTCCACTCGAACCGTCTTCTTCTCAAGGCCGAACGCGATCTGGAACGGGAACAGGCCTAAGCCAGCCGTTTCCTTATGCTCCGACTCCACACCGTCAGCATCCAGCAGCCGGTCGCCGAGCATCTCGTAGCCGCCGCATAGACCAACCAATCTCCCTCCGCGCTCGACATGCCGCAGAGCCAAACCAGCAAGCCCTTGCTCTCGAAGCCAGCGCAGGTCCTCCGCTGTGTTCTTGCTGCCGGGCAGGATCACGACATCCGGCTCGCCCCATTCCTCCAGCCGCTCCACGAATCGGAGCCTTACGCCAGACTCATGCCGGAGCGGATCCGCATCGGTGAAATTCGACATTCGGGGCAGCTTGACGACGGCAACGTCCAAGCATGCAGCCGTCTCCGATGTCCGCACAGGGGACTGAAGCGACAGTGAGTCCTCCTCCTCCAGCGCCAGTCCAGGCAGGTAGGGCAGCACGCCAAGCACGGGCTTGCCGGTTCGCCGCTCCAGCCACTCCAGACCAGGCTGCAGGAGGGAGACATCCCCGCGAAATTTATTAATAATAAAGCCGCCGATACGCTCCCGCTCCTCCGGCTCCAGCAGCTCCAGCGTACCGACGATAGACGCGAACACGCCGCCCCGGTCGATGTCCGCGACCAGCAGAACGGGGGCGTCCGCCCAAGCCGCCATTCTCATATTCACGATGTCGCGATCCTTCAGATTGATCTCCGCGGGGCTTCCCGCACCCTCCAGCACAACGATATCATGCGAGTCCCGAAGGCGGGCAAGCGCGTCGCGAACGATGCCGCCGGCAAGGGGCAAATAATGGTCCCGGTATTCTCTCGCCTCATATTCTCTCAGCGGCTTGCCATGCACCACCACCTGTGAAGCCATCTCCCTTGTCGGCTTCAGCAGAATAGGGTTCATGTCCGTTGTGGCCTCTATGCCGCAGGCATCCGCCTGCATGCCCTGCGCTCTGCCTATTTCCTTGCCGTCCCGGGTCACATAGGAATTCAAGGACATATTCTGCGATTTGAACGGCGCGGTGCGCCAGCCGTCCTGAGTGAAGATGCGGCATAGAGCGGCCGTAATCCAGCTTTTGCCGACATCGGACGCTGTGCCTTGAATCATCAACGTGCGTGCGAGCTTCTTCGTCACCTGCAACCGCCCCCTAAGCTCTCCAATGACGCGCGCAGCGCCTCCAGCAGCCGCTCGTTGTCCGCTCTGCCCTTCACCGCAACACGAATATATCTCTCGTCCAGACCCCTGAACAAGGAGGCGTCCCGAATAAGCACGCCGCGTGAACCCATCGCGCTCTGAAGCTCAGCCGACGTGAACGGGGCCCCCTCCGGCAGCCGGACGAGCACATAATTTGCGTTGCCTGGATAATCCCGGCAGCCGAGTCTTCTGAGCCCGTTCCGCACAAATTCGCTTTCCTCGCTCAGCCAGGTCCACGTTGCCTTCATAAAAGCCTCGTCCTCCAGCACCGCACAGCCAATCGCCTGCGCAAGCGAATTGACGCTCCAAGGCACCTGCAGACGCTTCATCGTCTCCAGCGCTTGCGGATTGCCTGTCATATAGCCTAGACGAATGCCCGGAATGGCATAAAGCTTCGTCATCGAGCGCAGCACAAACAGGCTGCCCCGCAAGCTTGCTTCCTTCACGAAGGTCATCCGGTCCACATGGGGCACGAAGTCCAGGAACGCCTCGTCCAGCACAACGGTCGCTCCGGACTCCAGCAGACGCCGAATCAAGGAAGGCTCTATGCAAGCTCCTGTTGGATTGTTCGGCGACCCCAGCATATAGAGATCGGCGCCGGACCTCTCCAGCGCCTCCTCCACCCACCTCTCGTCAAGAACGAAGTCCGCTGCGGCGCGCAGATGTCCCGCGTATACCGGAATACCGGCCCTCTTGGCGGCATCCTCGTATTCGCCGAAGCAAGGGGCGGCGATCGCCATCTTGGACGGCTTCAGCGCTCGAACCGCCAGGTCGATCAGCTCTGCTGCGCCGTTGCCGACGAGTATGGCATCCATAGAGATGCCGTGCTTATCCGCCAGCCTGTTGCGCAGCCTTCTTGACACGGGATCGGGATATCGCGGAAGCTCTTCCCCATACGCGAGAAGAGCTTGGTGTACCGCAGCCGGCGGTCCCAGCGGATTCATATTGGAGCTGAAATCGAGGAAAGCATCGGCAGGCAAGCCAAACCGTTCCGAAGCCGTAGCCAAATCTCCTCCGTGTCCGTATTGTTCCAGCATGCTATTTCCCTCCTATCCGTTATACAACCACATCAACGCCGCCAGCAGCACACAGGCTTCAATCGCTTCATTCATCGCGCCGTACGTATCGCCGGTTAGTCCGCCAAGCTTGCGTGTCAGCCATATGGCCATGCTGGCTCCGCACAGCGCAGAGACGATGCCTGCTCCCGCGACGATAAGCAGCGCCCCTATTACCGTCTGTGTTGGCAACGCTGCCGACTGCAAGGAAGCCGCTTGCAAGGCGGCGAAGCTGACTAGGCCAGCCAGCAGAAGCGCCCAAGAAGCCCCCCAACTATTAACGCCATTAAATAATGCCGCCAGCCCCTCCTCGCCGCGAGCCGTCGGCCAGCCGCCAATCGCGGCCGCCATCCACGCCCTGCTCCAGGAGCAAGCAAGGATGAACAGCCAGCCTATGGAGACCTCATGCTGGCCCAGAAGCGCAAGCAGCTCCGCGACAACTGAAATTTTCAACAGCAGCAGCAGAACAGCCGCGATGACACCCATGGCGCCGACGCGGCTGTCCTTCATAATCTCAAGCATACGCTCTCTGGAGCGATGGCTGAACACGCCGTCCGCCGTATCCATCCAGCCGTCGAGATGCAGCCCGCCAGTGAGCATGACGCCAAGTCCCACAAGGATAATGGCGCTCGGCCAAGGGGGCAGCAGCGAGACCAGAAGCTCCGAAGCAAGCCATAACAGGAGCCCAATAAGCGCGCCGGCAAGCGGAAAATAAATGACGCTCCGCGACAGCACAGGTCTCTCGAAAGGAATTAGCAGGGGCACTGGAATACGCGTCAAAAACTGTATAGCCGCAGCCAAGGCCTGCGCGTGTCGAATTAACCGGTCCATAGTATAGCCGCCACCAATCCCATTAATATAAGCATACATGCGCCGTACAGCAGCCGGATGGCCCCCTGAATATGCTGAGGCGCCAGCTCCCGCTCTGGCCAGCCCATGCTCGCCCGAACGCTGGGCACGCCGAAGTAACGGTTCTCCCCGCCCAGCTCCACGCCTAACGCGCCGGCGACAACAGCTTCCGGAATGCCGCTGTTGGGACTGGGGTGCAGCTTGGCGAAGCGCAGCCACGCCCTCCAGCCCTTCCTTGCGCGCAAGCCCGGCGTCAGCCACGCGGCTGCGACAAGCAGCAGCCCGGCAAGCCGCGCCGGAATGAAGTTCAGCACGTCGTCCAGCCGCGCGGAGCACCAGCCGAAATAAATATACTTCTCGTTGCGGTAGCCGACCATAGAATCCAGCGTGTTGACCGTTCGGTAGAGCATAGCGAGCGGCGCGCCCCCTATTAAGGCGAAAACAATGGGCGAGACAAACGCGTCGACGGTATTCTCCGCCACAGTCTCCACGGCCGCTCTCGCCGCCTCCTTGCCGGTCAGGTCATGGGTATCCCGGCTTACAATATAACCCGCGAACTGCCTTGCGGTGTCCAGATCGCCCTGAACCAGCGGGACGTATACCAGCATGGCGGCGTCCTTAAGGCCTTTGACCGCGATGGTCGTGGAGATGAACCATGCGGATAGCGCATAGCCTAGCCAGGGGTGCACGGCATCGGCACCCGACACGATAACCCACATCGTCGCTGTGGATGCCGTAACGGTAAGGAACGTCAGCAAGACGCCGCGAAGCCTTAGAGCCATAGGCGACCTAAGCCCCCGATCCTGAGGCATGAGCCGCCGCTCCAGCCACTTGACGAGGCGGCCGACAAGAATAACGGGATGCGTCGGCCATTTGGGATCTCCCACAAGCAGATCCATAACGATAGCTGCTGCGGCTAGCCACAGCAGCTCATGGAATGAATAGATCAAGAAAGGTCCTCCCAGCGGAACGCAAGCTGCTTCATATCGACGGGAATGCCTGCCGTAACAAGAAACACGCGATCGCACAGCCCCGCCATACGTTGATTCAGCCGACCCGCCTCATCCCGAAATCGACGGCCCAGAGGATATTCCGGCACGATGCCGTCACCTACCTCGTTCGTCACCATGAGCAGCGGGTAACGATAGGCCTTAACCGCCTTGAGCAGTTCATCAGCCGCATGCCCCGTCAGGATGGCAGATTCAGACTGCCCCTCCTCTTCCAAGAGCAGCCAGTTCGTCAGCCATAACGTCAGGCAATCCAGAAGCACGACCGGAGGCCGCCATGGCTTGCCTGCGAGCCCAGCCTCTGCCTGCTCCGCCTGGAGCCTGGCGGCGAGCGCCCCAAGCCGCTCCGCAACGCGCAGCGGCTCCTCAATCGTCTCCCAACTGAATCCAGACTGCTCCCGATCGTCCTGATGCTGCGTGATGCGCTCCTTCATCTCATCGTCGAATGATTGGCAGGTGGCCAAATAAATGCCATGATCTCCGATCCGCGAGGCGTATTGCTCCGCGAACCGGCTTTTCCCGCTTCTTGCACCGCCAGTTATTAGAATCCTCATGCTTCTCCTCCCGATTACGCTCTGGAGACGCCGGCGCTGTCGAACGTCGCCATCTCCCGCATCAGCCGAAGGGACGCGTCGATCAGATGGAACGCCAGCACAGCACCCGTGCCTTCGCCAAGTCGCATATCCAGATGCAGAAGGACGGGCAGCCCCAGCGTCTCCATCAGCCCCCGATGCCCTTGCTCGCAAGATAAATGAGAGGCGATCATATAGGAGCTCGCCAGCGGGCTCAGCCTGGAGGCGACAAGCGCAGCCGCAGAGGAAATATATCCGTCGATGACGATGGGACAACGATGGGCCGCCGCGCCGAGAATAACGCCAACCAAACCCGCTATCTCCGCTCCGCCCACTTTAGCCAGCACATCAATAGGGTCGGCAGCATCCGGTTGATTAACCTGAATCGCCTGCTTGACAATGCCTACCTTGTGCTGCCTGGTGGCTTCATTAATCCCGGTACCGCAGCCAACAGACGTCTCCGGCTCAAGCCCTGCCAGCACGGACGTAATGGCGGCGCTGGCCGTCGTGTTGCCGATGCCCATCTCGCCCGTGGCAAACATACGAATACCCCGCTCGTATTGGTCTTTGGCTACTTGGACGCCAACAAGCATGGCTTCGATGGCCTCCCCATGAGTCATCGCCTGCTCTTTAGCCATGTTGCGCGTTCCATAAACGACCTTGCGGCGAATCAAGTCCGGGTGATCCAGCTCGGCGGCGACACCGATGTCCACACATACCACCTCGGCTCCCGCTTGTCTGGCCAGCACATTGACAGCCGCTCCTCCGTTCAGGAAGTTGAGCACCATCTGCGGTGTGACGGCGGCAGGGAACGCGCTGACACCCTCCTCGCAGACGCCGTGATCGCCTGCCATTACGATTACCGCTCGTTTGCCCAGATCCGGCCACAACTCTCCCGTCATGCCGGCCAGCCGCGCCGCGATTTCCTCCAGCTGTCCCAGACTTCCAGGCGGCTTCGTCAGACTGTCGGAATGCCTTCTTGCACTGACAGCCGCTTCTTCCTGAATGGGAGCAATCCGCTCAATGACGTCCTGCAGCTCTTGATGAGCTATTCCATAGCGCTTCCCCTGTTGCATGCTTGATTACACTCTCCTATCCGTTATACCTGCTTGGCTACCTGGCTGCAGCATAATCTGAGGCGCTCCCGATACGGGATGCCGGATGACGATCGCGCTTGCGCCATACATCTCCTCCATAAGCGCAGGGGTCATGACGGCTTCAGGAGATCCCGCTGCCGCTATGCTTCCCTTGTGCAGGGCGATCAGCTCATCGCAGTACATGGCCGCCAAATTCAAATCATGAAGCACCGCGATGACGAGAAGCCCCTTCTCCTGCTGCCACGCCCGCACCGTATCCAGCAGCGCGATTTGATAGCCGATATCCAGATACGTCGTGGGCTCATCCAGCAGCAGAATATCCGGCTGCTGAGCCATCAGCTTAGCCACCGCTACCCGCTGCCGCTCGCCGCCGCTGAGCTCGTTCAGCCTCCGACTCTGCAGCTCCGTCAGCCCTGTCTCGCGCAGCGCTTGGTCGATGATCGGCTCCGGGTCGCTTCTCTCCCCGCCCAGCCAGCTCTGATGCGGGAATCGCCCCATCGCGACCACCTCTCGAACCGTAAAGCCCACTGGTGGAAGACCACCCTGCTGCAGCACAGCAAGCCTGCGGGCGATCGTTCTGCGCGGAAGGCTTGCAATAGGCTGACCATCCAGGCTCACCTCTCCCCGGCTAGGCGTGTCCACGCCGGATAATAGATGAAGCAGCGTCGATTTGCCCACGCCATTTGGTCCGATAATGCCATAGAACCGGTTCAGTTGGAAAACATACGACAATCCGTCCAGCACCGCCGCTTCCTGCCGAACCGCCCTTATATCGAATGCCTTGAGGCTCACTTGGCCGCGCCCCCCTCCGACTTCAGCTGACGCTGGAGCAAATACGCAAAAAACGGGGCCCCGATCAGCGCGGTCACAACGCCTAACGGCAGCTCCTTCGGACTAAGGACATTACGCGCAAGCGTGTCAGCCCATAACATGAAGATCGCGCCGCCGAAGGCGGATAATGGAATGATCAGTCGATAATCGGGGCCAACCATTAGCCGGATCAGATGCGGAACGACCAGTCCCACAAAGCCGATTACGCCGGATACCGACACCGCGGCAGCCGTAAGCAGCGTGCATACAATCATCACAACGAGCTTCGTCCGTTCCACCTTCACCCCCAGATGAGCGGCATGCCTCTCGCCTAGCGCGAACAAATTCAGCGCCGGGCTGTAAGCCAGCAGAACAGGAAGCGACGCGCATACAAACGGGACCAGCATATAGACATGCTCCCAGCTCTTCATCGCAAGCGAGCCCATAATCCAGAACAGAATCTGGTTGACGACCCCCTCCGACATCGATACCATAAGCGAGACGAACGCTCCCAGAAAGGCTTGTATAATAACGCCGGACAGAATAAGCGTCTCGATCCCCATTACACCGTTGCTTCTGGACAGCCAGATCACGCCGAACAGCGTCGCCAAGCCTGTGCCGAACGCCACGAGCGGAATTGTCCATATGCCAATTGCCATCTGCAGCCCGAACAAAATGACAGCGGCAGCGCCTACGGAGCTGCCGGAAGCGACGCCCAGCGTATAGGGATCCGCAAGCGGATTGCGCAGCACGCCCTGAAAGCCCGCGCCGGCCAGCGCCAGACAGGCGCCCACCAGAGCGTCGAGCAGAACGCGGGACAGCCTGACCTGCGTCACAACCGCGATCTCGCCGGGGGACCATTGCCCTGCTGTGTCCTGAGACCCGCTCAGCTCGCTGAAGAGAATGCCCCACACGTCGAGGAAGGACAGTCCTGCCGAGCCGATGGACAGGCTGGCAATCATAGAAACAGCAAGAAGGAGCATAGCTGCTCCTCCATACGTTAAACCTTTTATTCGCAACATTTATTTCACAAGCTCAGGATGAATCGCTTTCGCCAGCTCCAGCAGACCGTCCGCAAGTCGGGGTCCAACACGCACGAGGGGATCATTCGTGACGGCGAACAACTTCTCGTTCTGCACCGCGTCGATCGTCTCCCAGCCCGGCCGCGCTTCGATGGCGGCTACGATTGAGCTTTTCTCCTCTCCCATATCGGGATAGATAATAATCTCAGGATTCTGAGTAATAACTTCCTCGCCGTTCACCTCGAACCAGCCCGACTGTGCGGCGGAGATGTTCGTGCCGCCTGCGATCGTCAAGAGCTCGTCCAGGAACTCGCCCGAGCCTACCGTCCAACCCGGCGAGAATTCAAGGTATACCTTCTTCTTCGGTGCGTCCTTCACTGCCGCTTCAACCGATTCGCGCACCTCGCGCATACGGTTCGCCACTTCCTCGGCGCCAGCTTGCATATTCATTATTTTACCAAGTTCCTCAACTTTCGCAACAACCTCGTCATAGGTCTTCGGATTGGAAGCATAGACGTTCAGGTTCAGCTCTCGCAGCTTGGCAATCGCATCCGTGTTCATGGAGGAGGAGGCCAGAATAAGATCGGGATTAAGCGCGGTAACAGCTTCAATATTTGTCGTCATGTCGCCAATTTTCTGCACAGCTGCCGCTTCCTCCGGATAATTGCTCCACTCGTCCACGCCAACGACGTAAGCGCCGCCGCCAATAGCGTAGATCGTCTCCGTCTCGCTCGGCACAAGCGTCACGATAGCCGTAGGCGCCTTCTCGAGCGTAAGCTCCGTACCCGTCTCATCCGTTATGGTAAGCGGATAGACGGTCTCGCCGGCAGCCGACGGCTCTTCACTTGGTGTTGCTGAAGGCTCCGACGTCGAGCCTTGCTCTGTCTGCTCCTTATCGGCATTGGAATTTGCATCGCCATTTGCGCCGCAAGCCGCCAGTACGGCCATCATCATAATGAGCAGCAGGCTCATTAACGTCTTGATTGATTGTACATGTGTTGCTTTCATGGTTGGCTCCACCCTTCTATATGTCCCTTGTTGCAAAAAAAAGAAGCTTCCCGGCTCTGTGCCGGAAACGCTCCATGTCTCTCGCCGCGGTCCACGACGAAATAAGCTTCTCCAACACCTCCCTAAGTCCACGTAGGTAACAGCGTTTTGGCGAAACAGGCAGGTCTCCTGGCTTGGATAGTCGCGCGCCGCGTCTTCCCGAGCTAGGCTCAGTGACGTATTGCGGCGGCGATGGCAGACGCGCGGGCTCCATAATCTGAAGCTGACGCTGCCCTCCTCACAGTGGCGGGTCCGCGCCGGAATTGAACCGGCTTCCCTATTAAGCCTCTGCGAGCCTGCGTGACGGATCCTTCATCCGCCGGACAAGCTCGTTCGGCACCTGTTTGCTTAACTATTCAAAATATCAGTAGTAACTATACACGCGTTCCCGCTATTTGTCTACGGCTTTTCACAAGTTGTCCGAGTGATGAGGTCGGATATTCAGCTTTTTTGACATAAAGAGTGCTGCGGCCATCATAGGTAATGGGAGAAAGCCGTTGCTGATGAAGAGGAACAGGAGGAATGCAATATGCCGAACCAAGAGGGTCAGGAGGCGCAAGCGGTACCTGCCGCGAACCAGTCATGGACCTTGTGGCTCGTGCTGGCATTCGCCAGCGCAGCGGCCATCTTGCTGGCCATGCTGCTTATGCGGCCGCAAGCCTCAGCGGCGGATGCCGCTGCAACGCGGCACACGTTCGAAGGCGGACAGCTGCTCTGGGAGCTGGAGGCATACCCCGCGAAGGTGCTTGCCCCGAACACGTTCCGGCTAACGCTGACGGACACAGAGGGAGAGCCCCTGAGAGGCGCCGCACTCTCCATTAAGCTTGAAATGCTGGATATGCTATGCGGAGACTATCACTTCCAATTGTCGGAGTCCTTGCCTGGCGTATACATGGGAGAAGGCATACCGCTAATGGCGGGACTATGGAGGGCGACAATGGTTATGGAAGGCGCGGATGAGCCCCTCAGCCGGACCTTTCGAGCAGAATACTGAACATTCTATTAATGACATTAACAATATTGTTTAACGACATTAAATTCCATTCAATTAATGTCCTTAACTAACGCTTGGGCAACGCCCTGGATCTACCATAGCCACGGCGAAATCGTTGGTATGACGCCATTGACGGCAAGCCCCCGCAATATGGACAGCACACCTACCAGGACGGCCGTCACGGCGCCCGCTTGACGCATAAGCCGCCGCCATCGCTTATTCGCAAGGGCTGCCACGGACGAGGCAAACGCCAGAGCGGGCACCGTGCCGATGCCGAACAAGGCCATCACAACGGCTCCCTGCCAGAGAGAGCCCGTCGCCGCGGCGTTCATACTCATGGCGTAGGTGAGGCCGCACGGCAGGAAGCCGAACGCGAAGCCCGTAGCTAGCAGATGAAGGGCTTCCTTCCCAGGCGAAGCCGGAGCCGTCCCTGCCGCAAGCTCCCGATGAAGCCTGCCGGACAGCCGATTTAGGAAGGGAACCTGCATTTTTCGCCAGATCCAGAGCAGCACCAAGCACCCTCCAACGATTGACGCCAGCCCTCTCACGCCCGCCAACCGGCCGGCAACGTCGACGAATGAACCGACCGCGCCCATCGTTGCGCCAAGAATCATATAAGAGACAATTCTGCCCGCATGATAGAGTGACATAGCCCTGCGAGCGGATGCCGTAGATTGAAGCGCGACTGCGGATACAATTCCCCCGCACATGCCTATACAATGAGGGGCGCTGAACAAGCCTGTCAGCAGGATCAGCCCGATGCCGTTCCAGGTCAGCATCCTATCGTCCCCCTTCAGCTCGCTCCAGACGCGCCTTCAGTCGGAGAGCATTACATACGACGGAGACGGAGCTCAGCGCCATCGCCGTTCCCGCCATCCATGGCTGCAGCAAGCCCAGCGCCGCAACAGGAATGATACAAGCGTTATAGACAAGCGCAAATGCAAGGTTTTGGCGAATGTTGCGGATGGTCTGCCGGCTTAATGCAATCGCATGAGGGATAGCCGGCAATCTGGAGAACAACAACGTCATATGCCCCGCGTTCAGAGCGCCATAAGTGCCGTTCCCCATCGCGATGCCTACATCCGATGCCGCAAGCGCCGGGGCATCATTCCAGCCGTCCCCCGCCATCGCGATCCGCTTGCCGTTCCTCCTCCGCTTCTCCACAAGCGAGAGCTTCGCTTCCGGCAGCATGGAGGCATGGACCTCCCGGATGCCGGCCCGTTGAGCGGCAGCGCGGGCCGGCGCCCAATGATCCCCCGTTACCATGACGGGCGTGACGCCTAGCCTTGTAAGTCCGGCCGTCATCGCTGCCGCGTCTCTCCTCATAGTGTCGGTGAAGCTCAATATGCCCACACACCTGCCATCCCGCGAAACATACAGCACCGTCTCCCCTAATGCCTCCCGAGCTGCAGCCAGCTCCTGCGCTTGATCCAGTCCCGTCGTTTCAAGCTTCATCATCCATTGGCAGTTGCCGATGGCGGCCTTCGTGCCCATCACCGTGCCTGTCACTCCAGCGCCCGCCTCCATGGTCACCCCCTGGGGCTTGGCAGTGTCGATACCCTTACGAGCGGCTTCCTGGCGGATGGCCCATGCAAGCGGATGGTCAGCTTCCGCCTCCAGCGATGCAGCCAGACGGATCAGCGAGGAGCGGCTATATCCGATTCCGGCTGCGGATACCAGCTTCGGCTTGCCTTCGGTCAGCGTTCCCGTCTTGTCCAACAGCATCGTATCAATAGCCGCCAAGCGCTCCACAGCGCCGGCCTCCTTGGCGATAATGCCTCTCCTCGCCAGCTGGCCCGACGCGATAACCAGCGAGATCGGCGCGGCAAGCCCCAGCGCGCAAGGACATGCGGCGAGCAGCACCGTAATCGCGCATAGAGCAGCCTGCCGCCAATTGCCAGGATCAGCGGCAAGTCCCCATAGGAGGAAGGTAACAACTGATGCGGCCAGCATGACAGGAACGAACAGGCTCGAAGCGGCGTCCACCTGTGTCTGCAGGGAGGACTTGGCGCGCTGCCCCTGCAGCACAAGAGCTTGTATGCGGCTCAGCATCGTATCGTGGCCTGCCGCTCCAGTTGCGATAACCAGCCGACCCGGTCCGTTCGTTGTGCCTGCCCATACCTTGTCACCCGTCCGCTTGGCCACTGCCGCGCTTTCCCCCGTAAGCAGAGCCTCTTCGACCAGCGACTCTCCGGCCCGAAGCTCGCCGTCCACCGGGATCAGCGCGCCGGGCTCTACGTGGACAAGATCGCCCTTGCGGACAAATTCCGTTCTCAGCTCCTCTAGTCGGCCCTCCCGCTCCACCAATGCGGATTGCACGCGGAGCTGCTCGAAGCCCAGCGATTCGTTCTGCGCCTTCAATGACGCGGACGCTTCGATATATTTGCCCAGCCATACGGCCGTCATGACGACAGCTGACGTCTCGAAGTACAACGCCGAGCCATGCGGCATACGGCTTAGCAAGGACGCCAGCCCATCCTGGAAGAGGATATAATGGCTATACAAATAAGCGGCGCTCGTACCGATCGCCACTAGAACATCCATATTTGCACTGCGCTGCCTGATCGCGTAATAGGCGCCGAAGTAGAAGGGCATGCCTATGACGAACTGCATGACAGAGGCAAGCAGCAGCTGCAGCCATGGCAGGAGCAGCCACTCCGGCAGCATCGCTTGAACGCCGGCCAGAGAAGGCACATGCTCCGTCATGCCCGCCAGCAGAGGAAGCATAAGCAAAGCGGAGGCAATGAGGCGAACCAGCAGCGCCCTGCGCTCGCGCAGCAGCCCCCTCTGAGCGGATTCGTTCAGCTTGGCGACAAAGCCCAGCGAGCCAACTTTATCCGCCAGCTGCTCCTTGCTCACGGAATCGGGCTGCACCTGCACCCAAGCCGTCCGGAGCGGGAAGCTGACCGCCGCCTCCGTTACCCCATCCATGCGAGTCAAAGCCTTCTCGATTCTCGCCGCGCAAGCCGTGCAGCTCATGCCTTGTATCGTGAAATCCAGCTCTACGCCGGCGTTTGTGCTCCAATTATTCGTAACCGCGCCCATATCCGGTTCCCCCATTCTCTCCATCCCCTATGCCGCCAGTCGCGGCAGCCTGTACGGCCGCCTTATACTATATGAAGCTCGTCTGACGGACATGATTGAAAAAAATGGCTGGATCCATAGCGCGGCAATGCCAAGCCTTGCCTAATCCCTTTCGTATATGGAGCCCGTGCGGCTGGCGAACAGCTCCGTATACACCTTCTCGGCGTAAGCATCTGTCATGCCGGCAATATAATCCGCGACCAGCCGCTCCCACGGCCAATCGCCCTTCTGCAGATCGTAGCTCTCCACCCAGTCCGGCGGCAGAATCAATCGGCCGGTCTCATAACGCTCCAGACTGTCCCACAGGCGCTTCAGCATATTTTCGCTGCGCTTCTGCAGGCGCTGCACCCGGAAATCCTTAATAAGCGTCACCCAGGCCAGCTTCTTCAATATTTCCATCGTGCGCAGCAGCTCGAAGTCCTCCGCCCCGTCCTTAACGAATGTGACGCGCTTCCAGCCCGTTCGAGGATCGTCGATGATGCCGACGCCGCTCGCGAACTTGCTCACCCATCTTGCCTTCATCTCGCGGTTCGTCCGAGACGTCTCGCGTCCGTACTGCACATAAATTTCCTTCCATTGGCGATAATAGCTCTCCAGCACACGCGTAACCATCGCCTTCAGATCGGTGCTCTCCCACTGCACGGCAGCTATGCTGGCGGGATCGTCCAATATTTCGCGCACAACGCCGTCAACCAGCCGGTCATCCTCGAAAAAGGTTTCTGTCAGCAATATTTTGCCGGCGCGCACGCCATCCTCAATATCATGTGTGGAATAAGCTATATCGTCGCACAAGTCCATAAGCTGAGCTTCAAGCGTGCTGCAGCCGGCCGGCATGCCCCATAACCCGCGAAGGTAGTCGATACCCTTCCATTCCATAGGATAAACACCCTTCATCCGCCCGGGATCATCCATGCTGAAGGGATATTTGTTAATAGCCAGCAGCACAGCAGCTGTCAAATCCAGCCCCCGGTCGCTGCCCGCGCGCTTCTCAAGGAACATCAGAATGCGGAAGTTTTGCGCGTTCCCTTCATAGGGCACCTCATACCGATCTCGCAAAATATGGTCCAGCACCTCCTCTCCCTTATGGCCGAAGGGAGGGTGGCCCAGATCATGGGCAAGCGCCGCGCATTCTACAACCTCCGGCACCATCAGCAAGCCGGGATGCTCGTTGCTGCCGAGGAACGGATAGGTTTTGCCAAGCCTGCGCGCTACCTCTCTTGCGATTTGCGAAACCTCCAGCGAATGCGTCAATCTCGTTCGGTAATAATCCCCGGAGCCCGCGCCGAACACCTGCGACTTCCCTTGCAGCCGCCTGAACGCGGGCGACTGAATCAGCCTGGCATAATCCTTTTCGTATTCGTCACGGTCCTCGCTCGACAGCGTGCCTCCTGTATCGTGCAACCGAAGCTTTCTGATGTTCATCCTCATCACCTATCCTGATCTTGTTGTCATACGCTCTCATCTATGGCAAAGAAAGCGGCGCGCGCCGGGCTTTCGCCTGGCAACGCGTCGCTTCCGCGCACCTTATGCCGTTCCGAACGTGACGCCAGCCTCCTGCAGCATTCTGCGATACGCAATGCTGAGCCGGTCACACTTGAGATGGAGCTCCGCCTGCAGATCGAGCGGCAGGAGCTCCGGCTTCTGGCTCTCCACAATGAGCCGGTCCTGCTCCAGCAGAACATCCTGGAATGCCACAAACCTCTCATCCGGCTCATCCAGCGCATAATTGCGTTCCATCAGCATAAACGCGACGCTGGAGGCTTCGTTCTTCGGCAGCACAAGCAAATACAAATAAAAAATGTGCTCCGTTCCCGCGGTACCCTTGGACAGCGACACACTGACGGGATGGTATACCTCATAGGTGTATAAGGATACTACGCCAATGCCTCTGCCGTCGGGATCCGGTTGGTACACCTCGATCACATCCGTGCGAAGCGTACCGTCCACCTCATGGACGCGATAATCGTTAATTTCCGAATATTCGCTGTCGCCGAGCATACCCTCGTGCACATACATGAGATGGGAGACGTCAAGGAAATTTTCGATGACGCGCGGCGCCGCGGCCGCCAGCTCATAGGGTCCCATATAGACCTGGCGGAATGCCGGGTCCGGTCCACGGAGCCCGATTTCGGGCTCTTCCGTAAGAGGAGCTCCGACGCACACCCATATGATACCATATCTTTCCCGGCATGCGTAGGCGATAGCTCGGGCTTTGGTCGGAATAGCCGTGCCGGCCGGCAGCGACGGGATACGCGTGCAGGCTCCGCAGCCGCTATAGCTCCAGCCGTGGTACGCGCACACGATCTCATCCCCTCTTACTCTGCCAAGCGACAACGGCACACCGCGGTGGATGCACAAGTCCTTCAATGCGTGAACGCTTTGCGACGAACGGTAAAGCACCACCTTTAGCCCCAAAACCTCTGCTGCGACAGGAGAATCGGTCAAGTCTGCGGCTAGCAGGACGGGATGCCATAAATCTTTGAGTACGGGATCTAGCGCTGTCATGGTGAATGACCGTCCTTTCTGACTGTGGGATTACTCTGGAATGGTGCCTTTAATGCCTTTGACAAAATAATTCATGACCAAAATGTCCTCCTGCGACAGCGACGCGCCTGCCGCCACCTTCTCCGCGCCGGCTTGATCGTAGATAGGGCCGGTGAACACGTCGAACGTCTCCGCGATGATTTCCGCTTCCTTCGCCTCTACAGCGGCTATGACCTCCGCCGGGACGTATTTGCCGAACGGCGCGATATCGACCATACCTTCCTTGAAGCCTCCATAATAGGAATGCGTCTCCCAGGTGCCGTCGATCACGCTTTGCACCACCTCGACATAATACGGCCCCCAATTGAGCACAGGGTTCGTGACATAGGTTTCGGGAGCGAAGCGGTTCATGTCGGAATCATTGCCCATTCCCCACACGCCGCGCTCCTGCGCAGCCTGTATGCCCGCCGGCGAATCCTGATAGTTCGCCAGCACATCTACGCCCTGATCCAGCAGACTGATGGCCGCCTGTCTCTCGGTGGCGGGATCGAACCAAGTGTTGCTCCAGACGACCGATACCTCGATGTCAGGATTGACGCTTTGCGCGGCAAGCGTAAACGCGTTGATGGTATAGATGACCTCCGGAATCGGGAATGCGCCAACGTAGCCGATCTTTCCGTTCTGGGTCAGCATACCCGCCGCAATACCTGCCAGGTAGCCCGGCTGATAGCCCTTGCCCTGATAGGTGGCGAGATTGGGAAGCGTCTTATAGCCCGTCGCGTGCATAAACTTCACATCAGGATATTTCTGCGCGACATTAAACATAGGGTCCATGTAGCCAAAGCTGGTGCCAAAGATCAAGTCGTGGTCCTGCGCGAGCTCCTCGAATACCCGCTCCGCGTCCGGCCCTTCCGGCACGTTCTCAACGACCGTCGTCTTGATGCCGAATTTTTCCTCCACCATCTGCCTGCCCTTGTCGTGCTCGAACGTCCAGCCGCCGTCGCCCGGTACGCCGATATAGACAAACGCGACCTTCGGTGCCTCCTTGCCCGGATCGGCAGACGGCTCGGCTGACGCCGCATCCGATGGCGTTGTACTGGGCGAGGGCGAGGCTGACGGGCTTGCCGTCTTCGAGGCTTGGGAGCAGGCGCTCATTAACGCGATTACAAGAACAAACATTGTCACAATCATCTTCTTCATATGGTTTCTCCTCCTCATGTTTACTTCCAAGCGCTTCTGCCGCATTTCTGAACCGCCCGGAGTATGCCTCCGTATCCGGTGCAGCGGCAAATATTGCCCGATAGTCCTTCCTTAATCTGATCCGTTGTCGGATTTGGCGTTTCGTCAAGCAGCGCCTTCACCGACATGATCATGCCCGGCGTGCAATAGCCGCATTGGAACCCTCCTTCCTCCAGAAACGCCTCCTGAACCTCATGAAGCTCTTCTGTCGCCAGCCCCTCGATTGTCGTGATCGTCCTGCCGCTGCACTGATAAGCCATAACGAGACAGGCGTTAACGGGCTTCCCGTCCATATGGACGATACACGCGCCGCAGCGGCCCAGCTCGCAGCTCACCTTCGTGCCGGTCAGTCCCAGTCCATCCCGAAGCATGGGCAGCAGCCTCTCGGAAGGCCGCACGCTCAGCTCCGTCTCCTGGCCGTTCACGACAGCTCTCCAGATGTAAGCATTCATGTTGCGCCAGCTCCTTCCTTCTTGCCCAGCATACGAGCCGGGAACGATTTCATCAGCTCCTCCCGCGGGATCGGGAGCCGGGTCACCCATTTGCCCACCGCTTGATGCACCGCCATCGTGATGGCCGGGGCAAGGGCAACAGAGCCCACCTCCCCAATGCCTCTCGGCCCATAGGGGTCGCCTTCGGGCAACTCCTCAATCGCGTGGAGCGTGAAGTCCTCTGTCATATCCCGAATCGTCGGCACCAGATAGGTGTCCAGATTGTCCGTCTTGTACCGTCCCTCCGCCATCAGCGCATCCTCGCTAAGAGCGAAGCCCTGCGCCATGACGCTCGCCCCCTCAATCTGCCCGATATAGCCCATGGGATTGACAGCGGGCCCCGCCGCCACCGCGTGATGCTTGGCGAGCAGCCGGACTGCGCCTGTCAATGTGTTCACCTCGGCCTCGACGGCGACTGCCGCGCAGGTGTACAAATAATGGCCGCCTATAATGGGGTCCGGCGTCACAGGAAACTCAAATGTTGTTTCGACAGAAAGCTCGCCCTCCAGCTTGCTGGCCAGCTCGATGTAGGAGACAGCCAGTGATGGAGGCGAAGCCTCGCTATCCGGAACGAGCCAGATGCCGCCAGGTCCTGTAAAGAGCCGATCTGCCGGTATGCCGGTCCCATCCGCAGCAGCCTTCAGCATGAACTCGGTCAGCTGAGGATGCAGGCTGGACAAAGCGATATGCGCGATTGTCGTCGATCGAGACGCCGTGCTGGAGCCGGTATGCGGCACTCTGTCCGTATCGCCGATGACGATGCTCAGATCCTCTGCCGCGCAGCGGAATCTCTCCATCAGCATCAGCTCCAGCGTCGCGGTTACGCCCTGGCCGAATTCCTCGAAGCTGAAGGCCGCCTCCAGCTTCCCCTCCTTCGTCAGCGACAAACGGCCGCCTCCCGGATCCGGAATGCCGTAGCCCAGCCCCGAGCCGTGCATAGCGAGCGCCGCGCCGACTCCCCGCTTCACCCATGGCTCAGCCGGCTCGCTCTCGCCGCCATGCCGTCTCCTCCAGACGTCCGAATCCGCAATAGACTGCCATACCTTCGACAGCCCATGGGAAGGGAGAATACGCTGGCCCAGCGGACCGGGATCATCCGGCTCCCGCAGGTTCAGCCGCCTGAAGGTCCACGGATCGACGCCTGCCAGCTCAGCCAGCCGATTCATCTGGCTTTCGACAGCGAAGATGGCTTGATTGCCGCCGAACCCTCTAAATTCTCCGGACACGCCATTGTTCGTGAAGACGGATACTCCCTCGACAACGATGTGCGGAATCCGATAGGGTCCCATGGCATGCTCTGTCGCGAAGTTCAGCACAGGCGCGCCAAGCGTGGAATAAGCGCCGGTATCCGCTACAATGCGTACTTGATGAGCGATAAGGCGCCCTTCCCCGTCGATGCCCGTCTTCATCTCAAGCTTCATCGGGTGGCGCTTCAGTCCCGCCCTGACGGATTCCCTTCGGCTATTGTGAAGCTTGACGGGAGCGCCGGCTATTCGCGCCAGCAGCGCGCCGTACGGCTGCACATTCAGCTCATCCTTCCCTCCGAAGGAGCCGCCGATGGGACTGGACACCACGCGAATCATCTCCTCCGGCAGCGCCAATATTCGCGACAGCTGCATACGGTCCTTATAGCCGTGCTGTGTTGGTGCATATACCGTCAGCCGTCCGTCCGCCTCCGGCACGAACAAGCCCCCCTCGGTCTCCATGTAGGCGTGCATCTGACGCGGCGTATGATACACTGCCTCCACCACATGGGCGCAGCCGGCGAACGCCTCCTCCGGCATCCCTCGCCGGTAGCTTGTGCGATGCAGGACATTGCCGCCCGGGTGGAGCTTCGGCGACTCCGGCTGCAGTGCCGCCTCGGGATCGTCCACGACCGGTATTGGCTCGTAGACAACCTCAATGAGCGACAACGCAAATTCCGCTTCCTCCTTCGTATCCGCCGCCACAGCCGCCACGGCATCGCCCACATATCGGACGCGGTCCTCGCATAACACCGGCTGATCGGGATTGACGATGCCGAAGCGATTAAGTCCCGGCACGTCGCGATGCGTAATGACGGCTCGGACGCCTGGCGCTCGCTCGGCCTTCTCCGTCCGAATATCCAGAATCCAGGCATGCGGCATGGCGCTTCGAAGCACCTTGCCGTGCAGCATCCCAGGCAGCGACATATCCGTCAAGTAACGCAGCGCGCCCGTGACCTTGTCTGGGCCGTCCGGCCTTCTGCGCCATTTATGCGTTGTTCTTGCGCCTCGTGTCAGCATGGCCGTCCCTCCTCGCGCCCTCCAGGCTTTAAGATTTCAATCGTTTCCATAGCTGCGAAGTAATCAAATTGGCGGAAGCCTCCTTGCGATAGCCTGAGCCCGCGAACACATCCTCTGCCGCCTTGTATTGATGTCGAATCGTCTCGTGAATAGCCGCCAGCAGCCCCTCGCTTAGACGGGCGCCGCCAAGCTCCCGCTCCGCCTCCGTCAGCCGCTCCGGCAGCGCGGTTCCTCCGCCCGCAGACAGGCGAATGTCCTGCACGACGCCATCCTCCGATAATCTGCCTTGACCTGCGACAGTGACGAGCGAAGGCGTAAACGCCTCTCGTCGTCCCACCTTCTCATAGAACGAGAACGGCTCCTCGGCCACAGCGCTCGGAGGGGAGCCAGAGCCATTGTTCCCAGCCGGAAGGAGGACCCTCCCGATCAGATCGTCGGAATCGCGCGCTCCGTTCCTGCCCTGTATCCAATCCACAATGGACTCCGTCCTCCATGCCTTCTCCCTGAACAGCAGCAAGGAAGCGTTCATAGCCATAAGAGCGGGAACCGCGTCCCCTGTCAGGCTGGAGATGTTGCCTCCAATTGTAGCCAGATGACGAATGGACGGCGCCGCAATTTCCCCAATTGCCTTCAAGAGCAGCTCTCCATGCCTCATGATCAGAGGATGAGCCCGGCATTCGTTCAGCTTGACGGAGGCGCCAATGCTGACATGCGATCCCGTCATCAGGATGCCCGTCAGCTCGCTTACCTTCTCCAGACTGATCATATGCCGCGGCATCGGCTTCACGCCGTTCTCCCATTGGGTACGCAGGAGCGTGCCTCCCGATACGTACCCGGCACCTGCGCCCAGGCTTCGCTTCAGCCTCCATGCCTCCTCTGCCGTTGTGGGCTCCAACACCTCGGGCCCCTCAGGCACACCTGCCATCTCAATCGCCATATCGTTATCCCTCCCGTTATGACCTTAGAATCGCTGCTCCCTGACATAAGGCGCTCCCAATGCCTTCGGTTCAATAGATGGCTTGTTGCGGCCTCGCCAGCCGACTAGAATAAGCACCAGAATGGTAACAAGGTACGGCAGCATCTTCAAAAAATATGACGGAACGCCGATATCCATCAGCTGCATCCGGAAGCCCAGCGCGTCTAGTCCGCCGAACAGATAAGCGCCGCCAAGCGCGTACAGCGGATTCCAGCCTGCCAGAATGACCAGAGCGATCGCGATCCAGCCCCTTCCCGACGTCATGCCTTCCATCCAGTTGGGCGAATACACCATGATGAGATAAGCGCCGGCGAGACCCATCAGCATAGAGCCGGCCATGACGTGCCCATAACGAAGCTTGGCGACGGATAATCCCATTGCGTCCGAGGTGGCGGGATTATCGCCAACTGCCCTTAGATGCAGCCCCCAGGATGTTTTGTTCATATAGACGTACAGAACGACAACAAGTAGAAAGCTGAACCAGACCAATATATCGAGATTGGATAGAATAGGGCCAAGGAATGGAACGGGCTCCAGCCACGACAGCTGCAGCTTGGGCACAGAAACTGCAAGCGCTTGGCCCGCGACCGGCTTGCCCAGATAAGCCGACAGCCCTGTGCCGAACAATGTCAGCGCAAGCCCGCATACAATTTGATTGGCCTTCAGCGTGACGCAGAGGAAGGCGTGCAGCAAGCCTGCCGCTCCCGCCGCGGCAACGGCCGCCCCAATCGACAGCGCCAGGCTGTCTGTCTGGACGAAGGTGAGGCAGGAGACCACCGCTCCAATCAGCATCGTCCCTTCCGCACCTAGGAAGATAACCCCCGAGCGCTCGCTTAATATACCTCCCAGCACAGCGAACAGCAGCGGGGTGCCGGAAGAGATCGCGGCAATGATGAGATTAACGTAGAAATCCATAGCACTAGCTCCTTCTGACCAGCTTGTATTTGCCCAGCATCTCCCCGCCGATCAGACAGAGAAGGATAGCACCCTGCAGCATCAACGACATGGAAGACGGCAAGCCGATAGTCTGCACGCTGTAGCCGCCAACAATCAGACCTCCTACGAATACCGACGTGACAAGCATGCCCCATGGATTCAGCTTGGCCAGCCAGGCGACAATGATGGCGGTATAGCCGTAGCCCGGCGAAATGCCGTACATAAGCCGATGAGAAACGCCGGATACCTCGCTCATGCCAGCCAGACCCGCCAGGCCGCCGCTGACAAGCATGACGAGCAGAATATGCCGATTAACCGAGATGCCCGCGTATTTCGCCGCCAATGGATTGGCTCCCAGCAGCTTCATCTCATAGCCCCATCTCGTCTTGCTGTAGAAGACGGAGAATATTGCAGCAGCAATCAAGGCGAACAACAGGCCGTAATGCAGCCGCGTGCCCCCAAACGTCATCAGCTGCTGCTCCGGCGTAAACAGCGGGGTGCCGGGGAAGTTGAAGCCGGCAGGGTCGCGCCACGGCCCGAATACCAAATAATCCAGCAGCAGAAGCGCCACGTAGTTCAACATAAGAGACGTGATGAGCTCGTTCACACCGAACCGCGTTCTGGGATAAGCGGTGAACAACCCCCATACCGCGCCAGCGGCAATGCCCGCCGCTACCATTACGGGTATGTACAAGGCCCCTGGCAGATTAGGCCAATAGATGGTAACCGCCGTTGCCGCGATCGCTCCGACGACAAGCTGGCCTTCCGCCCCGATGTTCCAGACGGAGATTCTGTATGCGGCAGCGACACCCAAGCCGCAGAGCAGCAGCGGAATGGCCTTCACCAGCGTCTCACTGATGCCGAAGGAGGAGCCGAACGCGCCCCGCGCCATCTTGGCGTATACCTCCAGCGGGTTCATGCCGCTTGCTCCAAGGAACAGCGCGCACAGCAGCAGCGCTGCCGCTACCGAAGCAAGGGGCATCCACCATGCGCCCTTCTTGCCGGGATCATATTGCATCGTATAAGGCAGCCGCATTCCCGTCCTCGCTCGGCCGGCGGCTGGCGGTTCGCCTTGCATGGTGTCTGCCATAGTGTTCCGGCTCATCCCGCAGCCACCTCCTTGTCTTCAATACCGGCCATCATCCGGCCGATTGCTTCTTTGTCGATTTCGCTCTTGCCCAGCTCGCCGACGATCCGGCCGCTGTACAGCACGAGTATGCGGTCAGACAGCTTCATGACCTCGTCCAGATCCTCCGAGATGAGCAGCACCCCGGCGGAGTCGTCGCGTAATTGCAGCAGCATATCGTGAACCGCTTCTGTCGCTCCGACATCCAGGCCCTGCGTTGGATGGACAGCCACCATCAGCTTGGGATTCTGATCCATCTCTCGCGCCAGCAGCAGCTTCTGCTGATTGCCGCCGGACAGTCCTCGTACGGGCACGGACAGCCCGGGCGTTCTTACATCGAACCTATCGACAAGCTCTTGCGCCCATCGTTCATTATTCAACCTGCGAGCAAATCCGAATGAAAATCGATCCGGTCCCCTGTAGCTCTTCAGCATCAGGTTATCCACAAGATCCAGACTGCCGGCGAGGCCAAGCTTCATCCGATCCTCGGGAATCAGCGATATGCCTTGATCGATGCGCCTCCGAATGCTGGCCTTCTCCAGCCGCTCGCCCAAGCAGCTCATACGGCCGCCAGCCCAGCTCCGCATGCCTGCGATCGCCTCAGCCAGCTCCTTCTGGCCGTTGCCAGCCACGCCGGCTACACCCACAATCTCACCTTGCCTGACGGAGAAGGTAATGTTATCCAGCGCAAGATAGCCATGATCCGCCAGCACCGACATACCCTCCACTTCCAATACCGCATCGCCAGCCTTCCCTGGAGACGCTTCCCTTGTCTCGGGCAGCTTCCGCCCCACCATCAGCTCCGCAAGCTCTCGGGCATTCGTCTCGCTCCGGTCCATGGAAGCGATCATCCGGCCTTTGCGCATGACCGAAATACGATCAGAGACAGCCATAACCTCCTTCAGCTTGTGAGTGGTTATAATCATGGTTTTGCCGCTCTGCTTCAGCTCCCGCAGCGTGTGGAAGAGCTGCTCGGCTTCGCCGGGCGTCAGCACCGACGTCGGTTCATCCAGCAGTATGATGTCCGCCCCTCGATACAGCGTCTTCACAATCTCAACCCTCTGCTGCTCGCCGACCGACAGCTGCCAGATCGGGGCGTGGACACGGAAGCGCAGGCCGTATTGATCGCAGATGCCCTCAATTTCCTGCGCTTTGCGATCCCGCCAAGCCTTCCCGCGCCATAAGCTCCTCCTCTCGCCGAGCACAATATTATCCAGCGCCGTTAAGGTTGGGACGAGCCTGAAATTCTGATGCACCATTCCAATGCCAAGGCCCATCGCATCCTTCGGCGATCGGATCCGGGAAGCTTCGCCATGGATGAGCATTTCGCCGCTGTCTGCCCGGTACATGCCGGACAGCAGGCTCATAATGGTGCTTTTCCCCGCGCCATTCTCCCCCAGCAGCGCATGAATCTCACCCTGCTTAACAGAGAAGTCGACATGGTCATTCGCAGTCACCTCGCCGAATCGCTTCACAATACCCTTCATCTGCACCGCCATTCGGCCCATTGTCATCACCTTCCGGTAGTCGTTGTTTCATTGCCGCATAGGAGCAGCAAGCTGTTCATATCCTGCCAGGTATCCACGTCCATCAGGTCTTCCTCGCGATCCGCCCGCAGGAAGGCGCCGTTAAATCTGGGATCCTGCAGCAATGACCTCGCTCCCGTATCCCCCTCCAGATGCTTCAGGCAAGGGAACATCGAGGCGCCAAGCAGGACGGGAGGAAGAGGACGGCCGCCTCGGCGATAAGCCACAAAATCCAAATGCGGGGCGCTCTCCAGCCCATCCGCCAGCGCCAGGAGCATTTCCGTTGTGACAAGCGGCATATCCGCCAGCAGCATCAGCACAGCTCTGGGCTCATAACGAGCCGCCTCCGCGAAGCCCGCCCTGATGGAGTACGCCATGCCGAGCTCGGCCTGAGCAGCCATCGCGCGGATGACCGCAACGCCTTGAGCGGCCGTCGCTTCCGCCAGCCAGGGAGGCTCGTCGCCCGGCTTGGTCACGACGATGATGGGACCCATCCCGGCTTGGAGCGCGCTTCGGAGCGCAAGTCCCCCAAGCCTTCCCTTGCCGGGCACCTCAGCCGATAGCTTGGGATAACCCATGCGCCGGCTGCTCCCCGCTCCCAAATAAATGACTGCGATCCCGTTCCGCTTCATCTCGATCCCCTCCGCGTCTGGCTTGTATCAACTGCGCCACAATGCTAATGGCAATTTCGAAAGGACCGTCCGCCCCGATCGGCATACCGACGGGACAGGTAACAGCAGCAGGCTTCACCAAGTCGCCCAGCAGCCGGCTCTTCCTGGCAGCGGAGCCCATGACCCCGATATATCGGGGCTTCGAGGGGGCAACCAGCTCAAGAAACTGGCGATCCCGCTGAAGCTGATGGCTCATGACCACCACATAATCGCCAGAGGCGGGTCTCAGCCTTGGAACGGTTTCCTGAGGGAATCCCGTTACCAGCTTCGCGCCAGGGAAGCGCTCCTCTCGGCACAGCGCTTCGCGGAAATCGGTGATTGTAACAGAGAAGCCCGCCTGCTGCGCGAGCTGGCTGAGAGGTATCGCATCATCGCCGGCGCCGAACAAGAGCAGCCTCGGCTTGGGCTCCAGTCGAAGCTGCCAGGTATCCTTCCTGCAGAGCGCTTCCGCCGCCTCCCTCGCATAGAGGATGGAATAGGAGGCGGGAAGCCCCGCTTCGTCCAGCTCCCGGAGCAGCCATACAGGATAGCCGGCGTCCAGGCTTGCACCTGCCTGTCGCAGCGCTGTCCGCAGAGCGCCTTTCACCGGCTCCAGCAGCACCTCCATTCGTCCGCCGCAGCCGATCTGCTCGCCCCAGGAGAGATCCTCCTCCGGCCTCATATCGTATGCAACCAGGCGAGGAAGCCCCTCCTGCAGCACGCCTTGCGCGTGTGCCATGAGATCAGCCTCCAGGCAGCCGGGACTGAGCGTCCCGCTCCTTCCGCCATCCGACTTCAGCAGCATCATCGCTCCGGCCTTCCGATAGGCATGGCCATCCACCTGGGTAATGGTTGCCAGAACTCGCTCATCCCGCCGGAGGGCTTCTCTTATCAGATCCGCATCCTCCATGAGTCTCAGCCTCCTTCGTTCAATCTCCGCAGCAGCCGTTCAATCGAGCGGTCCGACTCCTTCAGCACCGTTCCTTTGTCCACCGTCAGCAGCAGCTTATTCCGCATGACCAGCTCGCCGTCAATCAGCACCGTATCCACGTCGCTGTAGCCGGCGGAGTAGACCACTCGGGAGTAAGGATCCGCCTCGAACGACGGGTAGGCGTGAAATTCGTCCAGCTCCAGCAGGATGAGATCCGCCTTCTTGCCCGGCTCGATACTGCCAATCTCGCGCTCCATGCCGAGCACCTCCGCTCCGCCCATTGTTGCCATTCGCAGCACGGTCTTCGCGTCCATCGCGGTTGGTCCGTGCAGCGTCTTCTGAATGAGCGCGGTCATTCTCATCTCCGAGAACATGTCGAGCGTATTGTTGCAAGGCGCTCCGTCTGAGCCGATCCCGACGGCCACTTGCTTGCGAAGCAGATCAGGCACCTCCGCGATGCCCGAGGAGAGCTTCAGATTGGAGCCCGGACAATGTGTAACCTTGACGCCTCTGGCGCGAATAACCTCCTTCTCCTCCTCGTTCAGCCACACGCAGTGAGCGAGAATAAGATCCGGCGTCGCAAGCCCGAGATGATCCAGATAGAGAACGTTGCGTTTCCCCCTCTCCCGCTCCACAAGCGCAATTTCCCCTCGGTTCTCCGAAGCGTGGGTATGCACCTTCACGTTGTATTGCCTGGACAAATCCCTGACGCCGATGAGCAGCTCCTCCGTACAGGAGACCACGAACCGAGGGCAGAAGGTATATTGAATGCGCCCGTTCGCCTTGCCGTGCCAGCGCTCCAGCAGATCGACGCTTGCCTGCAGGGACACCTCCGTGCTTTCATTCAGCCTGGCCGGAACATCTCCGCCGTGATCCATCATCACCTTGCCCGAAAATGCCCGAATTCCGCTTTCTTCAATAGCTCGGAAAGCCGAATCGGTGTGGTGGACGGTCTCCATGTCGAGAATCGTTGTGGTCCCGCTGCGAATCAGCTCTCCGATGCCAAGCATCGCAGAATAATAGACGGACTCCTCGTCGTGCGCCGCCTCAAGCGGCCAGATGCGATTTCGGAGCCAGTCGAGCAGCTCGAGATCGTCCGCGCGGCCGCGGAACAGCGTCTGGCAAAGATGGATATGGGTCTGGATAAAGCCAGGCAGCAGCGTCTTCCCCGCCGCGTCTATCGTGCGGTCTGCAACGGCCTCGATCTGCTCCGCGACCTCAATAATGCGGTCACCGTCGATCAAGACATCACCCTTCAACACCCTCTCCTGGCTGTCCATCGTTATCATTTGCGCGTTTTTGATCAGCGTGGTCGCCATGCTGCACACTCCTTCGATTAGCTGCCCCTGTACGTGCTGTAAGCGCCCGGCGCGATAAGGAGCGGAATATGATAATGCTGCTCGGCATCAGACACCTGGAAGGCGACGGGAACAACGTCCCAGATGGAGGGCGGCGATTGCTCGCGGCTTCGGAAATAATCCCCGACATGAAACCGGATTTCGTAACGCCCCGCTTCCAACAAATCGCCCTCCAGCAAGGGCCGGTCCAGCCTTCCGTCCGCGTTTGTCACGGCAGAGGACAGGAGCCTTGCACCTCCATCCGCCTCCTCGCGGTACAGCCGCAGCGCGAGTCCCTTCGCCGTCTGCCCCAGCGCCGTGTCGAGCACGTGTGTTGTTATTTTCCCCATAGCCCCTCCTCCTCAGCTGGCAGCGGAATCCGGAGCCATATGCTCCAGACGGAAGGAGGCGATCTTGCAAACCTCCAGCAGCGCTCTCTCCCTCTCCTCCTGCGCGGTATTCATCATCCGGCGCTGCATGGAATCGGCAATCATATCCGCCGTCAAGCCCTTCACCGCGATAATGAATGGGAAGCCGAAGCGCTCCCGGTAAGCAGCGTTCAGCTGACCGAATATATAAGCCTCGTCACGCTCCAGCCGGTCAAGCCCCGCTCCTCTTTGCTCCTCTGTGGATTCTGCTGTCATGCGCACCTTCGCGCCAAGCTCCGGATGAGCACGGAGCAGCTCCAGCTGCATCGCCTCATCCGCCTCCATCACGATCGCGGACATGCGGGCCAGAAGCTCCTCTCTGCTGCGGAATGGACGGCTGTGCCACGCACGCTCCGCTACCCAGGGCGAGCTTTCGAATAAAGAGCCGTATTGCGCGACATAAGCCGCAAGATCCCAATCGTTAGACATTCCAATAAGTTGATCCATGCTGATTCCCCCTATGTTTATTGCAATTAGCAATCAAATCGTCGATATAAAAGTGCGGAGCGCCATTCGCGCGAGAGAATTTCTGCTTGCCTCACCATTCCGCCAGTCGCTTCCTCAGCTCCAGCAAGCCCTGTCTTCCAGCATTTCCGCTGCTCTCGCCCGAACGCCATTGATCCCGCAGCCGGAGGAACGGAAGCTCGCTGTCTCGCCGATTATGGAGCTTAGCCAGCGCTCTCTCGTTGTAAGCGACCACGGTCAGCGATAATGACGGGAGCGGCGCACCCACGACAGCGTCCAGATGCCAGCCTTCTGACAGAATCGGGATATCCCCGAACGTCTCCGCGCAATCCGCCACGAGCAGAACGTCAAGCTCCTGGCAGATGCTGCCTGTTGCCTCCATGAAGGCGCTGCCCTGTGCTGGAGGCTCGCTGTGCGACACAATAAGAACGGATGGGCGCCGACGCCGAAGCTCCGCCTCAAGCTCCTTAAGATCGATGACCGGCTCGCCCTCCCGATCCAGCACCATGGGATCGGCTCCGCAGGCTTCGCATATAGCGGCAAAGCCTCTGCCCCGTGGTCCATAGACAGGAACAAGCACCGTCTCGGTGGGACGAATCAGACTGACGAGGAGCGCCTCCATCACCTCAGAATCGCTGCCTGACACGGGATGAGACCACCCGGAGCGCCGATGGAACAGTCGATTCAAATGACCTTCAATCACATCTTCCAGTGATTCGCCCGCAGCCTTGCCGGTCCATTCCTCATTTAAACGCTTCATGGCAGCTCCCTCCCGCGATCGCCCTATCGCTCAGCCGTGTTACAATACCTCACGTAATAAATGGAATTGAAACTATCATATGATGACAAGATTGTTTTGTCATTGTACATAATATATAGAATTCAAAGGGGAGTTCGTGCAGAACAACTAATTTTTTTTAGAAAACGACTTCCCCTTTCCCCTTATTTCCGCTATATTAATGTTAGGTAATCTAACATATAAAGAGGTGACCTCATATGCTGATGAAAGACTTGCTTCAAATTCCCGTGCTTCAGAACGCGCGTATTGCTGCAGGCGCGGAGGGCTTGAGCCGCAGTGTGAATACGGTCAATATGATGGATGCGCCGGATATTATCCATTACCTGAAGCCCAATGAATTGCTGCTCACGACGGCATTCGCCATGAAGGATCAGCCGGAGACCCTCCATTCACTGGTGGCCCAGATGGCTGAGGCGGGCTGCGCGGGATTGGCGATCAAAACCAAACGATTTCTGGAGGAGATTCCGCAATCCGTTATCGAGGCGGCGAACAGGCTGCAGTTCCCCTTGCTGGAGCTGTCACTCGACTATTCGCTGGGCGAGGTGCTGAACGGTGCCTTGAGCAGCATTCTGCAGAATAAAACAAATGAGCTGAGCTATGCGCTCGATACGCATCACACCTTTTTCAACCTCATACTGAATGGCGAAGGACTGTCCGAGATTGTCGATAAGCTGTCGCAGCTGATCGCATGCCCGATCGTCATCCTGAGCGCCAAGCTGGAGCTGCTCAGCTTGTCTTCGACCCATCGTCCCAGCATTCAGCTATTGAATAGATGGATAGCCGAGCATGCGGCAAGCAAGCTTGCGATGGAGGCAGGATCTTACCCCATTCAAGGGGGCCAATCCGCCGCGGGCCACAAGCATGTGCGGCTGCAGCCTATTCCGACACCGCAGAGACCGGGGTATATATTGGCTTTTATGAACGAAGAGAACATTCGAACGCATCATGCGCTCGCGCTGGAGCAAGCCGCCAACGTGCTGGGCTTCGAGCTGCTGAAGGCGCAAGCGGTTAAGGACCGGGCGCGGCGGTTCAAGATTGAATTTTTTACGGAGCTGGTGCAGGGGGAATTGACCTCGGAGCAGGAGATTATACATCGCGGCAAGCAGCATGGATTGTTCTCCGCCGATTCTATGTTATGTGTAGTATGCGGAAGGGATGGAGACGAGCAAGCGGCGGAAGCGGAGCAGGATCAAGGTACAATGGAGAGACGGGCCAGGGAAACGGATCATTTGTACCATGCGTTGACCAAGGAATTCGCCAAGCTGGGCGCGCCGTTCGTCATGTTTACGCTGAAGGATAAATTCATTACCCTCCTGTCCGCCAAGGAGCTGCTGGGCTCCTCGCCGGAAGGAAAGCTGCGCATGTCGCAGCAGCTGATGGCGATATCGGAGAAGATGGCTGCGTCGGAGGAGATCGGCTTGTCGTTCGGCATCGGCAGCCCGTTCAGCAAGCTGGTCGATATCCCAATCGCTTACAAGCAGGCGATGGAGGCGTACAGACTGGGACGGGGCCACAGCAAGCAGCGGTTTGTGCAATATTACCATACCAAGGAATTCGCCGACTTGCTGCGCCTCATACCGCCGGATGACCTGCAGGAGTTTCTGCAGGAGACATTCGAGACATGGAGCGGCATCGACGAAAGCGAGCAGCGGGAATGGCGGCGGACGCTGCGGGTTTTTTACGATAATCACTGCCATATCGGAGAAACGGCCAAGGGCTTATACCTTCACCGCAACACCGTGCTGTACCGGCTGAATCGGATCGAGCAGCTGACGGGCGTACAGGTGCGGAACCCAGCCGACAGCCTGCGCATGCGAATTGCCTTGATGATCAAGGACCTCGTCAGCTAGCCGGGTCTTGTCCGAGCCAGGCATCAAGGCCGCGCTTCATAGCGGAGACCAGGCTGCGCTTCTCATCGCCGGATAGGAATGCCGCGTTCGCTCCATTCATGGCCAGCTTGGCAAGCTCGGCATCCCCAAATCCCAGTTTGTCTCGGACGATCGCGTACTCTCTCGTAATCGTTGTGTTGGAAACCGTGAGATTGTCGGTGTTGACCGTAACGGGGATGCCGAGATCGAAATAAGCTCGGAGCGGATAGTCATCCCAGGAGGCGACCGTTCCCGTCTGCAGGTTGCTGGCGGGACACAGCTCCAGCGGAATGCCAGCGCGACGAATCAACTCCACAACATCGGACTCCTCCCTCATGCGCACGCCATGACCGATTCGCACGGCGCCCAGCGCTTCCACCGCCGAACGAACACTGCCCGCACCTGCCGCTTCTCCGGCATGGATGGTGACGGGCAAACCTCTCTCGCGCGCCATATTGAACACATCCCGGTACAGCTCAGGCGGATAGGCCGCCTCCGCTCCGGCAAGATCAACCGCCACTATGCCTTTGCCAAGAAAATGCGCCGCTTCGCGCACTACCTCACGATTCTGCTCCTCGGAATGTCCACGCAAGCAAATTGCGATGCATCTCGCGATCACGCCATAGTCTCGTTCGCCTTGCCGCAGGCCATCCAGCACGGCCCTAATCGCCCCCTCCACGCTCAGCCCAAGCAGCCGATGAAGCTGCGGCGCGAATCGAACCTCGATATAGCGGCAGCCTTGTTCCGACGCTTGCGCCACAACCTCGTAAGCGGTTCTTGTCAATGCCGGAGCTGTATGCAGAAATTGTCCAACAAATTGAAATTTTTTCAAATATTCGATCAAGCTCCCGCACACGTCCTCTACCCTCATATAGGGCGACAGCAGCTCCGGCTCCCATACGGGAAGCTTATAGCCGCCCTCCTTCGCGAGCGCGATGACCGTCTCCGGCAGTACGCTTCCATCCAGATGGACATGGAGATCCACCTTAGGCATCGCCAGCAGCCTATCCTCCATATGAAGACCTCCTCATTGGTTTTTAAACTCTACTATATACCGTTACCTTAGATTATGTAAATATTGCTGACATCTTGCGCGGCGCCAGATGAAAACAGGAGCAAGACGATGCTCGTCTGCTCCTGTAACCCTTGCTTATTCACCCTCTACAATGTCGCCCGTCCACGCAAGCATGCCGCCCGCAACGTTCGTTACCTCAAAGCCCTGCAGGCTCAAAAATTCGCAAACCCTGCCGCTTCTTCCGCCGCTTCGGCATATGAATACAACATCGCCTTCCACATCATGCACCTCATGCGCGCGCGCTTGGAACTGCGACAAAGGAATCAATCTCGCTTCCTTGATGTGCCCCTCTATCCACTCATCCTGCTCCCGCACATCAATTACATTCAATTTGACGCCTTGCTCCAGCTGCTCCTGCAGCTCAGCCGCTGTAATCTCCCGAAACATACCATCAACATCCTTCCTGCTTGTTCATCTATCCGTTAGCATTGTATCGCGACAGAAAGCGAATGTCTATTCCATACCGTCAAAGCTTGTTTTTGTTCTTCGCAGCCAGCAGACGATTAATGGTTCCGGATTGAGAGGAGACTTGAGCTGAATCATCCCCTTGAGGATGGCCGCCCCCGCCCGAGGGGGCAGCCGGTCGAGGCTCCGACCCATTGCTCGCATGCCGCCCCGGCTGAATGTCTTGCATCCGCGAAGGCTCAGATTTCGAGCGGATCGACGAGCTAAGCTCACTGCCAGTTTGGCGCTGGTCGGAGTCTGGCTGCACCGGAGTCGAACGGCTAGAGCCGTAGAACTGGCTTCGCTCCTGAGACCGCTGCCTCAATCTGCCGATTGCACGCTCTTGCGGGACGGCCTGCCCGCTGGCATGCCGGCTGCGTCGCAGCAAGGCCGCCAGTCGTCCCCAAGGCAGAGACAGGCGCCGCAAAGCGATATCCAGCAGCCAGAGAAGCAGCGCAGCCATAAGCAGCTCGCGGAACAAGGGGTAGGGTACCCTCAGCTCGATGGGCTGGAATTGAAAACTTTGCTCAGGCGCTCCAATATCCAGCACTCTGCCGCCGGTTATTTGGGCAAGCCTCTCCAGCAAAGCCGATCCATCCTCGCCGCCGATTCGATATTCGGGCGAATAGGGAACGACGTACCCTGCCGTCATGCCTCCGTCAATGGAAGGCTCTTCACCCGTCACAGTCCCAATCTGGGTCAAATATACACCAGGCTCTATCGCGTCCAGCTTCGCCTCGTATTGTCCAGGCGCCACAGGCAGCAATCGCCGCACGGACGAATCGCCGTCCTCCCCGTGAATCATCGCGGCAAGTCCATTGCCCGACACGCTGTCACCGCCGGTCTCCTCCACCACCAGCTTGCCCTCTCCTCCGTCAATGGTTGTATATAAACGATACGGCGAGCTGTCGAATTGAGGAAAGGTCCATTTCACCCATTCCGTGACCACCTTGGGGAATTGCTCCCATTGTACCCAGCCGGGCGCCCATTTGCCCTCAGCGTCGCTTGTCCAAGCTACCGAACGGCCGGCGCCGTACGTCCATCTGGCCAGCAGCGGATCGTCCTCTGGCGACCACAGCGCAACCTCGGCCATCTCCTTTGCGGTGGTGGCCACATAAGCTTGAACCTTCGGCACGCCGCCGTTCCATAGCGGGCCCCACACGCCCGCATCGCTTATACCAGGGGTGAATGCTCCCTCCACGATATAGGTGCGCGACATCATGACGGTCTCGCGGCTGAAGATGGCTGGGAGCGTGCTTTGATCCCTGGTGAAATAATACCGGCCCTTGCCGTCGTTTGCCAGCCTCTTAAGAAGGACCGTATCCGCTCCATCGCCGACTGCCACGGTTGATAATGTCATTTTATTGTCCGTCATGGCGCTTGTGATCTTGCCATAATTCATGGAGGTGGAAGACTGTCCGTCGGTCAAAAGAATCATATGCTTGCGCTCCGCCTCCATATCCAGCAGACCTCTATAACCCTCATCCAGGGCGGAATAAATTTCCGTGCCGCCCTCCGCTTGAATGCTTTGGATGAGCTGCAGCACTTCTTCCCTATTGGACAAGGGTGTTGGCTCGACGACCCACCAAGGCACGGAGTCGAAGGCGACGACACCCACCGTATCCACGTCGCGCAGCAGCTCTACCGTTCTCATGGCTGCCTCCTTCGCCAGCTCCAGCTTGCCATCGTCCATGCTGCCTGAGCGGTCGATGACAAGCACAAGGCCAAGTGAAGGCATTTGCTTCCTTCCCTGCAGATCCATGTAGACAGGAAGCGCGCGTTCAACGGGCGTCTGGAAGTAGCCGCCGAGCCCATAGCTGTCCTCGCCGCCCAGCATGACCAGCCCCACGCCGTAATCTCCGGTCGCTCGGGCCAGCCATTCCATCGGCAGCTCAGCAATGCGGGTGGCCGGCACATTATGAAGCACAATACTGTCATAAGCCGCATAGGACGCCAGCTCTACGGATAGCTGCTCCGGCTGGATGGTATCATAGCCGATAAGCGATGCGGACAATGCCTCCTCTATATTGGCTGAGGAGCCCTGCACGCCTTCCACAATCAGCACCTTTGGAGGTCCGCTGACTCTGCTGAACGCATGGGCGGCGTTATTCTGGGGCTGCCCGTCTCCATCCAGGAATACCTCTGCACGAAACCGATGAAAGCCCGGCTCAAGGGCAACATTGCGCAAGGAAAAACGATTGTCGCCCTTCTCCAGCATCACCTCCGTAACCGCAAGCTCCTGATCATCCTCGTACAAACGCAGCTCGGCCGCCCCTGCAGCCGTGCTGCGCAGCACGATTTCAAAGCTGTAGGTCTCCCCTTGCTTCAGCACGCTTGGCACATGCAGCTCTTCAATCGAGGCGTCGCGGGCAAGCTCCAGCGAAAGCGGAACCACGTCAATGGGGATTCCCCCATCGCGAAGCAGCCGCGCTTGCCTCAAAGCGTCGCCTGCATTCTCTTCACCGTCAGAGAGCAGCACAATACGTCCGCCTCCACTCTCCCGCAGCATCGCGGAGGCAAGCTGAAGCCCATGCGCCAGATTGGTATGAGAGCGGGACAGCTCCGATCGGAACGTATAAGCCGTCTCATTCGACAGGTAGCCCTCGGACAGGGGCCGGTCGACAATGGCATGCGAGCCGGTCGATACGATGCCCGCGACATCCTCAACCAACTTGCCCGACCATGCCTCTGCAAGCCACTCGCTCTGAGCCTCTTCGCCTTGCATACTGGCGGATCGATCTATGACAAATACCACATTCCGCTGCTCCTGCAGGCGATAAGGCGTCAAGCCGGCCGCAACGGCTATTAGCAGCAGGATAATGATTGCGCGAGTCCCGATGACTCCCGCCTTCCGTATACCGGTTAATCTTGGCGTATGTCGAATCATCCACCAAATCGCCGCCGCCCATAACGGAAGCAGCAGCAGCCACCAAGCCGATTCAGCCTGAATACCCACGGCGATACACCTCCCATTCCAGAGCCATGACGGCAAGCGTCGCAAGCGCTAGCCACAGCAGCAACGGCTGCTGACTGAATGCGGATCGGTCGTCCTGGCGTTCAGCTTCAGCCTGGTCCACAGATGCGCCGCCTTCTTCGTCAGCCTTCGAGCCATACTGGAGGCTCAGGTTATGCTCGTCCTCTGTCTCCGGCATCCATTCCGCATAGTCCGGCACAACGGACAAGTAGCGCTCTTCTACGACCTCCCCCTTCTCGTCAAGCTCCTTCAGGGCGTACAAGCCGGGCACAGTCGGAGCCTCCTGCACCCCCTCGCCCATTACAAGATCAGGCAGCGGCACAGGACGCTCTCCAGGGGCTCCATCACCCTGCGGAAGTCGCTCAACCAGCGTCCACTCTGCTCGTTCCGTTGCTGAGCGGAAGGCAAGCTCCAGCGGCTGCCCCGCCTGAACGGCTCCAAGCTGGCCTGTCGTCCCGCCGCGGAGCCACTCAACGGACTGGACGATCAACACGGGAAATTCAGGACGCAGCGGCAGGTCCGAATCCTGCAGCTTGAACGTATAGCGCAGCTTCGGCATGCCCTTATCCGTTCCGGCATAAATCGCCGGCACGCCCCCGTATGTCAGAATGGGAGCTCCCCACACGACCTCGTCCGGGGTCGGGACGTTCATTCTGCCGATATACGTATCCAGCAGCGAAATATAGGACACGACGGGATGCTCGGCCGCTTCTGCGGCGGAATGCTTCGGCACAGCCGTATTCTCCGCCCCTGTCTGTGGATGGTCAATTAACCATAGAGGCTTATCCTCCAGCAGCTCCCTCCAGTCCCCGTCTCCCATGAGAAGCTCATAAGCGCCGTCCACAACGATGGCGTCGAAAGTCTCTGATGCCTCCTCAGACGGAGCAGGGGCGTTCGGGGCCATTTTGACCGGCTGCACACCGGCTAGCTGCAATGCTTTTTCCAGAAATAAGTTGCCCTCCGTAACGAGCAGCAGCTTGCTGGCTTGGCTCCCTGCAGGAAAGGCATATGCGATATTGTCGACAGGAACGCTGTCAACAGAGGGCATCAGCTGCGCTCTGTAATAAGGAGCCAGAGGCAGCCCATCTGCGCTCACGCTTCTCCATTCCCCTGGCGGTACGGACACCTCCAGCTCCCGCACGAGCTCCATGCCCTGATCCAGACGGGCGGCGGATAACCGGAGCTGGAAAGCCATCTCCGTCTCACCATTGTTCTGAACCGTGACGGAGGCCTGCTGATATTCGCCGTTCGCAGGATCAGACCGCACACCCATCTGGATGATGGCGCCGCTTGGCTGCCTCTCTTCGCCGCCCGACACGAAGACGTCGACAGGGGTACTTAGCCGAAGCTCGTTTGCTTCCTTTGCGTCCAGCCACCGGCCATCTGTGAATAGTACCATGATCCCCCCCTGTTCGCCTTGGAGCAGGGAATCCCCCAAGGACAAGGCCGCAGCATTGTCCGTTCTCCCGTAATAAGGCGACAGCTCATCAAGCCTCGCCAGCAAAGCCGCGCGATCACTGTGGTCTCCGTCCAGCTCCTCCGGCTCCGCTCCGGAGGCGATCAGGGTGATCTCCCGATTCGCTGGCTGCTCCCCGATCCACCCCTTGGCTGCTTCGATGGCGTCCTGGAAGCGAGTCTGCGGATGGGTCCCGCCTCCAGCATCCATGAGCTCCGCCATACTGCCGGAACGGTCGATCACGAGAACAGCATGGCCTCTCGTGCTGTCAGCTCTCCATATCGCAGGCTCCATAAGCGCCGCAACAATCAGCAGCGCAGCCAGAAGCTGCAGCAATAGGAGCAGACGCCCCCTCAGCCTCTGCCACGGCTTATTCGCCTCCTGCTCCCGAAGGAGCCTCCGCCACAGCAGATGGCTGGCCACCTCGGTCTCCGGATAGCTCCTCTTCAACATATACATCATCGCAATTAGCGGCAGCGCCAAGGCAAACCAAGCGGATGCCGCGGATAGAAATTGCAAGGTCTCGCCTCCTCCAAGCTTAACTGCGCTGCTGGATCGTTAACGCCTTAGCCCGCCCGGTATCGCAAGCAGAAGCTGCAGCGCCTCCGACATGGTCAGTCCTGTATCTACAAACGCGTAAGCGGCGCCCAGCTCAGCACACCGTCTCCTCAGCAGCTCCTGATAAGCGGCGACGGAGGCGCGGTATTCCTTCAGCAGCCCGTCGGAAATCGCCACCTCCTTGCCGCTTCCAAGCTCGCTGTCCACCAGCTTCAGCTCGCCGGACAAGCTGGGACGCAGCTCCTCGGGCGACAGCAGCTGAACCAGCACAAGCTGCTGGCCTGCTGAAGCCAACGACATCAACGTCTCTTCAATGCCCTCTTCGAACAAGGCGTCCGTGAACAACCAGGTCACGCCTGCTCGGCGCGGCAGAGCGCCGGCGGAACGGAATGGCCGGGCAAGATTGGAGGCTGGGGCCAGCGCCCCTTCACCTGACTTATCGTCCATGCCGACGGCACCCTTGGCCGTGGTGGATACATGCGCAAGATGCGTATACAGCTTCGGAAAGGCTGCCCTGCCTCTCAGGATAGGAGAAGCAACGCCCATTGATTGATCGTCGAAGGTGCGCAGGGTTACCCGATCATCCCCCGCAAGCGCGGCATAACCAACCAACGCAGCCAGACGCAGCGCATATAGCAGCTTGCTGCACGGCGCCCCGCCTTCAAAATCCATAGAGCGTGAAGTGTCAATATAAAGATGGGCGTGAAGCTCCTGCTCATCCCAATATTGCCGAATATAGGCCCGGCCCGTTCGGCCATATACGCTCCAATCGATTCGCCGGGTGTCATCGCCCGGCACGTACGGCCGGTAGTCGGCGAACTCCTGGGAGCCGCCGAGCGCCGCAGAACGGCGTTTGCCCGCCATCGTGCCGCGGATGCGGCTGCCTCCCGCAAGGCGTAACCGCTCTGCCAGCGTCAAAGCAGCCTGGTCGGGAAAAAGCAGCTTGAGCGCAGCTTCTCCCGACAAGGCTTGAGTTGCAGTTGCAGCCCTCTCATTCATCGTGAAGCCTCTATCGCTGTAATCATACTTTCCGTTAGCGTATCCGTCGTCAGCCCCATAGCTTGTGCTTCGTAGGTCAATACGATTCTATGGCGCAGGACGGGCGGCGCCGCCGATCGAAGATCGTTCCAGGACACATGCAGCCTGCCGCTGCTCAGCGCGCGCACCTTGGCGATGGAGACCAGCGCCTGCACCGCGCGCGGGCCGGCGCCGAACCGCGCGTATCGCTTCACTTCCTCTGTCGCGTCCCCTTCACCGGGATGGGTCATCATCACAAGCTTAACCGCCAAATCGAGCATGTCATCCGATATAAGGATCTCCTTCGCCATTCGCTGAATGCCAATAAGCTCCTCGCCTGTCATTGCGATGACGGCCCGCGGCTGCTCAACCGAGGTTGTACGCCGCACAATTTCCTTCAGTTCCTCGCGTGTGGGATAGTCCACTCCAATCTTTAGCAGAAACCGGTCCAGCTGCGCCTCAGGCAGCGGGTACGTCCCTTCCTGCTCGATCGGATTTTGGGTAGCCAGCACAAAAAATGGCTTCGAAAGCGCATAGGTTTCGCCGCCTGCTGTCACCGTGCCCTCTTGCATCGCTTCCAGCAATGCGCTTTGCGTCTTGGGAGTTGCTCGGTTGATCTCGTCCGCAAGCACCAGATTGCCGAAGATCGGCCCATGCTGGAACCGCTGCGACGCGGCTCCCTGCGCGCCGAATTCCATGAGATTGGTACCCGTAATATCCGACGGCATCAGGTCAGGCGTGAACTGAATCCGCGAAAATTGAAGCGCTACCGTGTCGGCCACAGTGCGGACCAGCATCGTCTTGCCGAGGCCCGGAATCCCTTCCAGCAGCGCATGCCCGCCCGCAAGCAAGCACCAGAGCAGCTGCTCAACCACCGTTTCCTGTCCTACTATGACCTTGGCGATCTCGCCCTTCAGCCTCGTGATTCTCGCCGCCGTCTCTTCCAGCTGCTCCTTCGATTCAATCATGCTTGTCCTCCTGTCATCCGATCATTGGTTCTATTGGTTCATGCCCCTTGGCGGGGTTGTCTACTGGTATACATATAAGCTCCATTCGCATACTCATAAGGCTATGCTCGGCTAGCAATTCGGCTAGCAATTATCCCCGTCAAGCGGACGCTCGACTGTTCGCTCCATGCTGAGATGTTAAATGCTCAGATTACTTATGAGGTGATACTTGAATCGCAAGTACCCCATCCGCGAATCGCCCCTTTACACTGACCGCAAATCTCCCCATTACATTAGACGCTCGACTGTTCGCCCCACGATGAGATGTTAACTACCCAAATTACTTATGTGGTGATACTTGACCAGCTAATCTCCCCATCTGTCCAGATTACTTATGTGGTGATACTTGACCAGCTAATCTCCCCATCCGCAAATCTCGCCAATACAACAGACGCTCGACTGTTCGCTCCATGCTGAGATGCTAACTGCATAACATACAGTTATTTTCTGTTAAAGCGCCTTCTGATCGTAACTAACTGCAGAACGTACATGTAAATGAATAGGTTTGGGCTATATGAGGATTTTGTTGCCAATTTAGATGTACGTTTTGCAGGTAATTTCCTTAAAAAGCTCATGTTGGTCGAAATTAAATGTATGTTTTGCAGGTAATGCCCTATGCACTTGCTTTGCATCGCTTCTGGTCCACCCATAAAGCAGCGTAAAATAGAATTGTAGAGCTGTGGTAGAGCAGTGCTAGTGTAATGCTAGGGCAGCGCTAGTGCAATGCTATAGCAGCACTGGGGCAATGCTATAGTAGCACTAGGGCAGCAATAGAGCAGATGCAAAACAACGGTAGAATAGTCGTTTCGCAGTGTTAGGATATGACTAGAGCCGTTCTAGGAAAGTGGTAAGATCCGGTATGAGAGAAGTCAGGTAAGGAGATTGGTAATAAAGAAACAGAAGTCACAATCACCGTACAAGGCCGCTTTAATCAGCGATTGGGCTGAATTTCGTCAAAATATTGCTTGACCTTGTCCTGCATGCTGGACGGCAGCTGAGAGCGGCCAAGCGACCGCTTCGCTTCGGCGGCATATTCACTGTAAACCTCCTCGTACGGTCGCGTACCCCCGTCAATCATCGGTGATTGCCCGCCGGATTCTATTCGGCCGCCAGTCGATGGACCGCCGTCTTGGTATGACTCTCCTTCACCCTCGTGGATCCGCGGCGTCGTCACAAGCGTTCGGCTGCCGCTGCCAGTCCCAGCACCGTTGCCACCCGAGCCCGAGCCGTTGCCAACGCCTGCTCCAGACCCCGAGCCGCTGCCACTGCCTGACCCAGACCCGGTGCCAGATCCGTTGCCTGACCCCGAGCCACTGCCCGATCCAGACCCCGTGCCACTTCCGCCGCCTGATCCTGACCCAGACCCAGTGCCGGAGTCACCCTCATCGGGAGAGCTGCCCTCTGCTCCGAACCCCGAGTCGCCGCTCCCTCCTGCACCTGAGCTGCCGGAGCTGCCCGCGGACGAGCCGCTGCTTGCGCCGGACCCCGACGCAGCGCCGCCCCCAGCCGCTGCCGCCCACGAAGGCGGCGCGGTGCCCCCCTGCGCGGCCAGCCGCTCCGCGAGCGCGCCGCCGCCAGCGGCAAGCTGGCCCGCCATTGCCCGGGCCAGCTGCTCCAGCTCGCCCGCCGACAATGCGCGGGCGAGCGCCTCCTCCAGCGCGGCGAGGGCATCGCCGCCGCTGTCGTCCTCCGGGGCGGCTTCGCCTTCCGCCGCCCCGTCACCTTCGGCGGCGCGAGCCTGCTGCGCCGCCGCTACCAGCGCCGCCGCAAGCTCCTCGGCGGCGCCTTGATCGAGCGGCAGCGAAGCTGCTAGCCGCTCGAGCGCTTCCGCCAGCGCTTCGCGCTCCGCTGGCGACAGCTCTTTCAGGCGCGATCGCAGCTCGTCGATCGCGCTGGAGACGCTGGCGGCGGCGCGGTCGCGCAGCGCGGCGCCGAGCTGCTCCAGATTCGGCTGCCGCTCCATCGCGGCGCCCGCCTCATCCAATCGTTCCGCCGCCATCTTCGCCTCGGCGGCGTTCTGCTCCAGCTCGCGCATCGCTTCCGCCAGCTCGTCCAGCGACTCCGCGAGGTCCGCGTCGCCGCTCGCAAGCTCCTGACGCAGCTCCTCCAGCGGCTTCAGCAGCTCCTCCTTCGCTTTCTCCGGCAGGTTCATCGACTCCACCTCGCGTTCCATACGCTCCGCTTCCTCGATAAGCCCCTCCACAGCGGAGCGAGCTTCGGCCTGCGCCTGCGCCTTCTCCGCCATGGGATTGGGCACCAGCAGCAGCGCAACGATCATCGCCCATAACCCCGCCATGCCAAGCAACCAAACGCGATGCTTCCGCCAAGAGGGACCAGGCAGCTTCTCCCGAAGCGCCGCAACATAACGTTCCCCAAGAGCTAACGCATCCTGCCGCTGCAGGCGAATAATAGCAGGCTCCGCTTCGCTTGCCCTGTAGCGCGCCATGCCGTCAAGCGCCGTTACCATAGCGTCCTCCGTGGAGGTTTTATCCATCTCCTTGGCAGCATCCGCTGTCGACGCTCGTTTCCACAGTCCGTACCCTAACCCCGCCGCGGCGCCGAGCAGCACCAGCGAAGCAAAATACGGCGCCACATGCAGAATCGGCCACAGCCTGGCCGCTCCAAGCAGAAGCGCTCCCGCAGCGCTGCCAGCTCCCAAGCCCAACGCCGCCGTTCTAACTATGCGCAGCAGCCGCAGCCTGCGGCGAACCACATACAGCTGACGGAGCAACGATTCACGCGCCATACGGGGCGCCTCCTTTCTGTCATGCCTATTATTTGCGGCTATTCAGCCGCGGGCGGAGCTTGCGGATCGACACCCAGATGGCGGCTGCCGACAGCACCGTGTAGATGATCATAAATTCCAGCCATATAGGCATCGGGGCTCCCTTGGCCGACGGACCGCCGCGCCAGCCCTGGAACAGCTCATCCGAAATAGTGGGGTCCAGAATGCTGTATAGGGCAGCGATTGGATTCCAGGTAATAATATGACCGATCCAGCGATAGGAATCCGCATTGGCTGCCGTGACTGGGCTTGAGCCCTGCAGGTAGTTCTCCACTACACTCATCGTGACGAAATACAGAATGCCCGTACCCACGAATATAAACAGTGTAACGCCGTAAGTGGATATGACGGAGATCATCGTCCGCTTCAGCACCGTCGAGAAAAAAATGCCGAACGAGCCTAACATCGCCATCATAAACAAATAAAACAAAAAGACAAGCACTAGCTGCTTGGGCGACACGCCGCCGTACAGAAATACCATACTGTACACCGGAATCGTGCTTGTCACGATCAGAATCATAAAGCTGAGGGAGGATATCAGCTTGCTGATAATAATCGTGAAGGAGCTTTGCTGCGTCGTCAGCAGCAAATTAAGCGTCTGCTTCTCTCGTTCGCCGCTAATGACGCCAGCTGTCAGCCCCGGCGCCATAAATGCGACCAAGCCCAGCTGCGCCATCGACAGGAAGTAGAACAGCATGCGGCTTTCCTCCGGATTGTAGGACGCGCCCCTTCCCGTCATCCCCAGGGTCAAATAGATTGCGGCGAATGCCAGCAGCCCGATTGCAATCAGATAAAAAAACAACGTCCACATCGCTCTTGGTGTTCTCAGCCGCAGCCGGATCTCTTTGTCCAGCACCGGATTTATAAGCTTGGAGCGCCAGTTCACGCCACCCCTTGCCGTCTCTCCCGCTTTCATTCGCCAACGCCTCCGCCCTTCGTAATCTCCAGAAACACATCCTCCAGGTTCGTATGCGCTTCGCTGAACGATACGACGCGGAAGCCCGCAGCCATCAAATCGGCAAGCAGCTCCGCCTGCTCCTCGTCATGCCCGCCGAAGTGAAGCTGAAAGCCTCGTTCGTCGCGCAGCAGACGCCCTACATGGGGACGATCGCGCAGGAACTGCTCTCCCTCGTCGAGCCGGTCCATCAATCGAATATGCAGAAACCGCTTGACGCGAAGCCGATTCTGAATTTCGGTCACATTGCCGACCGCGACCATCCGTCCATGCTCAATCACGCCAATCTCATCCACCATCTCCGCAAGCTCGGGTAGAATATGGGACGATATGATGATCGTTTTGCCCATAGCCTTAAGCTCCTTCAATATTTCGCGCATCTCAATTCTCGCGCGCGGGTCCAGCCCGGAAGCCGGTTCGTCCAGAATGAGCAGATCAGGATCATGAACAAGGCAGCGCGCCAGGCATAGCCTCTGCTTCATGCCCCTCGATAGAGAATCGACATAAGCGTCCCGCTTGTCGCTTAGATTCACAAGCTCCAGCAGCTGAGGAATAAGCGCGTCCCGCTCCGCTCGCGGAATACCGTAGCTGGCCCCGTAGAAGTGCAAATATTCAAGGGTCTTGAATTGATCATAAACACCAAAGAAATCGGGCATGTAGCCAATCCGCTTCCGCACCTCATGGGGATAACGCGTCACGTCGAAGCCGTCTACCTTGGCGTAGCCCGCGCTTGGAGCCAGCAGCGTAGACAGAATCGACATCGTCGTCGATTTGCCGGCTCCGTTCGGGCCAACAAAGCCGAATACGGTGCCTCTGCGAATCGTCAGATCAATGCCGCTTAAGGCGTGGAAGCTTCCAAACGATTTGGCAAGCCCCCGAATTTCGATCATCGGCGTCTCCACTTCTCGCTCTTCTATTATCGTCATGGCACTAGCTCCTCCCCTTCCAGTGAAATATAAGGAAACATCGTTTGTCCATCCATAGAGGAGACCAGCTTCATTCGAATGATCCCGCTATCTGTCATATATTCGTTCGGAGAATCCGTCGCTCCGCCAAGCGGCACCCATTCTTCAGTCGCTGCCCGCCAAATGCTCCACTGCATGCCCATATTGCCCACATTCATGTTCATCTGCAAATCGAGCTTATCATAGGCCACATTCTCAAAGTCAGGGGCGGCGTATTCCAGAACCAGCTCCCCGGGGGATACTTGGATAACGCCGTTACCATAGCTTTCCATGTGAGCCATTGTGCTGGACATCACGATCGGCTGCATCGCGCTCGCCGGGACGTTCACACGACCGCCTGTCCTCTCTATCGTATCCAGCCGCTTCACCCACATTGTCAGCCGATCCGACTTGACTGCCCGGCCGTCCACGTCATACAAGCTGGTGTTGTCCGTGCTGTAGGCAACCACTGAAGGATTCATTGGGAACAGTCCGCTATTACCGTCGTTGAAATAATTGTCCGTCATCTGCCGCTCCCGCTCATGGACATTATGGCCGTATGAGCCGGAATAAGGGAATATCATATGACCGTAAGAAAAATAATGGCCAGGCTGGGGGTTGCTTGTGAGACTCGGCATCGCAACAGAGCCGCTTTCGCCCTGCTTCAAAGCTCCAATGGCGTGAATCGTCCCGTCCGCAATCAGCGTGACATGGGTTAAATCGGTTTTCGTATCATTGGTTACAACAAGCTTTCTTGCCCCGCTGTCCCCCTCATAAGCGATGGCGATGCTGCCCGTCTCGGCCGGGTCCGCTACTCTGCGGTCCATCCACAGCTTCCTGGTTGACCAGTACGGCACCTCCCGCCAGACCGCTTGCAGACCGCTCCCGTCATCATGGAATTGGTATTCACCATTCATATTCGGCGAACCCGCATTCCCTGTCATCACATTGGCATTATGGCGAAGGGGCAGCTTCTGTTCGAAATCGGCCGTGACGGTTCCCCCATTGGGACTAAATATCGCCGTTGCACCAGAGATAATCGCTTGTCCGTCGGATGCCACCTCTACGATCTCAATCGTATGGACAGCCGAGCTTCGTTTGTCGCCGGCGCCAATGACAAATACAAGGACGCCCATCAGCACTGAGAGCGACGGAATCATCCACCAGCCCCATTCTCTGCGGTCCAGCTTCGCCAGCACAATGTACAGAAGAGGCGCTACAAGGAGCACATACATCGCGAACATGCCAAGCAGCAGGCCAAATGCAGGAGGCTTAATGGAAGGGAATAGGTCGATTAGGTGACTTAGCGACCACATCAGATTATTGTTATATGTAGGACTTGGCAAAAAAACGCCGGTCATCCCTTGCATATTGGACAAATTGTGATGAAGCAGCTTTGACCATAATGGGGCGCTTCCCTTCCATGTTGCCAACGGCTCTAAAGAAGGGTCGAAGGCCGCGTACACCACCGTGCCGAACCCGTAATCACGCTTAGCGGCAACAATCACAGCCTCCTCGCGAAGCACCGCCTTGGCCCCTTCTGTCAGCTGGCCGGAAGACAAGGTTAGGGGTGAAGACAGGACAAGCGGTTCGCCGCTGCTGCCAGCCAGCGATTCGGCCGTCTCGATTGTTGTTGTACCAGAGGCTTGTAGAGGCGCGATATCCGTAAACGCCGCCGCTGTCTTGCTGTAGCCGGCACCCCCGGACAGCACCAGCGTCCCGCCACGGGCAACCCATTCCTTAATCGCTTGCACGACGTCGCCGCTCCACTCTTGGGTCGATATATCGTTAATGACAAGCGTATCGAGCGCATCCAGCATCACTGTCTCCTCCGGCAGCTCCATCGGCTGCATCGGAAGCACGGTAATGTCATATCCCTTCAAGTTAAGCGTCGGCATAAAATTCATCGTATCGGGATCTCGCGACAAGACGCCAATGGCATAACCGCTTAGCCTCGAGCCAGTGAAGGCTGTTGCCCCATCTAGCTGAATCGATTTGCCACCCTTATGGGAGCCCTCGTAGAAGCGGAGCTTGTTGTTCGATGTGTTCAACGAATTGCCCGGCAAGCCGATCGTGAAGTCCACAGGCGTACCGGACGGCAAATCCACCTGAACCACATAGTCGCTGGTGCTTCCATCAGGGTTGGCAACCGACAATACGGCTTCACCCGACAAGTCTCTGCCCGTCCCGTTTGTCATCGTCAGACGCAAAGGATACCATTTCGTCTCTTTGTAGGAACCGTTTAATCCGACCTTCCCCTGAACGGCAATTCCAGTCTCATCGGCCGCAGCCGATGGCTGCGGCATGATGCCGGCCAGCAGCATCACAGCGGCTATGGCCAGCGTTATATGCGCAAGCCGTCCCTTCAACCTTGCATTCACCTGCTCAACCTCATTTCATTCAAATTTCGACTATCTCTACTATAACGGAAGCTTTACCCGATTAGTTGCATTTTTTGCCATTTGCCTAAATAAAAAAGCGAAGTCCCGGTTAACGAAGACTCGCTTCTTATTCTCGTCATGTCATTTCTCCTGCTCGCTCAACGTGTCTGTAACTCTCGCAGCTTCACGGCGATAAGCTTGTCCGAACCGGTGTCTACCGTTAAGGTAACCCGAACGCCGAACTCTCGACCATCCTGCTGCAGCCACAGCAGGAAGCGTTCCTCCTCGTCCGCGCTGGCTCCACGAAATCTTCCTTCATACTTATAATCTACGATCGATGCGCCACGATACGCCTTGGCTGTCTCTTCCATTGCAATTCGACCCCATTTGGCGTAGCTGGGGGACGAGACTTGCGACACAGCACTGTCAGCTTGCACCGTCTCGGGATTGGACAAGCTTAGCAACAACAAGATCGCCTTCATCACGACCTGGCCTATAATAGCTAACCACCTCCTAGCTGCTCAGGCATACTTACGATTAGCATACCCCGGAGGCGTTACTATTATCCTTGATCCCATGCCAAATACAAAGCCTGTGTGCCTTTGTCCGCGAAGCCGGCGTCGGCTACTCGCTGGTACAATTCGCGGGCCAGCGCTAGTCCGGGCAGCTCAATGCCCATCTCATCGGCGGATTGCAGCGCAATGCCCATATCCTTAATAAAATGTTTGATATAAAAGCCCGGCTCGAAGTTTCCGGCGATCATGCGCGGAGCCAGCTGGCTAAGCGACCAGCTGCCCGCAGCGCCAGTGCTGATGCTCTGCAGCACGCCGTCCAGACGAAGCCCCGCATGCTTGGCATAGATTAACGCCTCACAGACGCCAACCATGTTCGAAGCAATGGCGATCTGGTTCGCCATCTTCGTATGCTGGCCGGCACCCGCGCCTCCTTGAAGCAGGATTTGCCCACCCATACGCTCCAAGATGGGGTAGACGGCCTCAAATGCATGCTCGTCGCCCCCTGCCATAATGGATAACGCGGCGTTCCTGGCGCCTACATCCCCGCCAGATACGGGAGCGTCCAGCGCATGAATGCCCCGCGACTTGGCTTCTTTATAGATCCGCAAAGCAAGCGCCGGACTGGAAGTCGTCATGTCGATCAGATAGGCGCCTGGCTTCGCATGGGCGATCAGCCCCCGCTCTCCCAGGTATAGCTCCTCCACATCGCTGGGGTAGCCCACCATCGTTATAATGGCGTCGCATTCCCGCGCGAGCTCCTCCGGGTGGTCGTGCCAGCGCATGCCCCCTTCAATCAGCTCCTCCGCCTTTGACTTGGTCCGTGTATAAATATGAAGCTCGTAGCCGCCCTTCATCACATGCTCCGCCATGCTTCTGCCCATAACGCCCGTTCCGATAAAGCCAACCTTCGAGATACTGGTATGCATTCAGCCTCCGCCTCCCATTTCGATTTTTTTCTATTTTACTAAAAAAACAAGTCCCGTGGACAATGGTCCACGGGATTAATGATGCAGAATGTGACGCGCTAAGCTTCAAGCGCCGCTTTTTTAGCTTTTTTGCGATTCAGGAACTCATACACAATAGGCACAATAATCAGGGTAAGAAGTGTGGAGCTCGTCAAGCCGCCGATGACGGTAACCGCCATACCCTTGGAGATCAGGCCGCCCGACTCAAAGCCGAAGGCTAGCGGCAGCAGGGCTCCAACCGTCGCGATTGCGGTCATCAGAATAGGACGCAAGCGCGTAACACCCGCTTCCAGCAAGGCTTCACGGACAGACAGACCCTCCTGCTCCTTGTGAATAACGCGGTCAATCAAGACGATGGCATTAGTGACGACAATACCAATCAGCATCAAAGCCCCGATCATCGCCGTAGCGCTGATCGTTTCCCCGAACACCAGCAAGCCAAGCATTGCGCCGATGACGGAGAACGGCAGGGAGAACAGAATCGTCAGCGGCGTCAGCGCACCGCCGAACGTCAGCACCAGCACCAGGTATACGACGGCAATAGCGGCGAGAATGGCTAGGCCCAGCTGCGAGAACGTTTCATTCATCTGCTCGGTTACGCCGCCCATGTCGATATCAACCTGGCTCGGAAGCTCCATTTCGTCTGTCATTGTCTGAAGCTCTGTGGATACCGCACCTACATTCGATGCCGTTACTTCTGCGGAAACCGAGGAGTAGACGCGATCGTTAAGGCGGGTAATGGTATTCGGCGATTCGCCTTCCTCGATCGTCACGACATCCTTAAGCGCTACAGGAGTGCCTAGCGGAGAAGGAATTATGACATTCTCCAGGTCAGCAAGATTATTGTAGGTGCGCTGCTCGACATTCAAGTAGACCGTTACGTCTTCCCCGTCCTTCTCGATGGTTGTCAGCGTCGGCTGGGTACGGATCGGGCTTAACGCCATAGCGACCTGGCCTGCGGTCAGACCGTATTGGCTCAGCTTCTGGCGATCCGCGACAATACGGTATTGCTCATAGGTCTCCGCCAGGTCGGAGTCGACATTTTTCAGGCTTTCATTGCTGTTCAGGCTTGCGACAAGCTCATCAACCACGGGCTGTATGGTCTCCATGTCAGGACCGTACACGTTCATAGAGATCGTGGAGCCGCCCAGGCTTGCGCCTCCGAAGTTCTGCTCCTTCCACTCGCCTTGTCCGCCCAGCTCTTGCAGCAGCGGCACAATACGCTCCTTCTCCTCCGTGAAGCCGTCGAACGATTTGTCATACGTCAGACTGAACAGCGCCTGCTTGGAAGCGCCCGGATTCATCGGATTCTGGCCGCCGATAGAATATTGTACAATGGTAACGCCCTCGCGCTCCATCAACATATTTTCCGCTTCAAGCGCCATGTCGATGACACTTTCCTTGGTTTCGCCTGGAGCCGGATTATAAGTCACAATCATCGATTTCTGCTCGTCAGCCGGCAGGAAGCTGAAGCCGACAACGGGAGCAAGCAGCAAGCTGCCTACTAACAGCAGCACCGCGCCGCCGAAGGTAACAAATTTATGGTCAAGCGACCAGCGAAGCACCTTCTTATACCATAATGCAAGCGCGCCAGGCTTCTCCTCGTGCATTTGATGCGCCTTCAAGCCATTGCGGAACATCATATGGGCCATCATCGGCACAACTGTTATGGCGACGATCAGAGACGCGGCAAGCGCGAACACAACGGTCAGCGCGAACGGCATGAACACCTCTCCCACCATGCCGGATACGAAGCCGAGCGGAAGGAATACAGCTACTGTCACGATGGTGGAAGCCATAATGGGAACAAACATCTCGCGCGTCGCTTCCAGAATCAGCTCCTTGCCCTTCAGCTTCTCTGTGGAGAGAGACATCCTTCTATAGACGTTCTCAATGACGACGATGGAGTCGTCGATGACGCGTCCGATCGCAACCGTAATAGCGCCAAGCGTCATAATGTTAAGCGTAATATCCATTTGGTTCAGAGCCAGCACAGCCATCAGAATGGAGAGCGGGATCGATACAACGGATATGATTGTCGAGCGAATATTGCGCAGGAATAACAGGATAATGACAATTGCGCAGAGCGCGCCAATTACTGCTTTGCTCAGCATCGTATGGACGGAAGCTTCAATCGGCTCGCCTTGGTCGAACGCGACGGTAATCTCCAGACCGTCATTCGCAGCCTCCAGCTCCTCAATCTCGGCCTTCACCGCATTCACAACATCGACCGTATTGGCATCGGCCGCCTTGACAATGCTGACGCCGATAGCATCCTTGCCATTCGTGCGGGAGATGGATTCCGCTTCGCCGACTACCTCCAGCTTGGCGACATCACTAAGCTTCACGCCTGGCATCAGAATCAGATTGTTCAGCTGCTCCTCCGTCGTGATGTTGCCTTCCACCAGCACCGATTTCTCAGATTCCCCGAACTCGAAGATGCCGAGCGGCGCAGAGATGGCAGACGCTTGAATAATGCCCTGCACCGCCTCCTGCGTAAGGCCGGTCTGCGCAAGCGCTGCCTGGTCGAAGGTCAGCTGGCCCTTCACGACATTCTGACCGGAAACCTGCACATCCGCAACGCCTTCCAGTCCTTGAATGCGTGGGATGACATTGTCAACGGCCTGCTTCGTCAGCTGAGCCAGGTCCATCTGGTCATTGGACAAGCTGAGCGACAGCACCGGGAACGCGTTGAAGCTGATGCGGGACACATCAGGATCCTGCACGCCATCCGGGAAGCTCAAGTCCGTCAATAAGCTTTTGACCTCGCTTGCGGCCTTCTCCATATCGGTTTCATAAGTAAATTCGATAATAATGGAAGAAGCGTTCTCCATGGAGGTGGAGGAAACATTCGTTACGCCAGGCATATTGCGGGTACGCTGCTCAATTGGCATCGACACCTTCTCCATAACCTCTTCCGGCGCGGCGCCGGGATAAATCGTCGTTACGCTGACGATGGGGATCGTAATATCGGGTATAGTCTCCATCTTCATGTTTGTGCCGGCGTATAAGCCCGCAAATGTAACAAGCAGTGTCATGATCCATAATGCAAATTTGTTGTTCAACGAAAACTTAATGATACCCTTCAACACATTCCACTCCTCGCTATAGTCTCTATATGGTCAAACCTTGAACCTGTAACCAACGCCCCACACCGTCTCGATATATTGCGGATTGGAGGGATCATGCTCGATCTTCTCCCTCAGCCGCCGGATATGGACGGTGACAGTGGCGGGATCGCCGATTGCGTCGAGCCCCCATACGCGCTCGAACAGCTCTTCTTTCTCGAAGACTCGGTTGGGATAGGAAGCGAGCAGCAGGAGCAGCTCATATTCCTTGCCGGTCAGAGGCGCTTCCTCATCGTGGATGACCACTTTGCGCGCGTTTTTGTCAATTTGAAGCCCTCTAATCTGGATGACCTGGCCCGCGCTCGGCTTGTCGGCGGTCAATCGCTCATATCGGGACAAATGCGCCTTGACTCGAGCGACAAGCTCGCTGGGACTGAACGGCTTCGTCATATAATCATCGGCGCCTAGACCAAGCCCTCTAATCTTGTCGATATCCTCCTTCTTCGACGTCACCATCAGAATAGGTATGTCCAGCTTGGCGCGAATTTCCCGGCATATCTCGAAGCCGTCCAGCCTCGGCAGCATCACATCCAGCACGATGAGATCATAGCCGCCCTCCAGCGCCTTTTGAAGCCCGATATCGCCGCGCCCTTCAATATGAACCTGATACCCATGGCTTTCCAAATAATCTCGCTCCAGCTCGGCGATTGCTTTCTCGTCCTCTACGATTAAGATGCTTTTCAAGTGTCTTCACCGCCTTCGCTTTCGGCATCTGCTGCAAGTGGAAGCCTGATACAGAATCGCGCTCCCCCATCTTGCTTGTTCTCTGCCCATACTTCGCCGCCATGGCCGCTGATCATCTGCTGCACGATCGCCAGCCCAAGCCCGCTCCCCCCCGATTCGGAGTTGCGAGATTGCTCCGCCCTGTAGAAGCCTTCAAAGATATAAGGCAGATCCTGCGGATCAATGCCGGGACCGTTATCCTCGATCGTAATGATAGCAGCTTGGCGTTCACGGCCAATGCTCAGCCTGACCTGTCTCTCCCGCCCCTCATCATTATGAAGCATATACTTTACGCTGTTGTCGAGCATATTGATGAAGACGCGGTACAACTTGTCGGGATCGGCGGCGACAATCAGAGGCTCCTGCGTTTGCTGCTCATAGATGAGACGCACCCCGGATTTCTCCAGATCGAACCGCTGCTCCTCGGCCAAATGCTTCATGTACCTGTTCATGTCGACGCGCTTAAAGTCGTAGGCAACCTTGTGCAAATCGAGCTTGGAGAATAGGAACAATTCGTCAATCAGTTGATCCATGTCGGAGGCCTTGCGGTAAATGGTCTCCATGTAACGGCTTCTCTTCTCATCCGTGTTTGCGATGCCGTCCATTATACCTTCCACATACCCTTTGATAGCCGAAATCGGCGTCTTCAAATCATGCGAGATGTGGGACAGGAGCAGCTTCCGGTTCTCCTCGTACTGGAGGCTTTGATCAATCGACTGCTTCAGCCTGACCCTCATGTCCTCGAACGCCGCCGCAAGCTGGGCAATCTCGTTCTGCTTGCGCTGCTTGCCAAATTTGGAACGCGGGCTTGGCAGCTCATCGCTCAAATCACCATCCTTGATTCGCAGCACCGCAGAACGAAGTGCTCGAATCGGTCGAATGATGCTTCGGGACACGAAATACGTAAGCAGCAAGCTCGTTAAGCAGACAAACAGCAAGCCGGCCGCAAGCGTGAGCGGATGCCAGAATATCGGAACAGGCTCCGACCGGTAATAGATAACGACCAGACCCTCGGCTCCATCCGCATATTGGAACGGCACACGCTCGGATTGGAACCGGAATAAATCAAGGAACAGCACCTCCTTCGATTCATCCACAATGCCCTGCCAATTCGCGTTCGGAGACAGCTCCTGAAGAAACGGTGATACGGTCTGCACAGCCCCCGCCTTAATCAGCAGCATGCCAGCCCACTGCTCGCTCAGCTTCCTCTGCATTTCGCTGAGGTAAGCCACTTCATCCAGTCTCTCCGGCTGCTCCCGGAGCACATACAGAAGCTCCCCGTAAATCATCGCTTGATTAAAGCTTTCATTTCGTTTGGCATCTGTAATCTCTCTTAGATCCTGGTTGCCGGCGGCGAAGATCAAGATGAGCATAAAGAGAGTAAGCAGAATAAGCGGAACGACCGCCATGGCGAGATAGGACATATACAATTTCACTTTGATGGACAATCGATCACTCTCCGCTGCTGTTCAAACTTCTCAATCTATCGTTTATCATAACGGTGAATTCTAAACGAAAACGTACGGGATTCTTACAAATTTATTACGAAATGAATTCTAAAAAGAAACAAGCCGGATCGCTTCAATAGCGAATCCGGCTTGCTTCTATAGACCAGCCCCGTGAATTAGCCCTTCACGCCGCCGACCATCATGCCTTTGACAAAATATTTCTGTAGGAACGGATATACCATAATAATAGGAAGCGATGCGACAATGGTCATCGTCGCTCGAATGGAGAACGGCGTTACGCCCGCATTCTGCTGGCCTACATTGGAGAACGCATCGCTGGCGGATTTGGCGCTCATGGAAGCGTTCGAGTTTTGCAATATTTTCTGAAGCTCGTATTGCAGTGTGCTCAGATCGATATTCGATGAGTTATACAGGAACACGTCGAACCATTGATTCCATTGGTAGACTCCGCTGAACAGAGCAACCGTCGCCAGCACCGGCGTACTGAGAGGCAGCACAATGCTGAAGAAGTTCCGATATTCGCCGGCGCCATCGATTCGCGCGGATTCTAGGATGCTCTCTGGCAGCCCTTCAATGAAGGAGCGGATAATAATGAGATTAAATACGCCGATCAAGCCCGGGAATATATATACCCAGAAGCTGTCGATCAAGCCCAGGTCGCGAATGAGCAGGAAGTTCGGAATCAAGCCTCCATTAATATACATGGTCAGGATGAAGGCCACCGTCACAAATTTCCTCAGAATAAACTCCTCGCGGCTGATCGTATAAGCGACCATCGCGGAGCAGAATACCGTAAGCACGGTCCCGATGACGGTTCGAAGCACAGATATCATCGTCGCGTGAAAAATAGTCGCTTCAGCAAGCACATATTTATAATTTTCCAGTGTCCATATGCGTGGCACGAGATAGATGCCCCCGCGAATGGAATCGTTGGCGTTGTTCAAGGATACGGCGAGCGTGTTCAGGAACGGGTACAGCGTGACGATCATTAAGAGCGTCAGCACAGTGAAATTCGCGTATTCGAACACTCGGTCTCCCGTCGACATCGGCCTGCCCTTGCTTTTGCGTTTGAGTGATATTCCAGCCAATGGCCTCTCCTCCTTCTAATACAATCTGGCTTCGCCCAATCGTTTGGCAAGGTTGTTGGCTGCGAACAGCAAGACGAAGCTGACGATTGTTTTGAACATTCCAGCGGCGATCGACAGCGAGAAGTTGCCCTGGGCGATTCCGTATTTCAGTACAAATATGTCAAGATTCTCCGAGTAATCGATGTTCATGCCGTTACCGAGCAGGTATTGAGGCTCGAACCCGGATTCCATCAAATAGCCGATATTCATAATAAGCAGGACAACAATAACCGGCTTAATGCCTGGCAGCGTAATATGCCACATCCGCTTGAAGCGCCCTGCGCCGTCAATCTCGGCTGCTTCGTATTGAGCGGGATCAATCATGGTCATAGCAGCCAGATACACAATGGTATTCCAGCCGACGTCCTTCCATACGGTGCTGGCACCGAAGATTGTCCAGAATTGCTCCGGTATGCCCAGGAACAAGATTTCTTCCTTGATCATACCCATTGCCATCAGGATTTCGTTAATGATGCCGTCGGGGGACAAGGTAGTCTGAATGATGCCCGCGGCGACAACCCAGGATATAAAATGCGGCAAGTAGCTGACAGTCTGTACGATTCGCTTGAATACGATTTGTCGCAGCTCATTAAGCAGCAGCGCCAGCGTGATGGCGGTCACAAATCCCAGTACAAGATTGATGCCGCTCATCGCCAGCGTATTGCGCAGCACCCGCAGGAAGCGCTCGTCCTCGAACAGGAAGCGGAAATGCTCGAAGCCGATCCACTCCTGCTCCCAGAAGCCCAGCGCCGGCTTATACTTTTGGAATGCGATCGTCCAACCCCATAGCGGAACGTATTTAAATATAAAGAGCCAAATAACAAATGGCATAGACATCACAAGCAGAGGATGCTGCTGGATCAAGGTTCTAACAACCCGTTTCAACCGGGATGGTTTCTTGTACGCTACCGCTGCAGATTCCAGGCCCTGTGCATGGTTCTCCATTATGAGTTTCTCTCCTTCCGGCTTGCAATCGACATACGGACGTGCGATAGGCCGACCCTGCGCAGCAGGCGTCAGGTCGGCCTATGTTTGCATCGCCGTTATGAGCGCGGCGTTCTCTTATTTGGCCGCTTCAACCAGTTTCTTCACTTCTTCTGTCATAAACTTCTCGTATTCCGCCGTATCCAGCTTGCCGAATTCGCCTACGTAATCGTTCCAGATGCTTTCGAATTCGTCCGGCTTGGACAAGACGAGTTTCGGGAAATACTTTTTAACAAGCTCGGTTTTTTTCGTTTCGTAGATTTGCGGCTGGGAGCCCTGCTCCTTTGGAATGCCCCATGCAGGGAACCATGGACGAACATCCGGCGCCGAGAACATCTCGGAATACGTCTGTACGCCGTATTTGCCCAGAATGGTTTTGTCCGCCTCAGTCAAGCTCATTTGGAATACCTCAGGCTGCAGACCCGGCGCAAGCGCGTTGCCGTTGGACAGCGTCGAGTTTGTGCCGTATTGCGGCCAGTTCCAGTCATAATATTTGAAGCCGAACGTTTCGCGGAACGGTTCGTTAATTTTTTGAATTTGCTCCGCCGTACGATAGAAGCGTCCTTTGTCGTCGATCTCATACGTTTCGCCTTGAATGCCCCAGCTTTTCAGAATTTGATTCTCTTCCTTCAGCAGGTTGTCGATATATTGAATGATGCGAACAGGATCCTTGGCGCTGACCGTAATGCCCATGCCGCGGTTTTTGACGAAGCCGGGAGGGTCCAGATACTGGTCCTTCTGACCGTCGAATGTGACAGGCAGCGGGAAGTAGACAAAGTCATCCTTGGCCGGGTCGGCTTTGGCCGCGTCCTTCAGCACGTTCTGCGCGTTGCCGATCTGCCAGCCGTAATCGAAGAATCCTACAACCTTGCCGGAGGTGAGCTTCGCCAGGTATTGATCGTAGTTGTCTACGAAGGAAGCTTTGTCGAACAGCCCATCAGCATTCAGCTTGTTCAGCTCGGACAGCCAGCGCTTGGTGGCGTCTGTCGCGGAATACGTTTTGGCTTCATGGGTGTTCATATCGACGATCACTTCGCCGTCATTCGGATATCCCTGCAAGTGCATAGGAGGGTTGGAGGTTGCAAAAAATCTCCAGTCATGCGTCAATGTAACGAAGCCAGTCAGATCTTCATCGCTATGCTTCGCTACAAAATCGCGGACCAATGTGAAGTATTCGTCCATCGTTTTGATTTGCGGGTAGCCCGCTTCCTTTAGAACCCGGCGCTGAACCCAGAACGCGCCTTGGTTAATGTTAGGATCCGGTACAAATTCGCCAACCACATTGGAGAATGGCAGGAAATAAATTTTGCCGTCCTCTGTTTGCATCTGATTGTAATAAGGACCATATACGCGCTTAATGTTCGGACCATGCTCCTCGATCAGCTCTGTCAAATCGATGAACGCCCCTGCGCCAAGCACCTCGTCAATCGCCGCATCCGGGATGAGCACGTCCGGATATTTGTTCGACGCAATCATCGTACCGATCTTGGTGTTCAGGTCGCCGACCAAATTTTCGATTTTGAAGTTAACGCCCGTCTGATCCTCCAGCAATTTGCCGATTGTCGTTTCGTTGGTGTTAATGTCTTTGGCAGCGCCCGCTCCGTTGAAGTAAGTGAAGGTCACCTTCTCCAGCGGCTTGTCGGTAGCCGCGGATTGTCCGTCCGAGTTGCTCGGAGCTTTTGTTGACGATGGGTTGCCGTTGCCGTTGCCCGAGCAAGCCGAAGCGACGAGCGAGAATAAAAGAATGACGCTGACTACCATTGTCGACCAATGTTTCTTCATCGTGTTGCCCCCTGCTAATATTATTTGAAAGCACTTTCATTGTAACTTCAAAGCAAGCCGATGATGACCCCCAAAACTTTAGTCTGTACTATAGAAATTTAATATGATCAAGCCGCAATGCGATTTGAACCGTTGTGCCAATTCCTGGCTGGCTGTCGATGACGAAGGCAAAGTGCTCGCCATACAGCAGCTTAAGACGGTATATCACGTTCTGAACACCGATTCTTTCGCCCAGCTCGTCTTCCTCCGACAAATACTTGCGAATGCGCTCCAGCTGCTCTTGCCCCATGCCGCCGCCATTATCATTTATGGAGAAATGAAGCATTTCGTCATGGATGCCAATATCGATACTGATGTGCCCGCCTTGCTTCACCTGCTCCACGCCGTGCAGACACGCGTTTTCGACAAAAGGCAGATACACGAATTTCGGTATGGGGCAGCTCTCCGCCTCAGGCTCCACCTTCAGCTCGTAGGTCAGCCGGTCTCCGAACCGATACTGCTGAATTTCCAGGAAGCATACGATAAACTCGACCTCCTCCTTCACCGTCACCCGATCGCGCTTCCAGGTTAAGGAGCTGCGGAACAGCTTGGCCATGTTGTGTATAATTTTTGCAGTTTCCGTCTCCTTCTTGATGACGCTGCGCATGCGAATCGTCTCCAGCGCGTTGAACAGGAAGTGAGGATTGATCTGGCTCTGCAGCGCGTTAAGCTGCGCCTTGCGGCGCTCAAGCTCAAGGCTCTTCTGCCGGATGTCAGCAACGTACACATCGTTAATCAAGCTCCGGATTTGCAACGTCATTCGATTGAATTCGCCGGTCAGCTGCCCGATCTCATCCTGCGTCTCCTCCTGGCGAATCGTTATAAAGTGATGGTTTTTGACCCGCTTCATATGCTTCAGAATATTGCCCAGGCGGGAGGTAATCGATCTGGCGATCCAGCCGATAATGATTGTCGGAATAATGAGATTGATCGCCGCAAGCCAATAGACGAACTGCCTTGCTTCATGCAGCTCCGTATAGATAGCGTCCTCATGCACCGCCGCCACCATGCGCCAGCCGTCAAGCATGCTGCCTTCGGGATAATCAGTTTGAAGCGTAATGGACTTCTCCGGCAGCTGAATGGTGTCCAACTGCTGTCGGACCTCCAGCCACTTGAAATCCGGGCGGTTGGAATATTCCACTTCGCCCCGATCATTCACCAAATACAGCTCGCCTTTAATATTCAGATTGGACATGATGGCATGCAGCGCGGACATTTTCAGCTCAATCTTGAGCACCTTCTCCCGTTTGTTCAGGGAATCGTAATAATTCATGCGCCGCACAATGCTGAAGGTATCCGACAGTCGTGTCGGGCCCGAGGATACCAGCAGATCCTCCTTGGGCGAACGCACGAACACCGTCGCGTTCAGGGGCGCTGCCTCCAATGTCTGGTACCACTCCGTTTCCTTCACCTCATCCGTCAGGTTGCCAACGCCGCCGGAATGCAGCAGCGTAGGATTGTCCAAATAAATTTTGATATTCTGCACCGATGCGTAGATCGGCGTATAACTGTTCAATATTCTTCGGAAATAGGAATCATAGGCTTCGATATAGTCAGCGGGACGCGCATATTCATTCTCCATCAGCTCATATAGCTTATTATCCGTGAAAAAGCCGGAGGACACGTTAATAACGCCCTCCAGCTCCGTCCATAGCTGATTTTTGATCTGCTCCAATGCCCGCGTCGTATCCTCCAGGTTTTGTTTTTTCACATTGTCGCTAGTCACCTGATAGAAGATAATATTGGTCAGAAGAATGGGAATAAGCACGCAAAACAGGTAAACAATCATCATCTTGTTCCGCAGCCTGACGTGATGGAGGCTCAGCCTGCGGCTTGTCGGCGTTCTCTTGCTTGTCATATTCGGCTCCCCCTAGCTAAGGCTGTTGCGATATTCGGTTGGCGTCATCCCTTCAAGCTTCTCGAATTGGGACACAAAGTATTCCACGTTATTGAAGCCGATCTGGTCCGCAACCTCATAGACCCGAAGATCCGTCGTTCGAAGCAGGCGTTTCGCTTCGTTTACTCTGAGATGCAGCACATAGTCGTTAAAATAGGTGCCGTACGTTTTTTTGAACAGCTGTCCCAAATAAACGGGATTCATGTAGAAGCGCGAAGCAATGGACTTTAAGCTGATATTGGACGCGTAGTTCGCATCGATGTAGCTTTTCACCTTCTGCACGCCGCCCTTGGCGAAATCCTTGCGCTGCTCCGCCGCCAGTCTGCTGCATTCCAGCACGAATTGTGCGAACAGCTCCTTCAGCGTCGTGCTTGTCACATTCCGGTCGTACCAGGTCAGAATGGCGCTTTTGTACAGCATGACATCCGTATCGAGCTTCATGCGATGCAGGCTGGCCAGCGCCTCCGACACACATCGGTGCAGGCTTGTCCGTATGGCCTCCGGCGTGAAGCGGCCGTCGCGGAACTGCTGGAAGATCCCCTCAACCGCCTCAATGATCGCTTTCTCATCGTTCTCCTCCATACTTTCATTCAGTCGCGCGAACCAGCTGTTGTCCATCAGCATCCCGTTCATCTCTATGCCGCGGAGCTCGACATAGCTGAACACATACCGTTTCTCTTCGAGCAATTTGAATCGCATCGCTTCATTGGCGCTGACATAGGCCTGCTTCAGCTCCGTCAAATGCTGGACCGGCTCTCCGATATACAGGCATACTGGACATAACATCGCTTGCGCAAGCTTGCTCTGGAGCGTCCTGGCCAGCCGCTCGATGCTCCAATGCTCCGGCAGTCTGGCAATGACGGCTCCGAGCCGGCCGCGATGCTGCAGGGTCTGCACCGGGGGACTGCCCGGCATGATCTCTTCCATCGCCTCATGCAGCCTGGACCGGACATCCAGCGCTTCATCAATCCGAGCCTCGCCGAAGCGGACCTCCGGTTCGTTCACCTCGATGAACAAATAATGCAGAGAGACGTTTCGCGGCAGTCCAAGCACATCATAGCACCCCTCCGCCTCCTCTTGGCTCAGCTCGCCTTTTATTAACGACGAGAGAATTTCGTGGCTCCTGAGGGATTGCTGCCTCTGCGCTTCCGCCGCTTCGCGCTCCAGCTTGCCCCTCAGCTCCATCAGCGTGTCTTCCATCGTCACCTCGTCGATAGGCTTCAGCAAAAAATCGCAAACGCCATATTTAACCGCCTGCTGAGCGTATTTGAATTCATCGTAACCGCTTACAATGATAAACTTCGTATTGATTTTATATTCTTGCACCGCTTTTTGAATCAATTCCAGACCATCCATGACGGGCATCCGAATGTCAGTAACGACCAGATCGGGCGCGTCTTCCCGTATCATGTGGAGCGCATCCTCGCCGTTATCCGTTTCTCCTGTCACCTCGAAGCCGCAGCGCTCCCACCCGATCAGCTCCTTTAATCCTTGCCTGAAAAAAGCTTCGTCGTCGACGAGCAATACGCGAAACATCCCTGTGTCCTCCCCGAAAATCAGTTTGAAGATAGTATATACACGAAAAATAACGTGACACAAGTCCCAGCATCCGATACATTGGTTACTAAGAGAGAGGAGCATTCATTAATGTCATTAAATACTGAAGGCGCGCAACGCGGATTATTTACTGTGGTTACTTTGCTCTATTGGACCTCTATGTACATTTACATACCCACTCTGACTCCATATTTGAACGCTGGAGGCTATTCGCTCTCCTTCATCGGCATCGTGCTTGGCAGCTACGGCTTCACACAAATGCTGGTTCGCTTCCCTCTTGGCGTATTCTCGGATCGTCTGGGCAGACGCAAGCCGTTTATTGTGCTCGGCATGGCATCGGCAGCCTTGAGCTGTCTGCTGTTCCTGCTTCCCAATGGCTGGATCTGGCCGCTGGCGGGCAGAATCGTGGCAGGCGTGTGCGCATCCGCCTGGGTGGCGTTTACCGTGCTGTACGCCAGCTACTATGAGAGCAGCCGCATGGGGCAAGCGATGGGCAGAATCAGCGTCATGACGGTATCCGGTCAGATGATTGGCATGCTCCTCAGCGGCGCCTTGTCTGAGGCCTTTGGACCGCGAACGCCTTTTGCAGCTGGCGCAATATGCGGAGCGGCAGGTCTGCTCCTCGCGCTCGGCATTAGGGAGCCGAAGAGCAGCGCCGACGGGGAACGCGGGGGCATGACTCTATCGCAGGTGTCGGGAGTGGTCCGCAATCGTACGCTGCTTAGAGTTTCTCTACTTTCCATACTGGCACATGGCGTATTGTTTATTACGATGTTCGGCTTTACTCCGCTCAAGGCAGAGCAGCTGGGCGCAGGCGGCGTCGAGCTGACTCTGCTCGTATTCGCCTTCATGCTGCCCCATGCGGCAGCCTCTTACGCCGGCTCCCATTATATCGTCCCACGGCTGGGCTCGAACGCAACCGTTGCATTGGGCTTTGTCCTCAGCGCGGGCTGCACGGCTGCTATGTTATTTGTCCCGTCGCTTGAGCTGCTGTACGTGACGCAAGCCTTGAACGGCTTCGCTCAAGGACTGCACCTGCCGCTTCTGCTTGGGCTGGCCATCCGCGACGTCGCTCCATCATCCCGGGCGACGGCTATGGGGCTATACCAAGCCCTCTATGCCGTTGGCATGTTCTCCGGTCCCTTTCTCGCGGGCTGGCTGAATGGGGAATGGGGGCTGGACAGCGGCTTCCTGTTCGGGGCCGTGCTTGCCGTCAGCGCTGCCGCCTTCACTTGGCGCTGGGCTGTTCAGGATCGGGATCGTCACGATAAGGCTCGCGAAGGGGCTCGCGGCGGCGGGGCTTAATGATCAAGGGAGCTGTATATCCTGACCGATTAGACTTTAGGAGGAAAACATGAACAGCAGCAGGACAGGTTTACGCAGAGGGGAGAACAGCTCCCCTTCCTATCCGGATTGCAAGCCGCAGCTGATATTGGATATTGGGGGCGTGCTTGCAACAAATATTTCACCCCTGTTTTGGGAGCTTGTGGCGGAAGACGCTGGAGTAGCGAGCGACGTTATATACCGCCTGTACAAGGCGGAGGTAAGCGAGCGGTTATGGACGGGCGAGGTGACAGAGGAGCAGTTCTGGTCATGGCTGGGACGCGCTGCAGGACTGGAACGGCAGCAGGGCCAAGCTTACCTCTCGGCTAGCCTGGCCCCGCTCCCCGCGCTTCAGCACCTCAAGCGCTGGAGTGAAATAGCGAATATTCATTTGCTTAGCAATCACCTGATCTCATGGGTGGAGCCTCTGCTTAAGGAGGTCCGGCCTTATATTACAAGCGCGACCATATCCAGCTTGGTGGGCTGCCGCAAGCCCGATCGCGGCATCTTCGACTGCGCAGCGGGTAAGCTTCGGGGCCGCGCCCCCACCCTGTTCATCGACGATCAGTCGAGTAACTTGGACGCAGCGGCAGAAACGGCCGGCTGGTCGACGCTGCTCGCCGATCCGGAAGGCCATTGGATCACAGCCGCTGACCGCTGGCTCCGAGAAGCAAGCGAGCCGACCATCTAGCGTGTTGGAAGGATAACGACATGCCGTGTGGTTATCAAGCCCAGTTGGGGCTTGTTAGTGACAATAACGATTCCACGTGTTGCTATCGCTCGCTGAGCCCCCCCAATTGGTGCAATAACGACACGGCGTGTGGCTATCGAGTGCAGTTGGGGCTTGTTAGTGACAATAACGACACGGCGTGTGGCTATCGAGGCCAGTTGGGGCTTGTTAGTGACAATAACGATTCCACGTGTTGCTATCGCTCGCTGAGACGCCCCAATTGGTGCAATATCGACACGGCGTGTGGTTATCAAGCCCAGTTGGGGCTTGTTAGTGACTTTAGCGAACCCACTCCATTACAAGCCATAACATAGCGCTGGTCATAGCGGCTCCTGTCAGCAGCCAGATGTCTGAGCGGCCGAAGCGGACGCGGAAGCCGTACACCGGCTTCGCTGGTATACTGCCGTAGCCCCTGGCTTCCAGAGCGTCAGCCATCCCTTCCGCTAAGCGGAGAAGCGAGCGCAGGAACGGCGCAAAGATGACGCGCAGCATACGAATGGGAACCGTGCCTATTCGCGTCGTCGCCTTGCCTCTTGCGTGCGCCAGCTTGGCGAATCGCTCCCACTCTCTTGTCAGCAATGGGATGAAGCGGAATATTAACATGATTAACAATCCTGCCGAATGAATAGGCACACCGAGCCGAGCCGTCCAGCCGAACGTTTGCTGGATGGCTCTTTGCAGTCTAAGAGGCGTCATCAGCTCCAGCATGGGCATGCCAATCCACAGAATGACCATTAGCTGTCCCAGCTTTACGGCGGTTGGCTCCGATTCCACCCAATCAAACGCCAGAGGCGACCAGGTAAGCCCCCCGATTAACAGCAATATGAGCGACATGATGGCGAAGCCGCGCAGCACGCGCCACCACTTCTTCGCAATATGCCAGAACGGCGAAGTAGCCACAGCTACGATGATTGCCCCCATAGCAAGCTCCTCTATGCTTCCCAGCATCAGAACAAATGCCGACAGCATGAAATAAGCTAGCACAATAGCGCGAGGATCAAAGCGCTCCGCAATCATTGGCTGATAGGAGCTAGCTGCGCCGCTCCACTCGCCCCCGCGCTCCGCCGCAACGGCCTGCTCCGCCGCAGCGGCCTCCCGCACGCCAGAGCCGCCACGCGTCTCGCGCCGCTTCAGCTCGCGCGCGAGCTCCGCCGCCAGCTCGCGCGGCGCCGGCCAAGGCGCACCGCCGCTTCGCTGGGCGGGCGCCCCCTGCGGCTCCGCCGCCAGCCCGCGCAGCAGCGCCTTCGCGCGAATCGCCTGCGGCGCGGCTGCGCCGAGCGCAAGCGCCGCCTCCGCTGGTGCCGCTTCGCGGACCTCGCCGTCACGGACAACGACGACGCGGTCCGCAAGCGGCAGCAGCGCCTCGAGGTCGTGCGTCGCCACGACCGCTCCGCGCCCAGCCGCCCTGTGCGCCTCCAGAATCGCGCACAGGCGGCGGGTGCCGTCGGCGTCCAGCCCCGCCGTCGGCTCATCCAGCAGCAGCCAGTCCGGCTCGCACGCGAGCAGGCTGGCTATCGCAAGACGACGCTGCTGGCCGCCGCTCAGCGTCCAAGGATCACGCTCCAGCAGAGCCGGCTGGAGCCCCATGCGATGGAGCGCCTCCACCACTCGGCGCTCCGCCGCTTCGCCCGTCAGCTTATACGGCCGAAGCGAATAGAGCAGCTCCTCCCGCACGGTGGATGCGAACCATTGCGACTCCGACTGCTGTAAGGCGATGCCGAATTGGAGCAGTACCGTACGGTTCAGCTTTGTACGCTTGGGATTGCTCCACAGCTCATCGCCTCCCAGCGCGACGGTACCGCTGTCCAGCTTGCGCAGCCCCGCCATCGTCTCCAGCAGCGTGGACTTGCCTGCTCCGTTATGGCCGATGAGCAGCGTCAATTGGCCAGGCTCAAACGTTGCATCCACCCGCTCTAGCAGCACCCGGTCCCATTCCCCTTGCACGCGAACCGTAACCTCTCTTAGCCTCCAGCTATCCGGCATAGCATTGCACCGCCTCTGCCAGTTGCTCCGCTGTGAAAGGCAGCGGGTCCAGAGCTACCCCTTCGCGCATGAGCTCCCAGGCGACCTGAATCGCGTACGGCGGCTCCATGCCAAGCCGCTCCGCCGCACTGCTCTTCGCCGCGCCCGGTGCGGAGCGCCGGAATAGATCGTTGGCTTCGCCGTCGAACAGGACCTCTCCGTCCTTCAAGCATACGACTCGGTCCTCCGGCCTCAGCTCCTCCAGCCTCTGCGTCGCCCATACCACCGCAGAGCCGTCCCCATGAAGACGGCGCACGCCATCCAGCACCTCGCGCGACATGACCGGGTCAAGCATCGACGTCACTTCATCCAGCAGCAGAATCGGCGCGTGAACGGCCATACAGCCTGCAATCGCCGTCAGCTGCTTCTGCCCCCCGGACAACGTCTCAATGGGCTGCTTCATACGCCCGCCAAGGCCAAGCGCATGCAGAGCGGCCTCGGCTCTGGCCACCACGGAAGCCTCATCCCCGCCATTGCGTTCCAGCAGCGAAACAACATCCTCCCATGGCGTTGCGCCAATCAGGCCGGCATCCGGCTGCTGCAGAACGAGCGGAATCGCTCCGCTGGAGGCTTCGCGCGAGTATGCGCGTATAACCTCCCCTGATCTCCCTTGCATGGGCATACCTGCTAGCAGCTTCATCAGCGTACTTTTCCCGCTGCCGTTCGCCCCAAGCAGCGTCACCCATTCCCCGGCGCGAATAGCTAAGGTGACAGACTTCAAGATGGGAGCACCTTGACTGCCATTCGCCAGGAGCGGCGCGACCGAGACACGATCCAATCCAATCTCAATAGGATGTTCCAAAATAAATTCCTCCAACCCTCTTCCCATGGCCATGAGGCTATGCTACAATTCGATTTGTTAACCTGAATTAATATTAAACAGTTAACAATGAAATAGCAACAACTACATAAAAGGAGTCATGTATCCATGCAAACCGTCAATGTTCGATCTCTTGTTTTTACCGCTTTGTTCGCCGCTTTATTCATTGTACTTAGCATCCAGCATCTCAGACTGACGTTAACTCCGGTTCCCATCACCTTCCAGACGCTTGGACTCATTCTAGCAGGTGTGTTCCTGCGGCCCAAGCAAGCGGCATCAAGCATCCTGCTTGTTCTGGCGCTAGTGGCGATCGGCTTGCCGCTTCTGGGCGGCAAAGGCGGCATCTCAACCTTGATTGGCTATACAGGCGGGTTCCTCTTCGCCTTCACCTTCAGCGCCTTGTTCATCAGCTTGTCCATGGAACGCTTTATTCGCAGCCCGAGGCTGATGAACAACAAATGGCTGGCCGCTATCGTCTTATTTGTTATATTCGAGCTGTTCAGCTCATTCCTTACCTATGTAACAGGCGTGCCATGGCTGATGCATGTGCTGAACTGGACCTGGAGCCAGGGCATCCAGGACGGCTTCCTGCCCTTCCTGCTGGGCGACGCGATCAAGTCCGTCCTCGGCGTGCTGATCACCGTTCCGATGCTGGGCTACATCAAGCAGCTTCGCGAATCGATGAAGGGCGACCCCGTCTCGCAGTCGTCATCGCAAGTCCAACTATAGAGCTTATTGACAGCAATGCCCGCAAGCGTCAGACGCTTGCGGGCATTTGCTTTGGGGCTAGTCGCTGCAGTTTTCAGGAGCCGGCTCGCTGGCATTCTCGACATTAATGCGGTCAGACACCGTATCACGAATGACCGTCACAACAAGCTGCAGCAGGTAGTTAATATCCGACTGGCTCTGCTGGAACTGGGACACGATCGGAATGCCGTCCAGCTCATCCTGCAGGGTCTCCATCTCGGATTCAATCTTTTTCACCATATCCGGGTTTTTGAAGGTCGTCTCGAATGCAACAACCTCCTTCTGCTTTTTCTTAATCTGGTTAATTAATGCCTGAACTCGCTCATTGGCATTAATTTGCGCCTCCGCGCGGCGATAAGCCTGAACCTCGTCGGAGTGGAAGATGACCTCAGCCATCTCCTTCGCCTTGGCCATAATGTCCTCCTTCACGATCAGATCGCGAGTGTGGTAGGACGGGATATCCGTTGTGCCCCCATGATGGCTGCAGGCTACGCCATGCTCATGGCTATGTTGTTCTGCCATTGCTTCTCTCTCCTCTATTGCCGTCAGCAGACGGCTTCGTCTAAGGCGGAGCCGATTGGCTCCGCTTTGATATACCAGGTTTGCGCGTCCGTTACCGTTGCCCGCACGAAGGAGCCGATCCACTCCTTGGGCCCTTCCATATGAACGAGCTTATTCGTTCGTGTGCGGCCAGCCAGCACCTTGGCATTGTTTTTGCTTTCGCCTTCGATGAGCACCTCAATCTCTTGGCCCACCAACGCTTCGTTCTGCTTGCGTCCAATGTCTGCCAGCACGTCGTTCAGCCTCTGCAGGCGGCGCTTCTTCGTCTCCATCGGCACATTGTCCTCCATGACAGCTGCAGGCGTGCCTTCTCGCGGAGAATAGATAAATGTATAAGCCGAATGGAAGCCCACCTCCTGCACAAGCGAGATCGTCTCCTCGAACTGCTCGTCCGTCTCGCCCGGAAAGCCAACAATAATATCCGAAGTCAGCGCGGCGTTAGGTATCGCTTTTTTGATTTTGCCCACCAGCTCCAGGAATGCCTCGCGCGTATATTTGCGGCTCATACGCTTCAGCACCTCCGTGCTGCCTGACTGGACGGGGAGATGGATATGCTCGACCAGGTTGCCGCCTCCAGCTAGAACCTCAATGAGGTGGTCGTCGAAATCACGGGGATGGCTAGTTGTAAACCGGACACGAGGCATATCAATTTTGGACATGTCGTGCATCAAATCCCCGAACCGGTATTGCATATCCTCGAAATCCTTGCCGTAAGCGTTCACGTTCTGCCCCAGCAGCGTCACTTCCTTGTAGCCTTGGCGGGCCAGGTCTCGGACCTCCGCGATGACATCCTCGGGTCTTCGGCTCCGCTCCTTGCCTCTCGTATAAGGAACGATACAATACGTGCAGAACTTGTCGCAGCCGTACATAATATTAACCCAAGCGCGCAGCCCTTCCCGCTTCTTGGGGAGATTCTCGATGATGTCGCCTTCCTTTGACCAAACCTCGACAACCATTTCCTTGCTGTAATACGCATTCTGCAGCAGATGCGGCAGCCGGTGAATGTTGTGCGTGCCGAAGATCATGTCCACGAAAGCATGCTTCTGCAGGATACGGCCAACAACAGATTCCTCCTGGGACATACAGCCGCAGACGCCAAGCAGCAGCCCTGGCTTCTCCTTCTTGAGTACCTTCAGATGCCCCAGCTCACCGAACACCTTGTCCTCCGCGTTCTCACGAATGGCACATGTATTCAGCAGCACGACATCGGCAAGCGTTCGGTCCTCCGTAGGCTCATAGCCCATCTCCTCGAACATGCCCTTCATCACTTCGGTATCATGCTCATTCATCTGGCAGCCGTAGGTTTGAATCAAATACCGCTTGCCAACGCCCAGCGTGCGCAGCTCCTCCGGAATGGAGAAATCGTAATGGACCTGAATATCCTCTTTGCCGCGCTTCTTCTCGTCCTTGTAGGAGGGCGCCGAGCTGAGCTGTACGTTGCGGCCCTTAATTCGCAGCGTCGTGACGCCGTCCTCTTCGCTAATAATCTTGGCATCGCTGAAGTCAAAATATTTGGAATAGTCCTTAGCGCTTGCGACTGCGTGCTCCGAAGCGCCTTTGGTCTCTTTGTTCATTCGGCATTCACTTCCTTTATACTGAATCCTTGCCGGCATTCATAGGATGAACCGTCCTGCAAACAATATAAAATTATACCACAGCCTGTGAACCTAATCCATCGGAAGTTGGCATGCTTCTTGGCGGATTCAAGCATTTTCATTGTAGCCGCTCTGCAGCGACAGGTCAATGAAAGATACAGGATTAGCCATACGAAGCGAAGGGCCATGCAGCCGCGCCGCATGACCCCCTGCTCTACCTTCGCCTTACTCTACGATTTCTGCCATCTCGCCGTTTTTGACCCCGGCCGCATTCGCCTCATCAGTGTCGATATGCATGTCCAGCGCGAAATCGGGTGATACACGGGCGATCACATGCTCGAAGACAAGGCCGCGTTCTCCGCCGACACGGACCTTAAGCTGCTGCTTGTCGACAATGCCGAAGCGCTCCGCATCGCTGGTGTGGAAGTGAATATGACGCGCCGCCACAATGACGCCTTCCTGAATGACAACCTCCCCAGCCGGACCCTGCAGCATAATGCCGGCAGAGCCTGCGATATCGCCTGATTCCCGCACGGGAGGGTTGACGCCAAGCGCAAATGCGTCGGTACGCGACACCTCCAGCTGTGTGCGCTTGCGTACAGGACCTAATATACGCACCTTGCCGAAGGTGCCCTTGGGTCCTACAACCGCGACGGTCTCGTTAGCCGCGTATTGTCCAGGCTGAGACAACGGCTTCATCTCCGTCAGCTCATAGCCGGCTCCGAACAGCTGATGGACATGCTCCTGGGACAAATGTATATGTCTAGCCGAAACGCCTATAGGTACCTGCTTGCTCATTTCACTGCACACTCCATCTCTATATATTCAGAATAACGCCAAATAGAAAGCATACGGCCCGTAAGCCGTATGCTTATCATACCATTTATTTAAATTCGGCTACAAGCTGATTGAACTGCTCCTCCGAAATCGACAGCTCCTGATTCGCAAGCGCCTCCTGCTTGAAACCCGTAATCATGTTTTCGTACGATTTACGGCTAGTATTCTGATAGATCAGACCTGTCAGCATGCCATTGGTTTCCATAATTTTGTTCATGGCTGCCACTCGATCCGTTGGATCATAGTCCGGGAACCCTTCCAGGCTCACAATGTTTTCCTTAAACCAGTCATACGTATTAATTTTATTGAACGTCACGCATGGACTGAATACGTTGATTAAGGAAAACCCTTCGTGTTTAATGCCCTGTTCGATCAAGCTGGTGAGGCCCTTCAAGTCGCTTGAGAAGGATTGTGCGACAAACGTCGCGCCAGCCGACATCGCGATTTCGAGCGGAGACAGCGTAGACTCAATGGAGCCTTCCGGCGTCGATTTGGTCTTGAAGCCTTCGGCGCTGCGAGGCGAGGTCTGGCCTTTGGTCAGCCCGTAAATTTGGTTATCCATCACGATGTAGGTCAGGTTGACGTTACGGCGAATGGCATGTACGGTATGGCCCATGCCGATGGCGAAGCCGTCGCCGTCTCCTCCGGAAGCAATAACCGTAAGCTCGCGGTTCGCAAGCTTTACGCCCTGCGCAATTGGAAGCGCGCGGCCATGAATGCCGTGCAGGCCGTAGGCGTTAATATAGCCCGAAATTCTGCCGGAGCAGCCAATGCCCGATATCACCGCAAGCTGCTCAGGCTCAAGACCGACATTCGCCGCGGCGCGTTGAATAGCCGCCTGGATCGAGAAATCGCCGCAGCCCGGACACCAGTTGGGCTTTACATTGTTACGAAACTCTTTGAACGTTGCCATCGCTTAGCTCAGCTCCTTGCAGGCTTTGTAAACTTCAAGTGGCAGGAACGGGTTGCCGTCGAATTTCAGCAGGCTTTCCATTTTGTCCGCATATCCTGCGTGCATTTTAATTTGTCCCGCCAATTGGGCGGTTGCATTGTTTTCGATGACGATTACCTTTTTGGCGCTGTGGAGATACGGCTTCAGCGCTTCAGTCGGGAATGGATGAATCTGACGAATCGTAATATGATTGCTGGTCACGCCTTCTTCCAGCAGCATGCTTCGCGCCGCGTCGATTGTACCGCCCGTGGAGCCCATCCCAATCACCAGCAGGTCCGGCTCCTCTTGCGGAGCGTCTACACGAATGGCATCCCGGATGGAGAGATCCTTCAGCTTGTTCAGACGTTTCTCCATCATACGCTTGCGGTTCAGCGCGTTTTCGGACGGTCGTCCGACTTCGTCATGCTCCACGCCCGTCACATGGTGAAGGCCGCCCTTCTCACCAGGCAATATGCGCGGCGATACGCCATCCTCAGTGAACGCGTAGCGCTTGAACAGCTCGCCGCCCTCAAGCGGCGGCGCATCCTTCACCAGCTTGCCGCGAGCGATTTGAACCTTGCTGAAGTCCAGCGGCTCACATGACTGCTTGCCCAGCGACAGCTGCAAATCCGTCATGACAATGACCGGCACCTGGTATTGCTCCGACAAGTTGAATGCCTCCACCATATCATAGAAGCAATCCTCAATCGAAGCCGGCGCGATGACGATTTTTGGAATTTCTCCGTGAGTGCCGTAGATCATCGCGTTCAGGTCAGATTGCTCTTGCTTTGTAGGCAAGCCCGTCGAAGGACCGCCGCGCTGCGTGTTGACAATGACAAGTGGCTGCTCAGTCATGCCAGCCAGACCGATGGCTTCCATCATGAGCGATAATCCAGGACCCGCCGACGCCGTCATCGTCCGAACGCCGGCATAGTTAGCGCCAATCGCCATCGTGACAGCCGCAATCTCGTCCTCCGTCTGAATGACGGTGCCGCCGAATTTGGGCAGCTTCTTAATCAGGTATTCCATAATTTCCGAGGCTGGCGTAATGGGATAGGCGGACATTAATCGACAGCCCGCCGCAATGCTTCCCAGGCCTATCGCCTCATTGCCGATCATAAACAGCTTCTGCTTGCCGTCAGCCTCGTCCAGCTTGAACGCGTCGAGCGGACCGCCCGCCTGCTCCAGCACGAACTCTGCGCCTGCCTTCACCGCCTCGATATTCTTCTGGACGATAGCAGGACCCTTACGGCCAAACTCCTCTTCAACGGCCCCATTGAACACCTCAAGAGGCAGGCCAAGCAGCGCCCAGGAAGCCCCGGACGCCACCATGTTTTTCATCAGCGAAGTGCCCAGCTCCTCCGCCATCTTCGTAATCGGCACCGCAAATAGTCTCGCGTCCACTCCCTCGGGAACAACGGGATTAAACTTGGCATCCGCTACGATAACGCCGCCCTGCCGAAGCTCGTTCGCGTTCAGGTCAATGCTTTCTTGGTCGAACGCGACCAGAATGTCGAGATCATCTGATATGGCGCGGATCGGCTTGGTGCTGATCCGGATTTTATTATTGGTGTGACCGCCTTTAATACGGGAAGAAAAATGTCGGTATCCATATAAATAATAGCCCAGCCGATTAAGTGCCGTGGAGAAAATTCGGTCAGTACTCTCTACGCCTTCACCTTGCTGTCCGCCAATTTTCCATGACAATTGACTTATCAAAACGTCCATCTCCTCTGCATCATGAAGGTGCATGTTTAATGACAACTGAGTGCATTATATAATAGAAATGTTAAGAGTCACAACAATTTTATGTCCGGAGACCGCGATTTGCAAGATGTAAACGCTTATATAAAGGATAGTATTTTCCGATTGATTCGATACTCGATTGAGATGGGACAGCCCGCTAAACGACAGGCAGGCTCCTCTGCAGGAATGAAATCGCGTTGCCGGACCAAATTCGCTCCGTTAGCGTCTCCGTGAACCTTCCCAGCATCGCTTGCCGAAGACCTGTCACTTGTCCGGGATGTTGAAGTCCCTCGACATATTGCTCTATGCCATCGAAATCGGAGCCCAGCATAAGGCTGTTCTCCCCTCCCAACGCGCAAATATGCTCCATATGCTCCACGACGTCCACAATACCGGCTTGGCCGTTCGCCTTCAGGAACATCGGGACATACGTGACGCCGATAACGCCGCCGCATTCAATAATGGCTTGAATCTGCAGATCGGTCAGATTGCGCGGATGGTCGCACAAGGCTCTCGCATTGGAATGCGAAGCGATGATGGGCTGCTCCGACAGCTCCGCGACATCCCAGAAGGCGCGCTCAGACAAATGGGACACGTCAATGATGATCCCAAGCTCGTTGCACGCCTTCACAAACGCCGCTCCTTGCGCCGTTAATCCTCCGCCTCTCGCCTCCATCGCGCCATCCGCCGCCCAGTTCGCGTCATTCCAGGTAAACCCCATGGCACGAACGCCCAGCCGATGCAGAATACGAAGCGCGGACAACTTGCCTCCAAGCCCCATGGCACCCTCCAGCGATAGCAGGGCCCCTGTCTGCCCGTCCTTCAGACAAGCCTCCAGATCCGCCCGCGTCTCAACAAGACGCATATCCGGCAGCTTCAGCACCTTCTCATATAATAGATCAATGCTGTCCAGAATAGGATCCATGCTCCGATAATCCGGCCGAGACGGCGAGATGTAGACGGCGAACGTCTGCAGCAGCGCATTCTGCTCCCGCAGACGCCCATACGTAACATCCAATGCTCCGCCCGCCTCTTCCTCAAAGCTTAAATTCCCGTCCTTCAACAGCTTGCTCAGCACATCGCAATGAAAATCGACGATTCGCATATAACCTGCCCCCTCGGTCACCAGCTTGTCAAAGCAAAAAAACCTGTCTACTTCGTAAACAGGCTGAATCATCGGCGTCCTATCGGAAGCGTCAAGCCCCTCATCTGGGCTCGACTATTAATTTGATCGCTGTGCGATCCTCGCCATCTATAACGATATCGGTAAACGCCGGAATGCAAATGAGATCCACACCGCTAGGAGCTACAAAGCCGCGAGCAATGGCGACTGCCTTAATCGCTTGATTAAGAGCACCGGCGCCGATAGCTTGAAGTTCCGCGCCGCCTCGTTCGCGCAGCACGCCGGCAAGCGCGCCTGCTACGGAATTTGGATTGGACTTCGCTGATACCTTTAATACGTCCATGAAAAGTACCTCCCCTAGAATGTTGGATGGATTCCACTTCTAAAATAGTATTCGAGAGAAGGGGAAAGATTCCTGCTTTTCTGCGGACAACTTTACGGACAGTTCTGAATGTTCAGATAGTTTTCGGCAAAATAAAACTGCTCTGGCCAGAGCAGTTTGTGGCGAAGCCTGTATTTACATCAGCAGCCAATCCTCTTCAGTTAACCGGATTTTGGCCAGCTTGGTTGCTTTGCCTGTTGCTTCATCAATCTCAATCGACAGCCCGTGCAGGAACCAATTGCCTTCATCCACTACGAAACGGGCCGGCAGCTGCGTCAAAAACTTGTGAAGCACGGCACCGCGCTCCATGCCCAGCACGCCTTCCTTGGAGCCCACCATGCCAACGTCGGTCAAATAACCGGTACCCCCAGGCAGGATCGTATCATCGTTGGTCTGCACATGCGTATGTGTACCCAGTACGACAGATGCCCGCCCGTCCAAATACCAGCCCATTGCGATTTTCTCTGAGGTAGCTTCCGCATGGAAATCGACCAAAATCGCTTTGGTGGAGGAGCTCGCCTGATCAATCAGCTCATCAGCCTTGCGGAACGGGCAGTCGATGGGCGGCAGGAAGGCGCGTCCCTGCAGATTAATAATCGCAAGCGATTTGCCGTTTGCCTTAATCACAGCCATGCCTTGACCGGGAGCCTCCGGCGAGAAGTTCGCGGGGCGAACTAAACGCGGCTCATCATCAATCCATTCGAAGATGTCCTTGTTGTCCCATGTATGATTCCCCATCGTAATGCCATGCACGCCCCATTCAAAAAACTCGCGCGCGATCGCTTTCGTAATGCCTCTGCCCGCTGCGGCATTTTCCCCGTTTACGATAATGATATGCGGCTTATATTTGTCTCTTAGCGCAGGCAGCGTTTTTTTCAGCGCGCTTCTGCCTGCATTTCCGACGATGTCGCCAATAAATAATACGTTCATTTCACTCCGCTCCTTAATGGCCAGCTTCTTTATCCCTTATTTATAATCATTCATGAAGAAAAGTGGCTGACAGGTCAGCCACTTTTCCATATTTGCGTTATTTGGCGTATTCGACTGCACGCGTCTCACGAATGACCGTAACCTTAATATGTCCCGGATAATCCAGTTCACTCTCGATCTTCTTCGTAATGTCGCGAGCAAGACGGAACGCTTCTGTATCGTCGATCTTCTCAGGCTGCACCATGACGCGCACCTCGCGGCCCGCTTGAATGGCGTAGGACTTCTCGACACCATCGAACGATTCCGTAATGGCCTCGAGCTTCTCCAGACGTTTGATGTACGTCTCCAGCGTCTCGCGCCGTGCTCCCGGACGAGCTGCGGACAATGCGTCGGCTGCGCCGACCAGCATCGCGATAACCGATGTTGCCTCCGTATCGCCGTGATGCGACGCGATACTGTTGATGACAACAGGATGCTCCTTGTATTTCTTGGCGAGCTCTACGCCAATCTCTACATGGGAGCCCTCTACCTCGTGGTCCAGCGCTTTGCCGATATCATGCAGCAGTCCCGCGCGCTTCGCTAGCGTAATATCCTCGCCCAGCTCCGCTGCCATCAGGCCTGTCAGATAAGCGACCTCCATGGAGTGCTTCAAGACGTTCTGACCGTAGCTTGTCCGATACTTCAATCGGCCAAGAATCTTGATCAGGTCTGGATGCAAGCCATGAACGCCAACCTCGAAGGTTGCCTGCTCGCCGTACTCGCGTACGCGTTCGTCGATTTCCTTGCGGGATTTCTCCACCATCTCTTCAATTCGAGCGGGATGAATACGTCCGTCCGCCACCAGCTTCTCAAGAGAAGTTCGTGCAATTTCGCGTCTAATGGGATCAAACCCGGACAATATGACCGCTTCCGGCGTATCGTCGATAATGAGATCGATACCGGTCAATGTTTCGAGCGCGCGTATATTGCGACCCTCGCGACCAATAATGCGGCCCTTCATCTCTTCATTCGGCAGAGTAACAACAGATACTGTCGTCTCCGCTACATGATCGGCCGCGCAACGCTGAATCGCGAGCGATATAATGTCACGCGCTTTCTTGTCGGCTTCTTCCTTCGCTTGCTGCTCGATTTCCTTGATCATCTGCGCGGTTTCGTGACGAACTTCCTGTTCGACATTGGTCAATATAATCGACTTCGCATCTTCCATCGTCAAGCTAGAGATACGCTCCAGCTCGCTTTGCTGCTGCTTATAGATGGAATCAATCTGCTCTTGTGTTTCTTCGATTCTTTTCTCCTTGTTGGCTACAGTCTCTTCTTTGCGTTCTAGCGCTTCTAATTTCTTATCCAGCGACTCTTCCTTCTGAAGCAGCCGTCTCTCCAGACGCTGTACTTCATTACGACGCTCGCGGATGTCCTTCTCCGCTTCGGAACGAAGTTTGTGGACTTCGTCTTTCGCCTCGAGCACTATCTCTTTCTTCTGCGCCTCTGCCTCTTTCTTCGCGTTCTCCACGATCAGCACAGCGGCTTGCTCAGCGCTCGAGATCTTGGCTTCGGCAATCGACTTGCGAAAATAATAACCAATCCCAAAGAAAATTGCGCCAACAAGGATGCTTACAAGAATCGTGATCCATACCATCTTGTTCACCTCCTTGCTGCATACACCAAGGCATTGCTTGGGATGTTATTTGGTTTTTAACCGGTTTGCATACCGTTTCATCATGTACCTATTTGACGAAAAAAATCGTTTCGAATCAACTTTTGGAAGAAAAATTGATTCAAAATTGTGAAGGAATACACACTCATTTTATCTTTACACAAAATCAGTTGTCAAGCAAAACGCCATCTTCTTCCTCGTTATGCCTATTTTCTTCCTCCCATTCCAATCCTCTTAGCGCCTCCCGAACGATAGAGCCGGGAAACCCTCTGCGCATAAGGAAGGCGGTGAGCTTCATTCTCTTCTGCTTGCGGTCGCCCTTCAGCTGCCGAACCCTCTTCTCAGCCAGCCTCCGAGCCGCGCTCAGCTCGCTGTCCGAATCAAGTTCCGACAACGCCTCCGCCGCCGCTTGCTTGGATATGCCCCTCTGCTGCAGCTCCTGCCCGATCATCAGTCTGCCCTTCTGACCGGCTCTCAGGCGGCTCCTCGCAAATTGACGCGCATATTGTTCATCATCAACAAGTTGCTCCGATTCTAAACGGTCCAGCGCATATTGAATATTGTCCTCCAGAAATTGTTTCCTGGTCAAATATTGCGAGATCGCTTTGCGCGTTCGCGGCTTCATTCCCAAATAGGCGATTGCGAGCGCATAAGCCCCATACCGCTCATCTTCATTGCGGATGCTCGTGATGTCATCCGCTGTAAGGAGCTGACCCTTCATGAGCCGGAACTTGATCAGAATGTCCTCATGTACGGACAAGATCGGCTCCTCCGCGCCTGTGTATATACAATATCTCCGCTTCCCCTTCTTGTCGCGATGAATGGATTCGATGATCCACTCCTCTCTCTGGGAGACATGGGTGTCATTCATATATGTTGACAAACTCCCTTCCACTGAAAAAACAAACAGCGCCGCTCCGATAAGAGCGGCGACTATTGTCGGAATGTTTATTCGAAATCCAGATCGAATTCTTCATCCTCATCTTCTTGATCAGCCTTGAAGTTCGCTTGGGAGGCCGCTGCAGACAAGTTGCTGGCTTCGCGAATCTGCTTCTCGATCTGGCCAGCGACCTCCTTATTCTCCTTCAAATATTGCTTCGCGTTCTCCCGTCCTTGGCCAAGACGCTCCCCGCTGTAAGAGAACCATGCTCCGCTCTTCTGAACAATATCCATCTCGACGCCGATATCAATCAGGCTGCCTTCCCTGGATATTCCTTCACCGTACATAATGTCGATCTCCGCTTGCTTGAACGGAGGAGCTACCTTGTTCTTCACAACCTTGATCCGTGTGCGGTTGCCGACCATGTCGTTTCCTTGCTTCAACGTCTCAATGCGGCGAACGTCAAGGCGTACGCTGGAATAGAACTTCAGAGCGCGTCCGCCCGGTGTTGTCTCCGGATTGCCGAACATAACGCCGACCTTCTCGCGCAATTGGTTAATAAAGATCGCGATGGTCTTGGATTTCGCAATAGCGCCGGACAGCTTGCGCAGCGCCTGAGACATCAGACGAGCCTGCAGGCCAACGTGAGAGTCGCCCATATCCCCTTCGATCTCCGCCTTCGGCACAAGCGCCGCAACGGAGTCTACCACGATAATATCAACCGCGCCGCTGCGCACAAGCGCTTCGGCGATTTCCAGCGCTTGCTCGCCCGTATCCGGCTGGGAGAGAAGAAGCTCGTCGATATTCACGCCGAGCTTGCTGGCGTACAACGGATCAAGCGCGTGCTCCGCATCGATAAAGGCAGCTTGTCCGCCAATGCGCTGAACCTCGGCGATTGCATGCAGTGCAACCGTCGTCTTACCGGAGGATTCCGGTCCATATACTTCAATAACCCTGCCTCTTGGCAATCCACCGATGCCAAGCGCGATATCTAGAGCAAGCGAGCCGCTCGGTACGGTCTCAACCTGCATGTGCGTTGATTCACCCAATTTCATAATGGAGCCCTTGCCAAATTGCTTCTCAATTTGACGCAATGCGTTGTCCAAAGCTGCGCGACGATCCGCCAACCCACTCACATCCTTCATCATTTATATTAGTATGATACCTCATTTTTAATCCCTTGCCAATAGTTTTTTCGAACACACATTCGTATTATGTATTCCCCCATCCCCCCAGCGCCAATAAACATAAAAAAACCGCAGCAAAGTAGTCTTCGCCACGGTTCTTCCGATAACTAGGTTCTATTATATAGAAGCGCTCGACATTTGACAACAGCTTTCCCCGAACTTTCGGGACGGCATTATTCCTTAAGCGCCTGCCATAGCCGGTACATGGCTGCTTTGACGGCCCGTACTCGAATCATGGAGCGCCCCCCGCTCAGGTGAGTCGTATGAACAATCGTCGCCTTGCCCTTCTCCGCGATCGCGAAGTAGACCAATCCTACCGGCTTGCCCTCCGATTCCGCAGGGCCTGCAACACCTGTCAGCGACACGCCAAAGTCAGCGTCAGCGAGCAGACGCACATTCTCTGCCATGGACGCGGCCGTCTCCTCGCTAATTGCGCCCGGCGCGCCCGCGCCTTCCAGCTGAGACATAGGAATGCCCAGCAGCTTGTTCTTCATCCGATTCGTATAGGTGACAACTCCTCCAGCGTATTCGCCGCTGCTGCCGGGCACGTTCGTAACGAGCTCGGCGAACAGCCCCCCGCTGCAGCTTTCGGCGGAGGCGAGACGACGCCCTGAGGCTCGTAGCAGCTTCACTATCTGCTCCTCGATAGGGATATCCTCCTGCGCGTACAGATGCTCTCCCACTCTGTCCTGAATCGCTGCAACCGCCTCATCGATCTTGACGTTCGCTTCGTCCGCTGTCGCCGCTTTGGTGGATACGCGGATCGCAACCTCGCCTTCCTTGGCGTAAGGAGCCAGCGTTGGATCCTGCTGGTTCTGGATCAGATCGATCAGCTTCGCTTCCAGCGTCGATTCCCCAATGCCCGCAAATTTCAGCAGCCGCGAATACAGCGGCTTCTCCTCTCCCAGCATGCTTCTCAGCCATGCCTGGCCAGGTCCCTCCAGCATCGGCTTCATTTCCTTTGGCGGACCGGGCAGCAGCATGTAGAGCATGCCGTCCGCCTCCAGCGCGTTCCCCACGGCAAGGCCAGTCGCGTTCTGAAGCGGAACGCTGCCCTCGATCATAAGCGCTTGCTTCCGATTGCTCTCCACCATCGCGATGCCCCTCGAAGAGAACAGCTCCTCAATGGCGGCCATAGAAGGCTCATGGAGGATGAGGCTGCGTCCCAAGTCCTCAGCCAGCACATCCTTGGTCAAATCGTCCTGTGTCGGCCCTAGACCGCCCGTGAACAACAGAAGGTCCGCTCTTCCGCGTCCAATCTCAATCGCTTGCTGAAGCCGTGTTGCGTTGTCCCCGACAACGGTCTGAAAGTACACGTCAATACCAAGCTCCGCCAGCTTCTGTGAAATCGCCTGGGCATTCGTATTGACGATCTGTCCCAGCAGCAGCTCCGTTCCTACCGCAATAATTTCCGCTTTCATTCCCGTATGTGCCTCCTAGCCCAGCTTCCTCGATCCACGCGCTGACACAAAAGCACTCCCCCTGTCGCGGGAAAGTGCTTTGAAGCGCTGGTTGTTATTCCACCGGTATTAAATGTTTATTCTTCACGAAGTAATCAATGCCCGAATAGACGGTTATGATCGCGGCAATCCAGCTGGCGATAACGTCAAAAGGAAAGTCGATCAGCGCAAACGGGAAATTGTTGATCAGCAGGGCGATAATCATCGTAATTTGGATAGCCGTCTTCCATTTGCCCCAAGCGCTTGCAGCCATGACGGAGCCCTCCAGCAGCGCAATCTGCCTCAGTCCCGTCACCGCGAACTCCCGGCTGATAATAATAATGGCGATCAGCGCATTCAGCTTGCCCATCTCCACAAGCGAGATCAGCACAGCCGCTACCAGGAGCTTATCCGCCAGCGGATCCAGCAGCTTCCCCAGATTGGTTACAATCTTGTTCTTGCGCGCGATGTAGCCATCCAGACCGTCCGTGCTCGCCGCGATAATGAAGATCACAGCGGCGATCATCTGGTTGTAGGAGATTTCGAAATCCATAAAGGACAGCGAACCTAAATCCACCTTGATAAGCAGGAAAAACATGATGACTGGAACAAGAAATATTCTTGCAAGGGTAATCCTATTCGCTAAATTCATGATACGCCCTCCCCGGACAGATCGAACTCGTACGCGTGCGTCACGCGCACCTTCTGCATGGAGCCAATCTCCGCCCGGCAATTCGAAATAAATACCTCGCCGTCGATTTCGGGAGCATCGTACATCGATCTGCCGATATAGACGTCGCTGCGGCCGTCGTAACGCTCCACAAGCACGTCGATTTCTTTGCCGATATACTTGCTGCTGTTGTCGCGCGAGACGATACGCTGCAGCTCCATCAGCGTATTGACGCGGAATTCCTTCACCTCGTCGGGCACATGGTTCGGCAGACGAACGGCTGGCGTGCCCTCTTCGCTGGAGTAGGCAAATACGCCAAGACGGTCAAATTTGATCTCTTTGACAAACTCGCACAGGTTTTCGAAATCCTGCTCAGTCTCGCCAGGAAAACCTACAATAAGGCTTGTGCGCAGCGCGACATCGGGAATGGCCGCGCGAATTTTGGCGATGAGCTCGCGTGTATCACGCTGGCGGCCCGGCCTGCGCATGCGCTTCAGAATGGTGTCCTCGCTGTGCTGCAGCGGCATGTCGATGTATTTGCAAATTTTCGGATTGGTTGCTATAGCCTCAATCAGTTCATCGGAGAAGAAGCCTGGATAAGCGTAATGCAGCCTTACCCAATGAATGCCCTCCACCTCGCTCACGCGATTCATAAGCTCCGGCAGCATAAAGCGGTCATATAGGTCCGTGCCGTAGTTCGTTGAATCCTGGGCAATCAGACTGATTTCCTTCACGCCCTGCGCCGCCAGTCCTTCCACTTCCTTCACGATCGACTCCATCGAACGGCTGCGGAAGCTGCCCCGCATCATAGGTATGCTGCAGAATGTGCACGCGTTGTCGCAGCCCTCCGCAATTTTGACATATGCCGTATAACGCGGCGTCGTGACGAGTCGCGGAAGCTGCTGCTCGTAATTGAATACGGGATTGCCCACGCGGATCGGCTTCTTGCCGCGCAGCGCCTCATCGACGATGTCGTTAATGTTATGGAAATCGCCCGTTCCGACGATACCGTCAATCTCCGGCATCTCTTCCATCAGCTGCTGCTTGTAGCGCTGGGTCAGACAGCCCGATACAATTAACGCCTTCAAGCGGCCCGTTTCCTTCAGATCGGCCATCTCCAGAATTGTATTGACGGATTCCTCTTTGGCCGCATCGATGAAGCCGCACGTATTCACGATGATTACAGTGGCCTCATCCGGCTCATTCACTAGACGGAATCCGCGCTCATGAATGAGACCCGACATAATTTCGGAATCCACCAGATTTTTTTCGCAGCCTAATGTAACTACCTTCACTCTTTCCGTCATATATGTACTTCAATTCCCTTCTATTCACGCTGTACTCATTAACGGTAATTCGTAAATTGCAATTCCACTGGCAGCTCGGCTCCGCGAAGCAAAGCGATAACGGCTTGCAGATCATCTCTGCTTTTGCCTGTCACACGAATTTGATCGCCCTGTATCTGGCTTTTCACCTTCAGCTTGGAATCGCGAATGAGCACGTTGATTTTTTTGGACACGTCCTGCTCAATGCCTTGTCTCAGCTTAATGCGCTGTTTAACGGTACCGCCGCTTGCGCCTTCGATTTTGCCGAAATCCATATTTTTGATAGGGACGCCGCGTTTGACCATTTTGGATTGCAAAATATCGATTACGCTCTTCAGCTTATATTCGTCATCCGAGCCCACCACAAGCTCTTCCTTCTCAAGCGCTATGCTGCTTTTGCTGCCCTTGAAATCGAAGCGCGTCTCTATTTCGCGCTCCGCCTGCGTGATCGCGTTAGACAGCTCCTGCATATCTACCTTCGATACAATGTCAAATGAACTTTCTGAACTCATGTCAGGCTCCTCTCCCTCACTATCCTTAAATGGATTGATTATTCGCTTGTTATAGAATCCGTTGCCGCGCCTTCGCCGGCAGCCGGCGAAGGCGTAGCTGACGCGCCAGCTCCCTCCGCTGCGGGAACAAGCAGCAGCTGCTTGGAGCCTGCTCGATCGCCATCCGGCACAGGCACGCCATCTACGGTCACCTCAGTGAAGTCTGCCCGGCCTACATTAATATAGATAGGCTCTGTCAGCTCGTACGTTTGAACGGCGCCATCCTCCGCATTGGCGTAGAACAGCTTGGTTCCCCTGTTGCTGCCTGAACGCACCTCAACCCAGTTTCTTCCCCCAACAACCTTCAGCTCCACCTTATGTACGGTACCAGCGGGACCAATATCGTATAGATCCGTTTTGCCCGACTTGCTGTTGAACGTAACTGTAGTCGGAGCCTTCGTAGGCGGCGGTGGCGTAACGGATACTGCAGGCTCGCTGGGATCCGGATTGTCAGTGGCTGGCGCTGGCGTTGATGAATTTTCCGTAATGGGCGTATCATCTGCCTTGTTCGTATCAGGGTCGTCATTTCTCACTACATAATACCAGACCAGGACAAGAATCAAGATCAGGAAGCACCACATAACCAGATTAAATCCGATTTTGCCGAATCGCTCTGAGGCCTGCGACTTCATCTTCCTTGGCTTGCGCACAGGAATAGGCTCCGTGGCATGCTCCACCGCAGGTGCCGGCACCTCATGCTGATAGAGCCGCAGCACCTCTTCGGGATCAAGACCGACAGCCTCGGAGTAGTTCTTCACGAACGCCCGAACATAGAAGGACCCCGGCAGGACACTGTAATCGCCGGATTCAATCGCCTCTAGGTATCGTTTTCTGATTTTGGTTAGCTCCTGAATCTCGTCAAGCGATAAGCCGCGCTGCTCTCTGGCTTTGCGTAGCAATGCGCCTAAGTCAGACATGGAGTAGCCTCCTTCCGGATGGATGGTTTAGAATTCGTCCGTATAATTAGCTGTAAATGATTCGTAGGTAATTTCTTCTTCCGGCGTATTGCGCAGCTCCACGATAATATCGAAGTGGCTGTAGTCGTATTGGGATTCCTTCACAAAAATATCGGGATGCTCGATCACCTTCGTTGACGGCATAGCCATAATCTCCTGGAGCAGCGCATAATGCTTCTCATTGGAGCGTATGGTGCTTACAATTCCGTCAATAATAAAGATGTTGTTCGGCTGCATCTCTTCCTCCGACAGCTGGCTGCGGACTGTCTGGCGCAGCAAGGTGGAGGATACGAACGTCCACCGTTTGTTGGAGCACACGCTTCCGGCTATTATCGACTCCGTCTTGCCGACACGCGGCATACCCCTCAAGCCTATAACATGATTGCCGTCCCTCTTGAACACCTCGCCCAGGAAATCCACAAGCAGACCAAGCTCGTCCCTTACAAAACGGAACGTCTTGCGATCGTCGGAATCCCTCTCGATATAACGTCCATGACGGACAGCCAATATGTCGACAATAGTGGGCGTGCGAAGCTTGTTCACGGTTATATTGTCGACCTTCTGGAGCATCTTGCCCAGTAGCTCAATCTTCTCATCGTCGTCCGTCTGCAGCAGCATGCCGCGGGTGCGATCCTCGACGCCGTTGATCGTCATGATGTTCACCTCAAGCATGCCGAGCAGGGATGCGATATCTCCCAGAAGTCCGGGACGGTTTTTATGTATTTTGTATTCCATGTACCATTGTTTCGTTTCCATTGCGTTCACCGTCCTAAACTTGAATAATAAATAGAATAAAGACAAAAATCAAGTGAAAATCTGCATTAGTTTACCATAATCAACATTCTACAATTTTCGTCATAATCCTGCAACGACGCCGAACATTGCAGAAAAGCCTCCGCGAAAGAGGAGGCTTCCCTGCTCGTTATGAGTGCTAGGCTTTTTCGACAAGCTTGACCATGAGCCTTGCAATCGCCTTGCGTTCTTCCTGGTCACCGACATCCCAAAGCTGCTTCAAAACACTTTCTTCATCGTTTTTCGGATCAACCTTCTCATCGAGGAAGCTGCCGATCTCGAACGCCAGGTTCGAAATCGTCTCTTCTGTCAAGCCCATTTTCTTCGCTTGCGACACGCGATCCGCCAAAAAATGCTTCCAGGTTTCGAAATTAGTAAGGACAGTTGACATGTATCTTCGCCTCCTAGGGTAGTGTGGAAAAGAATCATCAACAGTCGTTATTGTGTGCACATCGGTCCAGGTTTATACCCTAAGCATCAAGATTGCAGGCATTGTCAGGTGTGCCAGCCGCCGTTCGGGCTTATGATCTGACCTGTAATATAGGAGGATTCTGGAAGGGACAAGAAATAAACAAGCGACGCAATCTCCTCGGCCGAGCCAAAGCGTCCCGCCGGAATTTCCTGCTGCAGCGCCGCCTTCTCCTCCGGGTTGAAGCCGGCCATCATGACGGTATCGACGACGCCAGGCGCGACGGCGTTCACCGTTACGCCTGAGGGCGCCAGCTCTTTGGCCAGCGCCTTGGTGAACGCGTTCATGCCGCCCTTGGTGGTGGAATAGAGCACCTCGCAGGAAGCGCCTGACATGCCCCATACGGAGGAGACGTTAATAATTCTGCCGAACCGCTGTCCAATCATATGAGGCATGAACAGCTGCGTGCACAGAAACATACCCTTCAGATTGACGGCCATCACATCGTCCCACATCCCCTCCGACACGTCGGCAAGCATCCCATAGTGAGAGATGCCGCCGTTGTTGACCAGGATGTCGGGCCGGATGCCATGGCTCTCCAGCTTGTCGCGCATTCTGCCCAGCTGCTCGCTGGAACGAAGATCCGCTGAGATCGTCATTACATTAGCGCCCAGCGACATGCACATTCGCGCGGTTTCGTTCGCATGCTCATGCGACTCCAAATAATGAATAACGATATTGACGCCTTCCGCGGCAAACCGTTTGGCGATGGCCGCCCCGATGCCCCGGCTCCCCCCGGTTATCAGTACCGTTGTCTCCTGTAGTGTCTTCACGCGTTCTCCGCTGATTTCTCCACTATGGACACGGCTAGCTGCTGGAAGTCGAAATGCTCGCGCAATCTCGCGTTCACTTCCTCCAGCTTGCAGGCCTCATAACATTGGAGCACATCGAACATATCGCTGTCGCGGAAGCGGTATCGGGTAAATTCGCCCGCAATGGATTCGGGGGAGTTGAGCATGCGAAGATAGCTGCCGATCTTCTTCCGTTTGGAGCGCTCGAACGTATCGGAGTCGATGCCGTTCTGGATCGCTTGGGCAATTCCGTCCTTCAGCCGCTGGATGAGCGCGTCGGGCTCCGGCGTATCGCCGCCCAGCACCGAAAAGGCGTAATCCCTGCTGGAGTTGTATTCATGGCCGAAGGAATCCGATATGAGATTGCTTTCATACAACGATTGATACAGCTTGGAGCTAGGGCCGATCAGCGCGTCTAGCATGAGCTTGGTCGTCACTTCATTGCGAAGCAGCGCTTCGCCCTCCAAGCCCACCCGCTTCTCCTTGAACCCCAGCATGCACTTGGGAAGGGACACGGGAAGCTGCACGACCTTGCGCGGCGTTTGAACCGCGGTTGGCTCCTCGTCGAAGAAGCGTTTAATGTCGCCTTGCGGCTGGAACGACTTAGCCGCTTGATTGCTTCGCACCAGCTCGAACACCTCTGCGGCATCCACTCCGCCCACAACGAACAGCAGCATATTGGAGGGATGGTAGAACGTTTCGTAGCAGCGATACAGCGTTTCCTTGTCAATCTGATAGATGGAATCCACAGTTCCCGCTATATCGATGTGAACGGGATGGGTCTGGTACAGCGCGGAAATCAGTCCAAAATAAACGCGCCAATCCGCATTATCCCGATACATATTGATCTCTTGCTCGATAATGCCCTTCTCCTTGTTCACATTCTCGTCTGTGAAATAAGGATTCTGCACGAAATTAATCAGCGTTTCAAGATTGGCGTGAATTTGCTCAGTCGCCGAAAACAAATAAACGGTGCGATCAAAGGTTGTATAAGCGTTGGCGCTGGCGCCTTGGGAGGCAAACACCGCAAAGATATCGCCCTCCGGCTCCTCGAACATCTTGTGCTCCAGGAAATGCGCGATGCCATCAGGTACGCGCGCAGGCGTCTCGTCGCCAACGGCAAACACGTTGTCGATGGAGCCGTATTTTGTGGAGAAGGTGGCATACGTTTTCTGAAAGCCTTCCTTCGGCAGCACAATAACCTCAAGTCCGTTGTCCATCACTTCACGATACAACGTCTCCTGCACATGCGGATATTGTAACGTTTCCATAATCGGTTAAGCCTCCTTCCTGTCCCGCAGGAAATATACCGTATCCAGCTGCACCTGCTCTGCCACCTTCACGATATCGCCCGGCGTAACAGCCTGCACCTGCTCCATCAGCTCCATGCTGGAACGGCTGTTGCCCGTAAGCACACTGTTGAAATCATAGGACAGCATCTCGTAAGCGGAGTCCTGCAGCTCTCTCAGATGTCCCGAGATCATCGCTTTCGTCTGGTTGATCTCCAGATCCGAGAGTTGTCCCGCCTTCATGCTCTCCAGCTGAGCCTTGATGATCTCGACAGCCTTGTCGTAGTTGGCGAATTCGATGCCAGACTGTATCGTGCAGATCCCCTTGTGACCATCCAGTCGGCTTGCCGCGTAATAAGCCAGGCTTTCCTTCTCGCGAACATTGATGAACAGCTTGGAATGCGGATATCCGCCCAGAATGCCGTTATACATAAGAGCCGCGGGATACAGCGGATCATCATAGCCTACGCCAGTGCGCAGGCCCATATTGAGCTTGCCTTGACTGACCTCCATGCGATCCACTACAAATTTGGTTTCCTGAACGTTTCGCTTCACGACAGGTCGATTATAATGGGCCGGCATGCCGGGCTTCAGCCGGAAGGACTCCGACACCAGCCTCGTGACTTCCTCCAGCGTTGTGTCGCCGACAACATATAAATCCAGCGCGGCGTTATCCAGCCATCCCTCATAATGGCGATATAATGCTTCTGGAGTAATGGCGTCTACGGCGTTTAATTGGCCAAGCGGATGGAGACGGTAAGGCTCGCCCTGGCACATTTCCTCCAGGCACCGCTCAGCCGCGTAACGCACTTTATCATTGACGATGGCTTCAAGACGCTTCTTCAGCGTGATCTTCTCCGCATCCACATATTTGCTCCGGAAGCCGTTGCCCTCCAGACATGGCTCTGTCAGCACTTCTCCCAGAAAGCCGATGGACGCCGCTAACAAAGAATGCTCCGAGCTGACGAATCGGTCATTGATAACATCCATTCGAAATTGCACGATTTGAGAGTCGCCCCTCTTGTATACATCGAAGCCGAAGCCCGCGCCGTACATGTCGTCCAGCTTCTCGCGGAACGCGATGGTCTCCGGCGTCTTCGCGGTACCTCTTCGCAGCACGAAAGGAGTCAGCGCGACAGGCGTCACATGCTCCTCCTCCAGCGGCACCCCGGCAAACAAAGATATCGCAAACGTCTTGAAACGATTCGTAGGCAGCACATGCAGGCGGATACGCTCGTGCTGTCCTCTTTGGAATGAAGACACGCGGTTTGCTCCCTTCATTAACGCCGTTTTTTTCATTTTAACTCAACAGAAATGGAAGAAGCAACCACTGCTGCGCTTGCGCAGAAGCGGCTGCTTCCCCTATAACCCGACTATTTGGTCACATGCAGAAGATATGCTTCCCGATCGTCTTGATCTGTGTTCTCGTCCAAATCCAGCTCGAAGTGGCTGTGTTCGGATTGAAGTAATAGAGACAGCCGCCGCTGGGGTCCCAGCCGTTCAGCGCGTCCTCCACCGCCTCCTTGGCCTTGGCGTTCGGAGTTAAGTAGATTTGGCCATCCGCTACGGCTGTGAACGCCCTTGGCTGGAATATGACGCCGTAAACCGTGTTAGGGAAGCTCTCCGAGCGGACCCTGTTCAGGATGACCGCTGCCACCGCAACCTGACCCTCGTAAGGCTCGCCCCGAGCTTCGCCGTATACGGCGTTGGCCATAATCTGAAGATCATTATCCGACAAGCCTAGTCGATTCGACTTGGCCATATCGCTCCCGGCTGAAGTGGCGCTGCCTTGCCCGCTTCCGCCGGTTGAGGCATTGCCTCCGCCGCCAGCGCTGGTTGTGCCAGGCTTCCAGCCCTTACTGGCATCCACAAGCTTCTTCTTGGTGTCCGCGCCGACAACGCCGTCGGACTTCAGGCCGAATTTCCATTGAAACCAGGTAACCGCGCCTTTGGTCTTCGAGCCGAAGACGCCGTCGATCTTGCCATTGTAGTAACCGAGGTAGGTCAGCCGTCCTTGCAGCTCAGTCACATCGGCTCCGGAGGAGCCTGTCTTCAGCGTCGCGCTGCTAAACGTCTCGGCCGATTCGCCGAAGCTCCTCATCAAAGTCAGTGCGCCGAACACAAGCAGGACGATGATGGAGGTCACCGCTATCAAACGATTTCTCATGTAAGGATCTGCCTTTCTCTTGCAAGTTAGTTCGCTTCAGGTAGCGTTACCTAACTCTAGTATGAGAAAGTTGTCCAGCTTCTATGCACCGTCCGACCTATCTTATGAGCTGATTCGGCCGGCTTGCAGCTGCTCCAGCGTCATCAGCACCTCTCTCGGCTTGCTTCCCTCGTAAGGACCAACAACGCCGCGCGCTTCCATCTGATCAATCATGCGGGCCGCTCGGGTATAACCAACGCGCATTCTGCGCTGCAGCAAGGATACCGATGCCTGCTTCGCCTCCACTACAATCTGGACCGCTTGATCGAACAGCTCGTCCAGCTGCAGCTCGTCATTCTCCGTCTCCTCGTCGAGCTCCGGCACCAAATCCTCCTTGTACTCCGCTTCGCCCTGGTCTCTAGCATAGCCAACTAACGCTTCGACCTCCTGGTCGGACAGGAACGCCCCTTGCACCCGGATGGGCTTCGACATGCCGACAGGAAGGAATAGCATGTCACCCCTGCCCAACAGCTTCTCCGCTCCCGCCATATCCAGGATGGTACGGGAGTCGACCTGTGAGGAGACGCCGAATGCGATCCGTGAAGGAATATTCGCCTTGATAACGCCTGTAATAACGTCCACCGAAGGCCGCTGTGTCGCTATGATGAGATGGATGCCTGCCGCTCTCGCCATTTGGGCCAGCCTGGCGATGGAATCCTCAACATCGCCGGCGGCAACCATCATGAGGTCGGCCAGCTCGTCAACGATGACGACAATATAAGGAAGGACCGCTGCGGGATTATCCGCCATCAACGTATTATAGCCCTCAATGTTCCTTGTTGACGACTTGGAGAACAGCTCATAACGCTTCTCCATTTCCACGACTATCTTCTTGAGCGCCAGCGATGCTCGGCGCGGATCTGTGACAACTGGCGCCAGCAAATGAGGGATGCCGTTGTAGACATTCAGCTCCACCATCTTGGGATCAATCATCAGAAACTTCACTTCATCCGGCTTTGCTTTGTACAGGATGCTTGTAATGATGCCATTAATACAAACCGATTTGCCGGAGCCAGTCGCACCGGCTACAAGCAAGTGAGGCATCTTGGCCAGATTGCCGACGATTGTCCCTCCGGATATATCTCTGCCAAAGGCGATGGACAGCTTGGCGGAGGAGTTAAGGAACGCCGGCGTCTCCATAACCTCCCGCATCGTCACGACGGACACCTCCATGTTGGGCACCTCGATGCCAATAGCGGATTTACCCGGAATGGGCGCTTCCATCCGAACGTCCTTGGCAGCCAGAGCGAGGGCGATGTCATCCGTCAGCCCCACGATGCGGCTCACCTTGACTCCCGTTGCCGGCTGCACCTCATAACGGGTAACCGCAGGGCCCCTCACAACATCCAGCACCTTCGCGCGAACGCCGAAGCTCTCCAGCGTCGCCTCCAGCTTGCGCTTGGAGTCATACATATCAGCGGCTTCGCTTCCTTTGGCAAGTCCGTTCGGCTTGTGCAGCAAGGTGAACGGCGGCAGACGATACGGCTTCTCCGCCTTAGCGGCGGCTTCATCCGCCATGGGACGCCGAGGCACTCCCTCCGCAGGCTCCTCACCTGACACAATGGCATCGGAATCCAACAATGGATTATGCTCCGACTCCTGCGCGTCTGCCCCTATATGCTCGTCTGACTGTAGATCCGTCCTGTCAGCATCATCCTGTATGGATTCCGCCCCATGCGCCGACGCATCCCAGCCCTGCAAGGGCTCATCATAGCCCTCTGACTCGTGGCGCAGAAGCTGCTCCGCTCGGTTGTCGACTTCCGGCATTTCTTCATCCCATGGAGGCCCATCGTTATCGTCGCGGCCCCCTTCCTTGGAAGCCTGCTGCTCGCTCTCGCTAAGCTTCCCTCCGGCGGGCTCCCAATCATCGCCAAGCTCCTTCTGCCAGGCTGGCTTGGCATCGTCCTGGGACGAGGGCTCCAGAGGCTGATGGGACAGCTCCCAATCGTCATGCCCCGGATGCGCTTCCTTGCCAGGCTGCTCCTCCTGCTTCCATGCGAAGAAGAGGGATCTCTTCTTCTTAACGGGCGCTGGCTGATACAGCGTGTCGTCCGCATCATCCATCGTCCCGTCATGCTCCCCATCACCCGGCCCCATTGCAGTAGCATTGGCAAGTGCGGCCTCCGCCGCTCGGCGCTTGCGCATGGCGGCACGTTTCGCATTCAGCAGCTTGATCAGACGGGCCGTCCGCTTGCGAAGCGTACCCAGCAGCTCTACATAGGATTTGCCTGTAATGAGCATAAACGCAATCGCGAACATGACAATGTTCATAATAACCGCGCCGTAATACCCGAACAGCATGAAGAATAAAGCGTATTGGATCGCTCCGACATAGCCTCCGCTAATCGACTTCTCCCGAATGGACACATCCAGCTCTGGAGAGACGGAGATCAGCTGATCTCGTAGGTCGGTGCCGAGCGTAGACAGAATCACGCTGCTTGTCAGCGCCTCGCCCTCCACCCCGGCAAATCGCAAATTCACTTCGGAGATGGAGCTGCTGAGCGTGAACGCCAGCACAAGAATCAGCAGTCCCGTCTTGCGGCTGGACCATGCCTTGGGCCAAGCCCGCTTGACCATAACGCTGAGACCCACATAAATGCCGACCAGCGCCAGCACAAAATAAAACTTGCCAAGCACGAGTCCGAACAGCTTGGACAATGCTCGCCCGACTGTCGCTTCCCCCGACATGGCAATGATGGATATCGTAATAAGCAATATGCCGTATACTTCATATTTCAACTGAGCGCCAATGGATTTCTTCCGTCTCTTCTTTGCCAATTCCGTCACCTCTGGTCTACCATTATATCACAGACGTGACGGTTTGGACTATGACGGGTGCTGGCGCCCCTGAGACTTCCTAATTCGTATCGTAATAGACGATGGAGCCAGGAGCCAGCTCCGGTCGCAAATAATCATTCAGCGAGCACTGCAGCAATCGAACGACCCTGCCCATCCCATGGGCAATGGGCACCACTTGCAGCATAATATCCCCTCGCCATACCTCGCAGGTCTCCTCCGCCTCATCTCCGAAGCCTTGCAGGACAAGCTCCAGAGGCATTGTCGTGTGCAGCGTCATTGCGTCATGCCACCTCCTGTCGGAACGAGTGCCGACGCTCTTCTCATTTCAATCATGCCGTTCAGCTCGCGCAGGGCATCGCCCAAGCCGCCCACTGCATTCATTAGCCCATGCTTGACGGCGTCGGTGCCAATAACCGTTGTGCCGATATCTCGGGTCAGCTCACCCGTCTTGAACATCAGCTGCTTGAACGTGGCCTCGGTGACTTGGGAGTGGGAGGTTACGAATCGGACAACACGCTCCTGCATTTTGTCCAAATATTCGAAGGTCTGCGGAACGCCGATGACCAGTCCGTTCAAGCGAATGGGGTGAATCGTCATCGTTGCGGTTTCGGCGATAAATGAATAATTGCCCGCCACCGCAATGGGCACGCCGATGGAATGACCGCCGCCTAATACGAGCGTCACCGTCGGCTTGGACAGAGTCGAGATCATTTCGGCGATGGCCAGACCCGCCTCCACATCTCCGCCTACCGTATTCAGCACGATAAGCACACCTTCAATTTTCGGATTTTGCTCCGCTGCGACGAGCTGCGGAATAATATGCTCATATTTAGTCGTTTTGTTCTGCGGGGGCAATATCATATGCCCTTCTACTTGTCCAATAATGGTCATGCAGTAGATGTTCGACTCCCCAGGAGACGGCGAAGACGCGGTTCCCAGCTGTTGAATATTTTCAACCGCAGGGTTCAGCTTTCGCTTGTCATCCCCCATAGGCTGTTCCGGTTGCTCGTTGTTTACAGTTCTGGACGGAAATAACGTGTCAGTCATACATCTATCCCCTTTTGGCTTCGAATCAGTGGCTCATCATAGTATGGGGTCGAATGCCTTTTTTATACCGCCCTTGCTCCTTGATCCATGAGGGCCAACAATAGAAAAACGCTCTTCCCGTCCGCATGCGGAGGAAAGAGCGTATTCGTATCGTGATGGGTTATCGTCGATTAGACTTCCATGATAATCGGCAGGATCATGGGACGACGACGAGTTTGCTCGTACAGGAATCGGCCAAGCGCATCCTTCACATTCGTCTTCAGGGATGCCCACTCATTGACCTTGTCGTTCATCAGCTTGTTCAGCGTAGAAGTGACAATGCGGTTGGCCTCATCCAGCAAGCCCTCGGACTCGCGGACATATACAAATCCGCGGGAGATGATGTCCGGACCGGACAGGATTGTGCCGTCCTGCTTGCTCAGCGTGACGACCACGACCAGAATGCCGTCCTGCGACAGAAGCTTACGGTCACGGAGAACAATGTTCCCTACGTCGCCGACGCCCAGTCCGTCAATCAGCACATTGCCTGCCTGCACCTTCGCGCCTTTGCGGGCAACGCCGCCTTGCACTTCAACCGTATCGCCGTTATCGACGATGAAGATGTTCTCGCGTTCCATACCGATGGCTTCCCCAAGCTTCGCATGCTGGCGAAGCATCCGATATTCACCGTGAATGGGAATAAAGTACTTCGGCTTAATCAGGTTGAGCATCAGCTTCAGCTCTTCCTGACTGCCATGGCCGGAGACGTGCACACCGGATACGGAGCCTGGTCCATAGATGACGTTGGCACCCAGTCGGAACAGCTCGTCCACCGTGCGTCCAACATAACGCTCGTTGCCCGGAATCGGCGTCGCGGCAATGATCACCGTATCCCCTGGCAATATATCAACCTTGCGATGCGTGGAACGCGCCATGCGCGTAAGCGCGGACATCGGCTCGCCCTGGCTGCCTGTGCATAGGATAACAACGCGATCAGCAGCCAGCTTGTTCACTTCCTCCGGCTCAATCAGCATGCCTTCCGGAATGTTCAAATATCCAAGCTCCGAAGCGATGCCAACCACGTTCACCATGCTGCGGCCTACGACTGCAATCTTGCGGCGAGTTGCGATCGAGGCATTAATAATTTGTTGAATCCGGTGCACGTTGGAGGCGAAGGTAGCCACAACAACGCGCTGAGTCGACTTGCGGAAGATATCCTCCAGCTCATCTCCAACATTGCTCTCCGAAGGCGTGTAGCCCGGTCTCTCGGCGTTCGTGCTGTCCGACAGAAGCGCCAGCACGCCGCGGCTGCCAATCTCCGCTATGCGCTGGAGATCCGCGAATTGATCGTTAACCGGCGTGTGATCGAACTTGAAGTCACCCGTGTGAACGACAATGCCCTCCGGTGTTTCCAGGCATACGCCAACGGAATCCGGAATACTGTGGTTCGTCTTGAAGAAGCTTGCGCGAATTGTGCCCATCTGAACCTCGGAATCGGCATTGATCAGAATGCGCTTCGTCTCGCCCAGCAGTCCAGCTTCCTTCAGCTTGCCCTCAATCAGGCCCAGCGTCAGTTTTGTTCCATACACAGGCACGTTCAGATGCTTCAGCACGTATGGCAATCCGCCGATATGGTCCTCATGGCCATGCGTGATGAGAATGCCGCGAACCTTGTCGCGATTCTCCGTCAGGTAAGAGATGTCCGGAATGACGATGTCGATGCCCAGCATGTCCTCCTCTGGAAACTTCAGGCCCGAATCGACGACGACGATGTCGTTGTTGTATTGAATGACGTACATATTTTTCCCGATTTCGCCCACTCCGCCAAGTGCGAAGATCAGCAGCTTATCTTGGTTGTTCTTTTTTGACAAGTGAATCTATACCTCCTACAAATTGTAATAAAAGCATTATCTATACATACTCAGATAAACGTCAGATGCCGCTCTGACGATCTCTTCAAAAATCAAATCATTTTATTGCCGCACCCAGTCACTTGTGTTTTATTATACATGAAGAAAAAGATGGAATACAAGTAATACCGGAGAATACATAAAAACCAGCCCGGCAGACGCAGGCTCAAACAGAAAGCCGATGCTGCTCGCACCGGCTTCTAAAGCGTCTCTCAGACGTATGAATTAGGACAAGAGCTTGCGCAAATAATCGGCTTCCGACTCATTCGCGCTCACAAGCGGCAGACGCACGCCGCCTACCGGCATACCCTTCAAGCCCAGCGCGAATTTGACCGCAACGGGGTTAGGCACAGGATGAGGACAATAAAACAGGCCTTTGAATACGGGGAACAGCTCACCGTTCAGACGGGCGGCTTCCTTCACGTTGCCGCTGACGTAGGCTTCAATCATCTCTCGCATCTTCGTCCCCACAATGTGGCTTGCTACACTTATGATGCCGTAAGCGCCCACGGACATAGCAGGCAGGGCTGCGCTGTCGTCCCCGCTGTACACCAGGAAGCCTTCCGGCGCGCCGCTAATAATTTGCGTCAGCTGCTCCAGAGAAGCGCAGTCCTTGGTAGCGACTACATTATCAAGCTCCGCAAGGCGAAGTGTCGTCTGAACGGAAATATTAATACCGGTACGGCCTTCGACATTGTACAGGATGACAGGCAGCTTCGTGGATTCCGCAATGGCTTTGAAATGCTGGAACAGCCCCTCCTGCGACGGCTTGTTGTAATAAGGAGCGACGAGCAGCACGCCATCCACTCCGCAGAGCTCCGCTTCCTTCGTCAGATGGATGGAATGGGCGGTATTGTTGCTGCCCGTTCCCGCGATCACCTTGCAGCGGCCCGCCGCGTGCTTCACGACAAATCGGAACAGCTTCAGCTTCTCTTCCTCCGATAACGTCGGCGACTCGCCTGTCGTACCGGATACAATCAAGCTGTCGGATTGCTGTTCATCAATTAAATAGTGAATTAATTTCTCCGTCGTCTGCCAGTCGATTTGTCCATCAGCATCGAACGGGGTCACCATCGCGGTGATCAATCTGCCGAACTCCATGGGGATCTGCCTCCTAATTGTTACATCTAATCAATAAGTGCGAATTTATGGACCATCCGTCTCCCGGTGCAGGTCGAACTTGGCGTGCAGCGCTCTAAGCGCTTTGGCCATATCCTCCTGCTGGACGAGAACCCATATGGTCATATTGGAATCAGCGGACTGCATGATTGTAACGCCCTGCTCCGTTAAAGCCTCCACAATACGAGCCATTACACCCGGCTGACCGCTCATGCCTCCGCCGATGACGGAAATTTTGGCGCAGCCGGATACGGCCGTGGGAGCAAAGCCGGATTGCCTCAGCAATTGCAATGCATGTTCCGCGTCATGATCAAACACCGTATAGACGGCCCCGCTTGGCGTCACGTTAATGAAATCGACGCTGATATGATGTTTGGCCATCGTCTGAAACACTTGAAGCTGCATATCATTGCGCCCGTCGAGCGCCTTGACTGTAATCTGCGTTACGCCGGCTACATGAGCAATACCCGTCACATAACGGTCCTTGACCGCCTGTGCAGCGGGCGGCGTGTCCGTGACTAGCGTGCCCGGCTCATCGGAGAAGGTCGACCGCACGCGCACCGGAATTCGAGCCTGCTGAGCAACCTCAACCGCTCGAGGATGTATGACCTTGGCACCCTGGCGCGCCATGTTGCCTATCTCCGTATAGCTTACGCAAGCCAGCTGTCTCGCTTCCGCCACAAAACGCGGATCCGCCGTTAACAACCCATTGACATCGGTATAAATATCTACGAGCTCCGCCCGCAGCGCAGCGCCCAGCGCGGTTGCAGACGTATCGCTGCCGCCGCGTCCAAGCGTTGTGAGGTCGCCGGCCGCCGTTACGCCTTGGAAGCCCGTCACAACCACGACCTTGTCCTGTCGAAGCAGCCCCATAATCCGATCCGTTCCGATCGACTTGATTCTGGCGTTGCCGAACTGATCGTCGGTCAGGATTCCCGCTCCTCCGCCAGTGAGCGCGGTTGAGGGAATCCCTCTGGACAGGAGCAGGCTGCACAAGGCGGCGGCCGAGATCATCTCTCCGCAGCCCAGCAGCAAATCCCTCTCCCTTGGGGGCAAGGCCCCTTCATTGTCTTGCATCAAGGAAAGCAGCGTATCCGTTGCATACGGATCGCCCTTGCGTCCCATCGCCGAGACAACGACGACGACGGCGAAGCCGTCCTCCCGTTCCCTGGCTATATGACGAATAACGCGGTCTCTAGCTTGCTCGGTTGATAGCGAGGTTCCTCCGAATTTCTGAACCAGAATTCGCATATCGTCCCCCTCCAATATCCACCGAAGACGAGAGCAGCGTTATACCCGTTGTGTATTCCATTAACCTCTTGCGATCCCTGTTGCTACTATTCATATATCCTGCTGCAGCTTGTTGCAGGTTGTCGGAGACCATCCGCATGACTCGACCCCATTCGACAAGTCCGAACCATACGTCGACGAATACGCCAGTAAGCCTACACTGACGCTTCCGCCGCAAGCGGGTACTGCCCATGGACGAGGGGAACAACGCGATTGCATCTCCCCTGGCGCGTCCTCAAGCAGCTGCTTGGCGTCTTCCAGTTCCAAATTATTAAGCTACGCTTACGAAAAACGTTCGATCAGGAGCGGCTGAAGCTGACGCCCTTGTAGCGCGGCTTCACACGCCTCCATCACCAGATCCATTCTCGCAACCAAAGAATTGGGCTTCTGAGTAGGATTATCTTGACCAAATGGCACAAAATAAATATGTTTAGCCACTAGAAGCTTTGCAATATTAGCGGCATTCAAGCCCAAGCCGTCGTTCGTCGAGATCGCCAGCACAAGGGGACGGCCGTTGCGCATTTGCGCTTTCGCCGCCATCAGTACGGCGCTATCCGTAATGGCGTTAGCCAGCCTGCTCGTCGTGTTGCCAGTGCATGGAGCAATAACAAGCACGTCAAGCAGCTTGGATGGTCCAAGCGGCTCCGCCTGAACGATAGTCGAAATAATCTCGTTGCCCGTAATGCCGGTCAACCGCTCCTGCCATTCCTTGGCCGTGCCGAATCTTGTATCCGTCGTAATCAATGAATTCGACACGATCGGCACAACATTGGCGCCTGCGTCCACAAACCGTTTGATCTCCGGCATAACCTCTGCGAATGTGCAGTGAGAGCCCGACAATGCGTAGCCTACCGTAATCCCGTTCCAATTCATATCCCATTCCCCCGCTCCATCGTGTCTTCCATAATCAGTTGCGATAAACAATCCGCTATGATCCGACCTGCTGTCTTGGGAGCCACGATACCGGGGAGACCGGGTGCAAGCATCGCCTTGATACCCCGCTTCTCAGCGAAGCGGAAGTCCGTTCCGCCAGGCTTCGACGCGAGGTCGATGATGACGGTCCGTGACGGTAAATTTGCGATAATTTGCGCTGTGACTATCATAGTCGGAATTGTATTAAAAAGCAAGTCAATATTCCCTACGTTTTGCAACAAGCTGCCCATGTAAAAAGGCTTAAAACCCATCTCCGAGGCGCGTGCAAAATGCTCCGATCTTCGCACGCCAACCTTCACGTTGGCGCCCAAGCCTTGAAGCGTTCTTGCCATCGTAAATCCAGTCCGGCCAAAGCCGAGCACCATGGCACTGGATCCGTGAATCGTAATGTCGGTATGCTGGATCGCCATCATCAATGCGCCTTCCGCCGTCGGTATGGAGTTGTAGATCGCTACGTCATCCCGGTCGAACAGCTCGACCAGCGCAATGCCCTTCTCCTCGCAAAGGCCTCGGAGATACGGCTTCGCCATTCCGGTATACACCTTGCAGTGCAAGGGAAGCTTCGCAATATGGGAACGCGTCAGCTTCAGCTCGCGATCGCTGAATACGGTATGGATCACACCTTGATCGTCCGTTCCGACCGCCGGCAGCAGCAGAGCGTCTACGCCCTCGAACAGCGCTTCATCGAACTCTGCATGTACGGCTCCGTCCAACGACGAGTGCAGGCCGTCGAAGCCGCAGACCGTGACGCTCGCATCCAGCTCGCTCAGCTTTCGAATGACCTCAAGCTGACGCGCGTCGCCGCCCAGCAGCAGTACTTGAACGCCTGTTAGCATCGGGCTTCACTCCCTTCTGGCAAATAGATATAGACCATCGTATGCTTCCGCCCAAGGCAGGGTGAAAAAAAGCGCACAAAAAAAGATCGGAACGCCTCCGCGCTCCGATCTCACTTCTATTATTTGACGCCTGTATGCCCGAAGCCGCCCGCTCCTCGAACCGTATCCGGAAGCTCATCGGCCTCCTCAATTACGACGGAAGGCACCTCCTGGAACACCATCTGGGCAATTCTTTCGCCGCGCGTAATGACGAACGGCTCGGACCCCAAATTTGCAAGCAGCACCTTCACTTCGCCCCTGTAATCAGCGTCGATTGTGCCAGGCGAGTTCAAGCAGGTAATGCCGTGCTTGTAAGCGAGACCGCTTCTTGGACGAATCTGCGCCTCCAGCTCCTTCGGCATCGCCATCGCGAAGCCCGTTGGCACCAGCACGCGCTCGCCTGGGGCGAGCGTCATCGGCTCCTCGACGGCGGCCTGCAGGTCGAAGCCTGCCGCCCATTCCGACATTTTGCGCGGAATCGCGATATCGTCGTTGCCCTCCAGCCGTTTAAACAGCACCTGGTACATATTGATCTCTCCTTAGCTTCACCGCGTCCTTGTCTGTCGAGCCGACCATCGCTACCGCAAACGGCACAGCAAGCATTCGCTTCGTCACTTCCCGTATATCGTCCATCGTAACGGAATCAATACGATTCAACAGTTCGTCCAGCGTATAATGATGGCCGATCATCAGCTCGTTTTTGCCAATCCGGTTCATTCGGCTGCTGGTGCTCTCCAGACTCAGAATCAGCGAGCCCTTCAGCTGCTCCTTGCCGCGATGAAGCTCCTCCTCCGCCAAGCCTTTCACGGACAGCTCCTGGATTTGCTCCAGCGTGAGGTCGAGCACTTCCTTCGTCTGCTTGGGAGCCGTTCCCGCGTATACGGTGAACAGTCCGGAGTCGGCATAGCCTGTATGATACGAATATACCGAATAAGCGAGACCGCGCTTCTCCCTAATCTCCTGGAACAGACGCGAGCTCATGCCGCCGCCAAGCGCGTTGTTCAGCAGCACCATCGCATACAGCTTGGGATCCCGATTGGAGCAGCCCGGGAAGGTCATGCATATATGATTCTGCTCCGTTTTTTTCTTATAAAAAATATAATCGCCGCGGAACACCGGCGGCTCTGTCAGGAACGGGGTGGAATGGGCGGCGAACCCGCCGAAGTGGGCCTCCAGCAAGGGTAGCAGCTTGCCCTCCTCCACGTTGCCCGCAACGCTGACAACCGTGTTCTCAATCGTATACCGCTCCTGCATATAGCCCCTCAGCGTGTCAGGACCCATCGCTTCCAGCCGTTCCTTCAGGCCTAGGATAGAATAAGCCAGCGCATGATCTCCGAAGGAAGCTCGCGAGGCCTCGTCATGCACCTTATCGTCAGGCGTATCCTCGTACATGGCAATTTCTTCGAGAATGACGTTTTTTTCTTTGGCGAGCTCATGCGGGTCGAATTGGGAATGGAAGAACATGTCCGAAAGCGCGTCCACTGCCATCGGCAAATGCTCATCCAGCACCTTGGCGAAGTAGCACGTGTACTCCTTGGACGTAAAGGCGTTCACATTGCCCCCGATTCCGTCGAACAGATCGGCGATGTCCTTGGCCGTCCGCTTCTCCGTACCCTTGAAGAGCATGTGCTCGATAAAATGGGAAATTCCGTTATTTTCCAACGTTTCGTTCCGAGAGCCCGTTTTCACCCATATGCCGAACGAAACGGAACGGACGGTCGGGATGTATTCCACCACAACGCGCAAGCCGTTGCTAAGCGTATATTTGTTCACTAAGCGTCGTCCTCCTATTCGTATATCACTATATCAGAATACGCCCGCGCCCTCAACAACGACCGGCACTCGCGCTTCCGACAAGGTTTCGCTAACCGTCCCGATGGCGTACCCCTTGGCCAGCGCGCTGTCGATCATGCCGCCTATGGCATCACGCGTCGCAGCCGTAGGATGCATCAGGATCAAAGCTCCCGGCTCCAGCTTGGACGAAATTTTGCGAATGACATAATCCGGGGATGGCTTCATCCAATCCACCGTGTCAATCGTCCATAGAACGGTGCCCAGCCCTTGCTCTCTGGCGGCCTGAACAGTAGCTGCGTTGTAGGAGCCGGATGGAGGCGCGAACCAGACATTGTCGACTCCAAGCAAATCCTTCAGCAGCGTCTGCGTTCGCACGATTTGGCTCGTCTGATCGGCTCTGCTTAATTTTTTCATATCCGGATGCGAATAAGCGTGATTGGACATCTCATGGCCCTCGGCCTGAATTCTCCGCGCTACGTCTACATTGCCCTTCAACCATGACCCGTCCAGGAAAAAGGTCGCCTTGACCCCTTTGCCCCGCAAGGTTTCCAGAATGGGGTCTATGTATTCATTGCCCCACGCAACGTTAATCATTAGCGAGATCATCGGCTTCTCCGGATTGCCCCTGTAGATAGGGTGTGCGCCTAGCTGGGCGAGTGTAATCTTGGGCGGAATTTCCCTGTACTGATACGGAATAGCGCCGCCTCTCGGCGCTTCAAGAGCAGCCTTATACGTTCCCTCTATATCGACAGAAAGGCCGTTATAGCCCGGAATCGCATGCCATACCCGATCAATGCGGGCATTAACAGGAGCAATAGCTTTTGTCTCCGCCTCCGCGACAATTGCCTCGTACAGCTCCCGCTTCTCCTCCTCCGAATAAGCGGGCGGCGCCAGCGCCTCGATTGCATCCTCCGATTTCACCGTCGAGATGAATGAAGCGATGTTGCCATTCATTTTGACCAGAACCACCATCATGAACAAGCTGGCCGCGATGACGGCCGCTTTGCGCATCTTCATTGCCCCCACTCCCATACGAGCAAAGTCGCGCGGGAGCAGAGCAGCTCCTCGTTCGCTTAACACCCAGTCTATGAGTTCTTGGACAAGATTATGCTTCAGGATTTGCAAAACAAAAAGAGACAGATAAGCTCTGGCTCTTCGGTCCTTGCTATAAATGGCTGAGGGGGGGCAGCCCGCTGCAATCTAGGATTGAGCAGGCTCTTCCGCTGTCAGTACCGCCTTGCGAGACAGGTTGACGCGACCTTGCTGATCGATTTCGGTTACCTTCACCGTGATCTGATCGCCGATCTTCACCACATCCTCGCATTTCGCCACACGCTCAGTGGACAATTGCGAGATATGCACCAGTCCGTCCTTGTTAGGAAGAATCTCCACGAACACGCCGAACTTCTCAATGCGTCTCACTGTGCCAAGATAGATTTCTCCCACCACAACTTCCTTCACGATGCCTTCGATAATGGCTCTGGCCTTCTGATTCATCTCTTCGTTGGAGGAAGCGATGAACACCATGCCGTCCTGCTCAATATCGATTTTCACGCCGGTTTCCTCAATGATTTTGTTGATGATCTTGCCGCCTGCTCCAATAACATCACGGATTTTGTCCGGATTAATACGAAGCGTAAGAATCTTGGGCGCGTATTTGGAAAGGCTTGTCCGTGGTGTGGACATCACTTCCAGCATTTTGCCCAGGATATGCATGCGGCCTTGACGCGCCTGCTCCAGCGACTGCTCCAGAATGCTGCGGTCGATGCCGTCGATTTTGATATCCATTTGAATCGCCGTTACGCCTTGCGCTGTGCCTGCAACCTTGAAGTCCATGTCGCCGAGGTGATCCTCCATGCCCTGAATGTCGGACAGAATCGAGAAGTGATCGCCGTCCTTGATCAGACCCATAGCGATGCCTGCCACTGGCGCTTTGATCGGTACGCCTGCATCCATCATCGCAAGCGTGCTTGCGCAGATGCTGGCCTGGGAAGTAGAGCCGTTGGACTCCAGCACCTCGGATACAAGGCGAATCGTGTACGGGAACTCCGCCTCGGAAGGAATAACCTTCGACAACGCGCGTTCGCCCAGAGCGCCATGACCGATTTCCCTGCGGCCAGGAGGGCGCAGAGGACGAGCCTCGCCTACGCTGAACGGCGGGAAGTTGTAATGATGCATGAAGCGTTTCGTTTCTTCCGGCGAGATGCCGTCGAGAATTTGCACGTCGCCCATGGCGCCAAGCGTACAGATGCTAAGCGCTTGCGTTTGACCGCGCGTGAACAGGCCGGAGCCGTGTGTACGCGGCAGCAGAGCGACATCGCATTCGATCGGACGAATCTCGTCGAGACCGCGTCCGTCAGGACGAACCTTGTCATGCGTAATTAGACGGCGAACCTCTTCCTTCACGATGTCGTACAATACTTCCTTCACGTCGGCCAGAAGCTCCGGCGTATCGGCATATTGCACCTCGAAATGAGCCACTGCATCGCCGTTAACAGCGTCAATCGCTTCTTGACGGGCATGCTTCTCGGGAATTTTGATCGCTTCCACCAGTCGAGCGGATGCGAAGGCGCGAACCTCAGCGTTGACGCTGGCATTCACCGTATGTAATTTTACTGCCATTTTCTCCTTGCCCGCTAGAGCTTGAAGCTCCTCGATGTTGGCCACAATGTTTTTGATCTCATCATGTCCGAACATAATCGCTTCCAGCATAACGGATTCCGGCACTTCGTTCGCTTCCGCTTCCACCATCATAATGGCTTCCTTCGTACCTGCGACTACTACAAAAATATCCGTCAGCTGCTCTTGCTCCACCGTCGGGTTAATAACAAATTGTCCATTCACGCGACCCACGATAACACCGCCGATTGGTCCGCTGAACGGCACATCGGAGATGGTTAGCGCAGCGGATGTTCCGATCATCGCCGCAATTTCAGGGGAGCAGTCCTGGTCCACGCTCATGACGATGTTGGCAATTTGCACGTCATTGCGGAAGCCTTCCGGGAACAACGGGCGAATCGGACGGTCTGTCAAGCGACTGGACAGAATCGCCTTTTCGCTTGGCCGGCCCTCACGCTTGATGAAGCCTCCCGGAATTTTGCCCACCGCGTACAGTCTCTCTTCATAGTTGACCGTCAGTGGGAAGAAGTCCAGGTCCTTCGGCTCTGATGACGCGGTTACCGTACACAGAATGACGGTCTCCCCGTAACGAACCGTAACGGCCGCATTCGCTTGCTTGGCGAGACGCCCAGTCTCTAGAATGAGAGGTCTTCCTCCAAGCGTCGTTTCAATACGTTGAATCATCACAATTCCCTCCTTATCCTATTACAAAAAGCAACCCGAAATCCCGTATCCAGAAGCACTGGGGATGGGAAGATCAGGTTGCTTTTCGTCACGCATGTTTTAGCGGCGCAGGCCGAGTTTTTCGATCAATGCGCTATAACGTCTAACGTCCTTGTTCTTCAGGTAAGCTAGCAACTTACGGCGTTGACCTACCATCTTAAGCAATCCGCGGCGGGAATGATGATCCTTCTTGTGCTCGCGCAAATGCTGAGTCAGGTTAACGATGTTTTCCGTAAGGATAGCGATTTGAACCTCAGGGGACCCTGTGTCACTTGCGTGAGTTTTGTGAGTCTCGATCAGTTCTTGCTTGCGTTCTTGAGTAAGTGCCATCCTTTTCACCTCCTTCATTCATAATCGCCATTAGCCTCGCCGCCGTCGGTGAGATCGGACAACCAAGCTAAGGTTCAGTATACGAAGCATGCAGACCCGATAACAGGCAAGCTGTTCGCAACGTTCTTTAGTATAGCATAACGAATAGCCGCTTGTCGAGAAAATGCGCTAGTGTGTCGCCAGCAAATTTCTTGCCTTGTCGGTATCCGCCGCGATTTGGGCAATCAGCTCCTGGATGGAGCCAAACTTCTGCTCTGGACGTATAAAATGACGGAATTGCACCTTCATCTCCCGGCCATAAATATCGCGGTCAAAGTCGAACAAATGCGCCTCCATCACCGGCATCACATCCGTTTTGTTGAATGTCGGCTTCATCCCATGATTAAGCACACCGTCGTAAGCCGCGCCGTCAATCCATGCCGTAATGGCATATACGCCAAGCCTCGGCGCAACGTATGGTTCCACGATTTCCAGATTCGCCGTCGGGAATCCGATGGTCCGCCCCCGTCCATCGCCATGCACGACTGTACCTGTTATATCATAAGGTCTTCCAAGCAGCGCGCTCACCATGTCGAGATCTCCGCTCTCCAGCGACTCCCGCGTCAAGGTGCTGCTTACTTTGCGCCCGTCCTCATAAAGCGGCTTCTCCACATGTACGGACATAACGCTGCCGCCAAGCTCGACGAGAAGCTCCGGCGTACCCGCTCCCCGGCTGCCGAAGGCAAAGTCGAAGCCTACTGCGACATGACTGACGCGAAGCGGCTGCAGCACCTCCGTCACGAATTGCTCCGGCGACAAAGCGGCGAACCGGCGATCAAACCGCATCACGAACACCATGTCGACGCCCAGAGCAGCGAACAGCTCCGTCTTGCGGGCAAGCGGCGTTAAAGAGCGGTAATAATGATCCCCATGGCCAAGCACTTCCTTGGGATGCGGGGAGAACGTCAGAACGGCAGACAGCATGTCCGACTGCCGCGCGTATCTGACAGCCTCGCTTATAACGTTCTGATGGCCTCGATGCACGCCGTCGAAATGGCCGATCGCTACAGAAATCCGCTTGCCTTCTGTCCGTGAATAGCCATTCTCTTCAAGCGGATAAGATAATGAGATGATTTCCACAGATGACACCTGCATTTCTACATGAACTGTAAGATGGCCTCGAAGGTTACTCCTCCGCAGCCGCCACAAATACTTTGACCGGCTTCAGGAGCGAAGCTTCGGCATCCACCTGATAGATGCCCAGGAAGGGACCGCCCTCTCCCGGCTCGTACAGTCGGACTAACTCGTTGTCGTTCCAGGAGCCTTCGCTTTGGCCGGCTGAGACCGCCCACAGCTTCAGCTTCTGTCCGCGTCTAGCCAGCGGAACCTTGCTCTCGGCCACAATCGCAGCGGGCATATGGCTAATAGCCTGATCAGCTGGTATCAGATATCGCTCCAAATCGCCAGCCTCCATATGCCTCTCGATATCCTCAAGCGTTAGACAGCCTTCCGCTGTAATGCCGCCGGACATGGTCCGCGTCAGCTTCGCCATGGCTGCAGGCAGCCCGAGCGCCTTGCCGATATCCACACAGAGCGTGCGAATATAGGTGCCTTTGGAGCAGATGACCGAGAAGGTCAGCTCTGGCTCGTCGCCTTGGAGTCGGGTATCCAGCAGCTCGATCCCGTGAATCGTCACCGTTCTGGATTTCCGTTCGACCGTCTTGCCTTCTCTCGCCAGCTCGTATAATCGCTTGCCGTTGACCTTAACCGCGGAGAACATCGGCGGCACCTGCTCGATCTCGCCAACAAATTGCAGGAGCGCCTGCTGAATTTGTTCGCGGGTGATGGAGCCGACAGACTCGCGCGCAATGACCGTTCCGGTCATATCCTCTGTGTCGGTCGCAATGCCGAGACGAAGCACCGCTTCATAGGCTTTGGGTCTCTCCTGAATGTACTCCACGACCCGCGTTGATCGTCCGAGGCATAAGGGCAGCACGCCGGTCACCATGGGATCAAGCGTGCCGGTATGGCCGATTCGTTTCATCCTGAGCAGCCTTCTAGCTTTGGCCACCACATCATGCGAGGTCCATCCTTCCGGTTTCCATACCGCCAGAATGCCTTCCATGCTTATACCAACGCCTTTCTAACCTCTTCTACCACGCGCTTTATCGCTTCCCCCAAATCGCCCTCCAGACGGCAGCCAGACGCGCGAACATGTCCGCCCCCGCCGAAGCTCTGAGCGATCTCTGCGACATCCGCCTTGCCTGCGGAACGCAGGCTTGCCTTCACGCCGCCGTCTGACGTTTCCTTGAACAGGATGCCAACCTCAACTCCATCAACGTTAAGCGCATAATTGACGATGCCCTCCAAATCCTCGGGAACAGCGCCGCACGCCTTCAGATCATCCTTGCCGATATACAGCCAGCCGATCTTCAGATCGTCGCTGAACGTCAGTCTCGCAAGCGACGTTTGAAGCAGCTTCAGCTTCGCCGCCGTCATCTTCTCCAGCAATTGATCCGCCAGCTCGCTGCCGGACACGCCTGCAGCAAGCAGCTTGGCCGCTATCTCCATGACGCGGGGAGTGGTATTGGAATACCGGAACCCTCCCGTATCGGTAAGTAGACCCGTATAAATGGCCACTGCGCAATCCAAATCCGGCTCGAGACCGGCGCGTTCAATAAGATCATACAGCATTTCGACAGTAGCCGCAGCATTCGGACGGATGACATTCACTGTGCCGAACCGGTTATTGGTGGGGTGATGATCGATGTTCAGAAGGGGAATGCCTTCCGGAAACATCAAAGAGACTTCCCCGATGCGCCGGTTATCGGCGCAATCCACCGCAATAACCGCATCGAACGACGCCTCCGGCCTCTGCCTCTTATAGGAGTGAATTCGATCAAAGTGAACCAAATATTGAAGTCTGGACGGGAGCTCGCTTTCATTAATGAGCACAGCTCTCTTGCCCAGACGCTCCAGCAGCCAGCTTATGACAACTGTAGAGCTTATAGCGTCTCCGTCAGGCTGAACATGGGATACGACAAGGAAGGAAGCATTGGCCTTCATGAAGGCCAATGCTTCGTCCAATGCAATCATGTACTCTTGTTGATCGCTCATGACCGCGCATCGTTTCCGTTGTTAATTTCGCCAAGCAGCGATTCGATCCGGCTGCCGTATTCGATGCTGCTGTCGAACTTGAACTGCAGCTCGGGAGTATGGCGCAGCTTCATCCGCTTGCCAAGCTCGGAACGGAGGAAGCCGTTCGCTTTGGCCAGCGCCTTCAGCGTCTCTTCCTTCTGCTCGTCGCTGCCGAGCACGCTCAGATAAACACGGGCCTGGGATAAGTCGCTGGTCGTTTCCACGCCGGTCACTGTAATGAACCCGATACGGGGATCCTTCAGCTCCTGCTGGATAATCTGGCTCAGCTCCTTCTTGATCTGCTCGCTGACCCTTCCGACGCGTATCTTAGCCATGCATGATCACCTCTCTACCGTTTCCATGATGAACGCTTCAATCATGTCTCCCTCTTTAATATCGCTAAAGCGCTCAAGCGTTATACCGCATTCGTAGCCTTGCGCCACTTCCTTGGCATCGTCCTTGAACCGCTTGAGGGAATCCACCTTGCCCGTGTAGACCACGATGCCGTCGCGGATGACTCTTGCTTCTGCGTTGCGGACAATCTTGCCGTCGACAACCATGGACCCGGCAATCGCGCCGACCTTGGTTACCTTGAAGACGTTGCGCACCTCGGCATGGCCGATGACAACTTCCTTGTAGATCGGATCCAGCATGCCCTTCATCGCTTGCTCGATCTCGTCGATGACGTTGTAGATAACCCGGTGCATACGCACGTCAACCTTCTCCTGGGCGATAGTCGCTTCCGCCTGCGGATCAGGGCGAACGTTGAAGCCGATAACAATCGCATTGGAGGCGGAAGCCAGAATAACATCAGATTCCGTAATCGCGCCGACGCCGGTGTGAATGATCTTCACGCGTACGCCTTCGATATCGATCTTCGCCAGAGAGCCCTTGAGAGCCTCCGCGGAGCCTTGCACGTCCGCTTTAATAATGACATGCAGATCCTTGATTTCGCCGTCCTTGATGTGGCTGTACAGATCGTCGAGCGTAACGCGCGTATTGGCGCCCATCTCCGACTGGCGATGCTTGATCGCGCGGCGATCGGCGATTGCGCGAGCCTTGCGCTCATCCTCGAATACCATAAACGGATCGCCGGCCAGCGGCACCTCCGTCAAGCCTGTTATTTCCACAGGAGTCGATGGACCAGCTTCCTTCAATCTGCGTCCGCGGTCATTGACCATCGCTCTCACGCGGCCGAAGCAGTTGCCCGCAACAAACGCGTCGCCGATTTTCAAGGTGCCGTGCTGCACGAGAATACGCGCCACAGGACCTTTGCCTTTGTCCAGCTCCGCCTCGATAACCGTTGCTCTGGCGCGTTTGTTCGGGTTCGCTTTGAACTCGTTCACTTCCGCCACAAGCAGGATCATTTCCAGCAAGCCTTCCAGGTTGATGCGCTGCTTCGCGGATACTTCCACGAAGATCGTATCGCCGCCCCACTCTTCCGGAACTAGCTCGTATTCCGTCATTTCCTGCTTGATTTTGTCCGCGTTCGCTTCCGGCTTATCGATCTTGTTGACAGCAACGATGATTGGAACGCCTGCCGCTTTGGCATGGTTGATCGCCTCCACCGTCTGAGGCATGATGCCGTCATCCGCTGCAACAACGATAATCGTAATATCCGTCACCTGAGCACCCCGCGCGCGCATAAGCGTAAACGCTTCGTGGCCCGGCGTATCGAGGAACGTAATTTTTTTGCCGTTGATTTCGACCTGGTAAGCGCCGATGTGCTGCGTAATGCCGCCTGCTTCGCCGCCTGTCACGTTTGTTTTGCGGATGGCGTCCAGCAATGTCGTCTTGCCGTGGTCGACGTGGCCCATAATGGTCACGACTGGCGGACGAGACTTCAGATCCGCTTCATCGTCAACCTCTTCCACTGTCTCGAAGGTGTCTTCCTCAACCGGAATTTTCACCTCGACCTCAACGCCATATTCGCCCGCGATCAGAAGAATGGCATCCATGTCGATTTCTTGGTTAATCGTCGCCATCACACCAAGGAATAGAAGCTTCTTAATAACCTCGGAAGCATCCTTGTGGAGAAGCTTCGCTAAGTCGCCTACCGTTAATGTGCCGCGAACGATAATTTTCTTCGGCGTGTTGTCGATTTTCTCGCGCGGCGGCTGTTGATTGCCTTTGCCGCGGTTTTTACCGCCTCTGCCGTTCGATTTGAAGCCGCCGCGCCCATCTTCGAAACGCTTCTGATTCGCGCCTTTTTTGCGATCCTCATAGCTTCCGCCGCTGCGGCCTTGCTGGCCTCTGTTGCCGCCGGCGTCGAAGCTTCTGCTCTGGCCTTGCGGCGCCGCTGCCGGACGATTGCCGGAAGAAGCGCCTGCGCCTCCGCCTTGGCCGAAGGAGCGATTGCCGCCGCCTTGACCGCCTTGACCTCCCTGACCGCCTTGACGGTTGCCTTGGTAGCCCTGGCCTTGACCTTGGCCTTGGCCGCCGGATGGACGGTTAAATCCGCCGCCCTGGCCTCCGCCGGATGGACGACCGCCTTGGCCTTGTCCGCCCTGGCCTCCTTGGCCGCCGCCTTGGCGGTTGCCTTGATAGCCTTGACCGCTGCCGGATGGGCGTCCGCCCTGGCCTTGGCCGCCTTGACCGCCTTGGCCGCCGCCCTGGCGATTACCTTGATAGCCCTGGCCGCCTTGTCGATTGCCTTGATAGCCTTGTCCGCCGCCGGATGGACGTCCTTGGCCTTGCTGTTGTCCTTGGCCTGAAGGTCGTTGTCCGCCTTGGCCGCCTTGCTGTGGTCTCTGTTCACGTTGTTCGCCTGTTGGTTGAGTTTTCGTATTAATAGAGTTCATTGTCCCCTGTCTGTCTTGTGATGTTGGTCTGGCAGCCTGTTCTCCGCCCTGGCTCGGCCTCGGCCGATTCGGGGCTGTGGCTGCGGCAACCGCTGGTCCGCCTTCTTGCGCTCGCTTTGCGGCGGCATTGCTCTTGATATCACGGAAGAAGCCCTCCACCTTGTGCACCATTTCGTTCTCCATGACGCTCATGTGGTTGTTAACGGGCAGGTTCAACCGTTTAAGAATCGTAATAATTTCTTTGCTGCTCATATTAAGAGACTTCGCGTATTCATATACCCGAAGCTTATCTTTATTGTCCTTGCTGTCCTGTTTGTTGCTCAATAGGATCCACCTCCGTATTTTGGCTCAGATGACTTCCAATCATTTTTCCGAATTGCATATCGGTAACCGCCAGCACGACGCGTTCAGATTTCCCTATCGCCTTTCCCAGCTGCTCTCGATCATATGCCTCGGCGAGTTGTATTCCGTAGGTGCCGCATTTATCTCGGAACTTCTTCTTGGTGTTGTCAGACGCGTCGCCTGCGACGATCACCAGCCGGGCTTTGCCCGCCCTGACCGCCTTCAGCACGATCTCATCGCCCGTAATCAGCTTGCCGGCGCGCATAGCCATGCCAAGCGAAGACAACGCCTTATCAGGCTTATTCGTCATCCGCCGTCAGCTCCTTGGCCGCGATGAACGCATCCTCCACCGCAATAAAGTCTTTCTCCAATTGATCGTATATATGTTCGCCAACGGGCAGCTTCAAAGCCCGGTCCAGCGCCTTCGTCTTCTTCGCAAGCTTGAAGCAGCTTACCTTGCCGCACAAATAAGCGCCGCGCCCGGCTTTTTTGCCGGTTAGATCAATTCCGACCTCGCCGTCCGGTGTGCGAACGATCCGAATAAGCTCCTTCTTCGGCATCATTTCTTGACATGCGACGCATTTGCGAAGCGGTATCTTCCTCGGTCTCACCGTTCACCCTCCCCTTCCTGTACGAGCGATAGGCCGTTTAGTCGATAGATACGGAATCCTGGTGCATCGTTCCCGCATTAGACTTCGGCCGGCCATATTCCTGCTCCGCCTGCGTCTCGCTCTTAATATCGATTTTCCAGCCTGTTAGCTTAGCGGCCAGTCTTGCATTCTGACCCTTGATGCCGATCGCCAGAGAGAGCTGATAATCCGGCACGATCACTCGCGCCATCTTCTCCTGCTCGAAGACGATAACCTCCAGCACCTTGGATGGGCTGAGCGCGTTCGCCACGTACTCCTCCACACTCTCGGACCAGCGGACGATATCGATCTTCTCGCCTTTCAGCTCGTTCACGATTGTCTGTACGCGCAGACCCTTCTGACCAACGCAGGAGCCTACCGGATCCACCTCGTCATTGCGGGAATGCACGGCAATCTTGGAGCGGAAGCCCGCTTCGCGTGCAACAGAACGAATCTCGACGACGCCGTCATAAATCTCGGGCACCTCAAGCTCGAACAGACGCTTCAGAAGACCAGGATGAGTTCTGGACATGATGATTTGAGGTCCCTTAGTCGTGTTCTCAACCTTTGTTATAAAGGATTTGACGCGATCGCCATGCTTGAATTTATCCGTCGGCATAAGCTCCGTCAGCGGAAGCACCGCCTCCACCTTGCCCAGATCAACAAATAGATTGCGCACATCCTGGCGCTGCACAATACCGTTGACGATATCCTCTTCCTTGTCGATAAAGGCGTTATAGATAAGTCCGCGCTCCGCTTCGCGAATTCGCTGCGTCACGACCTGCTTGGCCGTCTGAGCGGCGATACGTCCGAAATCTCTTGGCGTAACCTCAATCTCCGCCACATCGTCGAGCTGGTAATGCGGGTTGATCTCGCGAGACGCCTCCACCGAAATTTCAAGGCGAGGATCAAGCACCTCGTCCACGACGGTTTTGCGGGCATATACTTTAATAACGCCGTTATGGCGGTTAATATCGACCCTTACGTTCTGAGCTGTGTTGAAATTGCGTTTGTAGCTGGAAATAAGCGCGGCTTCAATCGCCTCGAGCAGCACATCCTTGGCGATTCCTTTCTCTCTCTCGATTTCCTGCAGAGCTTCAATAAAATCCATACTCATTGGAACGATGGTCCCCCTTTCATAATAGAAGCAATAATTAGAATTGAATGGCGAGTCTGGCGCTTGCGACCTTCGCGTAAGGGATGTTGTGCTCCTTCTTGCCCGTCTTCACAACAACGGTATCGCCGTCGAACGACACGAGATGGCCTTCGAATTCCTTAGCCCCGTCCACCGGCTCGTAGGTAGTAAATAGAACATATTTGCCGACAGCCTTGCGGACATCCTCCGGCTTCTTCAGGGGGCGTTCCGCGCCTGGGGACGACACTTCAAGAAAATACGCGCCGGATATGGGATCGTTTTTGTCAAGCTGCTCGCTCACATATTCGCTGATGCGCCCGCATTCGTCGATATCGATGCCGCCTTCCTTATCTACAAAAATGCGAAGAAACCAGTTGCTGCCTTCCTTGATATATTCAATGTCGACCAGCTCAAAGCCATTATCGTTGAGGAACGACAGAATCATAGCCTCAACAGCGGATTTGATAGTGGATGTGCTCAAAATGAAAAAACCTCCCGTATAGGTTGCAATGTGATATTGCCGAATACAAAACGTAAAGAGTGGGTTTCCCCACTCTTCTGCATCAAGAATCTATCCTCATCATTGCCACAAAAATTATAACATAACCGCCTATACGTGACAAGAAATGATTTCTAGTTTCAATCATACTCTTGCACGGTACGTGACAAGAAATGATTTCTAGTTTCAATCTCAAAACAACGATAGCTGGTTCGACTCCGGCAAGCCTCTGAAGCAGCCCATGCCTCCGAGCACCTCGATAATCGTTTTGGTCGCCTTGGACTTCATCTGGAAATCCTCGATCGACAGAAACTCTCCATCATTCCGCGCCGCCGCGATATTGCGTGCCGCATTGTCGCCGATGCCGGCGATGGCTGCAAAAGGCGGGATAAGTGAATCGCCGTCCACCTGGAATTTGATGGCGTCGGAGCGATACAGATCAATGGGCTTAAACGAGAAGCCGCGAGCCGTCATCTCCAGCGACATCTCCAGCTGCGACACCATGTTTTTTTCCTTCGGCGTCGCGTTGAAGCCCTTGGCTTCAATCTCGACCAGCTTCCGGTAGATGGCGTCGTAGCCCTGGCACAGCAGCTCCAGGTCGAAATCGTCAGCCCGTACGGTGAAATAGGTGGCGTAATATTGAATCGGATAATACAGTTTGAAGAACGCCGTACGCACAGCGGATATAACATAAGCGGCCGCGTGCGCCTTCGGGAACATGTATTCAATGCGCAGGCAGGAGTCAATATACCACTGCGGCACCTTGCAGCGCTTCATCTCATCAATCCACTCCGGCGTGAGGCCCTTGCCCTTCCGCACGCTTTCGGTAATTTTGAAGGCGAGGCCGGCGTCCATGCCCGCTTTGTAGATGAGGTACAGCATAATGTCGTCGCGGCAGCCAATAACGGTTTTAATGTTGCACGTCCCGTTTTTGATAAGCTCCTGCGCATTCCCGAGCCACACGCCCGTTCCATGCGACAGACCGGAGATTTGAAGCAGATCGGCGAAAGAGGACGGCTGCGTCTCCTGCAGCATCTGGCGCACGAACTTCGTCCCCATCTCCGGCACGCCGTAGGTTGCCACGGAGGACCGGATCTGCTCCGGCATGACGCCAAGCGCTTCCGTGGAATTGAACATGCTCATGACCTTGGGATCATTCATAGGAATGGTCGTGGGATCAACGCCGGTCAAATCCTGCAGCATGCGCATCATCGTGGGATCGTCATGGCCGAGAATATCGAGCTTCAGCAGATTTTCATCGAAGGCGTGATAGTCAAAATGCGTTGTCTTCCATTCCGCCGACGTATCGTCCGCCGGATACTGTACAGGCGTGACATCCTCCACCTCAATGTAATCCGGCACCACGACGATGCCGCCGGGATGCTGGCCCGTGCTGCGCTTTACGCCGGTACAGCCGCTCGCCAGCCTCTGGAGCTCCGCCTGGCGCCATTTCTTTTGATGCTCTTCCTCATATTTTTTGGCGAAGCCATACGCGGTTTTCTCCGCTACTGTGCCGATCGTGCCCGCGCGGTATACGCATTTCTCACCGAACATTTCCTTGGTGAAGTTATGGGCTATCGGCTGGTATTCGCCCGAGAAATTCAGATCGATATCGGGAACCTTGTCGCCCTTGAAGCCCAGGAACGTCTCGAACGGTATATCCTGGCCTTCGCCCTTCATCGGCTTACCGCACTGCGGGCAATCCTTGGCGGGCAAATCGAAGCCGCTGGGCACGCTGCCGTCGAGGAACCATTCGCTGTGCCTGCATGCCTTGTTGAGGCACAAATAATGGGCTGGCAGCGGGTTAACCTCCGAAATGCCTAGGAATGTCGCTACGACAGACGAGCCGACGGAGCCCCTGGAGCCTACCAGGTAGCCGTCGCGATTCGACTTCTTCACCAGCTTCTCGGATATCAGATAGTTGGCGGAGAACTTGTATTTGATAATCGGTACAAGCTCCTTCTCCAACCGATCAATGACCACCTGAGGAAGCTCTTCCCCGTACATCGACTTCGCCGTTTCATAACAGGTGTTCCGAATCTCCTCGTCCGCTCCTTCAATGTTGGGAGTGAACAGCTCCTTCGGGAACATATCATAGCTTTCAAAGCGGTCGGCCAGCTCCGATGTGTTCGTGACGACCACCTCTCGGGCCCGCGCGTCTCCCAGGAATCGGAACTCCTCCAGCATCTCCTCCGTGGTGCGGAAATGCGCATCGGGCTTGCGCTGGTTTTTGAGCGGACTGAAGCCGGTGATGCCGTGAATCGTAATATCGCGGTACATTTTGTCCCGTGGATTCAAGTAATGCACGTTGCCTGTCGCGATGACCTTCTTGCCAAGCTCGTCTCCGATTTGGCATATGCGTCTCATCGCGTCCTCAAGCTCCGCTCGGCTGCCCACAAGACCCTTCTCCACCAAATGCATGTAGAAATCGATAGGCTGAATTTCCAGCACGTCGTAGAATTCGGCGACTTCCTTCGCTTCCTCGTACGATTTGTTCAGCACCGTCTCAAAAAACTCGCCTTTCTCGCAGCCCGATATAACGAGCAGGCCCTCGCGAAGCTCCACCAGCTTGCTTTTGGGAATGGTGGCAACCTTCTTAAAATATTCGGTATGTGATAAGGAGATAAGCTTAAATAAGTTCTTCTTCCCAGCCGCGTTAAGCGCATAAATATTGCAATGGAACGGCCGCTGGTTGGACAGGTCCAGCCCCACGTAATCGTTCAGCTGGTGCAGGTCCTTAATGTTGCGCTCCGCAGCGTCTCCAATCAAGCCGAACAGCACGCCGCCCAGCGCAATGGAATCGTCAATGGCACGGTGATGATTCTCGAGACTGACCTTGTATTTGTCAGCAAGCGTGTTCAGTCTATGGTTTTTCATGTTGGGATGAAGAAAGCGAGCGAGCTCCAGCGTATCAAGCACCGGATTCGTTAGCTCCGGCATGCCAATGCCCCTAAGATTGGCCTGAATAAAGCCTATATCAAACCTCGCGTTATGGGCAACCAGAATATCGTCGCCGATAAACTCGACGAACTCGCGAAGCTTAGGCTCCAGCTCCGGCGCATCCTTTACCATGTCGTCGTTAATATTCGTCAGCTGCTGAATATGGTAAGGGATTTTTTCGTGCGGGTTAATGAATGTCGTGAAGCGATCCACTTCTTTCCCTTCGCGCATTCTAACGCCCGCAAGCTCGATAATTTTGTTGTTGACGACAGACAGGCCTGTCGTCTCGATATCAAAGACGATATAAGTAGCTGTCGCCATAACCTCGGAGCGAGAGTGAAGCACCATCGGCACGGCATCGTTCACCACATTGGCTTCCAGACCAAACAGCACCTTCATGCCATGCTTCTTGGCCGCCTTCACGGCATCCGGATAACATTGCACATTGCTGTGGTCAGTCACGGCAATCGCCTTATGTCCCCACTTGGCGGCCAGCTTCACATATTCGCCGATCGGCGCGACCGCGTCCATTGTGCTCATTGTTGTATGCAGATGGAATTCCACCCGTTTCTCCTCGGCCTTATCCATCCGATCCGGCGGGGATTGTATCTCATGCAGGTCGTTCGGCATCATGACGAGCTCCGGCTCCTGCATAAACCGGTCATATTCGATACGGCCGCGCGCCTTAACCCATTTGCCGTTCGCCAGCTGGGACAAAATTTTGACGTCCTCCTTCGTCTTGGCGAACATCTTCATGGCAATGGAATCGGTAAAATCCGTTACATTGAACGTAAACAGCGTGCTGCCGTTGCGAAGCTCCTTCACATCCAGACCAAATACGGCGCCCTGCACCGTAATCTTCTTCTCCTCGTCCTGAATCCTCATCAGGGGAACGGCTTCCTCGCGAATGTCGTAGCCTACCGCCAGACGAACAGCTTCTTCGCCATCCTCCTCCGCGGAGGCTGATTCCACCTGCGCGTCGGCCATAAGCTGCTGTACGACGTTGCGCTCTTCTAACACAATTTTTTGCTGAAATTCCTCATACATGTCCGCCCGGGCTTCGCCTACGATCATTTTCACTTTGCAATCGCGGTCGAAATTCGTTTTGTAGAAAGCTGAGATGGCCTCATCTACCTGCTTCTTCCGCGCAAGCTCCAGACCCGTGGCATCCATAAGCGATAAAGTAATCAGGTCGCCCTGCGCTTCTATGGAGGCCTTCATCAGCCATCCGTTGACAGACGCGATTTCACGCTGCGCCCATTCCATGAACAGCGGCCAATATTGGAGCACGATATTTTCCGTCTCGACAACGGGATCGTATATGAATACAAAGGCTGCCGCCGCAATATGCTCGAATTTCTTCCGCACGGACTGGCATAACCCATTATAGGCTTGTAAAGGAACCATGGACGTTTTGCGGATGCAAAACGTCCATTCTCTGTTTGTGCTGCTGACGATAACTTGATCGATATATCCATCTTGAAAATAAGTCTGTACAAGCTCATGCGGCAGCCCCGCTTGCTGCAGGAGCAGCTCGAAGCGCTGACGCTTGTCGCCGGTTTGGCTCATTGCTGTCAACTCCTGTCCGAACCGAAAGCAGTTCTTAATAGGCGCGCGCGAATACGACGGTGTGCTTGGCTTCGTCGCCGCATACTAGGCAGGACGGCTTCGAGACGGAGGGCTCGAACGGAATGTTGCGGCTCGTTGCTCCCGTCTCCTCTTTCACTTGCTTCTCGCATGCTGCTGATCCACACCAGCCAGCTTCCACAAAGCCGCGCTGCTCCTCCAGGAAAGCCTTCATCTCATCCAGCGTGTCGACGGCCCTGGAATTGGCTTCGCGGAAGGACTTGGCGCGGACATACATCTCCTGCTGCGTCTCCTCCAGCATCTTCTCGACCTCAGCCACCAGGCTATCCTGCTTCACAATTCGCTTCTCGCCGGTAATGCGGGATACCAATACAACAACGCCATTGTCCATATCACGAGGTCCAAGCTCCAGGCGAAGAGGAACGCCGCGCATCTCATATTCGTTGAACTTCCAGCCAGGGCTAACGTCAGAACGGTCATCAACCTTAACCCGTACGCCGGCCTTTTTCAATTCCGCGTACAGCTCGTCCACTCTGCCCACCACCTGCTCTCGGGTTTTTGGCGGTCCGATTGGAATCATAATGACTTGTGTAGGTGCAACCTTCGGAGGCAGCGCCAGGCCGCGGTCATCGCCGTGAACCATAATAAGCGCGCCGATCAGCCGCGTGCTGACGCCCCAGGAGGTGGTATGGGCATACTGCAGCGTATTTTCGCGATCCAAATATTTAATATCGAACGCAACAGCGAACTTATTGCCGAGATAATGAGAGGTTCCCGCTTGAACGGCTCGTCCGTCCTTCATCATCGCTTCGATGGAATAGGTATCGACGGCGCCGGCGAAGCGCTCGGACGGCGTTTTTTCACCACGGATAACCGGTATGGCTAGAAACTCCTCGACAAAGCTGGTGTATACATCCAGCATTTGCATCGTTTCCTGGCGGGCCTCCTCCTCGGTTTCATGCGCGGTATGGCCCTCCTGCCACAGGAATTCGCTTGTGCGAAGGAACGGCAGCGTCCGCTTCTCCCAGCGGACAACATTCGCCCACTGGTTAATGAGCAAGGGCAGATCGCGGTAGGATTGAATCCACTTCGCGTACATATGTCCAATCATCGTCTCGGAGGTTGGGCGAATAGCCAGACGCTCCTCCAGCTTCTCGCCTGCCGCCTCCGTTACCCACGGCAGCTCGGGGTTGAAGCCTTCAACGTGCTCCTTCTCCTTCTGGAAGAAGCTCTCCGGAATGAAGAGGGGGAAATACGCGTTGCGATGCCCTGTCTCCTTGAAGCGGCGATCCAGATCTCGCTGAATATTTTCCCACAGCTCATAGCCTTCCGGACGGAACACGATGCAGCCACGCACTGGCGAATAATCCATAAGCTCCGCTTTTTTGATGACATCGATATACCATCTTGAGAAATCTTCGCTTTGCGGCGTAATTTCAGTAACAAATCCTTTTTCCTTGGACATGGGCGACAGACTACTCCCCTCGAACTAATCGTAAAATATCGTTATAGGTGACCGCGACCATAAGCAGCATAAGCATCGCGAAGCCTACAAAATGAACCATGCTTTCTTTGTTAGGATCAATCGGCTTTCTTCTTACGGCCTCCAGGCCGAGGAAGATAAGGCGGCTTCCGTCCAGCGCCGGTACTGGAAGCAGGTTGAATATGCCCAAATACAAGCTGAGCAGCGCCGTCCAGGAAGTGAGCTGCGCGATGCCCTTCTTCGCGATTTCGGCGGTCACATTCGCAGTCCGCACAGGACCTCCCAGATCATCGAACTGGAATTGGCCTGTAATCAGCATTTTGAAGCTTTCAAAAATAAATTCCGTGCTAACCTTCATCAGCTCGGCAGCGCGAGCAATCGTCTCTCCGAAGGTCGCGGAGCGTGTAGGCGGTGAAGCGCTGATGCCTACCTTGCCTGCTCCTTCCTCATTCGCTCTAGGCGTAATTTGGAAGCTGAGCGGCTCCCCATCCCGAAGCACATTGATTTCAACAGGCACGCCGGGCGACTTGCCGATGATATCAATCATCTTCCCGAGATCGGCACCTATCTTCTCGCCGTTTACGGTATCGACGATGTCGCCTTGGCGCAGATCCACTCCTGCTGCGGGCATGCCGCTTTCGATCGAACGAATAATGAGCTTATCCGGATTGTCAACCGGCATGCCCACCATCTGGGCATACACAGCATACAAGACAAACGCCAGAATAAAGTTCATCATGGGTCCGGCGAAGATCGCCATGGCCCGCTTGCGCACAGGCTTGCTGCCGAAATGTCTGTCAATCGGCGCAATCTGCGTATCCTTCCCTCTGGAAACGACAAGAGCCTGCGGGTGTACCGAGAAGCTTTCGGATTCTCCCTCAACCAGCAGGTTCATGGAAAGCGCGCGCTCCAAATCAACCCGCTCCACCTCGCCGCGAACGGTACCCGTTCTCTCGTCCAGCCTGTCGAGGTAAATACGTGTAATTTGATTATCCTTCAGCTTAACGGCAACGGTCTGTCCCGGCTGAACCTCTACAAGCTCCGGATCCTCGCCCGCCATTCGGACGAAGCCGCCGGCTGGTATAAGCCTCAGCGTATATCTGGTTTCGCCTCGTTTGACGGAGAACAGCTTCGGACCAAAGCCGATCGCAAACTCTCTCACTAGGATGCCTGCGCGTTTGGCGAAAAAATAATGCCCCCATTCATGAATGGTGACAATGACGAAAAACACGAGCACTGTCGACAAAACGACCCCAATCATTCCCATTGCAGTGTTGCCCCCTGTTCGTTACGGCCTGTACATAGATTATCATTATTCTCCCGCCCGATACAAGAGAACCACTATTTCGCCATGATCAAACCGTTGATGCCAGGTGCCGTGCCCACTTGTCCACTTCGTTGATGGCTTCTAGATCGTGCAGCTCGCAAGGATCGTGCCGCTCCACCACCGTCTCGATCACACGCTCGATGTCCAGAAACGTAATTTCGTCATTCAAGAAACGAGCGACCGCCACTTCGTTGGCCGCGTTATAGACAGCCGGCGCCGATTGTCCCATTCGTCCGCAGGCATAAGCCATACGGAGACAAGGGTACCGCTCCTCATCCATCGCCCGAAAGTGCAGTTTGCCAATATCTGCCAGGCTAAGCCGCTCTGTAGGCGTCGGCATACGCTCTGGATAGGTCAAGGCGTACTGAATCGGCACACGCATGTCAGGCATGCCTAATTGCGCGATGATGCTATGGTCTATGTACTCAACAAAGGAGTGAATTATGCTCTCCGGATGAATAAGAACATGGATCTGATCGTAGGAGAGATTGAACAGCCATCTCGCCTCAATGACCTCCAGACCCTTGTTGACCATCGTGGCGGAATCAATGGTAATCTTGGCGCCCATCGACCAATTGGGATGATTAAGCGCCTCTGCTACGGTAACACCCTCAAGCTCGGCTCTCGTCCGATCGCGGAACGAGCCGCCTGAAGCGGTCAGTGTAATCCCCAGCACATCGGCTCTTCTCTCACCGTTCAAGCATTGGAACAATGCCGAATGCTCGCTGTCGATAGGAAGAATCGATACGCCTCTCTGGCGTGCCCGCTCCATAACAAGATGGCCGGCGGTTACAAGGGTCTCCTTATTCGCGAGCCCAATCATTTTGCCCGCGTCAATAGCCGCCATTGTCGCAGGCAAGCCGCGGCTCCCGACAATAGCGGTAACGACCGTATCGGCATCGGTGCCGGCAGCTACCTCAATCAAGCCTTCTTCGCCGAATACAACCTTCGTGCCCGCTGGCAGATGAGGCCTTGCTTCCTCCGCCAGCTCCCTGGACGCCAGGCTCACGATTGCCGGTCTAAATTCTTGAGCCTGCTGGACAGCCAAGTCGACATTCCGCCCTGCGGAAATGCCCGTTACCCGGAATTGCTCAGGATGATGCCGGACGATGTCCAGCGTCTGCGTCCCGATCGAGCCGGTGGAGCCTAATACCGCGATTTGTTTCAACACAATCCCCTCCACAACCTATACAGGGATCAGTTCCAAAAGCAGGAGCAGCGGGAACACGATCAGCCAGCTGTCGCAGCGATCGAGTACGCCACCATGGCCTGGAAGCAGCGTTCCCGTATCTTTAATGTTTCGAACACGTTTGTATGCGGATTGAATCAGATCGCCGAATTGACCCGCGACAGCCGCAAGGACGCCAATGACCAACGCTTTGGCCACTGTAATGACTTCTGGTTTGAATAACGCGAACACTACAGCAACCAGAAGCGCCAGCAGCACACCGCCAAGCGCACCCTCGATGGTCTTGTTCGGACTGATGGACGGCCACAGCTTTCGCTTGCCAATCGCTCTTCCTACGAAATAAGCCCCTACGTCCGAAGCCCAGATGCAGCCGAAGGATAGGAACGACCAGAACAAACCATGATCATCTACAGCGCGCACTGTAATCATAGCCGCAAAGCCGTAACCGACGTAGAGAGCGCCAAGCAGCATGAGCGCGGCACCGTCAATGCTTGTTTCGTTTTTGGTAACGACGGTGATGGACAGCAGCAGAAACGCCAGCATCCAGATGATAGTCAGCGGTCCAGGCAGGCTGATCCCCCACGCCTCCCAAGGCAAGGTGAAATAAAGCACGCCCGCAAAGCCAAGCACGGAGGCTGGATGGGACAGCTTGAAGCCGTTCATTCTTGCATATTCGGCAAATCCGATAATCGCCAGCAGCACAAGCAGTCCAGTATAGAACGCTCCGCCGATAACGGCTAGACCTACAAACAACGCGCCTGCGATAATACCCGTAACCAATCGTTGTTTCAAAATACAGTCACTCTCCGTCAGATGAAGCTATAATCCGCCATACCTTCTGGCCCTGCGCTGATATTGGCCAATCGCTTCATAAAAGTGCTTTTCCGAAAATTCCGGCCAATACACATCCGTAAACCATAATTCGCTGTACGCCAACTGCCATAACATAAAATTGCTGAGACGCAGCTCGCCGCTTGTACGGATTAACAAATCCGGATCTGGCAGCCCGCTGGAAAGCAGCCGCGATGACATGGCTTCCTCATCAATATCATCAATGGACAGGACCCCAGTCTTCACATCGGAGGCCATGTCGCGAATGGCGTTCACCATCTCCATCCGGCTGCCGTAATTAAGGGCAAAGTTAAGGATGAGACCCGTGTTGCCCGCGGTTTTCGTAATCGCTTCCTCCAGCGCGCTAAGCGTATGCGGCGGAAGATTGTCGCGGGAGCCCATCATACGGACCTGAACGTTATTGGCGATGAGTTCGTCTAATTCAATTTCGATAAATTGCTGCGGAAGCTTCATAAGAAACTCCACCTCCGCTTTTGGCCTCTTCCAATTCTCCGTTGAAAAGGCGTACATCGTCAAATATTTGATGCCAAGCCGATCTGCGGCAATGGTTATGCGCTTCACTGTCTTCATCCCGGAATGATGACCTGCCACGCGCGGCAAGCCGCGCTTCCTCGCCCATCTTCCGTTGCCGTCCATAATGATGGCCACATGGACAGGTATATTATCTGTTGACAGCGAAGCGGCAGTCGGCGAGGATGAAAGGCCCAGCTTGGCCCATAGTCGCTTGATCATCTTGCTTCCTCCCAACCGAAGGCCTTCATAATGTAAGCATGCATGCGTCTTTAAAAACGTAACCCCACCTAACGGAGGGGCTTTTGGGTCATTTAAACTTCCATAATTTCTTTTTCTTTGGCGGATAACACCTTATCCACTTCCGCAATAAATTTATCCGTCGTCTTCTGAATATCTTCCTGGTGGCGACGCGATTCGTCTTCGGAAATATCCGTTTTCTCCAGCTTCTTCACGTCGTCGTTGGCGTCGCGTCTAATATTGCGGATCGCAACCTTGGCTTCTTCGCCGAACTTCTTCGACGCTTTAACCAGCTCCGTACGGCGCTCTTCCGTCAGCGGCGGAACCGAAATACGGATAGCGGAGCCATCGTTAGAAGGCGTCAGACCCAGATCCGATTTCATTATCGCTTTTTCGATGGCTGCTACTGAAGATTTGTCCCATGGCTGAATCATCAGCGTCCGGGAATCCGGGGTATTAATGTTCGCCAATTGATTAAGAGGAGTCAAAGCGCCGTAATATTCAACCTGCACACGATCCAGCAAGGCAGGGCTTGCCTTGCCCGCGCGAAGCGTCGACAGATCGCGTTTGAGAGCGCCAATCGCTTTCTCCATCCGTTCCTCTGCATTTTTTTTAATGGTTTGTGGCATTACTTTGCACTTCCTTTCACGATAGTACCGATCTTCTCGCCCAGCACAACACGTTTAATATTACCGCTCTCCGTAATGGAGAACACGATCAGTGGAATATTGTTGTCCATGCAAAGCGACGATGCGGTGGAGTCCATTACGCCAAGATTCAGATTCAGCACGTCCAGATACGTCAGCTCCTCGAACTTCTGAGCCGTTTCATCCTTGAACGGGTCGGCAGAATACACGCCGTCCACCTTGTTTTTCGCCATCAAGATGACTTCCGCCTCTATCTCAGCTGCGCGCAGCGCCGCCGTCGTATCCGTCGAGAAAAACGGATTGCCTGTTCCAGCCGCGAATATGACAACACGCCCCTTCTCCAGATGGCGGATCGCGCGGCGTCTAATGTAAGGCTCCGCAATCTGCTGCATAGCTATCGAGGTTTGTACGCGTGTTGGCACATCAATTTGCTCCAGCGCATCCTGAAGAGCAAGCGAGTTCATAACCGTAGCCAGCATACCCATATAATCGGCCGTTGCCCGGTCGATTCCTTTGGCGGTGCCGGCAATTCCTCTCCAGATGTTACCTCCGCCTACGACGATTGCAACCTCAACGCCGAGCTCTACGACTTCCTTCACTTGGTTTGCAATGGAAGAGATAACGGAAGCCTCGATGCCATATCCTTCGTTGCCGGACAAGGATTCTCCGCTTACTTTCAAGACAATGCGTTTAAATACAGGATGTTCCAACGTTTTTACCCCCATCATACCCCCGCTGCCGAGGACACTCTTTATTCAATTCACAACGATCGATAGACAAAAGCAAGGCGGGGCGGACGCCCCGCCCCGCCTGTGCGTTCGGATTACAGTTTCGCTTGAGCCATAACTTCTTCAACGAAGTTGTCGACTTTTTTCTCAAGGCCTTCGCCCAGCTCGTAACGAACAAAGCGACGGATGGAAATATTTTCACCGATTTTGCTAATTTTTTCGTTCAGCAGCTCGGAGATTGTTTTGTCTGGGTCTTTAATGAAGGATTGCTCAAGCAAGCAATACTCTTCATAATATTTCGAGATACGGCCTTCAACCATTTTCTCAACGATTTTTTCTGGCTTGCCTTCGTTAAGCGCTTGGTTTTTCAGGATTTCCTTTTCCTTCTCCAGCTCGTCACCCGGCACTTCTTCGCGGCGTACGAACTTCGGATTAGCGGCAGCGATTTGCATCGCGATGTCTCTAGCGAATTCGCGGAACTGATCCGTTTTTGCAACAAAATCTGTTTCGCAGTTCACTTCAACCAGAACGCCGATACGGCCGCCTGCGTGAATGTAGGATTCTACTACGCCCTCAGTCGCGATACGGCCAGCTTTGTTCGCTGCAGCCGCCAGACCTTTCTCACGAAGCAAAGCGATCGCTTTCTCGACGTCGCCGCCTGTTTCATCCAACGCTTTTTTGCAATCGAGCATGCCTGCTCCCGTTCTCTCACGTAGTTCCTTTACCGCGCTTGCGCTAACTGCCATGTGAAACCCTCCTAAAAGTTTACATCTGATTTTTGTTCAAAAAAAGGGCAGTGAGAGGTTTGCACCATCTGACCACCCTTTGTTGTTTGTATTGTTGCCTCAGGCCATTAAACCTTAAGCAGTTGTTTGCTCGCCTTGGTTCGCTTCCACGATCGCGTCAGCCATCTTAGCTGTAAGCAGCTTAACCGCGCGGATCGCGTCGTCGTTACCTGGGATGACATAGTCGATCTCGTCCGGATCGCAGTTCGTATCAACGATACCTACGATTGGGATACCCAGCTTGCGAGCTTCCGCTACTGCGATACGCTCTTTGCGCGGGTCGATAACGAACAGGGCGCTAGGCAGGCCTTTCATGCCTTTGATGCCGCCCAGGAATTTCTCAAGACGCTCTTTCTCCTTGCGAAGAATGATAACCTCTTTCTTAGGAAGAACCTCGAAAGTGCCGTCCTCTTCCCATTTCTCCAGCTGCTTCAGACGGTCGATACGCTTCTGAATCGTTTGGAAGTTCGTCAGCGTGCCGCCCAACCAGCGCTGGTTGATGTAGAAGTTGCCGCAACGCTCAGCTTCTTCTTTCACCGAATCCTGAGCTTGCTTCTTCGTGCCTACGAACAGCATAGTGCCGCCCTCTGCAGCGATCGATTTAACAAAGTTGTACGCCTCGTCAACTTTCTTAACCGTTTTTTGCAAGTCGATAATGTAAATTCCGTTTCTTTCTGTGAAGATATAACGATCCATCTTTGGGTTCCAACGACGTGTCTGGTGACCGAAGTGTACCCCAGCTTCAAGAAGCTGCTTCATGGAAATAACCGCCATCTCTTCAACACCTCCTGTTATGGTTTTTTGTGTCCCTCCGCGAATCGCATCTTCCACTAAAACTTTCGCCGGGCGAAAGCACCGTTAATGAAATTGACCCGCGTGTGTTTTTAACACCGTCATTTAATATATCACAGTTAGGCATGCGGTGCAACAACTCGTTCTATAAATCGATTAATTTCGACGGGAGCGCCTTAAGATTGGTTGGCTACCATCTGCTCAGCCGCGTATTTGGACAGAGGCTTGCTCGTAACAGCTTGGACCGCCGCTTCCACGCCGGCGCCGGTTGGAAGAACGAAATAACCGGCGCGAACCTTTAGCTTGCCGCTTTGCATCTGTTTCACAAATTCGCCTGCTTGCTCAATAATTTGTTGATCCAGCAACAGCTTCTCCGTCTGATTCAGATTCATCCCGGGAGTGATATGAATGAGCCTTAATTCACCCTGCCCGCTCTGAACGGCAGACGGCTCCTGGGAGGCCGGAGCAGGCGTAGAGGGCGCTGCGTCGAGCTTGTCAGCATCGGCAGTCCCTGTCGCCTCAGGCTGCTCTGGGGGCGACGATAAGCCTGGGCTCTCTTGGGCGGCAGCGCCGCCGCTCAGCTCAGCGCCAATCGCGTTGAGCCGATCCTGGCTCCTCTCGCCCAGCTGGAACAGCTGAACCAGCAGCGCTCCTACAATAATGCCAGTGCCCAGCCCCAGCAGGAATGTTCGCAGGTTAGGCATGCGCAGCCTCCTCCTGCCTGGACAACCCGATAATCAGCTGTACCTCGCCTTTGTTCATGCCAAGCCTTTTGGCAATGGCTTCAACCGATTTGCCTTCACCATAGAGCTGGAACAGCTCGGCATATCTTGCATGAATGGAATCCGGCTTGGGCTTAGGCTCCTGCTCCGCGTAGTCAGGGGACGCAGGCTGAAGCGCGTCAACCGGATTCTTCTCAGCGGGAGTGCCGCTTGACAGGCCCGGATGAGAGGCTGGAGGCTGTGCCAATCGAGGCTGGGGATGGGCTGCAGCCAATGCGGGACTCACAATGGCATCCTGCAGCAGCTTCTCCAGCTGGCCGCAGCGCTGCTCCAGCGACGCGATCCGCTCGTCCTTCCTGACGGCCTCCAGCTTTGAGCTTTTTTGCGTTTCCGCAACAAGCTGCATCAGCTGTTCATTATCCTTCTCCATGTTTTCCATAAATTGATCGAGAGCCGTCTCCATGTTGCGCACCGATTGCGTGGACTCCTCCGCTTCCGGCTTCTTCTTCGGCACGAAGAAAGCAACCATGATGACGACCGCTCCCACAAGCGCTATCGTTTGCCATGAATCCATCGGTTGCATCCCGCCTTTGATCTATTCTACGGACCTTTTAAAGCTTAATGTCGAAGTGATGACCTTTGAACGGGTGTGCCGGCGTATCCGGCTGGGGTTCTTGCTCCGCATTGTCATCCTTCTTTTTGGGCTTCCGCTTCTTATAAGGATTGCCATCCGGACTGTCTTGATCCGTTTTGACATCCAGATTTGAGGATTTTTCAATAGCTGTGTTCTGTCTGCGCATCTCCTCGGTCTGCTTGGCCGTCCCGCTGGCAAGCATCGTCTGCTCCGTTATGGGACGCTGGAGCGATTGCTGATGCATGCCGCCGAACTCCTGCGTTCTTGGCACGGACATTTGGAAATCCAGAGGCTTGAAGGTCATAGGCTCGAACTCCTTCCGCTAGTCCCGGTCAGGCATGATAAGGTGTAAGCGAAATATCTCCATCCATAAGCTTGAAGGAGACGCGCTGCGCGCTGTCTTTGACGAATTTGGTGTACCGGCCGATTACGACCTTGGTTCCGCTGTACACCGTCCCGCTGACGTTCACCTTGGAGCGGTCTGTATCCTCCAGTGTACGTTCGATTTCCAGCATTCTCGACTTGGATTGCTCAATCAACGCAATCGTCTGACGCTTGGTTGCGTTCAGCTTGGCGCGCATTTCCAGACGCTCAGCCGACAGCTGCCCAGCGGCAGCCAGCTGATCCAGCAGCACAAGCGCCTTCTCCGTCTTTTCGTTGCTTTCGTACGATTGCTTAATCGTTGAACGAAGCTGCAGCAGCTCCTCCCTCAGCTGAGGGTTGACGCCGACCTCCACCACCGTTGCTGTAGACATAACATTGCCAAGCGTGCGAACACTCACCTGCTCGCCAGCTTGAACAATACCTCCTACGATCAGTCCTTTAGCGCCGGAGCAGATTACATTTTTCCCCGCCTTAACGGTGGAATGCATGATGCTCTGCGATACGATGATGTCTTCGCCCGCTACAACGTTCCCATCCTGGATAAAGGAGCTTTTGATGTTGCGTCCCGCCCTGACATGCCCTTTATTGCCGGCCATAATGCCGCTTGTAATTTCAATAGAACCCTCCGATTCCAGCTCGGCGCCTTCAACGCCGCCTACAACACGAATATCGCCGGAGGCTTTGACACGGAAACCGTTCAACACATTCCCGCGAATGACAACGGTTCCCACAAAGTCAATATTGCCTACACTGTAATCGACATCCCCGTTCACCTCATAGACGGGAAATACGTTTATTTTACCTTTTTCCGTCTGCGTCACTAATCCGTCTATCGCGGCGTACATGGCCGATTCATTGACCACGACGTTTTTTCCAATTTTGAACCGCGCCCGCTTCCCGAGCTTCGGCGCGAGTTCTTCTCCTGTAACCGTCATGCCGGCAGGGCCGGAGAGCGGCTCGATGAGCTCTGCAATCAGCTGCCCGCGCAATACATTGTTGAGCTTGGTTACCTGCTTCAAATCCACCTTGCCGCCCTCATCCTCGGACGGCTGATGGTCCTCATTCCCCATGCTGAACGCAAAGCGCACATAACCGTCCTTGCCGGCTGGCGGATTATCGCCTTGAGCGATGACGGTCTGCTCTTTGCTGAAAGAGATGGGATCCTTGCATATTTGCTCTATAACCTGGGTGCGGAGTCCGTGTACAACTCCCTTGCTTCGTATATATTGTTCCATATCAAACGCACTGCATGAGAATTCATCCGTTATTCGAGTGAATGTCAAAAAGGCAGATAGCTTGTCAGCAGAAGCCTGAATGCGCAGGTAAGTGTCAAGCTGTGAAAAGTCCACCTTGCTCCCTCCTCTCTAATGCTGCATCAGTTGATCCCTCTGATTCGCAAGTGCCGCCCGCAAACGCAGGATAGCTTTGGAGTGTAGCTGGGAAATACGGGAGGGCGACAATGACATGACTTCCGCGATCTCGCTTAGTGAAAGCTCTTCATAATAAAACAGGGAGATTACGGTCCGCTCCTTCTCCGTCAGCCGGTCAATGCCCGCTGCCAGCGTATCCTTCAAATAAAATTCATGAACCTTGAAGTCTGGATTTTTGGCTTTATCGTCTATTAATAGCGACATCCGAGTTTCGCTTTCTTCTTCGCGTATAGGATCCTCGAGAGAGCAGATGGTCGCTACGGATATATCATGCAGCATAGCCACAAATTCCTTCTCCGACACCTGCAGATAGTCGCTCACTTCAGCGTCCGTCACGGAACGCATCATTTTTTGCTCCAAATGCTGATAGGCGTCCTCGACCCGCTTCGCTTTCTCCCTTACGGAGCGCGGCACCCAATCGCCTTGGCGAAGTCCATCGATAATAGCGCCGCGAATACGCCAGGACGCGTAGGTCTCGAACTGCAAGCCGCGCATGTAATCGAACTTTTCGATAGCATCGATCAGCCCCATCACGCCGTGGCTTGCCAGGTCGTCTTTGATGACGTTTTTGGGCAAGCCAATCGCCATCCTGTTCGTTACGTAATCAACAAGAGGCAGATAGTTTTCGATTAGCTGCTTTTTGGCTTCAAGATCGCCGCGCTCTCTCCATGCTTGCCACATCTGGATGTTTGTCAAATGAGGCGTTTTTAGCTCTGTCATCGACTCACTCTCCTGTCAGGTGACGTATGGCTTTCACCAATTCTTCTGGTTGTTTGTTCGTGTTGGATACGAATTGAGGCGGGGCCAAAGGTCGAAACTCAGCTTGCTTCTGCGCATCCGCAGGAGCGGGCGGTTCAGCCGACCCTCCTCCTTGCAGCTGTGCTTTTAACAAATCGTTAATGTCGTCAACTTCGTCCGGTGTCGTCACATCGAGCTGCTGCCCTTTCACTTGCTCATCAGCCCCTTCCTCCCCGTTCGCCGACAAGGCCGGAGGCTGCAAGATCATCCCCCATACAAGCCTTGCGACGTAACCAAGCAGGAAAAAAGCCGCAAATGCGTACAATCCTCTGAGCAAAACAACGGTCAACGGATTGTTGCCGAATGAGAATATCGCAGTCAGCGCTATTCCCAATATGCCAAAAGCTACATTCCATCGCCATGTTCCCAGCATCTTAAATCTCCTTTACCCCAAACTGCACGCTTCTAATGAATAGAATACCCTTGACGCTGTCAAACTCAACCGTTCTCCCATAGTTCCCGCCCGTGTCCTGCCCCCTGATCGGAATGCGGAATCGCTCCAGCATCTCGATGCAGCTATCCACATTGCGCGGCCCTATGCGAAGCGTATCAGAGCCGCCCATAGCGAACATCTGTGCGCCGCCGGCCATCTTGGCCTCCATGCGCTCGATTCGAGCTCCCACCGCCAGCATGCGATCTAGGAGCTCTGGTATAGCCGTATCCGCATATTTGGCAACATTAATTTGCGATTCGCGGGCAATACTGGAGGAGGGCAGCATGACATGCGCCATGCCTGCAACCTTGCACTTGGGATCGAATAATGTAAGCCCTACGCATGAGCCCAGACCGGTTGTTTTGAGGACGGCACCTTCAACGGCAATGTTGAGATCCGCCATACCCACCTTCACTAACGGCTGCCCTATCATCCCAAATCGACTCCCAGTGCCTTGAAAATTTTGTTGAAAGAATCCGGATCAGGGATCAGGAAGAAATGGCCTTCCAGCGCTTGTCTGTCTTCAATAAATGTCGTTTCGATCAATAGGGCGGAATCGCCCATTTCACCGAATTGCATAAGACCGTAGCTTAGTATGGCGCCGGCCATATCAAGCGCGATAGACGGTACGGATGGCGCCATCGGAAGCTTAGTGAAATCAGCCAAGGAGGATAGATAAGAGCCAGCTAGTATATTGCCAATTTCGCATAAGGCGGAAAGCTCCATCTCCGAATAGCCTTCACTCTCCACATGATTGATGGACATCATCTGGTTCAGCATCCGTTTGGCTGCGGGCTCTTCAATAATAAAGAACATATTGCCGGGAGCCTCGCCTTCAACGCGGAGAAATACGGCCAAAACGATCTGCTCCGCGCCGCCCACCCGTTCCGCCACCTCTTCAAAGGGAAGAAGGCTGACCTTCGGAACAGCCATATCAACGGGCTTGTCCAGCAGCTTCGACAGGGCGGTCGCCGCATTGCCTGCGCCGATATTGCCTACTTCCTTCAGCACATCCAGCTCAAACGCTTTAAACGAATCAAATCCGCTCACGGCTTATACCTCAAGCTGCTCGATCTGAACAATTTCGTTGCGGTTCAACACTTCCGACAGGTTCAGCATAATAAGCAGGCGCCCTTCCCCCAGCTTGGCAATGCCGCGCAAGTATTTGGCCTTGATGCCGCCTACGATTTCTGGCGGAGTGTCGATGTTGTCGGTATCAATATCAATAACATCGTTAGCCGCATCCACAATAAATCCGACTTCAATTTCGCCGACGGCTACAACGATAATGCGCGAATGCTCCGTAGGCGAGGTCTCCTCGAGACCGAAGCGGCCTCTAAGATCGAGGACCGGGACAACAACGCCGCGAAGATTAATGACGCCTTTAATGAAGGCTGCTGTCTTCGGTACTCTTGTAATTGGGGACAATCGCTCGATGGTGCGCACTCGTTCCACTTCAATTCCGTACTCTTCGTTGCCTAGCCCGAATACGATTACCTTCAATTCTTCTCCCATCGTACATAACCTCCCTTATTTAATTAAAGCGTTCGGGTCAATAATGAGCGCCACCTGGCCATCGCCGAGAATGGTCGCGCCAGAAATCGCGTGAACATTGGTCAAATATTTGCCCAGTGTTTTGAGTACAATCTCGCTTTGGCCAATAAATTCATCGACGATTACCGCCGCCCACTTATCGCCTTTGCGAATGACGATCATTTCATTTTCTTCTTCAGCCGTCTCATCAAAGTCTGGAGACTCCAGCACCTGGCTGAGCGATACGACTGGTATGATGGAATTACGGAATTTAATCATCCGGTTGCCGTGAACATTAAGCATGCTGCTGCGCTTCACGATGCCGGTCTCCACAATGGAAGTAAGCGGGATCGCATATTTCTCGGAGCCCAGCTTAATAAGCATCGCCGATATAATCGACAGCGTGAGCGGCAGCTGGACCGAAAACTTGGTGCCTTTGCCGAATTCGGAATGTACCGTCACATTGCCGCCCAAGGAAGTAATTTTGGTTTTAACAACATCAAGTCCAACGCCGCGGCCTGATATATCCGATATTTTGTCTGCCGTGCTGAAGCCTGGGGCGAAGATCAGCATATTAATTTCATCGGCATTTAGCTTCAAGCTCTCTTCTTCAGTAATAACCCCGTTTTTGATCGCGGTTTTGAGCACCTTCTCCTGATTGATGCCAGCGCCGTCCTCTTCCACCTCGATGAAGACATGATTGCCGCTATGATAAGCGCTCAGACGAATCGTACCCATCTCCGGCTTCCCTGACTCCAGACGCTTTGTCGTCGTCTCAATGCCATGGTCTACCGAATTGCGAAGCAAGTGAACGAGCGGATCGCCGATCTCATCAATGACGGTCCGGTCAAGCTCCGTATCCGCGCCAGTAATAACGAGATCAATCTTCTTGTCGAGCGACTTCGCGAGATCGCGAACCATGCGCGGGAAGCGGTTGAATACGGAGTCCACCGGCACCATCCGCAGCTTAAGCACGATATTCTGGAGATCCGAGCTGACCCGGGACATATGCTCCACGGTCTCCGTCAGGTCGTTGCGCTTCACCTCACTAGCCAGCTGCTCCAGTCGAACGCGGTCAATCAACAGCTCGCTGAACAGGTTCATTAACGTGTCCAGACGGTCGATATCGACACGAATCGTTCTGCCTACAGCAGCTTGTCCGCCGCCAGCCGCTCGCTTGGCCGGCTCTCCTGCTTCCTTCTTCGCAGCTTCAGCCGGAGTCGCCTCCTGGGCTTCAGCCGGCTTAGGAGGGGCTTCCACTGCCGCCGCGGCAGGCGCAGCAGTCAGAGAGGCCAACGATTCGGGATCAAGCGGCGTCACTTCCACCGAGGCGACCTCGGATATATTCGCGATTTGCGCCTGCAGCGAATCCGCAGTAACGGTTGAGATCGTAAACACCTTGAAAGAACGGTCGAACTTCTCCTGCTCCAGATCTTGAACGGAAGGGTCCGACTTGACAACCTCGCCCGTTCTCTCCAGGACGTCGAACACCATATATGCCCGCGCAGCCTTCAGAACACAGGTCTCATCCAGCGTCACCTGCACATAATAAGGCTCGTGGCCGCTTTCCATGGATTGCAGCAAGATGGAGGATTGGAACTGGTCCAGCAAGGCAGATGCGCCTTCAGCTTGCCCAGCGGGACTTGCCGCTGGCGCTGCCGAGGCAGCCCCGCTCTTGTAGTCGCTCTTCAGAATGGTCTGAAGCGAGGCGACAATGGCCGTAACATCTGCTTTGCCGGTGCCGCCGTCAATGATGTCCTGCACCATGGCCTCAAGCGCGTCCAAACCTTTGAACAGCGTATCGAAGATGAAGCTGTCCATCTTAAGCTTGCTGTTGCGGACGAGATCCAGCACGTTCTCCATCTCGTGCGTCAATGCCGCCAAATCCTCAAACCCCATTGTAGCGGACATGCCTTTGAGCGTATGTGCAGAACGGAAGATGGATTGTACGATGCTCAAATCTTCAGGATCGCCTTCCAGCTGCAGCAGATTTTCATTCAAGGATTGCAGATGATCATTGGATTCGTCGATAAACATGGACAAATACGCATTCATATCCATTTTCTAGCACCTCCTATTGAAAATATGTCTAATCAATTGATTACAGCGCTGACAAGCTTGGATGCAATTTGTTGAAGCGGGAGCACCTTCTGGGCAGCTCCGCATTCCACCGCGGAACGGGGCATGCCGTAGACGATGCAGGTTTCCTCCGCTTCCGCAATCGTTGTAGCGGCGCCGTTGTCCAGCAGGGCTTTGAGCCCTCGGGCGCCATCGCTGCCCATCCCCGTCATGACAACCGCATGACGCTCCAGCTCCTTGAAGGACAGCAGTGATTCGAACATGACATCTACGGAAGGGCGGTGACCGTTGCGCTGAGGCGCCTCCGTCAGTCTTATGAAGTAGCCTGCTCCGTCTTTGGCCAACTCCATATGATAGCCGCCTGGCGCGATGTAAGCGTGACCTGCTGCAACTCTCATGCCCTGCTCCGCTTCATGTACGTTCAGCTCGCTGAAGCTGTCCAACCGCTGTGCCAGCGATTTGGTGAATCTGGGCGGCATATGCTGAACGATTAGAACCGGCGCCGGGAAGCTTCCCGGCAGGGAGCAGATCACCTCGTGCAATGCCCGCGGACCGCCTGTTGAGGTTCCGATGGCGACCAAATGCTTGAAGGTTTCGGCTTGCTTTCCTTTGCTTGCCGGATTATGTGCAGTGGAAGACAACTTCAACTTCGTCGACGGAGCAGCTGCCGGAGGCTCTTCTTTAGCCCGCGGAACGATTGTTTTGCCGCCTAGGCTTTGCGGCTTTCCTCGCTCTGTTCGCTCTGTCTTGGTTGTCTTATCCGTTTTTGAAGCATAAGTATTGGATTTAGCTTGCGTAAGCGGGGATGCCGGCTTATCCGTCAGCCCTCCTCTGACCAGCTTCGAAGCCGGCTTCGGCTTGGACGGCGCTTCCCCTTGAAGCGTGTCAGCCGTTTGAGTCAGCTCGGCAGATGCGAGCTTCTGCGCAGACCCCTCGGCAAGCACGCTGCGACTGCTCCGCTTGGCGAGCACCGCCGTTTTCAGCTTCTCCAGAAGCTGTTCGCCGACATGGTTAATGTCGTCTCCAGAGGTGCCCACCGTAGGCTTGCGAATAAAGTCAAAGGCTCCGAATTGCAGCGCCTTGATTGTATCTCTTGTATTGTCCTCGCTTATTCCCGACAACATAATAATGGGAATCGGTCCTGCCTTCATGATGAGCTGCAGCGCGTCAAGCCCATTCATCTTAGGCATCTCCAAGTCCATAGTCATGACATCCGGCTTCAGCTCTGCTGCCATCATGACTGCTTCAAGACCATTGCTGGCCGTGGCGGCTATTTCGAATTGTCCGTCCTGAAGGATAAGGTCGCTTATAATTTTCCGCATGAAGGCGGAATCATCCACTACAAGAACCCGATAGGGAGCCATCGCTTCCCACCTCATTTCCAAAGGATTATCTTGAAAGTCTGAATAATTTGGTCAGGAATCCTTTGACGCCGCTGGCATCACCGTTCGACTGTGGAATGTCTAGAAACTCCTTCGCTATTCGAGTAATCGCTGCCGCGGCATCGCTGTCGGGAAACGCGATAATAAATGGCACCTGACGCTTGACCGCCTTGGATACATGCGGGTCGTCCGGCAGGATCCCCAGCGTCGGAAGCTCCGATTGGAGGAATCGATGAGCGACTAAGCTGATCTTCTGGGCTGTATCCCTTCCTTCCTTGAAATCGGATGAACGATTTACGACCAGCTTGAACGAAATGCTCATGTCCATGGCCTTCACCATTTTGATCAGGGCGTACGCATCGGTAATTGACGTTGGCTCAGGGGTTGTAACCACAATGGTCTCCTGGGCGGATGAGATGAATTTGACCGTTTCCTTAGACAATCCCGCGCCTGTGTCAAACAGGATCACATCGTATTCGCCGTGAAGCTTCTCAATTTCTCCGGCGAACCGGTTGAGCTGATCGTTGGACAGCTCCAGCAAATCCTTGAAGCCTGAGCCGCCAGCAATATAGTGGATGTCCTCCGGTCCCACCGCGATAATATCCCAAATCGTTTTTTCCTGCTTCAGCAGATGGTACAAGCTGTATTGCGAGCTTCTCCCCATTAATACATCAATATTGGCCATGCCGATATCGGCATCGAACACAAGAACCTTTTTCCCAAGACGTTTCAGAGCTATGGCGAAGTTCAAGCTGAAATTGGACTTGCCAACGCCGCCCTTGCCGCTGGTCACGGTAATAATACGTGTGTTTCTCTGGTCTGTGCGATGCTCCTGCTGTCTGACTAAATTGCGCAGCGCTTCAGCCTGATCATTCATTTTCGCCGTCTCCTAACAGCTGATCCAGATAGACCTGCACCCGGAATCGCTCAATATCATCTGGTACGGTTTGGCCGCTGGCCAAATAGATCGGTTGCAGCTGATATTTAAGGATTAAGTTAAAAATGGCACCGTACACCGTTGTTTCGTCCAGCTTCGTAAACAGCACCTTGTGTATGCCGTATTTGGTGAACCGTTCTGCGATGATCGACATATCCGACGTTTTGCCCGTTAGGCTTAACACTAAAATCGTTTCGTTAGGCTCATTCGACTGCAGAAGGCTGATGACTTCCGATACGTGCAGCTCGCTGCGGAAATTGCGTCCTGCCGTGTCCATGAAGATCAGGTCCCTTTCTGCCAATCCTTTGTAGGCTTTGGGCAGATCGGATGGAGAAAATACGACCTCCAGTGGAACGTTTAATATATTCGCGTACGTTCTCAGCTGATCGACAGCCGCTATTCTGTACGTATCGGAAGTAATAAAACCAACTTTTTTGCCTCGCTTTATCGTCTGCTCGGCGGCAAGCTTCGCAATCGTTGTTGTTTTCCCAACTCCTGTCGGTCCCACAAAATGAACGATTCGGGTCTCGCTGCTGATCTCCGCGTTGCAATAAGGCTCCAGCCACTCAGACAGAATACGTTTGGCTTGCTGCCAGACCTCTTCCTTCTGATAGGAGCGGTTTTCTAGCTTCTGCTTCTCCAGCAGATCCTCGACGATCTTGTCAATCCATGCCTCGTCAAGCTCCTGCTGGGTTAATCGTGTCTTGAGCAGCGCGATAGGCTCCGATAATTGAGTAAGGCCCTGCTGCTTGGAGAGCTTGACCATATACTCGCGCAGATCGCGAATTTCATTCACAATAAACTGGTCGATTTCTTCCCGCGGGGGCGCGCTCGGCTTCACAGCCGCTGCAGATGCTGCCGCGGCGTATGGCGCTGCTGGCGCATCCATTACTGCAGTGGCTGCACTAGCGCCTCGCTGGGCTGTCTGCAGGATTTGCTCCACCACGGCGTGAACCTCAGGCGTCGTTTTTCTAGGCGCTGGATTCTGTGCCTTGGGCGAATTGGATTCCACAGCCGCAATAACTTCCATCTTCTTCTTGCGAAACATGCCCATAAAGCCGCCAACCTTTATTTCCTTTGTGTCCAATATCACGGCATCCTTGCCTAGATCAGTGCGGATTTGCGATACAGCCTCCGGCAAGGCGTTCACCACGTAGCGCTTTACTCTCATAGATTCACCACCCCTACGCTTTGGACTTCAACGGAAGGCTCCAGCTCGCTGTAAGATAGAACTGGCACCTCCTGCATCGTCCGTTCGATTATTTGTCTCAGATACATGCGGATTGTAGGCGAAGCCAATACGATTGGCTGCTGGCCGGATTGAATTTGGCGGCTCACATGCTCATTCAGCTTCTGATATATACTTTGTGTTGATATCGGATCCAGGGCGATATAGCTGCCATGCTCTGTCTGTTGAACGGATTCCGCGATCTTCTTCTCAAGCTGCGGCCCTACCGTAATAACTCGCAGCGTATCTCCGCCAGGGGCGAATTGCTGCGTGATTTGGCGGGACAAGGCTTGTCTGACGTATTCCGTCAGAATGTCGGGGTCTTTAGTATAGTGGCCATGGTCAGCCAGCGCTTCGAAGATCGTTACCAAATCGCGAATAGACACCTTTTCCTTCAGCAGCTTGGCGAGCACCTTCTGCACATCCCCCACCGTAAGAATGGAAGGAATCAGCTCATCGATAAGCGCCGGATAGGATTCCTTGACGTTCTCCACCAGCATCTTCGCTTCTTGTCGGCCAATCAGTTCATGAGCATGACGCTTGACGACCTCTGTCAGATGAGTGGCGACAACCGACGGAGGATCGACGATCGTATAGCCGGACAGCTCGGCCCTCTCCTTCATCGTCTCATCAATCCAGAGAGCGGGTAGCCCGAACGCTGGTTCTGTTGTTTCAATACCGACAACGGAGTCGTCATCGAAGCCCGGGCTCATTGCCAAATAATGATTAAGAAGCAAATCACCTCGCGCCACGGCGTTTCCTTTGATTTTGATCACATATTCATTTGGACGAAGCTGGATGTTGTCGCGGATGCGAATGACCGGTACAACAAGTCCAAGCTCCAGCGCGCATTGACGTCGAATCATAATGATACGATCAAGCAAGTCGCCGCCCTGCTGGGTATCCGCCAGTGGGATCAGACCATACCCAAACTCGAATTCGATCGGGTCCACTTGCAGCAAGCTGATGACGCTCTCCGGACTGCGTACCTCCTCGATTTGCTGCTCCTCCACAAGCAGCTCCTCCTGCTCCTGCCGCTTGTCCATTCTCTTCTGCATCGTATATGCTCCGAATGCCAGAAGCCCGGCGAATGGCCACGTGGTCATAATGCCGATTGGAGTCAAACCAAGCACGGCAATCGTTCCCGCTGCTATATACAGCATCTTGGGGTACTTGAACAGCTGCCCCGTCACATCCTCCGACAGATTGCCATCCGATGCCGCGCGAGTAACAATTAAGCCGGCTGCCGTGGAAATTAACAGAGCAGGAATTTGTGCTACTAGACCGTCACCAATCGTCAGAATGGAGAAGGTCTCCAATGCTTCAGAAAACTCCATGCCATGCATGGCCATGCCGACAATAAAGCCGCCGATCAGGTTAATAATTAAGATGATGATGGTAGCGATGGCATCGCCTTTGACAAACTTGCTCGCACCGTCCATGGCGCCGTAGAAGTCCGCTTCCCGCTCAATCTTAGAGCGGCGATCCTTGGCCTGCTGCTCATTGATCAGACCGGAATTGAGATCGGCGTCTATACTCATCTGCTTGCCGGGCATCGCATCCAGCGTGAATCTTGCCGCAACCTCGGCTACGCGTTCTGAACCTTTGGTAATAACGATAAATTGAACGACGACTAGGATCAGGAAGACAATGAAGCCAATGACAACCTCGCCGCCGCCCACCCAGCTGCCGAACGTTGCGATGACATCGCCGGCCTCGGCGTTCTGCAGAATACTTCTCGTAGTCGATACCGATAGTGCCAGCCTGAACAGCGTTGTAATGAGGAGCAAGGAAGGAAATATAGAGAAATCAAGAGCTTCCCTTGTATTCATGGAAACCAGCAATATCATTAATGCGATGGATATATTCAGGATAAGAAGGATGTCGATTAGGAGGATCGGTATCGGAATGATCATCATGAGTACGATGCCGATAATGCCCAGAATAATGAATAAATCTTTTGGTTTCATGATGGATCCCCTCCTTCTTCTGCGCTGTGGACAGACACGCCGCTCTTACCTTCTGCGGCCTTTCAATTTGTATACATAAGCGAGTACCTCTGCAACTGCCTGGAACAAATCTGCCGGGATGACGTCTCCGATCTCGGCACATTCGTACAGCGCTCGGGCAAGCGGCTTGTTTTCCATTGTGATGACGCCATTCTCCTTGGCGATTTCCTTAATTCTGAGCGCCACATGATCCATGCCCTTGGCGAGAATGGTCGGCGCCTCCATGTTGGAAGCATCGTATTTGAGCGCGATTGCGAAGTGCGTCGGGTTCGTAATGACGACATCCGCTTTGGGAACATCCTGCATCATTCTCTGCAGCGCCATCTTGCGCTGACGCTCGCGAATCCGGCTTTTAATCAACGGATCGCCTTCCGATTTCTTGTATTCATCTTTAATGTCCTGCTTCGACATCCTTAAGCTTTTCTCGTGCTCGTATTTCTGGTATAGAAAATCAAGAAAGGCCAGCACCGCCAGCACAGCAGAAACCTGCAGCCCCAGCATGATCGTCAGGTGCGACGCAAAGGAGAAAATGGCTTCCAGTGGCTTGCTGGAAAGTGTCAGCATCTCGTCCCATTCGCGCATGATGGTCGTGTAGACCAGTATGGCGATAATCGTTACCTTCAAGATGCTTTTCAGAAATTCAACCAAGCTTCTCATCGAAAAAATACGTTTAAAGCCTTCGATGGGATTTAGCTTCTTCAGCTGAAATTTAAGACCTTCTCCCGTAAGCAAAAATCCGAATTGCATGATGTTGCCGACAACGCCCGCCAGCATAACGATGGCGAAAATGGGCAGCAGCATCATAAGAAATTGCGCGGCAATATTCATAAACAGCTCCATGACGTTGGCGGTTGTCAGCTCCATATTGAGCCAATGCTGGAAGAGTCCGCCGAACATGGCATCCACGCGGTTTCTATAATAATCGCCAAGCATCATGAATGAAGCGAACACGAACAGAAGAATAAATGCTCCGGGCAAATCCTGCGATTTGGCGACCTGGCCCTTCTTCCTGGCATCCTGGCGTTTCTTGGGTGTCGCTTTTTCCGTTTTCTCTTGGTTGAACATCTGCAAATCAAGCTGGAATCGAAACTTGCGCACCCTTGAAAGCCTCCTATTGTCCTTCTTGCGATCCGCCTTGAATTACCGCGAACAGCTGCTCCAGCGAATCGAACATAATGGAGAACAGCTTCTCGAACAAGGTCGCAAGTCCTGGCATAAGCAGGACGATCAAAAATAAACCCAGCATCAGCTTCAATGGCACACCAATAACAAATACATTGAATTGAGGCGCTGTTTTCGTCAAAAAGCCTAACCCTAAATCTGTCAGAAACATAGCCACTACGAGCGGGGCAGCGATTTGCAGGGCCAGCAGAAACGTATTGCTGAACACTCTTACCAGCAGCTCCGTTACGTTACCGCTCATCAGCCTGGCGAACAGCTCATTATCCAGCGGGATCCACTGGTAGCTGTCCATCAGTCCAGATAGCATATAATGATGGCCGTTCATCATCAGGAAAACGACCAGCATCAGCATAAATTTGAAATTGCCCAGAAGCGGCGCCGAAACACCGGAATGCGGATCTACGACGTTCGCCATCGCAAAGCCGATCTGCATATCCATTAAAGCGCCAGCGGTTTGCACCACCATAAAAAACAGATAAACGACGAACCCTATTAATAGACCGATAATAATTTCCCTCAGCACCGACAAGACATAAAGCGCATCCGGGACGATCGTCTGCTCCATGCCATAGGAGAGAAACACGATCAGCGATATAAAAAAGCCGAGGCCCAGTTTAAACGTATTCGGCACACCTCGGGAAGAAAAGACTGGAGCAACGACGAAAAACGCAGTAATTCGACAAAAAATAAGCAAAAAAATGGGGAAACCCTGTACGATCGCATTCATGCTCTCACAACCTAACCGATATACTGATGAAGATTATTCAGTAAGTTGTAGGTGAAATCGACGATCGTATTCAGTATCCATGGACCAAATACGATAATGGATACAAACACAGCGACAATTTTTGGGACAAAAGCAAGCGTCTGCTCCTGGATTTGCGTCGTCGCCTGGAACACGCTGACGATCAAACCTACTATCAGAGCAAGTGCAAGCATGGGTGCGCTGGCTTTCAGAACGGTAAAAACCGCATCTCCGGCTAGTCCGATTACAAAATCCGCGCTCATCGCCTTCATCACCTGCACTTATCATGTATTAAAACTGAGCAGCAACGATTTGGTGATCAAGTACCACCCGTCTACCAGAACAAACAGGAGCAGCTTAAAAGGAAGCGAAATCATAATAGGCGGCAGCATCATCATACCCATTGCCATTAGCGTGCTGGATACGATCATATCGATAACCAGAAACGGGATAAAGATCATAAATCCCATCTGGAACGCTGTCTTCAGCTCACTGATTGCGTATGCTGGGACAAGAACAGTCAGCGGTATGTCTTCTATGGTCGCCGGCTTCTCCGTCTTCGTATAATTCATGAAGAGCATGAGATCCTTTTCCCTTGTATGGACGAACATAAATTCCTTCATCGGTACCGCAGCCTTATCGAATGCTTCCGTCTGCGTCAATTCCCCCTTCAGATAGGGCTGAAGGGCCGTCTCGTTCACCTGGCCGAACGTAGGCGCCATAATGAACAAGGTGAGAAATAACGCGAGTCCGATCAGCACCTGATTCGGGGGCATCATCTGAGTCCCGAGGGACGTCCTGACGAAGCTGAGAACGATGACGATTCTTGTGAAGCTGGTCATCAGCACGAGTATGGCTGGCGCAAGGCTTAACACGGTAATGAGCAGCAATAGCGTTAAAGCGCTAGTGCCCGGCTGCTCCCCCTCCGCCCCTCCGATGTCGATTGACACGTCTGGCAGGGGATTGGCGAAAGCATGCGGCTGCGCCAGCATCGAGAACAGCAGCACAGCAGCAATAGACAGCAGCAGCTTATTTCTTCTCATGATCCATCAACCGTTCATTTGTATTATGTTCATGAAGCATAGCCTCCAATTGCTGTTTGCGATCGGACTGCTTGCTCATCTTGGATTGAAGCATATCCTGGAAGCTGGAGGCTTCGTTCCACTCCCCTGGCTCATCCCCGTCAGTCTTGGAGCGGCGCTGCCACTTGTCCAAGATGGACTTAAAGTCCACCCTCTTCCATGTCGTATCGCCCTGACGCTCCAATGCGGCTGCCAGCTGCGCCGCCTCCTCCGGATCGGTCAGCTTATCCAGCAACGTAATTTGTTGTCCAACGCCTACAATATAGATTCGCCCGCCTATATCTACAACCTGAAGCGATTGATTCTGGCCCAGCGCTATACCGCCAAGCGAACGCATGGAACGGTTGCCGCCCCATAGCTGATTGCGCTTGGACAGCCACTTCAGTGCAAACAGGATTAGCGCGACGACGACGGCCAGCGCAACCATGACCCAAACGAGGCTGCTGATCAAATCTGAGGCCGATGCGCCGGGAATATTGTCCTGCGGCTGCCCCAGGTCACCGATGCCGCTGGAATCAGCAGCAGCCAGTGTCGGCAATGCAGCCCACCCTACTAGCGTAAGGAGAGCCGCGCGCATTCTAGGATCCTTCATGATAGGGAAACCGTTACCCTAACGTTTTCTTAATCGCTTCGATAACGCGATCCGCTTGGAACGGCTTGACAATAAAGTCCTTTGCTCCAGCCTGGATGGCATCAATAACCATCGCTTGCTGACCCATCGCAGAACACATGATCACCTTCGCGTTGCCGTCGAGCTTTTTGATTTCCTTAAGCGCGGAGATCCCGTCCATCTCGGGCATCGTAATGTCCATTGTAATCAGATCCGGCTTAAGCTCCTTGTACTTCTCAACTGCCTGCGCACCATCCTGCGCTTCTCCAACTACCTCGTACCCGTTTTTGGACAGGATATCACGAATCATCATGCGCATAAATGCGGCGTCGTCTACGATAAGAATGCGGTTTGCCATCTTCATTTCCTCCTAGGATGTTATTGTAATTTTTGAATGCGGTCCCACTGGCTTACGATATCCGTGACGCGAACGCCGAAATTCTCATCGATAACAACAACCTCGCCTTTGGCAATCAGCTTGTTATTGACCAGAATATCGACAGGCTCGCCTGCCAGCTTGTCCAGCTCAATAATTGAGCCCTGAGAAAGCTCAAGAATATCCTTAATTTGTTTCTGGGTCCTACCTAATTCTACAGTGACCTTCAACGGTATGTCGAGCAATAAATTCAAATTCGTGCCGTCATTCGACGCAAATTGCGGCTGGCCAAAGTTGGCGAATTGAACAGGCTGCACATTCACATTTCGATTCGGGCTTGGCGCGTATCCGGCTGGCGGATATTGCCCCGCGTATGGATCATAGGCCGCAGCAGGCTGCCCATATCCAGGATATGGTGGAGCTGGCGGCTGCTGATACATTGGCGGTGGCGTCGGAGGAGCCATCATGCCCGCTGCCGCCGCTTGGTGCATGCCCGCATATGGATCGGGGGCCGCTGCCGCCGCTGGCTGCGCTGGCGCAGGCGCAGGCGCAGGTGGAGGCGTTGGCGCTGCTGCCGCAGGCGCCGGGGCAGGTGTCGGAGCTGGCAGCTCTTCAGCCGTACCCATTAGAATAGATACCATCTGCTTCGCGAACGTTACCGGCAGTAGCTGCATGATGGTGGAATCAATTAAATCGCCAATTGCAAGCCGGAATGAAATTTTGATGAACACATCGACAGGAGGAAGATGCCCCATGCCGTCTCCGTTATGAACATCCAGAATATCGATTCCAGGCGGTGAAATGTTGACAAAGCGATTGAAGATAGTTGACATCGACGTTGCCGAGGAGCCCATCATCTGATTCATGGCTTCCTGCACAGCGCTGATATGAATTTCATTCAGCTCGCCAGGAACCACCTGTCCCTCGCCGCCCAGCATCAAATCCGCAATAACCTGCGCGTCGTTCGTATGGATAACAAGCGAGTTAATGCCTTCGAAGCCGTCAACATAATTGACGCTGACCGCGACATGCGGCTTAGGAAATATATCGCCAAGCTCCTCGCGCTTGACCAAGGTAACCGTTGGCGTCGTAATATCTACTTTTTTGCCCAGCAGCGTCGACAATGCGGTAGCCGCGCTCCCAAAGGTAATGTTGCCGATTTCCCCCAGCGCGTCCTGCTCCATCTCGGACAAATAATCGGAGAGCACGACATCATTGGAAGGCGCTTCTTCAGGCTCGCCAGAGGATTGACGAAGCAGCGCGTCGATTTCCTCTTGTGACAAATAATCCTTACTCATCATTTTCTTCTTCAGCTCCTTCGTTTACGATTTTGTCCACTTGTATCGCAATTTTATCTCGAACCGAGCCTGGGCTTCCGATAAATTTTAATTTATCTCCAACAAAGATTTTTAAGCCTTCATCTACCGACTTGTTTAGATTTAACACATCGCCGGCGCTAAGGGACAGAAATTCGTTGATCGTAATGGACGTCTCGCCAAGCTCCGCAACAATGGGCAGCTTCGCTTTGTTTACGCGCTGCTCCAGAATTTCCACTTCGCCAGGGATACGCTCCTTCTTCTGCGACACGAACCAGTGATGAACAGACAGCCGCGGCATAATCGGCTCGATGACGACGTGCGGTATACATAGGTTGATCATGCCAGTCGTATCGCCAATCTTGGTACTGAATGAGATAAGGGCGATGGTTTCGTTAGGCGATACAATCTGCATGAATTGCGGATTCGTCTCCAGCGCCTCCAGTCGAGGCTGAATATCCATAACCGTCTTCCATGCTTCCTGCAGGCTGTCGAATGTTCTGGCGAATATTCTCTCCATAACAGTTGTTTCGATTTCGGTCAAATTGCTGATCTTGGAGGGAGCCACGCCTTGTCCGCCCAGCATCCTGTCCAGCATCGCATAAGCGACGTTGGGATGCACCTCCAGCACCATCCGCCCTTCCAGCGGCTCGGCTTCAAATATGTTCAGAATCGTCATTTTGGGTATGGAGCGAATGAACTCGTCATAAGGCAATTGTTCGACATCGACCACATTAATTTGAACAAAAGTGCGAAGCTGAGCCGAGAAATAGGTTGTCAAATATCGCGCGAAGTTCTCATGTATACGAGTCAAGCTGCGGATGTGATCCTTCGAGAACCGAACGGCGCGCTTGAAATCGTACACACTGACCTTGCGCGTTGTTTCTTCCTTCTTCAAATCCTCCGCATCCATTTCGCCGGACGATAAGGCGGCAAGCAGCGCGTCGATTTCGTTCTGCGATAATACATCAACCAATTCTCTCACCTCCTTCGAGGAATAGCTTCGCTAATTAAATCTCAGTAATAATAAAGTTCGTAATTTCTACCTTCACTAGCTTACCGCTTGGCAGTATGGGATTGATGAGCGTCAACAGCTTGGACTCCAGATAGTCCTCTCCGGCAGAGCCGTTCAGCTCCTCTGCCTTCAAGTCCGCGAGCGTGCGGCTCACGATTGGCTTGATCTCAATTTCGAGCAGCTTGTCGAACTCTTCTTTCGTTTTCTTCTCGTCTAGCTGGAAGGCGAAGCTCATACGAACGACATAGTTAGGGTCAAGCAGGTTCCGCTGAAAATCCTTCAGCTCAGAAGTTACTTCCACGCGTTCGTCAGCTGTCAACACCGCGATCTCGACAGGCTCTTCATGATGCGCCGCCTCGTCGGTCGGATCATTGAACATCGTCCGGAACAAAATAATGGCCACGATGGCGATGAGAGTGATGGACAATAAAATTGTAATTAACCAAGGCATCATCTTTTTCATGTCGAAGGACCCTCCGTTTTACTCTTTTGGGCCGCAGCAACGAGGCCAATTGTTTGAAGAAACTGCTGATTAAGCGCGATGAGCTCAGGCGTCTTTTCTTTCACGACAAGCTTATTGCCGGTCGTGAGCGTAATAACGGTATCAGCAGCCTCTTCAATCAATTCAATTAGAAGAGCATTAATTGTTATTTTGGTTCCGTTCAAACGCGTTACGGTAATCATGAGTTATCCCCTCTTTATTTCGGGGAGGCTTGCGCCTCCCCCTGTGCTATGGATTGGATTAACGTTTCAGATTGACAACCTCTTGCAAAATTTCGTCGGAGGTCGTGATAATTCGGGAGTTCGCTTGGAAGCCGCGCTGTGCCACAATCATTTCGGTAAACTCGGCTGTCAGATCGACGTTCGACATCTCCAGCTGTCCAGAGATGATGGCGCCTGTTCCAGCTTCGGCGTCATTGGCTGCGAACAGCTCGAACTCTCCCTCCGGATTGGCGTTGACAGTCATCCGATACAGGTTACCGCCAACCTTCTCAAGACCGCTGGGGTTGACGACTCTGGCAACGCCGAGCGGTCCGTATTCCACCTGACCGTCCGCTGTCACACCAAGCAGAGTACCGTTCTGGCTAATCGTAAACGCCGTAACCTCTTCATCCAGCACGATTGGGGCTCCATCCTGACCGAGCACGAACATGCCGTCCTGCGTAACGAGCTGTCTATTCGCATCCAGTGTAAAGTTACCGGCGCGTGTCAGCAGCATTTCCCCTCCGTCGCCGGCGGATACAACAAAAAATCCGTCGCCGTCAATGCGGAGGTCTGTTACTTGATTCGTTGTCATAGCAGATCCCGCGGTATGAATCGTATCAATCGAACCAATCGCAACGCCAAGACCGATCTGCTTGGCGTTAACGCCGCCGCTTGTGCCTTCCTCAGGCGCCGTTACGCCGGACACCGTCTGGCTTAGAATGTCCTGGAACATAACGCGGCCCGCTTTGAAGCCGACCGTGTTCACGTTCGCAATGTTATTGCCGATGACGTCAAGCTTGGTTTGAAACCCTCGCATACCGGATACGCCGGAGTACATAGATCTTAACATGGTTTCAGTTCCCCCAATGGTTATAATTTACAGATGTCCGCTGCTTCAATCGATCCGCATGCGGCAAGGCCTCCGTTAGGTCCAGCCTTAAGAAATAATAATGGCGCTGTCTATTTGCGTAAATACGCTGCTCTTCATTTGATTGCCATCCATGGCCGTTACCACGGTACGGCTTGGTACATTCACGATCATGGCAATATCCTTTAATACAATTAAGGAATCCTTGGCGCCCTTGGATGCCGCGTCGTCGACAGCCTTCATAAGCTGATTCAGCGATTCGGGCTGAAGCGTGATGCCTCTCTGCTGCATGCGCACTTCGGCGTGATGGCTGAACCTCAAGGTTGTGGAGCTAAGCAGCTTGCCGAATGGAGTGGCCGATCCCGTCTGGCCGTTGCCGGTCTTGGCTGTTTTGTCAGAAGCTAGCGGCGACTGCTTGATCGGAAACAGATGTCCAATCTTCATGGAATCGCTCATGGTGCTTCCACCTCTTCCGCTCCGGCCTCAGCCTCATCGGCATCTTCCTCCGGCTCAGCCTCAGTCCTGCCAGGATCTGTGTCCGAGATCGAAACGAGATAGTCCAACGCCACTTCCTTGGCACCGATCTGGGCGTATAATACGCCGTCCTTCGACAAGATGGAATCCACCTGCCCGCTCATGGTCGCGATCGCGCCAGTCTCGTCATATTCGTTCCACTCCACAAACTTTCCGATCATGCTGGAGGCTGCACCAATATTTTGACGCATTAACGATAATTCAGTGGACATATTCATCAGCTGCTCAACGGACGTGAACTGCGCCATCTGTGCGATAAATTCCTTGTCCTGCAAGGGCTGCATGGGATCTTGGTTGCGCAGCTGCGTGACCAGAATAGTTAGAAATTGATCCTTCCCAAGTGTGTCCGAGCTGCTTCTGGCAGCTGCAGTCCGAACGTTTGACACATCATAATTGGGCCATACGTTGCGCGTCGATACGCTGTCTGCCATCCTTCGTTCACCTCCCGTCATCCCTATTGAAAGCTATCCCATCCTGCTCTTAGCCACTTAAGCTGTTTCATTGATGGAACGTCCGTATCCCAAGCCCTGAATAGCAGCTTGCTCCACCAGGTCGGATTCAAACGCGTTATCTGTTACCTTCTGGTCATCTCGGAAGCCTTGACGATTGCCTGATGACTGTCCACCCTGCTGGCCGTGGCCCGCATGCTGCTGAGACAGCTCGGATGAGGAGGAGCTTTGTGTCACCTCCAGCTTATCCACATGGAGACCCTGTGCTTGCAGGGACGCTCTCAGCTGTGCCATCTGGTTGTCCAGCATATCCTTAGCCATAGCGGAATCCGTCTGGAATATCGCGGTCAGCACACCATTCTGCATCGAGATCCGCACATCCACTTGACCCAGATGCTCAGGGAACAGCATCAGCTTTGCCTCAGACAAGCCGCTAACGGTATGTATATCAAACTTCGATACGATCATGCCGTTCATGGTCTCTGCGAAATCATCAGCCAGTACGAAGGCCGAAGGCGCCGCAGCTGCCTTATGCAATAGCGGAGAAAACTCCTTTACATTATCCGGTCCGATAAAAGGCAGTGTCCCTGAAGCGAGCGATTCGCCGCCTTTGGCCTCGCCAGCCATTTCCTCGTAAGGCATACCCGCCGCCTCGGCAGCTGACGATATCGCCCCATTCAAAACAGAGGGATGATTCACCGCCTGCGACAGCCGCTGGAGAAGAGCTGATGTATCTTTAGTCGTTGCAGGCTGAGCCATCAACCAAGCTGGAAGTGCTGCTTCCGACTGGGCTTTACTGCTGGAGCTTGAAGATTTGTCCTCCGACAAACTAACCGCCATCGTTTGCAATTGAGCCATAATCAGCGCAAATGGCTCCTGGCCCTTCAGCTGCTTCATAGCTCCAAGCTGCAACGCTGCCTGTAGCTGAAGCAAACCATCCTGAATACCTGATTTCACATTGGCAAGCATCTCGTGGGCATCTACAGTCTCTGATGCGTCGCCAGAGCCGGTATTCGTTGGAGGCATCGGTACGCCAAGCAGAGCGAGTAGCGCCTGTAAGGAATCAAGCAAGGCTTGAAGCTGTTCAAGCTGCTCCAATGCCGCGTTCGATTCATTCGATTGTGCCATGCTCGCATCCAGCTGATCCACCAACCCTTCAATGAAAAAGCTGATGTCTTCAACGGTAGGGGTTGCACCTTGCTCTGCTCCCGCAGTCAGCGCCTCCAGTCCAGCAGCAATGGCAAGTAGCCCGACGGTAGATGGTTGTTCGCTGCCGCCATTAGCTTCTGTGCCCATGATCTGAACCAGTGCCTGCTGAAAGCCCTCTCCCTCAGAGCCAGCTGTTCCGTTCGCATTCGACCCTAGCTTAGCGGCAGATGCTTGTCCCATTGAGGTGCTGCTTACATGTAGCATATCCATTTCAATTCACCTCCTTTCCCGTACCTGCTTTGGCATTATGAGCCAGACATCAGCTTGGACATGATACCTGCTGCCGCTTCCTCGTCAATGCTCGACATCTCTGCCAGAATGGAAGAACGAGTGCCGTCATCCACGGCATTCAAGATGCGGATAACCTTGCTGGGACTAATATCAATCATCCCAATAAGCATTTCGCCTGCGCTTTTAGCGTCCATGGCCGAGAAAGTTGCACGAAGCTGGTCCTGATTCAATGTGGAGGATGCCGGCTTTTCAACCGCAGCAGCGGCTTCCGCTTTTTCGAGACGGGCTTGCAGCGCTGCAAGCTGCTGATCCTTAGCCGTCACGCTGTCCTTCATCTTCATCGTCACCTCTGCGGCGATCGCAGGATTCATCTTCTCCATAATTCGGACTCGGTCATCCGCACGCATCGCCGAGAACAACAACACCATTTCATCATTGGTCAGGTTCTGTACGATTGGAGCCGCCTTGCTGGGCGTCATCCTGGTGAACATGCTGGCAAGCTCGGTAATCTTCGCTTGGTATTGCTCGTCATCCAGCTTCTTTTCTTCCGTCTGCTGCTTCAACGCTTCATTCTCTTGCTCTAGCTCCTTGACTGCCGTCTCTTGCGAGGATTGTGAGCTGGTCGTGTCCGCAAGCTGCTGCTTGGCTTCGGCGAGCTCAGCCTCGAGCTCCTGTATACGTTCGTTCATCTTGATCGTCCGGATTTGATCGTCATCCATTGTGCTGCCGGTAACCTCCGGCTCCGGCAGAACGTTCTTCACCACGGGGACAGATTGTCCGAACTGAAGCGCTCGATTACGGAAATCGGTGTCGAACAAGGTAAGCAGTACGCCCAACAAAACGATTACGAATAAGATCGGCACCATCACGAACAAGAAGCGTTCGAACCCGTTATAACCTTTTTCCAATTCTGCATCCGCCATATTCTTCACTCCTTCAAGCGGCGTCCCACGGTGCTACGGGGTAGGCATGATGAACCTAACGGTCGCCATTTCGTCAAGCTCGTTCTGCTCCTTCAGCTGCAAAGCCTGCTTAAAACGATCAAGAGCATGGTCTTTGGCTTTCAGCCACACCTTTTCGTCCTTCATTTTGTCTGCAAGCTTCGAACGGTTTTGCTCAACCTTGCGTTCAGCCTGCCATACATCCTTCAGCTTCTGTTCAATGCGCAGCTGCAGGTGGTCGATGTAATCGCCAATCAACCGCAAATCGGATAATGGCATGCCAGTCTGGGAAGCCTCCTGAAGCTTGTTCTCCCAATCCGACTTGATCTCCCTAAGCTCGTGGAGCGACTTTTCTTCCTCTTGCAGTGAGCTAAGCGCTGTTGACAGCACCCATTCCGCCTGCGTCTTTTCGCTGGTCTTCAGGTCTACAATTTTTTGAAAGGAATAATGAAAGGAAGCCAATCCGCTCAACTCCTATAAAATTCATTCAGAAGACGTTCCTGCGTATGCTGCAGATTTGTTTTTTCATTCGTTTTTTGTCTGGTGAAGGCATGAATAGCGTCGATATGTTCAATGGCCGTATCGATTTCTTTGTTCGAGCCTAGCTGATACGCCCCGATATTGATGAGATCCTCCGAATCCTTGTAGAGAGAGAGCAGCCGCTTTAACCGATTGGCTGCATCCTGCTGCTCTTCGGATACGATTTCCTTCATCACGCGGCTTACGGAGGCCAGCACGTCTATCGCAGGGAAGTGGCCTTTATGGGCAATATGACGACTGAGCACAATATGGCCATCCAGAATGCCTCGCACCGCGTCCGCTATCGGCTCATTCATATCATCACCATCAACCAATACGGTATAGAAGGCGGTGATGGAGCCTTTGACTCCGGTTCCCGCTCGCTCCAGCAGCTTGGGCAACGCAGCGAATACGGATGGTGTATAACCCCGTGTAGCGGGAGGCTCGCCCACGGCAAGACCTACCTCGCGAAGCGCCATTGCATAGCGGGTAACGGAATCCATCATCAGCATCACGTTCAGTCCGCGGTCCCGGAAATATTCCGCGATGCTGGTCGCGATAAGCGCGCCCTTCATTCGAATGAGCGCCGGCTGGTCGGAAGTTGCAACGATTACGACAGAACGAGCTAAGCCTTCAGGTCCCAGGTCCTTCTCCATAAACTCCAGCACTTCCCGGCCTCGTTCGCCAATCAACGCAATCACATTGACATCAGCTGACGTATTGCGGGCGATCATGCCGAGCAGGGTGCTCTTGCCTACTCCGGAGCCAGCGAATATGCCAACGCGCTGGCCTTGGCCGACAGTCAGCAAGCCGTCAATCGCGCGCACACCGATACTAAGCGGATCCTTGACTCTCGGCCTGCTCAGTGGATTACTTGGCTCGTTATGAGTGGAGTAGTGCTGCATGCGGCTTGGCAGACGCGAGCCGTCGAGCGGATTACCAAGTCCGTCAAGCACCTTGCCAAGCAGCTCGGAGCCGACCTGCACCGTTAGCGGCTTGCCCGTACCTACAACGTCACAGCCCGGGCTGATCGCGTGCAGTTCGCCAAGCGGCATCAGAATAACCTTGTTATTCCGGAAGCCGACTACCTCCGCTTTCAGAGGTTTGGCACCCTTGGAAGGATAGATGTAGCATAGGTCGCCAATACTGGCGTCTGGACCTTCCGATTCAACGGTCAAGCCAATGACCTGCGTAACCTTCCCGTTCACTCGCACGGGATCAATCGGCCTGAGATGCTCCAAATATTTGCCGATATCCAGCTCAATCGAATGCATGCGCCTGACCTCTCTCTTCGCTGCTATGATGTGCCAATCCGATCAGCTCGCGCTTGATCTCGGCCAGCTGTGTGTCGATGCGGGCGTCAATACTTCCGAACGAGGAACGAATGACACAGCCATTATCCTTAATGGAGGAATCCGGCAAAATCTGCAGTTCCGCTTGCGAATCGATTGCGGTATGAAGCTCTTCTCGGGCGGCTTGCACAAACGCCAGCTGAGAAGGAGCCACACATAAGGTTATGACACCTTGCTCGCGTCTGCGTGATAATGATTTACGGATAAACTCAATCATTACATCCGGAGCAAGTGTTAATTGCTGTCCAATAATTTTTTCAGCGATAGCACAGCTAAGCTCCACGAGAAACGGCTCCGCCTCTTGAATAATTTGCTCGCGGGTGGAATAAGCGAGACTCAGCACCTCTGCCGCTTCCTCCAGCTTGGCTTGCCATTGCTGTTGCAGATCGGCTTGAGATGCAGCCGTCCCTTCCGCGTAGCCCTGCTCAAAGCCGGCTTGCCTGGCCGCTTCGGCAGCGTGAATGTCCTCATTCCGCTTCTCCAGCCACCAGAGCTCAATCTGGGCCTTTGCTTCTTCGAGCATGGTCTCGCATTCCTTGGACGTTTCTCTCAGCTGATTTTCGGCGAACGCTTGAGCGTCCTCCATAATTTGATCCCGAAGGGACAACGTCTCCTCATCTGGTCCGGCAGGCTCCTCTGGAACAGTGTGCTCATGGCCTTCCGCAGCTGGTGCCGAGTAAGGATTGATCCAAGATAACTGTTTCGATTGCTCAAGCGGAATGACGCTGGTCGACTTGATCAAATTAGACAATGATATCATCTCCTCCGCCGCGCGCGATGATGATTTCGCCCGACTCTTCTAGCCTGCGAATCGTAGCGACGATTCTGGTCTGGGCTTCCTCGACGTCACGCAGCCGGACAGGGCCCATGATATCCATCTCTTCCTTGAACGTATCCGCCATCCGTTTGGACATATTGCGGAAGATGGCTTCTCGCACTTCCTCGCTTGCAACCTTGAGGGCAAGCTGGAGATCGGCGTTCTCGATATCGCGAATGATTCGCTGAATGGAGCGGTTGTCGATGTTGACGATATCCTCGAACACGAACATCCGCTTCTTGATTTCTTCTGCAAGCTCCGGATCCTGAATCTCCAGCGCGTCCAGAATCGTACGCTCCGTACCACGGTCGACGCCGTTCAGGATTTGAACGATGGAGTCTATACCGCCAGCATTCGTGTAGTCTTGTGTAACCGTAGCCGACAGCTTCTGCTCCAGCACCCGCTCAACCTGTGAGATGACCTCTGGAGACGTGCTGTCCATGAGCGCCACTCTTCTGGCCACATCCGCCTGCTTATCTTGCGGCAGCGAGGACAATATTTGAGAAGATTGATCCGGCTGCAGGTAAGACAGCACCAAAGCGATAGTCTGAGAATTTTCGTTCTGGATAAAGTTCAAGATTTGAGCTGGCTCAGCCTTGCGCGCAAAGTCGAAAGGTCTGACCTGCAGCGTGGCAGTCAAGCGATTAATAACCTCCAGCGCCTTCGTCTCGCCAAGCGCTTTCTCCAGAATGTCCTTGGCGTATGAAATACCGCCTTGCGATATATATTCCTGCGCCATGCAGATTTGATGAAATTCACTTAAGATAAGCTCCCGGTCCTGGCTGTCCACCTTACGAACGTTCGCGATTTCGAGCGTCAGCTGTTCAATTTCATCATCTCGAAGATGCTTGAATATTTGAGCGGAAACCTCGGGCCCGAGCGTTATTAATAAGATCGCTGCTTTTTGTCTGCCGGTTAGCACTTGCATCGTCTTAGACAATGACAGTCCTCCTATTCTTCAGCAAGCCAGGTACGGAGAAGATTAACGAATTCGTCCGGCTTACGCTTGGCAAGCGTTTCAAGATTTTTCCGAGCTTGGCTTTCATTGGTGACCGTTTCAAGATCAAGCGTAGGATATTCGACTTTGGTCTGCTCCGGTATATCGGCTTCCTCGACCTCGTCCTGCCTTCTTCTTCTGCGCACTAGCATAAAAGCTAGACCGCCGATAATCGCCAGCGCGGCTGCGCCGATTCCAAGCAGCCATCCCGTCGAAAGTCCGCCTGCCGCAGCATCTGTCGGGCTTTCTGCAAAATTTCGGGCAATGAGTGAAACCTTTTTGTCAATCAGCTCGTCATTATTCACATCCTGACCGGAATCGGCCAGCTGTGATCGCACAAGCGTGGTCAAATAATTCATAATATCATTTCTTGCTTGCTCATCATTCAATTGTGCGGCCTCGATGCCGATACTAATAGAGAGATCCTTCAGCACAAACGGTCCGGACTGGATATTTCTTTTGATTCGGTCAAAGTCATAGTTCCGGAGCTGGGAGCTCGTCTCGGAGGAGCTGCTCTCTCCTCCTGCCGCTTCGTAGCCCGGGATGTCGGTTTCACCTGTCCCGGCTACGCCGCCGGCTTCTGTAGAAGAGCCGGTTGATGTGGCATTATTAATTTCCTCACTGACAATAATGCCATTATTGTTATTATTATCCAGCGGTCTGACCAGATTTTCCTCCGTTATTTCCTTATCGAAGTTCATGCTGCTGGATACACTAACCACTAGATTGTCGCTCCCAACAATAGGACCTAGGAACGATAATATATTTTTTTTCAGATCAGTTTCGAATTTGCTTTGGATTCTGAATTGCAAATCCACAATATCCGCGTCTCCGATACCCATGCCGCCCGCCTCGGAGGACATGAGCTCGCCCTGCGGACTCGAAATGGTAATATCCTCAACTTCCAGGTCCGGCACAGTCGCCTGCACAAGATTGTAATAGCTGTCGATTTCCTTTTGCGACGGACGGTAGCCTGGAGTAAATTTGATTACGATTGCGGCAGATGCCTTGGATGTATCCTCCGGCGTCAGGAACACGCTTTCCTCTGCTGCACTAATGAGCACCTTGGAGCTTTCGACGCCTTGCAGCTGATTCAGAAGCTTCTGCACCTCGCCATTCAAAGCGTTCTGATAAATGACGTTAAATTCATTTTCCGTTGTTCCTAGCGCGGATGAATTAGCGCTGAACACTTCGAAGCCGATGGAGCCGTTCTGCACCAGCCCTTGCGAGCCAATATCAACCTTCACCCTGGAAGCTACCGCGCTTGGCACCATAATGCTGGTCCCGCCTCCACTGAGCTCATAAGGAATCCCGTTGCTGTCAAGATAATTCATAACGGCTGCCGCATCGGTTGCATCCAGATTTTGAAAGGCGAGTTCATATTCGGTTCTAGTGAATACGATTGTCAACAGGATAACCGTCAACAATATTCCGCTTACGGAAGCCCCCAACCATATTTTTTGCTTTTTGCCCATTTGGCTCCACGTTAGCTGAAGCCGTTCTCGATATTGGGCGACTCTCTCGTTCACAATTTCACCTCACCTTTGCTGGGAAAAACGTACGATTAGATTTGCATCCGCATGATTTCTTGATAAGCCTCAACCACCTTGTTGCGGACTTGTGAGGTGAACTGCAAGCTAAGCTGGGCCTGCTCCGAAGCGAGCAGAACCTGAGTGACGTCGACCTTGCCGACCAAATATTGATCGTTCAGCTTATGAACGTTCCTCTCTTGGGCACTGACGCTGTCCAGCGCCGTCTGTAAATATTGGCCGAAGCTTTGTGTCAGTTCAGCCGGCGTTTTCTGTGTAATAGGCTCCGACTGGAGCGCTTTAACGGGAACGGCTTGTCCCAGGTTCATCGATTGGATCATGAATTTCCCTCCGTGTTTGTCTAGTTACCGATTCCGGTTATCTGCCAATCTCCAGCGCTTTAATGAACATCGACTTGGTGGCGTTGATAGCCGTCACATTGGCTTCATAAGCTCTCGATGCCGATATCATATCAACCATTTCCTTGGCTACATCCACGTTTGGCATGTTCACGTAGCCATTCTCGTCCGCATCGGGATGCGTCGGATTGTAGACCAGCTTGGTGGGGGAATGATCCTCTTGAATTTTAGTCACTCGGACGCCCTTAGCACTGCCGTCCTCTCCCATTTGCTTGGAAAGCATGCTGGAAAAAGACTGTGAAGTAGGCTCCAATACGACCAGCTTCCGCTTGTATGGTTCAAATTTCCCATTTACAAACCTGCCGCGTGTGGTCTCTGCATTGGCAATATTGGATGAAATGACGTCCATTCGCAATCGCTGAGCGGTTAGCGCCGAGGCGCTGATATCAAAACCATTGGAAATCTTCAAGAATTAAACCCTCCCGTCGATTGCGATCCGCATCATTTTCAATTCATGGTTAATTTGTTGGATATAGAAGTTGTAATTGAGCTGATTCTTGGCCAGCAACGACATTTCCCGATCCATATCGACATTATTTTTGTTATTATTCATGCTTGTCGAATCATCCGTTACCACTTTAGCATCAGGAACCCTTGATGCGCTAGCACCAATTTCTATATGACGAGAATCGCTGATTTTACCAGCAAGCCGCTTCTGGCCTGACACACCCATCGATTCCTCCAGTAGCTGCTCGAACAAAACTTCCGATCGCTTGAAATAAGGAGTATCCGCGTTTGCGACGTTGTTAGAGATCACTCTCTGTCTCATTTCTGCTGCGTACACGGCTTGTTCCATACGGTTGAACGATGCGCCATTCAGCAAACTCATACTGCTTCACCACTTTCATTATGAAAATCCTTATGTAACGTATTCAACAGAATATTCGCCATTCCTTCTTCTTTCGACATAAAATAATTAAAAAAATGAGACAAAAATGTCGATTGATGCTGTCAGCATAATATTCAACAATTTCCTAAAACTTTACAATACGCAAATAGCCCTATCTTTTGTAAAAGATAGGGCTATCCTGGTATGCCAGACCTATGTTCAGCTTTTTATCTTTTCTAGTTCCTGAAGCAGTTGCTGATTCAGAATTCGAATATATGTGCCCTTCATGCCTAACGATCTAGTCTCGATTACCCCAGCGCTCTCCAGCTTGCGAAGAGCGTTCACAATGACCGAACGGGTTATGCCGACCCGGTCCGCAATTTTCGAAGCAACAAGAAGCCCTTCCTTGCCGTCCAGCTCCTCGAATATATGCTCCACCGCTTCCAATTCACTGAAGGACAAGGAGCCGACTGCAACAGCGACAACCGCGCGGCTTCGCACCTCCTGCTCGAATTCCTCCGCACGCTCGCGCAAAATCTCCATCCCGACAATCGTCGAGCCGTATTCAGCAAGGACGAGGTCATTGTCGTTGAAGGGGCCCGAGAGCCGGGATAGGACCAGCGTACCAAGCCGATCTCCGCCGCCGGTAATCGGAACAACGGTCATCACTTCCTGGTCGCCCAGTCGGCCGAAGCTGCTGAACATACCGCTGTCCGGGAGCACATTCGTTATCGTTTCCTCCGCCTCCAGAAAACCTGCGTTCGTCTCTGCTGTGAACCGGAGCTCGTCCGCTGTCAGCGTCCGCATATATTCGTGCTCGTACGGATCTACCGCGGCGCAGCCCAGCACTTTGCCCCTGCGGCTGACGACGAACACATTGCTCTGTATCGTCGTACACAGCACCTCTGCCATTTCTCTGAAGCTAAGCGCCTTGCCGGCTGCTCGTTGGAGCAGCCGGTTCAGCGTTCTTGTTTTATTCAATAAACTCATTTGCAAATGCCTCCCAAGACTGTAACCGCTACAATATATATTGACTCAAATCGCGATCCTTCGCAATGCCTCCAAGCTTTTCTCTTACGTATTCAGGGGTAATCGTCATCTTATCCAGGGAAAGCTCCGGTGCTTCGAAGGACAGGTCCTCCAGCAGCTTCTCCAGAATAGTGTGCAGTCTGCGCGCACCGATATTTTCCATATTGCGATTGACGTCAGCGGCAATGGACGCAAGCTCGCGGATAGCCTCAGGCGCAAACTCAACCTCGATGCCTTCCGTCTGCAGGAGCGCGGTGTATTGCTTCGTCAGCGCGTTTTTGGGCTCAGTCAGGATGCGAATAAAGTCGTCCAGGCTTAAGCTGGTCAGCTCCACCCGAATCGGGAATCGCCCCTGAAGCTCCGGTATCAGATCAGACGGCTTGGCGATATGGAAGGCGCCCGCTGCAATAAACAGCACATAATCCGTTTTGACCGGACCGTATTTCGTCATAACCGTCGAGCCTTCGACGATCGGCAGAATGTCTCTTTGCACCCCTTCTCTTGACACATCCGGACCTGAGCCGCGTGAAGGGCTTGCGATTTTGTCGATTTCGTCGATAAAGATAATGCCGCTTTGCTCGGCGCGCTTGACGGACTCCGTAATAACATCATCCATATCGATCAGCTTGTTGGCTTCTTCCTGAACAAGCGCCTTGCGCGCCTCCTTTACAGGAAGCTTGCGCTTCTTCGGCTTTTTCGGCATCAACTGGCCGAACAGCTCCTGCATGTTCATGCCCATGCTGTCTGCGCCTGGACCTTGCCCAGACAGCATATCCAGCATATTCGGCGTTGTGTCCTCCACTTCAATCTCGATGATTTCATTCTCCAGCTTGCCGGCAGCCAGCCCCTCGCGAATTTGCGAGCGCTTGAGCTGAAGCGCTTGATCCTGCTCTTTGTCCGGCTCCTCCTCTTTCTCCTCCGAGGAGCCACCGAACAGCATTTCGAATGGATTTTTGGACGGCTTTGCTTTGACGGCGGACGGCGCTAGCAGCAGCACAATACGTTCATTTGCCAGCTGTTCCGCGCGATCCTTCACTTCCTCGGTTTTCTCTTCCTTGACCATCCGAATCGCCGTCTCCACCAAATCGCGAACCATGGATTCCACATCTCTGCCCACATAACCCACTTCCGTGAATTTGGTTGCCTCCAGCTTGACGAACGGAGCCTTCACCAGCTTCGCCAGCCTTCTGGCGATTTCGGTTTTACCGACGCCGGTAGGTCCAATCATCAGGATATTCTTGGGCATAATTTCGTCGCGAAGCGATTCCTCCAGCTTGCTTCTCCGATAACGATTGCGAAGCGCGACCGCAACCGATCGCTTCGCGTCCTTCTGGCCAACGATATACTTATCCAATTCCGCGACGATCTGGCGCGGCGTCAGTGCATCATTTCCCATTGTCCATCGCCTCCGTTATCTTCATTTAGATCTCTTCTACAATGATATTATGGTTGGTATACACACAAATTTCCGCGGCGATCTCCAGCGACGATTTGGCGATTTCTTTGGCCTCCATAGCCGACGCATGCTTCACCAGAGCTCTAGCCGCAGATAACGCAAACGTGCCTCCGGACCCGATGGCAAGTATGCCGTCATCCGGCTCGATGATTTCGCCATTTCCAGAAATCAAGAGCAGACCCGTTTTGTCCATCACCAGCATCATCGCCTCCAGCTTGCGCAGCACACGGTCGGAGCGCCAGTCCTTCGCCATCTCCACAGCGGCCCGCTGCAGGTTGCCATGATGCTCCTCGAGCTTGGCCTCGAACTTCTCGAACAATGTAATCGCATCGGCGACAGAACCGGCAAAGCCGGCTACAACCTGTCCCCGGTACAGCCTCCGTACCTTTTTGGCTGAATTTTTCATAACCATACTGTTGCCGAACGTCACTTGTCCGTCTCCCGCGATAGCGCCCTTCCCTCCGTGCCGAACGGCGCAAATCGTTGTCGCGTGGAATTGCATTTCCATAATCCTGCAACCTCCTCCGATAATCATTAGGAATGGGAACCCGAAAACAAAAATCTCCTAGTTTACTGTACGGCGGATGCTGATAAATGTTCCTGTTTAAATTGTTCTATGCGCGATATCGCACGATTAGCAATCGCTTCGTTTTTTTCTTTTTTGTTGCGGATTTTATTCTCAAGCGGCGGGAACAGGCCAAAGTTGGCATTCATCGGCTGGAAATGCTTAAAGTCCGCTGTCGTAATGTATTGAGCCATGCTCCCAAGCGCAGTCTGCTCAGGCAGCACCAACGGCTCCTGTCCCTTGGCGAGACGCGCCGCGTTCAGACCTGCGATCAAGCCCGAAGCGGCTGATTCTACATAACCTTCAACGCCCGTCATCTGGCCGGCAAAAAATAAAGAATCTCTGTTCAACGTTTGATAAGTAGGCTTCAGCAGCTTGGGGGAATTAATAAAGGTGTTCCGGTGCATGACACCGAATCGCACAAATTCCGCGTTCTCCAGCCCTGGAATCATTGAAAAGACACGCTTCTGCTCGCCCCACTTCAGATGCGTCTGGAAGCCGACCATATTGTACAGCGTTCCTGCTGCGTTATCCTGACGCAGCTGAATGACCGCGTGCGGCAGCTTGCCGGTATGCGGGTTGACCAGCCCTACAGGCTTCATAGGACCGAACAGCGCGGTTTGCTTGCCCCGGCTCATCATCACTTCAATCGGCATGCAGCCTTCAAAATATATTTCCTTCTCGAATTCCTTAAGCTCCGCTGTCTCGGCGGCTATCAGCGCTTCGTAGAAAGCGTCAAATTCCTCCTCGGTCATTGGGCAGTTCAAGTAAGCCGCTTCTCCCTTATCGTACCGGGACGCCAAATACACCTTACTCATATCGATGGAGTCCTTCTCGATAATCGGCGCCGCCGCGTCATAGAAGTAGAAGTACTCCTCACCAAGCAAATCCTGAATTTGCTTGGACAAATCCGGCGCTGTCAATGGCCCCGTCGCGATAACCGTAATACCTTCCTTCGGTATTTCGGTTACTTCTTCATTCCGGATCTCAACCAGGGGATGCTCACGCAGCCTGCTCGTGACCTCGCCCGAGAAGCCGTCACGGTCGACGGCAAGCGCTCCGCCCGCAGGCACGGCATGCTGATCCGCGCAGCTGAGAATAAGGGAGTCCAGCCGGCGCATCTCCTCCTTCAGCACGCCTACTGCGTTCGTCAGGCCGTTCGCCCGCAGACTGTTGCTGCATACGAGCTCAGCGAATTGATTGGTATGGTGGGCCGGCGTTTGCTTCACCGGACGCATTTCATATAAGGTAACGGGCACGCCTTGCGACGCGATCTGCCAAGCGGCCTCGCTTCCGGCGAGACCGGCACCGATTACAGTCACTTTTTGCGACACATTCATTCATCCTTTCTGTGTGAGGGCCCATGGCCCCCTCTGGTCACCTGCGCTGAAGAACGTCCCAGCTGCAGAGTTCGTTGGAGGTAGTGAGTCCTAAGAACAACATCATCCTCCCCTGGAGGGGAGGACGTGTGTGTGGTGCTTTTGTTGAGCTGCTATCGTTATGCCTGCTCTTCTTGCTCATGCTCTGACTCATCGTCGATAATCTCTTCGGAATAATCGCAGGAGACGCATTGGAGCTTAGCTCCGCTTCGATTGCGCTTCTCCACAAGCATGGATTGACAGCTCGGGCACGACTTGCCCGTCGGCTTATCCCAGGACACATATTCGCAAGCTGGATATTGATCACAGCCATAGAAGATGCGGCCCTTCTTGCTGCGGCGCTCGATAATTTTTCCTTCATGGCAGGTCGGGCAGGTTACCCCGATGTCCTTGACAATCGGCTTGGTGTTGCGGCATTCCGGAAAGCCTGAGCACGCAAGAAACTTGCCGAAGCGGCCCATCTTGTACACAAGATGACGTCCGCACTTCTCGCAAATTTCATCCGATACCTCATCCTGCAGCTCGACTTCCTTCATCTCCTCCTCGGCAACCGAAAGCCGCTTCTCGAAGGAGTCATAGAACTTCGCAAGCACCTTTACCCAATCCTCGCTGCCTTCCTCTACATGGTCGAGGTTGCCCTCCATGTTGGCTGTAAACTCAGCGTCCAGGATTTCGGGGAAAAACTCCTCCATCAGCTCGCTGACCAGCTCGCCAAGCTCGGTCGGCATAAACTTCTTCTCCTCAATCGCCACATAGCCGCGCTTCTGGATCGTCTCCAGCGTCGGGGCGTAGGTGCTGGGACGCCCGATTCCAAGCTCCTCCAGCGTGCGGACCAGTCTAGCCTCGGTATAACGCGGCGGAGGCTGGGTGAAGTGCTGCTTGGGCTCAATGCCGTCCGTCTGAACCGCATCACCCTTCACCAGCGGCGGCAAAAACTTATGCTCCTCCACCGTACCGTCATCATTGCCTTCCACGTACACCTTCATGAACCCCGCGAACTTCACCTTGGAGCCGTTCGCGCGGAATACGGTTTGGCCCGCTTCCAGATCGACCGTCATCGTATCTAGCACTGCCGATGACATCTGGCTGGAGGTGAATCGTTCCCAGACAAGCTTATACAGCCGCAGCTGATCGCGCGTCAGGAAGGGCTTCATAGACTCCGGATCCCGGTAAATCGAGGTGGGCCGGATGGCCTCATGCGCGTCCTGAGCGTTGCTGTTTTTCTTCGTATACACGCGCGGCTGCTCAGGATTGTACGCTGCGCCGTATTTCTCCTCGATATATGCCTTGGCTTCTTCTTGGGCCACAGGCGAAATTCTGGTCGAATCCGTTCTCATATACGTAATCAGACCGACGGTGCCTTCTTTGCCAAGCTCGACGCCCTCATACAGCTGCTGCGCAACCGACATCGTCTTGGAGGCTCGGAAGCCGATCTTCCGGGCTGCCTCCTGCTGAAGCGATGACGTAATGAACGGCGGCGCCGGATTGCGAAGCCTTTCCTTCTCCTTCACTTCTACAACGGAGAACGACTGGCCTCCCATTGCCTTCAGCACTTCCTGTACGTCCGCTTCCTTGCTCAGCTCGCGTTTTTCGCCATCAACGGCATAATATTTGGCATCAAAGGCCACGCCCTTATGAAGCAGCTTGGCTGTTATCGACCAATATTCCTCAGGCACAAACGCGTCGATTTCGTTCTCGCGGTCTATAATGAGCTTCACCGCTACGGATTGCACACGTCCAGCGGACAAGCCTTTTTTGACTTTCTTCCATAATAATGGACTAATCTTGTAGCCAACTAGCCGATCCAGAATTCGTCTCGCCTGCTGCGCGTTCACAAGGTCCATATTAATTTTGCGCGGGTGCTTGAAAGCATCCTTTACCGCCTGCTTCGTAATTTCGTTAAAAACAACGCGGCATGTGTCGGCTTCGTCCAGCTCCAAATAATGCGCCAAATGCCAAGCGATTGCTTCCCCTTCACGATCGGGGTCAGCCGCCAGGTACACGTTTTTTACTTTTTTGCGGGCATCCTTCAATTCTTTAAGCACGTTGCCTTTGCCGCGAATCGTTATGTATTTGGGACTAAAATCGTTTTCGACCTCAACACCGATCTGGCTTTTGGGCAAGTCGCGAATATGTCCCATGGATGCCTTTACAATATATTTGCTGCCCAAATATTTGCCAATGGTTTTGGCTTTGGCCGGTGATTCTACAATGACGAGTGAATCTGCCACATGAGGTGCCTCCTCTCTATACAACAAACCATAAGACTACAACGCTATATATATGGAACCTGGCTGAAGCTCGATTTTCCGTTTTATACATAAATTTAGCAGAAGTGCGTTCAAATGTCCAAACGGAATCGCAGACAGCTCGTGCAGCTCATTGATGCTCAAGGGCTGATCCCGCAAAAAAGCTATAATCCGACTCTCCTCGGCGGACAGCGGGACGTTCAGTCCCGGGCTTTGGGGCTCGCTTCCACCCTGCGAATCGACATAACGCTTGGACTGCTCCTGCAGCCATGGCAGCTCTTCGTACACTTGACTGGCCTCCGTCATGATACGAGCCATCCCCTCGCGGATCAGGTCATTTGGGCCTTCACTTTTGGGGGAGGTGATGGGGCCGGGCAGCGCGAACAGCTCCCGATCCATCTGGAACGCATGGTTAGCCGTAATGAGCGAGCCGCTTCTGCGCGCGCCCTCCACTACGATCGTTGCACGGGATAACGCCGCAATAATCCGATTGCGCTGATGGAATTGGCCCGGATGGAGCTTTGTCCCGATTGGCGTCTCCGACAGGATCAAGCCATCCCGTGCGATCCGGCGGAATAGCGACTCGTTCTCCGGAGGATAACACGTATCGATGGGTGTAGGCAACACCGCTATTGTGCTGCCAGCTCCCTTGAGAGCCGCTTCATGAGTAATCGCGTCCACACCCTTGGCAAGTCCGCTTACAACGGTCAGACCGCTTCTGGAGAGCTCCAGCGCGAATGCTGCGGCGGCATGTCGCCCATAGGCCGTCGGAACGCGAGTGCCTACGATCGCGGCAGCCGGTCGATCCAGCAGCTCCAATCGCCCTCTCGCGTACAGTACCCAAGGAGGCTGCGCAATTTGCCGAAGGATATCGGGATACCGTTGGTCAGTGGGAGTAAGCACAACGGCATGGGCTGCGCGCACAGCAGCCGACTCGCCGGTTGCGAGCTTCCACGGCTGCTCCTGATATAGCCGAACCGCACTCTCCGCTTGCTTGGGCTTCAGACCGATGGCAAGCAGCTCCTCCACGGTCCAGCAATCTCTCCGCCACAGCGAATGCTTGACCGCCTTATCAATGGCATGCCAGCCTATTCCCGGTATCTCGTAGAGCGCGATAATCATCTGCCTGCGAGCTTGTTCGTCTTGATTCATCCTATCAGCCCTCTCATTGTAGGGCCGCCTTGCATTCCTATCTATTGTGCGTTACAAACCGCAAGAATGCAAGCCGACCGTTGAATTTAACGATTTTCACCTGGCGGTGGAACACAAAAAGGCAGCCTTCCGACCACCGCTGAACACGGTGACGAAAGGCTGCCTGCCTTTGAACAATCTATTATTTGCGAGTGATGCATTTCTCCAGAAGACCTTGCTCTTCCAGAACGCTTACAAGCGTGGAGCCCATCTCGGAAGGAGTTGGAGCTACCTTAATGCCGCAAGCCTCCAGCGTCGCGATCTTCTCGGCTGCTGTTCCCTTGCCGCCGGAGATGATTGCGCCTGCATGGCCCATACGCTTGCCCGGAGGCGCCGTTGCGCCGCCGATGAAGCCAACAACCGGCTTCTTCATGTTCGCTTTGATCCACTCAGCGGCTTCTTCCTCAGCCGTTCCGCCGATTTCGCCAATCATAATAACCGCGTAAGTGTCGGGATCGTCGTTAAAACGGCTAAGAATATCGATAAACTCCGAGCCTTTCACCGGGTCGCCGCCGATGCCTACCGCGGAGGATTGACCGATGCCGCGAGTCGTCAGCTGATGTACAGCCTCGTAAGTCAATGTTCCGGAACGGGATACAACGCCTACATGCCCAACAGTGTGAATGTAGCCCGGCATAATGCCGATTTTGCATTCGCCAGGTGTAATAACGCCAGGGCAGTTCGGTCCGATCAGAACCGTTTTGCTGCCTTCCATATAGCGCTTCACTTTCACCATGTCAAGAACAGGAATGCCTTCTGTAATACAGATAACGAGATCCAGCTCTGCGTCTACAGCTTCCATAATGGAGTCTGCAGCGAATGCCGGCGGCACGTAAATAACCGAAGCTGTCGCGCCAGTCGCTTGCTTCGCTTCCTGAACCGTGTTGAATACGGGCAAGGAAACAACTGTGCCGTTCTCCAGCGTAATATCGACATTGGTGCCGCCTTTGCCTGGCGTTACGCCGCCGACCATTTGCGTGCCGTAGTCGAGCGCGCCCTTGGCATGGAACATACCCGTTTTGCCTGTGATGCCTTGAGTGATGACTTTTGTATCTTTATTGACCAAAATACTCAACTGAACTCACATCCCCTGATTGAATTTCTACGCGTATATAGGGCCGATTCCGATCGGCTTATTTCACCAGTGCGACAATTTTCTGAGCGCCGTCCGCCATGGAATCTGCAGCCACAATGTTAAGGCCGGATTCGTTAAGCAGCTTCTTGCCCAGCTCTACATTCGTGCCCTCAAGACGCACAACAAGCGGACGGTCCAGGCCAAGTTCCTTGGCAGCCGCGATTACGCCTTCAGCGATAACGTTGCAGCGCATGATTCCGCCAAAGATATTGACGAAGATCCCCTTGACCTTCTCGTCGGACAGAATGATTTTGAACGCTTCCGTTACTTTTTCTTTTGTCGCGCCGCCCCCTACGTCAAGGAAGTTCGCAGGGTCGCCGCCGTAGTATTTGATAATATCCATAGTCGCCATCGCAAGACCAGCGCCGTTAACCATGCAGCCGATGTTGCCGTCGAGAGCGATATAGCTCAGGTCGTATTTGGACGCTTCGATTTCCTTCGCGTCTTCTTCTTCCAGGTCGCGCAGCTCGATAATATCCTTCTGGCGGTACAGGGCGTTGGAGTCGAAGTTCAGCTTCGCGTCCAGAGCCATAACGTTGCCATCGCCCGTTACGACGAGCGGATTGATCTCGGCGATGGAGCAGTCCTTCTCCACGAATGCCGTGTACAGGGCAAGCATGAACTTCACAGCCTTGTTCACGAGCTCAGCAGGAATGTTGATGGCGTAAGCCAGCTTGCGAGCCTGGAACGGCTGCATGCCAACGGCCGGATCGATAACTTCCTTGAAGATTTTCTCAGGGGAATGCTCGGCAACCTCTTCGATCTCCGTTCCGCCTTCTTCGGACGCCATCATGGTGACGCGGCCCGTGCCGCGATCAAGCACAACGCCAATATAATATTCTTTTTTGATGTCGCAGCCTTGCTCGATCAGAAGGCGCTTGACCTCTTTTCCTTCCGGTCCTGTCTGATGAGTAACAAGCACCTTGCCCAAAATTTCGCTCGCGTAAGCGCGCACCTCATCCAAACTTTTGGCGACCTTGACACCGCCTGCTTTGCCGCGTCCACCCGCGTGAATTTGCGCCTTCACGACGACGACCGGCGTACCGAGCGATTCCGCTGCGGCTACGGCCTCATCTACGGAGAATGCCACCTTGCCCTCCGGCACGACTACCCCGTATTGCTTCAGTACCGCTTTGCCTTGATACTCATGGATATTCATTGTTGAAATCCTCCATTTCACAGACTCTCGAATAAGTCATATGTACAGTACACAAACCTTTATCATTGTAGCACTTTTGCTTGTCCAATTCCTTATTTTTCTGATTGAAAGCGCAAGCTTTTTTGATATGGATATCATCTCAAAATGAGATTAAACCCCGCCACAAGCCCTAGTATGACCCAATCCCCACCATTTAACCGCCTGTCTTAGGATAGGTTTGACAGATAGTAGCCGAGGCCTTACTATAGGATCATCGCAATCCTATAGCGTATAATTATTTTCAGTGAGGAAGCACCTTCTGAATGGACGTTTATTAACCATTCCAGGAGGTGCTTTTTTTGTACAGCTTTACGCATAGCGCAAGCGTGATGGGCGTGGAGGGCCGCAGCATATTCGTCGAGGTCGATATCAGCAGCGGCCTGCCGCAGGTGAATGTGGTCGGTCTGCCGGACCCCGCCGTGCGGGAGTCGGTGGAGCGGGTGCGCGCCGGCCTCAAGAACAGCGGCTTCACATTCCCGATGGATCGCATTACCGTCAATTTGGCGCCCGCAGATATGCGGAAGGAGGGCACGGCCTTTGATCTGGCTATCGCCGCAGGCATTCTGACCGCGAGCGGCCAGCTTGACGGAGCATTGCTTGATGGCACGCTGCTCATAGGAGAGCTGTCGCTCGACGGCGGCGTGCGCCCCGTAACCGGCGTGCTCGCCATGATGGAACAAGCCCAGAGAATGGGCATGAAGCGCGTTCTGCTGCCCGTCGGGAACCGCAAGGAGGCGGCCTGGATTTCCGGCATCGACGTGTATGCCATCGCCCACGTTCGGGAGCTGAGGCCCCAATCGGCTGCCGGCCCTAGTCCTGCCCCCTATTGGTCGCGGTTCGCCACGGATGAGAAGGCAGCGGGAAGCCGCAGCCATGACAATTGTATGCCTAGGGAGCAGCTGGATTTCGCAGACATTATTGGACAGCATCAGGCCAAGCGAGCCATGCTGATCGCGGCATCGGGCAAACACAATATATTGCTGAGCGGACCGCCCGGCACTGGCAAAACGATGATGATTCGGCGTCTTCCCGGCATACTGCCGCCGCTAACGGAGACGGAGGCGCTGGAGGTTACAAAAATTTACAGCGTGGCGGGCAAGCTGCCAGATGGCGCTGGGGGACTTATGCAGCAGCCCCCGTTCCGCGCGCCTCATCACAGCATCTCAACGGGCGGCCTCATCGGAGGCGGGTCCATTCCGAAGCCGGGCGAAGTGACGCTGGCGCACCGCGGCGTACTTTATTTGGATGAGCTGCCTGAGTTCCCCCGCTCCGTACTGGAGCTGCTGCGGCAGCCAATCGAGGACCGCGTCGTAACCATCTCCAGGGCCAGAGCGACCATTCAGTTCCCTGCCTCGCTCATGCTGGCGGCCTCGTTCAACCCGTGTCCCTGCGGATATTATGGGCATGAGTTTGGAGAAAAGCGCTGCACATGCAGCCCGGCCGTTATTACACGCTATCGCTCCAAGCTGTCGGGGCCGTTGCTGGATCGGCTGGACCTGCAGCTGGAAGTGCCCCGCCCGATCTCGTTCGAGCGAGAACGAAATGAAGCCAGCGTCACAACAGCGGAGCTGAGAGCGCAAGTGGCCCAAGCGCGCGCCGTTCAAGCGGAACGCAACCTGATATACGGCGTCACCTGCAACAGCGAGCTGTCGGGCGAGGGTTTAAGACGGGCGGCTGCCCTGAAGCCGGACGCGCGCAAGCTGATGGACACCGCGTTCCAGCAGCTAGGCATCAGCATGCGCGCGCATGACCGCCTGCTGAAGCTTGGCCGGACGATCGCCGACATTGAAGGAAGCCGCTTAGTGGAGTGCGAGCATATCGCAGAAGCGATTCAGTACAGGCGATTAGACCTGAAGCTGTGAAGCACCGCTGCCCACAAATCTGCAGGATCAAGCAGGACGCTGCCCATTAGTTGAGAAGCCCTTGTAGGGGTTAAAAGGTATAGCCACCCCCTTTTGAATACGATATAATTCTGGAGTAAGGCGTAACATCCACTTGGTATATCTTTATTATCCCTAATTTCATCATCCGATCCGACATATCTAAAATAATCGTTCCTACAGGAGCTACTATTGCAATTGTTGGCGGTTTGTTTGGATGATTGACATTTACGAAAAGGAGCTAATTACAATAAAGCCTGCAATTACATATCGTTTAGGCATTTGCGCAGCCTGCTTAGTCCTGCTTAACTTTACAACTACATCATCGCAAAACACGATATTGACCATCGTAGCAGCCTATACCGGAATTACAGCAGTTTTCCATATTGCAAGTAAATTCATCCAATCCAGAAAAAAAGAGAGGCCGTGACTGGCTTCTCTTTTTTGTTTGGTTCAGCAGGTTTTATCCATGCCTACCTAATATCTGCTTCGTCTTAAAATTAATTACCGTAATTGACGGACTAAGCATCTTTTTATAATTGTCATATCTTTATCACTAAACGTTCCATACTGCTTAATAAATTCAACAGCCTCATCTTCCATTTTTTTCATACTGAGTTTAAACGCTATAAAGTCACCTCATTTTTATTCTTCGCTTGCATCGTTAGAATACTTTAACTTATCTACTTGAATCCAAGTAATTAATTCTTTCTTATCTATTGGATAGGTATCTTCAAGATCTTTATTCTCCTCCAAAAACACCTCTCCTTTCCGTGTCAGTTTTGCTGGACGCAGTGAAAATTTATCGCCTGCTCGCAATACTCTTTCCAAATATCCTTCTCTCTCGAGGAGTTTAATCATACGCTCAAACTCGAAGTCTTTTAATCCATAATGCCTACTTTCAGGCATATTCTCTTTCCAGTGTATTTCTCTCAGAATACTGTAGCCAACTCTCATCTGAACTTACCTCCATTGGATATTGTTTGAAATGACATGAAACTGGTTTACAATTGGTTTCATTAAAGTTGTCATTCAATCCGAGACTTATTATGTTACCAGAAATTTCTCCTTTCTGGGTTGAGAGTGCATGTGATATTGGCTCGTTTGTACTGTCAGTATCTGAATTTGATCAGAATCCTTCAAATGTAACAGCACCATCAAATTTTAAGGGAATAGGATGGGAAAAGCATCATATTTTCGAGAAAAGATTTGCCTCGCAGTTAGGCACAACAAGCGCAGACATGTTGTTGCCGCTCAGTTTCCCTATCGGGAAACGAGCGGCTTTTTCTTGCCAAGGATGGCGTCAATAAGGGACAATGAATGGCGTGTGCAGCCGAAGGCTGTACCGCCATTCATTGTCCAAGGAGCTGCGAAAACGACCAAATAAAAAAGGAAGACGTTATGGGTTGCAGCCCCGTCTTCCTTTCCCCATTTCGCTTAGCGTTAGAAATGAAACCAGAGATTTCACGACAGGTAACGTTTACGGTCATAAAGACTGGAAAGCAGCAACCGGTCGTCGGCTGGGAATACGATAGCAAGGACTTCTTCTACTACAATAATCTTAGTTATATTGTTAATACGCACAAGGGTTGGGGAAGAATAAAGATCGGGAAATACAGTAACAAATCAGGTGTTACTGAATCGACGTCTGCTGTAGGTTCTTACTTCCATAAATATGGCGTTGCTACTGGATCATTGTCATTCAGTCCAGCCCCTTCCATAGGCATTTCATTTGCATCTGGGTATGATCAATTTGCAGATGCGACTACTAACCCATTCTCTTGGACAAATTACAACTATTAAACATTAGGCGGATTTATTCCGCCTTTTCATTTACAAGAAAGTAGGTTTGGTTGATGGATATTTTCGCGTTTGTCTCAATGGTGATATTCGTTGTTAGTTTCCTTTATGCCTTAAAATCACTCAAAGAAAAGAATAAATACTTCGGAGTGCTTGTTTTTACATCTGCAATTTTCGCAGGTATCAACTTCTGGCTCCTTTATTACTTTATTGAAAATTGAAATGAGTGAGGATTTGGCGTGCTTTATTTGGATGATGTCAGAAGAAAATAAAGTATTAGACCTGCGCCGGTTAGTTAGGCTTAAGGGCAGATTATCGTAATATTAAAATGGGGCTCGCCTCTTTATTTATATCTCCTGGAGATCAGAAACTCGGCAACGGGATACACGGCCAAACCGAAGCACAAAATGAGGCTTAACGGGACATTGTCTTGTCCATTCACGTACTTCTCGACGACGAGAAGGATAACCAGGGCGATTAGAAGGGCGAAGTAACTGATTTGTGCGCTTTTCAATTGAATCGTTTTGCCCAATTCGTCGTCTTGGCTGAAACCCTGATGCTGGGTTCCCCATGTCAAAGCGGACATGACCACTCCGAGCGGAATCGCCAAGCGGATGAAATCGTCAACAACCCCAAGCGTATCTCGTTGAAGCCACCGGTAGAACATTTGACAGAACAACAAGAAGAATAGTCCCCCGACGATATAAGCTAGAAGCTGACGCCAGTTCATCTTGGCGGTTTTCATAATTTTTTTCCTCCTTGAAGAGACTTGTTAATTACGAATGAATAACTCATCGACTGTCATGCCTAAAACATCCGCAAGTTTAAAGGCAAGCTGAAGCGTCGGATCGTATTTATTATTCTCGATGGCATTGATTGTTTGTCTGGAAACGTTACAAACCGCTGCGAGTTGTTCCTGCGAAATGCCATTTTCCTTACGAATCTCCTTGATTCGATTCTCCAATTCACCAACCCCGTATGTCAAAATGTTTTTACATCTCCATAGTATTTAATTACTCTGTAAATGTCAAATTCTTTTTACATTTTTCCCGTGATAAAGCTGACTTCATAACTTAGGGCGCGTAAAGCAAACGGAAAACGTTAGTTTAACAACACAGCGGCAGTCTACGACTTTATTTTCTCGTTCAGGGCCGCTGCCGGTGAAAATAATGCGTCAGTCTAGAACTTATTCCCTATACCTGATGTTTTTCAAACTCTGAAACCGCATCAAATCAACCAACCCAGTCAAATATTTTTTTTCTTTCAACAGATTCCTCACGCACCAAAAAGCCGCGTTCCCTCAGAACGCGGCTTCGTAATGGGTATAAGCCTCAATACGATCATCTTCGCCTATGGTTACGGCTATCACATCAAACCGGACAAAGGCGTCACGCTGTCTGGTCATCGTCAGATAAGCCGCAGCTACGCTGCGAAGCTTATTCTGCTTGCGCGCGTCGACCGACTCGGCCGCTGTGCCGAAGCGCCCTACAGAGCCGGCGCTTCTGGCCCTCACCTCGATGAACACGAGCCGCCCACCTTCACGGGCGATCAAATCCAGCTCCCCAAGACGCGAACGCCAATTGGTCTCCAGGATCTCATAGCCTTGGAGCGCCAGACGCCGACTCGCCTCCGCCTCTCCCAGAGCTCCCAGCCGCTTGCGATTAACGGTCATGGAGCAGCTCCTTCGCGCGACGATCCGATTGGTAGACGAAGCTCAGCACTTCTGCAACCAAAGCATACAGCTCCGCTGGAATTTCCTGATCCACGTCCAGCTTGGACAGAACCTCCACCAGCGAGGCGTCCTCTTGTACAGGAACGCCGCTGTCCTTCGCCTTCTCCAGAATGCGGTCAGCCAGAAAGCCCTGGCCCTTGGCGACGACAACAGGCGCAGAACGTTCGCCCGGCTCGTATTTGAGGGCAACCGCCTTCCGCGGAGGAGTCGCCTTTTCTCCTTCTCCATGCTGCTTCATGCCCGGTAATCCACCCCTTTGTAGCGCGTTGACGCGAATTGGGACAAATCTGGAGGACTTTGAGCTTTGGATTTGACCGTCGAGGCTGCCGCAGTCTCCCCCTGGGAACCCTCCGGAAGCGGGGTAGCCCGCAAAGAGGACAGCTGGTAGCCCGTTTCCTGCAGCCGATCGGCGATGTCGGCGCGCGACGTTTCGATCAGCTGAGTGATAGCAGGATGGTCATTCCAAATATTGAGGCTGACGATTCTGTCCGTCACCGTCACATCCACCAGCGTATCCCCCAGGCTCGACATGGTCAGATGAAACAGCAGCCGGCAGTTCTCGGCGTCCAGCTCTCCTCGCTTGCCCCGCCTCGTCTGGATATGCACGGAAGCCGTGGTGCCGCCGTTCGCGTCCTGGAACGGAATGAACATGGTCACATGCGTGAAGACGGAGCTGTTGCGCTCCGGCGTTAACAGCAGCTGCTGGCCGGTTATATGGTTCACCAACTGCTGAGCCGTCTCCTTCAAGGATGCCGGTGCGTCGCTCGCGCTGGCGAGAGACATCAGCGCGCTCTTCAGCGATTCCGATACAAGAGGGGAGCTTGCGGGCGAAGACTCCGCCGCCGGTAATCCCTCCCCCCCGATCTGGGAGGCTAGCATCGCCAGCTGAGCTGGCTGCAGAGGCGCCACGGGAGCCCGGCCGCTCGCATCCGCGCCTGAGGCTCCTGGCGCAGCTGCTTGTCCGCCTGCCCCCAAGTCGCCTCTGCTCGGCGTATTCACGGACCTCTGCGCCTCGTTGGCGACGGGCCCCGGCCTGGTCTCTCCCGAGGCCAGGCGCGCGCCTTCCTCCGACGAACCGCCGGCGCCTCGCGCCACCCCTTGCCTGGCCGCCTGCTCCAGCTCCCCGCCAGCTTCCTGCGCCAACTGATCTCCAGAAGCGCCTGGAGCGCCTGGAGAGGGCGCTGTAGCCGCTGTAGCCGCTTTGGCCAGCTGAAGCTCATGATCGACGCCCATCCACTTCATCAAGCCGCTTAGCCAGCCTCCTGCCCCTTGGCTTGGCGCAGCAGAGGCTCTAGCGCCCGCGCCATCGGCGCCTGCCGAAGCCTGAGCCGCGCCTGTTGCCTGCTGCGCAGCACCTGGCCATTCTCGCTTCCCGACCACAGGCGCCGCCTCCTCATGCGCTAAGCCCGCTGCCGCCGCCGCTCCGCCTAATGCGCCTGCAGCTGGACGATTCGGCTCATGAGCCGCCAGGCCGCCGCTGCGGATCGCCTCGCCCTGCTCCAGCAGCGCAACGACGCGCGTTGCTGCCGCTAGCGCGGGCCGCTCAGCTTCGCTTAGTCCGGCCGCGCCGTTCTGCGCGCCCACGTAAGCCTTAAGCTCGCTTTCCAAAGATTGGAGCAGCTCATGGGCCGACCTCCCATACATGACCTGGCTCATGGATGCAATCGTAGCCTGCGTCATGGGCAGCCCGCGTTTGAATACAGCAGCCGCAGCCGTCATCCACGGCTCGGCGTCCACCCCTGCGGGTCTAACCGCAGCGGCCTCCTGGAACGCCTTGGCGGCGGTCCGATTCAGAAGGAAGCCCTCCCTGCGCAAATCCTTGACGATGTCCAGCGCCCAGCGCTGATCCGGCAAGCTCAATAGCTTGGCGAAATCCCGGAACGTATCGTCTAGCAATCCCGTTTGACTAGGATCAACGGCCTTCAGGATGACGACCGAGGCGGTGGATTCCGGCTGAACCTGCAGGATGGCCGATTGGCCAACCGACAGCGGCATCTCAAGCTTAGCCCGCACCTGCACACCGTTTATTTGCACAAGCGCTTCATTATTTTCGAAGGATTGCATGACGACGCCTCGTACAACCTGGCCAACCTTCAGCTCCATGGCCTTCACTTCGCCGCCCGTTGAATCGCCAAGCAATCCACGCATGATTTGACCGATATTCATGTCTGACATTCCCTCCATCGCGGGATAGCACCTTTATGCTTACCATTCATACACCTTATATCGGTTATATGTGCTGAACCCTGAAGCGAAATTCCAGCAGCATCCATCCTTCAGAACAAAAACGCTCGGCAGCCAGCGACCGCCCCTATTGGGCGTTAATCACCAGGCAACCAAGCGTCTTCTACTCATCATGCATGTTCAAGCCATTCAGCCTACACTTCCACTTCACCCAGAAGCTTCTTGAGGAATGTGCGGCGATGCAGCGGACTTGCTCCGTACTCCAGCAGTCGATCCCGATGAAGCTTGGTCGCATAGCCCTTATGTATAGCAATTCCGTAGTCCGGATAACGCGCTTCCCATTCGCCCAGGCATAGCCGATCTCTCGTTACCTTGGCCATGATGGATGCTGCGGCGATGGATTGACTGGTCGCGTCACCCTTCACAATGGCTTGCTGCGGGAGCGGCGAATCCACTCTCTCCGCGTCAACAAGCAAATAATCGGCCCGCACATTCAGACCCTCCACCGCCATTCTCATCGCCAGTCTGGCTGCCTGCTTAATGTTGATCTCGTCTACGGTAGCGGCGTCAACATGAGCGACAGACCAAGCTATGGCTTCCCGCGAAATGATGTCGTACAGCTCATTCCGCTTCTTCTCCGACAGCTTCTTGGAATCGTTGACGCCTTCAATGACAAGGCCAGGCGGCAGAATAACCGCACCCGCAACAACGTCCCCGAACAGACAGCCTCGACCTACCTCGTCCACCCCGGCAATGGCGCTATACCCTTGTGACCACAGCTCTCGCTCCAGCTCCAGCAGCATATCGATGTCCCCCGTTTCTCCGCTCCCGGCAGCTTGGGCCTTACACTTGACGCGCAGGCATATCGTCGTACGGAGCTTCCAGCGTAATGCGTCCCAGCTTGCCAGCTCTCAAATCACGCAAAATAATGCCGGAGGCCTTCTCCAGGTCTACTCGGCCGCCGCCCATCAGACAGCCCCGCCTGCGCCCGATATCCTCCATCACGCGGACAATTTCTTCCCCGTCCTCCAAATCCGCAGGAGGCTTCTCCAGCTCGTAGCGCTCCTTCAGCGTCGGCCAATAACGGCCAGCCAGCTCGCGAATCGCAAAAAACGCAATATCATCCACATTAAGAATTTGCTCGCGAATAGCGCCCGTCATGGCCAGCCGGTAGCCCACCAGCTGATCCTCGAATTTCGGCCACAATATGCCCGGCGTATCCAGCAGCTCCATCTCCGTACCGACCTTGATCCATTGCTGGCCCTTCGTAACGCCCGGCTTGTCGCCGGTTGCCGCGATATTGCGCCCCGCAAGACGGTTGATCAACGTAGACTTGCCGACATTCGGAATGCCGACGATCAGACCTCTGACCGCTCTTGGATTCATGCCCTTCCCAATCTGCCTCGCAATCTTCTCGTGCAGAATTTCCTTCGCCTTCATGGGAATATCCTGTACCCGAGTACCCGTCTGAGAGTCAACCGACACACATTCATGGCCCTCATGGGCAAAATAAGCCATCCATTGCTCCGTCGTCCTGGGATCGGCTAAATCCGATTTGTTCAGCACAATCAGACGCGGCTTGCCCTGCAAAATATCGTCCACCATGGGATTGCGGCTTGACAGAGGCACCCTCGCGTCAAGCAGTTCAATCGCGATATCAATTAGCTTTAATTTCTCTTGTATCTGCCGTTTGGCACGGGTCATGTGACCCGGGAACCATTGAATGGCCATTCCTTCACCTCTTGTCTAGTACCTGTGCTTAATGAAGCTGATCTTGTCCAGCGGCCAGAAAATAACATCCGCGCGTCCGACGATTTCCTCGTCCTTCACGAAGCCGATTACCCGGCTGTCCGTGCTGTTGCCGCGGTTGTCTCCCAGCACGAAGATCATCCCCTCCGGCACCGTCTTCTCTGTCACCGTTTCATTAGGAAAGTTTTTCTCCGTATTATAAAGCTCGCCTCTTGCGCGCGCAGCCTCGATTGCCTCTTTTATGTACGGCTCCTCGACTAATACGTCATTGATGTACAAGTCATCTCCGTCAAGACGAATTTGATCTCCGGGAACGCCAATGACCCGTTTAATGAACTTTCTGCCCTGCTCCGGCACGTCAAACACGACAACCTCTCCGAACTGGGGCTCACGAATATCATACAGTATTTTGTTCACAATTAACCGTTCGCTTGTCTCGAAATTCGGCTGCATCGAGTCCCCGTCCACAATAAAGGGAGAAAATAAAAACTGCCTGATTACAAATACAAGCAAGACAGCGATAACCAGGGCTTTGATCCACTCCACAATTTCTTTAAAGGCCCTGCCTTCTCTCTGATGCGTGACGGAACGTGGTGTATCGTTGGCGGCTTCCTGGACACTGCCGTTTTCCTTCGTCTCGTCTACGGTTTTCCACTCGTCTTCGTTACGATGCTGCGAATCCATGATTTCGCCTTCTTTCTCGAAGTCTAATAGGTTATCCAAAAAAACGAAAAGGAGCTTGTTTGCGCAAGCCCCTCTTGTCGTTCATCTTAACGAATTTCTTTAATTCTAGCAGCTTTACCGCGCAGGTTGCGAAGGTAGTACAGCTTAGCGCGACGTACTTTACCGCGACGTGCCACCTCGATCTTGTCGATCTTAGGCGAATGAATCGGGAAAGTTCTCTCCACGCCAACACCGTAAGAAATTTTGCGTACAGTAAAAGTTTCGCTGATGCCGCCGCCGCGACGTTTGATAACAACGCCTTCGAACAGCTGGATACGCTCGCGCGTTCCCTCGATAACTTTAACGTAAACCTTCAGCGTGTCGCCAGGGCGAAAGCTTGGAAGATCTTGACGCAATTGCTCTTGAGTAATTGCTTGTACAATGTTCATTCTTCGTTCACTCCTTCCACCATAGACGTTCATGTAAGCTCCCGAGCTCTCCTGAGTCGTTCATTGCTTATAGCGGACCGTCCGTGTTAACAAACAACATTAGAAATATTACCATAGAAAAGAGCACAAAGCAACAGGTTTATTCCTTCCGCCTGCTTCATGTATACTGGCAAAGATAGAATCTACTTCATGGAGGTGCGCCGCCGTGCACGGAATCAGACACCGCATCAGCAAGGAAGGTCAACCTTTACGCCAGTCATTGATCGGCCTATGTGCAGTCCTTTTTATTTTTGCCAGCATATCCACGGGATATACATACGCCTCTTCAGCGGAATTCAGCGATATGAAAGGCCATTGGTCGAGCTCGTATATCACTTGGGCGATGGAAGAGGGACTGACAAACGGCTACGAGGATGGAACCTTCCAGCCGGACAAGCCCATTACGGAGGCCGAATTTCTGGCGCTGCTGCTGCGAGCTTACGGGTTGATAAGTGTAGCTGACGTGGCTGCCGGAAGCCAGTGGCACGCGCCTTATTATGAATACGCGAACAGCCTGGGTTGGCCGATGAATCATGCCAACACAAGAGGCAGCTTCCTTCGGGGACAGGCTGCGCTGCTGATGGCGACTGCAGCCCGCGGCGTTGTCTTGACGGAACGAGAAGCGATTAAATGGCTGCTGGACGAAGGCATCTCCAACGGCCGCACAGCGGCAACCATTGAAGGCTTCGCCTCAACGGGCAGCATCACCCGCGCTGAAGCGCTCACCTTTCTCTATAAGCTCAAGCTGCATACGAAGCTGCTCTCGTCGACCAAGCTTCCGACCGTTCAATCCGGCCTTTATGGCATTGAGCTGGGAGATCATGTCGACAAGCTGATCGCGCTGCATGGAAAGCCAGACGGCATCGTGCTAAGCGAATACGCGTTTTCATGGCATGTCTATACGGGAGGCGGACAATATGAGCCATTTGCTATGTATGGCCTTGCAAGCGATAGGATCGTTGCCGCCTTTTCGCCCTCGAAGGGTGGCTGGCAGCTCCCTGGCGGCTTAACCAACGGCTTGCCGCTCGCATCCGCTAAGCCTCTGCTTGCAGGAGTCACTGGTGTTCGGCAGGAGGACGATTATTATGCGTATTCAGCTGGCGGCGTTCGGACGACGCTATTCCTGGACGCTTTGGATGGCGATGGAATTGTCGGCATCCTGAAGCAGCAGGAAGGGCTGAAGGCATCCACCGCTCGAGATGACAAGCTGCGGGATGCGCTTGAGCAGACATTGTTCGATCTCGTTAATGCGGAGCGAGTGACGAGAGGAATCTCAGCCCTCTCCTGGGACCGCTTAGCGGCCCAAGCCGCTCGCTTGCACAGCGAGGATATGCGCGACCATAACTACTTCAGCCATACGAATAAAGGAAATGCATCCGCATTCGACCGGATGGAGTCGCAAGGCATTCGATTTCGGTATGCCGCCGAAAACATCGCCGCAGGACAGCCTAACAGCTTTTTCGCCCATTACGCCTTTCTGAACTCTGCGTCGCACCGCAAGGCGATGCTGGATGCGAAGCTGACGAAGCTGGGAGTTGGCGTTGCCCTTGGCGGCTCCTATAAGCAATATTTTACTCAAAATTATTACAGTCCGTTATAAGCCAACTCGGCTTCGAGATGCAAAATAAGGGAATGCAGCCTCCATGGAAGCCGCGTTCCCTTATTTGTTCTCCTCCGCCATCTGTCGCTGGGCCCATTCCTTCAGCAGCTTGCGTTCCTTCTCCGTTAACTCCGCGCCCTCTAACAAATCCGGCCTCCGCTTGAACGTCCTCAGAAGCGACTGCTCCCTCCGCCATTGCTCAATCTTGGCATGATGCCCGGATATAAGAATATCGGGAACGCTCCAATCACGGAATTGGGGCGGCCGGGTGTAATGAGGATGCTCCAGCAAGCCCGTACTGTAGGAATCCGTCACCGCTGAGGTTTCATTCCCGAGCACGCCCGGCAGCAGCCTCACGACGCTGTCGATGACCGTCATAGCGGGAATCTCGCCGCCTGTCAGCACGTAATCGCCGATGGACAGCTCGTCCGTGACCAGATGCTCGCGAATTCGTTCATCGTAGCCTTCATAATGGCCGCATATAAGCACAAGATGCTCCTCCTTGGCCAGCTCCTCCGCTTTGCGCTGCGTAAACGATTCGCCTTGCGGACACATGAGAATCACCCTTGTCTTACTCTCCGAACGAGCCTGAAGCTCCTCCACCGCCGCGAATACGGGCTCCGGCTTCAGCACCATGCCCCCTCCGCCGCCATAGGGGTAATCATCGACTGTGCTATGCTTGTTCGTGGAATATTGCCGGAAGTTAATGGCCTCCAGCGATACGAGCCCCTTCTCCTTCGCCTTCCCCAGGATACTGGAGCCGAAGACGCCTTCGAACATTTCCGGGAACAGCGTCAGAACATCAATTCTCATGTTAGACCAGCCCTTCCATTAACCTCACGGTCACAACCTTATCCTCCACATTCACAGCCAGCACCACATCATCGATAACAGGCAGCAGCAATTGCTTGCCCCGCTTCTTGGCCAGCTCCACTACCCATACGTCATTGGCGCCCGGACTGAGAATTTCCGAAATGTCGCCCAGCGTCTCCCCATCCTCAGTTACAACGGAGCAGCCGATAATTTGATGATAATAATATTCCCCTTGCTCAAGCTTGCCTTGCTGCGCCTCCGATACCTTCAGCAGCCAGCCCTTGTATTTCTCGACGTCGTTAATGTTGTCGTAGCCTTCCAGCTTAAGCAAATAGACGTTTTTCTGCTCGCGGGAGCCAGTAATCGTCACCTCATGCGATTCGCCGGTCCCCTCGTTCACCATCAGAAGCTTGCTTCCCTTGGCGAAGCGCTCCTCTGCAAAGTCTGTTTGCGAAACGACCTTCACCTCGCCGCGAATGCCGTGTGTATTAACTATTTTACCTACGGTATACCATCTTTCGCTCATGCCCAGAACCCGCCCTTCCAAGTTAATGAGATGCTTTGTGCTTCTTCTTATGCTATGTAAAAAGGGTCAGGACATTCGTCCCAACCCTGCTGCGTGCCATCGGCTTATGAAATAATATCGACGATGACGCGTTTATTCGATTTGACGGATGCCGAGGTTACCACTGTGCGCATCGCTTTCGCGATGCGGCCCTGCTTGCCGATTACTTTACCTATGTCATCGGGGTGAACCGAAAGCTCGTAAACCGTACTCCGCTCATCATCCTTCACTCCGACTCGCACTTCGTCCGGATGATCCACTAAAGCCTTCGCTATGACAAGAATTAATTCTTTCATCACAAAGCCCTCCGCTGTTCAACAGTTATTTCTGTTGTCTAAGCTCATGGAACTTCTTCAGAACACCAGCTTGGGAAAGCAGGTTGCGAACAGTGTCGGAAGCTTGCGCGCCAGTCTGCAGCCATTTCAGAGCTTTCTCTTCATCGATAGAGACTTGAGCTGGCTGAGCAACCGGATTGTAAGTGCCGATTTCTTCAATAAAACGTCCATCACGCGGGGAACGGGAATCCGATACAACGACGCGGTAGAATGGTGCCTTGTGAGCGCCCATACGTTTCAAGCGAATACGTACTGCCATTTATGATTCACCTCCTTCAAAAAATACAGTTCTTATAAACGTTCATCAGAACGGGAACTTCATATTGCGTCCCAGCATGCCTTTCATGCCCTTGAGGCCCTTCTTGCCCTTGGGTCCCTTCGGTCCCATCATGGAGGAGAACTGCTTCATCATCTTGCGCATATCGTCGAACTGCTTGATCAGACGATTCACTTCCACGATGGTTGTGCCGCTGCCAGCCGCGACGCGCTTGCGCCGGCTATGGTTCAGCAGCTCCGGCTTCTGCTTCTCTTCCTTCGTCATGGAGCGAACAATCGCTTCAATCCGGCCAAGCTGCTTCTCGTCGACCTTCAGATCCTTCATGCCGCCCTTCATCTTGTTCATGCCGGGCAGCATATCCATAATCTGATCCAGCGGTCCCAGCTTGCGAACCTGCTCCATCTGTTCCAGGAAATCGTCGAACGTGAACTCTGCCGTACGCATCTTGCGCTCCATCTCGGCAGCCTTGTCCGCGTCAATGCCGGCCTGCGCCTTCTCGATCAGGGACAGCATATCGCCCATGCCGAGAATACGGGACGCCATCCGCTCCGGATGGAACGGCTCCAGCGAGTCGATCTTCTCGCCCATAGCCGCGAACTTGATCGGCCGGCCCGTCACAGCCTTGACGGAAAGCGCCGCACCGCCGCGAGTGTCGCCGTCCAGCTTCGTCAGCACGACGCCCGACAGCTCCAGCTGCTCATGGAAGCTTTGCGCCACATTCACGGCGTCCTGCCCCGTCATCGCGTCGACAACGAGGAGCACCTCATCCGGCTTCACGTTCGCATGAATCTGCTTCAGCTCTTCCATCAGCTCTTCGTCGATGTGCAGACGTCCCGCCGTATCGAAGATGACGTAATCATTGCCGTTATCCTTGGCGTGCTGCAGGCCCTGCTTGGCAATATCGACCGGCGAGGCCTGATCGCCAAGCGAGAATACCGGAGCGCCAATCTGCTCGCCCAGCACCTGGAGCTGCTTAATCGCAGCGGGACGATAGATGTCGCACGCAACAAGCAATGGCTTGTGCTTATCCTTCTGGAGCAGCTTCGCCAGCTTGCCGGAGGTCGTTGTTTTGCCCGCGCCCTGCAAGCCGACCATCATAATAACCGTTGGAGGCTTGTTCGCTTTGGCAAGCTTGGATTGGGTGCCGCCCATCAACGCGGTTAATTCCTTATTGACGATGTCGATAATAACCATGCCGGGAGTGAAGCTCTTCGACACATCCAGCCCGACAGCCTGCTCCTTCACTTTGGCGATAAAATCCTTGACGACTTTAAAGTTAACGTCGGCCTCCAGGAGCGCCAGGCGAACCTCACGCATCGCATCGTTGACATCGTCTTCCGATACCTTGCCTTTGCCTCTCAGCTTGCTGAATACATTCTGCAGGCGATTGCTTAAGCTTTCAAATGCTGCCATGAATCCTCGCCTCCTTCCCTTGCCGTGCCTTCTGCCGTTCGGAATGCTCCGACGGCTTCTATAAGGGACCGTTTGTCCCCGTCATTCATCACGATGGCCTCGATCTGCCCCTCAAGCTGATCAGCCAGACGAAGCAGTCGCTCGTGCTTGGCCAGAAGAGACAGCTTCTCTTCATAGCTCTCCAGCGCAACCTCCGTCCGCCTGATATTGTCATAGACGGCTTGCCGGCTGATGCCGAACTCCGAGGCAATTTCGCCAAGCGAAAAATCATCGTGATAATAATAAGTAAGTATGGTGCGCTGCTTCTCAGTCAGCAGACTTTCGTAGAAGTCGAACAGCAAGTTGATTCTCGTTGTTCGGGCCAAGGCATCCGGTGCGGCTTCTTTCAACGCTCCCGCCTCCTTCACGTCTCTTCTACATCAAGCTAAATGCACTGCGGCACTTCATGCAACGTCTCTTATCATACAGGATGACAATTGCCCTGTCAAGCAATTAACCTTGTCAGCTGCCAAGGAAGCATGAAGCAGGCTTCCTGACTGCGAGACGAGTGTCAACGAGTCTCCGCTTATTCCGACAGTTTCCGCCTATGCGGATGGCTCCTGCTCCTCCGCCTTGCTGATCAGTCCGGCGAACAACGCGTGTACGAATTGCTCCGAATCGAACGTCTGCAGATCGCCCATCTTCTCCCCGAGGCCAACAAGCTTAACGGGCAGGTTCAGCTCGTTGCGGATCGCCACAACAATGCCGCCCTTGGCCGTTCCGTCGAGTTTCGTGAGAACAAGCCCAGTCACGCCGCTTTTTTCGCCGAACAGCTTGGCCTGGCTCAGCGCGTTCTGGCCGGTCGTCGCGTCAAGCACAAGCAGCACCTCGTGAGGCGCCTCCGGCAGCTCCCGCTGAATGACCCGGAAAATTTTGTTCAGCTCTTCCATCAGGTTCGTCTTATTCTGAAGACGGCCGGCGGTGTCGCATAGAAGCACGTCTACCTTGCGCTGCTTCGCCGCTTGCACGGCGTCGAACATGACGGCTGCGGGATCGGCGCCTGACGATTGCTTGATCACATCAACGCCAACTCGCTGGCCCCATACCTCCAGCTGCTCGATTGCCCCCGCGCGGAACGTGTCGCCTGCGGCGAGCAGCACCGACTTCCCTTCGCTCTTGAACTTATGCGCCAGCTTGCCGATTGTCGTTGTTTTGCCAACACCATTGACGCCAACGAATAGAATCACCGTAATTTGCCCTTCGGGCGCCATGCGCAGCTCCGCATGATCATCGCCTCGCAGCAGGCCGATCAGCTTCTCGGACAGGACAGGCTGCAGCTCCGCCGCGTCCTCAATCTTCCGTTTCTTCACCTCGACGCGCAGCTCGTCGATCAATCCCATGACCGTATTCACGCCCACATCGGCACCGATCAATATTTCTTCCAGCTCTTCATAGAACTCCTCGTCGATCTTCTTCCGGCGAGTAATCAGCTCCTCGACCTTCTCCACGAACGCCGTACGCGTCTTGGTCAATCCTTCCTTGAATACGTTGGTGACGGATTCCGTCTTCGCCGCAATGCTTTCCTTCAGCTTCTTAAAAAAACTCATGCCTGTCGTTCCTCCATCCTGAACATCCTGACAACGTCACATGTTATTCCAACTAAGCCGATACCGGCTCTTCCTCTTCCAGCCGCACCGACACAAGCTTCGATACGCCGCCTTCCTCCATCGTAACGCCATATAGGACATCCGCTTCTTCCATAGTGCCTTTGCGGTGAGTAACGACGATGAACTGGGTCAGGTCGGAGAACTCACGCAAATATTGCGCAAAGCGCGATACGTTGGCTTCGTCCAGCGCGGCCTCGACCTCGTCCAGCACGCAGAACGGAACCGGCTTCACCTGCAGAATCGCGAACAACAGCGCGATTGCGGTCAAAGCGCGCTCGCCGCCCGAAAGCAGCTGCAGGTTCTGCAGCTTCTTGCCCGGTGGCTGCGCGACAATATCAATGCCCGTATCCAGCACGCGATCCGGCTCCACCAGTATGAGATCCGCGCGGCCTCCGCCGAACAGCTTCGCGAACACAACGACGAAGTGGCCGCGTATCGCTTCGAAGGTGGTACGGAACCGCTTGGACATCTCATCGTCCATCTCTTTGATGACCTGGTACAGCGCCGTTTTCGCTTCGATAAGATCGTTTTTCTGCTCTGACAGGAAGTCGTAACGTTCCTTGACGCGCTCATATTCCTCAATGGCGCCAAGGTTCACCTCGCCCAGCGCGGTGATTTGGCGCTTCAGATCGCGTACTTCATTCTGCGCGCCGACAACATCCTCGGGTACAGGGTATTGCTCCTTCGCAAGCTCGAAGCTGAGCTCATACTCCTCGCTCAGCTTGCGCAATAGGTTGTCAAGCTCCACATCCTGGCGATTGACCGCAATTTCTGTGCTGCGCAATTGGTCCTCAATAGCCCGCAGCTGCGCGCGCTGCTCCTTGGTCTCGCTTTCGCCCTGCTCCAGCTCGGCAATTCGCTGCGCTCTCGCGGCGCGCTTCAGATCGGTCCCCTCCGCGCAGCTCGCCTTCTTAATCCGCAGATGGTTCAGCTGCTCGATCTGAGCGATCGTCTCGTCGGCGTGACGGGCGATTTCCTCCTCCTGCTGCGCGTACAGCGACCGCAGATTCGCAAGCTCGCCCTTCGCTCTCTGAATGTCCGAGCGGACGCGGGCGGCCTGATCCTCGAAGCTCAGCTTCTCTTGATCCGTCTTGGCGACGGCAATCTTCAGATCCGTCAGCTGGCCTTGCAGCTCCTCCTTGGCGGACTCGCTTGCCTTGCGGCGCTCCTCTGCCAGCCGGATCGCCTCCTGAAGCCTCGCCTCATCCAGCGTTAGCTGCTGGAGACGCTGCTCCGCCGCGGCTGCGGCTTGAGCAATTTGCTCCTGCTCCTGCGTCTGCGAGCTCCGCTCCGAGACGGACAGCTCATTCTGCTCCGCCAGCAGCCTGGCCTCCGACTGAAGCTGCTGCTGCTCCGCGCGAATGCCCTGCTCCCGGATTCGGCACTGCTCCGCGTGCCCGCGAAGCTCCTCCATATTTTGCGAGCGGATGGAATGCTCCTTCCGCAAATCGCTCAGCTTGCTCAACAGCCCATCCAAGGTTGCCCTTGCTTCCTTGATTTCCTGATCCAGTGCCTCGATCTGACGGCTGCGGCCAAGCAGGCTTGCGCCTTTCTTCTGCAGGCTGCCCCCCGTCATGGAGCCGCCGGCGTTCACAACGTCGCCTTCCAGGGTGACCACACGGTAGCGATATTGGCAGCGCGAGGCGATGCGATTCGCCTGCTCCAACGTCTCCGCCAGCAGGACGTTGCCCAGCAGGTTGTTGATGATGGCCTGATACCGCTCGTCGCATTGGACCAGCTCGGACGCGACGCCGACAAAGCCTTCAACAGCCGCGATGGAACGTTTGTCGTTCTCCGGCACCATACGTCCGCGGATTACATCCAGCGGGAGGAACGTGGCTCGGCCCAGCTGACGCTGCTTCAGGAACGCAATGGCGTTCCTCGCCGTCCGCTCGTCCTCCATGACAATATGCTGCAGCGCCCCGCCCAGCGCCGTCTCGACCGCAATCTCAATACGCTGCGGCACCCGCACCAGCTCGGCAACCGCGCCATGAACGCCGTCAATGCCGCCTGAGGAGCGTCGCGCCGCCTTCAGCACTTCCTTGACGCCCTGCATGAATCCGTCCAGCGCGTCCTGCATTTCCTTCATCGTGTCGCGCCTGGAGATATGGCTGTCCAGACGCTGCTCCCACTTGCGGATCAGCGTCAGCACCTCATCGATCCCCGCGGCAAGCGACTTGACCGACTCCGATTGCTCCAGCATGTTGTTCCTTGTCTTCTCCAGCAGCTCCAGCGTCGAAGCCAAATCCAGCTCAAGCGACTTGCGGCGCTCGTCCAGCTTCGCCTTCTGCTCGGTCCACTTGGATTCGTCTTCGCTTAAGCGCTCCATGCGACGCTGCAGCGTCTCCTTCTGCTGCGCCGCATACCGAATTTCGTTGCGGTGCTGCGCCATTGCGCTCAGCACGTCGAGCAGCTCGCCCTTCAGACGCTCCTCCGCGTCGACTACCGCTCCGCCCGCCACGCCGATCAGATTGACTTCCTCCGCAGCCAGCTTCGTGCGAAGCTCCGCCAGATCCGCCTCCAAAGCCGCCGCGCGGCTTCGGAATTCCGCTTCATCCTTCGTCAGGGAAGCGATCCTCGCGTCTTGGGCGGCGATGGACTCCTCCAGCTGCTTCTTGTTCTGCTCCAGGTTCCGCTTCCGCTCCTTCAGCACCTCGCCGTAGCCTTCGCATTTCTCTACGTCCTCGCTAATTTGAAGCATGGCTTCGTGGAGCTCATCCAGCGCCTGCTCGATATCTCTCAGCTGAAGGCGATCCTGCTCCAGATGCGCGTCATGCTTGGAGACAATCGTAGAGAGCTGAAGCTGCTCAGCCGTCAGCTTGTCCAGCTTGTCCTTCGCTTCGGACCAAGACTGATGCACAGTCTCAATATTATGTACGTACATCGAGATTTCTTTAGTTTTGAGCGTTTCCTTCAGTGCTTTGAAGTGAATCGCCTTCTCCGATTGCTTCTGGAGAGGACCAACCTGATCCTCCAGCTCCATCACAAGATCGTGAATGCGGAGCAAATTCTGCTCGGTCTCATCCAGCTTCTTCTGCGCCTCTCGCTTGCGAGACTTATATTTCACAATGCCGGAGGCTTCCTCGAATATGCCCCTGCGATCCTCGGATCGCGTGCTCAAAATCTCCTCGATTCGTCCCTGGCCGATAATGGAATAGGCTTCCTTGCCGATGCCAGTATCCATGAACAGCTCCGTTATATCCTTCAAGCGGCAAGGCTGCTTGTTGATCATATACTCGCTGTCGCCGCTGCGGTGCACTCGTCTCGTAACCGTCACTTCATTATATTCGAGCGGCAGCGCGCCGTCCGAATTGTCCAGCGTAAGGGACACTTCTCCATAGTTGACCGCTTTACGAGCATCGCTGCCCGCAAATATAATATCCTCCATCTTGCCCCCGCGAAGGCTCTTGGCGCTTTGCTCGCCGAGAACCCAACGAATGCCGTCGGATATATTGCTTTTCCCCGAACCGTTCGGGCCGACCACCGCCGTTATACCGTTTACAAACTCCAATTCGGTTTTGTCGGCGAAGGATTTGAAGCCTGCTAATTCAATCCTCTTCAAAAACATAGTTTGGCTTTCACCTCACCCTCCATTGTATCATAATATCCTGGATTACGATAAACTTTTCAGCAGCCTGCAAGCCTACGCATCGCCTTGTTTAACCGTTCCCTGCAAGAGCCCGCCCCGTCCTAATATGACAAAAATCCCTCCCACCGATATATACGGTCGAAAGGGATTTTCATAGGAATAAGCCTGGACGATTGGACTGGCGTAAACGCATCGTTGTCATCGCTTATTTGTCCTGGGACAGCAGATTCCAGGCTTCGGCCGCGGCCCGCTGCTCCGCTTCCTTCTTCGTGCGGCCAGCACCTCTGCCGTAACAGCGTTCAGCCCCCAGGAACACTTCCACAATAAACTCGCGGTCGTGAGCCGGTCCGCGCTCTTCAAGCACGCGATATTCCACGGGACCCAGTCCGTGATGCTGAGCCTTCTCCTGAAGCTTCGACTTGGCATCCTTCATCAGCAGGCCGAAATCATTGGACTCAATGAACGGGAACATGTGCTCCTCCAGGAACACTCTGGTCCGATCAATACCGGCATCCAGGAAGATCGCTCCGACAAAGGATTCGAACAAATCAGCCAGCAGCGCTTGTCGATAGCGTCCGCCAAGCTGCTCCTCCCCGCGTCCCAGCAGCACATGCTTGCCAAGCTCCAGACGCTCCGCGAAATAAGCCAGCGAAGGCTCACAGACGACCGATGCCCGCATGCGGGTCAGCTCGCCTTCCGGCCGCTTGGGATACGTCGCGAACAGATACTCTGATACAAGCAGCTGCAGAACGGCATCGCCTAGAAACTCCAGACGCTCATTATCCTGAACGGAGCCGCGTTTGTGCTCGTTGACGTAGGACGTATGGGTAAATGCCTGTCTCAGCAGCTTCGTGCGTTTGAAACTGAGCTGCAGCTTCTGCTGCAGCTCCTCAAAGTGTTCATGCTTCATATGCCTTCATCACGATCGTCGCGTTGTGGCCGCCGAATCCGAAGGAGTTGGACAAGGCCACTTTCACGTCGGCTTTGCGGGCGATGTTCGGAACGTAATCCAGGTCAAGCTCAGGATCTTGATTGTCCAAGTTGATGGTTGGAGCGATAATGCCCTCCTTAAGCGTCAGGCCAAGAATAACAGCCTCCACGCCGCCGGCGGCTCCCAGCAGATGCCCCGTCATCGACTTGGTAGAGCTGACAGCCAGCTTGTAGGCGTGATCGCCGAACGTCTTTTTGATCGCTGTCGTCTCCGACTTGTCCCCGACCGGAGTTGACGTACCGTGAGCATTGATATAGTCGATATCGGACGGCTCGATGCCTGCGTCTCGAATCGCCTTCGCCATGCAGCGCGCAGCGCCGTCGGGATCCGGCTCCGTCATATGGTGAGCGTCTCCGCTCATGCCGTAGCCGATGACCTCAGCATAGATGCGAGCGCCGCGCGCTTGCGCGTGCTCCAGCGATTCCAGCACGAGCACGCCCGAGCCTTCGCCCATTATAAAGCCATCGCGGTCGATATCGAATGGCCGGCTCGCTTTCTCCGGCTCCTCGTTGCGCGTGGACATCGCTCGCATGGAGCAGAAGCCCGCCATGCCCGTCGGACGGATGGTTGCCTCGGCACCGCCTGCGATCATAACGTCCGCGTCGCCGCGTTGAATCATTTTGAAGGAGTCGCCAATGGAATGCGTGCCCGTCGCGCAAGCCGTCACAGCCGTGCTGTTAGGGCCTTTGGCGCCGGTCAGCATCGACACTTGGCCGGATGCCATATTCGCGATCATCATGGGAATAAAAAACGGACTGACGCGCTTTGGACCCTTCTCCAGCAGCACATTGTGCTGATCCTCCCAGGTGCCAAGGCCGCCGATTCCGCTGCCGATCATAACGCCGACACGCTCCGGATCCGCGTTGGTGCCGATTGTCAGCCCCGCGTCCTCAACAGCAAGCTTGCTCGCGACAGCCGCGAACTGAACGAAGCGGTCCATCCGGCGCGCTTCTTTTTTATCCAAGCCGTAGTCCTCGGGATTAAAGTTCTTGATCTCCGCAGCAATCCTTGTCGGATACTCCGAGAAGTCGAAAGCTTCAATAACAGATACTCCAGACTTGCCTTCCAGCAGAGCCTGCCAGAATGCCTCCAGATTCGAGCCGAGCGAGGTCATAACCCCCATGCCCGTAACGACAACTCTATGTTTCATAATCTTCACCTCAGCAGCTAGCGATATGGAAGAATACGCATAGCGCCCTTCCTTCAATCTATATGTAATAGCGATTAAGCTCCATTAGTCGAGATCCACAAAAAAATGCCATCGTAAAAACGCTTAACATGGAGAGAAGTCCCGTCTATTGCAGGCGGGACTTGTCCATCCTTAGGTATGAGATTGTATGTAGGATACAACTTCTCCCACCGTCGTGATTTTCTCTGCATCTTCATCAGAGATTTCCATATCAAACTCGTCTTCCAGCTCCATGACCAATTCAACGACGTCAAGAGAGTCAGCTCCGAGGTCATCTTTGAAGGAAGCTTCAAGTGTTACTTCTGCTTCGTCTACGCCAAGGCGGTCGATGACAATACGTTTTACGCGATCTACTACTTCGGACATCCGGTTCACCTCCTCCACCGTATTATACGAGAATTAATACCAAATTGCCATCTTTACCTTACGAGATCAAACCACATGCTTCACGGCTTGCTACATGTACATGCCGCCGTCCACGTGGACCGTCTGGCCTGTCATATAGGCCGCTGCGTCAGACGCAAGGAACCGGACCGCGTTCGCGATGTCGGAAGCGTCGCCGAGACGCGCAAGCGGAATTTGGCCCGACAGCGAAGCCTTCATATCGTCAGGCAGCTTGTCCGTCATATCCGTCTGGATGAAGCCAGGCGCTACGCAGTTGACCGTGATGCCGCGGGACGCCAGCTCGCGGGCGCTGGCTTTCGTCAGGCCGATAACGCCGGCTTTGGCGGCCACATAGTTGGCTTGGCCGGGATTGCCCAGCACGCCGACGACAGAGGAGATGTTGATGATGCGGCCAGAGCGCTGCTTCATCATGGGACGGGTAACGGCTTTGATCCCGTTGAACACGCCCTTCAGATTCGTCTCGATGACCTGATCGAACTCCTCTTCCTTCATGCGCATGATTAAATTATCTCTTGTAATGCCTGCGTTATTCACCAGAATATCGACGGCGCCAAGTTGCTCGATTACATCCTTGACCATCGCCTCAAATTCGTCCGCCTTGCCTACATTGGCTTTGACAAGCACCGCACGGCGGCCAAGCGCCTCCACTGCAGCCGCCGTCTCCGCCGCCGCGGCTTCGCTTCCGGAATAATTGATCGCCACGTCAGCCCCCGCTTCCGCAAGCGAGATGGCGATAGCGCGTCCAATGCCGCGGGATGCGCCAGTGACGAGCGCTTTCTTGCCTTCCAGACTCGCAAACATTGCCTTCCCCTCCTACCTTAGGTTAACTTATTCCGCCTTCAGCGCTTCAAGCGCCGCGACGCTGTTCACCGAGATCACACGAACGCTTCGGTCGATCTTCTTGATCAGACCAGCCAGCACCGTGCCTGAACCGATCTCGACGAATGTATCCACGCCCTGCCCGATCAGATAACGTACGCTATCCTCCCACAGCACCGGTGAATACACCTGCTCCACGAGCAGCTCCCGAAGCTCGGACGCGCTTGTGGCTTCCTTGGCCGTAACATTCGCCACAACCGGAACAGAAGCGTCCTGCCATGACGCCGTCGCCAGCGTGTCTGCCAGCTTCTCGGCAGCCGGCTTCATGAGCGAAGAATGGAAGGGACCGCTTACCTCAAGCGATATGACGCGCTTGGCTCCGATCTCCTTGCCTTGCTCGACGACCGCTTGCACGCCAGCAGCCGTGCCCGACACCACGATTTGGCCTGGACAATTCACATTCGCTAGCTCTACACCCGTACCATTCGCCGAGATCGACTCGCACAGGCTCGACAGCGCCTCGCGCTCCGCGCCCAGCACCGCCGCCATAGCCCCTTGCCCGCTTGGAACGGCTTGCTCCATATATTGGCCCCGCGCCCGAACAATGCGCACGGCGTCCTCGAAGGAGAGCGCTCCAGCTGCCACTAACGCGCTGTATTCGCCAAGACTGTGGCCCGCCACATAATCCGCTTGGAGACCACTCCCTTCCAGCAGCTTCAGGTAGGCAGCCGATACCGTGAGCAGCGCTGGCTGCGTGTTCGCCGTCTGCTTCAGCGCCTCCTCAGGCCCTTCAAATATAAGTGTTGTGAGATCGATGCCAAGTATGTGATTGGCCTGCTCGAACAGCTGTTTCACGCTGTCGGATGCTTCATACGCGTCTTTGCCCATGCCCAGGGCCTGTGCCCCTTGACCGGGGAATACAAATGCCGTTTTTCCCAACAAAGTTCCCTCCCCAAACATGTCCGATTCAGTCTCAACCTCGGATTTAACGGTTGAATGCTGGACCGGCTACCAGATCAATACGGACGCCCCCCAGGTCAATCCGCCGCCGAAGCCGACGAACACGAGGCAATCCCCTTCCTTCACGCGATCCTGCTCCACGGCCTCCGCCAGAGCGACGGGAATGGACGCCGCCGACATATTGCCGTACTTGTCCAGGTTGACCATCGCCTTCTCCTCCGGCAGATTAAGCCGGTTCATAGCGGATTGAATGATTCGGATATTAGCTTGATGAGGCACCAGCAGATCAACGTCCGCCTTAGTCATGCCCGCCTTCGCCAGCGCGTCCTCTGCCGCGCTGCCCATAATTCGGACGGCAAACTTGAATACATCGTTGCCCGCCATATGTATATAATGCTGCTTGCCGGATAAGCTGGCTTCGGATGCCGGCATGCGCGAGCCGCCGCCGCTTACCTTGAGCAGCTCTCCGCCGCTGCCGTCTGCTCCAAGCTCGAAGGAACGGAAGCCTCTGCCTCCTTCGACCGGTCCAAGCACGACTGCGCCCGCGCCATCCCCGAACAGAATACATGTATTCCGGTCCGTATAATCCGTAATCCGGGACAGCGTCTCCGCACCGACGACCAGCACATGCTTATACATGCCTGTGGCAATCATGTTGGACGCAGTGGCCAGACCGTATATGAAGCCCGAGCAGGCCGCCGACAAGTCAAACGCCGCGGCCTTCGTCGCTCCCAGCTTGTCCTGAAGCAGGCAAGCCGTAGACGGGAAGAACATATCCGGCGTAATGGTCGCGACGATAATCAGATCGATATCCTCCGCTGTTAGGCCAGCCGCCTCAAGCGCGCGCTTCGACGCTTCAAGCGCGAGGTCGGAGGTCGCTTCGGCCTCCGCCGCTACCCTGCGCTCCTTGATGCCTGTGCGGGTGACGATCCACTCGTCGTTTGTCTCCACCATTTGCTCCAGCTGTTGATTGGTAAGAATTCGTTCAGGCACGTATTTGCCCGTGCCAATAATGCCAACAGATTGCAGACTCATGCTACTCACTCACTTCCGGTTGATTTCTGCGGAGATCGATTCGATCAAGCTGGCTTGCAGCGCGATTCGTGTCTGGCGAACCGCGTTTTTCACCGCAGTAGCGTCCGATGAACCGTGACACTTAATAACGAGGCCGTTCAAGCCCAGCAGCGGAGCTCCGCCGTGCTCCTTGTAATCCAGCTTCTTCTTCACCTGCTTCAGCTTAGGCAGCATAATAGCCGCTGCAACCTTCGTCATAAGAGAGCTGCCGAAAGCCTCCTTCAATACAGCGAAGATCGTTCCGGCTGTGCCCTCCATCGACTTCAGCATGATATTGCCGGCAAACCCGTCGCACACCAGCACGTCGCACGTTCCGTTCAGGATATCCCGGGATTCCACGTTGCCGACGAAATGAATAGGCGCTTGCTCCAGCAGCTCGAACGCCGCTTTGGTCAGCTCGTTGCCCTTCTTCGCTTCCGTTCCGACGTTGAGCAGCCCCACGCGCGGCTTCGCTAGTCCGTGAACCTTGGCGCGATATATACTGCCCATGATGCCGTACTGAAGCAAATGCTCCGGCTTGGCGTCCATGTTGGCGCCCAGATCAAGCGCCAGCACGCCAACATCGTCCATGGTTGGCATCATTGGCGCCAGCGCCGGGCGTTCGATGCCCTCCATACGGCCGACAATCAGCAAGCCGGTTGTCATCAGCGCTCCCGTATTGCCTGCTGACATCATGGCGTCAGCCGCCTTGTCCTTCACGAGCTGGCCCGCAACGACCATGGAAGCCGTCTTTTTCCTTCGGACGGCCTTTACTGGCTCGTCATCCGGTCCAATTACGTCCTCCGCGTGATAAATTCGTATATTGGCAGGCGGGTTGTCCTTCAGAAGCGGCTCAATCACCGCTTGATTACCCACCAGCAGCAGCTCGGTGTCCGGCCATTCCCTGGCCGCCTCCAGCGCTCCCTGAACGATGGAGCCCGGGGCGTGGTCTCCCCCCATGGCATCAATCGCGATCCGCATGTGTTACTCCTCCTCCGTTGTCTCTGTCGCCGGCGGACCTGTAGATGACGAAGTTGCCCTGGAACACCATCTCGTCGCCTACATAGGTGAACAGCTCTACCTTTGATTTGCTTCTCTCGCCCGAAATCGAGCGCACATACGCCTTGGCGATACACTTCTCCCCAAGCTTGACGGGCCGGATAAACCGGATATCAGCGGTCACAGTCAAAGCGATGGCGTCATTAATAACCGCAACGGCCAGCGAGTTTGCCTGTGCGAACACATGATGGCCCCTTGCGATGCCCGTGCGGGAGAACACATGCTCCTCGCGGATTTCGAAGATGGAGATACCGCTCTTGTCCAGCTCCAGGTCGACGATGTCGCCGATCACCTCATGAAGCGGCAGCGAGCGTACGGCGTCGTAGGAGCGTTCAGCCATCAGCTTCAGCCGTTCCCGCAGCTCCGGAATGCCGAGCTCCATTCGGTCGAGCCTGACGGTCTGGATGCTGACCTTCAGCAGCCTCGTCAGCTCGCGATCCGTTATGAACGGATTGTCATCTATATGCTGGGCCAGCAACTGATGCCGCTGACGCTTGGGCATTCGTTCCATGCTCGGCCCCCTTGTCCGCTGATCCAATTCGGAATGCCGCCTCGCATTCCTTATTAGTTATATGTATAGCCTGTAATTTTATCACCTGGTACTAAATCAGTATATGAGAAAACCTCTCCCGAGGTCAACTCAGGATAAGTAAAGAACAAAAAAAATAGCACCTCACCGCTAGATGAAGTGCTACCGCCCGAAATCATTATTATTGGGAAATGATCTCTTTCGTTTTGTAATATCCACACACTTTGCATACGTGGTGAGCCAATTTCAGCTCTCCGCACTGCTCGCACTTCACCATACCCGGTATCGCAAGCTTGAAATGCGTACGACGTTTGTCGCGGCGAGTTTTGGATGTTCTACGTTGAGGTACTGCCATCTTTCCCACCTCCTTCACAAAATCAATAGCCGTGCTGCTAATCCTTAAATAAATCCTTCAGCGCCGCAAATCGAGGATCGATGACCTCATGCTTGCAATCGCATGCTCGCTCATTTAAGTTCTCTCCACAGGACTGGCACAGTCCCTTGCAATCCTTGCTGCACAACGGGGCAAACGGCATAAATACCAGAACCGCTTCCTCCAGAAACGGCCTTAAATCCAGCCTCTCCGTTGGCACCTCCACGAACTCGTCGTTCTCGTCCGCTTCTGGCCCCTCGTCCTTCTCCTCTGCGGATGCCAGCTTGAACTGCTCGAAGTACGGTATAACCGTATGCTCCTCCACCTTGTCCAAGCAGCGAGAGCAAGCCAGGTCCAGGTCAATGGACAATTCTCCGGATGCGGTTACGAAGCCTTCGTGACCAGCCACCTCAAGCGATACGTGCAGCGGTCCAGCCGCTAAGACATCCGCACGACCCTTGAACAGCTCGCTTACGTCCAGCTTCTCCTGCACCGTTGCCTTCAGGCCCTTGGCCATCCATTCCTGCATATGAAACTGCATAACATCACTCCAAACAAACAAAGATTATTATAGCGATTTACTTGATCTTTTGTCAACAATTTCACTCAGGCTATTTGGCGCGCCCCTATCCGTTAAGTGACGAAGCACCCTCTCTATGCTATATTGAAATCACTTGTCAATCAAGCGTCAGAAAGGCTGGTAAGCGATGCGGGCAGTCGGTTTAATCGTAGAATACAACCCTTTTCATAACGGACATCTTTATCATTTGCGCCAATCGGTCAAAATAACAGACGCTGAGGCGGTCGTCGCCGTCATGAGCGGCAATTTCCTGCAGCGGGGTGAGCCCGCCATGTGGGACAAGTGGACACGCACGCGCATGGCGCTTGCCGGCGGCTGCGACCTGGTGATCGAGCTCCCGTGCGCCTACGCGACGCAAGCGGCAGAATGGTTCGCCTATGGCGCCGTATCGCTGCTGGAGGCGACAGGTGTCGTAGACGCGTTCTGCTTCGGCACAGAAAGCGGCCAGCTTGCGCCGCTTCTGCGCGCGGCGGACATCGCGGCCGAGGAGCCGCCGCGATTCCGTGAGCTGCTAATGGGCGGCCTGGGCAGCGGCGCAAGCTACCCCGTAGCCTACAGCAGAGCGGTGCAGGCTTATCTCGGCGAGCAAGGGGCGGAGGATATGTCCCGTTTCCCGTTCGATCAGCCCAATCACACGCTAGGCCTTCATTATCTCATTGCGCTGAAGCGGCTAAAGGGGACCATGACCCCTTATACGATTGCCAGAGAGAAGGCTCAATATCATCAGTCAGACGTCACGGACAGCTCTATCGCAAGCGCGACGGCCATTCGCAAGCTGCTGCTTGAGAGCCGCTCGCTGCAGGGCATAAGCCGCTATGTACCCTCCTCTACCTCCAGCATCCTATCGGAACGGCTGGATGCCGGCGTGCCCGCGATGGGCTGGGAGCAGTACGAGAAGCCGCTGTTCCGCATGCTCCTGACGCAAGACCGCCACCGATTGGCGGAATTTCACGAAATAACGGAAGGACTGGAGCATCGTATTCTGAACGCGCTGCCAGAGCTGGAGTCATGGAGCTTCGAGAGCCTGCTCGGCGCGCTGAAGACGAGACGTTATACCCGAACAAAGCTGCAGCGCGCCCTTCTCTCCATTCTGCTGGGCCACGCCAAAGAGGATTTCACGCGGGACAAGCTTGCGGGAGGCGTACGGTATATCCGCGTGCTCGGCTTCACGGATAAGGGCCGCGAGCTGCTGAAGGACATGCGCCGCCAAGCGTCGCTTCCCGTCCTGATGAGCGCCGCGCGCCCGCCGGGCTCGTACCGCTATCTGGAGCTGGATGTGCGGGCCAGCAATGCATATATGCTGGGCGTGCCAGGGGCAAGCCTTCAGCGCGATCTATACCGTGACTATCGGGACGCTCCCATCATGCTCTAAAGACGCTTCGTGAAGGAGGCGACGGCATTCATCGCCTCCTGCAGCGTCTCCACGCCTACGATCTGCATGTCCGACCCCATGCTTCGCGCCTTCGCCGCGGCGGCCCCCTCATTGGCCTTCGGCACCAGGAACAGACTTGCGCCTTCAGCGTCCGTCGACACAACCTTCTGCTTGATGCCGCCAATGGCCCCAATTCTTCCGCTGGGATCAATGGTGCCTGTAGCGGCAATCCGTCCGCCGCCCGTCAAGTCTCCCTCCGTAAGCAGATCTATCGCAGCAAGAGCAAATACAAGACCAGCGGACGGACCACCAATCTCCCGGGCCGAAATGCGCAGCGACTGCTCCTCCTGCTCCGCCTGTACGGCTCGCAGCTCTGTGAAGCCCTTAACTCCAAGCAGCTCTGCCAGCCGTTTGGCCTCTCCACCTGTATCGCCAGCCATCGCTTCGGCGTCTCGAAGCTCAATCTCCAGCGTCTCTCCCCCGCGATCCGCCTCCAATATGACAGATTGCCCCTGGCCGCTTCTTACATCCCCTAGCACAGCCGCCACCAGCTTCGCAGCGTGCTCCACGCTCTGGAATCGTTCGCCGTCCTGGATGCCGATCAGCCTGTCTCCCGCCTTCAGCTTCCCTGCGGGATGGTCCGCGATAAGGATCACATCCGTCACCACAATGGACGCCGTCTCCACCCTGTACGGCACGTTCAAATATCGGTACGCCGCTTCCAGGGCGTCCTGCTGTGAGCCCTCCATAATTACCGTCAGCCGCTCCGAATACTGCTGCTGGGAATATTGGCCAAACACGTCGTTTTTCAGATAAATGTCGCGATCACCGTCGACAGCCGCCTTCAGGACGCCCCACATGTTCGGCAGCGTCAGCTTAACCGCAGTAAGCAGCAGCTCTCCTTCGCCCTGGCCTCCCCTGGAGCCGGAGGCGTATTCAATCATCGGCTCCACCGGAACCGCGATTCCCGGCTCGTAGACCGCATACGGCGTCGGCGCATACAGCAGCCCCCACATGACAAGAGCGGTCGCGCCCGCCGACAGCGCGATGCGGCGCAGGGCGGATATTCCGGAACGCATAGGCTGTTCCCCCCAATCTATGCTTCAATGCATCCTGCGATGCTGGTCTATCTCCGGACTGGCCGGCGTACTTATGAATCGTAAGAGGTATGTCCAAGAGGAGTTGAGCCATCTTGCCCAAAACCATTCTGCTGGCCGTCTTGTCGATCCTATTGGTGGGCTCCATCATCACGCAGCCCGACGCCTCGTTCCAGGCGTCACTGCAAGGGCTGGCCGTTTGGTGGAACATCGTGTTCCCCGGCATGCTGCCCTTTCTCGTTCTATATGAAATCATGCTTGCGTTCGGTCTCGCTCATGTGCTGGGCGCCCTGCTTCAGCCCGCGATGAGGCGCTCCGCCCCGCTGCCCGGAGAAACGGCTCTGGCGCTTGTCGTCGGCTGGCTGGGCGGCTATCCCGCTGGCTCCGAGGCCGTCGCCTCACTGCGCAAGCGCGAGCTGCTCAGCCGCTCGCAGGGCCAGCGGCTGCTCGCGATCGCCTATATGCCCAATCCGCTGTTCATGCTCGTTGTCATCGGCGCTGGCTTCCTTCACAAGCCGATAGCAGGCATGATGATAACAGCAGCTGTATGGGCCTCCGCCCTCTGGCTGCTGCTGATGTCCTTGCTATTCCGCAGAAGACGGTCCGCTCTGGCAGCGGAGACGCCAAGCAGCGAGTCAGCCGCCGACAACCAAGAAGCCCCCAAGCCGCCAGGCTTGGCTGCTGGACTGGCGCTGGCCCTTCAAGGCGGCCGGGAGCAGGATGGCCGCAGCTTCGGCAAGGTGCTTGGCGACGCCGTATCCGGCAGCGTTCAGAAGCTGATGGTCATTGGCGGGTTTATGATATTAGCCTCCGTGCTGTCCAAGCTGACGGAGCCGCTCCTTGCACCCATCGCAGAGCAAGGCTTTGCGTTTATCGGTCCTGCGCTCTTCGAAGGGCATCTAGGCGCCTACGCCGCAGCCCTCTGGCAAGCGCCCGGGGACAGCTTGGCATTCAGCTGCGCTATTATTTCAGCGGTCCTGGCCTGGAGCGGCCTCGCGGGCATTCTTCAGACCGGCTATGCCATAACCGGAACGGACTTGAAGCTGCTGCCCTTTGTCGCTTACCGGCTGAATCACGCGCTGCACGCCTTCATTCTGACGCTCCTGCTCTGGAAGCCGCTAAGCTGGCTGACAGCCAAGCTCGGGGGGAGCGGCGTATTCCCAGCGATGCAGCCCTACGAGTCCATAAGCCCTCCAGCGAATAGGCTCGCAGCCTTCGCCGTCAGCGATCTGCCGACGCTGTGGCCAGCCTCCTTGCTTGCAGCAGGCATCCTGTTGGCGCTTATCCTGACAGCGCGCATACTCATTGGCCCGGGAGGCTGGCGCGGGAAGCGCGCGACCCGCTAAACCCCGTTATCAGCGCCTGCATAACGCCTTGCCGCAGGCTTAGCCCCTGGCCGCGTACTTCTCCTTCAGTCGCTCTTCTACCACCTGCGGCACCAGCTCGTGCACATCGCCTTTGAATTGGGCGATCTCCTTCACGATGCTGGAGCTCAGATATGAATATTTGGGATTCGTCATCATAAACATCGTGTCGATCTCGCCATCCAGCAAATGGTTGGTTGAAGCCAGCTGAAGCTCATATTCGAAATCCGTGACAGATCGAATGCCGCGAATAATCACATCCGCATCCTTGCTTCGCATGAACCTTACCAGCAGATCACGGAAGCTGTCAATCTCCACGTTCGGAATGTCCTTGGTCACCTCTGCCAGCAGCTGTTTGCGCTCCTCTACGGAGAACAGCGGGTTTTTGCTTGTATTGTTAAGCACTGCGACAATCAGGCGATCGAATTGCTTCGCGGAACGCTTAATAATATCCAGGTGTCCGTAAGTGACGGGGTCGAAGCTGCCTGGATACACCGCGATTCGCTCCTTCTTATCAGACTGGCTCCGTTCGTTCTGGTTCATTCTCCGACACGCTCCTATTCTTGTTGTCTTGCATTATGTAGCGGTATATCGTAACGGCTGTATCGCCATATTGCGCGTGCCTGATCTGCTGGAATGCCGCCAGCTCCTCCGGATAGCCGTGGGAGGCGTCATGCTCTACGACGACAGTGGCATCCTCCGCCAGCATGCCCTTCTCCGCCAGCTCAGCCATCACCTCATCCATCGTCGTCATCCGGTATGGCGGATCGAGGAACACCATTGAGAATTGAATGCCACGCTTTGCCAACGCTTTCAATGCTCGCTCCGCATCGTTTTTATATATTTCCGCCGCGCTCTCAGCGCCGACCGCTTTCACATTGTGGCGGATGATATCCAGGCTGATTTTCTCTTTGTCGACAAAGATAACCCGCTCCGCCCCTCTGCTCCACGCTTCGATCCCGAGACCTCCCGTCCCTGCGAACAGATCCAGCGCGATCCCGCCGTCGAAGTACGGTCCAATCATACTAAATATCGCTTCCTTCACCTTATCCGTGGTTGGCCTCGTATTCGTGCCCGGCACGGCCTTCAGCGCGCGCCCTCTCGCCGCGCCCGCGATGACTCTCACAGCTATTGCCCCTTTCGCGTCCTATCCCGCCTATCTTAGTGTTCACCCATCTTACCATATTCGGGAACATCTCACCATCGCGTTGCCGCAAAGGCCTCTTCGCAATATTTTTATCTGGGATGTATAAACGTTCCCAAAGCGGACAAAATAGGATCATCGGCGTCGCGAGATGCCGTAGACAACCGCGGAGAAGACTTACGTTTCCCCATAAGTTCTTCGTCCGGTTTCTCCTCTCCCATGAAAAGGGCGTCCCGAAAGGGGCGCCCGATTGGCGTTTGCAGATTTTGCCATCCAAAGTCCCGTTTGCAAGGATGGCAGCATGTGGTAGACTAATGTATTATTGCCCAACTCAGGGTGCTCAATAAAATCTTAATTATTGGAGAGAGCTGTTTGAATTGTCGTTGCAGAACACAGGTCGAGAAGCTGCGAACCATTATGGAGCAAACCTATGACGAATATTTGTCGTTTACGGACCCGGCAGTCCTATCGGCAAGTCAAGCACTGGATGATGCTTTGGTGCAATATCGCAACTGTCCCAGCTTTGAGCAATGCAGCAGGTGGGGACGGCCTGACACCCAATCCAAAAAAGACCCTACGATTTGCTAATCAGCGCCCCGCTTGGGGCGTTTTTTGTTTCGCTTCAACCCCTCGCGCTAGTTATCTCCCGAACTGTTCATTATTTCTAAAGCGTGCCGCTCAAAAGTTTGATCCATTCAGGGCAACCTTATAAAAATGAAGGAGGTTGTTCTTTATGCATACCGTTTGGAAGGGCGCAATCAGCTTCGGTCTCGTGCACGTGCCTGTCAAAATGTTTACCGCTACGGAAGACAAGGACATTCGTTTCCGCACCATTCACAAGGAATGCGGCATGCCGATTTCGCAGCAGCGGGTGTGCTCGCATTGCGGGCGCGAGATCGCGAGCGACGAGCTGGCCAAGGGCTTTGAATACGAAAAGGATAAATTTGTTTTGTTCAGCGAGGAGGAGCTGGAGGAGCTGCGACCGGAGTCTGCGCGCACAATATCGATCCTGGATTTTGTGGATTTGACCGATATTGATCCCATATATTTCGAGAAGGCGTATTACCTGTCTCCCGATATGGCTGGCTCTGGCGCATACGGGCTGCTGATTGAAGCCATTCGCCAAACAGGCAAAATTGGTATTGCCAAAATCTCGATCCGCAGCAAAAGCCGACTTGCCGCCATCCGCGTTGTCGCCAACTGCCTCTGTCTGGAGACGATGCACTTTCCAGATGAAATCCGGCCCATATCGCTTGTGCCCAACATACCGGAGCAGACAGCGGTGAACGACAAGGAGCTGGAGATCGCCAAGCTGCTGGTAGAGCAGCTGTCGGCGCCATTCGCTCCTGACAAATACACCGATGATTACAGACTGGCGCTGCAGAATGCCATCGAAGCCAAGATTGCAGGTGAAGGCATCGACATTGTAGCGGCGCCCGCGACTGAAGCCGGCGGCGGCAATGTCGTAGATCTTATGGCGGCTCTGCAAGCAAGTCTTGACGCCGTGGCCAAAATTCCCACCGATACCGGCGGAGAGAAACGCAAAACAGGCAAAGCAGCGGCACCTAAAGAGAAAAAAAACAAAAAAACAAAAGAAACGGCATCGTAATGGAGGTTCCTTATGCCTGAGCTCCCTGAAATGGAAACCTACAGAGCTCTGCTGAGCGAACGAATCGCAGGGAAAAGGATTCGAGCGGCCATGGTGACGCGCGAAAAAACGATCAACGTGCCAGTCGATGCGTTCAGATCGCGGGTAGAAGGTCAAAGGCTGGCGCGCATCGACAGGCGGGCCAAAATGCTTCTCTTCCGGCTGGACAGCGGGGATTCACTCCTCCTGCATCTCATGCTTGGCGGCTCGATGTTTTTCGGCGCTCCGGAGGAAGCGCCTGACCGGACGGCCCAGGTCGTGCTCGCGCTCGAGGGAGGCGGCAGCCTTTTTTTCCACGGCTTGCGTCTCGGTTATCTGCACGTCTATACTCCAGCCGAGCTGGAGGAGAAGCTCCAAGGGCTCGGTCCAGAGCCGCTCGATCCAGCGTTTGGACCCAACAACCTCACCTTGCAGCTACGGCGGAAATCCAGACGCGCAGTGAAATTTGCGCTGACGGACCAGAACGTCATCGCCGGGATCGGCAACTGCTATGCTGACGAGATGTGTTACTCCGCCGGAATTAACCCGCTTCGCAAGCTGTCGAGCCTGTCGGACGGCGAACTCCAAACCCTCTTCAATTCGATGCGTTCAACGCTGGCGGAAGGAATTCGGTATGGCGGGTACATGGAGACCCCTCTATTCACGGGCGATTCTTTAACCGGCGGCTATAATAGCCGCTGCAAGGTATATGACCGTGGCGGCGAGCCCTGCATCCGCTGCGGCACCCCGATTACAAGGACGGAGAGCAGCGGACGGAAGGTGTTCTTCTGCGGATCCTGTCAACGGCAAGGAGGACACATCAATGGCGGTGAAGACGCCGTCAACGACAAGGCTGCAATGCGTGAGCTGGTTGTTCACCATTAAGCACGACGCGCTCGGCGTTGGGCGCGACGCGGTCGACGTTGGGCGCGGCGCGGTCAGCGTTGGGCGGCACGCGCCTTCCGCTGGCGCTTATCGCTTCTGAATCAGCGATTGGACGAATTTGATTTCCTCCGAATGAGGGAAGCTCGCGTTGTTAGGCGTCTCCAGCACGATCGGCAGCTCCCGGATGACGGGACTGTGGAGGAACTCCGCCATAGCCCGCTCTCCGATGCACCCTCTCCCGACACTGGCGTGCCGATCCTTGAAGGAACGGCTGGGATAGACGGAATCGTTCAGGTGAACAGCCTTCAGATGCTGGAAGTATCCCAGCTCCTTCCCCTTCTCCAGCAGGGCCCCCCAATTGTCACCCGTCCACAAGCCGCTCGCAAACGCGTGGCAGGTATCAAAGCAAAACCCCATTTTTTCGGGAAAGCTGGACAGGGCTCGCATTTGAACCAGCTCCTCCATCGTCATCCCCATTCGCCCGCCTTGACCGGAATGATTTTCAATGAGCAGGAGTGCGGGGCCATCACTGACGCTTAACACTTCATTCATGGTCTCCAGCATTAGCTGATATCCGCGAAGAGGTTCCGTTCCCTTGTATTTGCCGAAATGAACGACGAGGCCAGTCGAGCCGCAAGCGGATGCAATCTCAAGATCGTTAATCAGCGAACGGATCGTCGATTGCCGCAGCTCCGGCTCCTCCGCTGATAGATTCGTTGCATATGGCGTATGGGCGATTGAAGACAAGCCTTGCTCCCGGCAGAAGCGGGCGCAGCTTTGGGCATCTTGTTTGTCATACTTCTTCAGAGTCAGACTGCGGGGGTTTTTCGGAAAATATTGAAAAGACCGCCCTCCCAATCTAACGGCCTCCTTGGCGGCAGCCAAATAACCGTTGCGAATCGACACATGGCTGCCGAGTCTCATCTTATTCCCCCTACCCTCTTTTACCCTTTAGCCTTCCTCAGCGGCTCCGGAATGATTCCAGACCTCATGTGGGCAAACTGGGAGCAGTAGAGAATGGGAGGTTCATAAATGATGCCAACAACAACAGAGCTGAGACCCGTTCATCCCTTCGAGCCTGTCCGCACAGCCACGCAGCCCGAGGGCCGGCAATGGACCGCTCAGATCAAGTGGGACGGCGTGCGGATGCTGACCTATTATGACGGCAGCAACACCAGACTGGTCAATCGCAATCTGAACGACCGGACCTTGCAATATCCCGAGCTGCTGGATGTAAGGACATACTGTAGGGCGAATTCCGTTATTCTGGACGGCGAGATTATCGCATTCCAAGAGAACAGGCCGTCCTTCTATGAAGTGATGAAACGCGACCGGCTGCGCGCTGTCCCTTCAATTAAAGCGGCTTCTGCAAGAACGCCCGTCACCTACATGATCTTTGATATTCTCTACCAGAATGGCGCATGGGTGATAGACAAGACGCTGGCGGAGCGTCAGGCCCTGCTTCAGAGCCTGATCATCCCCCGACCCAACATCCAGCTCGTCCAGAACGCTGCCGATGGTGAAGCCCTGTTCCATTTAATGAAGCAATACGGGATGGAAGGCATTATGTACAAGGATCTGGGGAGCGCGTACGCGATTAACGGAAAGGACGGACGCTGGAGGAAGCGGAAGGTGTTCCACGATCTGATCGCTGTCATTGGAGGCGTCACGCTCCGGGACCGGCTGGTCAACTCCCTGCTGCTCGGCGTTTACACCGAATCAGGACAGCTGCAGTATATCGGTCACGCAGGCGGCGGCAAGCTGACTCGCAAGGACTGGACGGCTATTACGGAGATGGCCGCTGGCTTGCGAGCGGAGCGCATGCCCTTCGCGAATACGCCGGAGAGAAGCAAGGATGCGGTATGGATAACGCCTGCGCTTACTGTGAAGGTCGAATATTTGGAGCTTACACCGGGCGGCACTATGCGCCATCCTACCCTTCAAGCCATCGTTGACCGTCCGGGCAAGGATTGTACGACCGATCAGCTAAGCTGATTTTTCTGCATTCAGAATAATAAGCAGGCGCAGCCGCTTCAACTTGGTGAAGGACTGCGCCCGCTTGAGTTTTAGAAAATTTTGCGATTCACGCCAAGCAGCCTTCTTCTGCGGTCATTGGCTCGCTCTACGATGTCTGCCGGCGGCTTGTAGGCAGCGTTTACGTCGTGACTCATATGCGGCACAATAAATTTTTTGCGGTATATAATTTGCTGCACATACCTCGGCGTATCGCTTAGATTCGGAGCGCCCCGATGCCAAATTTGACTATTGAAGAGAAGACAGTCACCCGCATTGGCCAGGATGGAGACGGGGCCGGCCCCGTTATAATCCTCTATTTCCTCGCTGAACGATAGATGCTTGCCTGCTCTGTGCGAGCCGGGCACGACCTGTGTCGGGCCGAGCTCCTCTGTTATGTCATCCAGATAATATAACGCATTTAATAAGTAGATAGGCACAGGAATACGGGCATCCCACTCCACGCCGTCCGGCAGAGGGAAGAATAGCGCTTCGTCGACATGCCATTTGCTGACCCCGTTGTTTTTCATCGTGCGCATACCGTTCATACTGCTGAGCTGACACTCCGGGCCCAGCACCTCTTCGACGAATTCGATGACGCCCGGATGGTCGATCAATTGCTCGAATGGTTCCCCGCGCTCGAACATGGGTCCCTGCAGCATCACCTCCGGACCCTTCCCCTCGAATGCCAGGGCGATCCCTTCTTTAATGACAGAGGTCTGCTGGGGCGTCAGGGCATTCCGGAACAAAACATAACCATCCTGATGTAATTGCTGCAGCTGCTCGGCATACAAGCTTTCCGTTTTTATCATCATCTTCATACCACCTATCGATTAGATTGAATGAGGGCGCCTCACTTTTTTCATACGATTGCTTATTAACGGCTCGGTTGTCACTTCGATTTTTTGCGGAATTTTGTAGGGGGGCAGATGCTCCAGACAATAAGCTCGAATCATGCCTCGCAGCTCCTTCAAGCCGATCTCCTGGCGCAGCCTGACCGTAGCTTTGATAAGCTGGCCGGTAATGGCGCTGGGCTCCGCGGTTACCGCGACCTCGGAGATGCTGTCCATCTGCTCAATAACGCTTTCGATCTCCGCAGGATACACCTTCTCGCCGCCCACATTGATCAGCTCCGACCGCCGGCCTAGGATGCGAATGTCATTCCCTTCGACAATCGCTTCATCTCCTGTTCTCAGCCAGCCATCTCTAGTAAACGGGCTTGGGGCGTTCAGGTAGCCCAGCATGGCGGTGCCCGATTTCAGCTCCAGCAGCCCATCCACAATCCGGTACTGCAGCTCCGAATCGGCGATAGAGAAGGACAGCGACTCGGAGCTGGCAGAGCGTGTGCGCAGCACTCCGATTTCCGACATGCCGTAAGCTTGGACGGCGCGCACGCCGGGGAATTGCTTATTCCACAAGGCCAGCGTATGCGGGGGCATGACCTCGGAGCCGTAGGATACAACCTGCAGGCTCGACAGATCATAGTGCTGGCATACGCCGCTGATAAGCAGCAGCCTCATGAAGGTGGGGGACGTAGGCAGCACCTCAATCCGGTGCCGCTCGATCAAGCGGCACACCTCATGGGGCGAACGATCCTCCGCCACATACAGGCAGCCGCCGCTCGCAAGCGTCTGCAGCAAGATGTTGAGACCGCCGATATGATCGAACAGCATAAACGGGATCGTCCGGCTGCTGCGTCCGGCCGTCCGGAATTTACGCAGCAGCCGCTCGCTGCTATGCACCGCAGCCTTACTCTTGCCCGTCGTGCCCGACGAGAACAGCACGAGACCGCCCGAGCCTTCCTCTAGCAGCGAAGCAAGCAGAGGATGCTCCGCTCGTCGTCCCCTCTCCTCCATGGCGAAGTGAATCTGGTCGCCTGTCCACCTGCTACGGAGGGACACCTGCGCAATGTCCATATATTCGTCCCGTTTCCTGGCCGGCAGCTCGGGAGCAAGCGGCACCACCACACACCCTGCTCGCAGCAAGCCGAATAGCGCAGCCACAGCCTCCGGCGAATAATCCGCTTCCAGGGAAACGACATGCCTCTCGCCCGCCAACTTGTCTCCGCAGCTGAGCGCGCGTTTGACAAGCCATTCGTAGGTATAGACATTCTCCCGCCATACCATAGCCGGTCGCTGCGCATAATCGGCAGAGAAGCGCTTCAACAGCTCATCCACACTCATCCTGCCTCCTCCAGGCAGCCCTTCAGGTAAGCAACAAGGCTGTCCACCGTACGGAACGGATTATTGCTCCATTGCTGCGCAGCGCGATCCGACAGTGCGATCCGCGCGCCCAGCTCCTCCTCGACCGACTGCTCCACGACGGCCAGCAGCGAGACCAGGCCCAAGGAATCCAGGAAGCCGTCACGCCCATACAGCGGTGTATGCCCTCCCAGCTCTCCCGGCGCCTTCGCCGAATAAGCGTAAGCAATCTCCTGGCAGCCATCCAGCACAATGCGAAGCAGCTCATCCCGGTTCGGCGTGGATATGCTGGCTGACTCTTCTGAATCTTCGCCTTCCTGCTCCAGCAGCGGCGCAGCCCCGCCCGCATAAGCCTGGAGCCGCTCGTAGAAGCTGTATTCCTGATTGACCAGCTTGCCGATTACATCGAGCACCTCGGTTACGCTCTCTCCCTCTCGACGGGCGACAGCGGAGCTGACAAGCAGCTTGTGAGCATGCTCCCAGCTTCGAATCAAGTGGTCGAACTCTTCGGCGAAGGCCGTGAAGCCGTCACCCGGGAGTCGTACCACATCATAGAGCAAATCCCGGAAGAAATACCGGCTCCAGCGCATGTCGAACAGGAAGCCCGATGCTTGGCTGAATGCCGCTTGATCGGTCCGCGGCAGACCTTGGGCGAGCTGCCTCAGCAGCTTCAGCGACACGGCATGGCCGAAGAAATAGGTACGGCCGCCGGACTCCACCTCCCGGCCTGCCAGAAACTCATGCACATGCGTCAGCAGGACGCGAAGCAGCGCCTCCTCATAAGCGGCGGCGGACAAGGGCGCCTCCGGCGCAATCGATACGGTGCAATACGAATGCAGCTCCTCTCTCCGTTTGGCGGCGGCCAGCTCAGGGATGCATTGATTGCCCTTCCAGTAAGCGTCGAATACGGGAATCGGCAGCGAGCCCTTGAACCGGGCAGGCACAGGATCGTAGATATGCACCTCGGTTTCGCTGACCCCATATACAGCCAGCCAATGATCAACCAGATAGAGGCGCGACTGCGGATCCGTCAGCTTGCTGATGTATACCGGATTGAGGTAATCCTCGCAATAGGGCAGATAATAGCTGGTGCCCGTCGTAAGCATCAGCTCTCCTCTTGCCGTCAGCTCCCGCGCGAGCTCCAGACCCTCCTGAAGCCCCCCCAGCTCCGTATAGCCATTCATGAGCCAGATCGCTTCCTTGTAATTCAGCTTGTTGAAATAGGTCTTCACCAGTCCTTCGCTGGAGCATGCCGGCAAGCCATACAAGCGGGCTCCCGCCAGAAGCCCCAGGCTGCTGAAGCCATGCTGCCGCCTCAGCACCTCGTGTATAAGCGGAAAATTGCACGGATAGTAATACGGAATGTCTTCAAGTGGACGAAATGGCTCCATCCCCATCCATCCCCCTTCCTGTCTCGTTCGACTTGTTAACGGCAAAGCGTTCGATGGTGAAGTGAAGATCCAGCTCCTGGTCGGCGCGTATGCGTCGATTGGGAACACGATTCCCGTCCGCATCCAGCTCAAAGCGCCTGAAGCCTTGCGTGAACCGGAACTGGTACCCGCTGTCTCGCGGCACGAGAAACCGTCCGCTGTAGCGGCTGCCGCCAATCGCGGACAGCTTCATCCCCATGCCGCCGAAGATTGCGTCGGCCTGCGAGAATGCGGGCGGCACCTCAGCCGTCAAGGTTACGGATACGAGCTCTGACAGCTCCGCAACGACCGTATACCGCGATGAGGCGTGCAGCCCCTCCGCTTGTACATGAATCCAGGCCTCTCCCTCTTGTCTTGGAACTAATGTACCGTCCTCCCTAATATCCAGCACGTCCGGCCGCTCCGAATGGAAATCGCCCCGCAGGACGGTCATCAGCAAGCCGTTCTCGTACCGAATCAATGGATTCAGACGGACACGCGGTCCCTTGATCCCTACCTCCATTCGCCCATGCAGCTCCAGCGCGGCTGGTCTGCTCGGCTTGCCAAACATGTACAGAAGAGGCATTTCCACTCTCTGCGCCCAGGCGGTTTCTTCATGCGCGGCATCCGGCTGCAGGAGGAAGGCCAGCTCCTCCCTATGCCTGTAGCCTTGGCCCAGCAGCCGTTCCGCTGCCGCTCGCGCATGCTCCGGAAGGAACAAGCCCTCCGCGTCCCCGATATCCATCCATATTCGTCCCGGGCCGCGTCCCGGGTAATCCTGGTAGAGCTTCTCCTCGCGCAGTCCGGACGGCGATTCCGCATCCAGGCTCGCTTTGATGAAATAAGGGGATAGCAGGATCAGCTTGCCGAACACATCCGGATAACGGAAGCCGATATGGTACGACGACAAGGCGCCGGCGGAGGCGCCCATAAGCGCCGTATGGCCGGCATCCGTCATCGTATTGAAGCGACGGTCGATATAAGGCTTCAGCTCATGCACGATGAAATGCTCGTAATCGACGCCCGAGCAGCGGATTCTGTCCGCCTCCTCCTCCGGCGCCTTGAAATGATAAAATTCATTCCCCTCCACGGGCCTGACATGGCCGATGGCCACCACGATGATCCGTTCGATCCTCCCCTCCGCAATCAGACGATCGCAAGCCTCATCCACATGCCAGCTGTCGCCGCCGGGGCGAATGGAGGGGAAGGCTCGCTGTCCCGCATGCATATAGAGCACGGGATAACGTACAGCCCTGTCCTCCTGCTTGTAGCCAGGAGGCAGATACACATAAATCGAACGGTAGTTGGCAAGCCTGCTGGCGTAAAAGTCGGCAATCGTTACAATTGTGGAGTTTTCCTGCAATCTCTCTTCCTCCTTCTCCTGCTCTCTGCTTGCAAAGCTGCAACTGCCCCCCTTTCCGCATTGACCTTCTGCGGCGCCTCGCAGTCGCCGGCAACGACGAACAACCCCGTCACTCTGCAGAGTAGACGGGGTTGTTCGTCAACCGAACGGCTGCCGGTTTCCTAAACATGGCCCTCAGATTGTCATTTCTAAACTTCACCACTATAATAATCCACCGCTTTTAAAATGTAAATCATTTAATTTAATTTTAAATATTGACATTAATTCAAATATATATTTAGATATAAGTGCAAATATAATTTAAGGGCTATGCTTTTCTGGTATCGCGTTGGGGCATTCGCTTCCGCCGATGACAGGAACAACCCCGGCATCTCCGCAAGATTGGAGCTGCCGGATTTTTTTTGCCCAGGAAGGGAGGGTAACATTCGCTATTGGATACCGGTTCAGCCGAAGCATTAAGCTTGCGCAATACGAATACGAGATGAGAGGCGGAATGAAATGATCAGATTATGGAGAAGTACTTATGTTGCCGTACTGCTGGCGGCTATGCTGCTCGCAAGCCTGCACATCCCCGCGCTGCAAGGCTCCACCACCGTCTATGCCGCACCCGACACGTCCGTTGCCAACAAACAGAATTTCAGCACCGACGTGATCTATCAGCTGTTCACGGACCGGTTCCGCAACGGCAATACGGCTAACGATCCGACAGGCGCTGCCTTCAGCGCTTCCTGTACGAACCTGCGCCTATACTGCGGAGGCGACTGGCAGGGCATTATAGACAAGATTAACGATAACTACTTCACGAATATGGGCATCACGGCTCTGTGGATCTCTCAGCCGGTCGAGAATATCTACTCCATCGTCAACTACTCCGGCACCTCGATTACCTCCTACCATGGCTACTGGGCCCGCGACTTCAAGCGAACAAACCCCTACTTCGGGAGCTTCACCGACTTTACCAATCTCATCAACGCGGCGCATGCCAAAAATATAAAGGTCATTATCGACTTTGCGCCCAACCATACATCGCCCGCCATGGAGACCAACTCCGCCTTCGCGGAGAACGGAAGGCTCTATGATAACGGCACCCTGCTCGCCGGCTACACGGGCGATATGAACGGGCTGTTCCATCATAATGGCGGCACCGACTTCTCCTCGCTGGAGAACGGCATCTACAAAAACTTGTATGATCTCGCCGACATCAACCACAACAAGACGATTACCGACACCTACTTCAAGGATGCAATCAAGCTGTGGCTCGATCTCGGCATTGACGGCATTCGCGTAGACGCGGTGAAGCATATGCCGTTGGGCTGGCAGAAAAACTGGATGTCCGCCATTAACGAATACAAGCCGGTCTTTACGTTCGGCGAATGGTTCCTGGGCGTCAACGAAGTGGACCCGAACAATCACAAGTTCGCCAATGAATCCGGCATGAGCCTGCTCGACTTCCAGTTCAATCAGAAGGTCAGACAGGTATTCCGAGACAACACCGACACGATGTACGGACTCGACAGCATGCTGTCTTCTACCGCAGCCAGCTACCATCAGGTCAACGATCTGGTGACCTTTATCGACAATCATGATATGGATCGATTCAAGACAAGTTCGGTCAACAATCGCAGCCTGGAGCTGGCGCTGGCGCTGACTCTCACCTCGCGCGGCGTACCCGCCATCTACTACGGAACGGAGCATTACCTGACAGGCAATGGCGATCCCGGCAACCGCGGGCCAATGACGTCCTTCTCGCAGACGACAACCGCCTTCAACGTCATCAAGAAGCTGGCGCCGCTTCGCAAATCCAATCCCGCGATTGCTTATGGCACCACCCAGCAGCGCTGGATTAACAACGATGTGTACATCTTCGAGCGGAAGTTCGGTAACAGCGTGGCCGTCGTGGCGATCAACCGCAACCAGTCCGCCTCCGCATCCATTGGCGGATTGCTGACAAGCCTGCCTGCCGGCACCTATACCGACGCGCTGGGCGGCCTGCTCGGCGGCAGCTCCATATCGGTTGGAAGCGGCGGAGCCGCATCGACGTTTACTCTCGCGGCAGGCGCGGCAGCCGTCTGGCAGTACACGCCGGCTCAAACGTCGCCCGTTGTGGGACATGTCGGACCGGTTATGGGCAAGGCGGGAACCGTCGTTACCATTGACGGACGCGGCTTCGGCGGAACGGCGGGAACGGTGTATTTTGGCACAACGGCCGTATCCGGAGCCCAAATTGTCAGCTGGGAGGATACGCAGATCAAAGTGATTGCGCCAGCCGCAGCAGCCGGTCTCTACCAGGTGAAGATTAGAACGGCAGGAGCTGTCGACAGCAACGCCTATAACGGCTTCAATCTGCTGACGGGGTCCCAGGTATCCATCCGATTCGTGGTCAACAACGCAACCACCGCACTTGGCGAAAATGTCTATCTGGTCGGCAATGTCGCCGAGCTGGGCAGCTGGACGCCGGCCAAGGCCATTGGTCCAATGTTTAATACGGTGATGGCGGCTTACCCGACCTGGTACTACGATGTGAGCGTTCCCGCGAACACCGCGCTGCAATTCAAATTCATCAAGAAGAACGGCTCGACGGTAACTTGGGAGAGCGGCAGCAATCACACCTTTACAACCCCGTCATCCGGCATCGCGACGATTACCGTGAACTGGCAGTAGCAGCCTGAACAAATAAGAAAATGACAAAACCCCTGAAACATGTCCACAGGATATGGTTCAGGGGTTTTGGCTCATCCTTTGGACGCGCCGGACATGAGGCCTTGCACAAGAAAGCGCTGGAGGAAGATGAACAGCAGTGTGATCGGTATGCCAATAAGCACCGCTCCAGCCGCAAACATCGTGAAGTTGCTGTTCTGGAAGCTGTTGACGAGATCCCACATCCCGACGGCCAGCGTCCAGTTCTCCTTCGTCCGCAGCACAAGCCGGGCGAAGATGAAGTCCACCCATGCTCCGGTGAAGCTGGTTAACGCCACATAAGTGAGGATCGGACGGGAGAGCGGCAGCATGATTTTGGTAAATACGGTCAAATTGCTTGCCCCGTCGATTCTGGCCGCCTCATCCAGACTGCGGGGAATCGTATCGAAGAAGCCTTTGACGATAAAGCCGCCGAGAACGGCGCCTGCGGAGTAGACCAGCACAAGCGCGGTATGCGTGTCCAGCAGCTTCAGCTGCAGCAGGATGACATAGATGGCGATCAGGCTCATGAAGCTGGGGAACATGCCCAGCACCAGCATGACCGTAAGCGCCGTCTTTCGCCCCTTGAACTGAAAGCGGGACATGGCATACATGCCCAGCGTAACCAACGTTGTCGAGAAGATCATGGTCAGCGTCGCAATCTTGAGCGTGTTCAAATACCATCTGCCGTACTGGAACGATGGGGTCGTGAACAGCTCGCGATAATGATTCAGGGTGAACTGGCTTGGCCATAGGCTCTCGCTGTACAGCGCCGCTCCGGGACGCAGAGAAGACAACACGATCCATAACACAGGATAGACGGCCACAACCGTCAGAATCAGCAGCAGAATGTAGCTTAATCCCAGCCTTACCACGTTATTTTTCCGATTCATTGGATCATATCCTCCTCTTTGAACGAACGCGAGCGACGGAAATTCCAGATCGAGAACGACGCTATAATCAGGAATATGATAATGCCTATGGCGGAAGCCATATTGAACTTGCTGTTGTCGAGCGTCAGCTTATACAGCCATGTGACGAGCAGGTCGGTTGCTCCCGCGAACTGATAATCCCCCTTGATGGGATTGCCGTTCGTCAGCAGGAAGATGACATTAAAGTTGTTGATATTCCCTGCGAATTGCATAATGAGCACCGGTGCTGTCGCAAACAAAATAAACGGCATCGTTATGATCCGGAACTTCTGCAGCATTGTAGCTCCGTCCACGTCGGCAGCCTCGTACAGATCCCGCGGAATCGACGTCAGCACGCCTAGAATCAGCACCATCGTTACGGGAATGCCCAGCCACATATTGACGACGATAACCGTTACCTTGGCCCAGAATGGATCGGTCAGCCAAGGCAAGCCCTCCAGCCCGAACGCCCGGAAATATTGATTGATGGGCCCAAATTGGCCGTTGAACAAATTTTTCATCAGCAGCAAGGATATGATCTGAGGGATGGCGTAGGGCAGAATGAAAATGGTGCGCCACAGCTTCTTGAAGCGAATCCCCCTCTGCTCGATAAGCAGCGCGACAAGCACGCCGCCGAAGTACGTCGTTACGGTCGCGAGCACTGCCCAGATCAGGGTCCAGGTTAAGACGCCGAGGAACGTATGGCTCCAGCTCTTGAGCTGCAGCAGATCGACAAACGTCTTAAAGCCGACCCAGTCCACCAGCTTGGCGGGAGGAATATGGTCGGGTGCGGAATAGTTGGTAAAGGCCAGCATAATGGTGAACACGATGGGCAGCACTGTAAACAGCAAGACGCCCATAGCGGGAACAAACAACAAGATTTGCGGAAAATAGCGGTCGATGGCATTGCGCTTCAGCTTCAGGGCGCCCCGATCCCCATCGGCTTCATCAATCACCTTGCCCGTCTGATGAGCATCAAAGATATTAACCGCGTAAAGTAAAATAAATACAAATAATGCCAAAAGAACAAGCAAACCATCAAGCATCAGGAAGATGGAGTGATCGCCCTTGACCAGTTGGGTCCCTCCGCCCTGCTTCACAAATTTCTGCGTCTGCTCGCCCAATGTGACCAGACCCCAGACCGCGTGCTGCAGCCTTGGGGCAATGTAATAGAGGCCGAGCGCTTCTATGAGCAGGAAGGCAAGCCCCTTCAGCCATTGCCTGTTGTATAGCTGGCCAAGTCCCATGGCAAGGACGGACATGAGAGTAGCGGCCGCTCTATGTTTGTTCATGTTCAATGCTCCTCCTAGTTCATAGCCCGCCGGAATGCAATCCCGGCGGGTGAATGATCATCTATATGCCAGTGGACTAGGAGGCAGAGATCGCTTCCTGAATTTGCTGGACGGCTTTATCCAGAGCTTCCTTGACATCCTTGCCTTCATCCCAGATTTCCGCGATGCCCGCCGTAATCGGACCCCAGACATTGCCCATCTCCGGAATGGACGGCATCGGCGTGGAATTTTTGAACTGATCCAGGAACGCCTTAGTCACCTCGTCATTGGCGATAGCCGGATCCGAAGCCGCTTCCGTATTGGACGGCAGCAAGCCGTTCATTTCAAAGTTTTTCAGCTGAGCCTCCTTCGTGGAGAGGAAACGGGCGAACAGCTTGGCGGCGTTCGGGTATTGCGAGTTGGCGTTGACATAATAAGCCTTGACGCCGGAGAAGGATACCATCGGCTTGCCGTTGATCGTAGGAAGCGGCGCTACGCCGAAGTCCAGCCCTTCTGTCGCTCTGTAATCGGACAACGCCCACGGACCGTTGATGTCCATCGCTAGCGTGCCGCCTGTGAACAAGCCTTTTTTGATATCGTAGTTCACGTCGCCCATCTTGATCGGGAGCAGCTTCTCCTTCAGCGACTGAAGGAACTTGCCGCCTTCAATGGACCCCTCATTGTTCAGGCCGATATCGTTTTTATCCGTATTTTCCTGGCCGAACATATAGCCGCCCGGCGTGACGAGGAACGCATAGTCGTAATAGAACTGCTGCAGCTCCCACATCATCGCGAATTTATTATTGCTCACATCGTTGAACGTTTCGGCGAAGGCGATAACCTCCTCCATGGTTTGCGGCGGAGTCGGAATGAGCTTCTTGTTATAGTACATCGCATAGGTTTCAACCGCGTACGGATAGCCGTACAGCACATCCTCGTAGGTGACAGCCTTCACCGCATTCTCCGCATTTTCGCTTGCTGTCTGCTCCTGAAACTCCTCATTCGGGAAGATAAGGCCCGCTTGGGCCGCGCGGCCGATCTGATCATGCGGGAATACAACGACATCCGCTCCGAGTCCTGCCGGTCCGTCCGTTGTCAGCTTCGTGACCTGATCCGGCGGAGCCAGCTCCTCCATCTTCACCGGTACGCCGTACTGCTCCTCGAACTCCTTGCCCAGCGCCTCAATGAACGTCCGCTGATTTTTGTCCTCCCAGATAATTAGGCTAGCTCCCGCCTCTGGCTGTAAGCCCTCCACAGCGTCGGACGTTGCCGCCGGACTTGTTGCTTCGGGCGCGGTGGATGCCGGCGTATTGCCGCCTCCCCCTCCGGAACTGCATGCCGTCAGCGCCACTGCCAGGATGGAAATTGCCGTTGTGCCCAACCACTTTTTCATTTCATTTGCCCCTCTCGTTTTTTTGAAATTGTCCAAGCTTGCCTGCATGGATGTCGAGGCCTGCATGTTGCCCCGTCTCTCAGTCCGGCTTACGCGGCCATGTGAGGACTAGGAGCAAACGTTTGCGCATTGTTTGAAATAGGAGTGTACGAATCGTTTATGCATGTATGAAAACTGTCTGAACGGTCGATCCGTCTCATGATGTAAGCGCTGCATCGACGTGAACTCATCATACCTGACAAATTTTGTTGGTTCAAACGATTGCACAGTCGTTTGTGGGTTATTTTTGCCAATTTTTTATTCATTTTCTCGTTCAATCTCCGCTTTTCTCTGTTTCTTGAAAAAGTTAGCAAACTTGTCATTCCGTCTATTATTGTTTCTATTGACAATCGCAGCCGTACGATGTTATGTTTGAAGAGGAAACCGGTTTCTCCGAATGGAAAAGGGATTCAGTCCTGATCAGGCTGCATCCACCCCTGCTGTTTGTTGCGCAAACGTTAGCACGTTGCGTTCTGCAGCAAGCATTTCCTCCAATGAGCTCGTCATCATCTAGTTCTAGTCATCCGCTTTGCACTTTTCAGCCTCAAGAACGTACCTGCTAAGCTTCGCCGCCACACAAATTGTAAGCGCTTTATCCATTATGTTAGGAGGGACATTATGCTTCTGAAGAAAGGTTTGCAAGTCCTGCTACTGCTTACGCTGTTCTCGACGCTTCTCATGAACGGATTAACGCACACGCCGCAGCCAGTGGAAGCCGCAAGCATCGGCACAATCGACGAAAACGATACGATCTATCAAATTATGGTCGACCGCTTCCATGACGGGGATCCGACCAACAACGCGACAGGCGCCGCAATCCGTTACGGCGAAACGTCCGAGGAGGACTTCCGCCATATGAAGGGCGGTGATTGGCAAGGCGTCATCGACAAGCTCTCCTACATCAAAAATATGGGTTATACAGCCATCTGGATATCCCCTGTCGCGGAGCCTCAGATGACCAATCGGGAGAATAACGGCACAGGCCGCAATACCGCGTATCACGGCTACAACGTCAAGGATCCCAACAAAGCCAATCCCTATTTCGGCACGAAGGAGAAGCTGAAGGAGCTGGTGGACGCCGCGCACGCGCAGGGCATTAAAGTCATCATCGACGTCGTTCCCAACCATATCGGAGACTATATGCTGGGCACGCAGGCCTATTACGACATTCCCGCCTTGCAGCCTGCCGCTCCGTTCAACAATCCGGCCTGGTATCATCACAATGGCGATATCAACTGGTCTCTAACCGACGGCAGATACGATCAATGGGCCCAGAATTACTTGGAGAATCACGATCTGGCCGGCCTTGACGACATCGACTTTGATGTTCCCGCCGCCAAGCAGGCCATATTCGATTCCATCAAGGGCTGGTTCGACTACACCGGCGCGGACGGCGCCCGCGTCGATGCCGCCAAGCTGATGCATCCGTCCGATATCGGTGCGCTGGAAGACTATCTGGGCGTCAATACGTTCGGCGAGAACTTCGACGGCAATCCGGAGTTTGTGTCCCGCTGGCTTGGCGACGGCAAGGAATGGGGCATGCTTGACTTCCCGCTGTTCTTCTCGGTTCTTAACAGCTTTGCGTACGGCCAATCCTTCGACTCCACCGTGAAGAGCACGCTAGCCCAGGACTCCGTATACAACGGCAGAGAAAATCATATGGTCACCTTCATTGACAATCACGACCGCAACCGCTTCCTGCAAGAAGCCGGCGGAAGTGTGCAGAAGCTGCAGAACGCCTTGACCTTCATCTTCACCGTCCGGGGGATGCCTGTTGTGTTCCAAGGCACGGAGCAGAACAAGGGCAACGGCAACAATCAAATCATTACCGGCGGTATCGCCGATACGTGGAACCGCTGGTCGATGGTGAAGCGCGACAGTAGCGGCAACGTGCTAGAAAATTATTTTAACGAAAACACGAACACCTATCAGCATATTGCCAAGCTGAATCAAATTCGCAAGAACAACGAGGCGCTGCGCGTCGGAAAACAGCGAGAAATGTGGTCCGCGCAAAATCTATATGCGTTCTCCCGTCGAATCGACAGCGGCGCTAAGGCGGGTCAAGAGGTGATCTCGGTCTTCAGCAACGCCTCCAGCGGCACGCAGACTGTCACGATTCCGCTGCGCGTCGAAAGCTCCATTCCTGTAGGCACGGTATTGGTCAATGGGTTAAATACAAGCGAAACCGTAACTGTACAGAGCGGCGGAACTACCGGCAAGCAAATTACCGTAAGCGTCGCTGCCAACTCGTCGAAAATACTGGCCCCGGCAATTGCGGATTCCACAGCTCCTACTGTGCCGGTTAATGTGAATGCGCAAGCTGTCAACGCATCCGCCGTTCAGGTGTCCTGGACAGCAGCGACGGATAATGTTGGCGTGACGGGCTACGAGGTGTTCCGGAACGGCACGCTCGTTGGAACGACTGCCTCCACCAGCTACACCGACAGCGAACTGGCGGGCAGCACAACCTATACGTATACCGTCAAGGCTTACGACGCCGCCGGCAACCGCTCCGCCGCAAGCGCTGCCGCTTCCGTGACGACGCCAGCAGGCAACAATGTGACGATCTATTACAAGAACGGCTATACAACGCCGTATATCCACTACCGCCCTGTCGGCGGCACCTGGACCACCGCGCCGGGAACGGCGATTCCGGCCTCCGAGATTAGCGGCTATCACAAGATCACCATCAACATCGGCTCCGCTACTCAGCTCGAAGCCTGCTTCAACAACGGCAGCGGCCAGTGGGACAGCAACAACTCGCAGAACTACCTGTTCGGCACCGGCACCTGGACCTATACGCCGACAGGCCAAATCACCAGCGGCGCTCCCGTCGTCACGCCGCCTGACACGACGGCGCCTTCCGTTCCGCAGTCCGTCACGGCAACCGCCTCCGGCGCAAGCTCTGCGGCTATAACATGGAGCGCTTCGACGGACAACGTCGGCGTCACGGGCTATGAGGTGTTCCGGAACGGCACGCTCGTTGGAACGACTGCCTCCACCAGCTACACCGACAGCGGACTGGCCGGCAGCACAACCTACGCCTATACCGTGAAGGCCTACGACGCCGCCGGCAACCGCTCCGCCGCAAGCGCCGCCGCTTCCGTGACGACACCAGCAGGCAACAGCGTGACGGTCTATTACAAGAACTCGGCTTTCGCCCAGTCGTACATTCACTACAGAATCGGCTCATCCGCGACTTGGACGACGCCTCCGGGAGCGGCGATGCAGACGGAAGCCGCTTATCCCGGCTACAGAAGCATCACCATTCCGCTTGGCAGCGCCACGAGCATAACGGCCGCCTTCAACAACGGCAGCGGACAATGGGACAACAACGGCGGCAACAACTATACAATTAACGCCGGCACCTGGTCGCTGGTGAACGGCAATCTGGCCAGCGGCGTTCCGCAGCCGGACAGCGTGACGTTCCGCGTCACCGTGCCGGCTTCGACTCCGGCTGGCGGTCCCGTCTACCTGAGCGGATCGTTCAACAGCTGGGCGCCCGCCGACCCTGCTTATCAGATGACGAAGGGCACGGACGGCGTCTATACGCTCACCCTGCCGCTGCCTGCCGGCACCGCCGTGCAATATAAGGCGACGCGCGGCTCCTGGGCCACCGTGGAGGTGAACGGGAACGGCAGCGACATCGCCAACCGGACGCTGACGCCTGCCGGCGGCGCCCAGACGGTGTCCATTACCGTTCAGCGCTGGAAGGATCAATAAGTGCTAATAGTTATCGCTTCATAGAGAAGCACCCCTGGCGCAGCTGCGCAGCCGGGGGTGCTTCTTTTAAGCTTTGGAGCGGGAAGATTCCCGGACAATGATCTTCGGCTGAAGCCACACCCCTTGATGCGGAAGCTCCGGCTGCTCAATCCGATCCATGATCATCCTCCCGGCTCGAACGCCGAGCTCGAACGTATTAATAAACAAGCTGGTCAGTGAGGGCGTTGTATGCGCCGAAAAAGGCTCATCGTCAAACGCGGCAATCCCCAGCTGACCGGGCGCATGAATGCCCAGCTCCTTGACCGCCTTCAACGCTCCGAATGCAACCTGGCTATTCATGCAGATGATGGAATCCGGCGGCGAACGCCTCTCCATCAGCCTCATGACCTCCTGATAGCCCAGCTTGTCATCCGCCACTCCTCGCGCGTCCCAGATCTCGTCTGCTGGAAGGCCAGCCTCTTGCAGCTGAGCTTGATAGCCCTGGTAGCGTTTTGTAAATAACCGTTCCCCTGTGACGCCGCCAATAAAGGCGATGCTGCGATAGGATTGAGCAAGCAGATGCTCCGTCAGCATGCGGCCGCCCATCTCATTGTCGAAATCGACCCATGTTGCAGCAGCTCCCCCATACTCCCCCATGGATACATACGGAAAATCAAGAAGCCTTAGCTGCTCCGCGTCCTCGTCCGTGAGAATGGAATTGTTCGTAATTAATCCGTCAATCCGCCTGCTCATCACAAGCCGCTTCATATAATGGCGTTCCTCGTGAGCATCGCCGGCGTTGACGTTAACGACTGTCAGATCATATTGCCGAGGACCGATAACGCTTTCAATCCCTACCATTATATTATAGAAGTGAGGGTTCAAATACGCCTGCTCCTGAGACATGTCGATCAGCAAGCCGATATTGTATGTTTTTTGCTTCGCTAGCCGAGTCGCCATACTGCTTGGCGTGTAGTTCATGTCCTTCATAATTTGCCGCACCCGCGCTTTCGTGTCCGCCGAGATCGTGGGAGAATCATTCAACACCTTGGATACGGTCGATTTGGCTACACCCGCTGCGCGCGCAATATCCGTAATTGTTATTTTCATAAAGCTTTCCTCTCGTCTCCGCCTGGGTAATTTCCCTTAAATATAGCATACCGGCCGGCAAGGAAATACTATTATCTATCGCATATCGGCCAACCCCTCCTTCATATATTGCCACAAGGAACATTATGGAAGGAGGGCGACCTCATGAACCCCAATCCTCAGTTTCGCACCTATCAGCCTTTTGTGGGACCATTCGACCCTTGCCCGCCCATTCGAGAAAAAAGCTACAACGTCCCGCCACAGCTGTTCATTACCTTTCAGCCTCCCAATTGGCAGCAGTTCTCGCCTTATGAAGCGTTGAAATACGGCACGTTGTGGCCAGCGCTTTACGCTCCCTACCCGAACCCTAATCGTCAGAAAGAAGGTGAATCATGATGGCTCATCAGCTCGATGAAGCTTATTACAAGCTGCTGCATGACCTTCAGTCTGTCGATTTTGTGCTGGTGGAGCTTAACTTGTACCTGGATACGCATCCCGATGACGAAGCTGCAATCGCGCAGTACAATCAGTTCTGCGAGCTCCGCCATCGTATAGCCGCGCAATATGAAGCCCAATACGGACCGCTTATGAACTTCGGTCACAGCCTCTCCAAGGCTCCGTTTCAATGGAAGGAAGCTCCTTGGCCCTGGCAAGTGTAAGGTTAGCTTAGCGCGCCGCTGTAGGCAGGCGAAAACTTGACGGAGAAAGCGAGGAACGCGAGCCGATGTGGACTTACGAGAAGAAGCTGCAGTACCCCGTTAAGGTGAGCAAATGCGATCCCTTAATGGCCAAGTTTCTGATGGAGCAATACGGTGGAGCCGACGGCGAGCTGGCCGCAGCGCTGCGTTACTTGAATCAGCGATATACGATTCCAGACAAGGTCATCGGACTGCTGACGGATATCGGAACCGAGGAGTTCGCCCACCTTGAGATGATCGCTACGATGGTCTACAAGCTGACCAAGGACGCTACTCCGGATCAGATGATCGCGGCCGGGCTAGGTCCGCATTACGCCAGCCATGACAGCGCGCTGTTCTATTCGAACGCCGCCGGCGTGCCGTGGACGGCGAGCTATATCCAGGCGAAGGGCGACCCTATCGCCGACCTCTACGAGGACATTGCCGCCGAGGAGAAGGCCCGCGCCACCTATCAGTGGCTCATCGACATGACGGACGATGTAGACCTTCAGGACAGCCTGAAGTTTCTCCGCGAGCGTGAAATCATCCACTCCTTGCGCTTCCGCGAAGCTGTCGAGATCCTGAAGGAGGAACGGGACCGACAGATTTATTTTTAGGTGCGAATCCATTGTAGACGGCTTTGCCGTCCTTGGGTGGGCCAGCTTCGGATATCACATTCCGGGGCTGGCCTTACTGTCCGATATTCTATGACTCGGTACTACTCTTGTCGTTTCCGCCTTTCATTAACACATAAACAACCTGTCCTTGTCCGCCTAAAACAATACATCCAACCCGCTCCCAAAGCTCCCTCTCCGGCTTTTCTCCAGCACATTGGGATCGAAAATGTCAACTCCGCCGCAGCGAAGGCACGAGACAAACAGGTAGTGGTGGTACTGAATGTCCATTAGCTTGCTGAGTCCCGTGCCCGTCATTGCCACCTCATTTACCATACACGCATCATGACCACATTTTCCGCAGACATAGCTCTCCGTCAGACGTTCCTCGATCCCCTGGCGCTGCTCCCTTTCATCCACTTCAGCATCATCGCCCCGCTCCTCGGGGCCGCCGCCTTCCAGATGCTCCGGCAGCACCTCGTGTCTGCAAGACGGACAGATCGTTCCGCTCAGCACCACTTCTTCTCCGCACCATGGACATAATACCTGATTCATCCCGTCAGCCTCCTTATATTTCAAGCTTTCACTCTAATACACCATGAAGCTCCTATAGGTTGCAAGCATTATTGTTCAAAAAAAACAAAAAGCCCGCAAACCGTTACGGTTTGCGGACCTATGCAGCCCCACATCGCCAGACCTTCCTTTAGCCCGGCTCCGGAGTCTGCCCGCTGACACGGCGCAGCTCATTGGCCAGCCGGTTGAACTCCTCGCGCGCATCCTCCGAGTCCGTCGCAAAGTATCCGGCGCTTAGAAAGCGGATTATTTTGTTGGCATCCTCTGGCGTTAGCATAGGCTCTTCCCCTCCTCCATCGTCGTCCAGCTTCGTATCGACGGAGGCGACAAATGCTTCCCAGCCGCTCCAGTCGCCATCCTCATTCATGAGACGAGGACAGTTTTTGCCGCTCCAGTCATAATGCCTGCGCAGCCGATCCGTCCCCCAGCCCCGATCCTTCAGCATGGAAGCGACTAATGTGGAAGCATTGTCCAAGGTCGCGTCGTAATTGCCGCTCTCCGTGATTTCGATGCCGATCGAGGTCCGGTTGCCGCTGCCTGCGGAGCTGCCGTCACCCGCATGCCAGGCCACCTCGTTAAGCGGTATACATTCGATCGCCTCGCGCTCGTCGATGACAATATGGAATGACGCGGTGCCGTTATTCGCCGTATTGGTTAACCAATTGCGCTCATTGCGGGCAGTGCTTCTCGGATTGGCTGTATTGTGAATCGTAATCGTCGTGGCACTCATGGCGATGCCGGGACGGCGATTGTTTTTTGTTGACTTTGGAATGTAGTCCACAACATAGGTGTACATCCCCTCTGCTCCCCCTTCCCTGAGCCGTTATGCTTCCATCCTATTCCGCACAGGGCGGAAAGGGCACAGCTACTCCAGGAAGACGGCTTTCGCCTCACTGTCCCAGCTCACGCCAAGCGACAGCACCTCTGCCAAATCCCGCACCTTCACATAGCCGGTGGATTGGGACAGGGTCGTCTCCAGCTCTTGTCCGTTCGCCGTTACCTGGGTTCCCGTCCACCCGATTTTGGCGCCGAGCGCCTCTCCGATTCGCCGGGCGGGTATCCATGTCACGCCTTCCTTCAAATAGCCGCCCGCGAGCACCTGTCCCTGGTGAATGATAGGAACCATCGCGTTCGTCTGGAACGCTGGCGGTTTCTCCTGCCGCTCGCCAAGCTCGTCGTACCTTGTTAAGCCGTATTGCCGGATAAGCCTAATCAGCTTGTCGGCATAGGCGGGATCCGTAGCGTAGCCGCTTGCCTGGAACATCTGAGCCTGACTCTCCGGTGTCTTCGCCGCACGAACGCGATGATATCTGGATGTGCCAAGGAACAGCTCCTGATCCTTATAGAAGTGGTAAATGCTTCTGTACGCCCGGAAGGCCGATTGCGTCTCAACCGCCCGATTATCGACATACTCCCACGTGCCCTTAACAACCGCCTGCCCTTGCCAATACGCGTTCCGAACGCCAGTCCCCACCTTAATGCCACCCAGGTTGTTCCACGCATGAATCACGCCGCCCGTCTCCAGGATGCTCTGCGCGATGCGCACGGAAGGGAAAATCGGTGAGCCCTCTTGTCGTACCAAAATAACCGCTGGCGCTATCGCCGCAATAAATTGCTCTCTCGTCAGCTTCGCCATAAGCCCAGCTCCTCTCTTGGATGGGTTGTACGCACTCCTCCATACTTCCGTTATATGCGGCGCAGACGCAGAAGGAAACGGCCTTCCGTCTATGTGGACGAAAGGCCGCTTGGGTGGATGCTATAGGTTATAAAATAATTTCGTATTGCGCAGCAGGGCTGAAGCCGCCTCTGCAACCGGAATGCCTTTGATCTCCGCCAGCCGCTCCGCTGCCGCCTTCACCATCTGCGGCCTTGTGGGCATGCCTTCGAACGGTCCGTCGAACGGCCAAGGCCCGTCCGTCTCCACCATCATCAGCTCCAGCGGATAGCGCCGCGCCAGCTCGGCAATTTCCTCCTCGTATACGATGTCCGGCGTAACGGAGATGAAATAGCCCGCTTGCGCCATTCGGCTTGTCGTCTCGGCGCTTCCCTTGAACCAATGAAAGTGCGCCCGCTTTACGCCATGCTTGCACAGCAGCTCACAGGCCTTATCCGCGTCCTCATATACGGCATGGAGCACGATGGGACGATTCAGCTCCGCAGCCAGCCTCACGAAAGCCTCCAGCAGCTTCAGATGACGCGCTTCATCGAACGCCTCTCCCTTCGCCTGCCGCTCCGTCCGCATATAATAGGGCAGCCCAACCTCTCCAATCGCGAACGGCTCTCCCGAAGCATGTCTATGGCGTATCCAAGCCAACAGCCTCTCTCGCTCCTCCTCCGAAGGCGGCTCCTGCTCGGGATGAAAGCCGTATGCCGGCAGTACCTGGCCCGGGTAACGAGCTGCTAGCGCTGCGGTCCGCTTGCAGGACGCCAAGTGCATCGAGACGGCGACCACCGCCTGTACGCCTTCGCGGAACGCCGCTTCAAGCAGCCGCTCCTGCTCCGCATCCTCATACAGCTCGGCATGAATATGCGCATCGATATAGCTTAGCCTGTCAGTCATGCCGCGACTCCTCTCCCTCCGCCCCTTGCAAACGCCGTAACAGCCTTCCCCTCAGCTCCATGAACCGCGCGTCCTCCCACAGCTCCTCCCGGCGCGGACGCTCGAACGGAACAGCTATCTCATCCACGATCTCTGCCGGAGACGAGGACAGCACCAGTATGCGATCGGACAAATACAGCGCCTCTTCGATGCTGTGCGTAACCAGCAACACCGACCTCCTATTCTGCTCCCACAACGAGAGTAGCCACTTCTGCATCTGTCCCCGGGTAAGCGCGTCCAGCGCGCCGAACGGCTCGTCGAGCAGCATGAGGGGCTGAGGCGACAGCAGCGCTCTCAAGAACGACACGCGCTGCCTCATCCCGCCCGATAACACATGGGGATACGCGTCGGCGTAAGAGTCGAGGCCGATGCGTCTCAGCCATTCCCCAGCACGCGCTCGCGCCTCCTTCCTCGACACGCCCGCGACCGAGAGAGACAGCTCAATATTGCCTATGACGGTTCGCCATGGGAGCAGCGACGCCTGCTGAGGCATATACGCCACATGGCCGGTCTCGCCCGTCGTTTCTCTGCCGCCGATATGCACTTCGCCGGACGATGGTCTCGCAAGTCCCCCGATGATGCTGAACAGCGTCGTCTTGCCGCTGCCCGAAGGACCGATGATGGAGACAAATTCGCCTTCCGCGACGCGAAGCGACACATGGTGCAGCACCTCCTGCTCACCGCGTTTATCTGCAAATGTCTTGCTTACGTTCCGCACCTCAAGCATTCGGCTTCACCTCTTCCTTCGCCGGCCGCCAGCGGATCACCAGCTTCTCCGCCAGCGCGACCAGCCCGAACAGCGCCAGGCTGACCACGATGATCAGAATGGCGGCAGCGAATGCCCGCTCCGGCATAAATCCCCGGGTAGACAGCACCATGTAGCCCCCAAGGCCCAGCTTCGGCGACAGCATCTCCGCGAACGAGGCGCTCAGCACGCTGTAGGAGGCTGCGATCTTCAGCCCTGAGAACAATCCCAGCGCAGCGCCCGGCAGCTCCAGCCTCCAGAACAGCGTCCACTTCCCGCTGCCGATCATTTGCATATATCGCCGCAAGCCCTCGTCCGTCCCGGACAGGCCGCCCAGCATAGCGACGCTGACAGGGAAGAAGCAGACCAGCATCACAAGCAGCGCCTTCGGCAGCATGCCGTAGCCGAACAGCATCGTCATGATCGGGGCAAGGATGACGATGGGCACATTCTGCGACAGGATAAGCAGCGGATAGACGCCTCTGCGCGCGCCCGGCAGCAAATGCAGCAAAGCGGCGAGCCCGAAGCCCGCCGCCGATCCCCCCGCAAAGCCGATAAATGCCAGTCCAATCGTCGCGGCTGCATGCTCAATCAACCTCGGCCACACATTCGGCTTCAGCACCTCCTGCGCGACACCGGCCGGCGACGGCACAATCCACTCCTCCACCAGGGAGAAGGAGACCGCCGCTTGCCATACGCCAAGCACGGCGGCCAGCACAACGAGGGGCGGCCATATGCGGGACCAGCCCGCCGTTTTATTGCCCATCGGGATATTTCTCAAGCAGCCGGTCCATCGAGGCGCCGCTCTCCGGGTTATAATAAATTTTGATCTGCGAAATGACGGAGGCGCAGCCCATCTCCGCCATCGCTTCGTTCATCCGCTGCACCACCGCCAGGAGCTCGGCCAGCTCCCCTTCCATCGTCGTCTCCAGCGGAGCGACGCGGTAAGGAACGCCCGATGCCTTTATGATGTCGATTGCGCGATCCACGTAAGGAAGCACACTGGCTCCCCCCGGCGTGCTTGGCAATATCTGAATGCTGACCAGCGCGTTAGCCATACGATCCCTGCTTTCTGCTTGATGTTAGCCGTTATTCCGGCAAAAACTCGTTCGTGAACGCTTGCTCCGCGTCCAGCTCCTTCTCCAGAAGCCCGCGCTCGAACATCCAGTCCGCGTAGCTGTCCCACACGCTCAGCTTCTGCTCACCCCAGCGCGCCGCGTCGTCCTGGTAGCGAGGGCTTAGCCACTTCTGGCTCGCCTTCACCAGCTCCGGATTCAGATCGGGCTCCGCCGCGATCAGTATATCCGCCGCTTCCTCCGGCTGGTCAATCGCATACTGATAGCCTGCGGCAGCGCCCGCCGTGAATGCCTTCACCAGCTCCGGACTGTCGGCGATCAGCTTCTCGCTCGTGACGAGCACAGGCGTATAATAATCCAGCTTCTCGCTGTAATCCGTGAGGTAGACCATGTTCAGCTCTTCCCCGCGCAGCTCCGCCTCTACACCCGTCCAGGCATAATAGATCCAGGCGAAATCGATATCCCGCTTCACAGCCGCGAAGAAATCGCTGTCGCCTATGCTCATGATGTCGACCTTGCCGACATCTCCGCCGTCCTCGCGCATGAGCGCATCGATGACCGCTTCCTCCACCGGAGCGCCCCAGCCGCCATAACGCATGCCCTCGAACTTCTTGGGCGAATCGATGCCCTTCTCCTTTGGTGAAGCGAAGCCCGACGTATTATGCTGAATGACCGCCGCGATCGACACCAGCGGCACCTCCGCAATACGCGCCATCGTCACCGATTCCTGATAGCTGACGCCGAATTCCGCATTGCCTGCGGCAACCATCGCGTCGGCCCCCTCTTGCCCTGGCTGTATAATCTCGACCTCAAGCCCCTGCTCCTCAAAGAAGCCTTTGTCCCGAGCAACATACAGGCCCGTATGATTCGTATTGGGCGTCCAGTCCAGCACAACCTTCACTTTCTCCAGAGGCTTGTCCGCCGAATGATTCCCTTCCTTGCTGGCCGCCCCCTCGTTCCCGTTATTTCCGCCGCATCCGGCGATTGCCATTGCAAGCGCAAGCGTCGTCAGCGCACGACCCCATTTTCCTTTTGTATGGCTTCCCATGCTGCATCCCTCTCCCTGTCTGTTCAGTTGTTGGTGCCATTGACGGCTCTCCGTTCATACGAAAAAAAACGCCCCCCGGATACGGAAGACGTCGTGTTGTCGGCTGTCTCAAGCTGCTAAGCTAAGCTTCGATTCCTACGCCGGCATTATCCGGATCAGGTTATACGGGTCGGAATGTGTGGCATTCCCTCTCAGCCGGCTCCTCCAGCTCCCCGGAATATGCAATTCTCGTCAATAACGTTTCCATTATAGCAGACTGCGACCAGAATGCCAGCCTTATTTTTCCGCCTGCAGGCTTCTCAGCCCTTCGGCCGCCTCCGCGCGATACCGCTTTCGAATGCCAACAACAAGCATCGCGAGTGGAAGCACAATCTGGAACAGGGGCACAATCTTAAGGGTAATGTCGAGCCCGATCCAGATGTGGTACGTATTGTTAGGCTCCAGGAAGCTCATGCCATAGATGAACGCCCCAATCGGGAATACCAGGCTGCGCTGCGAAATGCCCGTTACCGCGTTAACCGTTAAGATGGAGGCGATGAACAGCGTTGTTATTTTGACATATAAGCCGGTGTACAGGAGCAAGGTTACAATAATATCAAGCCGCTCCAGGAAGTTCGCCAGCCGCACAAGCTGCACGACCTGCAGCAGAGGCAGCGCCGTCAGCGCGGACAGCTGGGGTCCCAGCACACACATAATGAGCATATTCATCCCGACTAGAAACGCGGATACGATCAGATAGGCTTTATACGATGCGGGCCCTATCAGGTTCTTCTCCTTGACCAGACTCCAGAACACCAGCATAACGACCATCTGTCCGAAGGGGAACGAGAGCAAATCCGGGAACACCGCCTGCACAATCGGCATGGGACCGTTCTCCATCATCGGCAGGAGCCGCCCAAGCTTCACCAGACCGCTGGAGAATACGAGCAAAATAAGCAATCCGTAGCTGATGACGACTACAGGCAGGAGCAGCTGGACGACTCGCACGAATACCTCGACGCCCTTGCTCGCCGTATACGCGCTGACAAGCAATATAATAAGCATAATGATCCATTTCGGCGTAAATCCGAGCAGCGCCATCGTTGTCAGCTCACCGAAGTCGCGCACGTTCCGCATGGATTCATACGCGAACCACATGGCTTGAATCACTCCCACGGCTCCGCCAATATATCGGCCGAAGTGGAACTTGTACAAATCCGCGATCCCGACACTGGGAGCCCGCTTCTGCAGCCGGATATACAAGACCAGCAGAATCAGTCCCACTGTCGCCGCAACGGTCATCGCAATCCACGAATCCTGCTTGGCCTTAATGCCCAGCTCGAATAGCGGCGTGCTGCCAATCATAAACAACATGATGAGAATGGCCAGCTGGCTTTTGCCTATTTGCTGCATGTTTCCCCTCCTCCCCGCGGCCGCAAGCGTCGTCAGCTCCCTGCTTTCTTCTGCGCATCCTTGAAATTATTACCGCTCATGCCTGTGGAATTCAGCTTCATCTTGACCGTTGCTTCAACCTCTGTCTGAGGGAATACGTCCCGCCAGCTTCCGCTTATTTCCTTCCATTGCTTCGGATAGCTTCGGTAAATGAGCGTGCCGAAGCCGGTCACGTCGACGCCCTGCTTGCGAACGGCCTCCCAGCCGTCCAGCATCGTCGCTTTGATCTCATTCTCAATCCGGCGCTCCAGCTTCTCTACCTCTGCCGGCTTGCTCAGATCTCCGGGGCAGTTGTATTCCATGAGTATCCCTGTTGCCTCGACGTCTGCACGTATGAGCCACTTGCCGTTCCTCGGCTCCGGCTTCAGCCTGGTGGAGGCGGTCAATATTCTGGCGGACGAGGTTTCCTTGCCCTTCCCTTCATCGGAGCAGGAGAACGATACGGTGGTTTTGTCGATATGATCGGTCAGCCACATAGTGCCTCTGCTCTGGTCATCATCCAGCCAGCCGACGAGCTTGTCTCCCTGGATAAGTCCAAGCTCGCTTAGCCGCACCTTCGTCTGCGTGGTCGTCCCCCCCATCATGCCCGCGTTATCAGTGCCTTCCCCTGGACCGGCGATGACAAGTCCCGGAATGCTGGTTGCCTGCGTGCTGCCAAGCAGCTCCATCAACACGTCGTGAGCTGTCATCTGGCGGAACGAGGAGCTTCCCAGCTCCTGATTCGCTATCATCCGCTGGATCGCCGCCCCCGGTATTTGCTCCAGCGGGATCAGCTGCTCCAGCATGCGCCTGGCGCTGCCTTTGGACAGGAAGACGCTTACGGTTTCTCTGGAATCGTGATTTCTCAGGTACGCCTCCAGCAAGGGACCCAGTCCCTTGCGCGCCGCTTCCTGCCCGATCACAATAGATTGATTGTGGGAGAAATAGAGCCTGCGGCTCGTCTCCTCGCTCGCTTTGCTGATGGCGTATCGGAAGTTCTCACCGGTTGTCGAGAACACATTGACTGCAGCAGTCCCGCTCTCCCCCGTCTGGCTGGAGATCGCTTTGGGAATGACGATCTGATAGGACAACGTCCACTTGCCGTTATGCCAGTCGACACCCGTGGCCGAGATAATCGCTATATCATTCAGCTCCACGCGATTCCAGCAGCCCGTCTGAACCAGCAGGAGCAAGGCGCATATCATGAATCTGAGCATTCGCATCGCGGTTGCCCCCTCTATTTGCCGGAATGCCGCTGCGCGGGCGGGCGCTTGGCACTGCCCTGCCGCCGCGGATTGCGAAGATTCGTGTCCATGGGCCGCAGCACGATCGACCACCAAGGCTTGCGGACAAATATCCCCTTCAGCATTACCCATTTATTCGGTGAAGGGGCGAACGGGGACATATACGGCACCCCGAACGAACGCAGCGACGTCAGGTGTACGATGATGAACAGCACCGATACATAAATGCCCAGAAATCCGAGCATGCCCGCCATGATCATAATGCCGAACCGAAGAATCCTCGACGTTGCCGCCATGCTGGATTCCGGCATCACGAAATTCGAAATCGCCGTAAAGGATACTACGATAACCATGCCGGCGGACACGATGCCCGCTTGCACAGCCGATTGCCCCAGCACGAGCGCGCCCACGATCGAGATGGCTGGACCAATTGCCCGCGGCATGCGCAGCCCCGCCTCGCGAAGCACCTCGAAGGTCATCTCCATCAGCAGGGCTTCCACCAGACCGGGGAATGGCACTCCTTCCCTCTGCGCCGCAAGGCTGATGAGCAGCGTCGTGGGCAGCATCTCTTGATGGAATGTCGTAATGGCGATATAGAGAGACGGGAAGATCATCGAGATGAGATAAGCGACATAACGGATTGTCCGGATGAACGTCGCGATGTCGAAGCGCTGATAATAATCCTCCGGCGAGTCGAAGAAGCTGAAGAACGTTGTGGGCGCAATCAACGCGATGGGAGAGCCGTCGACGAGAATGGCCACCTTGCCCTCCAGAATCGAAGCCGCGACCGTATCCGGCCTCTCCGTGTTCATCAGCGTAGGAAACATCGTAAACGATTCATCCTGTATAAACTCCTCAATATATCCGCTCTCCAGCACGCCGTCGATATCGATGGCGGCCAGCCTCCTGTACACTTCCTTCACTACGGCCGGATCCGCTACCCCATTCAAATATAGAACCGATACATTGGAATGGGTCTGCTCCCCAATCTTGTGCGTCTGCACATGCAGATTAGACGACCGGATAATGCGCCGAACGAGGCTGACATTCGTATGCACATCCTCGACAAAGCCATGCTGCGGTCCCCGGATCACCGTCTGCGTCTGTGGAATGGTGACGGCGCGCTGCTGGCCGCCATTCACATCGGCCAGCAGCGCCGTTACGCCGCCATCCGCCAGCAAGAGACAATGGCCATCCGCCATATATTGCAGCGCTTCCTCCATCGTCGACGTTTCCTTAACCGAGCTGATCGAGACGACGCAGGCTCGCATGGACGTGAGCAGCCGATCGCCCCGCTCCTCCGCATACGCGGGCAGCTCCATCGTCATCATCGGCGCGATGATGCTTTCGTTAATGGTTGCGGTCTCGACGAGACCGTCAATATAAAGCAGAGCAATCTCCCTCTCGGGGGCTGCGTCGCTGCGGAATAATCGAATAACCAGATCGCTGCTGCTCCCGAACCTTGCGTTCACGGCATGCACGTTCGCTTGAAGCGACGCGCTGAGCGGCGTTTTTGCCCCTTGTTTGGTTTCGCTCATAACGCACCCTCTATTTCCATGTTGCTTCTATATTGGCTCATTATGGCTTTCTTTATGTATAGCTTCAGCCTTCACCAACAAGGCGGGACTCCAATATGATGTACGGACTAAGCGAAACGGGAGGGAATGGGCCGCATGAACAGCATCAGCTTGTGCATGATCGTGCGCAATGAAGAGGACAGCCTGGGACGCTGTCTGGCATCCGTGAAGGAAGCGGTGGACGAGATCGTCATCGTCGACACCGGCTCCACCGACCGGACCAAGGAAATTGCGTCTTCCTTCGGCGCCGTTATCTACGACTTCGAATGGATTGACGACTTTGCCGCCGCGCGCAATTACGCTTTCGAGCAGGCGACGCAGACCTTCATCCTGTGGCTCGACGCGGACGACGTGCTGGAGGAAGCGGATTTGCGGCGCCTGCTGACACTTAAATCGCAGAAGCTTCCGTATGACAGTATTACAATGAGCTATCATCTGAGCTTCGACTCTGCCGGCAATCCTGTCTACAGCCTGCGCAGGAATCGCCTGGTGCGCCGCAGCGCGGGCTTTCGCTGGCACGGTCCCGTCCACGAATATTTGGCCGTCTCGGGGCGCATCCATCATAGCGACGTTGCCGTCACCCATCGCAAGGAGCGGCAGCATACCGACCGCAACCTCCGCATTTATTTGAAGCGGCTGGAGGCCGGAGAAACGTTCACACCGCGGGATCAATATTATTTCGCCAATGAGCTTCGCGATCATTCTCGCCTGGAGGAAGCCGCCTCGTGGTATGACAAATTTCTGGCATCCGGCCGCGGCTGGGTGGAGGACGAGATTGGCGCCTGTATGAAGCAAGCAGATTGCTACGGGCGGCTTGGGCAATCCGACCGCCAGATCGCGTCGCTGCTTCGCACGCTGAGCTACGATATCCCGCGAGCCGAATTTTGCTGCCAGCTTGGCGCCGCCCTGCTGGAGCAGAAGCGTTACCAGCAAGCTGCCTACTGGTTCACACAAGCGACGCGGCTCGAGAAGCCGGTCCACCTGATGAGCGCCACGGACAACGCCGCTTGGACCTGGCTCCCCCATCTGCAGCTGACGGTTTGCTACGACCGAATGGGCGACCGCGCCAAAGCGATGGAGCATCACCGCAAAGCCCGCAGCTACAACCCGGATCACCCCAGCATCGTCTTTAACGAGCAATACTTCAACAGGACGAAGACGTAATCGGGCTCCCCTGGGGACCAGAAGCTCGTATTAGGCAGGGCATCCAGCTTAAAAAGCGGCGTTCCCTCAGATGGGGACGCCGCTTTTGCTTATCTATTGAACATCAATGGTTGATCGCCAACTCCAATGCCGCCATCACTACTCGCCTTCTGTTCTTAGGAGAGAGCCTCAGATAATCCCTAATGGATTGCGTTTTGATCAGGGGCCGGGTGTCTTCATTTATGCGATCAAGCTCAATCTCAGCTATATACGAAGCAACCCGCCTCTAGTAAAAACGCGTGCGGAGAAGTCAAACGTCAGCGTTACCGTTGTAAAACCTGCCAACAAACCTTCAACGAACTCACAAACACTCCTCTTCAACGAACCAGAAGACCCCACGTGTGGGTTCGATTCATCGCATGCATGATTGAGGGCTATTCACTCAGAAAATGTGCCGAGCAATTACACAATGAAGTCACACATGTCACCTTGTTTTACTGGCGACATAAGATTCTTTCTGCCTTGAAGCAGGTTCCAACTGAAGCATTCCAGGACATCGTTGAAATGGACGAGACCTACTTTCTATACTCAGAAAAAGGCAAGCGGAAGATTGCTGACCGTAAACCCCGCAAACGAGGCGGCAAAGCCAAGTATCGTGGCATCAGTAAGGAACAAGTATGTGTCCTTGTCGCCCGTGACCGTCAGAAGATGACCTACTCTGGCGTTCTTGGACGTGGTCGCATTCAGACAACGAAATTAGATGAGGCGATTGGCAGTTATTTATCCGATTCGAACGTGCTTTGTACGGATGCTTGGCGGGCATTTAGCTCTTATGCGAATGCAAAAGGCTTAGCTCATTACCGATTCAAGTCCGATGGGAAACAACGGGTGAAGGGCGTTTACCACATCCAAAACGTAAACAGCTATCATAGTCGTTTGAAGAAATGGATGGACCGCTTCAATGGTGTTGCAACCAAATATTTGCAACATTATTTAGCTTGGTTCCGTTATATAGACAGCAAGGAATATGAGAATACTTCATCAAATAAGAAGAATATGTTGGTCCAATCGTGCTTGTTTACTGTTAATGACACGAATAAAAAGCTTCGGCTTTCTGCTTATTCTTGTTAAGCTTTCGGCTATTATTAATCCATTATGGATATTAAGTTACATGGAGGGATGATAATGAAAATATGGTCGATTTCTATTTTTTTGCTATTAATTCTAATAGGTTGTACGAACAATGGTAAACTCACCGAAGAACCAGAAAACAAAAGCATCACGGGAGATGAACCTCCAAAAGCCATGATTCAGATTGGAAATCAACTGTACGAAACAAAACTTGGCTCATATTGCTGGACAAGTAGATGTGTGGATACAGCGGGTCCAACTGAAACGCTAAAAGACAAAAATCCGATTACTGTAAATCCTGGCGATGAAATTAATTTCGTGATGGAATATCAACCAAAACCAAACAAATTTCATCTCGAACAATTTAATGAAAACAAACAATCTGAAGTTGCGTTGAATAATAATGGTTTTAATGCACCAGTACAAGAAGGAATATATTATTATTCCTATGGAACGTGGTGGATGGATGAAAAAGAAGCAAACGTATCCCGTGGGAGTGCCTTTTATGCATTTGTTATCAAAGTAAATTAAACGTTTCAAGTAAGCCTGTTCATCCTGAATGGGTACTATTGTTCAATAAACCGCCTTTCAACCAAGGTGGTTTTCTTATTCTTAAAAATCAACATTGGAGTTTAACATAGCCAAATGAATAATGATAAGTTGAGCGTATTGGAGAAAGAAATGGATTCGATTATAAAAAACATCATTGTTCAACTAAGGACAGAGAAATCTATCAGTAATAGTATGATTGATCAATTAATTAATCAACTTGATGAATTCAAAGCTATAATAAAGGATCAAGATCATATATCTCGCACATTTGCAGGTAAATTGTTTTATTTATTTAGCACAATGGTTTTTGAGGCGAAATATATGCAATATGATCAAGATATTATGGATGTAATTTCCCAATTAAGAGTCTGTGTATTGAAAGTTTTTGATGAACAACAATTTCAGATCTAAACACGGGCCACGCGCAAGTGTAACAGCTTCATGTGGTTTTCATTTTGAGTGACGAAATAGCCCCCATCTAGCGATAGGAGCTGCTCGAAGAGATACATCATGACAGTCCCGATGGCGCTATGCAACGGTACGGTATGGCTTTGGCATCAGCGCCGTCACGATTGGCGTATTCGCGTCATGCCGCACAGTGTGAAGAACAATCATAGACGTTACGTCTTCCTTATACCGTTGCAGCAACCTCGTCTTCCCGCAACGTCGCCATTGGGTGCAAATAGGAATGGTCAAATGAATGGCTTCAATGGATCGCCCTCCCGCACTTTGTTCGCCCAATCCGGGTTGACGAGTGCGCTCGTCCCCACGGCCACTAGGTCCGCATCGCCCTTCTCCAGCAAGGCTTCCGCTTTCTCCGGATCGCCAAGCTTGTTCTGAATAAATATACTGCACTGTAGACCTTTCGTCGCCAAGATGCATACTCCTGAGTTTCTATCGCCTAGCACAGCCCAATTTTTAGAGCTCGAGGTCCACACGATGATGTACGAATTTACAAAAATGGAATCAGCAGGACTGTCATCCGGCTCTTCATTGATGGCATCCCAATATTGACCACCGCTCAAATGAATCGGGAGATTAATCCAATTGTAATATCCGAATTCTTTGAAATAATAATGTTCCGGATCGGGGTCAACAACGGCTACAAGCACGTGGTCATCTTTAGATTCTCCAGCCAGAATCACAAGACTCTCCCAGAAATCATCTGTCCCAATTGAACACTCCCGCCACCTAAGAGGTGGAGGATTCTTGGGTTGTTGCTCCTCATGGAGCAAAGTCGTAGCGATATTTTTTTGAAATATCGTACACCAAGCGATCCCTGTGGTTCCCACAGTTCCTATTTTATTCGTTACTGGGCCATGGCCTTTATGTTTTGTGCCGCATTCCAATCTCGGTCATGTGGCGTTTGGCAAGATACACATGTCCATCCCCGCACGCTCAAATCCCTCACTTCTGCTTGCTTGTACCCACAGACGTGACAGGTTTGGCTCGTTGGCGCAAATACCGGTGTTTCCTTGATCGTTCGCCCATACCACTTGGCTTTGTAATGCAGTTGACGGCTCATTTCGCCCCAGGATGCATCTGCTATGTGTTTGGCGAGGTGTCGTTGTTTCATCATGTTTGCAATACGTAAGTCCTCGAGACAGATCGTTTGGTTTTCACGGATCCATTTCGTAGTCTGCTTATGCATCGCGTCTAATCGGCTATTTCGAATCCTTTCATGGATGAGGGCGACTTTTCTTTTCGCTTTAGACCAGTTACTTCCGCCTTGTTTCCTTCTTGCAAGGATGCGCTGCCATTTCGTGAGCAGCCGTTCATATCGCAACGTATATCTTGGATTATCCATTGCAGGACCTTCCGAAGGCACGGCAAGATACTTGATACCCACGTCAATACCGAGTATGCGGTCAGTTAAAGGAAGAGGCTGGATGTCGACCTCGCATACCAACGATACAAACCATTTGCCGCTTGGGGCTAGTCGTACGGTAGCGGATAGGATCCGGCCTTCGATCTCTCTTGACTTGGCATAGGGTACCCAGCCTAGCTTGGGAAGTTGCAGACGGTTTTCCTTCACAGCAATGTTCCCGTTCGTATATCGCGTCGTATAGCTTTGTACGGGATGCTTGCGACTCTTGAAGCGAGGTAGATAATTCTGCTTGTTGAAGTGGCGCTGATATCCGTCAGCCAAGTTTCGCACAGCCGACTGTAAGGCAATGCTGTCCACTTCTTTCAACCAAGACCACTCGCGCTTCATGTCAGGAAGCTGAGATGCACAGGCGTTATAAGACAAACCTTTGCCTGTAACCTGATAGGTATGCCTCCATTTTGCTAGGAGGTGGTTGAACACAAAACGGCAGCAACCCAATGTTTTGCGCAATTGCATGATTTGTACATGACTAGGATAGATCCGAAATTTGAAGGCTTTATGCTGGAGCATCGTCTGATTCGTCACCTCGCTGCAAAAGAGATGAATGTAACTTATTCCAATTATAGCACAAATGTTCGCATTTATCCACAAACAAAATTCCCGATTCATCCCCTGGCTACGCTCTCACTTCGTGAGTAAGGTGGCTTAGAGGCAGGGGTATTCTCGGTGTCTATGATAAATCAAAATTATAAAAGAAAAAATGGTTAAAGCATGGCCTGAATACTTGATCAGGCAGTTTCTTTTCACCGTTAATCATCTCATGTATACCATTCCTCATCTGCCCGAAACTCGCCTTTGTTTTGCAACCTATATCTCTGATACATTTTAACTCCCCTCCTCTGCGGATGGACGGCATCATTCACAAAACCTCACCATTAATCACATCCATGTCCCAATGCCCCCAAAGCTCCTTTTCGGAGATATTGCTGCGCCCGCCATTCGAGCTCAGCATTACAGCTGCACCAAAATACTCCCGGCAACCTTGTTGCGGGGATTCCTGTAACGTGTTGACGTTCTTTCGGATCGTCATAGCTACTAGCCGAATATAAGAATGGCCTGCAGAACCTGCAGTTATTTGGAAGCCCCATCAACATTTCAAGGAGATTACCTGCAGAACCTGCAGGTATATTGGGGTCAAAGGGCTCATTCCCCCAAAATCCATGTATTTACATGTACCTTTTGCAGTTATCGTTGGCCACAAGGAACCTTTCACCAAAATAACTGTACTTTCTGCATGTCGAGCATGAATCGGCTGGAAAGCCGTGCTTCCATACGGGCATACAGGGCTGCGCATTCGCAGGCTTCACTCGTCGTGAGCATTCTTCTGTTTAACTGATCTGGATTCAGCGCGATAGCGGTAATTTCCCCTTGTGCATTGCAGTTATACCCGGACAAGCGTGCTGAAGATGTAATGATTCCCAAACATAACTTTTGTATAAAACACCCCTTGCGCGGGAACAATTGTTCGTATTAATATTAAATAAGAACAAATGTTCTGAGGAGTGATGAAGGATGTCAACCGATCAATGGATTGTCCGAAGAGCGATGATCGCCCGCCCGGGTCATCAAGAGCAGCATGTCAGTCAGCGTGTAATCCGTGCCCTGCAGCACAGAAACGGCATCTTCCATGCACATGCATACCCTGCGGCCAAGCGCGTGCCGTATGGATTCCGAGCAGCGCCTGCGTCTGCCGGCGGGCCCCTGGGCAGCTATGTCTTCTGAACGCTCCATTCTGCTGGTCGACGGGCAATCCTTCTATGCGTCCGTCGAGAAGGCGGCGCATCCCGAATTCAAGGATATGCCGGTAGCTGTGGGGGATCCGGAGCGTCGCAGCGGTATCATATTGGCAGCATGTCCAATAGCGAAGGCCCATGGCGTGACAACGGCTAGCCGCGTATTTGAAGCGCAAGCGGCATGCAAGGACCTCGTCATTATTAAGCCGCGGATGCAGCGCTATATTACGGTATCGCTTTTAATTACGGAAATTTATGAAGCCATCACCCCTCTCGTGGAGCCCTACAGCATCGATGAGCAGTTTCTGGACGTGACGGGAAGCGCCAATATGTTCGGCTCTGCCGAAGAGGTGGCGCGCCAGATTCAACAGCGAGTCATGCTGTCGACGGGCGTCTGGAGCCGCGTTGGAATAGGCCCCACCAAGGTGCTGGCCAAAACCGCAACGGACAATTTCGCCAAGCGGCATCCCGACGGCATATACCGGCTGGACTACAGCAATATCGAGCAGGAGCTATGGCCGCTGCCTATCCAGAAGATGTTTATGGTGGCCTCCAGGATGACCAGACGGTTCTTGATGTGGGGCATTCAGACAATTGGCGATATCGCCCGGATGGAATTGCCGGATTTCAAGCGATTAATGCGGCGCATGATGGGCAAGCAATCGGACATCCAGGCCGAATATTATTGGCAGACCGCCCGGGGCATCGATCCAAGTCCCGTTATGCCCTCCATTAGAGGGGCGCTCCAATCCGTGAGCCACGGGAAGGCGCTTCGCGCTTCGCTCTACACGAGAAAAGCCGATATTGAGGTTGTCATTCTGGAATTATGCGCGGAGGTTTGCCGCCGCGCCCGCCGTATCGGCATTCAGGGAAGGGTTGTCTCGCTGGGCCTGGGAGAAACAGACGGGCTGCACGCCCATACCTTTGGCCGTCAGCTGACTTTGCCGTATCCGACCAATCTGACGCGTGAGCTGCAAGCAGCGGTTCTGCGCCTGTTTAACGAGCACTGGAGAGGGATGCCAGTGAGCTATATAACGATTGCGCTCACACAGCTCGTCAGAGATGATGTGCAGTATCTGGACCTGTTCACAGATCGCGCCAAGACGTATGACCTGGAGCGCGCAATGGATGGAATTAAGGATCGTTACGGCGATACCGCGATACTGCGAGCATCGTCTCTGCTGGAAGCCGGGATTGCCCGTGAGCGAGCTACGCAGATCGGAGGCCATTACAAATGAGCAAATTAGATGGTAATAACCGATGGGGAGGCAAGATGCTAATGACGGAGCATCAGCAACAATATGATAACCGGAGTCAGCCGAAGCTGACGGGACGGCCGACCAAGGAAGAGCTGGAGATGGTTCGAGATTTCATTACCTACCCCCATATCATTCATATGATTCAGAAGAGCCAGGAGGACGTGGAACTCGTTCATATTACCTTGAAAGGCGTCCTTATGAGATGTCTCGAATATTTGCTGTTCAAGGCATCCAACGACTTCTATTCCCTGAAGCGCGAGCTGAAATCCAGAAACATTAAAGTGGTTGAAGACGAGACAAACGACGGCATTCTGTACTATCGCTACTTCTGCAGAGGATACGAGGACAAATTCGGAATCGTCAAAGAGACGCTTCGCACCGAAATCATCCAACGCATGACTCGTTATACCTCTGAGATTGGCCAACGGTTTGGCGAGAGATGATCAGAAGCCCGCGCTTCTGCAAGCAAGCTGCTGCATCGCTCACACCCTCCCATCGCCCGCCTCCCATCCCTCTCCGGGCTTCTCGCCCCGCTGAGAGGCAAGAACTGCAAGCTCCAGCTTGCTGAGCATCAGACCATATTCATTCGTAATCTCAAAGCTTCGGGGAAGCGGCAGCTCGCGGAAATAGCGGGCCACCTGGTCAACCTTCTGGAACCAATCCCCAGGCTCGACCGGGTCCATGGGGTGATCCTTCCACGCTGATGGAAGCAGCGGGCTGTAGATCCGATCAGCGCCGGGCTTCAGCCGGCCGCCAAGCAGCTTCTCTTCGTAGACGCGCTTCGGCGCTCCACGACGAACGCCCTCGAACAGATGCGGCGCATAATCGCTGCGCGAGCCGGTATGCTTCACCGCGGCAGCGAAGCTTCTAGCCCCTTCGAATACCGCCGGCACGCCGAACAGCATGGCATACAGCCGCTTGCCGAATTCAATTCGCTCCTCCAGATCGCGGAAGCTCTCCAGAATCAGACCGGCCAGACGCAGCTCTCCGCATCCGCCGTGCTCCTTATCCTCGCTCCCATAAGGGAAGAAGACGCCGTTCAGCTGCAGGAGCGACTGCAGGCCGAAGAAGAGTGTGTGCAGGACCCGCTGGTCGAAATACGGGCTCTGGACAACGCGCCCCTCGATGAAATGCTGTTCGTTCACAATCAGGGATGTCGTCAGCAGGGCGGAATCCCGTTCTCTCCAGAACTGCTTCCACACAGGCGTCATAAACCGCGACACGCCGAAGGCCGGCAGCAAATGAAACAGACTGCGGCCCAGGCTCCGGCTCCACTGGTAAAGCAGCAGCTGTGGATAAGCGTCTGCAAATATAAGACTGTTGGCCCGTTCCAGGAACAGGAACACATCCCGCCGCTGATGATCCGCAAGAAGCCTCGGGAGCCATTCCCCTTGCAGGTCCGTCATGTTCCAGCCGCCGTTGCGCGACACCAGATGCGCGAGCAATGCCCAGTGCAGCTCCGGCGAGTGAAAATATACGTTCCGATACGCTTCCGTCCGCGTCACATTGTTGCGATTCGCTTCGGCGGTATCTTTACGAATCCGCTCAATCAGCATCCGCTCGTCCGGCGACCAGGCTGGAGCCTCAGGCTCGCCTGAAGCTGGGGCGGAAGTGTCTGCATCATCAGCGGAGACTGCCTCAAGCTTCAGCCAAGCCTCCTTCAGCTTCACAACGGACCCGTCCGGGAGCGACAGGGGCTCCGCTTTCTCCAGCATGTCATGGGACGCGTTCATCGCCTTCCATTTTCCCGTCGCATAGGCCAGCGCCTCGCCGGGCAGCGCCAGCAAATGACTGAACCATCCCCCAAGCCCGGAGCGCTCCTCCCCTTTGGGCCGATCATCCGCGTTATCTTCTGTCATTGTTGCTCCCCCTTTCACCTGACACCCGCATGCTTACCATTATTTGCAAATGACAAGTCCGTCATACGAAGCAGACCTTCACAGGCGCCATACCGTACCGTATGCCGCAGCCATATCGCTTGCCTCTCGCTTCGCGCGGATGAGAAAGTTATAATGGTTACAAACTTGAGGAAAGGGGCAAAGGCCTGGATGTGCGGACGATATACGGTGACCGTGACGCTGGAGGAATTGATGCTGCGATACATGATCGAGGAGACGAATGTGCCCTTTCATCGCCCCAAATATAACGTCGCCCCCGGCCAGCAGGTGCTGGCTGTCATAAGCGGCAGCAACGGAAAAAACCGTCTGGGAGAGCTCAAGTGGGGGCTTGTGCCGCCGTGGGCTGACGATCCCAAGATCGGCTATATGATGATTAACGCCAGATCCGAGACGGCAGCCGAGAAGCCTGCGTTCAAGGTCCCTCTCCAGCGGAAGAGATGTATCCTCCCGGCAGATGGCTTCTATGAATGGAAAGCCGTTCAGGGAGGGAAGCAGCCGATGCGCTTTACGCTCAAGACGAGAGACCTCTTCAGCTTGGCAGGCCTGTACGAAACGTGGGTATCGCCCAGCGGCGAGAAGCTCAGCACATGCACCGTGCTGACGACGAGGCCGAATGAGCTTGTCGCCCCGGTTCATGACCGAATGCCCGTTATATTGAGACCCCAGCATGAAGCCGCATGGCTCAGCCGAGAGCAGCAGAGCGTTCCATCCCTTCTGTCGATGCTGGAGCCGCTGCCCCCTGAGGAGATGGAGGTCTATCCGGTCAGCGCCGCCGTGGGCAACGTGCGCAATGACGACGAATCGCTGATTGCCTGCCAGCCGCCCGCTGAACAGCTTGGTCTGTGGTAGCTCTTGCTTGAATTCTGTGAAGGAAGCGAACGCCAGAATTCGGCTGATAACGAGTAAATGGATATGGGGAGTGTCAAATGACATCAATAGCGTATCAAGGTATAGCTCATTCAACTGTTCATGTTCCTGCCATAATTGAAAAGGTGCGAGAATTTGCACTTTCATATGGTTGGAAGATTGAGCGCAATGCCCTAGACTTCATTGTTGTTACGCCTCACCGTCAATGTGAATCCATTGTAATAGCCTTTGATCAGAAACTGAGATTTTCTGGCGTTACCAAGACAGTGTATTCGCCTGTCGAAATACATCATCAAATTTCCGAATTTTTCTTCGCAATCAAACCTTTATTAAAACGGCTTCGAATTGATGATGACACTGGCTACTGGGACGCTTTCTTAGAAGAAAGGCTTAACAAGAAGTCTAGAGAGCTTGTTATTTTTCCAGATGTGAAACAAGATAAAATCATTACAGAACAGCTATTTCTCTCTAAACATGCGACTTTGGCGGATAAGGAATTCTGGACCTACGACTACGATAATCGAGACTCCTATTTCGAGAATCGCATTTTGCTTCATTATCCTACGATTAGAAATCTAATGGGATATGATTTGGCCAATGGCAGAGGCTTTGCTTTTATCGCAGATGATATTGTTGTCAACCTGGAGAAGGAGGGTTTTGTGTCATACGACTCAGAGTTTTTCCAAATGTATCATTCCCGCTACTTTAATGCCCTTGCAATTTTATGGGCTTGGCGTAACTCCATTGACAAGCCTACGGAGACAAAGCGCAACAGGTGTTTTGCTTTTGCACATGCACTTGAAAATGGTGTTGAAGGCGGGGAACAAGACGGTTACAGTGGTAAGCTGCATCGAGAGGCATCCCTTGCATTAGATATACTTTTAGAAAAAGAGGGACCTGCCTCTCCGTATCGTAGTTTGCAAATATTTTATGCTTTATTTGATTTTTGCCATCTTAAAAGGAAACCCATTGACTGATCCCAAAAATTACACAGAGAGCTTTCCCCTTAACAAACAGCCCTTTAGAGGCTTTTTATTATTTAGAATGACTATCATACAAAAAAATCGCTGACCCGAAGGTCAGCGAAACATGCCCCATAGCTTCAACAGATGGAAGGTATTGTTGGGGTCAATCTTTTGAGCCAATACGAAATTGACGATCTGCTCCTCTTGCACGTCCGACAGCTTCTCATGCAATATGACAGCGGCGGATTTCACCAGCTTTCGAACCTTGGCACGATCCTGCAGATCAAATTTCGTTACATGAGAGAGCAGCTGACGAATCTTATCCTTGACATTGGGATTTTTCAGCTTCGTCTTGACGCGTTCGACCAGCTGCGGCTTGATGCCGTAGTTCTGGTAGCCCATGGGATGATGCACCTCCTTCGGCAATCCTGCAATGCACTAACTGCTTCTATGCACTAACTATATGCCGAAGAGGGGCAAATCTTGCTTAATCGAGCTGTTCCCCTTGAAATAAGGGATCATCCCGCAGCATAGCCCACAGCTTCGAGAAGGAAGGATTCGTCCAGAAATCCTCCTTGTCCGCCAGACGCCCCGCATCTTCGCGGGCCAGCTCCAGGGTGTCGTAATCCGCAACCATGTCCGCTACGCGGAACTCGGGCAGGCCGCTTTGCTTCGTGCCGAAGAAGTCGCCTGGACCGCGAAGCTCCAGATCGCGGCGCGCCACCTCGAAGCCGTCGTTCGTCTCGGTCATGACCTTCATCCGCTCGCGTCCATTCTCCGATTTGGGATCGGCCACGAGAATGCAATGAGATTGGTGCTCCCCGCGTCCTACACGCCCGCGCAGCTGATGCAGCTGCGACAGGCCGAAGCGCTCCGCGTCCATAATAATCATAAGCGTCGCGTTAGGCACGTCTACCCCAACCTCGACAACCGTTGTGGCCACAAGCACCTGAGATTCGTTCGCCCCGAATTGAGACATCACCGCCTCCTTCTCGGAAGCCGTCAGCCGGCCGTGCAGCAAGCCGACGTGCAGGTCAGGGCAAGCCTGCTGCAGCTGCACATACTGGTCAATCGCGTTCTGCACGTCCAGCTTGTCCGACTCCTCAATGAGGGGACAGATGACATAGGCTTGCCGCCCAGCGGCAGCCTCCTTGCGTATGAAACCCAGCACGCGCTCCATCGCGTCATGCTTCACCCAATACGTCTTGATCGGCTTGCGTCCCTTCGGCAACTCCTTGATCGAAGAGACATCCATATCGCCGAATGCCGTGATGGCCAGCGTACGAGGAATCGGAGTTGCCGTCATGGTCAGGACGTCAGGATTGGGGCCTTTGCGCCGCAGCACGCTGCGCTGGTTTACGCCGAACCGGTGCTGCTCGTCCGTCACAACAAGCCCAAGGCTGCGGAAATATACATCGTCCTGAATAAGCGCGTGCGTGCCGACAATGACATCGATCAGTCCCATCTGAAGACCCGCCAGCACATCCCTTCGCTTGCGCTCCGTCAGGCTGCCCGTCAGCAAGCCAACCTGCAGCCCCGTGCCCTCATACAGTCGCTCCAGCGACTTGGCGTGCTGCTCCGCCAATATTTCTGTCGGCACCATAAGAGCGCCTTGATGACCGGCCTTCACCGCGCCATAGAGCGCGATTGCGGCCACTACCGTTTTACCCGAGCCGACATCGCCTTGAACCAGACGGTTCATGCTCCAGCCTCGGCGCATATCCGTCAATATTTCGTTCACGACCTTCTTCTGCGCGTCGGTCAGCTCGAATGGCAGCGTCGCCGCGAAGCTGCGAATCGTCTCGCTTTCAATGCGGAAGGCGATGCCGTCATTGCGCACGCGATTAAGCGAACGGTACGCCTGCAGCTTCAGCTGGAAGAGAAACAGCTCCTCGTATACCATTCTTCTGCGCGCTTCCTGGCCTTTGCGGAAATCGCCGGGCATATGCAGCAGACGGAAAGCCTCCGCCCTTGTCATTAGCCGATGCTCCTCCACGAGCTCGTAGGGCAGCACCTCTTCGATCATCGCTCCGTACTGCTCGAGCGCCGTCGCTATCATTTTGCGAATCCATTGCTGGGTAATGTTGCCGCCCACATGATAGACGGGCTGCAGCGAGCCCGACTTGCTATTCTTCGCCGTATCAGGGAACTCCGACTCTGATACCGTCATCCACAGGCGATGCTGCTCCCACTTGCCCGTCAGCATAATTTCCCTTGACAGCGTCAATTGCTCCTGAAGATAAGGCCGATTGAACCAGACCGCCGTCACCAGCAATCCTCCAACCTCGACTTTGCAGGTCAGACGCGACTTATTGCGGCCGTAGCGCTGCAGAAGCGGCGCCCCGCGCACGATGCCCAGCACCGTCGCCTTCTCTCCGTTCTTCACCTCGGACAGCTCACGCAGACGATAATCCTCGTAGCGAAACGGGAAGTAGCCCAGAAGGTCAGCGATAGAGCGCACGCCAAAGGCGTGAAGCTCTCCCTCCTTGAGAGCGCTCACGCCTTTGAGCTGTCTAACCGGTATTTGATCCAGCTTCAACATGGTATGGCTCACATCCTATACAGGAAGACGGCGGAGACGCCAGGACCCGTATGTACGCCAATAACAGAGCCTACTGTTGTGTAGCTGACTTCCTTGACGTTGAGCTCGCTCTTCACCCGATCGCCGAGCTCCTCAGCCGCTTCCCTATTATCCGAACCCGCCACAATAAGACCTACGGGAGCGTCGCCGAACGAAGTCTTCAGCATCTCCGCGATGCGGCCCATCGCCTTCTTCGTTCCGCGAACCTTGTCTACGGAATAGACGCCGCCGTCCTTGTCCAGAGACAGAATCGGCTTAATATTGAGAATGGAGCCGATAAGAGCCGATGCTCGCCCGATTCTCCCGCCCTTGTGCAGGTATTCCAGCGTATCAACCAGAAAATATAGCTCCATATCATTCTGAATGCGCTGAATCTCATTCAGAATCTGCTCCTTCGACTTCCCGGCCTGCGCCATCTCGGCCGCGCGGACCACCATTAAGCCGATGCCATAGGAAGCCGATTTGGAATCCACGATCGAAATATCCGCGGGACGCTCCAGCATGGATTCCGCGATGACCGCTGACTGATGTGTGCCGCTTAAGACAGAAGCCAGATGAATCGATATAATCGGCGAATCCGGGTCCTCGTCCAGCAGACGCTCGTACACCTCGGCAAATTCAAGCGGCGACGGCTGCGACGTCGTAGGCAGAACCGGCGATGCTTGCAGCCGTTCATAGAATTGCTCCGTGCTGATCGTAATGGAGTCCAAATAAGTTTCTTCACCGAACAGCACCTTGAGCGGCACCATCTCGATGCCGAGCTGCGCCCGAACAGGTGCAGGAATGTCGGAAGTGCTGTCTGTCACAATACGTACCTTGCCCATGTTATCCCCTCCTGGAAGGCTTTATATAGCCCATCTATTCAACCGCGAACAAATAGGGGTAAAGCGGCTGGCCGCCCGGCTGCACTTCGATCTCCAGCTCCGGGAAAGCTGTCTCGGCCCAATCGCATACCGCGGCCGTTAGCTCCGGTTCGGAATCCATGCCCGTCAGCACGGTGAGCAGATCGCCGCCCTTCTCCATCATACTGGCAATGAGCCCTTGACAGGCTTCCAGCAGATCCGCGTGCGATATGACAATCGCTTTCTCCTTGATGCCGATATAATCGCCCTCCGTGATGCTGACGCCGTCGATGGACGTGTCGCGAACAGCCTTCGTGACTTGTCCCGATACGACATGACCCGCCGCGGTCTTCATCCACTCCGCGTTGCGCTCCGGAGTCTCATCCTCCTTGAACGCAAGCACTGCCGCAAGGCCTTGCGGAATCGTGCGAGTCGGAATAACGGTAATATTGCGCTCGCTAAGCTCGGCGGCCTGCTCTGCCGCAAGAATAATGTTGCTGTTGTTTGGCAGCAGGAAGATATGCTCCGCCGACAGACCTTCAATCGCCTTCAGGAAGTCCTCCGTGCTGGGATTCATCGTCTGGCCGCCGGACAACACCGTATCGACGTCGCTTCCAAGGAACATCTCCGCTATGCCCTCGCCCATCGCGACGGCAATAATGCCATATGGAGCCTGCTCGAATACTTGGCCCGGAGCTATGCCGCTGAGCGCTTGGCCCGCCAGCAGCTCCGCTGCCGCGAGATCCGCTTGACCGACAGCCGAATGCTCGTCATGCTCGACAATATCGCGGTGCTGCTCTCGCATATTCAGGATATGAATATCCGTCAGCTCCCCGTAAGGCAGCGAGGCGTTGAGCACGTCGCCCGGCTTGCGGGAATGAACGTGAACCTTGATGATGTTATCCTCGGCAATAACGAGAATGGAATCGCCATCCCTCTCCAATATACGTTTGTAAGCGGATTCATCAAAAAACACTGCAGTGGAGCCAGCAAGCTTGCGATTAATAAAAAATTCCATGTCGTACAGGAACTCAATATCCTCCGTATTCAGACGGGCTTGCGCGGAGCTTGGCTCCATGCGGCGCTCAGCCACTCGCGGTGCGGATGGAACCGCTACCTCATCCGGCATAGCCGCCTCTGAAGGCTGAAGATACAGCTCTTGGTAGCCGCCATTCGACTCCCCCTCAGACAGGCTGCGCACAAAGCCTTCGTAGATCAACACAAGGCCCTGGCCGCCGGAATCCACGACGCCGACCTGCTTCAGAACCGGCAGCTGATCAGGCGTCCGCTGAAGCGCTTCGTCCGCTTTCCGGTGCACCTCCGCCATCAGATCGGCTACGTCGGCCGCGCGCCGGGCATATTGCACGGCATGCTTGGCCGCTTCCCTGGCAACCGTCAGAATCGTGCCCTCTACCGGCTTGACGACCGCCTTGTATGCCATATCAACGCCATTCTGAAGCGCAGCCGCCAAATCGACAGGGGACGCCTCGGAAAACGTGGAAAGCGATTTCGAGAAACCGCGGAATAATTGCGACAGAATAACGCCGGAATTGCCTCTGGCACCCATAAGCAGACCCTTCGACAGCGCTTCGGCTGATTTGCCAATATGCTCCGAGGGCTTGCTTCGCAGCTCCCTTATGCCGGAGCTCATCGTTAAATTCATATTTGTGCCTGTATCGCCGTCCGGCACCGGGAACACGTTAAGTGCGTTGACGCGTTCCGCATTGTGCTGCAATAGCTCCGCTCCCAGCAACGCCATTGCGGCAAAATCCGATCCGTTAATTGAGCGCTTACCCAATGAAAATTCCCCTTCCTGCTACCTGGATACCCTTACGTCTTGTACAAATATATGGACTTCATCCACCTGCAAGCCGATGACGTTGTTCAGCACATATTTTACTTTTGATTGAATGTTGTGCGCCACCTCGGAAATTTTGGTTCCGTAGCTTACAATGATGTGGAGGTCGATATGAAGCTGATCATGCTCCCGGCGCACCTCGACGCCGCGGGACATATTCTCTCTTCCGAGCAGCTCCGCAATGCCATCCTTCAAGCCTTTGCGCGAAGCCATGCCGACGAGTCCATAACAATCCATAGCCGCAGAGCCCGCCAATACGGCGATGCAATGGTCGGTTACATGTATGGCGCCTAGTTCGGTATTAAGCTGCAGAGACATGGCAATACACTCCCTTACTCTATATTATGGACTATGTACCATTGTACTATAAACAACTCTGATATTGAAGTGCAATCACGCTCAGCACCTCCCATAATGGGAACAGGAGTTGTCTGGCCTGTGCAGAACAGGATGAAAATTGCAAGGCAACACGCATAATATGGTTGAATAGGCGCCCCGTTTATGATACGATATTCGAGTGTGTTTAATGATGCATGTGTATGTTACATGGTATGTAGATGCGTACGTTACCACCAATTATTTATAGGAGGTGTAGTCATGTCCCGCAAATGTTATCTGACTGGCAAATCGCCGCGTCAAGGCAACAACGTTTCCCACGCCAACAACAAAACTCGTCGTTCTTGGGGCGTTAACGTGCAGAAGGTTCGCATTATGGTCGACGGCAAACCGAAACGCGTATACGTAAGCGCGCGCGCTCTGAAATCCGGTAAAGTGACCCGCGTATAATTATGGCCTTCGAGCCATAGACAAAAGCACCTGAAGCTCAGGTGCTTTTATTTTTGCCTGCTCACCAGCATGCCTGCGGAGGACGCAGGCAGAGTCCGGGATTAACTTTTTTGGAACGTATTCAAAATCGCTTTGACAAACCCGCCCAGAAATTTCGGCAGTTTGATCGTATAAAATTTCATGCCCCATCCCTCCTCAGACACGCTCATGAAATAGACCGTCACCACATCCCGCGCTCATGTAACCATCCTATGCGAAGGATCATTGTCCTATTCCATTGCAAGCGCTCCAAGAGCAGAGACGGGGCTGCAGCCCAGGGCATGTCTGAGAAACCCTGAACAGTTACTACACGTAAGGCTTGTCAGACACACCCTAAACGCCCTGGAACATCTCCGGATTACGGGCGAACAGATAGACCGTTATGCTTAGAATGACGATAAAGCAGAGCACCAGGGATAACACAACAAACAAAACGCGTTTGCCGGTCGTCTCGAAGCGACGGAAAAAAAGGATCGCGATATAGATGGCCAGAAGCGAAAATATATATTTCGTAATGCCGGTAATTTGCGTAAATATCGCCAGGCTGCCGCCCGCCCCCAAGCTGTACAGCAGCACCCAAAAAGCGTTCTTCATCCTCTCGTTCATAGCCCGCTCCCCCTAACGCAGCGCTGCGATGGCAGCCGCCCGATCCTGCTCTCCGAACACCGCGTTGCCTGCGACAAGCACGTTGGCGCCAGCCTCTACAATGGCCTTCGCCGTATCCCGGTTCACGCCGCCGTCCACCTGCACATGTACGTTCGACAGCTCCCGTTCCTCCAGCATCCCCCGCACCTGACGAAGCTTCACCAAGGAATAAGGGATAAAGGATTGCCCTCCGAAGCCAGGGTTGACGGTCATAATGAGGACAAGATCAAGCTCGTGAATGATGGGCTCCAGCACGGAGACCGGTGTTGCGGGATTGATGGCGACGCCAGCGGGAAGCCCTTGCTCCTTGATGGCGTGAACCGTCCGATGAAGATGAACGCAGGCTTCAGCGTGCACGGTAATCCGGTCCGCGCCCGCCGCTATGTAGCTGTTCAGCGACAGCTCCGGCCGCTCGATCATCAGATGCACGTCGAACGGGAGCTTCGTGGCCGATCTAACCGCGGCGATGACGGGAGGGCCGAATGTCAAATTCGGCACGAAATGGCCGTCCATGACATCCACATGGATCCAGTCCGCTCCGGCATGCTCCGCCGCTTGAATTTCCTCTCCCAGTCTTGCAAAGTCTGCCGAGAGGATGGATGGGGCAATGATGGTCATTACAATTAATACCTCCGCTTCATATCTTTCATTTCTTCTAGAAATAAAACGTAATGGTCGTAACGGCTGCGCTCAATCTCGCCGGCCTCTAAAGCGTCCAGCACGGCGCAGCCAGGCTCGTGCACGTGCGTGCAGCCGCGGAACCTGCAATCCGGCGAGAGCTTCCGCATCTCCACAAAGCAGTAGCTTAAGTCCTCTACGCCAAGCTCGCCGAAGTCAAGCTGGCTGAAGCCAGGCGTATCGGCGACATAACCGCCGTCGATGTCGATCAGCTCTACATGCCTTGTTGTATGCTTGCCTCGCCCAAGCCGATTGCTGATTGCGTTGGTTTCGAGCTGGAGGCCCGGCACCAGCGCATTCAGCAGCGAGGATTTGCCTACCCCGGACTGGCCGGCGAATACGGCAAGATGGCCTTGAAGCCGCTGCCTCAGCTCGGAGATGCCCGCCTGCTTGCGTGAGCTTGTTCCGAAGACCTCGTAGCCGAGCTTGCGGTAGATGCGGGTTACGGAGGCGGCGGCAGCGGCCGCCTCCTCCGTCTCTTCGCCTTCGCTTTCGAGATCCTGCTTGCTCAAGGCCAATACGGCGGGAATGCCGGCATGCTCGATATGGACCAGAAACTTGTCCAGCAGCTGCAGATTCAAGGCGGGCTCGGTCACCGAAAACACCAGAATCGCCAGATCCACGTTCGCGACAGGAGGGCGGATCAGCTCGGAGCTTCGGGGGAACAGCTCCGTAACTGTTCCTTCCCCGTTCTCCGTCAGACTGTAATGCACCTTGTCGCCGACAAGCGGCGACTCCCCGCGCTTCTTGAACACGCCGCGCGCCCTGCACTGCACCGTTGCCGAATCGCTGGCCTCGCCCTCTGCCCTTACGTAGTAATACCCGCTGAGCGCTTTGACGATCATGCCGGTCATTTGGTTGTCGTCCTTATTCTCCGCCGCTTCCTTCGCCTTCGCCTTCAGTCTCGCCATTGCCTTCGTCTACCCCCGCTTGTGCCGTTTCTTGTCCTTCGTCACCGCCGCCGTCCGACGGCGGTGGCGTCTCTTCACCTGGAATCGTCAGCCCGGGTCCGCCCGAGCCGTTCAAATCCTCATATCTGATTTCTCTGGTATCCATAAACTGATTGTCGCGGTACACCGTCACCGTTGCCACCGTGTCCGGAGCCAGCACCACGGTAACGGGAATATCCACCGTGCCGGTAATCGTCCTCGTCTCGCCCGTAATATTCTCGCCTGTGGCGTCAGAATAGTCGATTCTCACTTCGCTGGACTTCCCGGCGACAGCTGGGGATATTTTGACCGTGAATGTATATTTCTTCGCGTCGGCAGGAGGTCCCGAGCTTACGCGCAGCGTTATATTGGAGCCCTTCGGCACCCGGTCTCCCGCATTAAAGTTGTCGACGGAGATAACCTTGTCCTTCTCATGGATATAGCTCGGCTCGTAGAGCACATCCTCTTCGTCCAGAACAAGCTCCAGCGTACTCAGCATCTTCCGCGCCGTAGACAAGCTTTCGTCAACCAGGTCCGGCATCTCCACCGTCTCCCGTCCGAGGCTGACGACAAACGCGATCTCGTCCTTCTCGGGGTCCAGCTGCTCCCCGTCGGCCGGCGTCTGCTTCAGAATGATATCCGCCTCTTCCTCGCTATGCTCCTCCGTCACAAGGATGCGGTCCTCCGTGAAGCCGAGCCCCAGCAGCTCCTCCTTCACCGTCTTGAACCGCTGCCCGACAAAGTTTCGAACGGTGGCAAGCTCAGGGCCGTCGCTGACGGTCAGCTGAATATGGGTATTCGCCTTGACCTTCATATTTTTTTTGTTCTGATCCATAACATGATCCTTCGGGACGTCCTTGCTGAATTCCCGTATGAGCGGCTCCTCCACTCGCAGCCCATTCTCCTGAAGCTCCTTGTACGCTTCGTCAATCGACAAACCTACGACATAAGGCACATCCACTTCCTCGGGATCCAGCTTGTCGAGCAGCCAGACAAATCCGGCAATGAGCAGCGCCAGGAGCAGTAGGGTTACACCAACGATCGTAACCGGTTTCTTCCAGCCTTGGGACTTCTTCTCCTCTTCCATCCATTTGCCCGTATCAGAGGCGATCGCAGCCTTGGGGTCCGGGCGCTCCCGCCCCGCCGACGTGCTGGACATGCCGGCATCGCCCCGAATGGCGGGCATCACCCTGGTCTCTTCCATATCGTGAAAATCCGCAAATGAGATTTTGGGCTCATTCAGACGCTCGGGCCGCAGGCAGGTGTCAAGATCCAGCAGCATCTCGTGCGCGGACGCGTAACGCTCGCTTGGATTTTTGCGCATGGCCTTCAGAATAATATTCTCCACGCTTTGCGGAATATGAGGATTGACAAAACGCGGATCCTCGAACGTCTCCTGCAGATGCTTCAGCGCAACGCTGATCGGGCTCTCCCCCAGGAATGGCAGCCTGCCCGTCAGCATCTGATACATAACAATGCCAAGGGAATACAGATCGGATTTCTCCCCTGTGTTAATGCCTTTGGCGTGCTCCGGCGAAAAATAATGAACAGAGCCTACAACGGAGCCCGTCTGTGTAATCGTGGAGGAAGTCACCGCGCGGGCGATGCCGAAGTCCGTCACCTTCACGCGGCCATTATTGCCAATTAATATATTATGAGGCTTAATATCGCGATGTATGATGTGATTGCTATGGGCGTGGTCCAGAGCGTCGCTGATTTGCACCGCGATGCGGACCGCCTCGTCCGCCTGAAGCGGCGCGCGTTCCTGTATCATTTCATTCAGATTATTGCCTTCGACATATTCCATCACAATGTAATGGGTATCATCCTCTTGGCCGACGTCATAGATGCTGACGACATTGGGATGGGAAAGCGCCGCGGCCGATTGAGCCTCTCTGCGGAATCTGCGAATAAATTCCTCATCGTTCACGAACTGCTGGCGGAGCACCTTCACGGCAACCTTCCGGTTCAACAGGACGTCATGCGCCTTGTAGACAAGCGCCATGCCGCCTCCGCCGATCCGCGACAGGATTTCGTAACGGCCGCTCAAATCATGTCCGATCATTATGCCCCTCCTCCCGCTTCATGCCGGCCTGCTCCTGCAGCAGAACAATCGTAATATTGTCGTCGCCGCCCGCTTCAAGCGCAAGCTGAATGAGGTGATCCGCCTTGCTCTCCAGCGTAGGATCGTCCTCACCGGCGATAACGGCGTGCATCTCCTGCTCGCTGACCATATTCGTCAAGCCGTCGCTGCAGAGCATCAGAACATCCTCCGGCGACCAGGCCAGCGCCTGCACGTCGATGTCCACGTTGGGGTCGGTACCTATCGCTCGGGTGAGCACGTTGCGCCTCGGGTGACGGGCCGCCTCCTCCTCCGTCAATTGTCCCGATCTTACAAGCTCGTTCACCAAGGAATGGTCCATCGTCAGCAGATCGATTGAGCGCTTGGACACCTTGTAGGCCCGGCTGTCGCCGACATGGCCGATAATGGCATTCCCCGCGCGAAGCAGCGCGGCGACGATCGTCGTCCCCATGTTGTGGTAGCGATCGTCGCCTGACGCCATGGCATATATTGTCTCGTTCGCCTCGCTGATTGCCTGACGGATCAGCATCTTGCCCTCTTGCTCCGTCAATTCCGGCTTCGCCGCATGCTTCTCCAGAGCGCCGCGGAACGCGTTCACCGCCATCTGGCTTGCGACATCGCCGGCTTGATGCCCGCCCATGCCGTCCGCCACTATCGCCAGCGTCACGCCGTTCTGTAATTCCCCCACCCAGGACTGGTCCTCGTTGATTTGCCGGACTCGTCCGATATGACTGCGGTATGCCGTTAACAAATTCTCATCACCTCGACTGAGACTCCATATGTTTGGCTCTTAATTGTCCGCAGGCAGCGGCAATGTCATGGCCCTGCTCCCTGCGGATCGTCACGTTAATCTTATTACGCTCCAGCACCCGCTGGAATTCGAATATATCCTCACGCGGCGTACGGACATAATTGCGCTCCGGCACATGATTGACGGGAATAAGGTTCACGTGGCACAGCATGTCCTTCAGCACGCCCGCAAGCTCCTCGGCATGCTCCGCTTGATCGTTCACGCCGCCGATGAGGGCATATTCGAACGTAATTCTTCTTCCCGTTTTGGCGATGTAGTAACGGCAAGCCTCAATCACGTCCTCGAACGGGAAGCGCCGATTCACGGGCATCAGCTTGGAGCGCAGCTTGTCGTTCGGCGCATGGATCGAAATGGCCAGATTGATCTGGGTGTTCTCGTCCGCGAATTTGTACATGCTGGGCACAATGCCGCTCGTCGACACCGTAATATGGCGCTGGCCGATATTCAAGCCCTTCTCGTGGATCATGTTGCGCAGGAACACCATCGTCGGCTCGTAGTTCTCGAACGGCTCGCCGGAGCCCATAATGACGATGCTGGATACCCGCTCGCCCGTCGCGTCCAGCATCTGCTGGGCCGTTACGACCTGCGCCACGATTTCGCCGGCGGTCAGATTCCGCTTGAGTCCTCCCAGAGTCGACGCGCAGAAGGTACACCCGATCCGGCAGCCAACCTGCGTCGTGACACAGATGCTGTTGCCGTAATTGTGGCGCATAATAACCGTCTCAATGGCATGATTGTCGTGCAGGCCGAACAGAAACTTGACTGTTCCGTCCTTGGATTCGAACTTCGTAATTTCAGTGAGGGTCACGAACTGGAACTGGTCGTCCAGCTTCTGGCGCAGCGACTTGGACAGATTCGACATGTCCTCGAAGCTCTTCACCCGCTTCACGTATAACCAGTCGAACAGCTGATCCGCTCGGAACGCCGGCTCCCCGTTCTCCTTCATCCAATCCCGGAGAGCGTCCAGCGTATAATCATAAATAAAAGGTTTCATCTCATCACACCTGTAGTTTATTGTAGGACAGCCTGCCCCCAGAATATGCCTAATTCTGGGCTGCTGTCGATTTATTTTACCACAAACGCCCATAACCAGCCATCATGCCAGCCGTGGACGCCTCTTCATGCGGGCTATATAGAAGCCGTCACTCCCATAATGCTGCGGCAGCAGCTGCAGCTCGCCGGTGAAATCGGGGCCGATCAGCCCATCCTGGCGCAGACGCTCCTTCACCGTGTCCGGCCACTCCGAGTCCAGCTCGAACTCCGGATGCGCGGCCAGGAATGCCGCGACTTGCCGTTCATTCTCTTCCTTCTCCATCGTGCACGTGCTGTATACGAGCGTCCCTCCTGGACGGACCAGGCCGCACACTTCGTTCAGCAGCCGCCTCTGAACGGCCGCGATCTCGAAGATGTCGCTCTCCGTCTTGTTCCATTTGATCTCGGGCTTGCGGCGAATGACGCCGAGGCCGGAGCAAGGAGCGTCCAGCAGCACCGCGTCCATAGAGCCCTCCGCGAACCGATTGGACAGCTCCGCGGCGTCGCCGATTATGGCCTCCACGTTGCGCAGCTTCAGCCGCTCCGTCTGGGCGGTAATCAGCTCGCGCTTATGGGCGTGCAGATCGTTCGCCCACACCTTGCCCTTGCCCTCCATCAGCTCCGCCAGATGGGCGCTCTTGCCCCCTGGCGCGGCGCAGCAATCCAGCACCTTCATGCCGGGCGCAGGGGCAACGACCTCCGCGACGAGCATAGAGCTCTCGTCCTGCAGCGACCAGCGCCCCTGCCTGAATCCATCGGCATCCGCCATATTGCCGCCTCCCGTGACGACAATTCCGAATGGCGCAAGCTGGGACGGCTTCGCTTCGATGCCGCTCTCTCTCAGCTCACGCAGCAGCTCGTCCCGAGTGCCGGCCAGCCGGTTCGCGCGGATGCTGGCGTGAGGCGGCTCATTGCCCGCTGCCAGCATCGCCTCCGTCGTCTCCAGCCCGTAAGCGTCCGCCCAGCGCTTCACCAGCCACTCCGGGTAGGAGTGCCTGATCGCCAGCGTGGCGATTGGCGTTGCCGCCTGGATCCGGTCCAGCGTCAGCTCGCCGCGTGCGCGGTCCAGGCTGCGAAGCACGCCGTTCACCATTCCCGAGATGCCGGCATGGCCCCGCCGCTTGGCGATTGTGACCGCTTCATGAACGGCCGCATGAACGGGAATCCGATCCAGGAACAGCAGCTGATAAGCGCTCAGACGCAGCAGCTGGTGCACCCAAGGCTCCAGCTTGGAGAGGCCTTTGGCGACAAACTTGCCGAGCCAATAATCCAGCGTCGCCTGCCTGCCGATCGTGCCGTACACCAGCTCCGTCGCCAGGGCGGCGTCCGCCCGCGACATGCCGGAATCCTGCAGCGAGCGGTTAAGCTGTATATTGCTGTACGCGCCGGACTTTGCGACCTTCACAAGTATATCCAGCGCCAGCTCTCTGGGTGTAGCCGACTTGCCGGATTGCCGGCTGCGGCCGGCGCCACCGCCTGCCCCCCGAGGGCGCCTTCCCTCTGCTCCGCTCATGGCTGCTCACCGCCGCCAAGCTTCGTCCCCGGCTCGATGCGAGCGCCGCGTATCCACTCCGATACCGGCATCACGCGTTTGCCAGCGGGCTGCACATCCTTCAGCACCAGCCTGCCGTCACCCGTCTGGACAACAATGCCGGACGCATCCGCGGACAGAATCGTTCCGGGCTCCTGCAAGGCTCCTCCTGCGCCACCGGCAGCGGGCGCCTCGCAAGCCCATACCTTGAATACCTCGCCTCCCAGCGAAGTGAAGGCTCCCGCCATGGGAGACAGGCCTCGCACCTGATTGAACAGCGCGCGCGCCGGCCGTCCCCAATCGATTCTCTCGTCATCGCGCGTCAGATTCGGCGCGTATGTCGCCTCCTCCTCCCGCTGCGGAACAGCCTGAGCCGTACCGTCGATAATGGAGGGCAGCGTCTCGCCCAGCAGCTTGGCTCCCGCCAAGCTGAGCTTCTCGAACATCGTGCCCGACGTATCCTCGTCGAGGATCGGCAGGGCCACCCTGCTGATCATGTCGCCGGTATCCAGGCCTTCCGCCATATACATAATCGTCACGCCCGTCTCGCTCTCGCCCTGCATAATGGAGCGCTGGATGGGCGCCCCGCCGCGATACTTGGGCAGGAGCGAGCCGTGCACATTGATACAGCCGAGACGCGGCAGCTCCAGTACAGCCCTGGGAAGAATCTGGCCGTATGCGGCCGTCACGATCAGGTCGGGCTTATATTCAGCGACAGCGGCCACGGCCTCTGGGCTTCTCATCCGTTCAGGCTGGAGAACGGGTATACCAAGCGATAACGCCGCTTCCTTGACAGGGGGCGGCGTCAACGTTTTTTTGCGGCCCTTCGGCCGATCCGGTTGTGAGACGGCCGCGACAACGCTGTAGCCGCTTGCTGCCAGCAAATGCAAGGAAGGGACGGCGAAATCCGGCGTCCCCATAAATACGATACGCATGGCTCTAATCGCCGCCTTTTCTCTGTCTGTCCGACACATCATATACGCTCGCGGCCAAGTCCGTGAACAAGATGCCGTTCAGATGATCAATTTCGTGCTGGAAGGCCCGCGCAAAAAAACCGCTTGCCGTCACCGTAAATTTGTCTCCGTCGCTGTTCTGTCCTTCCACTACGATCCGCTCGGCGCGAAGCACCTCGCCGTTCAGATTGGGAATGCTGAGGCAGCCCTCAGGCCCAAGCTGCTCTCCCTCCTGCTCCACAATAACGGGATTCACCATCTCCACCAGACCATTCTCGTCCCCGACGTCCACCACAATGACGCGCTTGGAGATGCCGATCTGCGGCGCCGCGAGACCGACGCCGTCCGCGTCGTACATGGTCTCTGCCATATCTCTCAGCAGCTTCTTCAAATTATCGTTAAACTTCGTAACCTCTTTGGCCACTTCCCGCAATACCGGGTCCGGGTCCTTGACAATCAAGCGAATACTCATGCTGCTCCCCATCCTTTAATCCAATCTATAGAGGTAGTTCCATCCTACAATATCATTTGCGGGTCCACATCCACGCTGAAGAGCACGCCTTTCTGCTGCGAGCCTTCCGTGAACGGCCGGAGCGCCTGCCGGACAAGCGCGGCCGCGTCGATGCTTCCCCGATATTTTATCACACATTGAAAACGGTAGCGATCTTTCATTCTTGAGATCGGCGAGGCGACGGGTCCCAGCACCTCCAGCGCACGCGCCAGTCCGGTGGACAACGGCGCCAGCACCCCTTGGTGCTGAGCCAGCTCCTTCAGTTCCATCGCGAACTGCTCGCTGACGGAGGCCAGCAGAGGCAACCCCTCGTGGGACATCGTCACCAGAACAAGACGGCAATAAGGCGGATAACCCATCATCGACCGGTGGCGCAGCTCCTCCGCAGAGAACGATGCGTAATCATGACGCTGAGCTGTTGTGATCGCGTAATGCTCCGGAGAATACGTCTGGATGACCACCTCGCCCTCCAGCTCATGCCGGCCGGCGCGTCCCGCCACCTGCGTCAGCAGCTGGAAGGTCTTCTCTGCCGCCCGGAAGTCGGGCAGATGCAGCGAGGTGTCCGCCGCGATGACCCCTACAAGGGTTACATAAGGAAAGTCCAGCCCCTTGGCAACCATCTGCGTCCCCAGCAGCACATCCGCCTCCCGATCGCCGAACCGCTTCAGCAGCCGCTCATGCGCATGCTTCTCGCCCGTCGTATCCACGTCCATGCGAATGACTCGCATGCCTGGGAACAGCTTCGCGAGCTCCTCCTCCACACGCTGGGTGCCGGTGCCGAAATACCGGATATGCTCGCTCCCGCAGGCAGGGCAGGATGCCGGAGCCCCCTCGGCGTGGCCGCAATAATGGCAGCGCAGCACACGCGACTTCTGGTGGAAGGTGAGCGAGATATCGCAATGCGGGCACGTCGCCGTATGGCCGCAGGAGCGGCACATCACGAACGTCGAATAGCCTCTGCGATTGAGCAGCAGGACGGACTGCTCCCCGCGCTCCAGCCTCTCCAGCAGCGCCTCGTGCAGCCTTCGGCTGAACATGGAGCGATTGCCCGCGCGCAGCTCCTCCCGCATGTCGACAACCTCGACCTCCGGCATGGGACGGCCGCCGACGCGGTGCGGCATCGGCAGCAGCGCGGAAGGCGCGCCTGGCGCCGCTTGCGCCGCCGAGCGGCTCGCGGCGGCGAAGGATTCCAGCGACGGCGTCGCAGAACCAAGCACAACCGCCGCGCCATGCTGCTTTGCCCGCCTGACTGCAACCTCGCGGGCATGATATTTGGGGCTTTCCTCCTGCTTGTAGGAGGATTCATGCTCCTCGTCGATAATAATGAGCCCAATTCGTTCGAATGGAGCAAAGATCGCCGAGCGGGCTCCAATGGCGACCTGGGCCTTCCCGCTGCGAATTTTGCGCCATTCGTCGAATCGCTCCCCGTTGGACAGCCGACTGTGCAGCACCGCAACGGCATTGCCGAATCGACCCTTGAACCGCTCCACCATCTGGGGGGTTAGGGATATTTCCGGAACGAGCACAATCGCCTGTCTGGCCTGATCCAGGCAATGCTGAATCGCTTGCAGATACACCTCGGTTTTCCCGCTGCCCGTTACGCCGTGGAGCAGCATGGTCCGGCCCTGGCCGTCCTCCATCGCGTCGACGATCCGGCCGAACACCTCCTGCTGCCCCTCCGTCAGAGGCAGCGGCTTGGTCCGGGCAAATTGACGATCCTTGTAAGGATCGCGGCCCTTCTCCACCTCGCGAATAACGAGCAGTCCCTTCTCCGCCAAAGCCTTGACGCTTGCCGCAGATGCGCCGGACTGCTGCGCCAGCTCCTGCAGCGTCGTCGCTTCAGCGCGCTCATACATCAGCATAAGCGCAACGCGCTGCTTCGCGGCCCGCGTGGACACCTGCGCAAGCGCCTCCTCCAGCGGCAGCGCGGGCTCAGGGAGGAATACCGTCAGCACTTGACGGACGGACAGCCTGTCCTTAATGGAGGAGAGCTGCGCCAGCGCCCCGCTGCGAAGAGCGAGCTTAACCGTTCGGAGATGCTCCGGAAACCGCGCGATCAGCTTATCCAGCTTGACGAGGCCATCGCCGCTTCTCATCCAATCCACAAGCTCGGGGGGCAGCTCGTCCAGCGATTCTTCGTCGCCCAGCGCGATCTGGCGCTCCTCCTTGCCCTTCAGCGCGGCTGGAATCATGGCTTGCAGCGATTGCGTCCAGGAGCAGCAATATTTATCGCTCATCCACCTGGACAGCTCAATCATGTCCGGCAGCAGCGGCGGCACCGGGTCCAGAAGCTCAGCAACGGACTTCAGTCTGGTTCGATCGACGGAAGCCGAATCCGCGATTTCGATCACGAAGCCCTGCAGCACCCTTCCGCCGAATGGAACGCCAACCCGACTGCCGACCTCCAGCCAGCCCGCCATGCCCTCCGGCACCTCATAATCAAACGGCCGATCCGTCTGGCGGCTCGGCACGTCGACAATGACTCTCGCGATCATGAACGGTCCCCTCCGCGCTGGAACAGGCGATCCGCAATCAATGCCATTAGTCGGCTCGCGACCTCCCGCTTGGACAGCAGCGGGAACGACGCCTCAAGACCCTCTGGCCCGTATACATCGACGGCGTTTGTGTCGCCGTTGAAGCCAACGCCTTCCTTGCTGACGTCGTTGGCGACAATCAGATCACAATTTTTGCGCTTCAGCTTGTCCATCGCGTAGTGAGCCACCTGCTCCGTCTCCGCAGCAAAGCCGACGAGCAGCTGATGCTCCTTCCGCTCACCCAGCGTCGCCAGAATATCCGTCGTGCGCTCCAGCTCAAGGACAAGCTTTTCTCCGCTTTTTTTGACCTTCTGCTTATGTACGATAGCCGGCCTGTAATCCGCGACCGCCGCCGCCTTGATGACGACATCGGTCCCAGGAAACGCTTCGACAACAGCCTCCAGCATGTCAGCGGCGGAAGCAACGCGAACCACCTGGACGCCTGCGGGCGGCGTCTCCGTAGAACGGCCCGCCACGAGCGTAACGTCTGCGCCCATACGCTGCGCCGCCTCCGCAATGGCGAAGCCCATCTTGCCGGAGGAGTCGTTCGTCAAATATCGGACAGGATCCAGCCGCTCCATCGTTCCGCCTGCTGTCACCAGAACGCGCTTCCCCCGCAGACGGCCGCTGCCGGCGAACCATGTCTCGATGGAGCGGACGATGTCCTCGGGCTCCGCGAGCCTGCCCTTTGCTACATAGCCGCATGCCAGCTGCCCCGTTCCAGGCTCTACGAACATGGCTCCGCGCGCCGCAAGCTTCTCTATATTGGAGACGACCGCGGGATGCTCATACATATGGACATTCATGGCCGGGGCTATAAGGATAGGGCAGGTTGCAGCCAGCAGCGTTGTGCTGAGCATATCGTCAGCCAGACCGTTCGCCAGCTTGGCGATACTGTTGGCTGTCGCGGGAGCCACAACGATCAGATCCGCATGATCCGCTTGATGGATATGGGTCACAACGGCAGGATCACGCTCGTCGAAGGTATCGATGAGCACGGGATTGCGAGACAGCGTCTGCAGTGTAAGCGGGGTAATGAATTGCGCCGCGGATGCCGTCATCATGACATGGACGTCAGCCCCCGCTTGCGTCAGCTTGCTGCACAAGGCGGCTCCCTTATAAGCGGCGATGCCGCCGGTTATGCCTAATATCATTCTTTTGCCAGCGATCATGATGCCACAGCTCCTATCCCTTAGACGCTTGCTCCGAACAGCGTGTCCGGCAAGCGGTTACCAATCCATTCTTTCTCTTAGGCTCGTAATATGGGCGACATGATGCTTCCCGTGCCAAGCCACAAATCCGAGGAACCAGGACAGCTTGAGCTGGCTGCCTTTCTCCGGATGATAGAACTGCTTGTCGAAATCGGACCGCTCCATGGCGTGAAGCAGCACGGACCACCGGCGGTGGACGCCATCCACAATAGCAAGACTGACCTCCGGCGCCACCTTCAGCGAATCCTCCGTTTCAGCCCAGCCTTCTTCGTTAAAGGGCTTGATCGTCGGATTATTCTCCGTCAGAGCAAGCTTGAATCGGGAGAAGCAATTCATCGCCGCGTCGGCGACATGATGCACCACCTGCCGGATCGTCCAGCCGCCTGTCCGGTATGGCGTGTCCAGCTGCTCGTCGTCAAGTCCTTCGATGGCCGCCTTCAACAGCGCGGGCAGCGCCTCCACCTCGCGAATCCATTCCCTCTGCTGCGCAGCTGTCATGCCTTCGAACGAATATTTGCCAATGGGATACCGCAATTGCTCCATACCTGATCACCCTCCAGGAATAAAATAAAATGTATAGCGAGAGATTCAAGCCGTATCGGGCAAAAAAAGAGGTGCAATACTGTCGCCAGCTCACACCTCTCTTGTGGAACGTTCTATGCTGCTATTCTTCCTTGGTGGCCAGCGTCTCAACTTGAATCACGTCGCCGTAGATCTCCTCAAGCGCCACGCCTACATACTTGTGGGAGCGCGGGCTCGCAAGCTCCGATTTGTCGCCATTACGCAGCATGCGCGCTCTTCTGGATGCCGCGACGACAAGCGTGTACTTGCTGTCTACCTTCTTTACCATCTCGTCAATGGATGGATACAACATTGTGCATTCTCCTCACTCAAGCTTTCTCGATTGCGGTCTTCATCCCTGTCACATAAGGCATGAACCGTTCCCTGCGGCAATGCTCGGCAATCACAATACTGCGAATCCGGTCACAAGCCGCGTCTATCTCATCATTGATAACGGCATAGTCATAATGGCGAAGCAGATTCATCTCTTCAACGGCGACGTTCATTCGCGTGTCGATGATATCCTGCGTTTCGGTGCCGCGTCCCGTAATTCGCTCCTTCAGCACATCCAGCGACGGCGGCAGCAGGAAGATGAAGATCGCCTCCGGGAACTTCTCTTTCACCTTGAGCGCTCCCTGCACCTCGATCTCCAGAATAACATCCTTGCCGCTTGAGAGGGTGCGATCCACGAAGTCGCGAGGCGTGCCGTAATAATTGCCTACGTATTCCGCGTGCTCCAGAAGCGCGTCGCGCGCGATCATCTCCTGAAACTGCTCTCTTGTCTTGAAAAAATAATTAACGCCGTCAACCTCGCCCTGTCTCGGTTGCCTCGTCGTGGCCGACACGGAGTATACAATCTCCGGCATGCGGCCGCGCAGCGCGGAGCACACCGTTCCTTTCCCCACCCCGGCAGGACCGGACAAAACAATTAACAATCCCATTTGTTCCATACTCCCCGTACTATTCGTCGTTATCGTCATCCTTCGTGGATAAACGATGGGCAACCGTCTCCGGTTGAACCGCTGATAAAATAACGTGATCGCTGTCCGTAATAATAACCGCGCGGGTGCGGCGTCCATAAGTCGCGTCAATCAGCATATGGCGATCGCGCGCTTCCTGAATGATACGTTTAATGGGAGCCGACTCCGGACTTACGATCGAGATAATGCGATTCGCAGACACAATATTGCCGAATCCGATATTAATGAGCTTAATAGCCAAGCCAGGTCCTCCTCCGCCTACGGTCCTTCAATGCGCAACATTTGCACGCTGCCAGCGTAAACGGCCCTCGCCGTCCTTGCGGAGCAGCATGCGTTTCGCGGTGAAAGCCGAGCACTTCAGTATGGTGTAACACATACATGCCCGGAATTCCAAAAAACGACAGAACATTGCTCTATTGTTGACGAATTCATGCATAAGCATACGTATACTCCAACTTATGCCTTATTCTAATTGATTTCTTCCTTTGGAACAAGCAAAAGTTCGTATTTCGTCTCCCGGGCAGCCTCTTTCATCAGGACTGACCCGTCTTCTCCCACACATGGCGGGTTAACTGAACGGCCATGTCATAGAACATAAACGGCGTAATGAGATAGATGCCGTTGAAATGCTGAAGCGCGCAGTCGAGCAGCTCCTTCGCGATGCGAACGCCCTCGGCGCGGCCCTCCGCTCCCTCCAGTCCGGCCATGCGGGCGCGCACCTCCACAGAGAGCTGAATGCCCGGCACCTCATTATGAAGATACTCCGCGTTTCGTCCGTTCGCAAGCGGCATAATCCCGATGAAGACCGGCACGCTCAGATGCTTGGTCGACTCCGCGATCCGCTCCATCAGGGCGGGATCGTACACCGGCTGGGTCATAATATAGTCCGCGCCGGAAGCAATCTTGCGTTCGAGGCGCTGCACCGCCTTGTCCAGATGCTTGACGTTCGGATTGAACGCCGCGCCGACCACAAAGCTCGCCTTCTGCTTCAGCGGCTTGCCTGAGAAGGCTGTCCCCTCATTAAGCTGCTTGATCATCCGAATCATCTCGAACGAGGTCAGATCGTAAACCGAGCTGGAGTCGGGCAGGTCGCCGAAGCGAGCGGGATCCCCGGTCACCGCCAGCACATGGTCGATGCCCAGCGCGTCCAGCCCCATCATATGCGATTGTGTGCCGATCAGGTTGCGGTCTCGGCAAGCGATATGCACAAGCGGCCGAATGTCGACCCTCTCCTGCAGCAGCGCAGCCAGCGCGATATTGCTCATTCGCGTCACGGCGAGGGAGTTGTCCGCCATGGTAATGGCGTCCGCCTTGGCCTTCTTCAGCGCGACCGCGCCTTCCATAAACTTGCGGATGTCGAGATCTCTCGGCGGGTCCAGCTCCACGATAACCGTGTGGCGCTGCTTCACAAGGTCAACAATCGTCGGCTCGCTGCGCTCCGCATATGCGACAGCCTCGCCAGTCTTGGGCGCGGCCTCGCGAACGGCCGCCGCCTGGCGCTTGGCCGCCTCCGCCGCGCCTGGCTGCGGCACGTAATCCGCCAGCGAAGCGGCCATGGCCGCCACATGCTCAGGCGTGGTGCCGCAGCAGCCGCCGATAATCCGAGCGCCGCGGTCCGCAAATTTGCGGGCGCATTCGGCGAAATAATCGGGGCCGGCGGAATATGTATACGTCCCGTCTACATAATCCGGTATGCCCGCATTGGGGTAGACCGAATACGGCAGCGGCACGGAGCCGCTGGCGGAATCCATCGCCCGCATTATGCCGTTCGGACCGCTGCGGCAGTTAAAGCCAACCACATCCGCGCCCAGCGACTGCAGCTCGGCGAACGCGTCGGCGACAGCGACGCCGTCCAGCGTCCTCCCGAAGTCCTCCACGGCGAATTGGCAGATGACGGGCAGCTCGGTCAGCTCCCTGGCGAGTCGAAGCGCAAGCTTCATCTCCGACAGATCATAGAACGTCTCCAGAAGCAGACCGTCTACGCCTTCCTCCAGCATGACCCGCATCTGACGCTCGTAAGCGTCGACAACTCGCGCCGTGCGCACGTTCTTCAGCTTGCCGTCGCGGATGGAGCCGATGGCTCCAACCACGTATGCGTCCGCTCCTACAGCGCGTCTCGCGAGGCGAACACCCGCCCGGTTGATCGCTTCCATCTCGTGCTCAAGACCGTGCCTGGACAGCTTCTCCGCATTGGCGGAGAAGGTGTTCGTCTCAATAACCCGAGCGCCCGCTTCATAATACTGGCGATGCACGCTCTCGATGACATCAGGCCTCAGGACATTAAATTCTTCGTAAGAAACGCCGACAGGGAACCCCATCTGATACAGATAGGTTCCCATCGCTCCGTCACCGATCAGGATGCGCTCGGCGAGCGCATCCCTCAAGCTCGGTCTATTCTGTAAGCCCGCGTTCATAAGAATTCCTCTACAGGCTTCCGCGGAACACTTCCGCGGCCGGTCCTGTCATATAGACATGATTGTCTTCCTCGCTCCACTCGATCAGCAGATCCCCGCCCTTGAGGGAGACGGTTGCTTCGCGATCCGTCGCGCCGGTCAGCACGGAAGCCACCAATGTCGCACATGCGCCCGTGCCGCAGGCGAGTGTCGGGCCAGCACCGCGCTCCCATACCCGCATGTCCGCCTGCGTGCGGGAGTTGACGGTTACAAATTCAACATTGATCTTGCGGGGGAACATAGGATGCTTCTCCAGCTTAGGCCCCCATGCCTCCAGATCGAATGTAACGGCGTCATCCACATAGATAACGCAGTGCGGGTTGCCCATCGACACCGCAGTGAACTTGAATTCGCGGCCGTCCACCTCGATAGGGTGCTCGATTACGCGCTCGGCGTCTACTGTCGTCGGCACCTGCAGACCGTTCAGAATAGGCTCGCCCATGTCGACGCGAACGGTCTGCACCTTGCCGCCCTCTACCGTAAGCTGGACCTTCTGAACGCCGGCGCCAAGCGTTTCGATCGTAATCTCTTCGCTGCTGGTCAAGCCATTATCGTAGACGTATTTGGCTACGCAGCGGATCGCGTTGCCGCACTGCTCCGCCTCAGAGCCGTCGGAATTCATAATCCGCATGCGGAAATCCGCTTGCTCCGAAGGCAGAATGTAGACCAGTCCGTCAGCGCCGATTCCGAAAAACCGGTTGCACAGCTGGACTGCCAGCTCCGCCGCGTTGTCCGGAAGCGCCTGCTCCCCTGCCACTACGATAAAATCATTGCCGAGTCCATGCATTTTGGTGAAGTTCATCTATCGCTCTCTCCTTAGCTCTAGTCGTATGCTAGTCTGTCATTATTCCTAATAGCATACCTTAAAGCCAGGCGAAACGCTATTCATAAATTGCATCAACATTTGCACTTTTCGATCAGCGAACCACCGACTGCGGTCCAATCGGACGCTTCGTGCGCGCCTTCGCTTTGCCTGGCTTGCCGAGCACGCTTCCGATCCCCATAACGAAGGTTGGAATGCCCGCCGCAACAAATACGAGACACCAATCACGGAAGCCCAGAGGCACCGTCTTGAAGATCGGCTGCAGCGCTTCAATATAAAGCACGCCGAGCATCAGCAGCAGCGAAGAGATAACGGCCAGCACCAAATATTTGTTCTGCAGCGGGTTCCGATGGAAGATAGATCGCGAGCTGCGGCAGTCGAATACATGAATGAGCTGCGCCATCACGAGCGTCGCGAAAGCCACAGTCTGCGCGTGCACGAGACCCGCCGCGTCGCCGCTCCCTTCCTTCAGCGCGATCCAGAAGGCGCCGAGCGTGCATATGCCGATCAGCACGCCGCGGCTGATGATTTTCCAGCCCAGCCGTCTGGCAAAAATATTTTCTTTGGCTGGCCTCGGCTTCTGCTGCATCAGGTCCTTCTCCGCCTGATCCACGCCAAGCGCCATAGCCGGCAAGCCGTCTGTTACGAGATTAACCCACAGGATTTGAATAGGCACGAGCGGCAGCGGCAAGCCCGCCATCATCGCGAAGAACATAACCAGAATTTCGCCGACATTGGATGCCAGCAAATACCGGATGAACTTCCGGATATTTTCGTAGATGCCCCGCCCCTCTTCAATCGCAGCGACAATCGTCGAGAAGTTGTCGTCGCTGAGCACAAGCGCCGACGCTTCCTTGGACACATCCGTACCCGTGATGCCCATGGCGATGCCAATATCCGCCGCCTTAATGGCCGGCGCGTCGTTCACGCCGTCTCCCGTCATCGCGACCACATGGCCTCTGCGCTGCAGCGACTTAACAATCCGCAGCTTATGCTCGGGCGAGACGCGGGCGTAGACGTAGACATGGTCCACCTGCTTGTCGAGCTCCTCGTCGCTCATCGCCTCCAGCTGCTTGCCGCTCATCGCGAGTCCGCCGCGCGGCATAATGCCGAGCTGTGCAGCTATGGCTTCCGCCGTAAGCTGATGATCGCCCGTAATCATTACCGTCTTGATGCCAGCTCTGCGGCATATGGCGATGGCGTCCTTCACCTCGCGTCTTGGCGGATCGATCATACCCGTCAGGCCGACGAATACAAGATTGGACTCCGCCTCCGCCTCCGTCTCGCACCGGTCCGTCTGCCGCAAATCCCGGTACGCGAAGCCCAGCACCCGAAGCGCGGACTGCGCCATCCGCTCTCCCGCCTCTGCTACCTTCCGCTTCAGCGTTCCCGTGAACGGCACCACCTTGCCGTCCCACAGCACGTAAGCGCATTGCTCCATCAGCATGTCGGGAGCGCCCTTGGCAAGCAGCAGCCTGCCGCCTTGATGCGAGAGAAGGACAGACATCCGCTTCCGCTCGGAATCAAACGGGAATTCCTTCACCCTCTGATAGAGCGCCTCCAGCGATTTGGGCGAGGAGCCAAGCTTCGTTGCCAGCACAGTCAGCGCGCCTTCGGTGGGGTCGCCCTTCAGCGTCCACTCCTCCTGCGCCTCCTTGGCCTTTCGCCGCTTGGCGTCGTCAGGCTCTGTGCGGACCAGTTGGGCGTTGTTGCACAACGCGCTAATCTGGAGAAGGCGCTTGATGGACTGGTCGCCTTTAATATCGAGCGCCTTGCCCCCCTCATAGATCGCGCCTGTCGGGTCGTAGCCCTCTCCGCTGACCTCCAGCTCCCGTCCGCTCAGCCATACATGCGTCACTGTCATCTTGTTCTGCGTGAGCGTGCCCGTCTTGTCCGAGCAGATGACCGAGGCGCAGCCAAGCGTCTCCACAGACGGCAGCTTCCGCACAATCGCCTTCCGCTTGATCATCCGCTGCACGCCCAGCGCCAGCGCAATGGTCACGATCGCGGGAAGCCCCTCCGGAATGGCGGCCACCGCCAGACTGACGCCAGCCAGGAACATGCCGTACGGCGGCTGGCCATGCAGAATGCCTGCAATCACGACCATGACCGTAAGGCCAAGCGCCACGAAAATTAGAATTTTGCCCAGCTGCTCCAGCCTGTGCTGCAGCGGCGTCTCCATCGTTTCCGTGTCTTGGATGAGACCCGCGATCTTGCCCATCTCCGTTGCCATGCCTGTCCGGATGACAACACCCTTGGCTGTTCCCCTGGTCACCATCGTGCCCATAAATCCGACGTTGCGCTGGTCGCCAAGCGGCAGGTCCTCTTCGCCGATGGCGGCCGCATGCTTGCCTACAGGCACCGATTCCCCGGTTAGCGCAGACTCCTCTACGTAGCAGCTGTTCGCTTCAATGAAACGAAGATCGGCAGGCACACGGTCGCCGCTCTCCAGATAGACGATGTCACCAGCCACCAGCTCACGCGCGGGCACAGTGACGAGCTCGCCTCCCCGCATGACCTTTGCCGCAGGCGCGGACAGCTCCTTCAGCGCTCGGAGGGACCGCTCCGCGCGAAACTCCTGCATGAAGCCGAGCACAGCGTTCAGCACGATGATCGCGATAATCGTAATGGCGTCCAAATATTCGCCGAGCAGGCCCGAGATCAAGGTCGCGCCCATCAGAATCAGAACCATAAAGTCCTTGAACTGGTTCAGGAACAGCAGGATGGGCGAAACCTTCTTGCCCTCCGCCAGCTCGTTATGCCCGTCCTTCTCCAGCCGCTCTGCGGCGGCTGACGGCTTCAGCCCGCTTCCTCCCGAGCTGCCGAGCGACGCGAGGAGCTCCTCGGCGCCCAATTGATGCCATTTCATTTGTTCCATTGCATGCTTCCCTCCCGTTGATTGCCGTTGCAGCGGACAGCTCGGCCTATGCGGGAGCTCGTCAAGAGCTCCGGCTGCGCGCCAGTCGAGCAGGCCCTGCTTGCTTCATCATGAATAGCGATCGTTATGGGTTATGAACAACCTCATCTACGGTAAATGTATTCGGACAGCCCTGTGAATATCACAGAGCCCCTTAAGTTTTTGTCCCGAATATGGCATGATAGAGTCATCCTGTAAAAGCGAGGTACATATCATCATGGCATTAGACGGTCTTGTTGTCCGCGCGATCGCCGCAGAGCTTCAGCGCTGCGCGGGCGCGCGAATTCATAAAATCCATCAGCCCACGGAGCATGATCTGGTGCTCTCCATCCGGGGAGCAGGCGTATCCGGCAAGCTGCTTGTGTCCGCCAATCCGACCTATCCCAGAGTCCACTTCACCGAAGCGACGTTCGTCAATCCGCTGGAAGCTCCCATGTTCTGCATGCTGCTTCGCAAGCATTGCGAGGGCGGCGTCATCGAGGCAGTGAAGCAGGTGGGACGCGAGCGCGTGCTTCATATTGACGTCAGGCAGCGCGACGAGCTTGGCGACTTAAGCTTCAAGACAATCATTGTGGAGATTATGGGCAGGCACAGCAACATTATTCTGATCGACAAAGCAACCGGCATGATCCACGACGGCATTCACCATGTTACGCCCGCGATCAGCAGCTACCGGATCGTCATGCCGGGCAGCGCGTATACGCCGCCCCCGGATCAAGGCAAGACGGACCCGCTGAGCGTCACGAGCGCCGACCAGTTCCGGGAGCTTCTTGCAGCGGCTGCGGGAGACGAGCCTTCACCCTGGCACAAGACGCTGATTGCCGCGTTCAGCGGACTGAGTCCGCTGGTGGCCAAGGAGCTTGTCCACCGAGCGGCTGCTCTGGGCGTTACAGCTGATGCGGACTCCATGTGGGACAGCTTCCGCCCCCTTATGCTGGAGGTGGAGGCGAACCGCTTCGAGCCCGTCATCTTGACGGAAGAAGCTTCGGGCAAGGCCAGCTTCTCCATTACACGGCTCACCCATCTGGAGGGCGAGACCGTCCGATTCGGGTCGGTTAGCGAATGTCTGGAGGCGTTCTACGGGGACAAGGCCGAGCGCGACACGGTCAAGCAGCGCGCTGCCGACCTGATCCGGTTCGTCCAGAACGAAAAGGCGAAGAACGAGGCGAAGGTTCGCAAGCTGGAGGAAACGCTGCTGGAGGCGCAGGACGCGGAGAAATACCGGGTGCTTGGGGAGCTGCTAACCGCCTATATGCACCAGATTAACCGCGGGGACGAATCCATCGAGCTGATCAACTTCTATGACGAGGAGGAGGCTGCGGTGCGCATCACACTGGATCCGCAGCTGACGCCCTCCGAGAACGCGCAGCGTTACTTCCGCAAATATACGAAGCAGCGGAACAGCCAAAGCGTGGTCGCCGAGCAATTGAAGCTGGCGGAAGCGGAGATCACCTACTTCGAAGCGCTGCTGCAGCAGCTCGACAACGCTTCTCTGGCCGATATCGAGGAGATTCGCGACGAGCTGGTCCAGCAGGGCTACCTCCGAGAGCGCAAATCGCGGGGACCGAAGCGGAAGAAGCCGCAAAATCCGGCGCTGCTCTGCTATACCTCCTCGGAGGATGCCCTTATCTTCGTTGGCAAAAACAATACGCAAAACGAATATTTGACGAACCGGCTGGCGTCCCCATCCGATACATGGCTGCATACCAAGGACATCCCAGGCTCCCATGTCGTCATTCGCGGCAGCGACTTCGGCGATCCGACGCTGGAGGAAGCCGCCATGCTGGCCGCCCATTACAGCCAGGCCAAGGACTCCAGCATGGTGCCCGTCGACTATACACTGATCCGTCATGTGCGCAAGCCAAGCGGCGCGAAGCCCGGCTTCGTCATCTATGACCATCAGAAGACGCTGTTCATTACCCCGGACCGGGAGCGGCTGAAGGCACTTCCGTCCGTTGTCAAATAAGCGGATTCACGAGGAACAATAAGAACGGGCTGTCCCGTGAGAGGCTCATGCTTCTCACGGGACAGCCCGTTTTATGCGGCAATGGTATGGATTATGTTTGGCGCGAGCCGCGATTTGCGGCATGCCCCGCAGCGACAGCCTTCAGCCGCTCAGCCACCGTCATGTCGACGGAACACATTCCCAGCTCACCATGAAAGGCAATCCCTCCACGCTCGCCATGGAAGTCGGAGCCCCCTGTAGCCAGCACGCCATAACGATCGGCAAGCTCCCCGTATCGACGCTCCTCTGCTTCCCCATGATCGGAATGGAAGATTTCAAGACCGTCCGCCCCGCTCCCGAGCAGCTCCTCGACAAGCGCGTCGCGGCTGTACAGGCCCGGATGCGCGATAACGCTGGCGCCGCCGGCCTCGCGAATCCAGGTTAACGCCTCAAGCGGATGCACCTTCGGCACCTGCACGTACGCAGCACCGCCAGAGCCGAGAAGCCGGTCGAACGCCTCATTCATGTTGCTTACGACGCCAAGCCGAATGAGGGCCTCGGCGAAATGCGGCCGTCCGATGCTCCCTTCCTTGCCTCGCGACGCGGCGGCGCTTCTCACATCATCGAACGTGATGGGAATGCCCAGGCCTTGCAGCTTGGCAAGCAACAGCTCATTGCGGCTCTCGCGAGTCCCGCCCACGCTGGCCAGTCGCTCCAGCCAGACGGGATCATTGTTGTCCGTATAATAGGCCAGCACATGAATGTCGCAGCCGTCCGCGACCGTGCTCAGCTCCACGCCGGGAACAACCGTTATGCAGATTCTTGCGCCCTCCAGCAACGCCTCCGGCACGCCGGCGACTGTGTCATGATCCGTAATCGCCACCGCAGCCAGCCCAGCAGCCTTTGCCCTGCGGACGACCTCAGCCGGTGTATGCCGTCCGTCCGAGGCAGTCGTATGCGTGTGCAGATCCGCTCGCCTCGCTATAACCATTGGTGCAGATCCTTTTCGCGCAGGAAGGTCAGGAAGGTGACGGCGGAAATGGGCAGCAGCGCGGATTTCAAATAAATGGAATAGAACTCCCGCTGGAATTTGGAGTCGGTTATTTTGACCAGCTTAATCAAGCCAAGAGCCACCTCGTGCTTCACGGACGAGGAGGACAGGAAGGAAATGCCGAGACCCGCCTCCACTGCGGATTTGATTGCGCCTGTGCTGCCCAGCTCCATCACGACATTCAGCGAGGCCGGGTCCATGTTTTTTTTCTTCAGCTGCTCCTCCATGACAAGCCGCGTGCCCGACCCCTGCTCTCGCAGCACAAATGGATATTGAAGCGCCTCCTCCAAGGTGACAGCAGGCTGATCCGCGAGGGGATGGCCCTTGGGCACGACAAGCATCAGCTCGTCGCTCATCACGGCTTCCATATGCATGTCGGGATGGTTGACCGGCGCTTCGATCAGGCCGAAATTAAGCTGATGGTTCAGGATTTCCTCCATAATCTGCGCGGTATTCATTACCTTCATACTGATTGTAATATGGGGATACTCCTGTCCGAACGGTCCCAGCAGCCGGGGCAATATATATTCCCCGATCGTCAGGCTGGAGCCGAGCTGGAGCCTGCCCTTCAGCTGCTTCGTGAACGTTGACATGGCCTGGTCCGTATCGCGGATCAGCTCGATGCTGCTCTTGGCGTATGGCATAAGCGCGCGGCCCGCTTCTGTCAGGTCAATGCGCTTGGTGGAGCGCTGAAGCAGCTTGGTGCCAAAATAATCCTCCAGGGACTGGACCTGCATCGTCACGGCGGGCTGCGTCATATGAAGCGCTTGCGCGGCCGCGGAGAAGCTGCCCCTCTCAGCCACGGTATAAAAAATATGCAATTGATGAAAGTTAAGCGCCATAGTCGATCCGTCCTTTCTATACACCGTATTATACAACAAACGGGAATCCGATGCAGGCCTAGTTCCAAGGTCCGCACAAATAAGCGCATCCGCTCAGGAATGCGCTTTCCATCTAAATATTGCAATATATACCATATTCAATTACCGCCCTTTATCTCCGCTTCCTGCTGTTCTTCACGAGGGTCATGCGCCTGGAATGACGCAGCCAGGAATAATAGGACTTCAGGTCCCGCAGCTCGATCGTCTCGGACATACGCCCAAGGAAGGTGACGACAATCATCTTATGCAGCGGATTGCCCAGCAGGTCGCGATCTGTCAAGGAATCCGAAAACTCCGCAACAAATACAAGATCCTCGTCGATGAGATAGACATCCTGCTCGTTGCGGTAATAAGGTTCGATTCGCCCCTTCTTCAAGCATTCCCATAGGAACTCCGCGATATCCTCGAAGCCGGTCTTTTGACTTTCAATCCGATCGTGCCAGCGACTCTTGGCGTGGTTGGTAATAATGACATCAACCACCTTCTTATCGCCCAGTTCAACATAAAACGACTCGTATGTACTCCACCTTCTCGTCACTTTATCCTTCATATGGCAACCTACTCCTCCCAAGGAACCAGGGCTTTTATCCTATCTATCTATTCCCCATTCTACCATGATTGTCCGATATTTCAACAATAAAATAAAGACAGGCCATTTATGTTTATATTTGGTATTAATGGCCGAAAGAAAAAGACCTCCCTAACGTCTTAACGACGCCGGGAAGCCTTTGGTTACAACATTCAGCCAAAAAAATTATAAACTGTAAAATCTCGTTTTGTCTTCGCTGTCCTTGCTGTATTCAGTCGGTATCTCGGCGCGGAAGGATCTTTCGACTTTGCGCACGTATGACAGCCGGCTCATCTGCTTCAGCGATTCCTCCACCTTGTCGGCGTTCATATACATCACCACGTAATGCAGCTTCCTGGACATATAATGAACAGTTCCGAAACGCTCCAGCGCCCTGGCCGCCTTCAGATCGCTAACCCATACAATAAATCCCGTTCGATCCGGTAACATCTCCCACTCTCCTCTTCCCTCCGGCTCGCCCGCGCAGCCTGCTAGCCGCAGCCTCCGCTGCCGCAGCCGCCTCCGACATTCCGTTCATTGCCCGGCACCTTGATGAGATCGGACACGGACTCCGCGATCAGCCTGGACACCTCATACAGCATATCGTCCACCGTCTGCTCCGCTGCCTTGAATCTGCTGACGCACTCCACTTCCGCCAGCTGATTCTGGATCAGCTTCACCTTATCCTTGGCTTCATGGTAGCTGGGATGAAATCGTCCGAATCGCTGGCACTCCTCGAACAATTCCTTGGCTTTGGCGAATTGGCTCTGCAGCGCCTTCACCTCGGCACTTCCCTCCACGACGGACTTCCAATATAAATATTCGGCCACCTCGGCCGACTGATTAATCCAATCTCCCAGCTCGTAAGCGGACAGAAGCAGCGATCCCATATCGAGCGAAGATCTTGCGCCATCCTCCTGAGCCGCCCCTGCTTGACTTGATTCGGCAACCGGCATGGATCCACCTCTTTCCTATTCGCTTGCTACTACAATATCATAACATATACCCCTCGCCAATAGAAAAACACATTATGTGGATAGCCCGTTAGGAAGCAGCAGCCTCATCTCCTCCCACATATCCGGAGTCAACCTGCTCTTCTCCGGACGGTCGCCGCTGACCATGCGGCCGGTCACCGCCCACTCTCGCCCCCGCTGCTCCACCTGCTCGGGAACAAAGGCCTGCAGCTCTCCGTTCAAGCGCAGCTGAACAGCGGTCTGCAGCGCAACGGCCTGCTGCATAAACGCTTTGCGGGTGGAATCGTGATAGCTTCGCATTTCATTCCACCACGCGGCAGGAACCTGCTCGATGCCGGGCAGCAGCACCACCTCCGTCTCCTCCTGTACGAGTCCGTACTGGTGCAGTGCGATGGGCTCAAGCAGCAGACGGATGGACGGCTCTGAAGGGGGAATCGGAGCGGAATCCCCATCCGTATGGGGCAGAGGCGGATAGCTGGGCCGCGCTGCCGGCGAGCCGCTGACACCGATGACTCCTTTGCGTGGAGGATAACCCGACTTCTGCAGCAGCCTCCTGATTTCAGTGACCGAATCGCCGGGGACAATAAAGTCCAAACCGCCAATCTCCTGGAGAGGCAGCCCGTACACTTCCTTTATCGCCTTCACATGCCGGGCCATCTCCTGGGAATCACAGCGCAGCAGCGTAACCGCCTGGAAGGCAAATCGGCAGGCCTTGTCCGTCCACTCGCGAAGCAGCGACTGTACATGGAGGGAGCAGGACTCCTCCCCGCTTGCCTCCGCAAGGAATTGCTCCAGCCCCTCCCTCGTTCGCCCCTGCTCCAGGGCATTGGAGACCGCGGCCTGCGTTAGTCGATAGAGAACAGGCTCCTCCGCGTTCTGCCGCTCGCCAAGCAGCTCCAGCTCCCATCGGATTGTATAGCGGCACCCCGGCGGCACCCAAATGTCCCCGTTAGGCTGCACCATAATAGGCTCCGTGTCTGAAGCGCTTGAGAAGCGCCGCCGCTTGAATAACGATTCACAAGGGTCAGTGTCGGCTAATCCCAGCTCCATCCATCCAAGCTCATGAAACAATCGTGTCCAGCTCGGCATCGTCGTCGAAGCCGCGTCTGCCTCTGCGAGCAGCGTCTCGGCTTGCTGAACGCTACACCACTCTTCCGTCGGCGCGTTGAGCAGAACGCCCGCGGCAAGCGCCTCAGCGCCAACCAAACGGAACAGGACAGAGCATACCCAGTCCTGCAGCTCACGTTCCCGCTGCTCCTCCGTCATTGCTGACCATATGCCCAGCCGCCTCATATCCAGCTCAAGGCGATCCTCCCCCTTGCTCAGCAGCCCCAGCTCGGAGCATGCCGTCAGAGCGAAGGCCGTCCCCAGGGAATAATGCTCCTTGTGCATCCACTCCAAAGGAAAAGCGTTTAGCCTGCTTTCGTCAAGCTGCAGCGCTTCATCCAGCCTGGCAGCTGTTTTTTTGGGCAGCAGCCCCTTAGCTGTATAGGAGCTGTCCGCCTTGGCCAGCGCCGCCATGGCATATAGAAGCCTCCGGCCAAACGGCTCCTTGGGGGAGCCCTCTGCCGCAGACCTTGCGCGTGACGCTGCCGGAGCCAGCTGGACCGGCAACAGTACCCCCAGCCAAACGGCGTAGCAGTCGGCAGGAACCCCGTACAGCCGCTCGCCCCACAGCTTCTGCACCGCCACCAGGAAGCCGGCCCTCTCCAGCCCCCTGATGGCGATTCTGCACTCTGCGCCCGCCATGCCCGTATGCTCGCGAAGCGTCTGGAGCAGCTTCTCCTCGGTTACCGCCTCCGCGCCGAGCCGCAGCAGAATCGTCTTCAGAGCCGTTGACGCGTATGCCGGCAGCCCATTGATCGCCGATGCCGCGCAGTCGCGATCCTTGACAGCCTCCAGCCATGTCAGCCCCCTCTCCGCCGCAGGCCTCCAGAGCGGCTGCCGGAGAAGCGCCTCCTGCCTCTCCCTGCTCATCCTGGTCTCAAGCTGCCGCGTATTCATCCTTGCGCCGCCTCCTTCGATTGAACTGAACTCCCGCACCCAACGCCGTCACCGGGCAGCGGAAGCTGTATGTAGTCGTAGCCCTGCTCCAGCATAAACATCTGCCGCTTCAGAGCGAACTCGGTCTCCTTCGTCCCTTCGGTCACAAGCGTGTAGAACCAGGCTTCATTGCTTCCTGATTTCGGTCTTAGGAGACGTCCAACTCGCTGCGCCTCCTCTTGCCTGGAGCCAAAGCTTCCTGACAGCTGAATCGCCACTGCCGCGTCCGGCAGATCGATTGCGAGATTGGCCACCTTCGATACCACAAGCACATGATGCTGTCCCGAACGGAAGGCCTCATACAGCCTCAGCCGCTCCTCTTGCGGCGTTTCCCCCGTAAGGAGCGGCGCATTCAGCTCGCCGGCCACTGTCTTTAATTGATTCAGATATTGTCCTATGACCAGCGTCGGCTTGTCCCGATGCCTCCTCAGCAGCTCGCGGACAACGGGCAGCTTGTTCCCGTTCTCGGCTGCAATCCGCAGCTTGGAGCGAGGCGCTGCGCTCACATAGCTGTCCCGCTGCCCATCCGCTAATGGAATACGAATCTCGGCGCAGCTGACCGTGGAGATGTAGGACTGCTCCTCCGCCAACTTCCAGTTCATAACATAATGCTTGGGACCGATCAGCGAATACACATCCTCCGCGCAGCCATCCTCGCGCACTAACGTTGCGGTCAGGCCCAGCCTTCGAGTCGCTTGAATCGACGCGGTCATCCGGAATACGGGAGCCGGCAGCAGATGAACCTCGTCGTAGATAATAAGCCCCCAGTCCCGTTCGTTGAACAGCCCCATATGCTTGTATGCGTCCGACTTCGTCTTGCGATAGGTTAACAGCTGGTAGGTTGCGATCGTGACCGGCTTCACCTGCTTCCCTTGGCCGCTGTATATGCCAACCGCCTCCGGCGCAAGCGTGGTCTTGTCCAGCAGCTCCTCCCGCCATTGCTCCGCGGAGGCTCGGCTTGCCGTCAGAATCAGCGTCTCCGCTCGCAGCTCCGCCATAGCCGCCGCTCCCACAATGGTTTTGCCGGTGCCGCATGGCAGCACCACAACGCCGCTCCCTCCCGACGCTTCTCCGTCTGCCGAGAATTGCTGAACAGCCTCCCGCTGATAGGGCCGCAGCGCGAATGCCGCACCTCGCGCCGTCGTCGATCGAAGCGACACGTCCAGGGCCTGTCCGGCGTGATAGCCCGCGAGGTCGACTACATGATAGCCCAGCTTCGTCAGCTCTTGCTTGCAGACGCCGCGGCTCTCCCCCTTCAGAAGCCATTCCGTGTCGGAGCGATAAGCCTTCACCCAATCGTGAACGCCGCCCTTCAGCTTCAGCTGCTGAAGCAGGATGGCTTCTCCGGACAAAACCAGCTCCGTGTCTTCTGTATACAGCTTCAGCTTGCCAAAGCGGCCAGCCCACAGCCGAACAGCATCCTCCGCCTGCATGGGAAGGCCATACCGCGCATGCTCCTTCAGCCGCCCTACGACTTCCTCGGCAGTCCAACCGGCGCTCAGCGCGTGCCATAACGTCATCGGCGTAATGCGGTAGGTATGCATCGATCCCACTCGCTTAACGGCCTCCGCAGATGCAAGCAGCAGCTCCCTGGCTGCCGCGGCAGGCAGTCGATCATCCAGCAGGATGGTCAAATCAGATTGAATGATTAAGCTTGCCTCAGTCCCCATAACGGCACCTCACTTCACGGCCATTGCCGCTGTCTCACCCCTCAGTATGCTGGGATTTCCAGGATTTTATCCCCCGGCTTGCAAACCGTTTCGATTATATGCGCAAATTATGTTATAGTAGATAGGATTGTATCGGTTCATTTATTCGAGCTGGAGGCTTTACTTCGATGAGACATACTTATATGCTTTTGCTGCTTATGCTCGCAATCCTGACGGCCGGTTGCTCCAATCTCTCTCTGCCAGCCGCCCCTTCCCTGAAGTCGGATACATGGTATCCCGTGTCGGGCTTTGTTGACGGCGACACATTTAAAATTCAAGTAGGCGATGAGGACACCACCATTCGCATGCTCTATATCGATACGCCCGAAACGAAGAAGCCGAACACTCCCGTACAGCCCTTCGGCCCGGAGGCATCCGAATTTACGAAGCAGCGCTTGGAGCAGTCCGGCGAGGTCAAGCTGACATTCGACAAGGAGCTGAAGGACATCTACGACCGCACACTTGCTGTTGTGGAGCTGAAGGACGGCAGCATCTTGAATGAATTGCTCCTGATGGAAGGCTTGGCGAAGGTTCTGATTGTAGAGCCCAATGTCAAGATGGAGAATGTGTACAAGCAGCTGGAGCAATCCGCCAAGCAAAGCGGGATCGGGATATGGCGTTCCGGCAAGGAAACCAGCCAGTCCGAGCTGCCAGCCAAGAAGGCGGCGTCGATAGGCCTGGAGATGAACGTGGACAAGGTCGCGGAGGTCGTGACAATCGTGAACACGACATTCGAGCCCATCAATATGGAGGACTGGAAGCTGGTCAGCGTAAGAGGCAACCAGACGTACAGCTTTGAACCGTTCGAGCTGCCGGGCCAAGGCAAGCTGCTTATCATATCCGGCCTTAACGAACCAGCGCGCCTGGATGACAAGGCTCTCCGCCTGGAATGGGAAGTCGATAATGTATGGAATAACATGGAGAGCGATCCTGCAGAGCTGTATAATGAAAAAAATGAGCTTGTCGCCCTGTGGGAGGACAATTAATTGTCCCCCCGCAGCAGCGGCAAGCTCTTTTTTTTGACCCGTACAGCGTTTATTCTCCGTGTTCGCTGGCGTAATGCTCCGCCATGCCGATCAGCAATGCCGCGGCATCCTTCATGGCGCGCTCGTCGAAATCAAATTTGGGATGATGGTGGGAATAGAGCGCCCCGCAATCCGGATTGCCGGCGCCTACGAACATGAAGCAGCCCGGCTTCTCCTTCAAATAGTAGGAGAAATCCTCCGCGACGGTGATGGCTTCAGCCTCTATAGTGCCGGCTTTCCCGAAGATGCCGGGTGCTACGTCGAAGAAGCGGGCAGCTTCAAGTCCATCGTTAACGACAGGCGGATAGCCGACTCTCATGTGATAGTGATGCTCCGCGCCGTACATCTCGCAAGTATGACGAATGAATGCCTCCAGTCGCTTATGGATCATGAACCGAGTCGACTCCTCGAACGACCTTACCGTTCCTTTCAGCTGGCACTTCTCCGCGATGATATTGTTGGTGGTGCCCGCTTGGAACGAGCCAATCGTCAAGACAGCGGGATGCAGCGGATTCACATTGCGGCTGACTATGGTCTGAAGACCCTGCACAAGCGCCGACCCAACGACAATGGCATCCACGGCTTGATGGGGGAGTCCCCCGTGGCCGCCCTTTCCTTCAATATCAATGACAAACTCATCCGCCGCGCTCATGAAAGGTCCTGCCTTCGTCGAAGCGCTGCCATAAGGGAGCGGGGTCCACAGATGCACGCCATATATAACATCTGCGCCTGCCATCGCCCCGTCGCGCACCATCTGGGCCGCTCCGCCCGGCGTGACCTCCTCCGCTGGCTGGAAGAGCAGTCTTCTCTCGCCCTTCAGCTTGCCTCTGTGCGATTGATAGAATTGGGCAACGGCCAGCAGCGTTGCCGTATGGCCGTCATGACCGCACGCGTGCATAACGCCTGGCGACTTGGACGCGTAATCGCAATCCTTCTCGTCCTGGATGGGCAGCGCGTCGATATCCGCCCTTAGCGCCACTACAGGACCTGGCAGATCTCCTTTAATGGTAACAATCAAGCCGTGGCCGCCGACCTCCGTCCGCAGCTCGCAGCCGATATCTCTCAGCTTGCTTGCGAGCCAAGCAGCTGTCTTCTTTTCGTGGAATGAAAGCTCGGGATGCTGATGCAAATATCTGCGCCACGCGACCATCTCGGGGTATAGCTGGGCTATCATTTGTTCAGCCATGGCTACCAGCTCCATCTCGGCACCCTCCTCACAACGTTATAGCCTCTCGGCATTCGCCGAGGTAGATGGGACAAGGGTTTCCTTGTACCACCAAACTTGCTCTCCTCCTACTTCGTAGGGGGATTTTTTCATTTAATTCCTTTTTGCGTTATGGGAAATATTCTAGGAATATTTGGTCATTTTCACCGAAAAAGCCTTGACAAATCCTCCAATTTTCCAAAATCGCGTCGTAAGGGTTCGTTTTTCAAGCCCATTAATCGCGATTGGAGAGCTTCTCATGAAACCTATTTTTGTTCCGCATGCGGACTACCAAGACTTTGTTCTTAAACAGCTTCGTACTCATGTTGGGCCCGGTATCATTATCATCCAAAAGGACTGGCCGCTTCTTACGAAATTTTGGATGACTGATCTTTCTCCCATCACGACATTTCTTCGAGACTCTTACTCGGATCGCGGCCCTGAACCTCGAGATCCAGCTGCTATGTTTCGATCCTTCCTCTTGTTCCTCATGACCAACCCCGAGAAGGGATTAACCGAATGGGTGAATGTCTTGAAGCGGACACCGATCTATGCCATTCTCTGCGGTTTCGACTTCGATGATCTTCCTGGCGTCGGGACCTTCTATGATTTCTTCAGACGCCTTTGGCCTGCGGTAGACAAACATCTTAAACCGATGAAGCAACCCAAACGCAAGAGCAAACCGAAGAAAGGCAAAAAAGGTGAGAAAGCGCCTACGGCTACACCGGGCAGAGTCAAACGTCTCGTCACTTGGATGATGCGTCACGCGGATAAGAAAACAGCTTTACCAACGGATCCCTTGTTCGACTTCTTCCAGTCACAAATCCTTACCGTATCGGCGAATCTAGGTTTGCTTGGGGATGTTTCAGCGCTGAGTGCTGCCGGTGATGGAACTCCCATCGTCACTGCTGCCTATACAAGAAGCAAGGCCACTTGCGATTGTTTTGCCCAAGGTTTGCTGGGTTGTAACCATCCTCGTATTTACTCCCAGCCCGATTGCAACTCGGGCTGGGACAGCGCCAGAGAGAAGTATTATAACGGATACCATCTCTACATGATTTCTGCGGCTGATAGTAAATACGACTTGCCTTTGTACCCTAGACTGCAGCCTGCTTCCCGGCATGACGCTGTCAGTCTAGTCATCAGTATGATGGAATGTAAGCACCGTTTCAACCTTGGCGTGATCGATAAGATACTGCTCGATGCCGCTCATGACGCAGAAGCGATTTACACGCTTCTGGATCAGCAGGACATCGAGCCTTTCATTGATCTAAACAAGCGTAGCAAGAAGAATCTGACGACGGACAGCGACATCCAGATTTCTCCGGCCGGCATTCCAATCTGTCCGAAAGGCCGTGAAATGAAGCCAAACGGGTTTGATAAATCCCAAAACCGCCAGAAGTGGCGGTGCACCTCATCCTGCGGGTGCTCGGATGCCAAGTACGGACGGACATACCATACGCACAGCAACGATAATCTTCGCCTGTTTCCTAAAACCGCTCGCGAGTCAGAGAAGTGGAAGTTGATTTACAAACGCCGCACGTCTATTGAGCGTTCCAATAAGCGGGAAAAGATCGATTACAAACTCGAATCCGGGCGGCACCGCTCGACGATGATGTGGTACATGCGGATCTACGGCATTATGACCTGCCAGCACATGGATGCCTGGTATATGAGCCAGAAGGACGAATGGGACAAGCTGAAAGCTACTATCTGCCCTACATTCGCTTAAGCTTTTCAAAAAAACGATTCTCAGAAATTGGCGAGGTCTGCCTATTTTTAAAAATGGTTTTCATTTTCCATGTTTTCCAGCACCAAAGCTCATTTACTCCCGCACGCTCCCCTTCAGCCCGTCTCTAATTCCGAGAGGCTATCGTTTTATCTAGTTTAGCAGAAGATGCGCGCTTTATGGAAGCCTTGCTGACGCGCCGCTCCCCACTCTCCATTTTGCCCGCCGCCGTGCAATTATTACAATGTCCCGAACTTCGCCATTCCATAGGGACTAAGGCTTGCTAAGACTGGGGAAACATACTATCATGAGTAAAGAATGCGAACAACTATGTCTTGTGAATATTGGGAGGAACTGAAATGATTATTGAAAACTCCGGACTGAATGGGCTCCAGAGCGAGCTGCATATCTTGGACGACGCGGCGGAGAAAGCCGGCTTCGTTCGTTGGCAATGGGAATACTACCGCGCTACATACGATTTGAAATTGACAGACCGCACAAGCGGACAAGACTATTTCCTTCGCGTGAACACACGCGCTGTCGAAGGCAAGCTTGAGAACCCGCACGCCGTTCTGGTCATCGAAGCCATCTACATTGGTCGGGCTACCTTCCCGCATGGCATGGAATACGAATCGCCTGTTCCAAAGCATATTATGGATACGGGCGCGCAACGTCTGGAACAGCTGAAGCAGCAGCTTGTCTAACGAGGGACAACTCTCATGAAAGCTTCGCACAACGGCAGTCGGGGAAGACCGGACTTTCTGCTTCTCATCATGACGCTGCTGCTTGTAGGCTTCGGTATCCTAATGGTGTTCAGCGCCAGCTCGGGCGTAGCCGCCATCGGTTGGAACGATGCCTTATATTTCACCAAGCGCCAGCTCGTGTGGGCTGGCCTCGGGCTCTTCGCTATGTTCGTGGCGATGAACCTCAGGTACCAGTTTTTCAAGAAAGCGTTTATGCTGTTTTTTGTGCCGGTTCTGGTTATGCTGATCCTGGTCCCCTTCACCAGCGAGGAAATTAACGGCGCGCGAAGCTGGTTCGGCTTCGGCTCGCTCGGTATTCAGCCAACGGAGCCCGCGAAGCTTGCCATTATTCTATATCTGGGAGCGCTCATCTCGAAGAAGGGCGAGAAGTTCCGAGATTTCAAGACAGGCCTGCTGCCTGTTATGATTATTGTCTCCATCGTCTGCGGGCTCATTATGCTGCAACCGGATCTGGGCTCCTGCCTAGTGCTCGCCGTCTGCGCGACGATTATGATTATGGCCGGCGGAGCGAACCTGAAGCAGGTATTCGCCTCCGGAGTGGCGTTATCTCTCGTTGTCACGGTATTAGTCTCGATCTCGATGGCTATCAATCCCCGTTCTTGGGAGTATCGCATTGAAAGGTTCACCTCGTACATGGACCCTATCGCCAATCAGCAGGATGGCGCATTCCAGCTCATTTCATCGCTCCAGGCGCTGGGACACGGCGGATTGACGGGGGCCGGTTTCGGTGAAAGCGTTCAGAAGCTGCATTATTTGGATTATCCCTATAATGACTTTATCTTCTCTATCATTGCGGAGGAGCTGGGGTTCATCGGTTCTGTGATTTTCCTCATCTTTTATCTGCTGTTCTTGTGGCGCGGCTTGATTGTTTCGCTGCGGTGCCCCGATATCTATGGGACAGTGGTCGGCGTCGGCATCGTGGGACTGTTCGCCATGCAAGCCTTTATCAATATCGGAGGCGTAACGGCGACGATACCCATTACCGGAGTGACGCTTCCGTTCATTAGCTACGGCGGGTCCTCTATGCTGTTTAGTCTGGTTAGCATGGGCATTATGCTCAGCATCTCCAGAGAATACAATCGCACGGACAAGCCCAAGAGAACCAAAGGCAAAGCCTAGCCTTAACCATAATGCGGCGCCCCCTGGATGGGAGCGCCGCATTATGGTTTTTGTTTTATTTCAATCGTTGAGGCGTCTCTTCCGGTTCGTCTTCCTTGAACGCAACGCCCTCTACCTTCACATTTACCTCTACTACCTGCAGACCCGTCATGTTCTCGACAGATTCCCGCACATTGAGCTGCAGCTGGCGGCAAACCTCTTGAATCGGAATACCGTAATGCACAATAATTCTTAAGTCGATGGCTGCTTCTACTTGGCCAACCTCGACCGATACGCCTTTCTGTACGTTCTTCCCGCTGAGACGTTTGGCAAGTCCTTCTGAGATGCCGCCTGACATTGCCGCGATGCCTGGCGTTTCGAGTGCTGCAAGTCCCGCGATTGTCGCTACTACGTCATCGGATATACGGATAATGCCAGTTTGAAGGTCTTCGGTCATGTCATCCACTCCTCAATTTGCCATATAGGTTCATTGTAATGGAACAGACGCCCCGAAGCAAGAATGGGTGACGAAACAAAAAAAGCAGTCCTCCGAAGAAGACTACCCCTGCGCTTTGCGATCCAAAGCCTCGTATAATACAGCCAAATTACGTTCAAGCCTGTTCAAGATGTCCTTGCCCGAAAGCTCGGCAATCAATCCCGCGCGTACCGCAAAGTCCACCTCGCGCGAAAACCCATACATCTGTGTGTCCAGTACCTCTTCGTACAGTGGACATTGACGAGTCGTCAAGTTCTCCATCTGTACCTCGATTAACTTCTCTATTTTACCCGCGTCCTCCTGAAGAAGACGAAGCGCTCGCTCGTGCAACAAATCCGTGATTTCCGGTGCAGACATACTTCTCCCCCCTGTGCGCGTCAACCTGCCAACTTCTATACCCTTTATATTAGACGAAATGAGACGAATACACAAGGACAAAACATAAATGCGCCCCCTCCAGGCGGAGGGGGCGCATAATGGATAACGATTGCAATTAATCAGTAATGACAGTAACGTTCAGGTTATGCTTCGCAAATATCTCGGACATCTTCTGCTTCGCTTCCTCGGCATCTGGACCATGGACGTGGAGCTCGTAGGAGTGACCGCCCACCAATGTCGTGAACAGGCCAAGAATACTCTTAACGTCGATGTATTTGCTGTCAGCCTGTAGTACGATGGAAGAAGAGAATTGGCTAGCTGCTTGAGAAATCTCAACAATTGCTGCGTTATTGGACATGGTGAATCCCTCCATACAAATTAGTAAAGCTTTCCTTTGACAACATGATACCTTGAAACCCCTTCAGCATCAAGTGGTTTGGTGAAAAAAACGCTTCATTTGAAATAATTACTATTTCAGCGCGTCCGGGTTCAGTGCTTCCAGCTCCGGAATGACAAACAATCCGTCCTTGCGAATCAGCACATCGTCGAAGTAGATTTCGCCGCCTCCGTACTCCGGTCGCTGGATGAGAACAAGATCCCAATGAACCGCGGAGCGGTTACCGTTATCCGTCTCCTCATAGGCCTGCCCTGGAGTAAAATGAAGGCTGCCCGCGATTTTTTCATCGAACAGTATATCATTCATGGGATGCAGGATATGGGGATTAAAGCCGATCGCAAACTCACCGATATAGCGAGAGCCTTCATCCGTATCCAAAATTTCGTTCAACCGCGCCGTATCATTGCTCTCGGCCTTCACGATTTTGCCATTCTCGAATGTAAACGAAATATGCTGGAACGTTACGCCCGAATACACGCTTGGCGCATTGTATGTGATTGTGCCGTTAACGGAATCGCGCACCGGCGCGGAGAACACCTCACCATCGGGAATATTGCGATGCCCGCAGCATTTTTTGGAGCCAATATTCAAGATAGAGAACGTCAGATCTGTTCCAGGCGCTACGATACGCACCTTATCCGTCCGATCCATCAGCGCCTTGAGCGGGTCCATCGCCTTCTCCATCTTGGCGTAATCCAGATTGCATACGTCGAAATAGAAGTTTTCGAACGACTCTGTGCTCATGTTGGCCAGCTGCGCCATAGAGGGACTTGGATACCTCAGGATGACCCACTTCGTTTTTTTGACGCGCTGCTCCATATGTACGGGATTGCGGTACAGCTGCTCATATAAACGCATGTTTTCCTTCGGCACGTCCGCAAGCTCGTTGACGTTGTCGCCGGATCGAACGCCGATGTAGCCTTGCATCTGCTTCATCCGCTCCAGATCCAGCGCTGCCCAAGTCTCCATCTGCTCCTTCGTCGCATGCATCAGCATGGTGCGGAGCACGGAGCGGTCGCTAAACTCCAGGAACGGACGGCCGCCGCGAGCGGCTACCTCTTCGATGATGCACTTCGCAAGCTCCTTCTCGGAGCCAATCATGTCAATAAGAATATTGTCGCCTGGCTGGACGTCAATGGAATATTGAACTAAATTTTGGGCCAGTCGTTTCAGTCTTGGATCGCGCATGGTTGATCTACTCCTTCTAATCGCTTTTAACCATAATAACGATTCATATCGTATCATGATTTTTCTCTTATTGCACTTCCTCCGTCACGGTTGACGCTCCGTTAAACGCTTCGAAGCGAACGGTGGTATGGCGGCTTTCACGCTTCCGCTCCTCGTTGCGGTCATACGTGAATACGGTGTTCTCCTCCATCTTCAGCGGAAGCATCAGACGCCGGTCAATTACAATATCATATTCGGTCTCAACCTCTAGCGATGACAGCATCAGGCTTAGCTCCTTCGAAGCCTGAACCAGCAGCGCTTGGCGCTCTGAGGTGTAAGCGTCGTCTGCGGCAAGCGCCGCGTCGGAAGCCACCTGCTCCAGCTCCTCCCTCAGCGCCTTCTCCCAACGGTTTTTGGACTCAACCGGCTTTTCCTTGACCCTGATCGTTACCGTATCCGCGCTCCCGGCTCCCGCCTCCGTTGCAGGCAGCATCGCTACCCTCTCATAGGATCGGCTTAACGTCTCCAGCACCTGCACCGGATTCCAGTATAACGAATCCTGAATGTCTGATTGTATCGTAAGCTGATGGTGGTCTACCACCTTGCCTTCGAACAGCTGCGGCTTCAGTGGCGGCCCTCCTGCCATTCCTATACTCATTGCCCCGGCGAATGAATATTGATCCATCCCTGCCAGACCGGCATACGACAGCCGAAGCCATTCCTCCGGAGCAAGCTTGGAGGCTGCTCCGGCGCAGCCAGCCATGGTTAACCAAGCGGCCGCCAGCATGGCGACAAGTCGCCTTCGATTCCATCCCATCCTCATCCCTCCACGTCCACGCGTCTTACCCAATCTGCCCAGCTTTTTTTAGAGTACCGGAATGACGCCTCTCTTATACCCCACATCATATAAACCGCATAGAAAAAGACGCCCTCATTCAAGGCGTCTTCTAATGATGATCTCCTACCATAATGCAGTTCCGTCCCTTGTGCTTCGCTTCATACAAAGCCATGTCGGCTCTATAGAACAACGATTCCACGCTAATCTTCTCATTGTCGAAGGTCCACTCCGACACTCCGCATGAGACCGTCACGGACGGGTCTGTCTCCTCCGCCACCTGGGCGCGAATGCGCTCCGCGATACGCAAGGCCTGGTCTGTCCGAATGCCGGGCAAATAGACGGCGAGTTCTTCCCCGCCCCATCTGGCTGCAATGTCCCCTTGGCGAATTGTGCTGGAGATAATGTTGCTTACCTGTATGAGGATTCGATCGCCTACTTGATGGCCATACGTGTCATTCACCCGTTTGAAATAATCAATGTCCACAAGAATGAGTGAGCCGAACGAATCCTTGCGCTGTCTGCTCTGAATCTGCTCGTCCAGATAATGCCGAGCATGAAGACCGGTCAGGTTATCTGTGATAACCATCCTTCTGACCTCGGCATGCAGCGACGCGTTCGTGAAGGCAAGTCCAATATGCGTGCTCATGACCTGCAGCAGCTTGTAATTGTCGTAGGAGAAAAAATTAGGCACCTTATGCGTAACGAGAATAACGCCTACCACCTCTCCGTCCACGAAGATTGGAGTGGCGATCAGCGAACGGGAGCCCGTATTGTCCATAAGCTTGGAGGTAACAACGCGAGTATTCCAATAGTCCGATATAATAAGAGGTTCCTTCGTTCGGTATATAATGCCGCAGAAGCCATACTCCGGCGAGAACTGCTCGCTAGCCATTGCCGGTACATTGCTGGATTTGACGATAAAACGATTGGTCGGCTTATCAAGCTGAAGCACACAGCAATAGTCGGCTTCGAAGATCGTCAGCAGCTCATTGGTCGCGAATTGGAAGATCTCCTTCACGCGAAGCGACTGGTTCAGACGTTTGGTCATCTCATTAATTAAACGAAGCTCATTGATAAGCAGGTTCGACTGCTCATACAGCTTGGCGTTCTCGAACGCGGTGCCCGCCGTGTCGCCCAGCAGCTGGAACGCCGGCAAATCAGACTCATCCCATTTGCCCCGCTCCACCAGAATGCACAGTACGCCATAGGCCGCCTGCTTGCCCGTCATGGGTACGGCAAGACGCATGGTTCCGTCGCGTTCAAACTCCATGGCCGGCTTGCCCCCTAGGAACGCCTTCGCCACGATATCATGGGCCGTATTCTTGAACATAAGAGGCTTGATACGGGGATCTCCATCCACGTAATCCTGCGACAGATACAGATGCACCTCGGAGTTAGGGTACAATGTCTCCAGACTGTAAAGCATCTCCGTCAGAACGGATGTTACGTCCGTCTGATCGTACAATCGCTTCGCGGCGAGGAACAAGGCTTCTCTTCGATCCGCTTCCTTATCCGTTCGTTCTTGCTGGAGCAGGAGGTCTCTGACGAACACATGCTCAAAGCTGCGATAGAAGCAGGAGCGGTAATGAAGCGCGGCGGACTCCAGCTCATTCCTTGTGACCGGTGTCCCGCGCCTCGCGCAGAACACCAGCATAGCCAGTATGGACCGATCCCGTCTACGGCGAATCGGAATGGCGGTAGCGTCCCATTGTGCCGTGCTGACGACGCTGGCATCGTCAAGCTTCATAGCGGATTCTACAGCAGCCGCGGCGACGACGTCCACCTCTTCGTCCTCCGCTTCCCCACGAGTGGCTCCCTGCCACCGGCCATCTTTCGTGTATACACGATATTGCCCCGCCCGGAGAGAAGACAAATCGCCCGCTTCACGCTTCCATGAGGAGAAGCTTTCGGCTAGCAGATTCGGAAGATAAGGCTCGTCCGCTTCATGAATATCTTCATTGGCAAACCAAATGGGCTGTTCGACCATCCATTCATTGACCATTGAGCACCTGACCCTTTCCTATCCGTGCAAGGGGACAACTTTCATTTCTACCATCATACTTTATTTTTAAGAATATTGCACTATCGTTTCCATATTTTATAGGACTATAGGCACTTTTTTGCGGTCCTTCACTTTTCTATGCGGAGACACCTGTTCTTCTTGACTTTTCCCGTGTATCTCCTATAATATTAATTGTTGAAAACATGGGCGTACGGTTTTGTGTCACCCTCAGGTTTGTGTTCACTGTCAGGCCAGCGGCTGAAGTGCTTGTCAGGGATTGGGCTTCCATCCATTGAACATATTCCGCGCAACACAACCCCATTCTCAAACATTCCATTTGATGAAGGAGTTCATTGACACATGGCACGTTATACAGGACCTAAATTTAAATTAAGCCGCCGCCTGGGCATTTCCCTTAGCGGTACTGGCAAAGACTTGAAGCGCCCATTCCCTCCGGGACAGCACGGCCCGAACCAACGCAGAAAGATGAGCGGCTACGGCGTTCAATTGCAAGAGAAACAAAAGCTTCGCCACATGTACGGCATGAACGAAAAACCGTTCCGCAACCTGTACGACAAAGCGGCTAAGATGAAAGGTAAAGCGGGCGATAACTTCATGGCGCTTCTGGAAAGCCGCCTGGACAACCTGGTTTACCGTCTTGCATTCGCGAACTCCCGCGCTGGCGCTCGTCAGCTGGTAGCTCACGGTCACGTGACTGTAAACGGCAAGAAAGTCGACATCGCTTCCTACACGGTAGCTGTTGGCGACGTTATCGGCCTGCGCGAGCGCAGCCGCTCCCTGAAATCCATCAAGGAAGCTCTGGAAGGCCGTCATCACCTTCCGAACTACCTGGAATTCAGCGAGCAAGCTATGGAAGGCAAGTACGTTCGCCTGCCTGACCGCTCCGAGCTGAGCCAAGAGATCGACGAGAAGCAAATCGTCGAGTTCTACAGCCGTTAATAGCAAGAAGCGAAAGAAAAACCTTGAACCTGCCGGTTCAAGGTTTTTTTCGTTTATTCAGCTGGTTTGACGGGAGCGGCGATCGGTTTAACCTCCGGTGTTGAAGCCGCTGCTCCTGTTGCTGTTGCAGTTGTTGGGATCGCCTTGGACGTGAGCCCTCTTATCAGCTGATTCACATCGATGCCCGACACGCTCTTCAGCATCTCCGGCGCTGTGGCCATCAGAGAGGTCACGTAGTTGCTTACACGCGCCGCGCCTTCTCCATTCCCTGTGTCCACAACCGTCAGCTTGTCGATGGAGCTGATTGGCTCAGCCACTTTGCCTGCAAGCTCAGGCAGCATCTTCACAATAATATCGAGAACGGCCGCTTCGCCGAATTTCGCGAACGCGTCGGCCAGCTTCTCCTTCGCCTCCGCTTCCGCAAGACCGCGCAGACGAATAACCTCTGCCTCTGCCGTACCTTTTGCCCGCTCAGCCTCGGCAACCGCCAGACCATCCAAGCGCTTCTGCGACGCTTGAGCCTTCGCTTCCGCCTCGATACGATATTGCAAAGCATCTGCTTCGCGCAGTCGCTTCGACTTGTCGGCTTCCGCCGCCTGCTCCACCGCATAACGGTCCGCGTCCGCCTTCTTCTTCACCTCAGCGTCATACTGCTTCTCGCGACGCAGAATTTCCTTCGCTTCCAGATCGATTTCCCGCTCCTTGCGCACCAGCTCGACCTTCATCTGCTCCTCGACAACGCTCTGCTTGGCGCGAGCCTCTTGAATGGAGTATGCCTGATCCGCCTCGGCTTTGGCTGTGTCCTGATCGCGCTTGAAGGAAGCGACCTTCATCTCCTTGTCCTTCTCCGCCTCCGCGATGTTGGTATCGCGAAGCAGCTCCGCCTTTTGTCCCGCTTCCGACGCAAGCGCCTTCTGAATTCTCGCGTCCCGTACCGCTTCTGCCTCTGCGATCTCGGCATCCCGCTTCACGGCTGCGATTCTCGGCTTGCCGAGCGCATCCAAATACCCGTGCTTATCGCGCAAATCCTTGATTGTAAACGAGACGATCTGCAGGCCCATCTTCTTCAGATCCTTGGCCGCAACACCCTGCACCTCTTGAGCGAATTTATCGCGATTCCGGTAAACTTCCTCCACCGTCATGGAGCCAAGAATCGCCCTCAGATGACCTTCCAGCACCTCCTGAGCTTCACCCTTCAGCGCTTCAGTCGGCTTGCCCAGGAACTGCTCGGCTGCTGTCGCCACATCCTCCACAGCACCGCCAATCTTAATGATCGCTACTCCGTCAGCCATTACCGGAACGCCCTGCTCTGTATAGACCTCCGGCGTCGAGACGTCCAGCTTATGGGAAAGCAGCGACAGAAACTCCGCCTTCTGGAATACCGGCAATATAAAAGCGCCGCCGCCGCGAATAATTTTGACCTTGCGGCCGGATTCGTCAACAGCTGTATTGCGAGTGCCCAGGAAGGAGCCCGTTACAAGCATTGCTTCATCCGGGCTGACCGTTTTGTACCTCGCCCAGAATGCCAATCCTAATACGATAATAACTCCAACTACAATTGACGGTATCACAAACACTTCTGGCATGTGAACAGCACCTTTCTCCTATAGATTCAAGTTTAATTCAGACACGTACAGGACACCCTCTCGAACCTCGACCACGACGACCCTGGAGCCATCCGCTATCTCTGCGCCGTCAAAGCTGGCCGCAATTTGATTCGTATTGCCCGCGCCAACCTTGACCATCACCTCGCCATAGCCCTTAGCCGGAATGGGAACAATCACATCGCCAAGCGCGCCAGCCAGCGAGGTTACCGAGTAGGCAATGGAGCTTTCGCTGTCTTCCATCGGTCTAACGTACAAGAAATAGACGGCAACCGCACCCGCAATTGCGATCAGCACCGCAGCAAGCACGATGAGCGGCCCTGCCAGGCTCGTGTAACGCTCCATAAGGAAGCCCGCCCCGCCAAAAATCGTAATGCCGCCGACGATGGTCATGGGCTGCAGAAAGTCCACAGCCAGAAAGTCAAAAACGCCATCCAGCGCCTGGCTCAAAAAATCTCCGAAGATAACGCTGACAATCGCATACAGGATGCCGCCAATCAAACAAGCCATGTAGACCGATTCCATTTCACCCCTCCTTCCATCCTGTTGCTTAGTCTGTTTGAAGTTCTCCATCTAATACGCCATTTATTGACAAACGTTTCTTAAAAAATGAATTTAAATTTCATACCTCCCTCACCTCACCCGCTCGGGCTGTCAAATCCGCCTTTTTTCTTGAATGCCAAAAATAGCGGCAAGCCCTTTCAAGGCTGCCGCTTCTTGGCATTGTATTTGCTATAAAGCCGATTCATAATGTCGCGGCCGGTCGGCGTCTGCGCCAGGCCGCCCTTGGCCGTCTCCCGATGCTCAGAGGGCATCGTCTCCGCCACCCGCCCAGGTGAAGCTTTTGTTGCCATGGGTTCCGAATTTTTAAAAAGATGATGGGTCAGGGTCTGATCATTCGCGCAACAGACTCATCCGGCGAACGCGGAGATATAGGCTTAATTGATTACTTTTGGCGGCGCTGCCGGTTAAATCTTGCATACATCACAAGCGCAGCAATCATCATGGCGCCAAAGCCAACATTGCTAGCGAGCTCCGCTTCCATTCCCAGCAGCATGCAGACATTCGTCACCAAGCTTTTTGTCAGCAACGCAACCGCTATCAACATTATAGGGCGAATGATGTTATACCTTTTCATGAGATTCCTCCTCGCGTTATACATCCATCATACGACCACAATTCATCGAAATACAAGTAAAAAGACAAACCACCTCGATTACAGCGAATTGTCTCGCAGGAATGGGAAACGGGATAATTCCGATCTTGATCTGCATAGTCCGCTCCTCTGAATCGCATGGATCACTTATTTTCCACATTGTAGCGTTAGGAGAAGGCCATGGCAATGAATCCAACCCAGATTGGAAAACATTTGCCCCTGTTCATGCGTCTTAATATAAGAATACGCGTCGAACGATTGACGAGAAGCTCTGCCGCACTCGACAAAGTCGGACAAGAGTCGCCTTCATTTATGTAACTACTGGGGATTTATGCTATAATGATAATGCTATTTTGGAGGAGGAGTCATTAGGATGCAAGAAGAAAAGCAACCATCGTCAAACAAACCCTACGGCAAATGGCGATTATTTGGACTGGTCTCTTTTATAACGTTCAAATGGATCATTTATTTCGGCATATTTTTTGGCCTTCTGGCTGGAGGAGCGGTGACCGGCTATGTGGCGGCTCTGGTCAAGGATGAAGAGATTCGGCCGCAATCGCTCATTCAGAACAAGGTCGGCGAATATTCGATGACGGGCTACGTGTACTTCAACGACGATTCGCTGGTGGGACAGCTTCGCACCGACGAGGACCGGATCGTCATTACATATGATGAAATTCCGCAGCCCGTGATCGACGCATTGCTCGCGACAGAAGACAATAACTTCTTCGAGCACAATGGCGTTGACATCAACGGTCTTGGCCGGGCCGTGAAGCAGAAGCTATTCAACGAGGACACGCAGACAGGCGGCAGCACGCTGACCCAGCAGCTGGCGAGACGCGTATTCCTCAGTCTGGATCGGACCGACAGCCGCAAGATCAAAGAAATTTTCCTGTCGCTCAGAATGGAGCGTTATCTGACGAAGGAGGAGATTCTTGCCGCCTATCTGAACAAGATGCCGTTCGGCAACGGCTCTAACGGCTATCAGGTATTCGGCATCAAAGCCGCAGCCAAAGGCATCTTCGGAATTACGGACCTGAACAAGCTCAATGTCGCACAATCCGCGTATCTTGCCGGCCTGCCGCAGCTGCCGTCGCTGTACAACGCCTTTAACGGCACGGGCCAATTCAATGAGGCCGGCTTTGAGCGCGCCATCAAACGGCAGCAGCTCGTGCTGACACGCATGCTTGAGACAGGGAAAATTACGCAAGAGGAATACGATGCCGCACTCCAATTCGATATGCGGGCATCGCTTGCTCCTCCAAGCGAAAAAGCGTACACCACGTACCCTTATCTCATGCTGGAGGCGGAGCGCCAAGCAGCCGAGGTGCTGCTCATGCAAGAGGACCCTTCCCTGACGAAGGAGGATCTGCGCAAGAAAGAAAATGCAGCCTTGATCGAGGAGGCGCGAGAGCAGCTGCTTCGCGGCGGCTATCATGTCTACACGACAATCGACAAGCGTGTCTACGACATCATGCGCGAAATTGCAAGCAACGAAGAAAACTTCACGCCTTACAGCGAGGAGAAGGGCTTGGAGCAGATTGCCGGCGTAATGCTCGACCATAAGACGGGCGCGATAATCGGCATGCTGGAAGGCCGAGACTTCTACGAGGAGCAGATGAACTTCGCAACGCAGATGATTCGTCAGCCAGGCTCCACGATGAAGACGCTCGCCGCTTATTTGCCGGCTATCGAGAGCGGCATCGTGCAGCCCGGCAGCATAGTCGACGACGCGCCGCTTGTTATGCGGGACGGCCAGAAGGGCTATCATCTCCCGATGAACGTCACAAACAAGTTTTTGGGACTGGTCACTGCGCGGGAAGCGCTGAACAAGTCCTTGAACCTGCCGGCGCTCAAAATTTTCAACGAAGAGGTTACCATTGAGAAGTCGTGGGAGTTTGTCAGAAGCCTGGGCATTACAACGCTGCAGCCAGAGGATGCTTATTCTCAGACAGGCGTAATCGGCGGATTGAGCCTCGGTGTTTCCGTCGAAGAACTAACGAACGCTTACGGCTCCATTCCGAACCAAGGCGTACTGCTGGATGCTTATATGATCCAGAAAATTACGGACGCCAACGGCAAAATTATTTTCGAACACAAGGACCAGCCGAAACGCGTTTTCTCTGAGCAAAGCGCATTTCTTATGACGGATATGCTGAGAACGGTCATTTCGGACCCAACAGGCACCGGCTATTCCGTTTCCAAGCAATTTAACCAATACGGCAAAATCCCGGTCGCAGGCAAAACGGGCTCTACCCAGAGCTACGGAGACGTATGGTTTATGGGCTTTACGCCGGACGTTACGCTTGGCGTGTGGGCCGGCTACGAGGAGCAGATCAACTCGCTGTCCAACAATGGACGCACGAGAGCGCGCTCCATCTGGACGCTCATTATGAACAGACTGACGGAGGAGAAGCCGGAGCTGTTCGTGACAGAGGCATTCGCGAAGCCTGAGGGCATCGTGAAGATGACGGTTTCCAGCGCCAGCGGCTTGCTGCCCACTCAGCTTACAACAGCGGCCGGCATGCTGGTGACCGACTGGTTCAACAAGGAATTTGTGCCGAAGGAATCTGACGACGCTTTGGTCAATATGAAATACATTAAGTACGAGGGCATCAATTACGTGCCGAATGAAGCCACGCCAGAGGATATGCTGAAGGAGAAAATTGTAGTGAAGCGGAAGAAGCCGCTTGACGTGCTTATGGATGAGATCAAGGAAGCGCAATCCAAGCTGCCAGCGAAAAACCGACGGCCGCTTGAGGTATATGTTCCAGCAGACGCCGGCAACGATGCGCCTTCCAAGGTTGATCCTCGCGCAGACGATGGAGCGCTCCCGGCACCGCCGAACAATGTGCAATTGAAAGAAGGGGCGAACGGCTCGGTAACGATTACCTTCTCGGACAGCAAGTCGCCAGACATCGTCGGTTATCGTCTGTACCGCTCCGTTAACCAGGGGCCATTCGTCAAATTCGGCGATTCCATCCATTACGGGGAGAGCTATACGTTCAGCTTCCAGGCCTCGACGAATGAAGCTTCGTCTTATTATGTCGCCGCTGTAGACGTCGTGGGCAAGGAATCGCCGCAAGGCGAGGTGTTGATGCTGGGCAATCCGCCATTCCTGCCGGAGATGCCGATACCGGGCATGCCGGACGGCAATGATGGAACGGAGAATGGCGGCGAGGATGGCGAGCCTGGCGAAGACGGCAGCGCGCCAACGGCTCCTCCGGCAGCGCCGACAGGCCTGCAAGCGCAGCGTGCCGCGCTCAGCATCATTCTGAGCTGGGCGGGGAATCCCGTATCGGATCAAGTGACCGCCTACCATATTTATTACAGCGCCAACAATGATGGCAGCTATGTGAAGCTGGCGACCACGTCGCAGACTAGCTTTGAGCATATGGCCCCGATGTCCAAGGGCAGCTATCAAATCACTGCCGAGAATAGCGTTGGAGTATCTCTCCCCTCCTCCGCCATCTCAGCAAGCGAATGAGAAGGCAAATCAAGAAGGCCGCCGGGCTCCAACAGGAGCCCGGCGGCCTTCTTCTTGTTCATTAATCCTCAATCGTAGAGAGATCGCCTGTCGGCAGGTTAAGCTCCCAAGCCTTCAGCACCCTTCTCATAATCTTGCCGCTGCGTGTCTTCGGCAGCTTATCCTTGAATTCAATTTCGCGAGGGGCCGCATGCGCGGACAAGCCTACCTTCACGAATTGCGAGATTTCCTTCTTCAGCTCCTCCGATGGCTCGAAGCCTTCGCGAAGCGCGATAAACGCTTTAATAATTTCGCCGCGCATAGGATCCGGCTTGCCAATGACACCCGCCTCAGCTACAGCAGGATGCTCCACCAGCTTGCTCTCCACCTCGAACGGACCTACTCGCTCGCCGGCTGTATTAATGACGTCGTCAATCCGGCCCTGGAACCAGAAGTAGCCGTCCTCGTCCATGTAGGCCGAGTCACCGGACACATACCAGCCCTCCAGGCGGAAGTATTCCTCGTATTTGGCTTGGTTGTTCCAAATCTTGCGCATCATGGACGGCCATGGCGTGCGCACCGCCAGATTGCCCATGCGGTATGGAGGCACAACATTGCCGCTATCGTCAATAATGGCTGCTTGAACGCCAGGAATCGGCTTGCCCATGGAGCCCGGTTTAATATCCATGCTTGGGTAGTTGCAGATCAGCTGGCCGCCTGTTTCGGTCATCCACCAGGTATCGTGAATGCGTTGATTGTATACCTTCAAGCCCCATCTCACGACCTCGGGATTCAGCGGCTCTCCAACGCTCAGCACATGGCGGAGGCTCGACAGATCATATTGCTTGGTCAGGTCGTCTCCCGCACCCATCAGCATGCGGAATGCAGTAGGAGCGCTGTACCATACGGTTACGCCGTATTTCTGAATGACGGAATACCAGTCGCCGGGACTGAAGCGGCCTCCGCGCACCACAATCGTAGCGCCGTTCAGCCATGGAGCAAATATGCCATAGGAGGTTCCTGTTACCCAGCCAGGATCAGCCGTACACCAATAAATATCGTCATCCTTCAGGTCGAGGACGATCTCCCCTGTATATTTGTGCTGGATCATAGCGTTCTGTACATGAAATACACCTTTTGGCTTTCCGGTAGATCCCGATGTATAATGGAGTATAAGTCCGTCCTCGCGGTTCAGCCATTCGATGTCTGCGGTTTCGGAGGCCTTGGCCATCTCCGCCTTGAAATCGATGATTCCCGCTTCGCTCGGCATTTCGTCGCCATATACGATAATATGCTTCAACGCAGGCAGCTCGTCACGTTTAATGCGGTGCAGCAGCGACGGCGTCGTTACTATTGCGACCGCTTCACTGTCCTGAAGCCTGTCCTTGACGGCCGTTTCCATAAAGGCCTCGAACAAGGGACCAACGACCGCTCCGATCTTCAAGGCGCCCAGTACGCTGAAGTACAGCTCTGGCGTGCGCGGCATAAAGATGAACACCCGCTCGCCCTTGCCGATGCCAAGCCCGCGCAGCACATTCGCGAAACGGTTCGATTGCTCGCTTAGCTGCTGGAATGTATACGATTCATCGCGCTCCGCGTCACTGTAGTACAGAGCAACCTTATCGCCTTTGCCAAGCTCCAGATGGCGTTCGATGGCTTCATAAGCCATATTCACCTTGCCGGACTCGCTCCAGCTGAACCCGTTCAGCACTTGCTCCCAGTCGAAGGAGGCTGCCGCCTCTTCGTAGCTCTTCAAATTCGGATTAGCTGCGATTGCCGGTACACGCTCTTGATGCAAGTTGATCATGCTATCACTCTCCCATCAAATCTCTAAATCATTAGATTACGTATGCGCTTACAATTGATCTCTAACATTATACCACAAATGATAAACGCTCGACTATGGTTTTCAATTTATTGATTTTTACTCATAAAATTTAGTGTGAAAACATCATAATTATGAAGATTTTGATCATTGAAAGATCATTGAAAGGAGATCTACGCCAATGGAGCACCGCAAACGTCCACAGAGGGACATCATTATCACTCGCGATAACCGCGAGCTTATCATGGAAGGCCCCGTCCCTCCCGATGCGTTAGCCCGTTGCACGATGCATCCCAAGCTGGACGCGTTCCGCAGACCGGCGGAGCAGCATGAGGCGTTAGTCGAAATTGCTGGCCTAACGGAGGGCCGTATTCTGATTGCCCGCGAAGGGAAACAGATTGTCGGCTATGTCACCTTTCATTATCCGGACGAGCTGGAACGCTGGTCTGAGGGCGGCATGCTGGACCTGATTGAGCTTGGCGCAATCGAGGTTGCCAACGACTACCGCTCGTACGGTATTGCCAAACGACTTATCGCATTGGCTTTCGCGGAGGAGCAGCTGGAGAACATGATCGTGTATACAACTGAATATTATTGGCACTGGGATCTGGAAGGAACGGGACTGAACGTGTGGGATTACCGCCAAATGATGGAGAAGCTGATGAAATCAGCAGGCATGATCTGGTATGCGACAGATGACCCGGAGATTAGCTCCCATCCCGCCAATTGCTTAATGGTTCGCATCGGCAAGGAAGTGCCTCTCGCTTCCATCGAACAATTCGACCGCGTCAGATTCCGGAATCGCTATATGTATTAACGCCATCTATCACTGGGAAAGGAATTGAGCATAGAATGGGATCAGAAGCCATATTCATTCATCATTCCGATTCATCCGGTTATAAATTTCATGATGAACACCCCTTTGATCCGATCCGGCAAACATTGACTATCGATTTGCTGATGGATGCAGGGGCATTGACCAAGGAGCAAATCATTTCACCGGATTATCGATTATCCGAACAGCAATTAGGCTGGATTCATCGTCACGATTATTTGCAGGCGGTGAAGCAGCTGGATGTCGAAGACGACCCCCGCAGCAAGGCGGTTATGGCGGAGCCATTTGGCCTGCAGACGGAGGACACGCCCTTCTTCCCCGGGCTGCACAAGGCCGCCTCTGCGATCGCCACCGGCTCGCTGGAGGCGGCTGAAGCTGTAATGAGTGGACAAGCCAAACACGCCTTCCATATGGCGGGCGGCCATCATCACGCGTTTCCTGACCGCGCGTCCGGCTTCTGCGTCTATAATGACGCAGCAATAGCCATTGCGCACATACGAAGGAATTATAACGCCAGAGTGCTGTACGTCGATACGGACGTTCACCATGGCGATGGCGTTCAATGGTCATTTTATGAGGACCCCGATGTCTGTACCTATTCCATTCACGAGACGGGCAAATTTCTGTTCCCTGGCACTGGCTTTGTCCACGAGAAAGGAGTCGATGCCGGCTTCGGCGCTTGCTATAATATGCCTCTGGAGCCGTATACCGAAGACGATTCCTGGCTGGAGAGCTTCAACATAACGCTGCGCAAGGTCATTGCGGCGTTCAAGCCCGATATTATCATCAGCCAGCATGGGTGCGACGCTCACGCCTTCGATCCTTTGTCCCATATTCATTGCAGCATGCGCATTTACGAGCAGATTCCCGCCATTGTGCATGAGCTGGCTCATGCCTACACGGAGGGCCGCTGGGTTGCGCTTGGAGGGGGAGGCTACGACATATGGAGGGTTGTCCCGCGCGCCTGGGCGCATGTCTGGCTGGAGATGACGGAGCATCCGCTCTCAGCCCAGATCAGACAGGGCTCTCAAGTCCCCCTGCCGCCATCCTGGCTGGAGCGCTGGAAGGACCGCAGCCCCGTTCCTCTGCCGGATTACTGGCAAGACAACATGGCTGATATACCCGCCATTCCGCGCCGCAGCATCATTACAGAGCAGAACCGCGCGGTGCAGTCCATAGTTATTCAGGACTTGTAGCCAGCCCTCTCCGTCCCATAATGGCTCCACCTAATAGAAGAAGCGCCGCAATGTGCGGCGCTTCTTCTATCTATAGCTGCTTCATCATTTCATCGATAATTCGATACGAATTGTCAGAGGCTTGCACCGTAAATTCCGCAAAGTTTACATGCGCGGAGCCGTCAGCCTTGTCCGACATGGAACGGATAACAACATAAGGAATGTTATTCATATCGCATACTTGAGCCACTGCCGCGCCTTCCATCTCTGCGCATACGCCTTGCAGGGTTTTGTGAAGCTCCTCCACCGTCCCTCTGTCAGCGATAAACTGATCACCCGAAAGCACCTTGCCCTTGAGGCAGTGTCCCGGGAACACGCGTTCCGCCGCTTCATAGGCCAGCCGCACAAGCTGCTCGTCCGCCACAAATTCCGAGCGCGGGTGAAACGGAATAACGCCTCTTGCGAAGCCCAGCGGAGTTACATCCATGTCATGCTGGATGCAGCTCGTAGAGACAACGATATCTCCGATGTTAAGCGATGGATCCAGCGCCCCCGCAACACCAGTGAACAATACGCAGCCTGCTCCCAGATCCAGCAGAAGCTGTGTGCATACTGCGGCATTCACCTTGCCTACGCCCGACTTGCAGTAGATGACTGCTTTCCCGTGAAAGCTGCCCTCATAATACGTGATGCCGGCTTTCGTACATTCGGAGCTTACCTCAACATGCTGGTGAAGCAGCTCGATCTCCTCCGCCATCGCGCCGATGATGCCTATCTTTGCTGTCATTATGCTTCAATGCCCCCAACTGAATGCCGAACAACAATTTCATGCGGCAGAACCACCTTTGAATGCTCGACATTTTCTTTCTTCATCAGCTTCGTCAGCAGACGCATGGACACGGCGCCAATATCGTACATCGGCTGCGCCACCGCCGTCAGCTGCGGTCTGACCATAGACGCCATACGGCTATTATCAACACTGATCACCGATATGTCTCCCGGCACGCTGAGGCCGGAGTCCTGAATGCAATGAATAGCGCCGATCGCCATTTCGTCAGTGGCGGAGAAGACAGCCGTCGGACGCTCATCCAGCTCAATAAAATATTTCATCGCGTCTACACCGGATTCATACCGGTAGTTGCCAATGCGAACTAATGTCTCATCGTATGTAAGGCCGGATTGCTCCAATGCGCGCTTATAACCCTGGAATCGGGCGTAGCCGTTGGACGGATCCTGCAGCGTGCCGCTAATCATGGCAATACGTTTATGCCCTTGCGACACCAGCTTCATAACCGCATCGAAGGCAGCCTCTTCATGGTTGATGTCCACAGAAGGAATCTGATTGTTCTCGTCGCTGGTCGCGCACAATACAATCGGCACATTAGCTGTGCGGAACGCGACTACATGATCGTCCGTAACCGCCCCGCCCATAAACAGCAAGCCGTCAACCTGCTTCTCCAGAAGGGTGTTGATGACCCGGATTTCCTTGTCTTTCTTCTTATCGGCGTTGCACAGGATAATATTATAATGATACATGTTCGCAATATCTTCGATACCGCGAGCTACCTCTGCAAATATCGCGTTGGATATATCGGGAATGACGACGCCAACCGTAGTAGTCTTCTTGCTGGCCAAGCCGCGCGCTACCGCGTTTGGACGATAGCCGAGACGCTCGATGGCCTCGTACACTTTCTTCCTTGTTGCTGGTTTCACGTTCGGGTTGTTATTGACGACCCGGGAAACCGTTGCCATGGACACACCTGCTTCTCTTGCTACATCATAAATGGTTACCGTCACGGATTCTCTCTCCATTTGTTCAAATTTGTCTTTCTCTCGTACGCCGTATATTAACGTAATAATACGACAAAATATTACTTTTCGCAATGTTCACGCCTATCGGTCGTAGGAAATACATGTGAGGAATCCTGCTGCAGGTAACGAATTTACGACGCGCCGCACCATAACGGAGCTGTGACAAAGACCTGATCGGCCCTGCGGCTTGCCTGTGGTATGGCGTTTACGGCGCTATGTAAGCATCGTGCGTCTGCTAATCTGGTTCAGACGTTTCTCAATATCTGCGATCCATGTCTCATCCTTCAACGACTGCGCGAGCAGATACAGATCCAGCAGCATGTTCACTCGCTGCTTGATCAGCGCTTCGACCTCATGAGGCTCCGGCTGCTGCTTAAAAGATTTGGCTTCTACTAACAAATCTGCCCATTCATTGCATTCATTAAACAAAAAGCTGCCCTTATGAGGATGAGCTCCAAGCTGGGCGATCAAACCAGTCAGGTCCGGCTTCACTTCAGGTATAACCTCGCTTCTGCTGCATGATGCGCAGGAAAAGATCGGCACATTGTCGATTTCCACTTTACCTGAATAGATGACCGTACGCAGCTTCATGGTCATAGTCTCGCCGCAGAGGCATGTTTTCCGCAAGATGACCCACTCCTTCTCATAACGGAAGATCCGTTATTGTTTCAACTTGCTTAAAATGATTCGACCATTTTTGTCAAAAATCCTGCTGCGGACGCTTTGTAATTTTTTCTACCATGCGTGGATTAGGATCGGACGAGCCTTCTCCACCTGTCCCGGACGAATGGCACCGATGCCACGAGTGTCCAGATGGCAGCCCCGATGATATCATTGCGAATATCCATGGGGTCCATCATACGGCCGCCCACATAGGATTGGTGAAGCTCATCCGTCACCCCGTACAAGCCGCAGAGGGCGATAATCACAAGCTTCATGGACCATCGCTCGGACCTTCTTCCGAACCCATAGTCGAATGCCGCTGCAAGAATGAAGTAAGACACGAAGTGTCCCCAGTTGAAGTCCTTCATTGCGGGAAAAAAAGTCTGAAAAAACGGCAGAATGGACCCTATTTCGTCGCCGGTGCGGGAGGATAACGCGAAGATGACGCCCATCCATAGCAAAGCCGGAATAAATCGCAGCCATTTGTTTATTTGATTCATGTATACTCCTTCGATACAATAGGAATGATTGATCCTTCATAAATTGACGGAGATGGAGTGATGCGATAATGAGCTTGAGCAACACAACGGTTATTTGTCTGCTGGACGACGAATTCGAGGATCTGGAATTATGGTATCCTGTATACCGCGCCCGCGAGGCTGGCGCGACGGTGCTGTTCGCAGGGCCCGAGAAAGGCAAGACGCATATTGGCAAATATGGCGTACCCGCCGTGGCGGACATATCCTTCGACGAGATGAACAGCCGGGACATTCAAGGCCTTCTTGTTCCTGGCGGCTGGGCCCCCGACAAGCTGAGACGCTACCCGAAGGTGCTCCAGCTGGTACAAGAGCTTAACGACTCGGACAAGCCGATCGGCCAAATCTGCCATGCGGGCTGGGTGCTAATATCAGCCAAAATATTGCATGGTCGCAAGGTCACATCGACGCCGGGCATACGGGATGATATGGAGAACGCAGGTGCGGAATGGTTCGACGAGCCGGTTGTGGTGGACGGCAATCTGATCTCCGCTCGCAGACCGCCTGATCTCCCGCCGTACGCCAAAGCATTTGTGGACGCATTAGAACAGCGAATGGGCTAGCCATTCGCTGTTCGTTCGTTTATAGTCGCTTTGAAATCATTCAAGCGCTGCACAATTTCGTTGCTGGTGCGGCACGCTTTGAGCTGCTCAAGCAGCGCTCTGCTCTCCTCCTGCCTGGTCATCAGAAGTCTCTGCTTCACATGCAGAATGGAGTGAGCCGACATGCTAAGGTCGTCAACGTCAAGACCGAGCCAAATCGGCAGCGCTCTGAGGTCGCCAGCCATCTCCCCGCACACGCTGACCGTAATGCCCTGTCTCTTCGCCGCTTCCGCTGTCTGCAGCAGCATCCGCAGCAATGCGGGATGGAATGGATCATAGAGATGGGAAATTTGCTCGTTCATCCGATCGACCGCAAGCGTGAACTGCACCAGATCATTGGTGCCGACGCTGAAGAAATCAACCTCCTGGGCCAGCAAATCCGCAATCATGACGGCTGCGGGCACCTCAATCATGATCCCCACCTTCATCGCCTTGTCATAAGCGATGCCGTCCTCATCCAGCTCCCGTCTTGCTTCATCCAGAATGGCGTTCGCCGCTCTCACTTCTTCGAGAGAAGAGATCAAGGGATACATCAACTTCACATCCCCGAAGGCGCTTGCGCGGAGAATAGCTCGAAGCTGCGTCTTGAACAGATCTCTGCGGTCCAATGAGATACGGATGGCTCTGTATCCCAGGAATGGATTATCTTCCTCTGGCAGCTCGAAGTAATCCAGCTGCTTGTCGCCGCCAATATCCAGCGTTCGGATGACCAGCGATTCCCCTCCCAGGCGCTCTGCCACGCTTCGGTACACCTCGAACTGCTCCTCCTCGCGAGGGAACCGGCTGCGGTCCATGTATAGAAACTCCGTCCGGAACAGCCCCACGCCGCTCGCTCCGCTCGACAGGGCAATTTCGAGCTCCTTCATGGAGCTGATATTCGCCTTCAGCCTCAGCGACTTGCCGTCCGGCGTGACGGAGGTGCGGTCCGCGATATGCTGAAGCTTCCTCTTCTCCTCAGTCTCGCTCTCTCGAAGCCGTTCATATTCGGCGATAATGGCGGGCTCCGGCTCGATATACACCTTGCCTTCTCCGCCGTCGACGACAATCATCTGGCCCGTATTAATCGGCTCGTTCAGATCCCCCTCCACTCCCACGACAAGGGGAATGCCCAAAGCGCGAGCCATGATGGAGGAATGGGAAGTCGTACTCCCGGCCATCGTCACAATGCCCAGCACATGATCGGGGTTAATATGGGCCAGCTGCGACGGAGACAGCTCCTTCGCAACGAGAATGAACGGCTGTGTATCCTTCGGCAGCGCAATCTCAGGCACACCCAGGAGATGCTTCAGCAGACGATTGCCTACATCCTTGATGTCGAGCGCCCGCTCCTTCATATATTCGTCGTCCAGCAGGTCGAACATCGTGACGAAGTGGTCAATCGCCTCCTTGACCGCCACTTCCGCCGCCTTGTACTGGCGCTGGATAATGCCCTGAATTTCGTTCATGAACACGGGGTCGTCCAATATCGCGATATGGGCGTCGAATATATGTGTTTCCTCTGAGCCGACAACCTCCCTCAGCTCGTCCTTGATCTGCTCGATTTCGTGCTTGGAGGTGCGAATCCCTTCATACACCCGCTCGAACTCTCTGGCGAAATCCGCAACGTCGATCTTCTGATCGGGTACCTCCCACTCCCAGTTCGGCAGCACAAAAGCTTTCCCGATCGCGATGCCCGACGAGGCGCCAATCCCTTGAATCATTGTGTTTCCCCTCCACCATTGCTCTCTTTAAGCACGACTGACATGACCGACGATTGGCCCTTCCTCACCGCTTTGAACGGCGCGTATCTCCAGGATTGGACGATATCGGAGTTCGTAATGACCATAGGTGTGGCCAAGGATTTGGCTTCCTTGCGAACCCGCTGCAGATTGAAGCGGATCAGCAGCTTGCCGGGAGTGACGTCGTCTCCCTCCTTGACGAAGGCTTCGAAATACGATTTGCCTCCCAGACGGGACGTGTCGATGCCAATATGCAGCAGCACCTCCAGCCCTTCCGCCGTCTTGATGCCGATGGCGTGCATCGTCGGATAAATATGCATAACCTTCCCCTTAACCGGCGATACAAGCTCTCCCTTCTCCGGGATAAACGCGACGCCCTGACCCACCAGCTTGCCGGCGAATATGGGATCAGGCACCTCTTCGAGAGGAATCATGCGGCCCTGCATCGGCGAATGGAACAGCACCTGGGCCTGGTCGCGCCGAATCGCCTTCAGCATCTCCTCGCGAATAAGCTCGGAATAGGTGCCGAACACGACCTGAACATGGCCGCCGCCCAGCCGGATAACCCCCGCCGCGCCCAGATTGCGAAGCGCGTTAATATCGATAATTTTTTCGTTCGATACCTTCAGTCGGAGACGGGTGATACAGGATTCCATCTGCACAATATTTTGTTTGCCGCCTATGGCTTGCAGAATGAGCGGCGCCCGATAAGGGATATCCCCGGCCCATTCGTCGAGCTGAGAGCCCTCCTCGCGTCCCGGAGTGGGAATGCGGAATCGGCGGATCGCCCACCTGAACAGCAAATAATAGATGATCCCAACCACAATGCCAATCGGAATCAGCAGCCAGCCTCGTGTAGCCAGATGGGCATTCAGAATAAAGTCAATGGCGCCTGCCGAGAAAGAGAAGCCGTGCAGGATGCCCAGCTCATATGTAATCCACATGATAAAGCCGGACAGGAGCGCGTGAACGACGTACAAATATGGCGCGACGAACAGAAACGCAAATTCGACAGGCTCCGTCACCCCTGTCAGGAACGACGCCAGCGCGGCGTACATAAACGTCTTGCGGATCTTAGGCTTCAAATCCTCCCGCGCCTCGTGAATAATCGCGAATGCAATGGCGGGCAGCGCGAACATCATGGTGGGATACAGCCCGGCCATAAAGCTGCCGGCGGTGGGGTCCCCCGCAAAGAAACGCGGCAAATCCCCGTATACGGTATTCCCGGCCTCCGTCTCGAAGCCTCCGATCTGAAACCAGAACACATGGCTGACCAGATGGTGAAGCCCGAACACAACGAGAATACGATGGATGAAGCCATACAGGAACACGCCGAAGCCGCCGCCGGTAGATACTGTGTCACCCAGTTGTACAAGCAAGCTTTGCAGAGCGGGAGCAACATTAACCATACCTATGGCGAATATAAGCGAAATACAACTGACGAACAACGGAACAAAACGCGGCCCGCCAAAAAACTGAATATATTCCGGAAGCCGCAAATCCTTGAACCGCTCATGGCTGAATCCCGAAAAAATACCGATAATGGCGCCGATCAGAACCGTCGGCTCGATATTGGGATCGGCGGAGCCCGTAATCCCCTTATAAATAATCATGCCGATCAATGCCGCCATTCCTGCGGCCAAGGCATTGCTCGTTAAGCCAAGCGCGATGCCAAGCGCGAATATATACGGCAAATAAGCGAATATGATGTCGCTTGCATTCCTCAGATGCTCTGGCATCCCCGGCAGGCCAATCAGCTCCCATGGCAGCTGACTGATGCTGAGGAACACGGCCGCTGCGGGCAGCACGATCATCGGCAGCATGAAAGCCCTGCCCAATTGCTGCAGGCTCCCTATGAAAGTCATCGGCTTGCCTCCTTCGTAAGCGCTATCTTCTGTTTGTTGATTGGATGGGAACAACCTTTATTACGATGTTAAGCGCTGGCTTGCTTTTTGTCAAAAGCCAAAAATAAAAGACGGGCCAGTGGCCCGCCCTGTTGATGATTCTTTCCCTTATGCAAGGGGTTATCGGGTGTAAGAAGCGTTCGAGCTGCTCGCTTGCCAACCTACCTTGGAAATAACGGGACCTGCTTGATCATAAGCATGCGTCGCGTTATATACAGGGTTCAGTCCTGTGCTGGAATGCGTCTGGGTCATGCCGTATTGGGCATTGGCATTTCCTTGGTGCTGGGCCATCGACTGATTAATCATCGACTGATTCGTCATCGATTGATTGTTCATGGCGTTGAACGCAGCCTGCACTGGCTGATAATAAGAGTGCTGGCCATATTGGCTATGAGATTGAGCCGTGTTTGTGTTCTGGCCCGCTTGATAGCCCGTATGCGCGATAACCGGACCTACGTTGCCGAAGGCTGTCGCAGGAGAGCTTGCATAGCTTTGTACCGGTTGATGCGAAATGAATGAATGGTTCGTAACGGCCGGTTGCGAATAGGATTGATAGGCGGGTGCAGCATGCTGGTAGCCCATTTGCGCTTGCGCGCCGTAGCCTGCTGCTTGGTTGCTGACGATCGATCCATTTGTTTGAGTCTGGTTGAACGTCGGCTGGCTCAGCTGGCCTTGATAATGGGATTGTACTGGCTGAAATTGCGATTGGTTCTGGTTCAGATAGCTCTGTTGCCCGCCTTGAAATGGTTGTACCGGCTGTCCCGAATATTGATTCACGTCGTGTCCTCCTTGGGTGTGTGCGTAAGTCTTCAAGCGCTGCTGGCCCAACCGACGCCCGCTTTCTTGCTTGCGTCATTGGTTTGCCTCGCTGAAGCCTTTCTTATTGTGGAGAATAGACACGAATATTATTACCGTCAGGTTTTGGATTTTCCTTGGGGCAGGAGGATGGAGTCCTCCACCTTGATGCAGCGATCCATAATGATGTTCATCCCTGCCGCTGAGGCGATATTCGCCGCTTCGTCGTTCGATATGCCTAGCTGAAGCCACAAGGTTTTGGCACCGATGGCAGCCGCTTCCTCGGCGACAGCTGGCGTATGCTCGCTCCGTCTGAACACATTGACAATGTCTACCGGGACGGGAATATCGCTTAGCTTCGCGTAGCTTTGCTGCCCCAGAATCGTCTCCGCGTTCGGATTAACAGGAATAATCGTATACCCCTTCTTCTGCATGGCTTCCGATACCATATAGGAAACCCGATCCGGCTTGTCGGACAGTCCGACAACCGCAATCGTCTCGCTTGAACGCAGCAGCTCTCTGATCTGCTCTCTATCTGGATTATGAAATGCCATAGCCTTCACCCCTCGGTTCATTAAGATTCAACACTTTTAATGAGAAGAGGAATCGCCTTCGCCTTGCACCCATTCCACGTTGGCGCCCAGCGCCTTCAGGTGGTCAAAGTAAATCGGGTACGATTTCGCGACATGATGCGCGTCATGAATACGGATCGGCGCTTTGGCGCGCAGTCCCACGACCGTCAGCGCCATAATGACCCGGTGATCATAATGCGCGTCGATGTCGACGCCGCCCTCGACGCCTTCCGGACGGCCATGCACGATGATCTCGCTTTGGCGCTCCTCCACGTTCGCTCCCGCCTTGCGCAGCTCATTCAAATAGTCGGTAATGCGGTCGCACTCCTTGTAGCGAAGATTCTCTACATTATAGAAACGCGATGTGCCCTCCGCAAACACGGCGGCCGCCACCATCGCCAGAACGGCGTCAGTCGCATGGTCCCCGTCGAACTCTACCGCCTTCAGCTTGCCGTTGCCTTGCACGTGCACAACGCCGTTCTCGTGGGTAAGCGGGGCTTCCATCATCCGCAGTACATCCACAACCGCGCGTTCGCCCTGCTTGCTGCGCTCCAGCAAACGGTTCACAACGACGTCAGACTCCGTTACAGCGGCAGCGGCGAGAATGGCCGCGGAGCCCGGGTAATCGCCTTGTACGTAGTACGTCTTCGCTTCATAACGCTGACGCCCCGGCACTCTGAACCTCATATAATCCTCGTCCGCATGAATGACGATGCCGGCTTGCTCCAGCACCTCAAGCGTCTGTCCGACGACCACCTTGGACTTCAAGTCGTGAAGCACCTCGATTTCACTGTCCTCGTCGAGGAGCGGAGTCAAGAACAAGAGCGCGCTCAGGAACTGCGAGCTGATGTTGCCGGACACTTGAATTTTGCCGCCGCGCGGCTGTCCGCCTTGAATGCGAATCGGGAGCTTGCCTTCATTATGCTCAATTGTAACGCCCATCTTGCCCAGCGACTCAATCAAATCATCATGAGGACGTTTGCCGAGCGAATCCGGGTAACGATTAATGAAGGTAACGTCCGGGCATAACGACGCCACCGCCATGAGGAAGCGCAGAACGGCGCCCGCATTGCCTACATCCAGCTGCTCTACCGGCTTGGGATTGCGGCCGAAGCCGGTAATGACGATCTTCTCGTCGTCCTCCTCCACCAATGCCCCCAGATCGCGAATGCAGCGGCGCATAGCGTCGCTGTCTTCACTGTGCGCGGGAAAATAAATCGTGCTGGTGCCTTCCGCAAGAGCCGCTACCAGCAAATATCTTGTCGTATAGTTCTTCGAGGACAGCGCCTCAATTCTGCCCTTCAGCCGGGGCGTCGGCGTAACGATTACATCCATGTCTCGATTATGTCTCCTTCTATTATGAATTGGAATGATGAAGCTTCCATTGATTGATGATGATCGTTGCAACCTCTTCCACAGACAGCTCTGTTGTGTCGATCGTCAGATGAGCAAAGTCATAAATGCCTTGCCGCTGCTTCAGCAGCGTGCGCACTCGGCTCTCCACATCCCCTTGGAGCAGTGGTCTGGCCGTATCGGACATAACCCTGTCAATAATCTGCTCCGCGCTGCACTGGAGCGATACGACAAAGCCGCCATGCAGCATTGCATCGCGATTGCCTTCCCTCAGCACGGCTCCCCCGCCTGTGGCAAGCACCATGGGCTCCTTCCGTGCCAGTAGCGCTGTCAGCACCCGACTCTCAATGTCACGGAACGCTTCCTCGCCGTCGCTCTGGAAGATGGACGAGATGGTCCGGCCTTCCGCGCGTTCAATTTCTTCATCCGCGTCCACTCTGGCATATCCCAGCCGTTCCGACAGCAGCCGGCTGACACTGGATTTGCCCGTGCCCATAAAGCCGATTAAGACCAATTTGTCGCGTATTGCTTGTGAATCCATTGATCAACCTTCCTTATCTCCCTTATCTTTCGGTAGGGCTTTCATTTCTTCCATATCATATCATATTTTTTTGGAGCGACGGGTATAAAATATCGCAATATGCCGTATGGATGTTAATGATGCACGAGAATGCCTATTCCATATAAGGGAGCGACAAGCTATGCCAAGCGAAGCTGCGACACACGCTTTTCATGCTACAGAGCTCAGGATCAGACAAATACTGGACCCCGACCATCCCCTTTGCCGTGAGGATGTAGTCTGGATGCTGGGGTATATCAAAAAAAAGGTGGCTGACGGGGACCCATCCTTCATGGATCTGCCGCAGCCACGCTTGATGCAGAATTTTCTGTACTTTGCCGAAGCGGCGATGGCGCTCATCGTGCGCAGGCACTACTGCGATCAAGAGGCCAGCCGGCTTCGTCATTTGCTGAGACAAGCCGCTTACGGGCTAATCCCGGAACGGTGAAGCTTACGCTTGCATCCAGTTGAAGTGGAAGCTGCCTTCCTTGTCAACACGCTTGAACGTATGAGCGCCGAAGTAGTCGCGCTGCGCTTGCAGCAGGTTCGCCGGCAGGCGCTCCGTACGGTAGCTGTCGAAGTACGCCAGCGCGCTCGCGAATGCCGGTACCGGCACACCGTTCGTCACGGCTGCAGCGACAACCTCGCGCCATGCGCCCTGGTACGATTCCACGATGTTCTGGAAGTACGGATCCAGCAACAGGTTGCGAAGCTCCGGATCGCGGTCGTACGCGTCCTTGATGTTCTGCAGGAAGCGCGCGCGAATAATGCAGCCGCCGCGGAAGATCATCGCGATGTCGCCGTAGCGCAGATCCCAGCCGTACTCCTCGGAAGCCGCGCGCATCTGCGCGAAACCTTGCGCGTAGGAGCAAATTTTGCTCGCGAACAGCGCCTTGCGCACGGATTCAATGAATGCCGCCTTGTCGCCTTGGAACGGCGCCTTCGCAGGGCCCTTCAGCACTTTGCTTGCCGCTACACGCTCTTCCTTCATAGCCGACAGGAAGCGGGTGAACACGGATTCCGTAATGATGGACAGCGGCACGCCCAGATCCAGCGAGCTTTGGCTCGTCCATTTGCCTGTGCCCTTCTGTCCCGCGGAGTCCAGAATCACATCTACCATCGGCTTGCCCGTCTCCGGATCGTATTTCGCGAAGATATCGCGCGTAATTTCGATCAGGTAGCTGTCCAGCTCGCCTTTGTTCCACTCCGTGAAAATTTCATGGAGCTCCTCCGTGCTGACGCCAAGCACGTTCTGCAGCAGGTCGTACGCTTCGCAGATCAGCTGCATATCGCCGTATTCGATGCCGTTGTGCACCATTTTCACGTAATGGCCAGCGCCGTCCGGTCCAATGTAAGTGCAGCATGCGTCTTCGCCAACCTTGGCGGAGATAGCCGTCAGAATCGGCTCCACCAGCTCATAAGCCGACTTCTGTCCGCCAGGCATAATGGATGGGCCCTTCAGCGCGCCCTCTTCGCCGCCGGATACGCCCGTGCCGATGAAGCGGAAGCCCTTCGCCTCCAGCTCCTTGCTGCGGCGCTGCGTGTCAGGGAAATAAGCGTTGCCGCCGTCGATGATAATATCGCCTTGGTCCAGATGCGGAACAAGCGATTCGATCGTCGCGTCAGTACCCGCGCCCGCCTGCACCATGATCAGGATCTTGCGCGGCGTCTCCAGCGACTGCACGAACTCCTCGATGGAGTAAGCCGGCACCAGGTTTTTGCCCGCCGCTTCCTTCATCAGATCATCCGTCTTCTCGCGGGAACGGTTGAACACCGACACCGTGAAGCCTCTGCTTTCAATATTCAAAGCCAAGTTCTTGCCCATGACCGCAAGTCCGATAACGCCGATTTGTTGTTTTGACATCTGGTTTTTTCCATCCTTTGTCTGTAGTTTTGTACACAATAGCTCTATTCTACTCTTTTCTGCCCCAGATGAAAACTGTTTGCATCCAAAATTGTAACGCCGACGCATTAGATTTATTAACCGATTCAAAAAAACGACCTTACGCCGCGCGGTCCCCGCGCCAAGCATAAGATCGTTTCTAATCCCAAGTCCATATGCAATCAATCATTCATTATAGCTCCAGCTGAAGCATTTCGGACCGAAGTCCCATCAGCCTCTCCTTCGATTTTGTAACCGCTTCCTCATCCTTGGCCTCCAAAGCTTCTTGCAGCACGCAAAGCTCGTAATCCAGCTCGTAGCGCAGCACCACAGCCCTTTCCTCAGCTCGTTTCGATTGGAACGCTTTGATCATTTCTTCAATGGTGACAAGGGGCTTCTTCTGATAAATAATCCGATGTTCCATGCCAGACACCTCCACAAGTCGTATAATCTCGCCGAACATAATGTTCTCAATCACGATTTGACGATCCTTGATCCGCTTCACGACCGCATGTCCACGTGTGTCATTAATAAGCTTTTCGAGCAGCTCCGACAATTTTTCATCCTTGATAATATAATCGCCCACAATTTTGTACCGGCTGTTCATACGTTGGAAATGCAGCTTCACGAGCTTGCGCCCCGTCCGAATCGACACGAGAAACTGTCCCTCCGTCTCGCTCCAATACAAGGAGTACCCTTCCTGAATAAGATCACGGATGAGATTTTGGATTTGCCGGCGTTCGAATCGTAGCTCCAAATTGCAATATTCGACTTCATAGCTTTTGTTCACGGCAATCCCTCCTTAACTTTAATATAAACGCAGTGGGAACTTGGGAAAACAACGAATGCTGGACAGTTGACGAAATAGTCTGAAAATTTGTTCTTATCCATATCTTATACTCCATCTTATGTTCTGGCAACTTGGATTATTGACTAATTTTCGGAATACTCCGTCCCTTTCTTCATTTTCCCTATGGTTCTGCGCACGAACGCCCATTCTATGTTATAATGATTATCAAATAATAAGACTTCTCAATATAACATAACAAAGGAGCTCCACTATGACAACGAACCTCACATCCCCGGCTCTGGCCGGATTCCAGCAGGCTGACTTCGACGTCTTTCAGCTGCAAGGGCTGGAGGAGAGAATGGCTGGCATCGAAGCGCAGATACGGCCCAAATTCCGGGCTATTGGCGAGCGGCTGACAGCCGAGCTCGCACCGCTCGCGGGCAAGGAGCTGCACCTCCATATTGCCAAACACGCCAGACGTACCGTGAACCCGCCCAAGGATACTTGGCTCGCGATCTGCGATAATAAGAGAGGGTACAAGGCACACCCCCACTTCCAGCTTGGACTATTCGACGATCATCTGTTCATCTGGCTCGCCCTCATCTACGAGGTGCCGAACAAGAAGAGCATCGCCTCCGGCATGCTGGAGCGGCTGGATGAGGTCATCGCGTTGGTGCCGCAGGACTATGTCCTGTCCATGGATCATATGAAAAAGGACAGCACGCCGATTCGCGAGCTGGACGAAGACGGCTGGAGAGCCATACTGACCCGGTTCCGTGATGTGCAGAAGGCCGAGCTGCTCATTGGACGTCACGTCGCCGCGGACGACCCGCTCCTGGGTAACGGCGACGCCTTGCTGGCCTATGCCGCGTCCACGTACGAGTCGCTTATGCCTCTGTATCGTATGGCTTGCGGCAGCAGCCAATAAATAGACGCAAGGCCTTCCGGAGGGATTGCTTATCCCCCGGAAGGCCTTGTTCTGCTTTAGCAGCTAGGAATTATGTGGATGAGCCTGCTTCGACAGCTGAGCCCTGCTGGGCTGCCGCCGCTCTCCTCTGCTTCCGAGATTTGCGGAAGAACAGCAGCTCGTAGACGCAAGGCACAATAATAAGCGTAAGCAGCGTCGCGACGGCTAATCCTCCAATAACGACAATCGCCAGGCTTTGCGATACGATGCTGCCGGATTCGTGGCTGCCGAACACCAGCGGCAGCATCGCGCAGATGGTGGCCAGCGCCGTCATGACAATAGGACGCATACGAGTTGCAGCCGCTTCGATTAACGCTTCTCGCACGGTCATCGTCGCTTCATTCTGCCTGACACGGTCGATAAGCACGATCGCGTTGGTCACAACAATGCCAATCAGCATCAGCGCGCCGAACATCGCTGTAAAGTCTGGCGTTATGCCGGAGACAAGCAGACCCAGTACCGCTCCGATCGCCGCCAGCGGCAGCGTAATCATGATGGCAAGCGGCGCCCGAAGCGTCTTGAAGGCAAGAACCATGATCAGATAGACAAGCCCGATGGAGATCAGCGCGGTTAAGCCCAGATCGGCGAAATCCTGGGACTGCTCCGCAGATGCGCCGCCTATGGAAATGCGGGCGCCATCCGGCAGCTCCAAGCCGTTAATCGACTTCGTTAGCTCCTCCCCAACGAGCGAGAGCTTTTTGGGATCCACATTTGCCGTAATTCGAATATAATTTTCGCCGTCCTTATGGTAATAAGTCGAAGGCAGCTCCTTCTGCGTCAATGTCGCTATATCGGAGATTGCTTGCGATCCGCCCTCCGTCCATACCGTCAAGCTCTCCAGCTCGGCGGCCGTATCGGGGTTGTCTATCGGGAGCAGCATCACCGGGACAGCCTCTCCCTCCACGGGAATGCTGCCAAGCGGTACGGGATTCAGCAGCCCCTGCAGCTGCATGGCCACCTCCTCGCCCCTCGCTTCGCCGTTCAGCTCGAAGGTATAGACGGACTTCTTCTCCTCCTGATTACTTTCCACCTTGAGCACGCCATCTATGTCTGCTGCTGCGCGAAGCGCCTGCTCGGCCGCCCGCTCCAGCCCATCCTCGTCTTCAGCGGTCACATCCATAAAGATGGATGAGGAGCCGCCGCCCATCATGAGATCCATCGCATTAGCGGCAAGATCGGCGTTCTCGTACTGGGATTGCTGCCCGCGAACCGCATCCATGAAGGCTTCCGCGTCCGCGCCCTCCTTCATGTCCACTAACAAGCTGACGAGTGTAGGGGACACGATGGCGCCGAACTGCGCGTTGTCGGAGCTGTTGCCAATGGCCATGAGCACCCACTCTACATCCCCATGTGCGTGGATGAAGCCCTCCAGCTTCTCGCCGCCCGCGATCACCTCGTCGTAAGGCGTGTCGCTTGGATACTGAAGCTCGACATTCACATGCTCGGAGCTGGAGGCATCCAGCGCCCCCTTGGGCATCGCGGCATAAGCGCCAACGGAGGCGATAAGCAGCACCGCCGACAGGGTCAAGGGAAGCCATTTGCGCTGCAAATTCCACGCCATAAAGGCAGAGAAGCGCGTCGAGCCCTTGTGCTCAGCCTCCTTCGTACCCTTCAGCAGCACCGCGCTGAGCAACGGCACAACCGTAAGAGCGACTACAAGAGAGGCAAGCAGGGAGTAAGTTACCGTCAGCGCAAACGGCAGCAGGAAATCCTGCAGGGAGCCTCGCAGCAAGCCCATAGGAAGGAAGACGGCCACCGTTACAATCGTCGAAGAAGTAATGGCCGACGCAACCTCCTTCGTCGCCTCTGTAATAAGACCGATCGAGAACGTCTCGCGCTGCAGCCTTCGGTATATATTCTCAATAACGACGATGCTGTCATCCACTAGCCGGCCAACGGCAACCGCTACGCCGCCTAACGTAATGATATTGAGAGACACCCCGGACAGCTGCAGCAAATATAACGTGATAGCAAGGGACAGCGGGATGGATACGATCGTGACAATCGTCGCGCGGAGATTGCGCATGAAGAGCAGAATAACAATCGTTGCGAACAGCGCCCCAAGGAGCACCTCGCGCAGCATGCTGTTCACGGAATGCACAACGGACTCTGCCGTGCTGATTAACACCTGCGCCTCCATCTGAGGGTCGTTGGCATTCAGCTCCTCTATTTCCTTCTCCACTTGGTTGCCCACCGCAACGGCGTTTGCATCGGCGGCTTTGGCGATCGTCAGCATAACGGCATCCTTGCCATTCATACGGCTCAAGCTTTCGCTCTCCGAGCTGAGCTGCACGTCAGCGGCATCAGCAAGCGTCAAGCCGGCAGCAATCGGAAGAGCCCGTAATGCTTCCAGATCGTCCACTCGATCGACCAGCTGGATATTTGCCGCCGCTCCGTCCACGTTCCGGTCGCCCAAGGAGACTGTTACGCCTCTGCCCTGCAGCACATTCATCAGCGACAGCACTGGCAGGCCAGCCTCCTGCAGCTTATCCGCCTTCGGCGCAATCGTAATGACCGCCCTCTCCAGGCCGGACACCGTAATTGCTCCAGCGCCATCAATAGCTTGGAGAGCGGCTTGTACCTTGGACACCTTTTCCTTCTTCTCTGTTTCGGACATGCTTTCATCGAACGACACCGTAATCCAGCCGATAGGTATCATGGACGTGTTAAGCTGCGTCACGAACGGCTGCATCACATTTGAAGGCAGCGGCACACTCCCAATAAGCTCCTGGATCGCGGCTTTGGCTTCCTTCATGTTTGTTTTGGAATCAAAATTAATGGAGATCTGGGAATAACCGTCCCATGTCGTGGAGAACATCGTGGTTTTGCCATCGACGAACATCACCGCTTCCTCCAGCGGATTCGTAACCTGCTCCTCCATCGTGCCTGCGCTGCTTCCTTGCCCGATTGCAGTAATGACAACCTGCGGATTGTCCGCGGACGGGAGGAATTCCATGGGCAGGCGTAAATAGCTGATGGCTCCCATCACCAGCGCCATGACGACGAGCAATAGAATTGCCGCCTTGTTTCGGAATGACCATTCTGTCATTTTGTTCATAGTGTGGCACAAGCTCCTTCTCTACTGGTTTTATCCATACCATCATAAGCGCTGGGAATCGTTAGGAAAAACGTCTGTAGGCGGTAATTCGACCGCATCGCAAGACGGAGCGTGCCTGCGACTTCAGTCTGGGATTACGCTTACATTTCGCTTTGAGATTTGAACCGAGTGCAGAGGGAGCGTATTTATTCTTAAAATGCAACAAAAAAACGCCGGCCCTGGTGGCTTGCGGCCACCCGCCGACGTCTTAATGGGTTCATGATGAAGCTGCTGAGGTCTGCTTCTGCTCTCTGGCATCCAATTGGCGGAAGCGGAGCACTAGCAGCATCGCTGCCAAGCACAAGATGCCGCCGATCAGGTACGGCAGGCCCAGCTCTATGGTGAAGAGCAAGGAGCCCAGCAGAGGGCCGGCGATGCGGCCGAGGCTGTCCATAGACGAGCTGAGACCGGAAGCCACGCCTACTCCGACCTTCGTCTTCTGCGTAATCAAGGAGGTTACGCATGGACGAATCAGAGCGTTGCCGACGCCGAATACCGCAAGCGATACAATGGCCCACCACAGCGAATGCGCATAAAGCAGCAGGAAGAAGCCGGCAGCCGATATGACCAAGCCAATCGAGATGTACTTCCCTTCCTCGCCCTTCTTGATTCTGCGCCGTACAATGCCCCCTTGCACCAGAGCGCCCACCAAGCCGCATACAAAAAACAACAGCCCAACCTGAAGCGGTGTCACATCAAAGCGCTTCATCCCAAAAAATTGAAGCGTCGCTTCCATGCCCGCCAGCGTAAACGTAACAAAAAACGCCAGTACATACAGGTATTTAAGCGGTCCCTGGAACGCCTTCCAACGAGAAACGCTTTTTTCGCTTTTGGCCTTGCGCTTCTCCGGGGGCAGCGACTCCTTCAGCTTCGCCGCTGCCAGCAGACAGGTCGTCAGCGCAAGCGCCGAAGCCGCAAAAAACGGCGTATTCAGCGAGAATATGCTGAGCAGTCCGCCGAAGCCCGGGCCCAGCGTAAAGCCGAGGCCTATGGACATCCCGACCAGCCCCATACCTTTGGTGCGCTGCTCCGGCGGCGTAATGTCCGACACATAAGCAACGATAACCGAAGCGACCGCTCCGGAGAACAGTCCCCCCAGAGCACGGGATGCATACATCAGCGTCAAGCTGTCGCCCGCGAGTCCGAACAGCAGGAAGCTGGCGGAGAACCCGGCCAGTCCCGTCAGGATGACCGGCCTTCTGCCGATCCGGTCCGACAGCGTTCCCCACAGCGGTGACAGAATAAAGGATACGGCCGAATACAGCGCGAGCATGCGCCCCGTATGCATCTCGGCTTCCTTGGGATCAGCCTCCAGAATAATTTCTGGCATAACCGGGATGATAATGCCGAACCCTATAAAGGTAATCATAAGTATAGCCATAACAATCATTAATCGACTATCTCTTCGTCTTTCTTTCATGCAGCAATCCCCCCACGTCTCTATCGTAACATATTGGATTTGTGTCATCTTTGAACAATTCGGGAACAAATCGGCTATGCGAATGGGCGCTCCAAGCGGCCAGCTTCAATATCCGCTTGCATTCCCCCTTGTTTTTGTTATACTCTACTATGTTTGTACACTTCATGAAAGGCAGGGATGACAGCGATGGATCATCGTCAAACACCGCTCTTCACTGCGCTTCGCGAGCATGCGGCGCAAAATCCCGTTCAATTCCATATTCCGGGACATAAGAAGGGCCTCGGAAGCGATTCTGAATTCCGCGCATTTATCGGCGACAACGCGTTGTCGATCGATCTCATTAATATAGCGCCGCTGGACGACCTGCATCAGCCGACAGGCGTCATCGAGCAGGCTCAGAAGCTGGCTGCAGACGCATTCGGCTCCGACTATACCTACTTCTCCGTACAGGGCACCAGCGGAGCAATCATTACGATGATTATGTCCGTCTGCGCTCCCGGCGACAAAATTATCGTCCCGCGCAATGTGCATAAATCCATTATGGCGGCCATTATATTTGCTGGCGCCAGGCCCGTGTTCATCTCGCCCGCCAGAGATAACAACCTGGGCATTGATCACGGCATTACGACAAGGTCCGTGCGCCGCGCGCTGGAGAAGCATCCCGACTCCAAGGCGGTGCTGGTCATCAACCCGACCTACTTCGGCATCTGCGCGAACCTGAAGGAAATTGTAGATCTTGTGCACAGCTACGACATTCCCGTGCTCGTCGACGAGGCCCATGGCGTACTGATCCACTTCCATGACAAGCTGCCCATGTCCGCCATGCAGGCCGGCGCCGACATGGCGGCGACAAGCGTACATAAGCTTGGCGGCTCCATGACGCAGAGCTCTGTGCTTAACATTCGCAAGGGGCGCGTCAATCCGCAGCGGGTTCAGACAATCATCAGCATGCTGACGACAACGTCCACCTCCTATATTTTGCTGGCTTCCCTGGATACATCAAGACGCAATCTGGCCCTTCATGGCCGTGAGCTCGCGGAGCAGGCAATCGCGCTTGCCCAGGATGCCCGCCGTCAAATTAATGAGATTCCAGGGCTGTACAGCTTCGGCGAAGACATTCTGGGCGGAGAAGCAACCTTCGACTATGATCCCACCAAGGTAACGATTCATGTTCGCCATCTTGGCATCACAGGCTATGAGACGGAGAACTGGCTGCGGGAGCACTATAATTTGGAAATCGAATTAAGTGACATGTATAACATTCTTTGCCTAGTTACGCCTGGCGATACCTCAGACTCGTTAGCTAAGCTATTAGAGGCGCTCCGCGGCTTGTCCGCCGCGTTCTATGAAGGAGCCGAGGCTCGCGAGCTCGTGGTCAAAATCCCGGACATTCCGCAGCTCTCTCTCACGCCTAGAGACGCGTTCTACGCCGAGACGGAGGTTATTCCGTTCAAGGAGTCGGCGGGGCGCATCATCGCGGAGTTCATCTATGTCTATCCGCCCGGCATTCCGATTCTGCTGCCAGGGGAAGTCATCTCGCAGAAAAATATTGACTACATCGTCGATCATGTAGAGGTGGGACTGCCCGTCAAAGGACCCGAGGATCGCAGCATTGAATTTGTAAAGGTCATTGTGGAGGAAACAGCCATTTCCTAGCGGTTGCCGCTATCTTGTAAACCTTTCCAGCCCATGCTAAGATGGCTCTAGAGGTGATGCCGATGAGTCAAAGCGCTTATATTAAGCTGGTGAAAGGCTCCAAGGATCAATCCGTTACGCTTCGAGATGTTGAGGATGCCCTGCTTCGTTACCGGGAGATGACCTCGTTAACGGGCTCTCAGCTGGGCTGGGATTATGAGGGGGCCGCTTTCCCTTATACGATTCAATCGGAGGGGGATGAGCGGTGGTTCTATCTGAAGGGCGTCTCGTCATCCTACAGGCATATCATTATGGGGATATCGGAAGCGACTAGCACGGACGGCGATTCCGTTCCTTGTGTCCAGGTTGTGCTGCCTGAAGAAGCAACCCACGGCGACAAAGCCAAAGCCAATGAGCTGTGCAAATATATGGCGAAGCGCTGGCAGGCCGAGCTGACCCTGTTCAACGGCAGAACGATGTATTACAATCCGCGCAAATAGTATAACAACCATACAATATGACAAAGGCTCCCCGACTGGCGTTACGCCGATCAGGGAGCCTTATCTTCTAACATTATTCCTTGCCTTCATTCTCCGTACGCGCAATTTCCTCATAAATGGCTGTCACGCGCTCCCATTCCGCGTCATCCTCGATGCCGACCAGGAATGCTTCTTCGTCTTCTTCTTCTATGCGGAAGATTACGCCGTCTTGCTCCGGATCTTGGCGATCCAGCAGAACAGCATATACGTTATCATCGGATTCGAACGTGTAGACCATTACCATCTCGCGCTCTTCGCCTTCATCGTTCGTTACGATGAACACATGCTCTTCATGCTCGTGATCATGTCCACAGCCGCAGTCATCGCCACACTGATCTTGCTTGTGCTCGCTCATGATTTGTTACCCCATTTCACTAAATTGATCATACCTTGCCATCGTACCATGTATAACTACAGACGGTCAAACGAAAAGCTCCGCATGGCGCGGAGCGTCTTCGTGCCCTATCCTGTTCACCCTAAGGAGCCCTTGATGGAATTTGCTTCTCCGATACGACCGCCCACTCCTCCGAGCCCTCCAGCTTCAGATAGAAGCGAACCGTATAAATGCCCGTCGATTCGAATTTGTAATCAAATTCCTCGGAGACGAACCAGAAGATGTCCTTATCCTTCATCTCATTCGCCACGTTTTTGTTTTGAATCGTTTTTTCTTTCCCGTATGGGTCTACAATGGAAAACTTAACGGCCGCAATGTCCGTCTGCAGATTATCGATCTGCGAGAATACCTTGATCTTGCCCTGGAAGCCCTTCTCCACCACGCCGAATGGACTATTCCCCTTGTTGTACAGGAACATATGTACGTTCGGCTTGTAGACCGTCGCGCGCTTATTGGCATTGTCCCACTTCACGATGGCGTTCAACGCGTTCGCCACTTCTCTAAGCGGCAAATAGGTTTTACCGTCAATCATAAGCCCGCTATCGGCCAATTCCCCACCGTTGACTAGCACACGAACCTTCTGAGCAGCGTCGTTTGCAAAGATGATGGTGCCCCCGCACAAGCTGAGCAGCACCAGCCAAACCGCTACCTTCCTGAACCTCATAGCTGCATTAACCCCCATCCGTTATTCTGGATGTAAGGTTATACTCCCTGAGCCGAACAAAGTTGCGGTCTGCGGGCGTTTTATTTTATATGAGATCAAATGATTCCGAAGTTGTCAAATGCTGTTGAAACCTGCGCTTGCCTGGGAAATATACCCCCCTTTATTACCCCATTGTTTTGGTCAAAATACAAGGCACGCCCTTGCCAATCGCTCCGGGCTCCTGCATGCTGGCCAAGTAACGCATGCCTCTTGCGCAGGGCGTCTTGCAAACCTTGCAGGTATCCGACAGCACCAGCTTGTAATTGACCTGCCTCCGATCGTTCGCAAGCTGCTTCCCCTTCGCCGCTTTCCCCTTAGCGCCTTTGCCTTTGCTCATGCCCGCCCACTCCTTCAATGATCATCCTCTTGCCTGTGACATTGTATGCCAATATGCGGCGATGTGCTTCTGTCCGCATTGGCAACCGAGCACAAAATTTGGTACAGTGACAGAAGGGACCAATTGAGGGGAGAGTAGGTTCAGATGCATATTACAATGCTAGGGACGGGGAGCGCCTTCGCCAAGCGTTATAACAACAATAATGCGCTCATCGAAGCGAACGGCTATCGACTGCTCGTCGACTGCGGCATTACCTTGCCCAAGGCGCTGCATGATTTCGGCATGGACTTCCCGCAGCTGAACGCCGTTCTAATCAGCCATATTCATGGCGACCATGTCGGGGGACTGGAGGAGCTGGCCTTCCAGATGATGTTCAAGCATCAACGCAAGCCCGTGCTGTATATTGCCGACGTGCTAGTGGAGCCGCTATGGGAGCATACGCTAAGGGGAGGCTTGACCCAAGGCGACTTGAACAGCATCACCGATTTCTTCGAGGTGCAGCCCCTTCAAGTGGGCAAGTCGTACATACTCGCCAACGGCCTTACCGTGGAGCTGATCCAGACCAAGCATATTGAAGGCAAAGCCAGCTTCTCATTCCTGTTTAATGGCACCTTTTTTTATTCCGCTGATATGCGGTTTGACGGCCAGCTCCTGCAGGAGCTGGTGGAGAGAGGCGTGGAGACGATCTACCATGATTGCCAGCTGGAGCCGCCCGGCGTGGTCCACGCATGCTTGGACGAGCTGCTGACGCTGCCTGCTGAGGTGCAGGAGAAGACATGGCTGATGCATTACGGAGATGCGATGGAGCAATATGCGGACAAGACTGGCCGCATGCGTTTCGTCAAGCAGCACACCGTTTACGATGTATAATGGAACAAAGCCGGAGGAGACGCCGTTTATGGCGCCTCCTCCGGCTTTGCTTATAGGCTCTCCTAGAACAGGGGCAGCTGATCCAGATTGTTAGAGGGATCACCGTCCGCGTCGCCGCGAATGTACATTTCGCCATCGCGTCCCTTGAAGGCATTGACGCCGGCGATTTGACCGGCCTGCACCTCTTGAAGCGCAGCCTGGTAATCAAGCTGACGCCCGGTGGACGTTTTGAACGCCGTAATGTCCCCGTCCCCATTCTTCTGAACGGCTACGATAACCTCTCGTGTGTCGCTCGTATTCCCATTCGCTTGCATAGATGCTCCTCCTTTGTCGCCTGCATGGCTTCATTCGGAGTTAGCGTACCCACCCTATCTAACCTCTATTCCTTAACCTTCCGCATCCATACATGCTCTTCGTCATATGACCATGTATCCTGCTTGAGCAGCTCAGCCACACCACAAATACAGATCATTATGAGACCGAACATCCCCGTGAGCCAGATTGCCAGGTACGCGTACAAAGCCGTCATTCCTATCGCCTCCTTGCGCTCTCTTTCTAACCATGTATGCGCGAGGCTGGCAAAATAGTCTAACGGATTGGCGGAATACAGAGCATGCCGCTGTACAAACAATAACGAGGCGCCAACTAAAGGACAGGAGTGTGGACGGAATGACGGATTTGAATAGCCAATATGACTGCGCGAATGCATCCTCCGATTTGCCGGCATTAATCCAGCAGCTTCAGCAGCTGGAGAACGGCGCTCATGATGAGAGCAAGCAATGGCAGGACCAGGTCAATCATCTGCGCAATCAAATTGCTTTTATCCGGAACAAATGCGACTTGACCAAGGAATCTTAAGGACATAAGAAGGACAACAAACAGGGTCGCGTCAAGAGGCTTAATTCTTCCTCTTCCGGCGCGACCCTCTTCTATATTGACTTGTTTCCGCTTCCTCCTCGTCTTCCCTCTTCGCCGCTATGACTGCCCATAACGCAAGAAGATCGCCAATGACGACAACAATTCCCGCGATGATCGCCAGGTCATCCGCAGAAAGCCCGCTGCCGCCGCGTCCACCGGATTTGGATTTGGGCATCGTTATACTCCCCCGCCGATTTGCCTATGATGATAGCAGTCTATTCAGATAGGCGTGAATGGAGTGGGCATTTTGGCAAAATCGTCACTTCACATCCTGCAACCGATCCACTAGCAGCTCCAGCTTCTCGTTCGCCGATCCCAACGTTGAGCCATCGAACAGGAGCAGCAGTGCATTTTGCATCTGATATTGGGCAGGTGGATACGTGCTTAGCATGAGGGTCTGGTGCTCCAGCAGCTTGCGGCCCTCCACAAGCTCTTCTTGAGCCGGAAATATGTAGACGTACAGCTCGCTGCCGTCTTCAAGCCGATACGCCTGCTGGGACTGGGTTCCAGCTGCCAGCCTGTAAGGCTCACGCATGCTCGTTGCCTCATAGGAGATGTTCTGCTCCACGAGCCTCTCTTGGATCCATGCCTGATTCAGCAGCCTCAGCTCTCGCATGAACATCTCCTCGGACTCCGAGAAGCGGGTCAACCACAATGCCCATATGGTGATTAACGTGATTAACAAAGCGCCTAATATAATGAAATAAACCTTGATTGTCTTCACAGCCTCACTCCTGCCAGCGATTCCTTTGCTTCATACAGTTCTAACGCTTCGCCAACCTAAATGGTTACAGCCCAAAAAGAAAAACCCTTAGCAAGTAAGGGTCAGGCTGTTGACAAAGCCCCAGATTTCTGGGGCCTTGTTCTACAGAGAAGGTTATTTATTTAAATATTCGTATATGAAATCAAAGAAGATCGCCTTACCCTACCTGCTTGGCTAGGTGGTTGGCGATCTTCTTTACGTTCTGAACGAGGGCGGTCATCAATGCCTGTTCCAGGACTTTTTTCTGTCCCCGAAACCGGCAATAGCGAAGTCCGTGGAGCTCTTTGGCATCCGCGAAACTTCGCTCAACAGTTTGGTATCGTAATCGGTAAAGATATTTGCCAGAACGGCTGCGACCGTTCTGCTTGACCCATTCCTTGCTGTCTTGCCACACGTGCCGCGTGAGCACTCGCTGTTTCTTTTTCGAACGCGTGCATTCATGCAGCATGGGGCACGCTGCGCATATCTTTGGGTCAGACTTGTAGTGGCGGTATCCATCCCGGTCGGTTGTGGAATAAGGCAGTTCGTGCTTCTGCGGACAGATGTAGACGTTGTGTTCCGGATCATATTTAAAGCGCCATTTCGCAATTAATCCTTTTACAGGGGTAAAGCTTCTGCCACCAATGACAGCGTAAATGTTCTTTTTGTGAAGTTTCCTGCAAATCGAAGCTGTAAAGTAACCTGCATCCAAAGCAACGGCTTCAAGCGACTGTTCAAACCCGAATTTCTTTACCTGGAGTTCAAGGCGATCTAAATAAGGCGTCGAATCATGGACATTTCCTGGCGTGATGTGCACATCCGTCACGATGTTGTATTTATGGTCAACCGTGCGGTGATCAAGATAGAAGAAGCCCTCTGGCTTACCGTCGCGCACCATATAGCCGCTCTCAGGGTCCGTTGTGCTTATCTTTGTTTCCTTCTTTTCCGTCACCACCTTTCGAGGTTTTAGAGCTTTTTTCCGTTCGATGCTCTGTCTGCTTCAACGGCTGCGTCCAGCTCGTCGAGATAGTTTTTTACACTCTTCTCAACTTCTTGTTTGACGAATTTTCGCTTATTGGCATTCGCTTTAAGATGCGTAGAATCCGTAACTAGGACGCGGCCTGCCACCATACGAAGTTCAATTGCTTTGAAGACAATATGGTCAAATATCTCTTGGACAAGATTACTGTCCGCGAGTCGTTTCCGATTCAGGCTTAGTGTGCTATGGTCGGGTACTCGATCCGTAAGTCCCAGACCAACAAACCACCGGTAGGCATTGTTGAGCTGCACTTCTTGTTCGAGTTGGCGCTCAGAGCGGATCCCGTACAAATAACCAATGAACATCATTTTAAAGAGCATAATGGGATCGACAGATGGGCGTCCGTTATCTACTGAATAATAGGGTTTGACCTTTTCGAGAATGAAGGAGAAGTCGACGTGCTTATGTATTTTTCGGAGTTGGTGATTCTGCGGAACGAGATCCTCGAGGCACACAAATTCGTAGCTATTTTGAATGTTTGAATTAGAACGTAACATCCTAACACCGCCTTAAGTAAGTTAATAATATTATACCATATTAACGCGGTAAATGGATAAAGAAATAATGCAATAGAAAAGCCTGTTGAGGTTTATCAACAGGCTGACCCTTAGCAAGTAAGGGTTTCTCCATGTGTGTTGTTAATGTTAGAAGCGTTGGCCGCCGCCGATTTGCTGCTCCGCGATTTGAACCAGCTTTTTCGTAATGTAGCCGCCAAGCGAACCAGCGTCGCGAGTGGAGAGGTTACCGTTGTAGCCGTCTTGCTGGTAAGCAACGCCCAGAGTGGAAGCTGCCTCCATTTTGATTTGATTGATCGCTTGTCTAGCTTGCGGTACTACCAGCGTGTTTGAATTTTGTCTGCTCATGTTAGTCACTCCTTAGTTGGATGTGATATTATTTTGTCGCGAAAATCGAGAACTATACACCTGAACCTGGGTGCTTTTAAATTTTTTTTGAAAGCTTCTTTACGTTCCTTTGTTACATGGAGTGGCTAGGCAGCCGATAGTATTAGAAGGGAGGTGAAGCAATGGATATCGCAGCGATGTCGACAGCGCTAAGTCAAGCATCCTTGTCCCAAGCCGTTGGAATCAAAGTACTTAACATGGCTAAGGGACAAGCTGAGCAGCAGAGCCAACAGTTTGTACAGATGATGAACGCCAGCCTGGACCCCAATTTGGGCAAGCATCTCGATCTTCGCGTCTAGCTGACCATAGGCTGATGACTACCTCAATCCAGATATATGAGCGAAAAGAAACAACCAACGATCTCGCTCTTGCGGGATCGTTGGTTGTCATCCATCTTAATTTACAATTTAGGCTTGACCTCCAGCAGGAGGACCCCTTCTGAGCCTAGGCTGAAGCTGGAGCCCATACTCTGGCCAGTCATCATATTTTTCACCGTCACACTTTGATTGTTCGCCATCTTCAGACTAATAGCAGAGCTTGATTTGCCCACATTCACAATCGTCATTAGATACGTATTGGATCCGTTCGGCACAACGCGCCAGAAAGCGCCCTTGGATGGCAGCCCATTGTTTTCTGTCAGGACTACAGGCGGTGTATGGTTGCGAGCCTTCAACTCGGTCGTCACCTTGGCTGCCATATTCGTTACGGAATTGTCCATCAGCTTAATCAGCTTGCCCGCACCCTTGGAGAGCGTCTTCGCGCGAGGCTGTTTGTACTCGTTGAACTTAAGGCTGACGTCATCGAGGATGACGGTCCCTCCGTTGTTGAGATAAATTTGCAGCGCGTTAATTTCAGCCTCCGTCACTTCTTCTGTCTTGCGGACGACAATGACATCCCAATCGGAGTTCGGCTGTTTGAAAATAATGTTTTTCGTGGCGAAGCCGAGAGGAACGCCGCTGAAGTACATGGATTCGTACATATCGAACTGATCACTCATATAATTGGAATCATTAATAGCTGCAGCCTCGGAGTAGAACAAGCGAACCGGCTTGCGTTCTCTCTGAAACTTAACAATTTCGTTCGAGAAGGCATTCAGATCCATCATCGTCTTGGTCAGCTCCTGGGCCACTTGAGGCTGCTGGGCTACTGAGGCAGCGTACGATTCACCCAAACCTCCAGACGCATTCTGCAGCCTCTCTTCAATCGATCCATCCGGATTACGGCCCCAGAACCAAGTGAGCCCACCGTTTAGTCCATGTACCGTCGTCTGCCAGTACGTCGATCGGACATACTCCGGCTTCATATACAGATCGCGGTATTGAGTGGTAGAGAGCAAATGAACCTCGGAGTTGAAGTGCGGCTTGTTCGGACTGACGGAATCCATAAAATCATAGGACATAGCCATCTCTTCCCAATAATAAGCATACTTCGACTCCCAGCTCTCTGGACCAGGGCTATTCATATTCCGCTTGCGGATCTTCGCATCGTCTCCAATCATCTCCGTCAGCTCGGTTAACGCTTCGAAGTCAATACCGTGATCCCGGGCACCTTCGACGAACAGATCCGGCATAATCTTGAGCTGAGTCCTGGCCGCTGGATCGTATTTTTTAACTTCGTCATGAAGGAAGGTCAGCCATTCCGTTCCGCGATCCATATTGAAGCGCGACCAGTCGTACCAGATTGGCGTGTTCTTGTACGACAAGTCCAGCGGAATCGTTAGATTTATTTGGCTGAAGGCTGTGTAGCTGGTTCCCCAGAGCGCATTCAGCTTTGCAATTGTGCCGTGCTTTGTCTCGAGCCACGTTCTGAACTTGCTCATCGTGTATGTGGTTACATTCGCAATTGCAGCCCAGTGGCCTTTGGCCGTGAACCAATGGGGCTCATTCGCAAGAATGTAACCAAGCTTCGTATAATTCTGGCCGGCAGTAGTGGGAATTGTCCCTTTAAAAACGTCCTTCCATATTTCTCTTACCTGCGGGTGATCAAAATCGTATTTGGTGAAGAAGCTCTGACCCTATATAGCCTGCCGTATTCGTTGGTCGATTCTGCAGGTCACTCATTTTGGTCTGGTCAATCGTGCCTGCCTCGTCGAGTGCGAAGATGGGGCTGATCGCCTTGGGGTGATCCAGCTTGCCAAGATATTCATTGTACAAGGTTGGATCGGATGTTGAAATATGGAGCGGCTTAGAGAAGTAATCGTACAGGAAAACCGGCCTGCCATTAGAAATGAACTGATCGTTCTGTATCGTAATGTTGGACCAATTCACCTTCGGAACTGCACGTCGCGTTATCGCTCCGCTTATGACCTGCGTCAGCTCCGACTTGGCCTTATCCAACATTTGAATCACTTCATTTCTCTCAAAGTTGGGAAGCTCGTTGGCCAGCTGCTGCGCATTCCCTTGGAACTTGCTCACCCTCTCGAACTGCACCTTGTTTTTGGCTACGTTCGCCGCATCCCAATCTGCATACTTGAGAAACTCGGCAGCCATCCAAGCCGCACTTTCCTCTCGAGTCGTATCGTGCCCGCTTCCTTTCGCCTGCGTTATTAACGTATTCAACTCACCCAGCTTTCTTGTCGCTTCCTGCTTGGGCGTCTCCGCGCCAGACACCTTCGACAAGCCATCTGCAGCTGCCAAGCTTATGGCAAGTGTGATACATAGGGTCAAGCTGGCCAGCCTTTGTTTGATTCCCATAACAACACCTCGTTTCGTAATATGAAATCGCTTACAATCTTTGACGAACAACTTCTATGCTACCTTCATTTCGACAGCTTATTGCAATCGAGATACCCTCCTTTAATTTTATATTTAAATTCAATATTTACATGTAATAAATTATCCTTATTTTTTCCATATGTCAACAACAAAAAAATCACCCGCACTTTGCCGAAAAAATGACAAAATGAGAGTGATGGTGTGTTCACAACATGCTTAACAACCGATCAAATAAGGTGAATCGAATTCGTATCAGATTTGTATCGCTGTCCCAAAATGATATATTATGAAAAGGAAAAAAGCCCTGATTTCTCAGGACTTTTCAGTATGATCTGTAGTGGGCTCGAACCACTGACCCCCACCCTGTCAAGATGGTGCTCTCCCAGCTGAGCTAACAGATCTCGTCAGCGACAATTAATAATATATCAAAAATAAAATACATCGTCAATATGATGATCCAAATATTTTTCAAAAAAAACAAGCGGCTATGGCAACATATTCCCTTGTACCTTCGTCAATAAGGGTGCAGCTGCAAAAAAACGATATGAGGTGAAACAATGAAGACGAACAAAAAATCATGGCTAATGATCGTGCTAGCGGCGATTCTTGTATTTACACTGGGACAATCTGTTATGGCCTTCTCTGATGTAGGCAAGGATAACAACGAAGAGAAGATTGAAGCATTGAAGAAGCTAGGCGTCGTCAACGGCGTCTCCAGCGATACATTCCAACCCAAAGGCGAGCTTACTTACGCAGCCGGCATCTCTATGATCGTCAGAGGGCTGGATCTCAATCTGGATCATGTGCGTTTTATCCAAGCGCCCAAAGCGAGCGACAATCATCCCAACCTGAAGGATGACGCTTGGTATTCAGAAGCCTTCATCATTGCCGACTTCTATAACTTGGATATTCCGCGTGACGTGAAGCCAAGCGACAAGCTCACGAAGGAGCAATTCGCCCACCACCTGTTCCAGGCTATGATGACCAAAGGCGACTTCGCGTTTATCGAAATTTATATGATGCTGGAGGATGAGAGCGATGTGAATCCAGCATACATGAACAGCATCCAGAAGCTGCTTATCGCGAAGATTGTGTCGCTTGACGACAGCCAGCGCTTCTATCCCAACAAGGTGATGACGCGCGGCGAAGCGGCAGCATGGCTGCATGACGGCATGAAATTCGTAGAGCCTGTCACTGAGGGCAAGATTTCCGTCGAAGCTGTGAACGATGATGTGAACAAGGTGACCATCACAGCGCAGCTGCCGCATCCCGGCTATGGTCTGCGTATCTCGTCCATCTCCTTCGAGGGGAATCAAGCTGTCATTCATACAGAGCTGATAGAGCCTGATCCCGATAAAATGTATCCCCAAGTCATCACAGAAGTGAAGGTTACAACTTACGTCGACGCCAAGTTCAAGCCCGTGCTGGCTGGCTCCGACGGCGGCGGCACTGCCAGCTCCGACGGCTCCGCTGCCATAGAGCAATCGCTTGCCAGCTAACGAAGAACAGAGCTTCCACTTAGACGTCTGCCGGACGCCTAAGCGGAAGCTCTATTGTTATCCTGACTACTCTGGCAAGCTCCAGTCAATCGGCTCCATGCCGTTCGCCCTCAAGAAATCATTAGTCCGAGAGAACGGCCTGCTTCCCAAAAAACCTTTCCTGGCGGCTAATGGGCTTGGATGCGGGGAGGACACAATGAGATGCCTGCTGGAGTCAATACCCGCCGCTTTATCCTGCGCATGCTTGCCCCATAACAAAAACACCAGCGGCCGCTCTCTATCGTTAAGCAGCGAGATGATGCGGTCAGTCAGCCTCTCCCAGCCTATTCCCTGATGCGAGGCGGGCTTCCCTTCCTCTACCGTTAGCACGTTATTGAGCAGCAGAACCCCCTGCCGCGCCCATGACTCCAGGCAGCCGTGCTTGGCTTGCGCGATGCCAAGGTCAGACTCAAGCTCCTTGTACATATTGCGCAGGGAAGGCGGCACCTTGACCCCCTTTTTCACCGAGAAGCTTAGTCCATGAGCTTGTTCAGCCCCATGGTATGGGTCCTGCCCAAGAATAACAGCCTTAGCTTCCCTTAGGGAAGTGAAGCTCAAAGCATTTAACACATCACACTTTGGCGGATAAACGGTCGATGAAGCGTAACGAAGCTCCAGCTCACACATCAGCCCTCTCATATAGGGCTGCTCCAGCTCCTCCGCCAGCAGAAGTCCCCAATCATTATCCGGTAATTGTATAGCCATTCCATCCCCCCTACTGTTATAAGATTACCATATAGGAGCAGCCGCGATAAATGAAGCGTGCTTGATATTATCCAAAGTGTCATGGGTCGGCACCATGTAGCTCGTCGGGTTGTAGATATCGACGGGATCCTTATTCACAGCTTCTCAGTAGCTTTGTTCCGAAATTTGCTAATATTATATTGTTTGTTATTTATTTAGTTAAATATCGAGCAATCACTTGTTGCGAGCCTGATGATACGTCCCAGCGGGATGCAAAAAAACGCCTTGCACCAGCAAGACGTTTCAGCATAACAGGCCTATCCAATTGTATTTGCAGCATCTATCGCTTAGCGAGCATACTGCTCCCTCATAATGAGCTGGCCCGCTATCAGCTTGCGCTCATAGGAGCCGCCTCTGTTCTCGCTTCTCCACAGCAGCTGGTCAACTGCTCGCTCGCCCAGCAATCCCATATCCACATTCACAGTTGCCAGTATCGGCGATGAGGCAGCCGTATTGTCGAAGCCGGTTACCATACATTGCTCCGGCACCCCAATTCCCCGTTTGGCCAGCTCCTCAATGAGAAAGGCCGCATTCGTATCGTGCGCGCACACGAACACATCCGGCAGCACATCCAGCGACATCAGCTTCATTAACGCATAAGGATCAACGGCTTCCGGCCCAATCAGGAGCGGATCCTGGCGCAGCTCGATCTCATGCTCCTCCAGCGTCGTTCGGAAGGCGAGCCAGCGCTCGTAGAAGCTTGGGGCGTCCTTAATATAACCGACGAACTGGAACGTCCGCAGCCCCTTGCTGATCAGCTTGACCATCAGCTCCTTCATGCCGTTGAAATTATCCGTGAACACCGTATCGCATTGGAAGGCCGGGTCCATATGATCGACCATAACGACGGGAATATCAAGCCGCCTGCTATCGAGCAATATTTGCGTTGAGATGGAGCCCACCGTAACAATGCCGCGAATCGCGCCCGGATTAAGCAGACTGAACAGATTGTCCGAGGACGGCTCCGTAAGCGTCAGAATGTCCATGCCCATCTGATTCAGCCGGTTGGTTATGCCGTCGAACACAGGCCCCCAATATACGGAGTCCCTGTTCTGGTACCTCACATTGGGGAACAGAATAAGGATAGTGCCCGACTGCTGCTGCTCCAGGGGCGGACGATTGTCGTACGCCGCTCTTGGCGGTTCATTTTTCCGAAAATAACCCAGCTGTCCAGCCGCCTTCAGTATCGTCTCTCTCGTATGGGCGCTGACGCCAGGCTTCGAGCTGAGCGCGCGTGATACCGCAAACTTGGATACGCCAACCAAATCGGCGATTTCCTGTATTGTAACCTTGCCCTTCATCCGACTCATCCATTCGTAAGTATGTTATAAGGACATTCTACAAAGCTTGACGGCATTCATCAAGGAGTTTCATGCCATTCCGGCAGCTCATCTAACGTTATGACATAATCATGCTCCAGCACATACCGTATATGCACCTTGCTGTTATGCCTGCCGTCCCCGATAAATTCCCCTGACCACGTGCAGAACCAGCTCCAATTGGCGCCATAGCCGATCAGCAGCTCCGGATCCGGAATGGGACCGTTCTCTGTTAATGCGACCAGCTTCTTATCGCCTACAAGCTCGACCAGCTTCTCATAGCTGCGGCTGACGGGATTGTAATCGCCGGGCTCGGGATACGAATCGACGCTGACCATATCGACCGTACCGTCTCCGGGGTACCAAGCGGAATCTTCAGAATTCCAAATCCATATCAAATTATGAATCTGATGCACATGGGTAAGCCGTTCGTAGAGCAGCCTCCATAACGCCTTAGCCGGCTCCGGCCCCTGCGCTCCCCACCAGAACCAGCCCCCCTCCGCTTCGTGAAGCGGCCGCCACAGCACCGGGATGCCTGCATCCTGCAGCCGTTGCAGCTGCACGGCGATGGCGTCAATATCCCTTAAGAGCATGCCATACCGCTCCGAGTCCGGATCGGCAAGGGCGGCTGCCAGATCGAAGGTCGTGCCTTCCTTATAGAACCCCTTCCACCATGGCTGCTCCTGGGAATCGATCAGATCCGAGGGAGCGTTCCAGTGCCAGGCAAGCGTCACAATTCCGCCAAGCTCATGCCATTGAAGCATATCCTCAACTTCCCGGGACGAAGAGCCGCGCTCCACGCGGGTCGGGGAATATTCAATGAGGTCAAAGCCCGCGATGGCCGGCAGCTTGCCATAGTCCCAGTTCAGCTGCAGCGCCTCTTTCAAGGTCTGCTGCCCGGACAAAATATGGGTGCCATAATGGTCAACCAAATACCGATAAAGCGCTTTCGTTTCTTCCGTCGCCTGTGAATCGACGAGTGTAGGCGTTACCTGGCGTTCTCCTCTCGGCAGCGCTTTCCGGATCGTGATCCCATCAATGTCATACCAGCCCCAATGCGAGGTGACGGCAATTTCATTCCGTCCATCCTTCAATAACATCTTGCCGGCCGAGGCGTCCGTGAAGCTCTCTGCTGCCGCCAGCCTCAGATCGCCAAACGGCGTTCCGTTAAGCGACAATCGGGCGTGCTTGTTACCGCTAGCGCTCCGATAGCTGACGGTCACATCATACAACCCTGCTGCCGGCGCTTCGACGGCCACAGCTACGGAGTCCGTCTCGGCGTCGAAGCCCGTCACATAGCCGATTCCTGAATAACCTTGGACAGACGACCCCACCTCCACTCCGGTGAGCCGTCCCCCCTCCGCCTCGAACACCCATTCAGGCGGATCCTCTCCCTTATCTGAGCATGCAGTTAACACGGAGGCGAGAAGCCCAATAACAAGAGCTGATGCGACGCTTTTCCTGCGAATCGTAACCCCCCCTTATCCCGACCATCAGAGACCTTAATCCAAAATACCAAACAAACGATATCATTTTGTTTGGTTTTGTTAGTTTAAACTTTAGCTTTATTTTGATTAATCGTCAATACCTAACCAGACAAAAGAAAAAATCGATCACAAGGATCGATTTCCTGAGCCAATTATTAAGCTTTCTCTGGGTTTGCAATGGCAAAAAAGGAATTTGCATTACGGTGCACCACGCTGCCATCCTTCATCCGAATGGCGTCCGGATTGTAGCCCGCGATCGTCGAGATCGGACGGATCTGCATGCCGTTCTGCACAACCTTTACGAATGTGGAGGTTTTGATCGCCAGCTCAAAGTCCTTGTCCGTTATAATTTGTTGATCCACTTGCAATTCTCTTTCGCTCACAGTAATGTCTCCTTATTGGTCAGTTCTGTTCTGGTTCAATACACACAACCTCTATAGTACCTTAAAGTCCAGCCTATCTCAAGCGCTCATCCAGCTTTCTTTCAATGGAATCCAATTTGTCCTCAATACGCTTAACCTTTCTCTTCATATGAACGACAAACGATACCACCGAAATAATGATGGCGATATAGATCAGTGAAAAAAATGTCGTTGCCCAGTCAAATGACATTTTTAAACAACTCCTTTCCTATTGATTACATACCATACTGTTGAAGTTCAAGCAATGGAGGAAATTCCATCCTATAACTTGAAGTGATTAATGTAAAAGCCACTCCCAAGTCGGAGTGGCTTTAGGCTGTTTCTTCTTGAGCTTCATCGTCAACTTCATTGAAGATATTCATTCTCATGCTTATCTGTTTCCTAGTAGCTCCATGAGGGTAACTTTCATTTAGTACAAAAGAGTTTTTCAAATAGAAATCCAAAAGATGTCTATCATTTTCAACATCTGCATCAACTGTGATGAATTCGCATGCAACAGATTCATTAACCTCTGCATCAATACCTCTTGCTAATTCTATCATCAGTGATCCAATCCCTCTATATACATCTCGATAACCCTCATCAACCGCCAACTTACCGATTTTAATGGATGGGAAACTCCCAAACCGTATGTATTCAGGGAATTGCTCTTCCCTTTCAGTGTCATTTAGACGAATTGAATCAGACACGAGTGACATGTAGGCCACAATATCTGCTGATGATTTATCAATTAGTAGATAAGTACGTGATATATTCATATTCTGAAAATTCAAAGCATGCTCAATAAGAAATTCTTGATATTCTATAATCGAGCATTTAAAATCCTTAAGTCTGTAGCCATCCGTTAGGTTAACTAGGCTAAATCTAACAATATCTTCATTAATATCACGTTTCGCCACTGATTATCCCCGCATTTTTTTCAAGAGTTGAAGGGCTCTCTGATTCTTTTCAATAGAAGTAGGAGATGGTTTCTTTGTGACTTCTTTCAAAAAATCTTGAGCGAATTTCCCTCTCAATTCAACTGTTTGTTCAATCGGTTTAACAGCCATCTTCTTCACCTTCCTCTTTTTACTCATAATATCTACCTCCTAGAATACTATTCTAGGATTAACTAAACATAAAAGCTGTCGGTTGATAGATAGGATGAGTGAAAATTTATCTTCTTCAATTGATAGGAATAAACATCTTCCGACTTGGATATAAATATAATGAGAAAGTCTGTCGTTTCATCGAATTGTTTTCAGCTTCGAAAGTATGTAATATTTTCCTTGTTTTTATTCTATCATCTTATATCAATGAGAATCAATATAATCTTGTCGAGATCATTGTTACCGCCATAACAAAAAAATCCTCTTTCGCCTTCACCTGTATTGGAGTACAGATGATGCGAAAAAGGATCTTACGCATGAAATCCTATGCGGCAGGAATGATCAATTTCTACCTTACAGGATTCATCATTATGTATGGTTTAATAAAGTAAGGATGCCGAGGACGGGAATCGAACCCGTACGGTGGTCACCCACCGCAGGATTTTAAGTCCTGTGCGTCTGCCAGTTCCGCCACCCCGGCATGGTGTTGCAATTGCTTACAAAATGGTGGGCCCTGAGGGACTCGAACCCCCGACCAATCGGTTATGAGCCGACCGCTCTAACCAACTGAGCTAAGGGCCCTCGAAAAACGTCTATTCAACGTGTTGATCGATAAGTTTGGTTGCGGGGGCAGGATTTGAACCTGCGGCCTTCGGGTTATGAGCCCGACGAGCTACCGAGCTGCTCCACCCCGCGACATTAACCATCCAAGCAATTTTAATGGCGACATCAATTAATATACTATAAATGAGAAGCTTGCGTCAAGGTTTTTTTCTAAAAAATGCTACGGAAGAAACCGAACGCCATAACGTCCCTTGCGTGAGCGGAATACCTCCACCTCGCGAGGGCAATCGTAGCCATAGATCCACCAATCATTTTCCATTCTGCGCACCAAGCAGCCCGCTTGGAATTTGGTATCATATAATCGGAGCCAATAAATCCATTTCAGCATGTTCTTCGCCTCCAGCTATGCAAGTGATAATGCCTATAGAATACCCCAATCCTTCATAAATCAAGCATGAGGCATTTTTTCACTTAGCACTGCCAAAAGTCGGGTATACTATAACTAAGCATTCATTTCACTTGAAGGAGCTGAACGGGATGATTTACGGGATTGCGTTATTTCCGGATAAGGAAGTGCAGGATGCTGCCAACAGCTGGAGAATTCGCCATGACCCCCATTATTGCCATATCCCGGCTCATATGACGCTGCGGGAGGCTGAGGAATGGGATGATGTGAAGCTGGAGCGCGCGGTCAAGCATCTGGACGCGGTATCGGCTTCATTCAAGCCGTTTGAAGTCACGTTCAACCGAGTATCCACGTTTTTCCCTGTCTCCAACACCCTCTATTACGCCCTGGAGGACCCCTCGCAAGTGGATAATCTTCATAGGGCCATATGCAGTGGTCCGGGCATGCAGCAGCCTTACAATTATGTGTACACGCCTCATGTCACCATTGGGCGCAAGCTGCAAGAGGAAGAGCTGCATGACTTGTACGGCAACCTTCGGATGACCGAGATCCGACTGAGCAGCTATATAGACCGCATTCATCTGCTTTATCAGACGGAGCAAGGCGGATGGACAGCTTATCAATCATTTCAGCTGAAGGGATAAGGTTTACTCGCTATTGGACCATAAGCACTAAAAAGAAGCCAGCAGCCGCGTCATCGCGAGCCTGCTGGCTTCTTTTCATTAACTGCTCCTATTCCACCTTTTCGACGGCTTCCGTCTCCACGGAGACCTCGCTCTGTACTCGCGGCATCGGCATTGGCAGCGGCTCAATCACTCCACCGCCGCCTGGCTCGACAGCCCCTTCCAGAATGGCATTGCCTCGCGTCTCCCACTCAGCTAGCGCTTCCTTTACTTCCTTGGTGCCGTCAAGCACAGCCTGGAACAGCTCATAGCCGACATTTTGCGCTTGCCATACGTTTGGCTTCTCGCGATAAATTTTGTCATCGTTGTTCGAGGTTGGCGGCAATGGCTTCAGCATCGTAAATGCTTCGATATTGTACGACATCCCGCCGATCGGCTGCAGAAATTCCTTGCGCGCCACAAGCTCATAGTTGCTTCTCGCCTTCAGCTTCGCCCATTCCTTGCTATTGGAAAATTTAATGAATTCCCAAGCGTCTTTTGCGTTTTGCGCATTGGTATTAATACCCATCAGCTGGCTGAGACCGATATTGCCTCCGGATTCAGGATTCATAGGGTCGACCGGAACCGTAACGACATCCCAGTCAATCGCTTCGAAGCCTTCAATCTTGCTGGCATTGTCATTGGCGCGTCTCAGCTCATTCACATAATACGATTCCCCAATGACCATAGCCATATTGCCGCTGAGGAACAAATCGCCGAAGAAAGGATCGTTAATCGGCTCGCCGGCAGCGTTGCGTTTCTCATACATTTGATTCATAAACTGCTGGTTGGGGATGACACCATCATTATACAGGCTGACAACCGTATCCATCGCCTGGGCCCAAGGGTCGCTGTTCACCACCATCTTCTCGCCCTTGTCATCCCATACTCGCAGCTGCAGCAGCGATGTATAAGCGTTCAACGTGCTGAAGCCATCATTCACCCAGCGGTTGAACGAGAAACCAAAGGTCGGATCTTCTTCATTAGCGTCGGCTACTTGGCGCGCTTTGTTGAACAGATCCGTCCAGGTCATCTTGTCGGTAGGAGGCTCAACGCCTTTGTCCGTAAACAGCTTCTTGTTGTAATATAACGCAGAGGAATAGAAGGTAGGCGTTAAGGCGTACAGATTGCCGTCCCCTGCTGCCTTGATGCCTTCAATAACGGTCGGCACGTAATCGCTAATATCGAATTTATCCTTCTGAATCATAGGATCCAGAGATTGCAGCAGATTGTCTTGCGTGAAGCGGCGCAGCATATTGTAGTCCACTACCACGACGTCAACAGGATTCTGCCCCGTCATGAGCTCTTTCATCCTCTCGTAAGGGTCCGGCTGCTCAGCAGGCTCCTTGCCTGGCTCCGTCGGCTGGAAGCGCTGCTCGTCGTAGCTGATCGCTCCTACAATCTCAAATTGAATATTGGGATGCTGCATCTCGAACATATCGGTGTATTGCTGGCGGAAATAAGGCTCGTTGTCTGCACCGCCGTACAGCACGCCGATTCGAAGCACGCGGTTTTCGGATTCGGAAGGCTCGCTTCCGCCAGTGCATCCGGACAGCAGACCTGCGAACAGCGTCAGCGTCAATCCGAACATCGACCATTTGGCAAATCGTTTATTCATTGTCATGACCCCCTAATAATTTTGGCGCAGATATAATGATCCGCTCTCCATCGAATTCCATTGAAGCTTTGTCCTTAATGCCAAGCGTGGTTAAATATTCCTTGGGAACCTGCAGTCGGCCCACCTTGTCGACGACGACGTAAGCTTCATGCACCTGGCTTAGCCCACGCGCCGTCCTCTGACCGAGCTCACCTCCATCCGTAATATTGGGATTGCGTTTAATAAATTCCGTGCTGGTCAAGCCGTCACGAATCGCGACTACGCGGTCGACCTTGCTCGCAAGCGACATATCATGCGTGACAATCACGATCGTGATGCCAAGCTCTTGGTTCAGCGTTCGGAATATGCTCATAATGAGATCGGAGGTTGCCGTATCCACGGAGCCCGTCGGCTCATCCGCCAGCAGCAGCTTAGGACGATTCGACAGCGATATCGCAATCGCGACACGCTGCTGCTCCCCGCCTGAGAGCTGATGCAGCTTGTTGTGCATACGCTCCTTCAAGCCTACCCACTCCAGAAGCTGCTTGGCGTATCCGCGATCCACCTTGCCGGATAACATCATCGGCATCTCTACATTCTCTAACGCGGACAGATAAGGCAGCAGGTTGCGCGCATTGTTCTGCCAGATGAAGCCAACCGTTTCGCGCTTGTACTGCACAAGCTCCTCCTCCGTAATTTTGAGAAGGTCCCATGGCCCCACCTTGACCTGGCCGGCCGAAGGCCGGTCAAGTCCCCCCAGCGTATTGAGCAGCGTCGATTTGCCGCTGCCGCTGTTGCCGATAATCGCCATCAGCTCTCCGTCCTCCACGGTTAAGTTCAGGCCTTGCAGCGCCACGACCTCCAGTTCGTCGGTCTTGTATATTTTGACTAAGCCTTCGCAGTGTATCATGGCTTGCTACCTCTCCTCTCCCATCTTGACCGCCTGGTGCACCTTCAGTCTGCGGATATGCAGGAAGAGAAGCGCAGCGCCGATCAGCATCATCACGCCGACGACAGCGAACAGCTGGTTGGTGTCCCTCGCTTCGAACACAACGCGGAAGGGCGGCACCGTCTCCGCCACATTGTCCGCCGTCTGCAGGAAAGGCAGGAACAGCTTGCTGACGAGCTTGCCAATCAGAACGCCCAGCCCAATCGCAAGCCCGGCCGTGAACAGCTGCTCCAGCAGAAGCATGCCGGTCAGCTGCTTCCGGGACAATCCCATAGCCCGCAGCACGCCAAATTGAACAACGCGTCCCGACAAGTTGAAGAACCAGTACAGAATATATCCCGCAAGCGTGATGACAACCGACACCAGGAAGCCGAGGCTCAGAATGCCGAATACGCCGCCTCGCGTCGGATGCTTGGCTTGCACAATCAGCTCGGAGCGGACGTCCTCGACGGCGGCCAGCTCGATGCCCTCCTTCTGCAGCTGCTCGACGGCAGGCGCCAGCAGCGCGTCCGGCTTCATTTTGAGCCAAACCTCGTAAGGCATAATAGGAAGCTGATCATAGACATAATCCAGATTCGTAATAATAAATGGCGTTTTATCCGGGTATTGCGTTGGCCAATACGGCAGAATCCCAACAATCGTAAAGTCAAGCATGCCATCCGCAAAGCCGACAGATACCGTATCGCCTCCCTTCAGCTGATACCTCTCCGCCACGCCTGCCGGTATAATGGCCGCCTGCTCGTAATAGCTAAGCGCGTTCAAATACTTGTAAGGGTGAGCGGGGTAGAGATCATCCCTGAACCAGGCAACCTGCGCAAAATCAACGTTGTCGATGCCCATAATGTTGCCTTGGCCGATGGACTTGCCGGAGATGACGACATTGCCTTTTGCGGTCAGCACGCGGGCCGCCGCCTCCACGCCCTCCAGCTCGCGATAGATTTCGAACGGCGGCTCCGTATACAGAACCCGCGACGGTACACCACCGCTGCCACCGCCGCTGCCGCCTCCATTGCCGCCTCCTCCGCCCCCGCCATCTCCGCCGCCTCCATTGCCCCCGCCGTCGGGTGGCTGCTGAGGTGTCACCTCCGGCGTTCCTTGCCATACGGACTGAATAATGACATCTGATCCGTATTTATATAAGACACGCTCCGTAGAGTTCAGATCGATTGTCCTCGCCGCAGAAGCATTGTATACGCCAAGCCCAAGCGTTAGCACAAGCAGAATCATAAGCGGATAATAGCCCTTGGAGGAACGGGACAGCTGCGTCAGAGTCAGATACAGCGGCACCGGAAGGAACTTGCGTCCCAGCCAGTTGAACAGCTTCAGCAGCCACGGGAACAGCCGCAGGAAGAACAAGCCCAGCGCGAAGATCGACAGCGCCGGCACAAAAAACAGGAACGGCTGCACGTTCAGCTGATCCGTCGTCATACCGGTCTGGAAGGTCAGCATCTGGCGCTCATTGAACATATACCAGCCGTATCCGGCAGCGCACAGCAGCAGCACATCGATGAACCACCGCTGCCACAGCGGCTTGCGGTCGGAGCGCGCAAGCTCCTGCTTGTAGCTGACAATAGACGATCTTGCGTAGATGACGGCTGGAATGACTGTCGCCAAGATCGCCAGCAGGACAGCGCTGCCTCCCGCGATAATCGCCTCCATAGAGAAGCCCACCGGTATCGACTTCCGGTTGACAAAGGACAGGAAGCCGTCGGCGGAGCCGATGCTCTTGGCCATAAACCAGCCGATGAACGGTCCGGCAGCCAGTGCGAGGATGCCCAGCAGCAAGCCCTCCAGCAAATAGATCCATATAATTTGCTTGGTGCCCGCTCCGCGGCTGCGCAGAACGGCAATGTCGCTCCTCTGCTTGTCAAGCGACTGCCTCGCGTTCATCGCGATGAAATAGAACACCATCGCGATCATTGGCGCCGCCAGCGTGAAGAGCAGCGTCTGCAACTGCAGGCTTTGCCTGCGGAATTCCTTCAGCGTATCCGCAAAGGAAATTTCAACACGCGTATCCTTGAGGCGCTGGTACAGCTCAATATCCAGCCGGTTCAGCGCGCGCCCCAGCGGCGTCAGCTGGCTCGTCTGAATGTCCGACAAATCGAAGGCGTAGTACCAGCCCGCATTGTGCATCGGTATTTGGTAATGCTCCAGGAGCACCTTCTGGAAGGCCTGCTCGCTGATCTGCAGCGTGCCAAGGAGGCTCTCCAGCCCCTGATACCAATACGGGTCCCCTGCATATACGGGATTTACGGCGCCAACGATCTGGACGCGCAGCGTCAGGTTTAATCCCCCGTACACGGGGTATTCGAATATATCGCCGATATGAACGTCGTTGCGGAACATCGCTTCCTCGAACATAACGGCCTCGATCAGCTCCGTCTGGCCTTCGCCTTCCGTGAACCATTGCCCTTGGGCAAGCTCCGTATGGGACTGAAGGCCGGACATCGTCATGAGAGCCAGCTGCCTGGCGCGCCCCGCATCAACCTTGGCGGGGTCCTCCGCTACGATATCGGAGCTGCGAATCGAATAGCTTTTGAGATACGTATCATATGTAAATCCGATATCTTGAGGCACGTTTGTACCAATATAACGATCCAGCTCAGCAAGCGCCGCAAGGTCCGTTGTCTGGCCTCCCGTCGACTGGTATTTCATGAGCAGAGAGCCGGCGGGCATCCCTTCGCTCTTCTGCTGCAGCGAGTCGGCGACGACACGCTTAAGCGCCCCGTCGGCATACATCGGGATGCTCGTCGCGAACGCGACTGCTAAAGTAAGTCCGGCCAGCGTGCTGAAGGTGAGCCAACGCGTATTCCACATTTTGCGGAACAGAAATCGAAACAGCGGAATACCCATGGTTTATCGACCTACAACTTTCTGTCCCGGCTCCAGCCCCGCCAAAATTTCGATATCGGTCGCCGTCTGCTGTCCAACCTCGACATCCACCTCGCGCTTGCCGTTTTCATCTATCACTTGCACGTAGGTGCGCGAGCCGATGCTCCGCAGCGTGGATGGCGGAATTACAACGGCCTTTTCCGTACGCTTGGTTATAATATTAATAGCTACCGGTGTGCCCCGATGAAGACCTTCCGGGAGCTCCGCCAGCTGCACGATCATAAAGTCCTCTGGCCGCTCCGGCTTGTTCTCCCCATTTGGTTCTCCGCCGCCCCCTCCTGACGACGGCTCCGTCGACTTGATTGGAAGCTGCTTCACCTGTCCCTTGAAGCTTCCGGCATTATTAATCGTGACCACGGCCTCCATTCCGGCGGACACCTTGGCTAGCTCCGTTTTGGTCAGCTTGGCTGCAGGCGTCATCAACGCCGTATCCGCCACAATCGCAATAGGCGCGTACGCTTTGACCGTATCGCCCTTCTGCACGCTCAGCGACACGATTGTGCCTGAGAATGGCGCGTATATCGTCGCCTTGCTGATTTCCTCCTCCAGATCGGTCAGCTTCTGGCGCTTCTCCTCGAACGCAATCTGCTTCTCCTCGAATTCCAGCGGATCCATCTCGTCCCGGGTGCGAAGCGTTTCCTTCATGAGATTTTCTTCACGGCGAAACGCCAATCTTTCATTCCGCAGCTGCTTCTCAAGGTCATCCACGTCAAGCTCGGCGATGGGGTCACCGGCCTGCACCTGGTCGCCCGATTTCACATACACCTCTTTGATATGCTTATCGCCCAGTGTAAAATACATCGTTTCCTCTTCCAGCGAAATCAGCTTGCCGATGACCTGCACCTTCGTCTCCAGCGTCTTCGTTGTCACCTCGTATTCCGGCTTCTTCGAAATCTGGGGCGGCACAATTTCCGGCAGCACCTCCTCCTCCTTCTCGTCGGGCAGCAGCGCGCAGCCGCTAGTAAACGCCAGCGAGGCGCATATTGCAGCAATACAGGAATGCTTAAATAAATTTCCCGTCCACCATTTCATAGACATGGTCGGCAACCTCCAAAATCGTAGGATCATGAGTAGTCATACATATAGAGACATGTTCAGCTTGAATGATATTTTGAAAGACTGCCATAATTTGCGCGGACATTCCGGTATCCAGCTCAGCAGTCGGCTCGTCGGCCAGCAGCAGAATCGGTTTGTGCGCAATCGCTTTGGCGATGGCGACGCGCTGCTGCTCCCCGCCCGACAGCTCGAACGGCCGATGATGCATTCGCTTCTCAAGGCCAACCAGCTCCAGACATTCCGCAACGCGGCTCTTCCATTCCGAACGAGGCGTGCCAGCCATACGAAGCGACAGCTCCACATTCTCCCAGGCTGACAATAGGGGCATCAGAGCGAAAGCCTGAAAGATAAAGCCCATCTCCTTCCGCCGAACCATCGTTCTCTCGTCGTCGCTCATCCCGCTGAAGGCGCGATTGTTGAACCGAATTTCGCCTTTGCTCGGCGTATCGAGTCCGCCCAGACAATTCAGCAGTGTTGTTTTACCCGAGCCCGAGCGCCCCTTGAGCATAACAAGCTGCTTCCGCTGCACCTCCATGTTGATGCCCTTCAGCACATGCAGCGTATTGCCTCCAACCTGGAACATTCGCTCCACCTGCTTCACAGTCAGCAGCGCCTCTCCGGCATCCAACCCGCTGCTGTCTCTCTCAGCGGCTGCCGGGGACTCCTCCTGCTCAGAGCTATGTCCAGACTCTATGTTTGGCGTAACAGTCATCGTATCGGTCTCTCCCCCCTGTCTATCTTCATAATTCTAATCTACATGCATAGACGTTGGATCGTTAAAAAAAGTTACGACATATTTCCTATTTCCAAAAACATTTTTTCAGCCCATATTCAGCTTGCTTACACATAACGATGCCCCCGGGCAAGTCGCCTTGCTCGGGGGCATTCCATCATTAAGTATTCACTTTGAAATGCGCAACGGCTCCGCTTAGCTGCTTGACAATATCGTCAAGCTCATGAGCCGAGGCTAGAATGTTCTCCATCAGGGCGAGCTGCTCCTCTGTAGCGGCGGCTACGCTCTCCGTCTTGCCCAGATTGGCGGCAGCAGTCGAGGCGCTTTGCTCCACAGATGCGCTCACTTCCTCCGAGCTGGCGGACATCTGCTCAGAGATGGCGGAGTTTTCCTGCAGCTGCTCGGTCATCGCCTGAACCGCCGAAGTAATGGCGTTCAGCTTCTCATACAATTCGTCTACTCGATCGTTGCCGCGCTCGACCTCAAGCAGCGTTTTGTTCATAAACGAGGAAGCGCCGGCTATTTCGTTCTGCGTCAGCGTGACGAGATCGTTGATGCTCTCTGCCGATTCCAGAGAGCCGGCGGCCAGCTTGCGAATCTCGCCCGCTACAACGGCAAAGCCGCGTCCATGCTCTCCCGCCCGAGCGGCCTCAATCGAAGCGTTAAGTGACAAGATATTGGTCTGATTCGCGAACGCCGTAATGTTGTCAGCGATCGACCCGATCTGCTGAGATCGATTCTCCAGCATGCCGATCGTAGAGGAAAGCTTGCCGATAATGGATTTGATCTCCTCCATCTGGGAGAGCAGTCTTTGCAGGGAAGCATGGCCCTGATCCGCCTGTGCCAAGGTAGTATGGGAATAGTCAGCCAGCTCCGATGTATTCTCCGCGATGCGCGATATCCCCACTGCCATCTCCTCGATCGCACGTGACGTCTCCTCCGAGCTTCTTGCCTGCGATTCCGAGCCGCTTGCAACTTCCTGGATATGATTCGCCACATGCTCGGAGGCTGAGGCGGATTCCCCGGCAGCCTGCGCGAGCTGGGAAGACGATTCGCTGACCAGCTTGGTGCTGCCGACAATACCTGCGACAAGACTTGACATGCTCTGAATCATATCGTCTGTGGAACGGGCAATCAGGCCCAGCTCATCCTTGTCATATTTGCCCTCCCTAGAGGCTGTTAGGTTGCCTTCGCCTACCAGCTGCATCTTGTGAACCACCGTGCGAATGGTCCGCATCATCCGGATAATCATGATAACGACAAACAAAATCAAGGCAATGGAAACAAGGCCAATTCCGACAAAGGTTTGCGTCTGGGCTCTTTGCAAGCGTTCTTCAATTGCTTTCAACGTAGCGTGGGAATGATCAACGGCTATCCCCTCGATTTTATCAATCGCAGCGCGGCTGGTCTGGAATACGTTGTCAAGCCGCCGATCAACAGGCTGAGACTCGTTATTCTCCGCAAGCGCAGAAGCCTCCTGGAACCAGCTCGTAAACTCCGATTCGAACAAAGAGAACAGCTCATCCGCACTTTCTCCTGATTCCGCGTGTCTACTGCTCAACATGTCAGCGGTTACACTAATACTCTTGGCTTCGGCCACTCGATCAAACGCTTGCTGATAGTTTTCAGACAAGTCCTTTAATGCCGCTTGGCGGCCTTCCGTATCAAGCAAGCCCGACTCCAGCAGCAGATACGCCACATACGCCTGATACATATCTCTATCCGCATTCAGAATGATGGTTTCGACTTGAACCATCTGATCGATAACCTTTGTTTTAACATCATCGTATACCGATTTTTGTTCATTGGTTAGATACACTCCCGTCCCCGCATAAAAAAGCAAGGGGAGCGCAGCTATTAACACCAGCTTGACTCGCAGCGACAATTTCATGAATGAAGCACACCTCTCGTTGTAAAATTCACCGTAATCCGTATATCGGATTTTTTAAAATTAAAAATAAGAGGATTCGACAATAAAATATTAACAAAATCAACAAATAAGGAGCAGACCTCCGCTTGACGGGAGTCTGCTCCTTAACAATCTAAAGCAATTATACGCCAAAGGCTTGCGGATTTTCCCGCCAGGCTTGCAGCGCCGCTACGTCGGACTGCTCCACCTTGCCAAGCTGTACAGCAGTATCGATCAGCGCCGAATAGTTCGACAGCGTCTCTAGCTGGAAGCCTTCGTCCTGGAACGACTTCGTTGCGCTTTGGAATTGATAGGTGAAAATCGCCAGCACCGCGCTAACCTCGGCGCCCGCTTCTCTGACGGCTTGAGCCGCCTTAAGCGAGCTTCCGCCAGTAGAGATCAAATCCTCAATGACGATCACCTTCTGACCCGGCGTGATTCGTCCTTCGATTTGATTCTGCTTGCCGTGGCCCTTCGCCTTGTCGCGAATATAGGCCATCGGCAGGTTCAGCTTCCCAGCAACCCAAGCGGCATGAGGAATGCCGGCTGTAGACGTGCCCGCAATGACCTCTACATCAGCATACCGCTCGCGAATGATGGTGGCGAAACCTTCCGCAACCAGATTCCGAATGTCAGGGTAAGACATCGTCAGACGATTGTCGCAGTAGATTGGCGATTTCAGCCCCGACGTCCAAGTGAAGGGCTCGTTCGGACGGAGCGCCACCGCTCCGATTTCCAGCAAATTTTTGGCGATTTCATTGGGCAGATTGGATAGTGTCAGATTACTCAACCGATATCAGCTCCTCAATAATAGATTCAAGCGCAACGCGAGGGTCGGGCGCAGCCGTGATCGGGCGTCCGATCACCATAAAATCCGTGCCTTGGCGCAGAGCGTCACCCGGCGTCATGATGCGGGACTGGTCATGAACAGCGGAGCCGACAGGACGAATGCCAGGCGTTACCGTCTGGAAGCTTGTCCCGCAGGCCGCCTTGATCGCGGCCACCTCGGAGGGCGAAGCGACCACCCCGGCCAGACCGGATGACTTCGCAAGCTTCGCGTAACGAATGACGGCGTCCTCAACGGTTCCCGGTATGCCGATCTGCTCGTTCAGCATGGATTGATTGGTGCTTGTAAGCTGCGTGACGGCAATAACTGCCGGCATCGCGGCGCCGCCGCTGACTGCAGCCTGCGCTCCTTCAAGCGCGGCCTCCAGCATCGCGGCGCCTCCAGCGGCATGCACATTGAACATATCCACGCCGAGTCTGGTCACGCTGCTTGCGCCGCCCTTGACGGTGTTCGGTATATCATGCATTTTCACGTCGAGGAACACATAATATCCCCGCTCCTTCAGACTGGCGACAAATCCGGGACCAGCAGCATAGAACAGCTGCATGCCTACCTTCATGTAGCAGGGAATGCCCTTCAGCCCTTCGATCAGCCTCTCCGCCGCAACGGCGTCTGGATAATCCAGCGCCACCATGATGCGTCCAGCCGCTTGTTCTCTTGTTAAGCTCACCGCAATCCCTCCGCCTATTTAGTCTTTGACATGACTTGACGCTCCCGGCTGGAAGCGTCAAGTTCATTGTTCCTATTATTTTTGCAGCACTGGCATCGCATGGGAGGAGAAGTTAATCGTCTCCATCATATTGAGCAATGCGCGAACTGTATCCAGGGAAGTCATGCAGACAACGCCGTTCTCAACCGCTTCGCGGCGAATACGGAAGCCATCGCGCTGAGGCGTCTTGCCCTTCGTCAGCGTGTTGACTACGAATTGCGCTTTGCCTTCGCGAACCAGATCCAGAATGTTCGGCGAACCCTCGCTCAGCTTGTTCACGCGGGTCACGTAGAGACCTGCCGCTTCAAGCGCATCGGCCGTGCCGCCTGTCGCGATAATTTTGTAGCCGATGTTGTAGAAGCCGCGGAGCAATTCTGTCGCTTCCTCTTTGTCCTTATCCGCAACAGTGGCTACAATGGTGCCCGATGTCGGAATTTTCATACCTGCGCCAATCAAGCCCTTGTACAGCGCCTTCGCGTATTGAACGTCGCGTCCCATAACCTCGCCCGTCGATTTCATCTCCGGCGTCAATGTTGGGTCAACGCGGCGCAGCTTCGCGAAGGAGAACACTGGAACCTTGACGGACACGTAATTGTCTTCCGGCCACAAGCCATCCGTGTAGCCGAGCTCCGCCAGCTTGGTGCCCATAATCGCTTGCGTCGCCAGGTTCGCCATTGGCAGGTTTGTCACCTTGCTCAAGAATGGAACCGTACGCGAGGAGCGTGGATTCACTTCAATAACGTAGACCTGATCGTTATGAATGACGAACTGGATGTTCACCAGACCGATAACCTTCAATTCCTTCGCAATCTTGATCGTGATCTCCACGATTTGATCCTTGATCGCCTGGGACAGCGATTGCGGCGGATATACCGCGATGGAGTCGCCGGAGTGAACCCCTGCCCGCTCCACATGCTCCATGATGCCTGGGATCAGCACCGTCTCGCCATCGCAGATAGCGTCGACCTCCGCTTCCTTGCCCAGCATGTAACGGTCGATCAGTACCGGATGCTCCGGATTGATCTTCACCGCAACCTCCATGTAGCTCAGAAGCTCCTGATCGGAATATACAATTTCCATTGCGCGTCCGCCCAGGACGTAGGATGGACGTACGAGCACCGGGTAGCCCAGCTTCTGAGCCGTAACAACCGCTTCGTCCACCGATGTAACCGTGCTGCCTTCAGGCTGCGCGATTTGCAGCGTACGCAGCAGCGCCTCGAACTTCTTGCGGTCCTCGGCGGCATCGATGCTCTCCAGGCTGGAGCCTAGAATGCGTACGCCCGCCTTGGCCAGCGGCGCCGCCAGGTTGATGGCGGTTTGGCCGCCGAATTGTACGATAACGCCAATCGGGTTTTCCTGCTCGATGACGTTCATGACATCCTCGAAGAACAGCGGCTCGAAGTACAGGCGGTCAGACGTGCTGAAGTCCGTGGATACCGTTTCCGGGTTGTTGTTAATAATAACGGCTTCGTAGCCGGCCTTCTGAATCGCCCATACCGCATGCACCGTGGAATAGTCGAACTCGATGCCTTGGCCGATCCGGATTGGACCGGAGCCCAGCACCAGCACCTTCTGCTTCGATGTCTCCACGACTTCATTCTCGACCTCATATGTCGAGTAGTAGTAAGGCGTAGTCGCCTCGAACTCAGCCGCGCAGGTGTCAACCATCTTGTAGACAGGCTTCAGGTTGTTCTGCAGACGGAACTCGCGAACCTCGCCTTCAGTTGTGTGGCTGCCGTTCGGGAAGCCTTCCTTGCGAAGCTCCGCGATGGAGCGGTCGGAGAAGCCTTTGCATTTCGCTTCGTACAGTGTTTGCGTCGACAACGTCGCTTCCTTGCGCAGACGATCCTCGAATGCGACGATGGATTGGATTTTGTCCAGGAACCACCAGTCGATTTTGGTTATATCCTGCAGCTCCTGCAGCGTGAAGCCGCGGCGGAACGCCTCTGCCACCAGGAACATACGCTCGTCATCCGGCTTAGCCAGGCGCGTGCGCAGCACTTCCTCGTCAAGGCCGGGCGCATCCTTCAGATGCAGTCGGTGAACGCCGATTTCGAGCGAGCGAACCGCCTTGTGAATGGATTCCTCGAACGTGCGTCCGATTGCCATTACCTCGCCTGTCGCTTTCATCTGCGTGCCCAGCTTGCGGTTCGCGTCAACAAACTTGTCGAACGGCCAGCGTGGAATTTTGGATACAATGTAGTCCAGCGTAGGCTCGAAGCAAGCATAAGTTTGGCCAGTTACGGGATTAACCAGCTCGTCAAGCGTGTAGCCTACCGCAATTTTGGCTGCCATCTTCGCGATGGGATATCCTGTCGCCTTGGATGCAAGAGCGGAGGAACGGCTGACGCGCGGGTTAACCTCGATGACATAATATTGGTAGCTGTGCGGATCAAGCGCGAACTGCACGTTGCAGCCGCCCTCGATGTTCAGCGCTCTAATAATCTTGAGAGAAGCGGAGCGCAGCATTTGGTATTCTCTGTCCGACAAGGTTTGGGAAGGCGCTACGACGATGCTGTCGCCGGTATGTACGCCAACCGGGTCGAAGTTCTCCATGTTGCACACGACGATACAGTTGTCGTTCGCGTCGCGCATAACCTCGTATTCGACTTCCTTCATGCCGGCGATCGATTTCTCGATCAAGCACTGGCTGATCGGGCTGTAGCGAATGCCGGATGCGACGATTTCGCGCAGCTCTTCCTCGCTGGCGCAGATGCCGCCGCCTGTTCCGCCAAGCGTATACGCGGGACGAACGATGATTGGGTAGCCGATTTGATTCGCGAAGTCGACCGCAGCCTCAACCGTTGTAACAATCTCGCTCTCAGGCACCGGCTGCTCCAGCTCACGCATCAGCTCGCGGAACAAGTCGCGGTCCTCGGCTTTTTCGATCGCTGTCAGCTGTGTGCCGAGCAGCTTCACGTTTTCACGTTCCAGCACGCCTGCGCGCGCCAGCTCTACCGCCATGTTAAGGCCCGTTTGGCCGCCAAGCGTAGGCAGCAAGCCGTCAGGACGCTCCTGGCGAATAATCTGGGAGACGAAATCCAGCGTAATCGGCTCGATGTACACTTTGTGCGCCATATTTGTGTCCGTCATAATAGTCGCAGGGTTGCTGTTGATCAGCACAACCTCATAACCTTCTTCTTTAAGCGCTTGGCAAGCCTGCGTGCCGGCGTAATCGAATTCCGCCGCCTGACCGATGACAATCGGGCCGGACCCGATTACGAGAATTTTTTTGAGTTCATTATTTTTGGGCATACTGAAGCTCTCCTTTCAACGTCTCCGACAACACGGCCTGCCGAGGTTTTGGTGGGTTGTTTTTTTTGTGCTCGCGGATCATGTCCAGAAACTCATCGAACAGGTAGCTGGAGTCGAACGGACCCGGCGCCGCTTCTGGATGGTACTGTACAGAGAAAGCGGGATAGGTGTTGTGCTTCAGACCTTCGATTGTTTTATCGTTGTTGTTGATATGCGTAACGGCAAGCTGCGTTCCCTCGATGGAGGAATCCACAACGGTGTAGCCGTGGTTCTGCGATGTAATGTAGCAGCGGTTGGTCGCCAGCTCCTTGACGGGATGGTTTCCGCCCCGATGTCCAAACTTAAGCTTGCCCGTATCCGCTCCGCAAGCGAGCGCGAATAGCTGATGGCCAAGGCAAATGCCGAAGATCGGATATTCGCCCAGCAGCTCGGAGATCATCTTGACCGCGTGCGGCACATCCTTGGGATCCCCAGGGCCGTTGGACAGCTGAATGCCGTCCGGCGCAAGGCGGCGAATCTCGTCAGCCGTCGTATCATGCGGCACAACAACGACATCGCAGCCGCGCTGCGTCAGCTCGCGCAGAATGCCGCTTTTGGCGCCGAAGTCCACCAGCACGATTCTTTCGCGAGTGCCTGGGCTGGAGAAGACATGTTTGGTGGAGGTGCGAGCCACTTGATCCGTCAGCAGCTTGGAGGCGTTCAGACGCTCCGCCAGCTCCTCGATGCGCTCGTTGCCTGTCGTGATAAGGCCCTTCATTGTGCCGTAGTGGCGCAGCTTGCGAGTCAGCATACGCGTATCGATCTCGTGAATGCCGGGAATGCCATATTCCTTAAGCAGCTGGCCCAGCGAATATTGAGCGCGCCAGTTGCTCGGCACCGGCTCGTGGCGGCGAACAACGAAGCCGTGAATATAAGGGCGGATGGCCTCGAAGTCATCGCGCGTAATCCCGTAGTTGCCGATAAGCGGGAACGTCATTGTGACGATCTGTCCGCAGTATGAAGGGTCCGACAATACCTCCTGGTACCCTGTAATCCCCGTATTGAAAACAACCTCTCCCATCGTCTGCGCTTCCGCTCCGAACGACAGGCCCGTGAACAATGTTCCGTCTTCCAACAGTAATCTAGCTTGCATCCGTATCACTCCTCTGGTCGTCTTGTCTTGCCCTTGCTCTATGCTTAGTGTCTTCTTAATCGCTCCATACTACCGCGCCATCAACGATCGTCGCAACCGGCCAGCCCTTCAGGCTCCAGCCGCCGAACGGCGTATTGCTGCTCTTCGACAGGAATGTCGACGGATCAACCGTACGCTCGTTATCCAAATCGACGATGGTGAGGTCGGCTGGCGCTCCTTGCTCCAGCTTGCCAGTGTTCAGCCTGAACACTCTCGCAGGATCCAATGTCATACGCTCCAGCAGGAAGCCCAGCGTCCACTTGCCCGTCTGCACGAACTTCGTGTACAGCAGCGGGAAAGCCGTTTCGAAGCCGACGATGCCGAATGGCGCAAGCTCGACGCCGCGCGCCTTCTCTTCTGCGCTGTGAGGCGCATGATCCGTTACGATCATGTCGATGGTGCCGTCCTCCAGTCCTTCGATGACCGCTTGTACATCGCGCGGCGTCCGAAGCGGCGGGTTCATCTTCCAGTTGGCATCGTCCAGACCAGGAATATCCTCGTCGGACAGCAGCAGATGATGCGGGCATACCTCTGCGGTCACCTTCACGCCGATGGACTTCGCCAAGCGAATAAGTCTGACCGACTGCTCCGTGCTGACATGGCATACATGATAGTGCACACCTGTCGCTTCCGCTAGCAGAACGTCGCGTCCTACATGGATTGCCTCGGATTCGTTCGGTATCCCCTTGATGCCGTGCTTGCGGCTGAAGGCTCCTTCTGAAGCCCAAGCGCCCTCTACCAGTGTGTCATCCTCGCAGTGCGCGATGACAGGCATGTCTAACGATTTCGCAAGCGCCATCGCGTCTTTCATCATTTGGGCGCTCTGAACGCCAACGCCGTCATCAGTGAAGCCGATTGCGCCGGCTTCCTTCAACGCTGCAAAGTCCGTCAGCTCCCGGCCAAGCTCGTTTTTGGTAATGGCGGCGTAAGGCAGCACCTTCACGATGCCTTCTCTGGCCGCTTTGTCCAGCACATATTGTACCGTCTCCGGCTTGTCGATGACGGGTCTTGTGTTCGGCATGCAGGCGATGGTCGTGAAGCCGCCTTTGGCTGCGGAACGTGAGCCAGTCACGATATCCTCTTTATGCTCGAAGCCTGGGTCGCGCAGATGAACGTGCATGTCGATAAAGCCTGCCGAGACCAGCTTGCCGCCGGCGTCAATGGTTTCCGCACTGCCCGTGTCCACGTCTGTGCCGCCGTCTGCGATTTCGGCGATTATACCGTCGCTTACGCGGATATGCTTTGCCTCCAGCTTACCAGTCTGGCTGTTCCATACGTTTCCGTTTTTTATCCATAATGACATATGTTTAACCCTCCGTTATTGTCCGTCACCCGTAGGTTTAGCTTAAAGCTCGTTCGATAACAGCCATTCGAATCGGCACGCCATTCTCCATTTGGGGAAAAATTCTGGATTGCGGATGCTCCACCAGGTCCCCGTCGATTTCCACGTTCCGATTGACAGGCGCCGGATGCATGATGATGGCGTGCGGCGCGATACGGCCAGCGCGTTCAACCGTCAAGCCGTATTGCTCCCTGTAAGCCTCGGCAGAGCTGAGCATGCCTGTTGTATGGCGCTCCAGCTGTACCCTCAGCATCATGACAACGTCCGCTTTAAGCGCCTCGTCCACGGACACATACGGCACATCCAGCTCGGGAGCCTGCATGTTCGGAGGCGCGCAGAAGCTCACCTTGGCTCCGAACTTCCGTAGAGCGTACAGATTGGAGCGAGCCACCCGACTGTGGAGAACATCGCCGATAATGGCTACGTTCAAGCCGTTCAGGGAGCCGAACTGCTTCCGCATCGTATACAGATCCAGAAGCGCCTGCGTGGGATGCTCGTTATTGCCGTCGCCCGCGTTCACGAGCGGCACCTTGATGACTTCAGCCAGCTCGGCCAGCAGGCCAATCGGCTTCAGTCGGATGACTCCGACGTCGATGCCCATGGATTCCAGCGTTCGCACCGTGTCGTAGATGGATTCGCCCTTCTCTACGCTGGAGGCAGCCGCCGAGAAGTTGATCACCTCGGCGCCAAGCCGCTTCTCGGCTACCTCGAACGAGAACCGCGTGCGCGTGCTGTTCTCGAAAAACATGTTCGCCGCAAATTTGCCTTGCTGCCCGCTGTGCACCTTCACAGGATGATTCTCCCAATATGCGGCGCGATCAAGAATGGATTCTATTTCGTCTCTTGCCAAATCCTTAAGTCCGAGCAAACTTTTTTGCTTCAGCTGCGTCAGTGTCATGTTAAGCTTGCCCCCTCTGATGGATGATGGTTACTTCGTCAATGGCGTCGATTTCAGTCAAGCATACCTGGATTTGCTCCTGCTTGGAGGTAGGCACGTTCTTGCCGATGAAGTCGGGCCGGATGGGCAGCTCGCGATGGCCTCTGTCGACCAGCACCGCCAGCTGGATGCTGCGCGGTCTTCCACAGTCCATCAGCGCGTCCATAGCGGCCCGGATTGTGCGCCCTGTGTAGAGCACATCGTCGAACAGAATAATGACTTTGTCCCTTGTCGTAAAGGGCGTGCCGTCAGTTTCGCCAAGCGCTGCCGACACCTCGATGTTCGCGGCCGCGGACTCCGCAAGGTCGTCGCGGTACTGCGTGATATCGAGCTCACGAACCGGAACCGGTCTACCCTCGATCTCAGCGATTCTGTCCGCTATACGATTCGCCAGGTAGATGCCTCTGGTCCGAATGCCTACAATGACGCAATCATCGATGCCCTTGTTTTTCTCGACAATTTCATGCGCGATCCGGGTCAACGCTCTTCGAATCGCCGTCTCGTCCATTATGATTCGATGCTCTTCATCCGCCATTGCCGATCACCTCTCTTCACCATTTTCCCACAAAAAAACTCCTTGCGGAGTGCGCAAGGAGTTGTGATCAGTCAAATATAGGGCATCCCATCAGTATGCGACAAAATCCGCAGAGGGCTCAAACTGAGGGTAAACCTGTCCTATTGTCATTATTGACTTATATTCACGCTACCTTGCCAGCCTCTCGGGACTGAGTTAAAGGTACTAAGCTGTATCATAGGAATTATCCCACGTTACGTCGAGGAAGTCAATAGCGATGCGCGCTATATTTGTCGACTTTAGTGTGGGCATTCCTATGACGGCTATGCAAGGATAGCGTTGGCAATTGGAGTGCTTAAACTGGATAGGGATTACAGGCTGAGCTTGCGAATCCGCTCTACCGCTTTTTCCGTATTCTCGCGGCTGCCGAACGCCGTCAGGCGGAAGTAGCCTTGACCGCTTTGGCCGAAGCCCACGCCAGGCGTTCCGACAATGTTGGCTTCCGACAGCAGCTTGTCGAAGAAGCTCCAGGAATCCATGCCTTGCGGCGTCTTCAGCCAGATGTAAGGCGCGTTGACGCCGCCGAACACTTCAAGGCCGATGGAAGCCAGTCCATCGCGGATGATCGCCGCATTGGTCATGTAATATTCAACGAGGGAAGCGATCTGCTCCTTGCCTTCCGGCGAATAGATCGCAGCAGCGCCGCGTTGTGTCACATAAGATACGCCATTGAACTTCGTTGTGTGGCGACGGTTCCACAGATCGTTGATCAGAACGGAATTGCCGTTCGCGTCCGTTCCTTTGAGCTCGCGAGGCACAACCGTGTACGCGCAGCGCACGCCAGTGAACCCGGCTGTCTTGGAGAAGCTGCGGAACTCAATGGCAACCTCTTTGGCGCCTTCGATCTCATAGATGCTGTGCGGAACGTCCTTCTCTTGAATGAAGGCCTCGTACGCGGAGTCGAACAGAATCAGGCAATTGTTCTCGCGCGCGTAGTCGACCCATACCTTCAGCTCTTCCTTCGTCAGCGTCATGCCCGTCGGGTTGTTCGGGTAGCAGAGGTAGATCAAGTCGACCTTGCGGTCAGGCAGGCTTGGCTTGAAGTTGTTCTCTGCCGTGCAAGACAGATATACGATGTTATCGTAACGCTTCGTCTCTGGATTGTATTTGCCGGAGCGTCCAGCCATCACGTTAGTATCGACATAAACGGGATATACGGGATCCTGCACCGCAACAATCGCGTCCTGGCTGAAAATCTCCTGTATGTTGCCAACGTCGCACTTGGACCCGTCGCTGACGAATACTTCATTGGTTGCGATGTCGATGCCGCGGGCCTTGTAGTCGTTCTCGATAATGGCCTGAATCAGGAAGTCATACCCCTGCTCCGGACCGTAACCGCGGAACGTGCCTGGCAGTGCAAGCTCGTCCACCGCGGCGTGCATGGCATTCAATACCGCATCTGGCAGTCCGCGCGTAACATCGCCAATACCCAGGCTGATAATTTCGGCATTCGGGTTTTCTTGAATAAATTTCGTGCGGCGTTTTGCAATTTCGGAGAACAGATAGCTGCCTTGCAGCTCCATGTAATTCTGATTAATGGCTGTCATGATATTCACCTTTCTATCACCAATTTGGATGTGCCCTATAATACTTTAGGATAACGCACTTGCGTAACCAACATAATGCAGAATCTGGTCAAAAGTTTGCACTTATTTCGTTACGACACCTGCACTACACAGCTTGACGTTATCGGAGCCGAAGGCTGTTCAGCACATGCTCCATATCGGCCGGCAGCGACGCTTCGAACAGCAGCCTTTCGCCGCTTCTTGGATGCGTGAAGCCCAGCACCGCGGCGTGCAGCGCCTGGCCGTTCAGCGCCACCGTCTTATTCCGCCCGTATACGGGATCCCCTGCCATAGGATGGCCGATATATTTCATATGTACACGAATTTGATGCGTTCTCCCCGTCTCCAGCTGAAGCTCAAGAAGGGTATAATCACCCAGTCTCTCCATCACCTTGAAATGAGTGACGGCGGGCTTGCTGTTATGCGCCGTCACGGTAAACAGCTTACGGTCGTTCGTGTCGCGGCCGATTGGCGCGTCGATGGTCCCTTGATCATGCGGCACATTGCCGTGTACAAGCGCAATATATTTGCGCGTGACGGAATGCTCCTTCAGCTGCTCGGCCAGGGACACGTGGGCCAAATCGTTTTTGGCCGCCATCAGCAGGCCTGTTGTGTCCTTATCGATGCGATGAACAATGCCGGGGCGCAGCAGTCCGTTAATGCCGGACAAATCCCGGCAGTGATGCATCAGGGCGTTGACCACGGTGCCCGATGCATGTCCTGGCGCGGGATGGACGACCAAGCCGCGCGGCTTGTTGATGACGATGACATCGGAATCCTCGTACACGACATCCAGCGGAATAGGCTCCGGCTCGATATTCGCGTTCTCCGCTTCCGGAATGACCAGCGTGATCTGATCGCCGGAGGCGAGCTTGAAGTTGGGCTTGACGGTCCCCCCGTTCACCTGGGCGGACCCCGCTTTGATCCATTCCTGGATTTGCGTGCGCGAAACGCCCGCCAGATCCAAATTTTCGGCTATAAACTTATCGATTCGGTCTCCGCTTCCCTCAGGGGAGACGACCCACTCTGCCGCTTCTGTATTGTCATCAAACGGTTGATTGCTTGCCATGCCCATTCTGCTCCTCGTTAGGCTGCTCGTTCCGGTCTCCCTCAGTGACGGATGCCGGATGCTCCTCGTGCTGCACCCGTCTCCGCTCGTCGCGCGCCACTAGCAGCGTGTCCAACAGGATTAGCCCGACACCGACTACAATCGCGGAATCCGCCACATTGAAGATAGGGAACGTGTAGCTGCCGAAATTAAATTTGAAGAAATCGACGACCTCTCCGAAGCGGACGCGATCAATGAAGTTGCCCAGCGCTCCGCCCAGAACCAGAGTAAGCCCCGTGAACAACGTCGGCTTGCCTGTCCTTCGCATCGAATGCGCGTACCAGATGAGGCCGACTACAATAATACAGGTAATAATAATAAAGAAGGTTCGCTGCTCCTGCAGGATGCCGAACGCCGCTCCTCTGTTGCGATGCGACGTAATAAGGAAGAAGCTTCCGATGACGCTGAATTCATCGCCTATGGCCATTTTTGTCGCGATTGCCTTTTTGGTCACAAAATCCACAATAAATACGGCGACGGCAATCAGGTAGTAATAGAGATAACGCACCCGGATCACTCCTAATCATAATGAAATGGCAGTCCTCCATCTCCGATGGCGGAGGCTTGCCAAGCTTGCGCTTCACCTAGTGTAGCATAGGAACGCAGCAGGAACCAGCTGCCCGCGCTTCCGTCGCGAGAGCCGTCTTCCATGCATGTCCATACTGAAACAGCCAGGTTCGGCGAATCCTAATACCGCAATAATGATTCGATGATGCCATTTAGCTGCAAAGGACGGTGCTATCCCATGTCATATCCAACAAGCTCACAGCTCGACCTGCTGCGCGCGCGCCTGCAGGATGAGCGGCAACATATGGAGTCCCGATTGGAACAAAACGAGCATTACGGCAAAAGCCATTCCCTGCGCGACGAGACGGGCGAGCTGTCTCCTATCGACAATCATCCCGGCGATCTCGCCACCGAGCTGTACGAGCGAGAGAAGGACATCTCCCTGCTGGAGCAGGAGGAGCTTCATCTCAGACGTATTGAAGCAGCTCTGAAAGCGATGGACAATGGCACCTACGGCACCTGCGCCACATGCGGGGAGCCCATTCCATTGGAGCGGCTTGATGCCCTGCCGGATACGCTGTATTGCATTCGCCATACACCGCTTGACGACCATTCGCGCAGCCGCCCCCTCGAGGAAGCGTTCCTCCAGCCTCCCTTCGGCCGCACCAGCCTGGACGAGCATGAGGATGGGTATAACGGCTTCGACGGAGAGGACGCCTGGCAAATCGTGGAATCCTGGGGCAATGCCGATTCACCTGCCTTCTCGGAGAATCGGGACGCCGCCGACTACGAGCATGTAGGCATCGAAGCCATAGAGCACGATGGCTATGTGGAATCGCTGGAAAGCTTCCTCGCCACCGACATCACAGGCCGCCATGTGTCAGTGGTGCGCAACAGGGAATACGAACGCTACATGCATAGCGACGAAGGGGATCACGAGCTGGAGCAGGAGGAGGAGTCGGACTCTCTCCGCTAATACGATTTGCCCTCCAGCTGTATTTGCACAATCCGGACAATATCCGCGATGTAATCCCCGATAATGGGGAGATTAAGCGCTCCGAGAATACGAAGCACGTACAGGATGGTTGCCGCAAAAAACGTAAAGCCAATCGCGATGCCGACTCCTCTGGCCGTGCCCGCCAGCAAATTCCGCCAAATTAGCGAGATCGGGCGGTTGAGCAAATCCACGTATTCCGCGATATGCGTTTTCTCCATCTCCGATGCGATATGCTGCATTCGCTTGTCGAGCGCAGCCAATGACTTCTGCAGCGCGTTCAGGTTATTGTCCGTTTCCGGCATGACGCCACCTCCGTTTGCAACAGAGAAGCCCGCTCCGCCAGCACGGCGGGCAAGCGGGCTTCCTCTCATTCCTATACTATATCCTTATCCCTTGACGAAAATCCCAATTTCTTTTTCGCCCAACTTGACTCTTTCCATGCTCGGGGAGGATTCGTATACAACAGTCTGCAGCAGCACGTTGTCATGCAGCACATCAGTGAACGCTTGGAGCGCTTCCTTCAGCTCAGCATCCACATCGAGCACCAGCTCAATTCGCTTTTCGATGGGCAGATCCAGCTTCTTACGGGTATCCTGCACTGCCCGGATCACCTCGCGGACCCAGCCCTCCTGCTCCAGCTCCGGCGTAATTTCCGTGTTCAGGGCAACCGTCACGCCTCCGCCTGACGCGGAAGCGAAGCCGGATTTGGCCTGCTTCTCAACCAGGAGCTCGTCAAGCGAAATGGAGAGAGCCTCGCCATCCCCGCTGGTGAAGGCAAAGCTGCCGCCGTTGACGACCGCGCGCGCCTCGTCTGCCGACAATGCTTTGAGAGCGGACTGGATCGGAGCAACGTTTTTGCCGTATTTTTTGCCCGCAGCCTTCAGATTCAGCTTCAGGCTGAAATCAACGAAGCCGCTGTCCGAATGCTGCACGACGATGGACTTGACGTTAATCTCATCCTTGATAATCGCCTCATATTCATCGATACGGAAATCGCGGTCCAGCGAAACGATCAGCTCCGACAATGGCTGGCGGGTCTTGATCGACGTTTCGTTCCGGACATTGCGCGCAAGCTCGACGATGCCCTTGGTGCTCTCCATATCGCGCTCCAGCTCCGAATCAATCAGCGCTTCGTCTGCAACCGGGAAGTCGGCGAGATGCACGCTGCCGCCTCCGCCCAGATTGCCGTAGACATCATCGGCAAGGAGCGGCGTATACGGCGCGATCAGACGGGACAGCTGGAGAAGCACGCCGCGCAGCGTCTGATAAGCGGCAACCTTATCCTCCGACAAGCCGCTGCCCCAGAATCTGTCGCGGGAGCGGCGAATATACCAGTTGCTCAGCTCGTCTACGAATACCTCAATGGACTTGGCCGGATTCAGGAAGTCGTTAACCTCCAGCCCTTTCGTTACGGACTGAATCAAGCTGTTCAGGCGGGAGACGATCCAGCGGTCCAACTTGTTCGCGGATGGCTTCTCCTCATGAGCGGCCGGGTCGAAGCCGTCGATGGTTGCGTACAAGGCGTAGAACGCGTGCGTATTGACAATCGTATCCACTACCTTCGACTTGGCTTCCCCTACGATGCCTCGCGAGAAGCGCTTGCTGTTCCAAGGCGCGCTGTCAGCAAGCAGCGCCCAGCGGAACGCGTCCGTACCATATTCATTAATGATTTCCCATGGGTCAATGACATTGCCCTTGGACTTCGACATCTTCTGGCCGTTCTCGTCCAGAATGTGGCCCGTCGATATGACAGCCTTGTACGGCGCCTGGCCGTTGTAGAGCGTCGATACAGCCAACAGGCTGAAGAACCAGCCGCGAGTCTGGTCGATCCCTTCGCATATAATATCCGCAGGATACTGCTCCTTGAAGGTCCCCTCGTCGCCGAAGGGATGATGCTGCTGGGCGAACGGCATGGAGCCGCTGTCGAACCACACGTCAATAACCTCCGGCGTGCGTCTCATAACCGCGCCCTCCGCGAATGGCGACTTCAGCAGAATATCGTCTACGTAAGGCTTGTGCAGCTCAATAGTCTCCGGCACCTCGCCGACAGCGCGGGCGCGCAGATCCGCGATGCTGTCAGGCGCATATTGCTTGCCCGTCGCTTCGCACACCCATACATTCAGCGGCGTTCCCCAATAACGGTTGCGGCTGATATTCCAATCCACCAAATCCTCCAGGAACTTGCCGAAGCGGCCCTCCCGAATATGGCCCGGGTACCAATCCACACCGTTGTTGTTGGCGATCAGCTGATCCTTGACGGCTGTTGTCTCGATGAACCAGCTCTCCGTCGCGTAATAGAGAAGCGGCGATTTGCAGCGCCAGCAGAACGGATAGCTATGCTCGTAGCGCTCCTTGGCGAACAGCAACCCCTTCTCGCTCAGCATCTTCACGATGTCGACGTCGCAATCTTTCACGAAGCGACCGGCCAGATCCGTAACCTCTTCTACATAACGGCCCGCGTTGTTCACGACACTCAGCATGCTGATGCCGTTCTGACGCGCAACCTTATAGTCGTCCTCGCCATGCGCCGGCGCAATATGCACGATGCCTGTGCCGCTTGTGTCGCTGACGAAGTCGCCTGTGATTACGATATGCCCCTTCTCGATCGGCACGTAGCGGAATGGTGGCTCGTAGGCCAGGCCTGCCAGCTCGGAGCCCTTCAAGGTAGATAAAATATCGTAGTTTTCCTTCAGCACGCTTTCCGCGAGCGCCTCGGCCACGATGTACACTTCTCCGTCCTTGGATGCCCTGACATAATTCAATTCCGCATTCACGGCAAGGGCAACGTTGGCCGGTAAGGTCCAAGGCGTTGTTGTCCAAGCGAGAATGTATTCGCCGGTAGCCTGCAGCTTGAACTTGGCGGTCGCGCTTAGATCCTTGACATCCTCGTAGCCCTGCGCGACCTCATGGGAGCTGAGCGTCGTCTGGCAGCATGGGCAGTACGGGCTGACCCGGTGACCTCGGTACAGCAGGCCCTTCTTGTGAATCGTCGACAAAATATGCCAGACGCTTTCGATATACTCATTTTTTAACGTAATATACGGGTTGTCGAGATCCGTCCAATACGCGATCGCCTCTGTCAGCTCGCGCCACTGCTTTTCGTATTCGAATACGCTGTCCTTGCATTTTTTCACAAAAGCTTCTACGCCATAATTTTCGATTTCCTGCTTGCCGGAGATACCAAGCTGCTTCTCCACGCCAAGCTCGACCGGCAGACCATGTGTATCCCAGCCCGCTTTGCGGACAACGCGGTAGCCAGCCATCGTCTTGTAGCGGCAAATAAAGTCTTTAATAACCCGGCCCAGCACGTGGCCGATATGAGGCGCGCCGTTGGCTGTCGGAGGACCCTCATAGAATACAAAATTCGGTTTGCCTTCCCGATTCAGAATGGATTGCTTGAATGTGTCCTGCTGCTGCCACTGCTGGAGCACGCGAAGCTCGCGTGCGCGCGCGCGTTCCTTGACATCTACGCGTTGCATAACCCTGTCTCCCTTCCACACTTTCCCAAAATAAAAATAAAGCCCCGTCCCCTTAGAAGGGACGAGGCTTGCTCGCGATACCACCCTTGTTCCGCCCTGCCATGCCCCATGGGGCATGAGCCGCTTCCACGCCGAATATCGACGGGACCGCTGACGGCACCTTAGCCGCGAATCCTGTGATTCGCAATCCCTGTAACGGGGGACAGCCGTCGATGCTTAATGCCGCATTGGATGCGGGTTAGGCGCCTCATCTCGGAGAGGATCTTCCGTCATGGCTCAAACGCCGGACTTGCAGCAGTCGCCGGCTCTCTGGGGATTGAACGCAAGACATACTCGTTCTCGTCATAGATGTTCTTAGCATATGGATACCATTATTTATAGCTTACAGAAGGCCCTCTTGTCAAACGGGCATACGCCCAATTGTTGAGCTTAGCCCCGAAGCAGCTCACGCTCGGAATCTCGGGACGAGCCAGCCTCCAGCGAATCCCAGCCATCCTGGGACAGCAGCTCAAGCTGAGCCTCCACCAGCGTGCGGAATCTCGCGCGATAGATCGACGCCTGCTTCTTGAGCTCTTCCACCTCAAGCGACACCTTGCGCGATTTGTTCAGCGACTCATTAACGATACGGTCCGCGTTCTTCTCGGCTTCCTTAATAATGAGCTGCGCTTCCTTCTTGGCGTTGTTGCGCACCTCGTCGGCAGCCTCCTGAGCCACGATAATCGTCTTGCTGAGCGTCTCCTCGATGTTGGAGAAGTGGTTCAGCCTCTCCTGCAGAGCCAGCATTTGGTTCTGGATCTCCTTGTTTTCGCGAATGAGCGACTCATAGTCCTTAATGACCTGGTCCAGAAATTCATTCACTTCGTCCTCGTCATAGCCGCGCAGACGGCGCGAGAATTCCTTGTTATGTATGTCCAATGGCGTAAGCGGCATTGGCGCACCTCCTCATTATGTTCTGCGTAAGCCGCCCATGCGGCTGCAGGTCCAAGCACTCGGCCTTGCTCTTCATGTGAGTAGTGATTCGACAGCCCCATGTTTTTTTCCTGCAACGCGCTAAATAAATTTACCGATTTTTACCCGAATTCTGCCCTTTTTTGTCACACCGTCGACTTCAAGCACCTTAAATCGACCAAGTCCCTTGAACGACACCACATCGCCTTCCTTCAGCGGCTCTGCAGGATTCTCCTCCGTCTTCCAGTTCACTCTGCAGCGCCCGGCTCTTATTGGATCTACGATCTTGGAGCGGCTGACCCGATAGACGTCGCTGGCGATGCCGTCCAGCCGCATCGAAGCAACCGTCAAGCTGATCTCCTCCAGCTTGGACGCCACGGTCTGGAGCTTGCCCAGGGGAATGACGTCAGTGAGGACATTCAATCGGTGCACTTGCCTCAGATGAACGTTCAAATAATCGGCGATTTCGTCCGTGACCAGCACATGGGCGAAGGTGTCATGCACATGAATATCTCCAATGCGATCACGCTTGATGCCAAGCCCCAGCAGCGCTCCCAGGAAATCTCCATGATCCAGGTCCTGATAGGTCGAGCCTGAAGCTCTTGCCTCCAGCACCGCAATGCCCATAGGCTCATCGTCCAGATGGCGATAGTCCGGTGCAATCAAAGCCCTTACCCGCTCCGCGTCATCGCAGCCGCCGTCCAGTCGGATCCCCACATCGGGATAGCGGTTGGCCAGCATAGCCAATATTTGAGCCTGTCTCGGGTCCAAAAAATCGGTCCGCTTCAGCTCATGCTGCAATGCGGACCGATCTATCCATTCCAGCACCCGATCGACAAACGGCTTCTCCTCGGGGTGAAAGTGATTGTATATAGCTGTCTTCATTAGACTAGCCTGCCAGATTCAGCAGATAGCTGATGACGGAAATCAAGCCGATGGAGATGAATCGCAGCGCCAGCAGCGCAACGATAGGAGACAGATCCAGCACGCCGCCAATCGGCGGGATAAACCGGCGGAATATGCCGATATACGGCTCCACAATACGTCCAAGCAGCTGCCCGATGGAGCTCTCCCTTGCGTTCGGGAACCATGACAGCAGAACATAGCCAATAATCAAATAGCTGTAAATTTCAAGTGCAAGTCTTACAAAATACAAAATAGATTGTTCCAACCCAAGGTCACCTCATTTTGTTGTAGTCGTTCTCCTCAGCCAGCATTTCCGTTATGGCGCCTTGTATTTCGACCGAGTCAGGCGTACAGAGAAAAATATTAGGTCCTAGCTTCGAGATGCTGCCGCTTAAAGCGTACACCGTGCCGCTCAAGAAATCAACAATGCGGAGCGCCAGGTCGCTTCTGACGCGCTGCAGGTTGACGATAACCGCCCTGCGCGACCGCAGGTGGTCGGCGATTTCCTGCGCTTCATCATAAGAGCGGGGCTCGCTGAGCACGACTCGCGTATTTTTCTGCGAATGAATGCTGACGACGTTGTTGCCGGAGCCGGAAACGCCGGTTTGGCTTCGTAGGTTTCTACGTGTCTCGAACGGAGAGGTTTCATTTTCTTGATCCTCCATCTGATTCACGCGCTCGCGCTCCACAACTTCCTCTTCCTCCTGCAGGCCGAAGAAATTCATAAATCGATTCATGACGCTCATTGTCCATCCTCCTCTTTCCCGACTAATATACTTCCCAATCGGATCCAGGTCGCGCCTTCCTCGATCGCAACCTCGAAATCATTCGACATCCCCATCGACAAATGCTCAAGCCGCTCAGCATGCGGAGAAGTCTGCCGCACTTGATCCCTGAGCTCCCGCAGGGCGCGGAAGACGCCTCTTGTGTCCTCAGGCTCCGCCTCGTAAGGCGCCATCGTCATGAGGCCGATAGGCTGAATAGAGGACAAGCCGCTGATGGACGCCAGGAAAGGCACAACATCCTCCGGCTCCATGCCATGCTTGGACGACTCCCCGGATACATTGGTCTGAATAAAGCATGGGACGACGATGCCAAGCTGGGACGCGCGCTTGTGAATAGCCTCCGCGAGCGACAGCCTGTCCAGCGAATGTATGTAAGTGAATCTCCCTATGACGTCTTTAACCTTATTCGTCTGCAAAGAACCGATGAAATGCCAAATCGGCTTGCCGGCTTCCTCCAGCCCCTCGTCTCCGCTTAGCGCGTGCCACTTGCTCTGCGCGTCCTGCCAACGATTCTCGCCCAGATGAATCAGCCCGTTGTCGAAGGCTTCCTTCGTTCGGTCCACTGATACGTATTTGGTGACGGCGATGACGCCAATATCCTCCCGCCGTCTGCCTGCCCGCTCGCATGCGGCCGCGATTTTCTGCTCTACAAGACGCCAATTGTGTTGAATAGACATAAATAAACTTCACCTTTCCCGAATACCGATCCAGCTTGCCATTCTGCCCGTCCTGCCCCCTTCAGTCCGATGGGAGTAGAACAGATCAGTCCGGCAACCGGTACACCAATTGCTTAATTCGATATGACTCGCCAAAATTCCTGCTTTTATCATAATCTGTCGGTTTATTTCTTTCAAGCTGGGCTCCGCCTTGCCGTTCCCCTTCCTGCGCATGCACGCAGCAGCAGCGTCGCTGTCCAAACCCAGCTCGCCAAGGATACGCTCAAGCTCTGTGACAACGGCGCCATCCACTTCATAGCAGCACGCGTCGATGGACGGCCCGATGGCCGCAAGCACGTTGCCCGGATTGACGCCATAGGCCGACTCCATCGCCAGCAGCGTCTCCTTCGCGATCATCCCCGCAGTCCCTCTCCAGCCCGCGTGCGCAAGCGCGACTACTCCGGCGGCCGGCTCATAGAAATACAATGGAACACAATCCGCGTAAAAGGAGGTCAGCAGCACGCCCGGCACATTCGTCATCAGGGCGTCGCAGCCGGCGATCGCGTCCTGCAGCTCCGACCTGCCCCTGCCGCGGTCAGCCTCCGTTACTGCAGCAACACGGGCGCCATGAACCTGCTCCGCGCACGTCCAGGCGTCAAAGCTCCATCCGATCCCTTCCGCTATTCTGCGCCGATTGCGGATCACATCGTCCGCCTTGTCACCCACATGCAAGCCGATATTCAGGCTGTCCCAGGGCTTGGCGCTAACGCCGCCCGACCGGCCGGAGAAGCCGGCCGTCAGCCCACCCTCCCGCTCCATCCAGGACGATAACAAAAAAAGCGAAGGCTCCTTCGCTGTGCTCTCTTCATCATGCCTCACAAACAGTTCCAAATGCCTCACCCCATGATCAGTCGTAAGCAGCAACGGTCACGCGAATCATGCTTCGCCGCTTATGGACAGTTTAACGGTTTCAGGTCCGCGCGTGCAAATCATCATCTTCGGAGCGAAGCGCCTTGGCCTCATCCATTCGGACAAGCACCACGTCGGCGCCGATCTTCACAATATTGCGCCATGGAATGACAATTTCCGTTCCATTGCTGCCGAACAAGCCGAATACCTTCGTAAACTGCGGCACAACGATGGAGTCAATACGCCCCTGGCGCAGGTCTAACTCCAGATCGCTAATATGGCCCAGCTTCTTCCCGTCGACAATATTAATAACGTCCTTAGTTTGAAAATCGGATATTTTCATGCCAACTCACCACGCTTCCGGCGCATTGTAGGTACACGCTTATGGGTTCTATAGGATATGTATATGAGCCAATTGGCCAAAATGTCCACCTTTCCCCCGAACTCCGCCTACAAAAATAAGAGCGGAGCGCTCATGCGCCCCGCCCCTCGCCGTGCTGCCGTTTACGTCTTGACATGCTTCTGCATCTGCTGAATGGCGGATTTCTCCAGCCTTGACACCTGCGCCTGCGAGATGCCGATTTCATCGGCAACCTCCATCTGCGTCTTGCCTTCGAAGAAGCGCATGGACAGGATCATTTTCTCCCGCTCATTCAGCTTATGCATCGCTTCCCTCAAAGCAATCTCCTCGATCCACGACACATCCTTGTTCCGGTCGTCGCTGATCTGATCCATCACATAGATTGGATCTCCGCCGTCATGATAGATCGGCTCGAACAGGGATACGGGATCTTGAATCGCGTCGAGGGCGAACACGACATCCTCCTTCGGCACGTTCAGCGCCTCCGAAATTTCGAATATCGTCGGCTCCCTTGAATTTTTGTTCGTAAGACTGTCCCTTACCTGAAGCGCCTTGTAGGCGATGTCTCGCAAGCTTCGGGATACGCGAATGGGATTGTTGTCGCGCAAATACCTTCGAATTTCTCCAATAATCATTGGCACGGCATAGGTGGAAAATTTAACGTTTTGACTAAGGTCGAAATTATCAATCGCCTTCATAAGTCCGATGCAGCCAACCTGGAATAGATCGTCTACAAATTCTCCCCTATTGTTAAACCGTTGAATAACGCTGAGAACGAGCCGCAAATTGCCGTTCACTAATTTCTCCCTTGCTGCCCATTCGTTGCGGGTCTGCAACGCCGTGAATAGCTCTCGCATTTCGACATTGGTTAGTACAGGCAGTTTCGCGGTATCCACTCCACAGATCTCGACTTTATTTCGGGTCAACGTGATTACCTCCCAAGGAGAAACATTAATGTTCATTATCTCCTCGGACCTTCATTTTATTCCTCGCCTGACATGGGCAGGGAAATTGCAAAGGGGCCCCGAAGGGCCCCGAATCCTCATACCATCTTGTTAAATTCCTTGCGCAGACGCTTAATAATTCTTTTTTCCAGCCTGGAAATATACGATTGAGAGATGCCCAACATGTCAGCGACATCCTTCTGCGTTTTCTCTTCGCCGTCCGCCAGGCCGAAGCGCAGCTCCATAATAATTCGCTCCCGCTCCGACAGCTTGTCGAGCGCCTTGTGCAGCAGCTTGCGATCCACCTGCTCTTCAATATTGCGGTAGATGGTATCGTTCTCCGTGCCAAGGACATCCGACAGCAGCAGCTCGTTGCCGTCCCAATCAATATTGAGCGGCTCATCGAAGGACACCTCGGTCCTCGTCTTGCTGTTCCGCCTCAGATACATCAGAATTTCGTTTTCGATACAGCGCGAAGCATAGGTTGCCAGCTTAATTTTTTTCTCCGGATCAAATGTATTGACAGCCTTGATCAGCCCGATCGCCCCGATCGACACCAGATCCTCAATATGAATGCCGGTATTCTCGAACTTCCTGGCAATATAGACAACCAGCCGCAGATTTCTTTCGATTAACATGGCCCGGATAGCGGTATCGCCAGAAGGGAGCTTCTCCAGCAAATATTCCTCTTCCTCGCGCGTCAATGGTGGAGGTAGAGCTTCGCTGCCGCCAATGTAATAGATTTCTTCGCTCTTTAGTCCGAATAAAAATAAAATTCGATAATAATATAAATGCAGTATCAGTTTGTACTTGACGAGCATGTGGCCCATCCCTCCCCAATGTAGTATGCGATTAAGGCTTACGATTGCACCATTGCCGGATGGATAATGGCTTGATAAGCACCGTCGGCCGCTAGCTTGCCGCCGTCCAATCCAATGAGCACCCTTTTTGTTTCGTACACTTGCCCCTCGCGGTTCACCTCTACGGCATCCGGCTTCAGCGCCAGCATGAACTGCGAGCCCTTGGTCACTCCGCGGAACGGAACAAGCCGCAGCCGGTCCTGCCATTTAAACCATTCATCGTCCATGCCAGCCACCAGTCGATCCACGCCGCCTTCACGAATGCTCTTCACCCAGGACGGGGGCAGCTCATCCTCCAGCTGCGATACCTCCAGCACCATAACAGGCGTTCGAGTAAGGGGATCATAGAGCTGGTTGCCCGTGTCGATCAGACCTACGCAAGCGTACAGCTGTCCATCTATGGTTACCTTGACGTCCGCCAGATGCGAGGCTTGAAGCTCCTTTTCCCGTTTTCCCGCGAGCACAGCCCTATATATGTAGAGGCCGATACCAAGCGCCGCTGCCAAATAAAAGAGGGACAGCTTCAGTTCCGCTTGAACGCTTCCGCCGGCAATCGCCATCGTCCTCCATACTTCTCCGGAGCCCTGCATCAACAAATAATAAAGTCCAAGCACAGCGCCAGCCGCAACAAAATTAACGCTGTAGAAGGCCGCGATATTGCGAATAAAATGCTGCAAGGACAAAAAGCCGAACGCGATCCACACCATACCTACTGAAAAAATGATCTTTACCCCAAGCGTAAATAGGAATGACAGCTGGGGATAAAGCATAAGTACAACATAGCAGGCTCCGAATGCGGCGGACGCTAGCACCCGCCAGCGCTTGGGCCGAAGATGCCTCACCCATGCCGTGGTCAGCAGAATAGCGCCATCCACCAGCAGCTCGCGCAGAAACAAAATATCGATGTACACGGTCAAGCCGGCCTCTCCTCCCTCCCGCGACCGGCATTCCATCCCTCCCCGAGAGGACGATTGAGACTAGTATATTGTAATCCTATTTCAAAGTCTGTCTATTCATGACGGACTAAGCCATCTTTTTTTGTCGACTTTGCTAGAGTAAAGGGCTGAAAATTTCAGCCCCTCCTCATCAAACCGTACGTGAGGTTTTCCCTCATACGGCTTTCCGATGTTCGTCATTCATGTGCATGCAGATTACAAGAGCGTTTTGAGTCCATGTTGTCTAGCCATGAATTTAACCTCGCGCACAGAACTCATCCATCGTGCGCGTTGCCGCTTCTTCGCGTACCATCTCGCAAGCCTCTGAAGAATGTACCAATCCAGCTTTGCCATCTTCCGCTGACTGTGGGCGGTGTAGTAATAATTCCGCCAGCCTTGTATCTTGGGATTTAACCAATTGACCTGTTCAAGTAACGACTTGTGCCGCATACCCGGCGGTGCCAGACGGTCTTTTACGACTTCCCGAATGCGTTCTTCTGCTTTCCGAGTCAGCCATTGCTGAGTGGTGTAATACACTTTTCCTTTGGAGGTTTCTGCTTTCGTCTTGCGATGATGCATACCGAGAAAGTCGAAGCCTTCTTCTCCTGTCCACAGTCCGACGATGCGCGTTTTGGTTGGATGCAAGGTGAGTTCGAGACGATCCATAATCGCACGAATAAGTTCGTACGATCGGTCTGCGTCTTTCTTCGTTTTGCATACAACCACGAAGTCATCCGCATAACGCGTTAGTTCTCCGTGACCGCTCCCATGTCGTTCCCACAGAATGTCGAAGTAATTGAGGTAAATGTTCGCAAGCAGCGGAGATATTACCCCGCCTTGCGGTGTTCCCAAATCTGAGCGCCTTACCGTCCCTTCTTCCATCACTCCCGCTTGTAACCACTTCCGAACCAGCTTCAACATTCGTCTGTCACTGATTCGCATTTCAACCAGTTTCATAAGCTTCTCTTGATTGATGTTGTCGAAGTAGCCTTGGATGTCGACGTCGATCACCCAATTTCCCTTGCGATTGCATGCCTTCCGGATCCGGTCCAGCGCTCCCTTCGCACTTCTCTTCGGACGGAATCCAAATGAGGATTCCTGAAAATCGGCTTCAAAGATCGGTTCCATGACTAGTTTTGTTGCCATTTGTATGACGCGATCTCGAATGGTCGGAATACCAAGCGGTCTTTGCTTCCCATCTTTCTTCGGGATGTAATGCCGCCGAACAGGCTGTGGGTGGTAGCGCCCCTCTTTTAAAAGCCGTTGGCATTCAAGCAAGAAGAGGTATTCGCCTTGCTTCTCGATGTCCGTCAGCGTCTCACCGTCGACGCCCGCCGAGCCTTTATTGGCTCGCACCCTGCGCCATGCTTCCCACAAAATGTCCATTCGGTAGACCTTGTCATACAAAGCGTGGAATCTGCGTTTCTTGTTTTCCTTGGCCGCATGACCTAGTTTCTCTTGGAGTTGTTGAACGTTTTCCTTTGGTGTTGTTAGCCGATTGGCATTCACTGACTCGTACCTCCTTAAGAAACGTGAACAAAGCAGAGCTCCTTCCCTCCCGCAGGTTATGTTGTCCTACGGTTCCTTGGTACTACGAGCCCCTCGGACTCCCTTCCTGCAGACATCTCACTTCACCTTTTTTTCAGCTTATAGAGCGCCTCGCTACGAGTTTTTTTTTCTCGTGCAGGGGAGGGCCTCCCCAGTTCACTACATCCTCTTTCATACCATGCCGCTCCCTCTACGCCGGAGGATTCTTCACTGCCGTTCCAAGTTCAGAGCAGTTTCCCTGGCCTTCGTCCATGTATGCGGGACTCGGCTTCCTCTTGTCCCTCTTGCGAGGCCTTTTTGACGACGCGGCAGGATTCACTTCATGTTACGGCCTGGTATTTCGCTCGCCCTGTCTCCGACAGGTACTTTCGTCGATACGCTTCTACGCACAGATTTCGCCGTACGCAGGTATCCTAGCTACGCGGGGGCTTGGCCCCTCCCGCGACCGGACTTTCACCGGCTAGAAGATGCGTGCTTCTGGGCACGCCATACAAAAAAAGCCCAAGGGTGCAAACTGCCCCTTGGACCTTCTATGCTTGCTATTCATGTCGACCTATCCAATTATCTGTCTCCGCGCGGCTGCTTGCGGAGGAAGGCAGGAATTTCCAGCTGATCGCTGGACGTGCCTACGCCGAATGGCTTGACGCTGGATTGGCTTGGCGAGGACTTCGGCTCACTGTAGCCCGCTTCCTGCTGGGAGCCGCCTCTGCGCGCAGGCTGCGGCGCGCCCTTCGACTCGAAGCCTGTCGCGATGACAGTAACCTTGATCTCGTCCTTCAGATCCTCGTCGATGATTGCGCCGAAGATCATATTCACATCCGGATCGGATGCGGAGATAACGATCTCAGCCGCCTCATTCACCTCATACAGGGACAGATTGCTGCCGCCTGTAATATTCATAATGACGCCGCGAGCGCCGTCGATCGAGGTTTCCAGCAATGGGCTCATAATTGCCTTGCGCGCCGCCTCTGCTGCACGATTCTCGCCTGTAGCGATGCCGATGCCCATAAGCGCGGAGCCGCGCTCCGTCATAATCGTCTTCACGTCGGCGAAATCGAGGTTGATCAGACCCGGCACTGCAATCAGGTCAGAGATGCCTTGCACCGCTTGGCGCAGCACGTTGTCCGCTTCGCGGAACGCTTCCAGCATCGGCGTTTTCTTGTCGACAATTTCCAGAAGGCGATCGTTCGGAATGACGATCAGCGTGTCCACCTTTTCCTTCAGCGCTTCGATGCCGTGCTCGGCTTGTCCGGAACGCTTGCGTCCCTCGAAGGTGAACGGACGCGTCACGACGCCAACGGTCAACGCGCCGCACTCGCGCGCGATCTCCGCGATGACGGGAGCCGCGCCCGTGCCTGTACCGCCGCCCATGCCCGCTGTAACGAACACCATATCGGAGCCCTTGAGCTGATTCATAATCAAATCACGGGATTCCTCGGCCGCCTTATGGCCCACATCAGGATTAGCTCCGGCACCCAGACCGCGGGTCAGCTTGTCGCCGATTTGCAGCTTATGCTCGGATTTGGCAAGATGCAGCGCCTGGGCATCCGTATTGACGGTAATAAACTCGACACCCTTGACACCATTCTCAATCATTCGGTTCACGGCATTGCTTCCGCCGCCGCCAACACCAATTACTTTTATTTGAGCGAGCTGTTCAAGCTCCAAATCGAATTCCAACATCTCACATTTTCCCCCAGTCAAATAAATTCGTTAAACATGTTTTTGATCCGCTCGAACATACCGGGTTTAGATGAAGCTGCGGGACCCGCTTTGCGGCTTGCTGCTGCTTTCTTGACGGCGCCGGCGCCTCGAACGCCCATATACTTCGAAACATATTGAATCATGCCAACACCGCTGCTGTAAGCGGAGTCCTTCACGCCGATAAAGTCAGGCAGCGCGATGCGAACCGAGCTTTCCAGCTCGTATTGCGCCAGCGCAACCGTGCCTGGAAGAGCAGCCGCTCCACCCGTCAGCACGTACCCGTTCACTTTGTCGCCGTACCCAAGCCGCCGCACTTCCTGCCGAATAAGCTGGCAAATTTCTTGCATGCGGGGCTCAATAATGCTGGCCAGATCCTTCTGCGAAAATTCCTTCTCCAGGTTGCTGCCCATGCGCGAAACCTTAAATTTCACATCATCAGCCGCGTCAGCCATAATGGCGCAGCCGTACTTCAGCTTGAACTTCTCTGCTTGATCGCTTTGCGTGCGAAGTCCATAAGCAATATCGTTGGTCACGAATTCGCCGCCGATCGGAAGCGTCGAAATCGCGGCTAAGCCGCCTTGCTCATAGATGGCGATTGTGGTAGACCCCGCGCCGATATCCACCAGCACAGTGCCAATCATCTTCTCGTCCTTCGTAAGCGACATCACACCGGACGCCAGCGACATAAGAATAACGCCGGAAATACGCAATCCGGCTTTCTCGACGCAGCGCATCAGATTATGTATCGCCGTCTTGGTGCCTGTTACGATTGTCGCTTCAACCTCAAGCCTTACCCCTATCATGCCCCGAGGGTCCGAAATTCCTTCCAGACCGTCGACCAAATATTGCTTTGGCACCAGATTGATAATTTCCCTCTCGGGCGGCAGCGCAACGACCTTAGCCGCTTGCAGCACCCGCTCGATATCCTCTTCTCCAATTTCCCTGTCCTCGTTGGATACCGCAACGACGCCATGATTGGTCTGCAACGCAATATGATTGCCTTGAATCCCTACATATACATCAGATATTTGAATGCCGACCATACGCTCAGCATGCTCTACGGCATTGCGGATCGATTGTACAGTCTGGTCAATATCGACGATTGCTCCCTTGCGAATCCCCTCTGAATCAGCAGATCCAACTCCAATAATATTAATGGCTCCATTATTCATTTCGCCAATAATAGCACGAACTTTGGATGTACCGATGTCCAAACTGACGATGATGTCATTACTGCTCAACTCGCGGCACCTCCGTTTCCAAAATAGATAATTGTTATCGTCATATATGATGGTGAAAGCTAAGTATGATCAAGTCTCTCTACTTATTCAACGCCATTAATATTTTCCCTCTTTTTTCAACAAAATTTTCACACATCCTGCAAATGCGTGTCGAAGGATGAAGCCTTCATGCCGCGGACAGCGGCAAAACCGTTGACAGAGGGGACAATGGAAGTCATGGACGGCAGCTCGATGCGTTTCAGTCATCAGACTCCGCAAACGCCGTAAATAAAATTCTACCATTCTTTGAAGCTATTGAGTAGTCTCTTTTTACTCAGTTCTCGCATTTTATGAGCCGTCCCGATCGTCGGCAGCGCCGTCGCCCTCTTCCCCCTCCGTTTGGAAGGGCACATAGGTATCGGCGAGCAGCATCGTAATTTTGCCAGGCTCCTGCGTTTCGATTACGGCATTCAGCGCGTCGATTTTGTCTGGAAGCACGGAAACCGCCGTAATCACCTCGAAATGCGTGCGCGTATAGATGCGAATGCGGTCCGGATAAGCCTTGGACGGTATAGGCGAAATCTCGGACAGGTCCGACAGCTGCTGCTGCGGAATAAGCGCAAGCTTCTCTGTCAGTGCGTTTTTGACGGGATCGCCAGCCGTCCAGCCCGATAGAACGGGCTTGTCCAGCAGCTGCGCGCTGTCTTGGTCAGCGGATACGCTTGTCCCGTTCGACAGCAGCGCAGTCAGGTTGCCCTCCGCGGACAGCTCGAACGCTACAACGGGATATTCCTGGACCGTAATTTTGACAATCCCGGGGAATACCTTCATGACCTTGGCTTCCTTCACTTGAGGCAATGCCTTGACATTGCGGGATATGATATCCGACGCCGTCTGGAAGAAGGGGTCGCCCACTTCAATCTTGGAGGCGGCGGCAATTTGCTCAGTTGTGGTGAAATGCATGCCGGCTATTCCAATTTCTGAAATTTTGCTAATGGAAGAATTAAAGAATAAGACGCCTAGCAGGGCAATAAACAAAAGAAATAGAACGGCAAGCAGCTTCTTATTGCCTCTGCGTTTGTGTGCGGGCTCCTTCAGCACAGGCATTTGTGTGTTCATGACTTGTCCCTCTTTTCCTCGAAACGATGGCCGCCCCAATTCCATTGCGAGGCAAGGCCGGTTGAGGTAGCCATTCGTTTCTAACTTACCGCTGGATGGCATATCATTAATGATTAGGCATATTCGGCACTGGCGACGTTCTTGTAATGCGAGCCCCCAGCCTGGATAACATCGTTTCAATCCGGTCATAACCGCGGTCGATATGGTGTACCTGCTCCACGATCGTGCGTCCTTGCGCGGCAAGCCCCGCAATGACAAGAGCTGCTCCTGCCCGCAGATCCGTGGCCTCTACGGTCGCGCCGTACAGTCTGGGCACGCCTCGGATGAAAGCCGCGTTCAGGTCGACGCGAATGTCAGCGCCCATGCGAGACAGCTCGTCGACATGCTTGAGCCTTCCTTCGAATATCGTTTCCTTCAATATGCTGACACCGTCCGCTAACGCGAGAAGGACCATCATTTGAGATTGCAGATCCGTAGGGAATGCCGGATAAGGAGAAGTGACAATCCGCTCCACCGCCTTCGGCCTGGCGGAGCTGCCGACCTTTATTATATCACCGTCGACGACAATTTGAACACCTGCGCGGCGCAGAACATGGATAAGAGAGGAGAGATGAGCGGGCTGAGTTTCCTGGAGAGTAACCTGGCCGCGGGTTGCGGCGGCCGCCACCATAACGGTGCCTGCCACAATCCGGTCCGGAATAACCTTGTAACGGCACGGCGATAGCTCGCTAACGCCGTCAATTGTAATCGTATCTGTGCCGGCTCCCATAATTTTGGCGCCCATGGCATTAAGGAATCGCTGCAAATCTTGAATTTCCGGCTCGCGGGCGGCATTGCTGATCGTTGTGCGTCCTTCCGCCAGCACCGCTGCCATCATGATGTTTTCCGTTGCGCCTACGCTCGGGAAGCTTAGATGAATGTCTGCTCCGGCCAGCTTGCTCGCGCGGCAGACAATTCGGTTGTGGGCCTCTTCGATTTCCGCGCCAAGCGCCTGAAGCCCCTGCAGATGAAGATCGATCTTGCGTTCGCCGATGGCGCACCCTCCCGGCTGGTACACCTGCACCTCGCCGAACCTGGCAAGCAGCGGTCCCATTAAGAAGATCGAGGATCTCATCTGTTTCATCAGCGTTTCCGGCACATGGGACGTATGAGCTGACGTTGTATCCAGCACAACCGTATCTCCCGTATGCTCGGCGCGGCATCCTAATTCGCGCAAAATGTTCAGCATTACGTCGATATCCAGCAAATGAGGCACGGAATCAATTGTTGTTGTGCCCTCAGCCAGCAGGCTGGCTGCCAATATCGGCAATGCGGCATTTTTTGCTCCTTGGATAACTATGGTTCCTGAGAGTGGTTTCCCGCCTTCAATCACCAATTTGTCCAATGTATCACCTCCGAATTACCGCTCGCCCGACACCAATACCTCCGGCACCAGCTTGACGCCGAAGCGCTGCTCCACGGTGCTTTGTATGTGGGACATAAGGGCGAGAACATCTCTAGCTGTCGCTTGCCCGGTGTTGATGATAAAATTGGCGTGAAGCTCGGATACTTGCGCTCCTCCCATGGTGAACCCCTTCAGTCCAGCCTCCTGGATGAGCCTTGCGGCGTAATCCCCCGGCGGATTGCGGAATACGCTCCCCGCGCAGGGCAGCTGCAGCGGCTGAGTCCGCAATCTTCTCTCCTTGTAGGTGGCCAGCGTGGACGCAATTTCCATCCGGTCGCCCTCGGCCAGCTCAAAAGCCGCTTCTGCGACAAGCCCCTTCATCTCGTGAAGGATGGAATGGCGGTAAGCGAAACGCATATCCTTTTCTTCAAAACGTACCAATTCACCTGTCTCCAGAACAATGTCAGCATATTTGAAAATACGCGACACATCCGATCCGTGCGCTCCCGCGTTCATATAGACGGCGCCTCCGACCGTGCCCGGAATTCCCCCCGCGAATTCCAGACCTGTCAGCCCTTCCTTGCCAGCCATCACCGAAAGCTTGATAAATGAGTAGGAAGCCCCCGCTATGGCGGTTGTTCCTTCGAAACGCACGTAATCGAGACCATCTGCCGGCTTGATTACAACCCCGCGAATCCCCTTGTCGCTGACCAGCATATTGGAGCCACGGCCCAGATTGGACCAGCTGGCGCCAAGCTTATTCAGCAGCTTCACGGTGGCGATCAGCTCCTCCTTCCCCGCCGGAAGGATTAATAAATCGGCGGGACCGCCGATTTTCCAGGTCGTATGCTTCGACAGCGGCTCGTTCGGTAACAGCTTTCCTATTCTCGCTTTTTCAAGCTCCGCTATAAGTGCTTCCATTGCGTCTTCCTCCTTAAGGTGCTGCGGTACTGCCATTCGCCGCGGCTGAGAGCCGCTCTGCTGCAATCATCCGCTCTCGATGGCGTCGGTCGCGAATATAGAGTATCCTATGCCCTGCGTTCAGGTTGTGTGACAATCGCCTATAGCCAAGGGGCTCTAGCGGAATCGCCGCAAGCCCAGCAGCGCGTCTGCGATGCGGGCCGCGGAGTCCGGCACGGCCAGCTTCGACGCGGCGCCCGACATGGCGGCCATCCGCTTGCGATCGCCGAGCAGCGCCTCCATGGCGCCAAGCAGCTTCTCGCCGCTGAGCTCCTTCTCCAGCAGCAGCTCAGCCGCCCCGGCGTTGACGAGGCTTCTGGCATTCGCCTCCTGATGATTGTTGGTTACGTTGGGAGACGGAATCAGAATCGAAGGCAGGCCCAGCGCCGTAATCTCCGCCAGCGACGAAGCGCCGGAGCGGCTGACGACCAGCGCCGTGTCCCGCAATACCTCAGCCATATTATTTAAGTAAGGCACCAGCGTCAGGGAGCTCCCCGCGCCAAGCGCTTGTATTCGCTCTTTTGTCGACTCGTAATAGATATCCCCCGTCACGAACACTACGCGCGCGCCGGCTAGACGGCTTAGCTTCGGCGCCATCTCGATGACCGCTTCGTTCAGCGCCCGCGCGCCACGGCTTCCACCGACAATCAGCGCCAGCCTTGTGCCGGCCTGAAGGCCCAGGGACTCCAAGCCCTTGCCGGGCGCGGCTCGCAGCACGTTGGAGGCTACCGGATTGCCCGTATAGGAGGTTGCTTTGGCCCTTGGGAATTGCTTCTCCGATTCCGGAAAGCTGACGCCGATATGATCGGCATACCGGGACAGGAATTGATTCGTCAAGCCCGGGATCGCGTTCTGCTCATGAATAAATGTAGGAATGCCAAGCTTCGCCGCCGCATACACGACGGGTCCGCATACATAGCCGCCAGTGCCGACAACGACGTCTGGCTTGAATTCGCGCAGCAGCGCCTTGGAGCGCTTCACGCCCTTCAGAAACCGCATGACTGTCTTGATATTTTCCAGTGACAGCTTCCGACGGAAGCCGGTAATCTCAATCGCCTCGAACGGTATGCTCTGTCCAGGCACGACACGGCTCTCCATGCCGTTCTCTGTTCCTATGTACAGCAGCCTCGTGTCCGGATCGAGCTGCTGCATATGCTTGCCTATGGCAACCGCAGGATAAATGTGGCCGCCGGTTCCTCCACCGGTCAACACGATACGCATATGATTCACCTCGAATAACGGGATATGTTCAGCAGAATGCCAAGCGCCGTCAGCAGCAGCGTCAAGGATGAGCCTCCATAGCTGACAAGCGGCAGCGTAATGCCTGTAACGGGCATCATGCCAATGACTACGCCGATATTTATTAACACCTGCACGCCGATAATGCCGGTAATGCCTACCGCAAGCAGGCTGCCGAACGTATCCGGCGCCGCGATTGCGGCCCTGATGCCCCGCCATACGACGACCAGGAATAATAGAATAAGCGTGGAGCCTCCGATGAAGCCAAGCTCCTCCGCCAGGATCGAAAATATGAAATCCGTCTGCGGCTCCGGCAAATAGCTGAACTTTTGGCGGCTCATGCCGAGACCGAGGCCGACGAGACCGCCAGGCCCGACAGCGAACAGCGATTGTATAATTTGGTACCCTCCGCCCAGCGGATCCGACCACGGATCCAGGAAGGACGTAATGCGCTGCAGACGATAGGGAGCCGCCAGAATAAGCCCAACGAAACCAACAACGCCCAGCATAGCGAGCCCTCCCAGATGGGACAGTCTAGCGCCTGCGGTAAAAATAAGAATAATAGACGCGCCCACCATGACGGTCCCCGTCCCGAGATCCGGCTGCAGCATAATCATGCCGAAGGCCAGAAAAACCAGGCCAAGCGGGGGCATAAGCCCTTTTGTGAACTGCGTAATCATCCCCTGCTTCTCGGACAGCCATTTGGCCAGGAACAAGATCATCGCCAGCTTCATGAACTCCGACGGCTGAATGCCGAAGGAGCTGATGCCGAGCCAGCTTCGCGCGCCGCCGCGAACAACGCCGACGCCGGGGATAAGCACCAGCACCAGCAGCCCGAAGCAGACGATAAGCGCCAGCGGCGCCCATTTCTTCCAGACGGAATAATGCGTCCTCATTGTAAATAGTAACGCACCTACGCCCAGCCCGGCAAACAGCAGCTGCCGCTTCACATAATAGAATCGATCGCCGAACTCGTGGAACGCAAGCACGGCGCTTGCGCTGTACACCATGACAAGACCGATCGACAGGATCAGTCCGATTGCCGCAAGCAGCCACATATCCGGGGCAGTCCGCGCTTTTGCCATCGCAACACACCTCTTCGCATGGGAAAGTAGGGACAGGCCCCCTACTTACAAGGTATGCGCCGATTGCTTAAAAATGCTCCCTCTCTGCTCGTAGGATGCGAACATATCCCAGCTTGCGCACGCGGGCGATAGAAGAACAATATCGCCCGCCTCGGCAAGCGAGGCCGCCTGGCTTACCGCCTGGCGAAGAGTGCTCTCGGCGTCCTTCTCATCGTTCACCGATTGCGCGTTCGTTAAACCTGCAAGCTCCGCCACCTTCAGCAGCTTATTCTTGGTCTGGCCGAGCGTTACCAGCCCCTTCAGCCCGCGAAAGAGAGGAAGCAGCTCCATATAATCGGAGCCCCGGTCCAGCCCTCCCGCAATGAGAATGATCGGCCTCTTGAGCGAACGGACCGACATGGTCGTCGCCGTCGGATTGGTGGCTTTGGAATCATTGTAGTAGGCTACGCCTCCACGCTCCGCTACAAACTCCAGACGATGCTCCACGCCCTTGAACTGCTCCAGCGGCTTCGCCAGCCCAGCCGCTGGCGCTCCCGCCGCCAACGCCGCCGCGATAGCCGCCAGCGCGTTGGCGGCATTATGCCTGCCCGGAATGCCGAGCGCGTCTACAGGCATGATGGCAGTCTCCATGCCATCGGCGCGATATACGATGCGCCGCTCCGCTTGCGCCTCGCCGGCGCCGTCCTCCCGGCTATAGGGAGGCTCGACGCAGACGCCCTTCTCCAGCCGCTCGTAGAGGGAGAACGGCAGCACGGCAGCTCTCAAGCCTTCGGCCGCTTCCCGGCAGGCCTTGTCGTCCCAATTCAGAACGGCGGTATCGCCTTCCTGCTGGTTGGCGAACAGCTTGCGCTTGGAGGCGACATAGTCCTCCATATCGCCATGATAGTCCAAATGCGTCTCCGCCAGGTTAAGCAGCAGCCCCACTTGCGGACGGAATGCGGCAGTCCCTTTCAGCTGGAAGCTGCTCAGCTCGGCGACAATCCAGCCGTCCTGCTCCGCCTCCTGCACAGCCTCGCACAGCGGCAGTCCGATATTCCCCGCCACGATCGGCTTCATGCCGGCTGCTTCCAGAAGCTTGCCTATAAGCGTCGTTGTTGTTGTCTTGCCATTGGAGCCGGTAATGCCAATGATCGGAGCCGGAGACAGCCAATAAGCGGCTTCCACCTCCGTAATCACCTCTACGCCTCGCGCCAGCGCCGCTTGGACTGGAGCTGCGGAATAGGGAATGCCGGGGTTTTTCACAAGCAAGGCTGTACGGCCGTCGATCAGGTCGTCCGGATGATAACCACACAGCACAGAAATGCCCAAAGCGGACAGCTCATCCGCTTCGGGACATAATTCACGGTCTTTCTTATCATTGACAATAACGTCTGCGCCGAGCTTATGGAACAGCTTGGCGACGCTGACACCGCTTCTTGCGAGCCCAAGCACGACAACGCGCTGACCGCTGTAGGTGGATGGATGATTCATAAGGCCATTCCTTTCTATGTATGCAGGAAGCGGCTCTCTTCTTGCGAGAACCGCCCACGCCCTTCGTATTGAGATGCATCATTCGCTTGAAGCTACATAATGAGCAGTACGCCTGCAGCCGCGAATACCAAGCCAACGGACCAGAACACGGCAACGACCTTCCACTCCGACCAGCCCGACAGCTCGAAATGATGGTGAATCGGGCTCATTTTGAAGATCCGCTTGCCCCTGAGCTTGAATGAAGCAACCTGGATAATAACAGACAGCATCTCCAGAACGAACACGCCGCCGATCAGAATGAGCAGCAGCTCCGTCTTGGTCAGAATCGCGACGGCTGCGATGCCGCCCCCGATGCCAAGGGAGCCCATGTCCCCCATAAACACCTTGGCGGGATGCGCGTTGAATACGAGGAAGCCTAGCACCGCTCCGATCATAGCCGCCGAGAATACCGCCGACTCATGGGAGGACGCCTGCAGCGCCACTATTGTGAACGCGCCGAACGCGATGGCGCTGGTGCCGGCGAGCAGTCCGTCCAGCCCGTCCGTAAAGTTGACAGAGTTGCTGGCTGCGAACATGATAATAACGACAAAGGGATAGTAGAACCAGCCGAGATCAAATCCAAAGCCCGTCCCCGGCACAACTATTTCCGTGCTGTGATTCATATTGTACAGCATAGCGCAGACCGCGACGGAGAACAGCAGCTGACCGAACAGCTTCTGCCTCGCCGTCAAGCCCAGCGAGCGCTTGAATACGATTTTGATATAGTCGTCCAGAAAGCCTACAAGGCCGAAGCCGAGCGACGCTGTCAGCAGCACCCAAAATTCGGGCGTCTTGTCGGCGAAGCGAAGGAACGCGATCAGCAGCGCGATCATAATGATAATGCCGCCCATCGTCGGCGTACCCTGCTTCTTCAAATGGCTTTGAGGACCGACCTCGCGAATTTGCTGGCCGAACTTCAGCCTGCGGAGAAGCGGAATGAACAATGGTCCCAGCAAAACCGCTAGCAGGAAAGAAACGCCGATCGCAAACAAGATGACCATCATATCCATCTTCTCACCCCTTCTCCAAAGCTTGGACAACCTGTTCCATGCGCATACCTCGCGAGCCCTTCACCAGAACGAGGTCGTCCGGCTGCAGCTTCTCCTTCAGCCACGCCGCCAGCTCTTCCTTGTTGTCGAAGTGGCGGATTAGACCCTGCTCCGCAACGTCAGGCAAGACGCGCGCCGCCGCCTCGCTGGTATGGATGGACAGCGGCCCGTGCGTCAGTAAGCCCTCCGCCTTGCCGCCTGCCAAATATTCACCCATCTCAACATGGAGCGTCACCTCATCAGGTCCCAGCTCCAGCATGTCGCCGAGCACAATCCATCTTCTGCCGAAGCCCTCCAGCCCCGCCACCAAATCGATGGCCGCGCGAACCGCAGTGGGATTGGCGTTGTAGGCATCATTCAGCACAACAGCGCCGTTCGAAGCTCGGGTCGGCTCAATCCGCATGCCCGTAAGCGACAGCGTCTCGAAGCCTCTGGCAATGTCGGCCGGCTTGACGCCGAACAGGCGGGCTGCGGCTATCGCCGCCAGTGCGTTGCTGATGTTATGGCGGCCGGGCACCGGTATACGAAGCGTTCCAAGCGCTGTCCGCTCACTCTTGTACAGAGGAGCAAAGCCGCTGTCGAACGGCGACAGGTCCATATCCTCAGCGGACCATTCACAAGATGGGCCCAGGCCGAAGGTGCGAAGCGCCACACCTTCCGGGAGCTTCATGGACGCTAAGCCCTCCTGAAGCAGAGGCTCGTCGCCATTGTAGAGCAGGGTGCCGCCGTCGGACAGTCCCAGCGCGATCTCCAGCTTCGCCTTAGCGATGCCTGCGCGCGAGCCAAGCTGAAGCAGATGGGCGTCGCCGATGTTGGTAATAATGGCGACGTCAGGCATGGCGATCTTCGTGAGCAGCTCGATCTCGCCGAAGCCGCTCATCCCCATCTCTAGCACGGCAACCTCCGTATCCTCGTCCATCTTCAATAGCGTAAGAGGCAGCCCGATATGATTGTTCAGGTTGCCCTCCGTCTTCAGCACGCGGTATTGCATGCCCAGCAGCGCCGCCGCCATATCCTTGGTCGTCGTCTTCCCGTTGCTGCCGGTTATGCCGACGACACGCGCCATCAGCTCGCCGCGGTATGCCGAAGCGAGCCGCTGAAGCGCGGCCAGCGTATCGTCGACAAGAAGAAACGGCAGCTCCGCAAGCGAGGCCGGCAGCTCCCGGCCCTTCTGCCATAGCATCGCCTTCGCGCCGCTTGCAGCCGCCTGCTCCGCAAATGCATGCCCATCGAACCGCTCGCCCACGATGGGCACGAACAGCTCTCCGCTCCCCGCTATTCTGCTGTCCGTCATTACGCCGCTGACCATCTCGTCCGCGCGGCCTCCCTTGCGAATCGCGCCGCACATCGACGCGATCTGCCCTACAGTCCGTTTAATCAATGTATTAGTCCCCTTATGGCTTCTTTTGCTACTAATCGATCGTCGAAGTCGTATACCTTGCCTCCGACAAGCTGGTAGGTTTCATGACCTTTCCCCGCAATCAATACTACATCGCCTGGGCTTGCCATTTCAACCGCTTTTTGAATCGCTTCGCGGCGATCCGCAATTAACGCGTATTTCTCCCTCGCGAGACCCGCTTCCAGAAGTCCCGCCTCGATATCCCCAATAATCCGGCTGGGGTCCTCCGTCCTGGGATTGTCAGAGGTGACGATGACTTCATCCGCCAGCCGTGCCGCGATACCTCCCATAAGAGGGCGCTTCGTCCGATCGCGGTCCCCGCCGCAGCCGAATACGCATATGACCCTGCCGGCGGCAAACTCACGCACCGCACGCAGCACGTTCTCGAGTCCGTCCGGCGTATGGGCATAATCGACGACCACTGCGAACGGCTGGCCCGCCTCAACACTCTCAACGCGTCCCGGCACGCCCGGAATGGATTCCAGCGAGCGCTTGATGTCCTCCAGCGCTATATCCTCGACAAGCGCGGCTGCGATTGCCGCAAGCGCGTTATAGACGTTGAACTTGCCTGACAACCTGAGCCTAATGTCCATGTCCCCTCGGAAGGTGAGCGCGCGGAACTCTGTCCCTTGTGCCGTGATGCGGATGTTCTTCGCCCTCACGTCCGCAGTGTTCAATATGCCGTAAGTAATGACTTCAGCGGAAGTCAGCATCCCGTACGCGGCGCTGGCGGGATCATCCGCGTTCAGCACCGCATAGGAGCGCTCCGCCGGGGAATGGGGATAGGCGTTGCCCAGCCTGGAGAAAAACAAGCCCTTGGCGTCCCTATATTTCTCCATCGTGCCGTGGTAATCCAGATGGTCCTGCGTCAGGTTGGTGAAGATGGCGGTGCGGAAGCGGCAGCCCTTCACCCGGCCCTGCTCCAGCGCGTGCGACGACACCTCCATCGCGCAGTAGCGCGTGCCGGCGTCTCTCATCTCCCCAAGCTGACGCTGAAGATCATGCGCGTCCGGCGTCGTTCCGCTTGCAGGGAACGACTTGCCCCCATAACGCCATTCAATGGTGCCGATGACGCCGGAAGGCTTGCCGCTGTCATTCAAGATGCGCTCTATCAAATAAGTCGTAGTCGTCTTCCCGTTTGTGCCCGTCACGCCAATAACCTTCACTTGGCTGCTGGGATGGCCGTATACATAATCGGAGATTACGGCAGTCGCCAGTCTGCAGTCCTTCACGATCAGCTGCGGGACCTCAAGCGGCAGCTCGCGCTCGCACACAAGTGCGCTTGCCCCCCGCTTCACCGCGTCCGCAGCGAACGTATGGCCGTCCACTGTCAGACCCGGCACGCATAAGAACAGCCCACCCGGCTTCACCTTCCTGGAATCCTTCTCTACTCCTGTAATTTCCGTCTCCCCATCCCCGACCAAGCGGGCTGTAAGCAGCAAATCTGTAAGTTCGCTCAGACGCATATCCACCAAGCCTCCCTCGATAACTCTGACGGGATACTATATGCCGCCCAGAGCTGCCGTGTTAATGGCCCAGTTGCTTATACGCCTATTATACGTCTATAAAAGCGATGGTTAATGGGAATGCGTCTGCTCGACGTCCTCCTCGTCCCCGAGGTAAATCCGGATCGTGGAGCCGCGGTCTACTCGCGTGCCGGCCGCGGGAGCTTGTCGAATGACATATTGCCCTGTGCCTGCGGAAGTCAGATTAAAGTTCATATTCAAGTCCTCGTACAACTCCGAGACGCTTTTGCCTACAACGTTCGGCACGGTCACGATCGGCGTATCCCCGTATTTGTACAGCCGGTCGATCTGATTCTCGCGGGGCGGAATTTCGAGCACCGACAGGGCATCCTCCATCATGCCGCGAACAATGGGAGCAGCCACCAGACCGCCGAACTGAATGCCCTGCGGATTGTCGACCGCCACATAAATGACGATCTGTGGATCGTCCGCCGGCGCAAAGCCGATAAACGAAACAATATGCTCGTTCGGCGAATACCGCCCGTTGATAACCTTCTGCGCGGTGCCCGTCTTGCCGCCGACACGGTAGCCGTCGATAAACGCGTTACGTCCCGTTCCTTTGGCTACTACACTCTCCAGCGCCTCGCGAACCTGCTTCGACGTTTCCTCGGAGATCACCTTGCGGACCGCCTCAGGCTCAATCGTCTGTACGGTTTCTCCGGTTTCGCGGTTAATAAAGGATTTGGCCACGTGAGGCTTGTATAGCGTCCCCCCGTTGATGGCCGCAGACACCGCCGTAATCTGTTGAATCGGCGTGACGGACACGCCTTGGCCGAACGCTGTTGTCGCCAGCTCCACAGGACCAACCTGACTAAGCTTGAACAGGATGCCGTTTTCTTCCCCGCCGATGTCGATCCCTGTTTTGGTGCCGAAGCCGAAGTCCTTAATATATTGGAACAAAGTTTCCTTTCCGAGCCGGTTGCCTAACGTCACGAACCCGGGATTGCAGGAGTTTTCCACAACCTCCAAGAACGTCTGGCTGCCGTGGCCGCCCTTCTTCCAGCAGCGAAGCCTCGCTCCACCTATCTCGATGGCTCCGGGATCGAAGAACGTTTCATTCGTCAAGTCAACCTTCTTCTCCTCCAGAGCGGCTGCCAGTGTAATAATCTTAAACGTGGAGCCCGGCTCATACGTCATCCAGATGGGCAAATTCCGATTATACACCTCGGAGGCGACCTCCCTGTACTTGTCCGGCTCATAGGTCGGCCGGCTGGCCATGCCTAATATTTCGCCGTTGTTCGGGTCCATGGCAATGGCGATAATGCCGTCCGGCTGCAGCGCCGTCATGGCCTGATCCAGCTCGCGCTCCATAATGGTCTGAATTTCCTGGTCGATCGTCAGCTGCAGCGTCAGCCCTTCCTTCGGCTCGACATAAATGTCGGACGAATTCGGCATCTGACGCCCTGCGGCGTCGGATAACCAGGACACATTGCCCTGAATGCCTTTGAGCATATCGTCATATCTGGCCTCCACGCCAGTAAGCCCTTGATTGTCAATGCCCGTAAAGCCAAGCAGGTGAGCGGCAAGGCTGCCGTAAGGATAAAATCGTTTGTTGTCCTCCGCTACCACGATGCCGGGCAGCTCAAGCGCTTGAATCTCCTCCGCCTTTTCCTGCGAAAGCTTGCGGCCAGCCGTGCCCAGATTGACGATCATCGCCTTCTTGGTCAGAAAGCTCATCATCTTCTCTTCGGTTGAGCCCAGCATCCTTGCCAGCGTCTCAGCGGTTCCCTCCTTGTCCTTCACCTGGACAGGAATCGCCCACACGGTCGGTGAGCTGACGTTATAGGCCAGCCGGACGCCGTTGCGATCCCATATCTCGCCGCGGCTCCCCATATATGGAATATCCCGGCGCCAGGAATCCTCCGCTTTCGCAGACAGCTCCGCCCCTTCAATCAACTGTACATAAGCAAGTCGAATACATAACGCCAGAAAAGCAACACCCGCAAAAAGCAGCACCAGGAACAGCCGCCTTCGAACCGTCACGTTTGAAACCTTCACAATGGACCTCCCCCTTCGTACCGACGTACGCTGAATCGACCATAAAGCGTGCAGAAACACTCTATTCAGCCTATTCGGGACAAGGGGGGGATAGAACAAGCTTCCCGGACGAGGATATCAGTTTTCTGCGGCCTGTTCATCCTTCGGAGCAGGCTGCGCTTCGCCTTCGACGGCTTCCTCCTCCGACAAAGCGGCGACAGTGGCAGCTGCCTCGTCGTAAAGCTCGGAGCCTGCGGGCGGGAGCAGCTGCACCTTCACGATTCGGACGCCATTCTTCTCCTCCACCTGCTGGGAGACGACGTAGCCTGAGCCTTGCGGCAGGAGCTTCGCCCCTATAATCGAGGTCAGCTCCAGCGCGTCCCGCAGCGACACGCCGGTTAAATTCGGCACTGGCAGCTTATCCTTCTGCTCTGTTATGAGATATACCTTCTGTGTCGGGTGAATGATGGAGCCCTCCGACGGAATTTGCGCAAGCACCGTCCCGCCGTCTCCGACAATTTCATAGGATAACGCCTTGGCTTTCAGCTCATCCTTCGCCCTGGCAACCTGAAGCTTGCCCATGTCCGGCACAACGACCTTAATTTCGTTTGTTCCGGAATTCTCCTCCGGCACCCAATTAGGGGCTACGCCCATCTTCCGCAAGCTTTTGCGGACAATTTCCTGGAAGGCAGGCGCCGCGACCGAGCCGCCGCCCGCGTACCGGTCATTCGGCTCATCGACAGCAATGTAGAGTACAATACGCGGGTTGTCCACAGGCGCATAACCGATGAAGGACACCATGAACTTTTCCTCCGAATATCGGCCTCCGATATACTTCTGCGCCGTTCCCGTCTTGCCGGCCACGCGATAGCCTTCAATATAGGCGTTGCGGCCTGTGCCGATCTCCTGGTCGGAGACGACCTGCTCCAAATATTCGCCTACCTTGCGCGACGTATCCTCCGATATAACCTGACGAATGACCTTTGGCTCCGTCAGCATCGTGGTGTTGGTGTTCGGGTCGGTTACGCTCTTGATGACATGCGGCACCATCAGCTTGCCGCCGTTCGCGACGGCCGCTACTGCCGCGACCTGCTGAATCGCCGTCACCGAGACGCCTTGTCCGAAGGACGCCGCCGCAATGTCCATGTTGTATTGGAAGCGGATGGAGCCGGTCAGCTCATTGGGCAGCTCGATGCCCGTCTTTTGGCCAAAGCCGAATCTGGTGATATAATCTCTCAGTCTCTCCGCGCCGAGCCGCTCCAATCCAAGCTTGACAAACGCGACATTGCTGGAATATTTTAAGCCGTCAAGGAAGGAGATGGTCCCCCAGCCGTCAAGATTATGGTCCCTGATCACGTGAGTATCGCCCGGCACCTTATAGCGACCCGATTGATACAGCTCATCCGGGTTGAACAGGCCCTCCTCCACCGCGGCCGCAAGCGTCGCGATCTTGAACGTGGAGCCTGGCTCGTACAGCGACCCGACGGCGTGGTTGAACATGTTGGCGTAAGGAGCGTCCCAGTAGGCATTGGGATTAAACTCCGGCATATTGGCCATCGCCAATATTTCCATCGTCTGGGGATCCGCAGCAATAGCAGTCGCGCTCTTGGGCTGGTATTTCTCCATGATGCCTCGCAGCGCTTCTTCCACATACCACTGAATGTCATTGTCAATCGTGAGGGCGATGCTGCTGCCATCCTGCTGGGGCTTGTATTCGATCTCGCCCTCTGAGAGCTGGACTCTCACACCATCCTTCTGATAGCGGAAGATGCCGTCCGTGCCCGTCAGCTGCTCGTCAAAATAAGCCTCGATACCCGTTTTGTTCTCCCGATTCACATCGATATAGCCCACCAGCTGCGACGCTAGTGTATCGCGGGGATATTCGCGTTTGAGCGTCTCATCGATCATAATGCCCGTATCGTAGCCTAGCTTCTTCTTCAGGAGCTCTTCTTTCAGCTCGTTACGGAACGCTGTCAGCTCATCCGCTGTCTGCTTCTCGATTTGCCATCCGCCTCTGCGGAGCTCCCGGTGGGCATAGAATTCGCCATTCTCCTTCTTCGCGGTTACCGCCTTGCGAATGTCGCTTTCGGGGGCGTCCAGCGTTTCCTGCAGCCCCTTCACAACCTCCTCCGTAATGCCAAGCTCGTGAATGAGCTTGGGATTAACGGATACATTGTAAGCGATCGTATCCATAGCAAGCACGTTGCCGTTCCGATCCGTTATGGTGCCCCGCTTGGCTGTCAGCTTGTCGGCCGCAGCCCAGCGCGCCTTCGCTTTCTCGTAATAGAAATCTCCTTGCAACACTTGCACATAGAATATTCTACCAATCAGAATGAGAAAAAGGAGGGTCATTACCCCTCCAAATAACAGCGTCCGCAGCCTAATTCTTTTGTTCATATGGTCACACCCTATTCGCGCATAGCCGTGCTTAAGCCGTCATTATCTTTTTTGACTGTAATGCCGTTGTCCGAGGTCCTTACCATGCCCTGCAGCTCGGCCATTTCCCTGATCCGCTCTGGATTGCTGAGCCTTTCGACCTGCCGCTTCAGCTCCTCGAGCTCGACGTTCATCGTCTCGTAATCGGCATTCATCCCTTTGATTTGCACATTCATATCATAGATTTGAGCGTAGCGAGAGAGGATAACCCCGGCCACCACCACGCAAATGATTACGGTAAAAAGATAAAGAAGCTTTTCCTGCATGGGCAAGGATTTACGTTTAACGACAACTTTTCGAGTTTCGCGAATGACTTCCTGCTGCTGCGGCTTGCGCTTCGGCTGAAGCGCAAGGTTTCCATTTACGTATGCCACTAGTTATCCCCCTCTTATCAAATAATTCACTTAAAGTGGTTGTTCAAACAACCTCTTAAAGCTTTTGCGCAATTCTTAGTTTGGCCGAGCGCGCACGCGGGTTTAGCTCAAGCTCCCGCTCCCCCGGCGCGATTGGCTTGCGATTTACAAGCTTCAGCACGCCCTTGTTACCGCATACGCATAACGGGAAGTCAGGCGGGCAAGTACACTTCTCCACATATTTGGCGAATATTTGCTTGCAGATCCGGTCCTCCAGCGAGTGAAAGGTGATGACCGAGGCTCTGCCGCCAGGAGCGAGACAGCGGACCGCCGCCTCAAGCGCCTCCTCCTCCGCGCCCAGCTCGTCATTCACCGCAATGCGCAGCGCCTGGAAGGAGCGTTTGGCGGGATGCGGCCCCGTCCTCCTCGTTGCAGCGGGAATAGAGAGCTTGATCAGCTCCGCTAGCTCGCCCGTCTTCTCGATTGGCGCGGCCTCGCGAGCCTTCACGATGTTACGGGCAATGCTCCTCGCGAACTTCTCCTCGCCATAACGATCCAGGATGCGGGCAATTTCGCGTTCCTCCCAAGTGTTGACGATGTCATGCGCCGTCAGCTCCTCCTCCCGATCCATCCGCATGTCAAGCGGCGCATCGTGATTATAGCTGAATCCTCTCTCCGCCTCGTCCAGCTGTGGACTCGACACCCCCAGATCGAACAGAAACCCGTCCACCTGCGGCAGACCATCCTTCATAGGGACGTCGCAGCCTATCAGCTCCTGCTCCAAATACCGGAAGTTGCTTCTAACCAGCGTCACTTTATCCATATAAGGAGCAAGCCTCTTGCGCGCGTTGTCCAGCGCCCAGTCGTCCTGGTCGAATGCGATCAAACGTCCTCCCGCGCCCAGGCGTGAGGCAATAAGCTCGCTATGCCCCGCTCCCCCAAGCGTGCAATCGACGTAAATGCCGTCCGGCTTGATCGCCAGACCGTCAACCGCTTCCTCCAATAAAACCGTTACATGCTGAAACACGCTTTATGTCCTCCTGTTTCTCGCTATCCTGCTAAGCGTTTATCCATCTAGAAGTTGAAATCGAAATCAACCAGCTTCTCGGCGATTTCGTTGAAGGTCTGCTCGGACTGCTCGTAGTAGCCGTCCCATGTTCCCTTGCTCCATATTTCCACCCTGCCTGATACGCCGAGCACCATACAATCCTTGTCCAGCTTGGCATATTCCCGCAGGTGGCTGGGTATATTTACCCTTCCCTGTTTGTCCAGCTCGCATTCCGTCGCCCCCGAGAAAAAAAACCGGGTAAACGCCCTCGCGTCCGACTTCATGAGCGGAAGCGACTTCAGCTTCTGCTCCAGCGCGCTCCACTCCGTCATGGGATAGACGAACAAGCAATGATCGAGGCCGCGCGTAGCAATGAAGGTTGTTCCAAGCGCTTCGCGGAATTTGGCAGGAATAATTAGCCGACCCTTGTCGTCGATGCTATGCTGATATTCCCCCATAAACATAATTCCGCTCCACTCCTTCCCCCATACACTCCACTTTGCCCCACTTTCCCCCACTGAATACAGTAGTTCGCCACCTAAAATAAAAATCCTGCTCCATGAGCAGGATTTTTGAAAAATTATTTTAACCTGTTAAGTTTCCTTATCCGGTTGATCGGGCGCCTCCGCCGCAGCGGACGATGGTGCCGATGGAGCGATCGACTCGCCATAGGCCGCCTTCCTCCCGCCTGCGCCGACTCTCCGTCGACGCCTCACGGCCATAAGGATCGGCACGAGAACGACCGCCAGCACAGCGGCTACAGGCAACGCGCCAGCTGCCATAATGATCAGCAGCTTCACACCTTCCACGACCACCTCGAAGCTGCCCTTCAGCGTGTCAGTCAATTTCGTTCCGAAGCCAGGCTCGTTGGCGCTTGCCGAGGAAGCGACCGACTGATCACGCTGCACCATCCTCAAAGACACTGTCGAATAGGCCACGTTATTGTCCAGATAACGAATTTTGCCCTTAATGGTTTCGATCTCCTCCTGAACCGTTCCTAGCTGGTTGGAGAATTGAAGCAGCTCATCCGCCTTAACCGCCTTCTCCATCATCTCGGCAAGGCGCTGCTCCACCAGCTGCCTGGCCTTCAGCCTGGATTCCAGATCCACATATTGCTCCGTCACGTCTGAACCGGAGAGGCTTTGGCCGAAATGCGAATGGTCGATCTTGGAGACGGCGTCGATGAAGGACATAAAGCCTTCAGCAGGCACCTTGATCTGATAGGTAGCGCCTACCTCTCCATCATACCGCGTATCCTGAAACTCAAGAATATAGCCCCCGCTCAGATGAATCGCGTCGCGGAGCTTGGAGGACGCCGCCTTCAGCTCCTCCACCTCCATCGTCAAATTCGCCGTATAAATAATTTTGCCCTGCGCGATGCCTGCCGACTGTGACGTTATGCCCGCAACGCCTGCCGCTGAGCCGGAAGAGCCCGGTGCTCCGCCCGAGTCCTGCAAGCTCTCCTCCTTGACCCCGCCGCTCTCTCCGCTTGAAGCACCCTTCATCAGCTTCTGGGAGGATCCGCTTGCCATATCGGCTGGCGCGGCTCCCTCAAAGCTCATCGCCTTATCCTCTGCTGCGTTATCATGGTCCGAGGCTGAGCAGCCCGCCAATGCGGCAGCCGCCATAATCGCCATGGCCAGCAGCGCCAGGCTTATTTTCTTGCCTATTTTCCCCCTGTTTAGATACACGCCAACGCCCCCTATATCGCTAGAAAGTACGCGCCACGATACGCGTCTTGCTGACATAGACGGAAATTCATGTCAAAAGGTTGCCCGGGCAAAAAAGAAGAGCCCAGATTCTCCTTCATGCAGGGAGAATCTGGGCTCGCGCTTCCGATATGGGGATTAATGCTCCGTCCAGCTGTCCAGATAGGCGGCCTGCTGAGGCGTCAGCGTATCGATACCGAAGCCAAGCGACTCCAGCTTCAATCTCGCAACCTGCTCGTCCAGCTCATAAGGCACATTGACGACCTTGTTGCCGATGGCTTGATACTGATCATTGATGAACTTCAAGGACATTGCCTGCAAGGCAAACGTCATGTCCATAATTTCCGCCGGATGGCCATCGCCCGCCGCCAGATTGACGAGACGTCCCTCCGCCAGCAGATAAATGCTGCGGCCGTCCTCCAATTGGTACTCCTCGATGTTGCGGCGAACCGTTCGTTTGCCCTTCGACATCGCCTCAAGCTCCACCTTGTTCACTTCTACGTCGAAATGGCCGGCGTTGGACAGAATCGCGCCGTTCTTCATGACCTTGTAATGCTCGCCGCGAATGACATCGCGGTTGCCCGTCACTGTAACGAAGATGTCGCCCTGCTTGGCCGCTTCCAGCATCGGCATGACGGCAAAGCCGTCCATGTATGCCTCAACCGCCTTGATCGCGTCGATCTCGGTCACAATAACGTTTGCGCCCATGCCTTTGGCGCGCATTGCAACACCCTTGCCGCACCAGCCATAGCCTACCACAACAACCGTCTTGCCTGCTACAACCAGGTTTGTCGTACGATTGATGCCGTCGAATACGGATTGGCCCGTGCCGTAGCGATTGTCGAACAAATATTTGCAGAAGGCATCATTAACAGCTACCATCGGGAAGCTGAGCGCTCCATCCTTCTCCAGCGCCTTCAAGCGGATGATGCCCGTTGTTGTCTCCTCCGCGCCGCCGCGCAGGTTGACCGCCATCTCCTTGCTCTCGGAGTGCAGCAGCGTCACGAGATCGCCGCCATCGTCGATGAGAAGATCCGGCTTGCATTCCAGCGCCTTCATATTAAGCGCCTTGAATTCCGCAGCCGACGGGTTATATTTGGCGAATACGGTGATGCCGTCCTCCACCAGCGCTGCACATACGTCATCCTGCGTCGACAGCGGATTGCTGCCTGTAATGGTCACTTCCGCGCCGCCGGCCTGTACGACCTTCGCGAGGTAAGCCGTCTTCGCCTCCAGATGGAGCGAGATCGCAACCTTCAAGCCCTGGAACGGCTTCTCCGTCTCGAACTGCTCCTTAATCCGGTTAAGCACGGGCATATGCGCGCTGGCCCAATCTATCTTTAGATGGCCCTCCGGCGCCAGCGACGGATCTGTAATGATGCTGTTTTGTACTGCGTTTGTCATAGTTAAACCTCCAATTATGATAACTTTACCACTTATAAGTGAACCGTCTCATGGCCCCCGGTTCTGCTGTAGGGAGCCTCCAACAGCTTCTGCAGCCAGGCATCGCCGTACCGATTCCAGTAGATCACCATCGACAGCACGCGCTCCTGCGGCTTGCCAAGCGGCGCGATCGCCGTCGCAATGCGATCGAGCTGACGTAGGGCTGCATCGAACTGCTTGTGGTTCGCGTCCGTTGTTTTGGCCTCCAGGTAGTCGATCTGCTCCATGATCTTCGCCATGTTCGTTTCGCCCAGCTTAGCCAGACCCGCCTGCACCGACGCCGCAAGATCGATGAGCGGCTGATACATCTCCTGGAACGCCGCCTTAACGGCTCCGAACCGCTGCTCGACGTTCAGGCTGTCCTGCTGCTTGAGCCATGCCTCCTTCCGCGCCTCCATACGTTCAAGCACATCCGCGAGCTCCAGCTCGTATTTCGTCATATTTTTGGCGATTGTGCCTTCAATCAACGTATAGGACATGCGAGGCACCAGGATAGGCATCTCCATATCCAGCTTGCGGAACGCTTCGCCAGTCAGCGCCCAGTAAGCAATTTCACCAGGGCCCAGCACGGTGCCGAGCACGGGGAACAAATAGTCCTGCATGATCGGTCTGCTCAGCACATTATTGCTGAGCAGCTCCGGCTGCTGCTCCGCGATGTGCAGAAGCTCCTCCTTGGACCACATGGAGTGGCCTCTGCGGTCCTGGAACCCCGTCTCATTCTTGTACAGCAGCGTCCGCTCGCCGCCCCGCTCCGGATGGAACAGGAACAGGTTCGCGCTGCCTGGCGTTACCTCTGCCTGCAGGGAATACCCGAAGGACTGGATGTGTGCCGCCGTAGCCGCATACGCCTTCTCCAGCTCGTCATTCCGAAGCAGCAGCGTGCGGAACATAGGGGACTCCAGCTCCCGCAGGGAACGATCGTCTGCGTCAATCAGGACGAGCCCCTCCGAGCCGAACAAATAACCCAGCAGACCTGCGAACAAGTCGCTGAGCGAGCCGGACCTGCTAGACAACTCCGACAGCTTCTCCAGCACGCTCGGCTTGAACTCGGATGACGGCAGCGCCTCATCCAGCTCGCGCAGCAGCCCGTCCCATGCCTCGCTTTCGATGCGCGTGGCGCTGACGGAAGCCCGCGGTCCTTCCGGACGGGTTACGGCCAGCTTCCGAAGCTCCTGCTCTGCTGTCACAACATATGCGTGATTCGCCTCGTCCCAGTCATGATCCTCGCCCGCAATCCAGAACACGGGCACAACGTCGCGCCCCAGCTGCTCAGCCGCCGATTTGGCCGCTTGAATGATGGATACCGCCTTATGGATGACAAGCAGCGGACCTGTCAACAGGCCTGCCTGCTGTCCGCCAATGACGACGGGAGCGCCCTGCGCGATTCGGTCGATGGAGGCCATGACTTCGTTGGATGCCCCTAAGCGCCCGTTATAGGCGCGAAGAACCTCCGCAAGCTTGCTCTTGTCCGCACGCAGAGCGGAGCGCTCCTCCAGTGCAAGGAGCCGTCTCTCCCAATCCTGACGGCTGCCGGAATAATAGCCGTACAACGCCGCAATCCGGTCATCCGATTGCTTCATATAAGCTTCCGTCAAAGGCTGAGCGATAGGTAGTTGGTACGATTCTTTCGTGAGCATGCTGCCCTCGCCTCCCGAATGGATCTATGTAAGTATGTATGGAAATGAAAAGCTATGCCACAGCCATTGTACACAAAGAAGAAGTCGCCAGTCAAAGCAAAACGCCCCTATATGGGAGGGGCGCTGTCGATATGCTTCAATCGTTAGGCGACGGTAAACACAATTCTGCCAAGCAATATGATCATAAATACCAGGTAGAGCGCCGCCATAGCTACAAAGCTGATGCGCCACACCGCCCTGAACACGCGCTTCACATCGACGCTGCCCCGCTTGCGGAACTGCGCGTTGCCGATGAGCCCGCCGCCCAGCACAAGGACAAGCAGGATGCCATATAAACCGAACGCGCTGTCGAACAGCATATTGAACAGCGCAGCCACGCACAGAATAAAAAAAGCGTTCGATACGTCTATGGCCATAAGCAGCGCTTTTTTTCGGTTATGTATAATGGCGCCGTAGCCGATCAGAACAATTGCAAAGGGCAGGATCGGAATAAGCGCGATAATCGCATACAGCTTCTCAATGCTATCCCATAATACCCCCATGCACGACCACCTTTCATCCGTCAGTTATAAGCTTGAATCATTGTTGTCACAGCGTCATTCAGAGGCGACCTCATGCCGCGCTCCCTCGCAAGCCTGCTGACCGCGCCGTTAATGGCCTCAATCTCCGTCGGCCTGGCGGCTCGCACATCTGCCAGCATGGAGGATACGTTGCACGCCGTCCTCCGGCACACCTCCAGGATCCCATCCCAGCTGCCCGAATTAGGCTTCATTCCCGCCGCAGTCAAGATACCGTACGTTTCCTGGTACAGCGCTTCCATCAGCGCATATCGTCTTCTGTCGTTCGGCAGCTCGCCGTTCAAGCAGTCGAATAGGGCTGTCAAGGGATTAATGACCGCGTTAATCAGAAGCTTCTGGAAAATGCGATCCTCCATGTCATTCGACAGGAATGTCTCGAATCCTGCCTTCCGCAGCGTTTCAAGCAACATTTTTTGAGCTTTCTCACTGATTTCGCCATCTCCTGCGCCATTCTCCGCCTTCTGGGCAATCCATAGGCCGCCGGAGCCTGTATGACGGACCGTACGCTCGTCCTCGCGTTTGGCGCCAGACGTCGTAACGGAAGCATACAGGGGTACTCCAGGCAGACCCTCAGCCAGCTTCTCCAAATGGCCCAATCCATTCTGCAGGCAGACTATGCCCGCTATCGCGCCTTGCCCTGAGACCATAGCCAGCCCGCGGAGCCGGCTGATCAGCTCCTCCCCGATGGCCGACTGCTTCACGGCAAGCACAACCCAACTGTCTCCTCGACCGTCTGCTCGATCACAAGCAACCTCAGGCCCCAGCCATTGGACAGCGGGCCGCTGCACCGTCTCGCCGCTCTCGTCCAGGAGCGTCAGCCCCTTCGCTTCGATAAGCCTGCACTGCCGCTCCGTTCTCGTCCAGAGCTTAACATCGGCCCCTGACGCGGCAAGCTTGGCCGCAAGCAGCAGCCCCAATGCGCCGCCCCCTATAATCTCCATTCTCATGCTCATTCACCGTCCATTCGTTCTTCATTCGTATTATACACTGTCCAGCGCAGCAAAGAACCCCGCCAGCTTTCCATTGGCGGGGTTCCTCATCCTAGCGTGTATATCGGAACTGCGGTAGATTGCGGGATAAGCGACAGCTTAGCGCGCAAGGCTATTCAATACGTTCCAGGTTGCCATTCGCGTCCATCTTGAAGCGCGGCTTGGCTTCCTCTTCATTCGATAATACCGTGAGTCGTCTGGCGCGGTCCATAATCTGAATCAGCGTCTTGTAATCATCATTAACGGCATGGTAGTCTGTCTGCGCGCTGTTCACTTCCTTGGTCAGTCTCTCATTCTCGCTGCGCAGCCGGTGAAGCTCCTCTTCCTTGTCTTTTAATTCCTTCTCGAACAGCTTGATCTGTCTCGCCAAATCCTGATAGGTCGTTTTCCATCCACGCAAATAACGGATTACCGCGTCGACGGACAGCCCCTCATCCAGGGAGCCGGCATCCTGCTTGAACGTCCTCTCTTCCGTGTCATACACGGCGAGTGATGAAACCTGGGACGTCGGGGCAACGGTCTGCTTCTTCAAATAATTCCGCTTCTGGCGCTGCTGCTTCGCGATTTGAATCGCATCCTCATATCGCTTGCGAACACAGCTGTTCCAGCGGAAGCCGCATGCTGCGGAGGTCCTTCCAATTCTTTCGCCCACTTCCTCGAATGCGGCGAGCTGCGTGCTTCCTTCACGGATATGGCGCAGCGTTACTTCAGCCAGAATGAGGTCGTCGTCCGGGCTCCACGCGTCTTGTCTTACTGCTGTCATGCAATCAAAACCTCCTAACGTAAAAGGCGCTTACTTATCACTATGCTCTTGGTAGAGTTCATAGAATCTATTGGATAGTAATTTGTATATCCATTTTTTTGCGACCTCATACATGATTCGGAGGATTCATGAGCAAACTGTAAAAGAACTCCGCCTTTCAGTCAAAAAGTTTGCGATTTCGTCACGGATTTTAGTTTACACTGCCATGGGCAAACGCTATAATGAAATTTAGAAAATCGGCGCTGGGTTAAAAAGGGGGATGTATCATGGCACGCATGTATCGAGTACTTGGCTTCTGGTGCTTAGTGATCGGACTGATGGCTTTCGCAGGCCACATGACGGAATTCGCGCTGCTCTTCTTCGCGCAAGCTGTCGCGTTCGTATTTTTAGGCTACTTGAACTTCTCCGAGAGAACATACATAATGATGTTCTGGGGATATATGGCGATTTCATTCGTAGGCTTTACCTATTGGTCAGTCTTCAAGATGGACTTGCCATTCTAGAAACCAATAGCATAAGGCTGTCACCGCTTGAAGCAACAAGCGGCGGCAGCCTTTTTCTATCCCGTCTTATTCATCTCCAGTATCATCACCTTAAAGCTTTCGCTCATGCCGTCGCTTAGCAGCAGCTGTCTGACGGCCCGATTACGCCTCGCCCCCACGCTGAAGGGGTCCCTCCCGTCATGCTCCACGAGCAGCTCCAGCACGCCTTGATCCATCAGGAACCGCTTCTGGGTATCGTAGTAGATGGCCTGGAAGCCGGCCTCCTCCGCGCATGCTTTGACGAAATCGAAGGCGACATGGGCGGTAATATCTCTTTGGCCCGGCCGGTCGAAGGGCTGATCGCCCCCCTGATGCCTGGCATAGGTCATCAGAGTGCCCTCCATCCGATGCTCTCCCGCATATTCGGGAGCGGCATGCCCATAGTCCAAGATGGCGATTCGCACTGTGCTGCCCGCGCACCAATTCCCAAGCTGAGCAAGCCAATCGTTAACGCCTGGACAAACCTCCGTGATCTGACCCTCGCGGAGCTCTACGCCGTCCCGCTTCAGCCAATGCGCCAGCCGTGGATCGGACAATGGCATCCGGGAGTATACAAAGCTCCCGTCGGGAAGAATAGCGACGCCCAGCTCCACCAGCTGGCCGTCCTTGCGCTGTATGCGGCTCACAGGGAACGCATCCAGCAGCTCATTGGCAATGAGCAGCGCGGGCCGTTCGTTAAGCCATTGCCGTATGCCGAAGGAGCTTAGCGCGTCAGTATTCAGCACAAAGGGCGGCTCGCTGAGCTCCAGCGCCATCATAGCTGCCTTCGCAGCGGCCGCGTGTCCGGAATGATTCTCGATAAGCAGCTGCCGATGCCAAGGCTTCGCGTCCAGCTCCCGGCAGAAGGCGGCGATTTGAGCTGATAATACGCCCGTTCCCGCGCCCCATTCCACAATAGATATGGACTGCCCATGCAGCTGGCTGTAGCGATGGGCGCAGCCCGCAAGCAGGCGCCCCATGATATCTCCAATTGCGGAGCTGGTATAGAAATCCCCGCCCTTGCCGACCCTTGCGGCGCCAGTCCGATAATAACCGAATTCGCTGTCATAAAGACAAGCCTCCATATATTTCCGGAAAGGAATAGACGGCACCGCCAGCTCCTTGCCGTCATCATCCAAGACAATGCCGGATGAAGGGGATTGCCCGATTATAGCCTTCAGCTTTTTCGCCAGAGGAGTGTCCGTATCGTAAGACATAAGCTTTCATCCTTTTCCAAATGTAAGATATAATAGAATTGGCTTCCGCATACACTAGTTGCTGAGGAGGGGAGGATGCCATTGACGGAGAGCCATACTCGCGCGCGAGCGTCGGCCGCAATCCTAATCGCGTTGTTAAGCGCCTTGCTGCTCATGCGATTGCCCGCATTTGCGGAAGGAACCGCACCAGCCCAAGACGACGTGCATACCTTGCTCGAAAGAAGCTTGTCTGTGGTGGAGCTCGACAAGGAAATAAGCCGAATTGCGGCAGAGAAGCAAGCCTTGCTGGGCACCATGTCAGAAACAGAGCAGCTTCTCGTCGAGCGGGAGCTTGCCATTGAGGAGCAACGGGAGCAAGCAGGCCAAGTGCTTCGCTCTTATTATATGGGTGAGCGGGATCTGCTCTATCTCTCGCTGCTGGCTTCGGATTCCTGGTCGAAGCTGTTCAGCCTGCTGGACTACATAGATATTATTATTTCGCAAGACAAGCATACCTTGAACGCCTATATCCAGCAATCCCGGGCTCTGCAGGAGCAATACGCGGAGCTTGAGGGCAGACAGCTTGACCTCATTGCGCTGGAGGAGAGGCTTAAGCTGCAGCGCGAACGCGTCATTGCGCTTGAGGCCCAGCTGGAGGATGAGCTGCGCGGACGATCCGACAGGGACCGGCTTCGACTGTTAATCCAGGAGCTGACCGGCTTCTGGGAAAGGGAAGGGCTGACCGAGGTGAAGGCTTATTTCCAGGCTCTGTCGCAAGCGATGGGGAAGCTGCCTGGCTGGATCCAAGACAACAAGGATTTGATGGAGATCAAGGGCTTTCAATATACGATTACCGTCCCGGAGGATCGCCTGAACGAATTTCTGCGCGAGCAGGATGAGCGGTTCAATTATTTCTCCTTCCAGTTCGAGGATGGCAAGATTACGGCGCACGGCAAGCGAGACGATATCGAAATCAGCATCAGCGGCCGCTATAGTCTGATTGAAAAACCGAAAAACGGGATTATATTCCATGTTGAGGAGCTGATCTTCAATGGGTTCGCTCTGCCGGATACAACACGAGCCGCCTTGGAGGAGGAATTTGACCTGGGGTTCTATCCCGGTCTCATTACCAGCTTCCTCAAAGCCAATGACGTGACCGTCAAGGAAGGAGAGCTCACGATTAAGCTGAGTGTTGCCTTGTGACGAATCCCAGAAGCGATACAGGCGCGCATAGGAACAAAGAGAGAAAAAGGATGGCGGCAGCCAGCCTTTTTTGGTTAGAGCTGGCCGTCCGAATGGGCTTGAGCTGCACCCAGAGCTGGCATAGCATCCGCAAAGGCGCTGAACGAGTCCGCCTCCGCCCCGGCTCGCTTCCATGCCGCCTCCCAAGCCCTCCATGTGATGGGCCAGCCTGGATCGTTATCCATGCCTGTCCGGGGGGCCGGCTTGACGCTTAACGCATCGAACCACCAATCTGGCGGCTGTCTATCGGCCAGCGCCAGCAGATTGGGCTGGCCGCCGTACAAGGACGCTCTGACCGGCAGAGCATGCCTGGATGCCATTTCCTTCAGACCGACCGCAGTGCCCGTCATCTCTTGAATCCACAGCATGGCATCCTCCTCATAGCGCGTGGAGGCAGCGATAACATAGCTGCTGCTATTCAGCCAAGGATATTGAACGGATTGACGTTCGATCATCAGACGTTCACGAATGGCGGGCTCCAGCTTAACGTAATCGCTCCATCGCATCGCAGCCATCAACAGCCGGTGATTCTCCAGAAGCTCTTGAAGCGCTTCCGTTCCCCCTTCTTCGCCGCTGGCGACAACACGAGAGCGGCTGCTCAGCTCAGACAGCCTGCCCAGGAGAGCTTCGGATGAGGAGTCCAGCCTCAGCCAGGCGCGGTCGTCCTCGTCAAACCGGGACAGCAGCATCAGCAAGCCTGTCAGGTCGCCCTCTTCAAGCCAAGTCAGATAGACACGATTGTCCCCGCTATCCTCCGCACGGCGCTGCTCGGCCAATAAACTGTCGGCTGCGGCAAGCACCTCAGACCAGCTGCCAGGCGGCTTCGACAGACCGCGCTGCTCCAGCAGCAGCTCATCCCAGGCAAGGAAATAGGGATCCATGCTCTCTGGGGCGCCCCACAGATAGCCGTTCCATTTCATAGGCTCAATCAGCGCGGGAAGCTGATCGGAGAGAACATCACCCGACATCAGACTGTCGACAGGCTTAAGATAGCCCTGTACGGCAAGCGGCACAACCCAGCTGCTGTTCACAAGCATCACATCCGGCGCGGAGCCTTGCGCCCCGAGCTGAACCGCCCTGTCGTATCGATCGGCGGACGGATAATCGTTATGCAATGCAATTTGAATATGGGGATACTGCAGCATAAATGTATTTGTTCGTTGCATAAGCGCTTCATACTCCCCGGGAGGAAGCGACACCGATATATAAAGCTCCGACGGCTCAGGCTCCATAAGCTCGCCGTCTGCAGGCACCACAGGTCCCGCTCCGGCCGATAAGCTTGTCCGATTCCAATTCCAGTTCAACGTTTGGGCTATAAATACGAGCAGCAGAACGGTGAGCAGCAACGCGCTTAACAGCAGAGGCGCATATTTGCGAAGAAACACAGCCTTCTTCCTTTCAGCTTGCTTGATATGGGAATAGGATAACAGGTATAAGCCGATATGTATACGCTTTTATTAACAATCTCCTCCGCTATTCAGCAAGACAGAAGACAAGGGCAGGCGTGCGCCCTTGTCTTCGCGTCAGAGCTATTCCTCTATAACAGGTCTGCGGCATGCTGAGCCAGCTTCGAGCGTTCGCCCTTCTCCAGCGTCATATGGCCGCTGATGCCCTCCCGTTTGAATTTTTCGACAATATGGGTCAAGCCATTGCTTATGGAATCCAGATAAGGATGATCGATTTGACCAGGATCGCCCATCAGGACGATTTTGCTGCCCTCCCCCACGCGCGAGACAATCGTCTTCACCTCATGCTTGGTCAGATTTTGCGCCTCGTCAATAATGATGAACTGGCCGGGGATGGATCGCCCTCTTATATACGTGAGCGCTTCGACTTGAATGCTGCCCATGCCCATCAATATTTTATCAATATCGCCCGACTTTTTGGTATCGAACAAATATTCCAGATTGTCATAGATGGGCTGCATCCATGGACGCAGCTTCTCTTCCTTCTCGCCAGGCAAATACCCGATATCCTTGCCCATCGGCACAACGGGTCTTGCGATAAGAAGCTTTTTATATTTATGTTCATCCTCCACCTTAAGCAGGCCCGCGGCGAGCGCCAGAAGCGTCTTGCCTGTCCCCGCCTTGCCGGATAAGGTGACAAGCGGAATATCGTCGTTCAGCAGCAGCTCCAGCGCCATTCGCTGCTGCGCGTTGCGCGCGGTAATGCCCCATACGGGATCATTGCTAAGATATAGAGGCTCCAGACGAATGCCGTCCGAGCTTACCTTAAGCAGCGCGGATTTCGACGTGCCCATCTCGTCCCTTAAGATGACAAACTCATTGGGATTCAGCCTCTCCCGAAGCTGAAGGCTGTTTACGCTCAGGAATCGGTACGTATAAAATTCGTCAATGACAGCGGGATGCACATGCAGCGTCACATTGCCAGTGTAAAACTCGGAGTGCTCAACCACTCTGTCGGACAGATAATCCTGCGCGGACAGCCCCAGCACATCCGCTTTGATGCGGACCAGGACGTCCTTGCTCACCAGCACGACCTGGCGGCGTTCGTCCGCATTCTCCTGCTCCATATGATAATTGAGGGCGACGGCCAATATCCGATTGTCATTGGACATCTCCCCGAACATTTCCTGTACGCGGATAAAGCTTCTATGATTGAGCTCGACCTTCAATATTCCGCCCCTTGGAAGCATGATTCCTTCGTGAAGATGGCCCTGTTCCCTCATCTGATCCAGCGATCGGGAGACATGCCTTGCATTGCGGCCAAGTTCGTCCGCGAGCCGTTTCTTGGAATCGATTTCCTCCAGCACGATCGCGGGGATGATCACTTCATTATCCTCGAAGGCGAAGAGCGATTGCGGATCATGCAGCAAAACGTTGGTATCGAGCACGAATATTTTTTTCATAAGAAGAACCCTCCCGGCGTCGGATATACATTTGCATACATAGCCTCAGTTGGCAGCGGACACACTATTGCATAAGCGAAACTGCGCGACACTTAACTTGAAAGAGGTGGCATACATGTACAAATGGTTATCAGCGGCAATCGTTATTGCGATCGTTGCAACGGGTTGCAGCGCCGGCGCGCGTAATCATTCATCACCCTCTCCCCAGAATAATGGCCAAGTCACCGCCCAGCAGAATACAAGCGGCAAGAAGCAGATCGTAGATCGAACAGAGGTAGAGGCGCACCTGGAGGAGCTGGCCAAAGGTATTCAAGGCGTTGACAACGCGCACTGCGTCGTCATCGGCAATACGGCGATCGTCGGCATTGACGTGGACGGCAATCTGGAGCGTTCACGCGTCGGGACGATCAAATATTCTGTTGCGGAAGCTTTCAGGAAGGACCCCTATGGTATTGATGCTTTTGTGACGGCGGATATCGATATAAACAACCGGCTGCGGGAAATCGGCGAGGACCTGCGCCAAGGCCGGCCAATCGCCGGCTTCGCGGAGGAACTGGCCGATATTATGGGCCGGCTCGTGCCGCAGATGCCTAGAGATATTGTCTCGCCTGCCGTTGACGATGAGGATGTCAACCAATTCGGCGGACCGCATGACGCCAAAGAAGCGAAGCCGGATGCGCAAGAAGCGAATATGCGTTAATTTATGGTAAAGTCGTCCAAAAGACGCAAAAAGCCTAGTGATCTCATCACTAGGCTTTCCAATCGTTAACAGGCCAAATGCTCGCACACTTGTCCGCATGAATGCTCGCCAACCGTCTAACCTCGTCTTCGCGCAACATCGCTACCAGCCAAGCATCAGGACGCGGATCTACCGCAGCATATCGTTCCACCATCCGCATGACCTCCTTCTGAATGTCCATCCAAAAGCAGCTTCCTAGCTCTAATTATAGCTATTATATTGGCGACAGTCTACGGTCATTCAGCCATTTTTGCCTGGAGGGCAGTTTGAGCCTGCGCAAGGCTATCTTCATTGACATAGACATGAGGGCTTCTCCATACACCCTCAAGGGACAGAAACTCAATGTCGCTGCTGCGCAAGGAGCTGTATTCCGCCAGCATGCGCCTCATCTCGGAGCTTGGCATATCCATCGTCATGTTGTTGCCGACAGATTCGATCACCGAACCAATCTTCGTTAATCCGCCAATACTAACCATCTTGTCCAGAATAGCTCCGATCACCTCGCTTTGCCTGCGATTGCGGTCGAAGTCACTTGACATATTGGTTCCGTCGTTCGATTTGCGGTAACGGACAAAGTCCAGCGCGTTTTTGCCGTCCAGCGTTTGTTGGCCCGGCTGCAGGTCGATATTGGTGCCATCCGCGGTATCCCTGTATTTCATCCGAATATCGACATTCACCTTCACGCCGCCGAGCGCGTCTACAACAGCGGAGAAGCCCCGGAAATTGATAATGCCGGCATATTGAATATCAATGCCGAACAGCTCGCCCATGACGTCCTTGACCGCTTTCTTGCCGGCCAGATCCGCAGCTTCCTTGTCCTGCCCATTGTCCCTGCGAGCTACCGTAAAGAAATCGGCGTAGAAGCTGTTCGCCTTGCGGCCGCGATAGCCGTCAACCTCGATAAGCGTATCTCGCGGTATGGATACGATCGTCGCTTTCTTGGTGGTGGGATTGAACGCCGCAACCATCATGACGTCCGTATTGAGTGTGCCGCCGTTTTCCCTGGAATCCAAACCCATCAGCACGAATGCGACGGGCTTCTTCTTGACGGATTGCTCTACCGGAACCTCTGTCGCCTCCGTCTTGTCGAGGCCGATCGTTTCAATCGCGTCGTTTGCCTTGACGCCGATATAGACGACAAGCGCCGCCGCGCTAAGGAGAAGTCCGAAGAACAGAACGAAGAAGGCGGTCAGCAAAGGCCGCTTCTTCTTCGTTTTGGTCTTTTTGGATTTATGTTTGGGGGGGACGGAAGCTGACTTCCGCGATCCTGACCGAGGAGGCAATGATGTCGGTCCTTGACTCATCTCTTCCACCTTCAAGCTCAGTTATATTTGGGATTAGCTATAATGTCCTGCAGCAGCTGCTCCCCGCTCTCGCGAGGAAACAGTTGCAGCTTGGTGCGGGAATCCTTGTCGTAACGGACATGAATCATCGTGTCGTCCGTTCTTGCAATGTCGAAGGAAACGAGGCCATGATCCTCCCGCAGTATCTGCTCGAAGAACGCCAGCGTGTCTCTTGCCGCCCCATCATCAGGCCTCGCATCAGCGACGATCCGAATTTGCAGCCAATTGAACAGCGCGTCCTCCAGTCTCATTGGCCGTTCTCCGCGCCCCGGCTCTCCGCGCTGGATGGACCGCCGCGGCCCTTCTTCCACTTGTCGTAGAGCTGGCGTCCGCGCAGCATCATCATCATGAGCACGGCAATCGCCATACATTGAATGATCGGCAGCTTATCCACCTGCATAATCATCAGGATAAACGACCCGAATGCCATAAGCAGATAGACCAGCACTTCCTTGAGGATAGGCAGCCGCTTCGCCGACGGGCGGAAAACGGAATTGAAAATATAAATGGTGAAGCCCAAAATAATCAAATACGTAATGAGCTTATGCTCGCTGAACCATGCCTGCATCCCTCTTACCTCCTAAACGCAGCTCCAAAACCTGCGGCGTAGACGGTTCCTTATTAGATGCCCGCCTGCGACATTTTGCGGTGCTTCTCCGCGCGCTCGCGCTCGCTTTTCACCAGAATCTTCTTGCGGAGACGAATGGATTTGGGAGTAATCTCGCAATATTCGTCATCGTTCAAATATTCAAGCGCCTGCTCCAGCGAGAAGATGACCGGCGTTTTCAGCTTGACGGTATCATCCTTGCCTGCAGAGCGCACGTTGGACAGCTGCTTCTCCTTGCAAATATTCACGATAATATCATTGTCGCGGTTGTGCTCGCCGACAATCATACCCTCGTAAATCTCGGTGCCCGGCTCCAGGAAGAGCAAGCCGCGGTCCTCAACGCCCAGCATGCCATAGAAGGTCGAGGTGCCGTTCTCGCTTGCGACAAGCACGCCCTGATGACGGCCGCCGACACTGGATCCGGCAAGCGGACCATAGCTGTCGAACGCATGGTTCATAATGCCGTAGCCGCGAGTCAGCGTCAAGAAGGACGTTCGGTAGCCGATCAAGCCGCGGGCAGGAATAATAAACTCCAGTCGCACCTGGCCGCTGCCATTGTTGATCATGTTCACCATCTCGGCTTTGCGTGTGCCCAGGCTCTCCATAACGGAGCCCATGCTCTCCTCCGGCACGTCGATCAGCAGACGCTCGTATGGCTCTTGCTTCTCGCCGTCCACTTCCTTCACGATAACCTCAGGCTTGGATACCTGGAGCTCGTAGCCCTCGCGGCGCATATTCTCGATCAGAATGCCAAGGTGAAGCTCGCCGCGACCGGATACGACAAACGCGTCCGGGCTGTCCGTCTCATCTACGCGAAGCGCGACATCGGTTTCCAGCTCCTTGAACAGACGCTCGCGAAGCTTGCGGGACGTTACCCACTTGCCTTCGCGGCCGGCGAACGGGCTGTTGTTGACAAGGAACGTCATCTGCAGCGTAGGCTCGTCAATCTTCAGAACAGGCAGCGCTTCTGGATGCTGCGGGTCCGCGATCGTCTCGCCAATATTAATCTCACGAATACCGGCAATCGCGACGATATCGCCTGCGCCGGCTTCTGGAATCTCAACGCGCTTAAGGCCCTGGAAGCCGAAGAGCTTCTCGATACGAGCCTGCTTCGTCTTGCCTTCGCGGTCGATGACCGCTATGGCCTGGCCTTGCTTGATCAGACCGCGATTCACGCGCCCGATGGCGATACGGCCCAAATATTCGTTGTAGTCAAGCAGCGTCACGAGGAATTGCAGCGGATCCTCCACGCTCTCTGTAGGGGAAGGAATGTGGCTGACGATTGTGTCGTACAGCGCCATCATGTTCTCATCCTGCACCTCAGGGTCAAGGCTCGACGTACCCATAAGCGCCGAAGCGTACACAACAGGGAATTCCAGCTGCTCGTCGTTAGCACCGAGCTCGATGAACAGATCCAGCACCTCGTCGATTACCTCGACAGGCCTCGCGTTGGGACGGTCGATCTTGTTCACGACGACGATCGGCGTCAGCTGATGCTCCAGCGCCTTGCGAAGCACGAACTTCGTCTGCGGCATGCAGCCCTCGAACGCGTCAACGACCAGCAGCACGCCGTCTACCATCTTCATAATCCGTTCCACTTCGCCGCCAAAGTCGGCGTGGCCCGGCGTATCTACAATGTTGATCAGGTAATTCTTGTACGTGATCGCCGTGTTTTTGGCCAGAATCGTAATGCCGCGTTCCCGCTCCAGGTCATTGGAGTCCATGGCGCGCTCTTGCACAGCCTCATGCTCTCTGAACGTGCCGGATTGCTGAAGGAGCTTGTCGACGAGAGTCGTCTTGCCATGGTCGACGTGCGCGATAATCGCGATGTTGCGTAAATTTTCTCTTGCTTGCATAAAAATTAATCCACTCCAATGTTTGTTTTTCGAGACTGTTCCCCAAATGTCCGCCGCGTGTCGCACTCCGAACCCATGGACAACAGTCGCTCTTCTCTCTCTCCTACCAGCGTCTGCGCCTGCCGAACATCATCCAGGCGCCGGCCGCGATGAGCAGACCAGCTATCAGGTAGATGCCCCAGCTCCACAGCAGGATCAATACAAGGAACAGCATAGATACTGCGCCAAGCGCGATGGAAGCCGTCAATACGATACGAGGCGCGTTCGAGCCGAACATATAGTATTCGTACAAGCCCGCTGCCGCACCCAGCAGGAAGACCGGCCACAGATATCTCAGGCTGTCCCAGCCGAAGATGTTGCAGAGCATGAACAGCACCGCGTACACCACGAGCATCCCGCCGGGCACGAGCATGACAGCCGGAACTACTCTGCCGAAATAGAGCACATGCAGCAGCACTCCCGGAATCAATACGAGCAACGGCCAAAAAATAGCCCCCAAGAAGCTGAATACCCCTAATTTGCCCAATAAGATCAGGACCCCGGCTAGCAGCAAAATAATTCCAGCGGAATATTTGTTAGAAGGCATATGCATTCCGCTCCTTACCACATCAATCGTACCATTAACGAAAGACGCCAATTTTTTATCTTTCTTAGTGTAATGGAACTGGCGCAAAAAAACCAGTAACCTGTCGAGAGTTTCACAAAAAAAAGAAACCGCGCCAGCGGGCGCGGCTCCCAGTGTCAGTCCGGTCTCTTGCGCAATACGGCAAATATGACGACCAACGGGACGCACAGCAGCGGAATAAGCTCGGACCATGTGCCATTGCCGTGGAAGATGGCGGCGTCCAGTCCGGGATCCTTCATAAGCATCTCGCCGGCGGCGTAAGCGAGGAGCGCGGCTCCGATATAGGATAAAGCGGGAAATTTCGACAGCAGCCTGCCTAGCGCCTGGCTCCCCCATACGATCATCGGAATGCTAAGCGCGATGCCCAGCAGAATCAGGATGATGTCACCGTCGGCGACCGCCGCGATAGCAAGCACGTTATCCAGGCTCATGACAAAATCTGCGGTGACGATCGTCCAGATCGCGCCGTACAGCGTTACGGACTTCTTCCCCTTCTCCCGCGCTTCCTCGGCGCCGCTGGAGTCCACCAGCAGCTTGACGGCAATCATAAGCAGCAGAATAGCGCCCGCCGCTTGCAAATATGGAATCTGGAGCAGCTGCAGCGCGACGATGGTCAGCGCACAGCGCAAGCCTACCGCGGCGAAGGTCCCCCACCAGACGGCGGCCTTGCGCTGCTTCGCGGGCAGCTGGCGGCTGGCCATGGCGATGACGATCGCGTTATCTCCGCTCAGCAGCACGTTAATTAACGCAATCTGCAAAAAAATGATAAGGCTGTCCACAACATGACTCCCCTCTCCGTACAGAACTGTCGCTTTCAATTGGCTTCCGGCAGCGCGACAGCCTTTATATCAGACCTATGTACAAGCCCAGGGGAATATGTCAATTAAAAACAGCGAGCCCTCTCAGGCTCGCTGTCAATCGCTTTTCAAAACGGTATCTAATCGGCTAGAACCAGCTGTCCTCTCCCGCTTGCAGGTCAGGCGTCTGCTGACCCGGCTTCAGAATGAGCTGCTCAGTATCCCGCACGGCCGTCTCGATCATCTCGGAGTATTGAGGAATGCCAGCCTCCACCCGCTCCACAATACGCATGTTGGGATTTGTGCTTGGAGATTTCGGCAGGAACAGCGTACAGCAGTCCTCATAAGGCAGGATGGACGTCTCGTACGTGCCGATCTTCTCGGCAAGTCTAATAATTTCGGCCTTGTCCATCATAATGAGCGGCTTCAGCAGCGGCAGGTCGGCCGCCCGGCCAATGACATTCATGCTGGGCAGCGTCTGGCTTGCGACCTGGCCCAGACTTTCTCCCGTCACGATGCCTAGGGCGTCGTTACGAACCGCCAGCTGCTCTGTAATGCGGAACATGGCTCTTCGCATCATGGTAATGATCAGGTTGTCCTGCCCCTGCTGAGCCAGTGTGGTCTGAATATCCGTGAAGGGAACAAGATGCAGCTTGAGCGGCGCGCTATGATAATAGGCAAGCCGCTGGGCGAGAGCCACAACCTTGTCCTTTGCCTGCTCGCTGGTGAACGGGTAGCTGTGGAAATGAACGGCTTCAATCTGAAGGCCCTTCCTCATTGCCAGCCAGCCGGCGACAGGACTGTCGATGCCGCCTGACAGCAGCAGCATCGCCTTGCCGTTAGAGCCGTAAGGGAAGCCGCCCGCCGCGGGGATGACCTGGGAGAACAGGTAGGTCGCTTCCTCCTGGATATCAACCTTAAGCTCCACCTCAGGATTGCGCACGTCGACGCTCAGCTCGGGGAATGCCCGAAGAATATGCGCGCCGACCAGATGATTCATCTCCTGTGAGGGATGCGGGAAGCCTTTCCAGGCACGCTTCACGCTAACCTTAAACGTCTTGGGCGGCTGCTCCATAGCATTCATCAGCGTCATCGCGGCCGAACGAATGGCCTCCAGCTCCGACTCCGTGCTTATGACGGGACTTAAAGAATGCAAGCCGAACAGGTCCTTCAGCCGATCGGCGACTCTCTCGTAAGGCTGCCCATTTAACTTGACATACAGCCTGCCATATGTTTTCCAATAGGTAATGCCCTGGAATGGCGACAGCGCGCTTCGCACTTGCTGCTGCATTCGTTTCTCGAACTGGTTCCGGTTCCTGCCCTTCATAATCAGATCGCCGTAACGCAGTACAATTTGGTCGTAAATCAATGTGTCGAGCTCCTCTCAAGCGGCTTCAGCTTGCCTATAACGCTCTTAAGCGCGGTAATCAGCCCATCAATGTGTCCGTCCTCGTGCTCATCCCCGAAGCTTATGCGCACGCCGCCTGAGGCGTGCGCAGCGCTTGCGCCGAGCGCCAGCAGAACGCGGCTTGGCTTATTTTCCTTGGACGAGCAGGCGGATTTGGTTGACGCTATTATACCATGCTGCTCCAGCATGTGAACGATAACCTCGGGCTTCATCCCGGGATAGGAGAAATGTACGATATGAGGCGCCAGCGGCTCGCCGCCGTTCAGCCTCAGCTCCGGACAGCTCCGGACGAACGCGCGCAGCCTGTCCCCGTGCCGTCGCATGGCCGCGCTTCTCTCCTCCATACTCTCCATGGACATGCGCAGCGCCTTGGCGGAAGCGACGATTGCCGGCACATTCTCCGTTCCTGCTCGCAAGCCTGACTCCTGCCCCCCGCCAGATGCGAGTGGCTGCAGCGTCACACCGTCTCTTATATACAGCCAGCCAACGCCCTTGGGACCGCGGAGCTTATGCGCGGAGCCGCTGACAAGATCGATGCCCCAGCCCTCCGGATGTAGCGTCACTTTGCCGATGCTCTGAACCGCATCGACATGGAACAGCGTCTGCGGATATGCTCGCAGCAGCTCGCCGATTTCCCTAATGGGCTGAACGGTGCCGATTTCATTATTCACATGCATGACCGTAACGAGAATCGTCTCCTTCGTCAATGCCCCCGCCACATCCTCTGCCGAGACGTGTCCCTCGGCGCTCGTGGGGAGGAAGGTGATTTGGAAGCCTTCCTGCTCCAACTGTTTCAGCGCGTCATGCACAGAGGCATGCTCGATGCCGGATGCGATAATATGATTCCCGCGAGATCGATACTGGCGCGCAGCCCCTTTGATCGCCAAATTATTGGACTCCGTTCCGCCCGATGTGAACAGCCAGCGCCCAGACCTCGTGCCCAGCTGCGCCGCAATCAGAGCTCTCGACCGCTCAATGAGCTTGGCCGCCTCTGCCCCTCCCGCATGGAGCGAGGACGGGTTCGCGTAATGCTTCCTCATGACCTCCCCCAACGTCGCGATAACCTCTTCATAGGGCGGCGTGGACGCGCAATGGTCGAAATACAACATGACTCTCCTCCTCTCCTGAAACAACAAAAGAGACCAGCGATATGTCCGCGAGCGTGAACGCCGCGCGTCAATCGTGATCTCGTGTGCGGTCAAGGGGGTCAGGTTAGATAATGGCCCCCTGAACTTTCCCGATATAGCGCTGCGTCTCCTCCGGCAGCTCGTTCAGCCTCGCAGCCAGCTCCTCGTCCGTCGAGATGCCCAGACGGTCCAATCGGCCGGGGCCTGCATTGTATGCAGCAAGTGCGACTGCTTCATTACCGCCATATTTGCGGAGCAGCAGGGACAAATATTTGGTGCCGCCTTCAATATTTTGCGCCGGATCGAACGAATCCGACACGCCCAGCCCGCGCGCTGTGCCATCCATCAGCTGCATCAAGCCTTTGGCCCCGGCGTGGGACTGAGCATGGGGATTGAAGCCGGATTCCGCAGCGATGACAGCATGCACGAGAGCCGGCGAGACGCCATGTCTGGCCGCCGCCTGCTGGATCAGCTCCCCGTATGCGCTGCTGTCTCCTGCATGAGCCGACGGCTCTGCTTTAACGCTCGTCAACGCTCCCGCATCCGAGAGGCCATACTGGGCAACCTGAGCCCACAGCTCCTTCGACCAGACAGGCGTCTTGCCGTCCATCACGCCAGTCGCCGCTTCCTCGCCGGACGCCATCTGCGCGGACAGAATCGTTTCAAATATATCGTTATTGCCGGAAGTCCCCGTCGTTTTGTTCTGGACTCCAATATTCAAGCTTGGGGCTAGCTGCGCTTGCAGCAGCGCCTTCATTGTGCGCGGATCGATACTCAAGGACGATGCCCCCTCATGCTGGCTTTATGCTTTTGAAACATAATATTTAGATTATATATCGGATTTTATTGTACATGTTTTTAGTCCTTCCCGCCAGCCCCATCTCCCTGCAGCCTTGCCCCCCACTTTCCGTTCAGCCAAGTCATAAGGAAGGACACGCCAGCCAGAACAAGCAGGACAAGCACCTTGTACAGCGCCCCTTCGCCGCTTAAATCCATGAAGATCGTTTTGGCCGCTACGACAGCCAGCACAACGGAGCCGAACAGCCGGAATGTTTTTTCCCCGTAATAGGAGCCCCATACAACGAGCATCAGCGCATATACGCCCCATACAACGGACAATGTCAATCCTCTGTAGACATCTGGCGCAGCCGTCCAATATTCGGTGAAAAGATTCTGAATTTGCCGCGTCATCAGCCCGCCCAATATCAGATGTGAGAGCAGCGCGAATCCGCGGGAGAACAATCGGCTGACGACTGGCGGGAAGCCCTCGAAGCGCAGACGCCGCGCGTAATAGAAGCCGAGACCAGCAAGCAGCATCCAAGCGATCGCTCCCCAATTGAGAAACGGGATATAGACGCCGAACCACTCGCCGCGATCCGTCCACCAGGTCACCGCATACCAGAATACGCCAAGGAAGAACCAGATGACGATACCAAGGACGGTTGCCGCAATCCACCGCTTCACCGCTCCAATCGCCGTAAGCAAGTAGGCGTACAGCGTCCACATGATGACGTGAAACAACACGCCTTCGCCTAAGCTTTGTATGGCCATAAGCAGCAGAAGCGTGCCGCCGAGCCCGAACACGGCGGACGGGAGGGTCATTACCCCTTTAAGCTTATATACGGCAAAGCCAATCAGCAGATAGATGATCGCGATGAATGCAAGCGTAAACCCGTAGGGCAGCTCGCCATCCCATATCGTCAGCGCCCATACGCCGAACAGTATGCCATTAGCCGCTTGGAGATACAGGTCCAGCCCCTCAAAGCTGGCTTTATTTCTCCAGGAGGAGGCGAATAACGCAAGCGTGTAGAACAGGAACGCGGCCATCGCGTACCGTATCGGCATGCTCCATAACCCCTCTGTCGCAGGGCTGAATTGAACAAAATAGACCCCATACATGACCCAAGTGCCGATAAAGGCGATCACACGCAGCTCTGTCCAGCTGCGAAGAAAGCCGATTGTTATAAACGCAGCGTTGAGCACAAGCATATACAGGAACAGCGTAAAGACCTGATCCGTCTCCGGACGCATCATGAGAGGAGAGAGCATCGCGCCGGCAATCGCAATATTCATAAGCAGGCGGGATTCGTTGCGGTATGCGTAATAGGCGATGCCGAATGTAACGCCCGTCATACCCAGCAGAACAAGCGTCGGCTCCCAGAAATCATAATAGATGCCTGCGAAGGAGAACGTTGCATATAGGATACAGGCGCCGATACCGCAAATCATTTCACCCGCAATGACAAGGGCTGATCTCCGTGCCAGCTGGATGCCGGCGATGACAGCACCGCTTCCCGCCAGTAGCCCGAGGCCCGTCTTCATCATGTTCGTCATCCAGCCCTGCTGAATGGAATATTGGAATAACGTAATACATGCGGCAATCATAAACATAGCGCCCAGCAGCGACGTCCAATTCTTCTTTATGAATTCGATTCCGTTCATCCTCGAACCCTCCCAATGATCAAATACGCCAGCTTGGCGATCCCAAGCAGCAGCAGGCACAGCGCTACAGCGACAAGCTCCAGCTGGAGCAAGTACCAGGGCCAGGGCGCAAGCGCGTCAAGCAAGGACGCCGTTGACGGCTTTCTGGCCAGGAACATAAAGTTTGTGGTCCCCGTCCATATGTTCACGAGGGCCGCGGGCACCGCCAGCAGGTGGAGCCAGAGTAAGGCAAGCAGCGCTGACCGTAATGTCGGACGATACCGTTCGACAGCCAGCAGATAGACAGCCGCCGATATAATGCCGATATGAGCGATGAAGAAGTGGAAATAGCGGAAATGCGGAAACGGCTGCGTCAGGTTCGGTGTAAGGAGCGCCTGCAGGGCGCCAAGCGTCCCGAGGAAAAACACGATGGGATACAGCCCCTGCCACCTGAAGGCCAGTGCCGCCGCGGATAACAGCAGCGTCAGGCTGCACAGCTGGAAGGGCAGCGTGCCTGCGCTCCAGCCTCCATCGAAGGCATACGACAGCTGCAGAGCAGCCTCGCAGGCAGCAAGCGCCAGGGCCATTCCGATACGGAAGCGTTGTCCCCAGCCTTCCGTCCTCAACACCTTGCGGAGCGCAATAATCGCCGCTGGCGCAGCCAGAGCGGCAATCAGCGCCGCCATATGCGGCCATGAATACATTTCGAACATAGGCTCCACCCTTCTCCCTCTCCATTGCCTCATCCTATCTGGCTACAGGTTCATCATATAGGATTGGCGAAAAAAAAATAGTACCAACAATTTGTGGTACTACTTCGAAGCCGCATCCTGCTCCCCCTCCAGCAGCCCCATCTCCTTGGCCTTGGCCGCCGCTTCCTTGGAGCCCTCCATGCCCAGCTTCTTCAATATATTGTTGACGTGGTTTTTGACCGTTCGAAGCGTGATGAACAGCTTCTCCGCGATCTGCGGCTGTGTATAGCCTTCATGGATCAAGCCAAGCAGCTGCCGCTCGGACGGCGTAATGAGATCGCCCAGCTTTTTGGCTTCGAATTCCCGCTCCAGCGCCTTCAGCCGTTTGAATTCCTCTCTCAGCTTCTCGGCCGCCGCCGCGCTGATGGGCGATTGTCTGCTATACGCCAGCCTGATTGCGGCCGGCAGCTTCTCGAAGCTGCTTTTGATCTGATAGTCGATGGCGCCCGCCTGGAAGGACTGCAGGATAAGTTCCTTCTCCTCCATTGACGTCAGCATAATAACCCGGGCGCCTGTGGATAGAGCCGCCTCCTCAGCGAGCTGAATGCCCTCCGGACGGCCTTCCAGCATAATGTCCATCAGCACGACGTCAGCGGGAATCTCCGCGGAAGCCATCGCTTCTCGCAGCTCCCCGGCGCTCGACGCCGTCCAGACCAACTCGAAATCCGGCTCCGCGCCCAAATAGCCCGCCAGTCCCCGCTTCCAATCGGGATCATCTTCTACCAGCCCGATACGAATGATGTCCATAAGCGTCCTCCTTCATATATGGATGGATTGCAACCTAACTATTGGAGCTCGCCTGCCTTGCCTGCAGCGGTTTTTTGGGAAAAGCCATATAGAATGCCGCGCCTTCTCCCTTCTTGCTGCGAAGCTGCAGACTCCCCTTATGCTTCCGCATCACATGATAGGCATAGGGCAAGCCTAGACCAAAGTTATGGCCTGTGCGCTTCGTGGAATAAAAGGGTTCAAACGCGTGTAATTGCATCGAGCGGTCCATTCCGGGACCGGAGTCGCGAATTTCCACAATCAGCTCACGCTTCGTTTCCGTTAACGCTACCTGGAGCAGCCCTTCCTTGCCCATCGCTTCAATAGCATTCATCACGATGTTCGTAATGGCCTCCGCGGTCTGAGCCTGATCCAGCAGCAGCGACCAGCCTCCCCTAAGATGTGTCCGAAGCTGGATGGTTCCCAACGCAGGCTGAATGGCCTGCAGCGCTCCCTCGATGACCTCCGCAAGATCCGCCCTCTGGAGCTGCAGCGTCAAATCCTCCGTCCGCCTGTGAACCCGCGCGACCATCTCCTCCATGTGTCGGGAGGCAGACAGTACGGCTTCAACATCGGCCAGCAGCTCCGTTTGCTCCGTCTCGGCGGCGTAGCGCTTCATCTTCTCCGCGAACAGCTTCAGCTTGCCCGCGTCGTTTTTGATAGCGTGATTGAGCATCGCTGTGCCCGAGGTGACCGCGCGCAGGGTGGTGTCAAATCTTCTTCGCTCGATAAAGATGCGAATGCCCATGAACCCGTATGTGAACATGCCCAGCACAAACACCAGCGTCCCGAGGCCCACAACCCATGTGTTGTACACCCACATCCGCAGCATGCCCATGCTTGGCAGCACATAGTTCATGACCATCACGAACAGCGCCGGAGGCAATACCGCGAAGCAGACTACCCAATGCGTCCGAGCATACACGGTCGGCGGAACCCGCTTGGATAATACAAGCGCTGCTCCCGCCAATATATAGGGAACGGCCCACCAGACCACAATGTCGAACGTAATGGGATACCGCTCGTTATAAGCTGGCGTGAAGGCAAGGCAATAGAGGATGGGAAGCAGCAGCAGCAAAGGAATCGAGACAGCAAGCCGCCGATTGAACCGCACACCGCGATAGGAGATCCCGAACAGCAGGAAAAAATACGGAATGCCATAATAGGAAAATAGGGATGAGAACGCTTGCAGGCGAAACAAAGCATCCAGCGTTCCCGCTCCGGCGCCCGCGTCAGCAGCGTAAGGGATCCAGGAGCCGTCGAGAACGGCTGCCAGCGCGCCGGAGCCTCCGCTCCACGCGAGCGCCCCAAGCCTGCGGTTAACGGCCGAGCCCGGCTCGGACAGCCACAGAATAGCCGCGATTCCGCTTAACGCGATAAATACAAATAACATAGACCTGCTCCTTCTGATGCGGTCATGAACTAGCCATATATGAATGTAGCTTGTTAGTCAAGTTCCATATGAACCCATCTTAAGGCTGCGAATTGCGCTTGTAAAGAGTCGTAAATCAATGAGAATAACGTTCTCAATCGGAATAAATGGGTCTGAATGAACGTGAGCGCCTTATAAGGTCCCATTTGGCGGTTGTCAGTACTTGTAATCTTTCGCTATAGTAAAGCATAAGTAAATATAAACTATATTGATAAAAAGGGTAGTGAGAATCCAAAATGGGTAGTGACGGTATAGGTCTGAATTTATTCATGATTGCTCTTCTTATTTTTTTGACTGCTTTTTTCGTCGCAACGGAGTTTGCCATCGTCAAGCTGCGGGCGAGCCGGATCGAACAGTTAGTGCTGGAGGGCCGTAAGAACGCGCTTGCCGTTCAGAAGGTCACGAGCAATCTGGATGCCTACTTGTCGGCATGTCAGCTAGGTATTACAATTACCGCTCTCGGACTTGGTTTTCTGGGAGAACCGACAGTAGAGAAAATTCTTTTACCCGTTTTTGAAGGAATGGAAATAAACGAAACGCTGAGCCATGCCCTGTCAATCGGTATCGCGTTTATCGTCATCACCTTCATCCATGTCGTCGTAGGCGAGCTCGCGCCGAAGTCGTGGGCCATCCAAAAAGCGGAGTACATCTCGTTTTTAACGGCGAAGCCGATTATTTTTTTCCACAGACTTATGTTCCCCTTCATCTGGCTGCTTAACGGCTCCGCTAACGCGCTGGTGCGTATGTTCGGACTGAAGCCGATGACCGAGCATGAGGAAGCTCACTCCGAAGAGGAAATTCAATTGATTCTGAACGAGAGCTACCAAAGCGGCAAAATCAACAACACGGAGTACGGTTATGTGAGCCGGATCTTCGCGTTTGACGAGCTGCTGGCCAAAGAAATTATGGTTCCTCGGACAGACATGATTTGCTTATACACCAACAATTCGCTCAAGGACAACCTGGAAATCATTCGCAAGGAGCAATATACGCGGTTTCCTGTTGCGCTGGAGAGCAAAGATAATATAGTAGGCATGATCAACACAAAGCAGCTGTTCCTGGAATACGACGCGGACAAAGCCTTTGACCTGAAGAAGCTGATCCATCCCGTTCTGAGCGTATCAGAGGTTACACCTGTTAAGATGCTGCTGAAGCGTATGCAGCTGGAGCGCGTTCATATCGCGATTCTGGTGGACGAATATGGCGGAACGTCCGGTCTAATCACGATTGAGGACATTCTGGAGGAGATCGTTGGTGAAATACGCGACGAGTTCGACGCAGACGAGCGCAAAGAAATCGAGCAGCTGGCCGACAACTGCTATCTGCTTGACGGCAAGGTGCTGCTGGATGAGCTGACCGATTTGACCGGCATGAGCTTCCATGAAGAGGATGTCGACACCATCGGCGGCTGGCTGTACAGCAAGTTGGTTGATCCTAAGCCGGGCAAGGAGCATCAGTTCGAGCATTTGAAATTTATTATTCGCGAAACAAGCAAAAACCGTATCCGCAAGATCGAAATGCTGATCGAGCAGCCCCAGTTGGAGGGCGAAACGGCCTAATTAAATCATACAAAAGCAAGGGCAGGATGAACGTCTCATGGACGATCACCCTGCCCTTCCTTCTTCTTTCGCCTTTATGATGGCCCACGCTGTTTATTTTCCTTCGCCGAACGGAACTGCTGCACCAGCTTGAATACAGCCGTCGCGCTTCCCATAGAGGAGCGGTAGCGCTCGATGTGCGCTTTCGCAAGCGGTGTATCATAATAGCCCGGAGCATATTTGTCCAGCATCGCCTGCATCGCTTCTGTCGCTTCATCCAGATCTCTGACAAGCTCCATCTGACCAAACGACATAACGCTCATATAAGCAGTATCCGTCTTGGCCGGAATGGGATCAGGGATGGTGCCGTACGACTCGCTAACGGTCAAGCAGCCCGAGCTCCCGCCCTCCATCGCCCGCATCTTGCGCCCCTCCTGCGCTCCATGGAAATAAAACGCGTTGCGCTTCTTCATCCAGACAAAATTTAGAGGCACGACATATGGCAGCCCATCATCGGTCAAGCCCAGAAATCCTGTCTCCGCTCTCGCCAAAAAATCTTCGATCCTTCGCTCATCCGTACATTCGCGCTTTTGTAATCGAACGGTAAACATATTGCCATCCCCCTTCTCTGCAGCTCCAATATTGTGATATTGTCACTATATACCTATTCTGTACCTGCCTAAAGGGACAGAAATGATGAATATTAAGGGGACAGATATCCATGAACCATATGATTGGAATCACACCGTTATTAGACAAGCAAAGCCGCGTCCCTCTCTACATGCAGCTGTATCTGTATGTACGCAAACAAATCGAGACGGGAGCTATGGCCGCTGGACAAGCTCTCCCCTCCATTCGCCAGCTGTCCCACCACCTGGGTATTAGCAAAAATACGGTCGAAGCCGCCTACGCTCAGCTTGTCGCAGAAGGCTATACGGTTAGCAAGGAACGTGGCGGCTACAGAGTGCAGGCTATTGAGGAGTTAGTTGCACCTCCCGGCAGCTCAGCTTCCGCCCAGCATGCGCCTTCAGCCCCAGCAGCCGCTGCATCAAAAAAAATACGCTACGATTTCCGTTACGGGGATATCGCGTTCGACCGGTTCCCGCATACGGCTTGGCGCTCCTGTGTGACGGAGTCACTCGCGTTGAATGACAAGGACGTGTTCGGCTACGGCGATCCACAGGGACACTATGGTCTCCGGGAGTCCATCGCCCAGTATGTGTATCAGTCTCGCGGCATGGATTGCGGAGCGGATCAAATCTATTTGTGCGCGGGTACGCAGCATGCGGTTAGCATGCTCATCCAGCTGCTGGGACTGCATGCAGCCTCCATCGCTATGGAGGAGCCCGGCTATGTTGGCGTCAAATCCGTCTTTCGCAGCTCCGGCTGCACCTTGCTTCCCATTGGAATAGAGCACGACGGGATCAATCTGCATCAGCTTCAAGCAGACGCGAAGGATGCGAGGATTGTATATGTCACCCCTTCCCACCAATTTCCGCTCGGGATGGTTATGCCCGTTCAGAAACGGCTGCGGCTGCTGCAATGGGCGGCTGAGGGAGAGCGATATATTATCGAAGACGATTATGACAGCGAATTCCGCTACAGCAGCGCTCCCATTCCCGCGCTCAAGGCTTTGGATACACAGGATCGCGTCATTTATACGGGCACCTTCTCGAAGTCATTCCTGCCGGCGGTCCGTCTGAGCTACATCATATTTCCTGAGAGACTGGCTCAGCAATTGCGGGCTAAGCTGACACTGTACAGCCAGGCTGCTTCGCCTCTCCTTCAGGGGGCAGTTTGGCTGTTTATGAAAAACGGGCATTATGCCCGTCATGTCAGGAAGATGCGTCGCGTATATCATGCTCGTCACAAAGCGCTGCTTGATGCCATCCAGGAGCATTTTGGCGAACACGCCAGCATCATCGGAGACTGCTCCGGCATGCATGTGCTCCTGAATGTGCCGGGACGAGCAGCCTCTGAGCTGCTGGAGCTTGCGGAAGCCCAGGGATGCAGAGTGTATTCTCCTGCCAGGCATTGGAACAATCCCATGGACTGCCCGCCCCATTATGTCATGCTGGGCTTCGGCGGCTTGACGGAGCTGGAGCTGAAGGAAGGCGTGCAGCAGCTGGAAAAAGCGTGGTTAAGTCCCGAACTTTTCTGAAAATTTAAACTTCACAAAAAGGCTTGCATATATAATTAAGGATGTGTAATAATAAGTCTTGTCTTCAGGAAATAGAGACATGCCGCTGTAGCTCAACTGGTAGAGCAACTGACTTGTAATCAGTAGGTTGGGGGTTCAAGTCCTCTCGGCGGCACCATTCTTTTCTGGGGCATCATACATAGTGACCAAGACGCTTCCGCGATGCGGAGGCGTCTTTTTGTTGGTCTCCAGCCCCGATAACCACACACGGGATCGTTGTTGAAGTATTTTGATGTGTTTGTGGAGCGATAGCGATTCCTCGTGCCGTTATGGAGCCGCACAAGCCCTCTTTACGCTCGATAGCCACACGTGGAATCGTTGTTGAAGTATTTTGATGTGTTTGCGATTCCTCGCGTCGTTATGGAGCTGCACAAGCCCTCTTTACGCTCGATAGCCACACGTGGGATCGTTGTTGAAGTAATTTGATGTGTTTGTGGAGCGATAGCGATTTCTCGTGTCGTTATGGAGCCGCACAAGCCCTCTTTACGCTCGATAACCACACGTGGGATCGTTGTTGAAGTAATTTGATGTGTTTGCGGGGCGATAGCGATTCCTCGCGTCGTTATGGGGCCGCACAAGCCCTCTTTACGCTCGATAACCACACGTGGGATCGTTGTTGAAGTAATTTGATGTGTTTGTGGGGCAATAGCAATTCCTCGTGTCGTTATGGAGCCGCACAAGCCCTCTTTACGCTCGATAGCCACACGCGGGATCGTTGTTGAAGTAATTTGATGTGTTTGTGGGGCAATAGCAATTCCTCGTGTCGTTATGGAGCTGACAAGTCCTCTCTAGCCCCGATAACGACACGGCGTTCTAAGATAATTACTCGTCCGCTTCATCCCATTTTTTGGAGTAAGCTTTTTTGGTTACCCACAGCGTCATCCAGGTGATAAGCGCGATTATAATGACCGAAAAAATCCACACTGATGCCGGAACGTTCCCCATCTATGCCCCTCCTCTCTTCGTTCCTTTTATTGTACCTCAATTCACACCGAGGACACGTCTGAATCGTTAACAAATTGGGAACTTTTCTCCTGAACACCGAATGGCCCATTCCCAGTTCCGAGAGCAATAACAGGAACTGCGCTACTGGATGTGTTGACAGACTCCCCTTCCATATTAATAATGAAAGTCAAATGAGTCATTCTAGGGAGGCAATAAGAGCAATGGAATTCCGACTGGACCTGATCGAAACAAAAGTAGAGTTTTTTGAGGCTGCCAGCCTGAAGGCGCTGGAGGAGGATATCGGCAAAGCCATCGAGGTGAACAAAGCGCTGATGCTGGATGTGCATGCGGTGTCTCATCAAGCGGTATTCGACCCCCGCAGCGAGAAGATGAGGTATAGTGCTGTGGTACACTTCAAGCTGAAAAAATAAAACCAAGGCCATGTACTCTGCCAGGAGCACATGGCCTTGGTTTCTATTGGCTGCCGCAGCCCTTGAGGTTATGCATGCCAAATGCGAGGCATCGGCAGAGGCTCCTTGCCAAGCTCAGCCCAAATATATTTGAGCAGCAGCTCCGACTTCAGCACCGCATAATCGGGGTCGTCCCAACGATTGTGCAGCTCGCCGGGGTCTTCGACCAAATCAAACAGCTCCCCGTAGGTTTGGTTGTAATATACCGTTATTTTATACCGCGCGTCTACGTACGTCTTCTGATGAATGGTCGTCGCTTCATGCCGGAATTCGCATATCGCATGATCACGCGCGCTTTCCCGCTGCCCGAGCCACACCTCCTTCTGATCGATCCCCGTCATGGCATGGGGGATGGGAATGCCGCAGAACGACAGGAATGTCGGCGCAAGATCGACAAGCGACTGAATCGACTCAGAAGTTTTGCCAGCAGGCACTCGGCCTGGGTAACGAACGATAAACGGCAGCTTAATCAAATCCTCGTAATGAAAGCCGCCTTTGGCCTGAAGCCCATGCTGCCCGAAGAAATGACCGTGATCGGTTGTAAATACAACTATTGTATCCTCCGCAAGACCAAGCTCGTCCAGCTTATCCAATATCGCTCCGATATATTTGTCCATCAGGCTGATCATGCCATAATACACCGCAACCAGCTTCCTCTTATCATAATCCGTTAGCCGAGTCTTGCCTTTGTATAGATGAGAGCCATAGCCATGGATGCCGTAGCCGCTCTCCAGCAGCTCGGAGAAATCCGGAGCATCCTCCTGCGTTTTGCCAAAATGAGGCGGGTTGCGGTCATGCTCTCCCGCCACCACGGAAGGAATTGTTAAGCTGTCAGGGTCATACATTTCATCCCAAGGCTCCGGCGCCAAATAATCGGGATGCGGGTCGAAGAAGCTGGACCACAGCAGGAATGGCTCATCGCTTTCCTTAAACTGCTCCAGCAAGTCGTTTGTCCGCTCCGCAATCCATGTGTTGTAATGATACTCCTCCGGAATCGGCCATTTGTACATTTGAGCCGGATCCATTGTGCCAGTCGGCGGGAGGAAATAATCCCTCCAATTCAAACAGCCCTTCTCTTCCATCCATAAAGCGTAATGCTGTCCCACATGCGCCTCATTCGTATGATTCCGCGCAAGCTCCACATGATCAAAGCCGTAGAACGGACCGTGGAACGATTGCCAGTGCTCCAAATCCTGAAGGATGGGATATGCCTCCTGCGAAGGATATTCCTCTGTCGAGCGAAGCGGCTGGAAATGGGCTTTGCCAACCAAGGCAGTGCGATAGCCCGCATCACTGAAATCCTCCCCGACGGTATGGCGGTCCTCCAGCAGCTTCGTGCCAAGCGTCCAGGCCCCATGCTGGCTCGGATACATCCCCGTAATAATGGACGCCCGCGTTGGCGTACAGGTTGGATTGGGGCAATACGCGCGCGTGAACGCCGTTCCTTCCCTGGTCAGCCTGTCGAGATTCGGCGTATGGACCTCGGAGTTAAATGCTCCGATTGTATTCCAGTGCTGCTGATCGCTTGTAATCAACAAAATATTAGGTTTCTTCATCCCAGTATCGCCTCCTATGCTATAATCTTAGGAGAAACCCATACATCTGACCATATCTGAATCTCAGATACAACTATCCGTTTATCAGCTGGGGGCGGCTTACATGGCAATGATCGAAGACAGTCGCGAGTACAGGGAATTTCTATATCATACGCCTGGAGCCTGGGAGCGGGACGGACAGCTATGGACCATTCGCGCCGGCCACAGCATCACAAGACCTGGTTATGTGACGGGACCGCGTCGCATTGAATGCTTCAGCTTGCATCTCATAGTAACAGGCGAGCTTGAGCTGCTGGACGACGGGCAAAGCATCGAGCTGAAGGAAGGGGATGTCTTCTGCTTGTTCCCCGGCCGGACGTACACCTATAAGCGGCCTGAGAGCTGTCCCGATCTGCGTCTGCGCTGGATCGCGTTTGACGGCGGAGCGGCGGCCTCCATGCTTGAAGAGGCTGGTTTGACAGACTCTGTCCCCTATAAACGCCAATGCCTGACACCAGCCATCATGTCGATCATGGACCAGCAGTTCCACCTGCTACGCAAGGAAGGCTCCAGCTTCACAACGCCGCGAGAGACGCTGCTGCTGCAGAGCCTGCTGCTCCAGCTGTTCGCCGCTTTGATGGAGGATATGCGCAAGTCGATTCGCCCCCTGCCCCTCTGGGTTGAGCAAAGCGTCGCTTATATCGAGCTTCATGCGACTGAAGGGCTGACTGTCGATCGCCTGGCCGAGATGGCCGGCCTGCATCGGAATTATTATTCGACTGCGTTCTCGGAGTCGACGGGCAAGTCGCCGCAGCAGTACATCACCGAGGTGCGCATGGGTAAAGCTGCGGGTTGGCTGCTTGAGCCCGGGACGACAGTGACGGAAATCGCGTATTCCCTGGGCTACGCGAACCCCTATTCGTTCACTCGGGCATTCATCCGGTATTACGGAATGCCGCCCACCGCTTATCGGGAGCTGAAGAAGGAGTGAGAGAATGATCAAGCCCGGAGATATCATGCGCCAGCTGAATCAGATGAATTTCAAGGTGCTGCTGGCAGGCCATAATAGGAAGGGAGTCAATTGGACGCAGGAGCCCTATACCCATCGGTTCAACAGTCTGTGGCTCATCTCCAAAGGCAAAGCCACTTTTGTCATTGACGGCGTCTCGCATGCCGCTGAGCCCGGCAAGCTGTTTGTGGTGGCCCCTGGCACGGTTGTGCAGCGCTCGACGGAGGAAGGGCAACCGCTAGAATTTTATTTTGTCCGGTTCACTTATACCACGTCTTATGAAGAGGAAGGACGCTGGATGACCGAAGGCGAGTCGTCCGGTCCCCTGCTGCTCCACGGCGCCTTCACTATACAGAATCCACTGCCTCTGCTGCATGCCTTCGAGCAGATGTGCGAGCTTGTGAAGCGCCGAAGCCAGCTGGTCATCATGCGGCAGCGCATTGCGATGCTTGAGCTGTTGACGCTTATCGTTGCGGATCTGCGCTCGCAGATTGTGACCGGCCATACCAATACGGTCATTGAGAAGACCATTGATTATATGGTCAATCATTATGATAAAAGCATTACGCTGGACGATCTGGCCGATATGGCTGGCCTGAGCCCAAGCCACTTCAGCCGCCTGTTCAAAAAATACGCAGGCAGCACGCCCCTTCATTATTTGACCCAGCTGCGCATGGACAGAGCGAAGGAGCTGCTGACGTTATCCGATTACCGGATGAAAGCCATCGCGCAGAGCATCGGGTACGCGGATGAGCTGTATTTTAGCCGGATGTTCAAGAAGATGGTCGGCACCAGCCCGAAGGAATATGCCAGAACGCACAAAGCATCCCCCTAAGCACAGAGAAACCGGCGGCCCATCATGGCCGCCGGCTCTTATTGCGCGCTTTGTGCGGGCGCCTCTGGAGAGCTCTCGCTGTATTGCAGCTCCACCAGCTTCCGGTATGCGCCTCCGAGCTTCATCAGTTCGGCATGCGAACCCGATTCCTGAATACGCCCCTTGTGCATGACGATGATTCGATCAGCATGCTGAATCGTTGACAGCCGATGCGCTACAATCAGCGTCGTCCGCCCTTGAGACAGCTTCATCAGCCCTCGCTGCAGCGTCTGCTCGGTCTCCGTATCGACGTGCGCCGTCGCTTCGTCCAGAATGAGCATGTCGGGATTGCTGACGAATACCCGAAGGAAGGCAAGCAGCTGCTGCTGTCCCGAGGAGAGCCGCATGCCCTGCTCCCCGATCCGGGTCTCATACTGCTGCGGAAGCCTCATAATAAAATCCTCCATATCCAGCAGCTTGACGGCTAAGCGAATATCCTCATTGCTGACCTCCGGGCGATTCATCCGGATGTTGTCGTAGACATTGCCCGAGAACACAAAGGGATCCTGCTGAATGACTCCAATGGAGGTCCGAAGCTGTTCCAGCTCCAGCTCTCTAAGGTCAATGCCATCCAGCCGCACCGTACCCTTCTGAATATCGTAGAACCGGTTAATGAGCCCGATGATGGAGCTCTTGCCCGCTCCTGTTGCACCTACGAAAGCAATCGTCTCCCCTGGCTTTGCGGAGAAGCTAATATCCCGCAGCACCCATTGGTCAGGCTCATACGCAAACCACACGCCTTCAAACTGGATGGAGCCGCGCAGCGGCTTCTCCAGCTTAACAGGCTTAGAAGGGCTAGCGATTGTCGGCTTCTCCTCCAGCAGCTCGAATATGCGCTCCGCCGATGCAAGCGCGGTTTGAATTTGCGTATAGCGGTCGGACAAAGCCGCAAGCGGCTGGAAAAACAGTCGGACGTAAGTCGTAAACGCATAAACAACGCCGAACGTAACCCCAGCGGCAAGCACCGACTTGCCGCCATACCAGACGACAATCGCCAATGCCAGATTGCCCAGAAACGCGATCAGCGGGTTGAACACCGAGTTGTTGACAGTGCCCCTCATGCCCGCTTTATAATGCGCCATGTTAAACTCGTCAAAATGCTCCAGCTGCTTGCTTTCTCTTGTGAACATTTGGATAAGGCTCATGCCCGACAAGGTTTCCGCCAGAAACGAATTGAGACGAGACAGCATGACCCGTGCCGCGCGCTGAGCGTCGCGTATTATTTTTTTGAAATAGAAGGTGGCGATCAGAAGCAGCGGGATAACCGCAAAGGATACAAGCGCCATCTCCAGATGAAGATACAGCATGATGCCAGCAATGCCGAACAGAAGCAGCGCTTCCTTCGCCAGATTGACAATAACCTGCGAGAACAGCTGATTAATCGCCTCGACATCATATGCCACTCGCGTTACAACACGACCAACCGGGTTACGGTCATAATAAGACGTTTGCAGCTTAGCCAGGTGGCCGAACATTCGGGCTCTGAGATCATAAATGATTCTTTGACCGGTCATCTGCAATAAATTAGACTGCCAGTAGGTGAATAATCCGGAGACGATAACGCTGAGCAGGAATAAACCGGCGATCCAGACGAAGCCCGTGTAATCCTGCTTGCGGAACGCCGACGCCTCCTCATCCGTCAATACCATTCCTGCCCAGACAGCTCCATCCTCGGCCGTAATCAAGACTCCCTCTCCTGATTCGGACACCTGCAGCCCCTCGGCCTGCAGCGGCCAGCCCTCTACAAGCACATAGTCGCTCTCAATGTCGACAATCTGCGCAAGCTGGGTCCCTTCCAGCCACGCTTCCTTCGTCGGCTCCGCCCGATAATAGACGGAATCCCCAAGGAATACGGGAGAGCCGTACGTCCGCTCATCCTCCTCCAGCCGCTGCGCGAGAGCCGGATCCGAGGTAGATACCATCGGTTTCCCGATCCCGCCAATCCGGTCGTCGATCGCGCTTTTGACTAGAAGCGGCTGCACCACGGCTGTAGCGGCGATAAGCAGGGCGAACAGAAATGAGACCGTGATGCTCCTCCAATATGGACGAGCGAATGCGAGCATCCTCCTCCATAACAACCCATCCTTTATATTGCGGCGCTTATCTTCCTCATGAATGTCCATGCTTACCCCTCCATTGCGCGGTTAACGGTCTGCTTCTCATAGATGGACGCGTACAAACCGCCTTGCTTCATCAGCGACGCGTGGTCGCCCCTCTCTACTATCCGTCCATGATCCATCACAATAATTTCGTCCGCGTGACGAATGGCCGACAGACGGTGACTCGTAATGATTGTTGTTCGATCCTTCATCATCGATTTCAAGTTGCTCAGGATACGCGCCTCCGTCTCTGCGTCAACGGCAGACAAGCTGTCGTCGAATACTAGAATGGAAGGCTTCTTAATAACCGCTCGGGCAATGCTGACGCGTTGACGCTGGCCTCCGGACAAGGAGACCCCCCTCTCGCCCAGCGAGGTGTCGAACTGTCTCGGGAAGGCGATAATATTATCATGCACCTGCGCAATCCGCGCCGCTTCGCTGATCTGCTCGCCGGAATACCGCTTGGGATCAAAGGCGATATTCTGGCCGATTGTCGTCGAGAACAGCATATGCTCCTGCGGCACGAAGCCAACCGACTGCCTCAAGCGCTGCAGCGGGATGCCCCGAATATCCCGTCCGTCGATAAACACGGTGCCTTCCGGCGGATTGTACAGCCGCAGCAGAAGCTGAACAAGCGTCGTCTTGCCGCTGCCGACCTTCCCTACAATCGCCAGGCTTCCGCCAGCGGGCACATTCAGATGGATATCCTCAAGGGCATTATGCTCCTGGCCCGGGTATCGGAAGCTTAGCCCGCGGCACTGAATTCCCCCCTGGATCTTATCCATAGGGAGCGTGTCCTGATCGTCAGCCACCTCAGGCGGCGTATCCAGCACATGCCTAAGACGTTCATCAACAGCCCTTCCCCGCTGAAACACATTGATGACCTTGCCCAAGTTTTCTACAGGGGATATAAGCATCGTCAGATACGTATTGAAGGCAACAAATTGGCCCAGGCTGATGCTCCCCTTCATAACAAGCATGCCGCCGAATACAACGGACAACAGATAACAAAGCCCTACGATTGCTTGGCTAAGCGCCGAGAATGAGGAGTTTGCTTCAATAAGAAGGCGATTCGTCTCGACATTGCGCTCATTTTCCTTCTGGAACTTATTCATCTCCGCCCGCTCCTGCGCATAAGCCTTGACGACGCGAATGCCCGCCACAAACTCCTGCACGCGGCTGGTCAGTCCGCCAATCGCTTCCTGCACCATAGTTGTCCGGTCCTGAATCCGCGTACGGAATCGATAAGCCAGATAGGTCAACGCCGGCAGCGGAAGCAGCACGATTAAGGTCAGGCCCATATGAACGGTGCCCGCCATCGCCACAATTGCAATCGCAATAAGAATGGCCGCCTCTATTGCCGCGAACACCCCTGTCATGCCGACATCGCGCATTATGTTGAGATCGTTGACGGCATGCGACATCAAATCGCCGATCCGCTGCCGGTTGAAGTATTCCGCAGACAAGCTTTCCCATTTGACAAAAAGCTTTCTCCGAAGCCGCATTTCCAGCAGACGCGCCAGACGAAACAAATAAATGCGGCTGATGGAGCGGAAGAAGGCAGACACCAGACCAACTCCGACAATCCAGCAGGCGATGGTTGTAATATCCGCCATCGTCGGCGACAAGGATTCGATCAGATCAGTGAAGTGGCCGAGCAGAAGCGGTATGACAAGCTGCAACAGACAAGATATGGACAATAACGCTGCACCTATCATATATTGGCCTTTATATTTAACAAGATGCTCCTGAAACAATGGCATAGATTTCACGATATTTCCCCCTTATTGGCGCCATGGCTATAAGTTTACTCCTCTCTACTGTGGAATAACATGGAGATTAACGCTCAAATTTATGGATTATATCGCTTTTTGTCACCACACAATAAAACGCGTTATCGTCAACGATAACGCGCGGAAGCCCTTCACCCTCTGCCCCATAGGAGCCAGGAAAATTTGATTTTTTGGGTCACTAACACAATCAGCCAAGGAATCGCGAGCACAACAAGCAGCGTCACAGCGATATAAGGATGATAAAAGACATGCTGCGGCGGCGGGTTGAATATCGTCTTCCACGTTGACAGCACTGCCGGGTGAACGAGGTAAATGCCAAATGAGGCAGCGCCGAGCGCCAGCAGCCATCTCCCGACCCGAGCGGAACGATCCATGACCATTCGACCAATCCAGATTAAGCTGATGCCCGCAAGCACCCCATACAGGTTATACAGAATTACATAAGCAGGAGGCCAATAGCTTGTCCCATCCCGATGCGCAATCAGCATAAGCAGGTAGGTAAACCCAACAAATACGGTAAGGGCAAACGTCCACCATACTCCCCCGCTCTTCTTCGCAAACGCTCCATAACACATGCCGATCGCGGCGCCGACTCCGAATACGATGGCATAATTGGGCAGAAGCTTGGCGGCATTCTCGAACGGCTTCACGTAGTGATGAATCGAATAGAAAACCCCTTGCACAAGCAAGCCAAGAATAACCAGATGGCGAGGCTTCAGCCGAAGCCATCTCACAACGGCCATCAGCAACGGGAACACAAGGTAGAATTGAATAATGATAATCATAAAATACAAATGATAGCCTGTCTCGCCCCACCGCAGCTGATCGACAAACTCCAGAAGATCGAATGAAACGGGCTGCTGGCTGAGCGCCTGTCGGTATAAATAGTAGATCAAAGCCCAAATCACATAGGGAATGACTATAAATTTTAAACGTTTCTTATAGAACTCCATCGCCTGCGCGAAGCTCCAATCGTCGTGATAGCGATAGAACAGGACCAGTCCATTAATGAGAATAAAGACCGGCACAGCGAACATGCTCAGCTGGTTGGCCAGCATGTAGAACGGCGCCGACGCGCTTCCCCAGGGCACCCCTACGCGCGGATCAGCGGTCACATGAATAAGCAGCACAGCTATAATAGCCACCGCTTTGACCACGTTCAGCTCCACAATATGTTGTTTCATTCCACAATAGCTCCATTCGACAATAGGTCAGTAGATTCTTTGAATGCCCTCTTATTATACAAGCTGTTATTTACTTTGTCTTAATATTTTTTTGCAGAAATCTATCATCCTTTTAACACTACAGAACAATTAAAGTGTGATATAAAATATCATTTTGAGATATTTATACGAAATTTATTGACGAATCTACTATTATGATGTTAGGATTCTTAACATATAATAGAGAAGGAGTTGGAGCATATTGTTTAAAATGAAGAAAGTAGATCGGGAGGCACTGAGGGATTTCAGGCCCCGATTTAGTAAAAAATCCTTATTTTCCGCCACTCTTGCACTAACTATGCTCTTCACTGGAGCATTACCCTCTGCTAACGTAAACGCGTTAACTAAGGTAACATCTCAAGCGGGAACAGAATGGCTCATTCATGATTCCTTTGCCCCTAACCTCGATACGGGCAGCATTCGGAGCGCAAACGCTACACCGATTCAAGGCTTTGGCAATATTTTTGTAAAAGTCTCAACAACACCTTCGCCCCGTATGAACGGACAGCTCATGAGAGGCTTTGGACTTACCTTCGACGGCACCAACTCCTTTGCCACAACACAATCCTTCAATCAAGGCGGTATCCTGATTACTCGCGATATTTATGTTAATAACGCCAGCAATAGCGTCAGGTTTTTTGACACCTTTACGAATACGTCCAATGCCGCTATAACGGTCGATGTTTCCTTTGGCGGATCGCTGGGCTATGGGAGCGGCGACTATAACAGCTTGGTCAAAATGACCTCCAGCGGCGACACTGCCATCACTTCCGAGGATTCCTGGGCACTAATCGGCAATTCCAGAGCAGCGGACCGGCCAATCGGGGTGCTGCTGGGCGAATCGGCCCCGTTCCAGGGCGCGCTGCATGGCACAGGCAATCAGCAGAAGGACCCCTTTACCACTCCGCTGGCAACCGCCGGCAACGAGTCGAACTTTTACGGCTTTATTCATCAGCTGACAATCCAGCCCGGCCATACTGAATCTCTGGCCCGATATGTCATGGCGGGTGAAACAGGCGATGCAGGTCTGACTCAGGCAGAAGAAACACTGAATCAGCTGGCAGACAACCCGGATTTAACGAATCTGACTGCTGAGCAGGTATGTACGCTGAGCAACTGGGATGTAACCAGCTTAAACGGATTTGATTCTGCCGTATGCGCTGGCGTCACCTCTCTCAGTGTGCCGGCGGCTCCCGCTGCGCCTGCTATGGTGACAAGCTCCAGCTACGATGTGTTCAACAAAACCATCGCCCAGCTGCAAGCTGATATGGTGAACGGGCTGACAACCTCGGAAGCCATTACCCAGGCTTATCTGGATCGTATATCGGCCTACGACCTCGGGCAAATGGGCTTACACTCCTTCCTGCACGTATCCAGCACGGCCCTTCAGCAGGCCCGAGCCGCCGACCAAGCGCGCCGAGCAGGACAAACCGGGGAATTGCTTGGCATTCCCATTGCCATCAAAGATATTTTTGACACGAAGGATATGCCGACGACAGGCGGCTCCAAGGCGCTGGCGGGATGGCAGCCGGCATCAGACGCTTATCAGGTTGAAAAGCTGAGAGAAGCGGGAGCTGTTATCATTGGCAAAGCCAATACCTCGGAATTCGCTAACAGCGGAAGCTTCAGCGAAAGCGGCTGGATGCAGACCTGGAATGCGCTCTATCCGTCCAAAACCTCGTACGGCTCCAGCGGCGGCTCTGCCGTATCCGTTGCAGCCAGCTTCGCGGCCGCTGCGCTGGGCACTCAGACAGGCGTCTCCCTGTATGCGCCGACAGTTGGCGCCAGCCTGACGACGTTCCGCGGCACTGACGGCATGGCAAGCACACGCGGCGTTATGCCGCTGACATGGGGACAGGACTATGCGGGCCCTATCGCTCGCACCGTCACGGATCTGGCGTACCTGCTGAATGCTACAACAGGCACAGACCCTCAGGATATGCTGACTGTAGAAGCCGATGACAGAAGGCCCGAGGACTGGACGGCAGCTCTTGATGCCACTGCCCTGAATGGCAAACGTATCGGCTATATCCCAGCCTCCTTCGTATCCTCTTATGCCGATGACGGTACAGGAACAGCTATTATGGACCATTTTGACAGCTTGGTCGCAGCAGGTGCTGAAATGGTCGAGATGACCGCGCCTCCAGGCGGCGGCACAAGACCAGGCGGCAATGCAGGAGCCGAGGGCTGGGCCCGCTATCTCGAGCTTCACGATAATTTCCCTTTCGCCAGCGGCGATGAGCTCCTCGCTTCGCCCGAGGTGCTGCTGTACAATCAACGAAGCCTGCAGGTTCGTGAACGTATGACGGAAGCTCAGGTACAGGACTATATCAATTACCGTACGAACTATAAGCAGATTATTGCAGACTGGATGGATCAATTCGACGTAGACAGCGTTGTATATGCCGGCTTTATTAGCGACATGTATAACAATGACGGCGCCGCCGCTCAATTGAGTGCGGACAGAGGCACTGGCGTACTGACATCCACCGTTGGCCTGCCTACAGTGGTTGTGCCCGTGGGCCAAAGCCCGAATGGCTACTCCATCTCCATGCAGCTGGTAGGCAAAGCATGGGATGACGCCAACGTACTGGCTATGGGATACGCGCTGGAGCAGCAAACCATGGCGCGCAGCGTTACGACCTTTGCGCCTCCATTGACTTATGTACAGCCATATATCCCTCCTGTCAACCCGGTTAACCCGCCGCCTGCCCAGCAGGATGAAGAGCAAGAGGAGCAAGAGCAAGAGCAAGATGAAACAGAACAGGAACAGGAACAGGAAGAGCAAGCCCCTGTAGTCGTATCCTTCAGCGATACGATGCAGCATTGGGCCAAAGGCAGCATTGACTTCCTTATTCAGAAGGGATTGCTGTCCGGCTTCCCGGATGAGACCTTCCGTCCAGATCTGAGCATGACAAGGGCGCAGGCTGTGAAGGTGATGGTGCTTCAATCGGGCCTGGATGCCCAGCCAAGCAGCTTCATCGATGTATCCGGGATGCACTGGGCCGCTGGCTACATCGGCGCGGCACAGAAAGCTGGACTTATGAATGGCTATTCGGATGGCACCTTCCAGCCGGACAAGCCTCTGACACGGGCCGAGATGGCCGTGCTGCTTGCCAGAGCATTCCAGCTCAGTGGCAGCAGCACAGGCTTCTCTGATGTAGAGTCGGAGGACTGGTCAGCGTCAGCCATCGCAGCCCTAAGCGCCAACAACATTATTACCGGCTATGGAGACGGCTCCTTCCGACCTGCCAAGTCGATCACAAGAGCCGAATTCGCCACCATGGTGACAAGAGTGCTGCAGCGTTAAGGCAGCAGCACAGCAGCTATTACGAATAACAGCAAGCTCCGGGACATCAACGTTCCGGAGCTTGCTGTTTATTTCTATTTGAAGAAATTCCATTTCCAGATCACTGCATGTTTCTCCCTCATTAGCGCATACTGGTGAAAAATGATAAAGAAGGGGAACTCATGAGTATCCTTCAACAATTAAAGTTCAGAGCGAAGACGGACGACGATCTGCTTCTTGAGCCAATACGCATTAGCGGCCAAGAAGCCATTTTTATCGCCCAACGTTCACTTATTGATCTACCCGCTACCCTGAATAGCTTGTATCAACGTTCTGCCAATCCAGCTTCAGGTTGTGTCGTCTTAGGCAAACCTATTCCAGATCCAGAGGAAAAGGAGCTTTTGACAGCCATATTAGAGGGGCAGGGACTTCTATGGCTCGAAGCAGATCGCTGCTTTGTGGCGGTCACGCCAATTGCCAAAACCTTATCAAGATCAATCGAGACGCCAACGACAGAGAACGTCCTTAGAGGCTCGATCAGCGCCTTCGTAGAGGACCTGGATACCAATATCGGACTCATTCGCAAGCATGAGCCTTCCTCCACCCTTTTAACCCGGGAATTCCACTTCGGGAAAATAGGGCATAAGCGAGTGGTTCTGCTGTATAAGGATGATTTGATCGAACCTCAGTTGAAGCAATCGATAATGGAGCAACTGAACCGACATGCCGAACAAGAGCTTAGCAACCTCCAAATGCTTTCACTTATTCTTGGATTTCCTAAGTGGACGCTTGTGACGAAATTCAATACATCAGAATTGCCGCAGGAAGCCGAAACCGCGTTGAACCTTGGCAAAGCTGTCCTGCTTGTAGACCGGATGCCATTTGCCGTGATCCTTCCTAGTCTCCTCTGGGATATGTTTGCGGTGCAAAACGACAGAAACTTCCCTGCTGTATTTATGGGATTGATCCGCTTTCTTCGTATCCTTGCCGTATTTACGAACATCATCATTCCCGGCTTGTATGTTGCGCTTGTTTCCGTGAACCCGGACGTGCTACGTATTGAGATGGCCCTCTCAATCGCAAAGAGCCGCGTAGATGTTCCTTATCCTTCTATCGTAGAAACTTTGCTGCTGCTTTTTATTCTGGAATTAACGTTAGAGGCGAGCATACGACTTCCCAAGAGCATAGGACCTACAGTAACGATGGTGGGAGGCATCATATTAGGACAAGCCGTCGTCAGCGCTAAGCTGGTCAGCAATTTGCTTATCATTATTCTAGCCGCTACTTCCATTTCAAGCTCTGTGGTCGTTGGCTTCCAAAATTCCTTCTCCGTTCGTCTCTTTAAATATTTGTTGCTTGTCCTATCCGCTATATTTGGCGTCATCGGTTTAATAGGAGGACTTGTCATCATATGCGCTTATCTCTCCAGCGTAACGTCCTTCGGCATTCCGTATTTGCAGCTGTACAAATCTGGGAGGGGACCCAATGGTTAAAAACGCACAAGTGATCAGTATGTATTGGCTCACCCATATCGGCTTGATTTTTTTCTTATATCCAGCGGATATCATTGAATCAACCGGAGCCGGCCATTGGATCCCAATCTTGGTCGGCTATAGCATACACGTTGTGGTGCTTTACGTGTATTTGAAGGGCTTGCGACTGGCCGACGGCCATAGCCTGCCTGATATTCTCGCTATGGCAGGCAGGCATGCAGCTGCGGTTCTGCTGGCCCCTGTGTTCATCTATTTGACGCTGGTCCTCATCATTACTGCGAGAGCCTATGGAGAAATCATCAATCTGCTTTATCTTGAGAATACCCCCTTGTGGGCTACAATCGCTCTATTGCTTGGCATTGCAGCTTATGTGGCATCGCTGGGGCTGGAGTCGATGATGCGGACAGGACTGCTGTTATTTGGCTTATGCTTGCCTTTTGCCGTATTTGTGCTCGCTTCCTCATTCCAGAACGCCGACTGGCACTACTTTCTCCCAGTGATGGATGAAAGGTCTTCAAGCTTCTCCTTTCTGACAGCCCAGCCCTTTCTAAAAAGCTTGTTCGCCTTCGGAGGAGGGTTCTTGTTTCTCGGCTTTGTCCAGCCCAGGCTCCACTACCATCACCGGAAGCTTCTATTGTCCAGCCTGGTTCTGCTGCCTTTATTTCTAATTTCGGTTTACGTCCCGATCCTGACCTTCGGTCAGAACACAGCATCTACTTTCCTTTTCCCATTCCTGATGGCTACCGACACCGTCGATATCGACTATTTAATTTTCGAGAGGACAACTTTGTTTTTTATGCTGAGTATGATCGTATTTGTAATCATCTTTCTGGCTCTTGTCCTATGGAAAACAACGATTATTGCAGGTCGTTTCGCAAAAATACCCATCAAGCCCTTCACAGCTGTGTGGGCACTCGTATTATGGCTGGCCTCGCTCCAGCTTAAGGACTGGCAGAACGTGGAGGAGCTTCTTGGCTGGAACACATATTTTAGACTCTATATCATGTTCGTCATCCCTTTCATTACCCTAGCCCTTGGATACCGCCATGCCCGCAGCAAGAGAGGAGATCAGACATATGAATCACCTTCTTAGACGACTGTTTCCGGCTATTGCGATATGGCTGATTATTTTACCAACACTGAGCGGCTGCTGGGACAACAAGGACATTAATCACAGAGCACTTCCAATTGCGATGGGAATTGCCAAAAGAGAGGGAATATATGTGGTTATTCTCCAGATACCAGAGCCCGGACTGGGGGCAACCAAAATCCGGATCGTCCAGCAGACCGGTACAACAATTAACGAAATTGTCGACCGAATGAGCAAAAATATGGAAAGCCAAGTCGATCTCCTGCACCTTAAGGTTGTTCTCTTCGAAGCCAGCTTTGCTGAGGTTGGAGTTCATGACATTGTGGAGACGTTTATGCGCGCCCATGCCCTGTCTCCCAATACAATGGCAGCGATTTGCGATGAGCCAATCGACACTTTTTTCCATAATATCGAGTTCTACAATAAAAACAACGGTACGGTGTTAATTAATTTTTTCGAAAAAAATGCGGGGTGGAATCCTCATATTGCAGCTGACCGTATTTGGGAGCTTTACAGGAGCATGCGATCCTACACACGCGACACCGTCGTTCCCATCATCCGATCAGGCAAAGGCACAGTGATTGAAAGCAGAGGATCAGCCGTCATCCGGAACGGCCGATTCGTTGAACGGCTGTCATCTGACGAAACTCTGCTCATTAACGTATTTAACGGCATTAGCGCGCGAGGGAAAATTGAAGTCATGGATCACGCGACCGTGCAAATCATAGGCACATCCATTCGTCGCAGGAGCTTTATCCAGAATGGCCGGCCCATACTCACAGTTTCCGTTACGCTCAAGGGCTCTCTGGTCGAAACACGCGGACAGCCGACGATTGACCAAATCAAGAAGGAAATTGACGAGCAGCTGACCGTCAGATTCGAGGGTATGCTCAGAAAGCTGCAGAAAGAGAACGCAGACATTCTTGGTACCGGCCAATTATTCCGAACAAAATACAACAGAGTGGAGCTATCGCATTGGCGAACAGATTACTTTCCACAGTTGAGAATTGATATTAAATTCAATTCGATTATTCAGAATACAGGAAATTTGAAAGCCCAAGCGCAGTGAAAAGCCCTAGTCCCGGTAACACTTCAAATCTGAAGCCGCTCAACTAAGCTATGACTCTTATGAATATGGCTTCATAAGGTCATACTAATAAACATAACTTTGCCAACAACCGGAAGGAGCGCTCGATATGACATTCGACAACCCGTCACCGTCCGCGTCCGCCAACGGTCCATCCCCTGCCAGACGCAAGCTGCATACGCATGTGGATCTGCAGGTCGACCGAGGCTGGTTCGACGAGCTGCAGCAGCGCATCAGCAAGAATGGACCCTGGGACGATTGGACGCTCTATCAGCTAACAATGGAAGCCGAAGAAGCGAGGCGCGTCGAAAGCTTCGAAGAGCTGCAATGCTTGAAGACCTTGCCTGCCATTGAGCCGATGCCCCACCAGATCAGCACCGCAAGCAAGGTGCTCCACGAGATGGGCGGCAGAGCGATTCTTGCGGATGAGGTTGGACTGGGCAAAACAATAGAGGCAGGTCTCGTGCTCAAGGAATATATGGTTCGCGGCCTCGTGAAGCGCGCTCTTATTCTTGTGCCCGCCTCTCTAGTCCTGCAGTGGGTGCGTGAGCTGAATCAGAAGTTTGGCATATCCGCCGTTGCTCAGAAGAAGGAGCACACCTGGGGCTATGACATCGTCGTCGCGTCAATAGACACGGCCAAACGCGACCCTCATCGGGAGCGCGTGCTTGGCACCGATTACGATCTGATCATTATAGACGAAGCCCATAAGCTCAAAAACAAAAAAACAACCAACTATCAGTTCGCCACCCAGCTTCGCAAAAAATATTGCCTGCTGCTGACGGCAACGCCGATTCAAAACGATCTGGACGAGCTGTACAATCTGATCACCCTGCTGAAGCCAGGCCAGCTTGGCGGCCAAAGCGAGTTCGCGGCGAACTTCGTGGTGGACAAGCGACTGCCCAAAAACGAGGATCAGCTGCAGGAGGCTCTGTCCTCCATTATGATTCGGAACCGCAGAGGCGACGGCGGCATCCACTTTACGAAACGTTTTGTCAAAAACATCCCGCTATCACTTTCCCCTGAAGAAAAAGCGTTGTACGACGCCGTCACCGGCTTTGTCAAGGAGCGTTATGAGGAAAGCGGAGGCGATATGTCCAGCATGCTGTCGCTCGTAACGCTTCAGAGAGAGGTATGCAGCAGCAGAGATGCCGTCTTCCTGACCCTTGTCAATTTGTTCAAAAAAACGTCCGAGGATTCGCCGATCCGCCCTAAAATATGGGAGCTCGTCGAAAAAATCAAAGGCATTAAAGCGAACACAAAAGCAGAAAAGGCGATGGAGCTCGTCAAGGAGATGAACGAGAAGGTTATCATTTTCACGGAGTACCGCGCCACGCAGGAATATTTGCTGCAGTTTTTCCGAAGCCACGACATGATGGCTGTTCCTTACCGAGGCGGCATGAATCGAGGCAAAAAGGATTGGATGATGGATTTGTTCCGCGGCCGCGCCCAAGTGTTAATTGCAACGGAAGCCGGAGGAGAAGGCATTAATCTGCAGTTTTGCCATCACATGATCAATTTCGATCTGCCCTGGAATCCCATGCGGGTGGAGCAGCGGATCGGACGTGTGCATCGGCTTGGCCAGACGGAGGATGTGCGCATCTACAACCTGTGCACCCAGGGCACGATCGAGGAGCATATCGTCAACCTCCTGCATGAAAAAATCAATTTATTCGAGCTGGTCATCGGAGAGCTGGACCATATTCTGGAACGATTCGAGGGCGGCGACTCGCTGGAGCAGCGGCTTGCGAAGGCTATGCTGGATGCTGGCAGCGATCAGGAGCTGCAGCGGGAGCTACATGCGCTGGGGAGCTCCATTAGCCAAATTCGCAGCGAAGTCCAAACGACAGGAAGCCATTCCTACGCTTCGCCTAAGCCGGATCTGATGATCCGGACAGACCGCCTCGGAACGGAGGTAAAGCCATGAACGCCAAGCAGGTGCATAAGTTTCTGGGCCGTTATCTGGAAGCGACGGAATGCTCCATCATCGAGAAATCTCCCGCTCATTACACCGTCAAGCTGTCGCCCCAAGCGGACCGGGAGCTGACGAACCGACCCTACTATTGGAGCTTCGTGGATCGTGTGGGAGCGGAGCCCGAGACCATGTCCTTCCTGTTCATTACGGATAAGGACAAATTCGAAGCCTCCATGGAGGCAAAGCCTGTCAACGAGCCCTCTAGCGCGCCGCAGCAGGACAGCCAGTCTGCGGCGGCGGACGCCGCGCTGGCACGCTCCTTCGGCTTCATCAACAGCTCCATTAACGCACCTCGCATACCGCGAGAGGAGCTTTACTTCGGCTCGCGCAAGCTGGATCAGCTGTTCAGCGCCTCCAGGAGCAAGGGCAGCTACGTCTATTTGTTCCAAGAGCCGGACAAACGCGGCGCAACCCCCTTCCAATCCACGGCCTATACGGCGTGGTTGGGCGTGAACCTGAAGGTGGAATTTGCCTGTGACCGAAAGCGCGAGGAAATTCACAGCTTCGGCGTCTCCCTGGCGACTGGGCATTGTATCGACGGCTTCCATCATCGTCTTGTCGCCACCAGGCTGACGCCTCGGCTGCCGGCTAACATTCATGTGGCAAAAAACGGCATAACGTTTGCCAGAGCTCTTGCTATTGTCGAGCAGCAGCTGGAGCGAAAGCTGAAGAGCTACGATTACACCTGGGCGACGGAGGCGTCGCAGAGGCTGGAGGAGGAGCTGTCGCGAATTCACGCTTATTACGAGCCATTGGTCGAGCATGCTTTGGAGGACAATAAAGCCGCCATACAGGAGCAGTTCGAGCAGCGCAAAGCTGAGATCAAATGGCAATACGAGCCCCGCGTGACGGCATCCGCCATTAACTGCGGTATTTTCCACCTGGAGGGCATCGATTGAATAGCATTTGACGGAAACTGCAGGTTTACGGCACAAAAAAGCTGCTGCAGCCCTAGCTAGAGGCGACAGGTTGCAACAGCCTTCTTCCCGCTTGTCCGATACACTGGAATGGAGGTGATACTTATGATCAAATTCCCAGCTTCATCCCTTGCCGCTTGTCTGCTCGCCGTTACTTGCCTGCTGCTGCCCGTTGCTTCGGCTTCCTATGCCGCAGCTGCCGCCTTAGAGGTTGAACAAAGCTCCAACGTCGAATCCAGGGTGACTTCACAAGCCCGTACTTGGGTGGACGAGCTGTCCTCCAAGCCGCGATATGCCTCCTGGAGCAACTCGGCTTTGTCCATTTCGCCGCTTGGACCAGGCACGCACAGCTGGCTTGTTCACGTGACAAAGAATAAAGAAATCGTTGGCTATCTCGTCATACACGCTACTGAAGAAGGAGGCTTCCAGCTGGGCGAATATGGCACCGGCGCCTATCCGCCGTTCAACGAGCAGGCGCTGCAGCTTTCCTTGCTGCAGCTTGCGCTTGCCTCCTACAAAGCGGAGCGCGTCTACGTTGATCCCCTGCAAGCCGCTTGGCGCATTCGCTCCAAGCAATCCATTTATTATACGGACGCCATGACGGGTGAGGGCTTGCCTGTGGCAGCTGATGCGGATTGGATGAAGGAACGAGAGGACCGGGACACAAAAAAACATGGGCTGCTAGCTGCCCATGCATCCAATTCTAATCTGGAGACTTCTTACGGACTGATTCCTTCCTTCGATCCTTACGCCAGAATGCCCTGGCTGACGAAACAGCCGCTCAAGCTGGACCCGGGGTCTTCGGCAGCTGCAAGCTTGATGAAAGCGTTAGTCAACCGAGAACAGCTACGATTTACGACCGTCGCGTTCGAGGGCAAACAGAGGCAGGTTTGGTCTGTAGTGGGCTTCGACCTGTGGGACGGCGGCCAGCTTTATCTCGCTCTGGATACGGATGAGGATGGAGCTGACCGCCGTTATCTGCCCGCTACCCTGCTTATGGAACGCGGCCAATTTTATCGCTGACGCCCGCCGTCACGGCCCTTGCCGCGCCACCAAATCATCAGCCCCGCAGGACCCCAGCCGAACCAACGCGTCAGCCATGGCTCTCTTTGCGCCTTGGCTGACGTTCTAGTCAGCTTGCGCGTCTCGGCAGGCGTTTCCATATAGCTCACGAACCGCTCCGTCACAAATTTGACATAATCGGCTCCTCCCTTCATCCCCATCACCTCACTTTATCGATATTGTTATAGCCTTATCCTTCCCTTTGCCGCGCCTCCGTAATCATGCATGAGTTTTCCTCCGGAGAGACACGCTATCCTTAGGCGTTCAACCTGAACAACAGGATGAAGCTAAGGGGGATATTCATGCGGCTACCGCTGACAAAAGGAACTATGCTTCTCTGGACAGCAGCACTGGCGGCGAGTCTTCTGCTTAGTCCCGTCATGGTACGGGCGGATGTGGAAAAGGGTCCGGGCACGGACAATCGCCGGGAATGGATGCTTCCCCGAACGACGGTCATCATTGACGTTGGGCACGGCGGCATCGACGGCGGAGCGTCCTTCGGCGGCACATTAGAGAAGGATATTAATTTGGCGATCGCAAGCAAGCTTTATTTGCTGCTGCACAGCAAGGGCATTCCAGCAGTCATGAATCGGACGGGCGATTATGCGCTTAGCGAGGAAAACCGCTGGCATCATACGACATCCAGACATCGGAAGGATTTGTCTCAGCGACAGATGCTGACGGAGGAGATCCGCAGCGAGCTGCTGGTTAGCCTGCACGTCAATGCTGCCAGAAACAACGCAAAACGCGGACCATTGGTCCTTCACCAGGACAGCGGCGAAAGCGCCTTGCTCGCATTCTGCCTGCAGGACGCGCTCAACCGCCAGCAAGGAGCGATGGGCTCTCCCCGGCTGGGGAAGCCGTTTTATTTGCTGCGTCGGGTCGATCAGCCCTCTGTCATCATAGAGATGGGGTTCATCAGCAACGCCTCCGACCGCGCAATGCTGACCAACCCCATCCGTCAAACCGAAATCGCGCAGGCGATTGTATCAGGGATTCGGCAATACAAGTGGATCGCCCATTGACGCTCTCACCATATCCGATACGCGGACAAAGCTGACCGCCGATTGCATGGACGGAATGGAGCCGTGAAGCACGGATGCCGTCTTCTTGCCAGGCGGTCCCACATGACCGATCGTCACGGCGCTCTCACGAGTTTGCATCAGCTTGCTAAGCACCCTCACCTGCTTGGCTATGTGCTGCTCTGTATACACGTCATCCAGGAATACATCATTGGATACAATTGGCACGCCAATCTCTTCGGCGATTTTTGGAATAACGGTTTTGAAGGTAGTGCGGCTGTCCAGAAAAAACAACCCATGCTCCTTGCAAACGGTTAGTACGACGCGCATAATTCGCTCGTCAGCCGTTATTTTGGAGCCCATATGATTGTTCATCCCGACTGCATGCGGCACGTCCGCGATAGCCTGCTCCACACGGCTGCGAACCTCCGCATCCGTCAGATTCGCCGTAATGGCGCCGGGCCCCAGCCATTTCTTCATGCCCTTATTGGGCTCCATCGGCATGTGCACAATAACATCATGGCCAAGGCGATGCGCAGCCTCCGCGTCCTCTTTGGTTGTTGGCATAAATGGCATTACAGCCGCTGTAAATGGTACAGGAAGCTTCAGCATCTCCTCTGTGCCAGTCATACCATTGCCGAAGTCGTCAATGACGATTGCGACCTTCTTGTTGGTTGGATGGGCTTGGACCCCCAAGGTCTCCTCAGCTGTCTCATTCTGCGCGTATGGCAGAAGCTCCGCGTTCATATTGCCTTCCGCCGACGCATTTGGCAGGATGAGCGGGAAGCAAGCAGCAGACATCACAATCGTCAGAATCACATGTTTTTTAAGTGGGATAAATCGGGTAAGCGCCATTCTTGTTCTCTCCTGTCTGTTTCCAGCTGGTTCAGGTCCGAGCCTCAGTCTCATGTACTATGCCCCACACCTGTTAAGAATATCCAAGCAGAAGGCTGTTGGAATAGGCTGAAAATTTAAACTTTATGAGAGTGATTGACTTCACCTTCGCCTACGTGTTAGTATAAAACTCGTCACTGAGACATGCGGTCGTGGCGGAATTGGCAGACGCGCTAGATTCAGGTTCTAGTGGTGTAACAGCCGTGGAGGTTCGAGTCCTCTCGACCGCACCATACAAGGGGTTCAAGCGCATGAGCTTGAGCCTTTTTTATTTGCTCCAAATCGCCCACCTCAGCTCATTTAGACGTTTCTGGCACGTCTATTTGTTCCAAAATACCCATCTCCGCTCATTTAGACGTTTCTGGCACGTCTATTTACTCCAATTCGACGGTTTCAGCTCATTTAGACGTTTTTGGCACGTCTATTTGCTCCAAAACCCCAACCACCCATTCCAGCTCCATCCTCTTTTCAATTTCTTAAAAAAAAGTTGACCTCACGTGTATCCCTGTGATATATTATATTCTGTTGACACAATAAATGCGGTCGTGGCGGAATTGGCAGACGCGCTAGATTCAGGTTCTAGTGGTGTAACAGCCGTGGAGGTTCGAGTCCTCTCGACCGCACCAACTATTCAAACAAGAAAATCGTACATATGGAAGAGCCCCCTCAGCAATGAGGGGGCTCTTCCCGTATATGCATCCATGATCAGTCGAACAAATCGCCAAAAACGTCAAGCACCGTTTTTTTCTTTTTGTATGGCCGGCCATATTTGTCGTAGCCATAATGCCCCTTGCCATAGCCGCTATGTCCATAACCGCTTTGGCCGTAGCCTTGTGACGGCGGATAACCGGGTGCACCGGGCTGGCCATAGCTGCCGCTGCCTGGTGGAGGGGTTGGCGCGCCGAATCCGCCTGGAGAAGGCGGCGCCCCGTACGGCTGGCTGCCGTAGCCTTGCCCTGGAGGTGCAGAAGCGCCCCCGTCCGGGGGCTGACTGCCGCCAAAGCCTTGGGCTTGGCCTGAGTCCGCAGGAGCACGCTGCCCGCTATATGGCGATGAACCAAATCCATAGCCTCCGCCCGGCTGAGAAGGATGCATGTGCTGCTCCATACGTTCATAATCCTGCTGCATCTCGCGTACGCCCTGCATCAGCTTCTCCAGCTCTCCGCGGTCCAGCCACACGCCCTTGCATTGCGGGCACACGTCAATTTCCACTTCATCCCTCATAACCTCTCGCATCTTCACATCGTCGCACACTGGACATTTCATTGGCTATTCTCCCCCTCCAACCCATTGTTTAAGCGATCCTCTGCCGCAGATATGTATCGATAATCTCTGCTTAGCTTCACAACCCTGCGGCTCGGCTTGCGAATGACGACGCTTGTCTCGTCCCATGCCACCACAATGCCCAGCACATCATTCATCTCCATCTCATCCCGAATAACTCTGACGGTTTCGCCGGATAATCGAAACGCGTCCAGCTGCTCTTCCGTAATCATATCGTTTGCCACCCTTCATTGCCTCATGCAGTCTTCCATCTATTATACAAAAAAACCTCAATGATAACAGTTGCCTGATCATTGAGGTTTCTATGAATGACATTGTCGCTTTAGCCGACATGCTCCCGGTTTGTTTCATACCATTCGTCAAGGACTCGCGAGGACATGACCCGGCCGGCAATATATTCGCCTTGCTTCTCCGTGAATTGCTCTCGCCACTCCACGCCCAGCTCCGTGCACAGCTTTACGACGGTCAGAAGCTCCGACCACGCGACATACCGTTTGTACCAGAAAAACTGAGGATGCTCAATCATATAAGGATAGAGATCGTCAAACTCCGTATGCTTGCAGTCAAGCGCTCTCTCAAAATGCACCTTGGCATCGCCTAGCTTCTCAATTAAAAAATCAGATGACATGTTCCCCATTGCTTATGCCTCCCCTCGATCACTTGAGTTTCATTATAAGCGAAAACATCGTTCGGGGAAAGGGCTTTCGAGCTGGTACTTCTTACTCAAATCGGATATTGCCGTTATCCAACGACGCGATTTTCACCAGTGATTCCACCTTAATGCCCTGTTCCCTAAGCGTTTTCCCGCCGGCCTGGAACGATTTCTCCACGACAATGCCCATACCCGCAAGCGTCGCTCCTGACTTCTCAATAATTTTGATCAATCCGCGAGCGGCGTCACCATTCGCAATAATATCGTCGATGAACAGCAGCTTATCCTCGCTGGACAAAAATTCTTTGGACACCATAATGTCAGTGACCATTCCCTTCGTAAAGGAAGGAACACGTTCGATATATACATCAGGGTCGGCGATCAGCGTTTTCTTCCTTCTGGCGAATACAAGCGGCACGCCCAGCACATACGCCGTCGCGAACGCCGCAGGGATGCCGGACGATTCAATCGTAATAACCTTCGTAATGCCGCTTTCCGCGAAGCGGTTGGCGAATTCATGACCCATCTCCATTGTAAGCGAAGGGTCCACCTGATGATTGATGATGGCATCCATTCGCAGCACATCGCTGGACAATACCGACGATTGCTCCAATATTCGTTGCTTCAACTTTTCCATAACCTTCTAACCTCCGCCAATAAACCCTTTTGGATAAATTACCACAGGACAACGAACAGCGCAACTAATCCTTGCAAACCTAAGGAATGTTTAACGATTATTTTGTATAATGAAGCAACAAGTCCGCCATAAAAAACGTTTAATATAGAGAGAGAAGCTTATAAGGGAGGAGATTACGATGAACGCGAACGCTCAATCGCAGCAGCGTTTCCTGAAGACAGCCGCGGCCTTCTCCGTTGCCATCGCGCTTGCCGCATGCCAAAGTCCCGCAGATCCGTCGAAGGAAGCCCAAGGACAAGCAGCCTCGCCTCAACCGCAATCCGCCAGCCCGGCTATTCCGTATGAGGAGCTTGAACCCCATACAAGCCATGACATTCCGGAACAAGAGGAGCAGGAGGATCTTGATGCGAGAACGGAGACCTCTTCCATGACTGCTTCCGGTAACAGCAAGCCTAAGACCAAGATGGAGCAATGGAGAGAGAGCTCCCCCGCACTGCTGGGCATATCCCTTCAAGACAGTCGCTCCGATGTGATCAATCAGCATGGCGAGCCCATTGACAGCTACGAGCTGCAGGACGCCTCCGGAAATATTGATGTAATGGAATATAAAGGCTATTCAGTCGGCATTGGCTCCAGCGGAACCGTTCAATTTGTTGAGGTGTATAGCTCAGATATTGGGACAGGCATTACCGGCCTGCGGGTCGGAGACAAGCCCGAGCAAGCCAAGCTTGAGCTAGGCAAGCCGGAGGAGGCCTCCGATTATTTGCTTATCTATCAAGGGACCGGCGCAAGCCTCCGAGTGGATATTGATCCCAAGCGGGATCAAATTGTCGCCCTGAAGCTCGTAGCAAAGCTATAACGCCAGTTCTCCATCTTTGTGTCATGCTTGTCTCCCCTTGGACATACCCTCTTATAGAGAAGGCATATGGAACGGGGGAAGCGAGCATGCATAATAAAATAAACCTGGGCAAGGTTCTGCAGATCGCGTCGACCTACATGGGCACCATTGTAGGAGCGGGCTTTGCTACAGGCCAGGAAATTTTGCAGTTTTTCACCAGATTCGGTTACTGGGGCGCCTTTACGATCGTCCTTGCGACCTTCCTGTTTATTTGGCTAGGCACCAAGATGATGTTGATCGCCAGCGAAATTCGAGCCAAATCCTACGAGGATCTCAATATTGCTCTGTTCGGGGAGCGCTATGGCAGAGTGATCAGTTTGTTTATGCTCATCATTCTGCTTGGGGTGACAGCCGTTATGCTCGCCGGCGCGGGCACAATTTTTTATGAGCATTGGAACATTTCGTATCAGGCTGGACTGCTTCTGACGATCGCTGGCAGCTTCTTGCTGCTGCGCAAAGGCATGAACGCGATTCTGACGGTTAATGCTGTTGTGGTGCCCGTCATGCTGTTGTTCACCGTGCTCGTCATGATCGATACGTTCAACACGCCCGGCGCGAATAAATTCGCAACCCTGACCACAGACTATTCCCCGTGGGCAGCGTGGGCTTCTCCATTCCTCTATGCCGCCTTCAACCTGTCGCTGGCGCAAGCTGTGCTCGTTCCGCTAGGCGCGGAAATCCGCGACAGGAAAACAATCATCGTCGGCTCCTGGCTCGGCGCGATCGGAATTGGCTTTATGCTGCTGGCCGGACATATCGCCTTATCCGTACATATGCCCGGCATTCAGCAATTCGCTATTCCAATGGGCGGCATCGCCAGACAGCTGGGCTACTATGTGCAATTTATATACATCTTCCTTATTTTCTCCGAAATATTTACGACCCTTATCGCCAATATTTACGGCTTGACGCTGCAGCTCGGTGAGCGGATGCGCTGGTCTCGCCAGCTTCTGACGATGGGCATCCTCCTCGTGTGCTATATTGCAAGCCAGATCGGCTTCGGTCCTCTTCTATCGACGCTGTACCCTTTATTCGGCCTCATCAGCCTAGGATGGCTTCTATTAATTGTACGAAGGAAGATGACTTGATTGTAAGGCATAGTCAATAGTCAAGCCATAGATTCCAGTGGAGCCTCCCGTTCACTTCCCTGCAGGGGTGTGTGCGGCTCCAGTGAGATCAGCTTTGCCTCCGGCACCGCCGTCAGCAATAAATCCCGCGTTTCCGGATGACACGTAAAAAATAAAATTTGCCGTTCCGCAGACAGCTCCGCAAGCAGGCTTACGGCCGCTTTTCGTCTCGAAGCATCGAAATTAACGAACAAATCGTCTAGCAGCAGCGGCAGCAATACGTCCTTGGACGCTTCCTTCGCCAGGGCCAGCCTCATCGCAAGATAGAGCTGCTCGGCCGTTCCGCGGCTGAGCATGCCGCTGTCCAGCACAACTCGGCCGCGATCCTCCACAGTCAGTCCTTCTCGCGCGGAAACCGCGTTTACGCGAATATATCGGCCTTCCGTTAGTCGCGCGAAGTAGGAGGACGCATGCCGAAGAACAACTGGCTGCCGCTCCTCTTCATATACACGTTTCGTTTGCTGGATTAAAGCCTTGGCAATGGTGAGAACGGCGTAGCGCTCCAGATCGGCATCCAGCTCCGTCCGAAGCATCTCCCGCTTGGTCAGCAGACTCGCCCTCTCCTCGGCTTGCGTCATCCCTTCAAGAGCTCCCTTGAGCTCGCCCTTGCGCTCCAGAAGCTCCCTCTGGTCATGCATGAGCTTGGCTTCCTGCGCCTTCAACGACTCCAACAGCTCCGACAGCTCCTGCTCATCGGTCTTTTCCAGCAGCTCCGACACCCCCTTAAGCTCATCCGGCATGAGTCCCGCCGAAAGCTCCACCTCCAGCCGTACCCGCTCGTTATCGAGCTGATCCAGCAAGCTTCTGTCCGCCAGCGCTTGGATGTAATCGGCTTCCTGAGCCGCTCCGAACCGGTCTAGCACGCTCCCTATACGGCTCTCAATATCCTGCAGCTCCGCTTCAAGTCCCGTCAGACGCTCTATGCATGCAGTGCGCTTAACCGCAAGCTGTCGCTGGTTATCCGATACTTGCTGATGCCTGGACACCTCAGCATGCAAAATGTGGAGGGCTGACACCGCATCCTCCTTCAGGCGCAGCTCCGCTTCACGATATCCCGCGCACAACGTTGCCGCCTCCCTCCCGTAGTCGGCGCATGCCTGCTCTGCCGCTTCGGCCTTGGCCGCCAAGCGATCCCATTGGCTCAGCCGCTCCAGCGCCTTCTCCGCCAGATCGAACGTCTCCAGCGTTGCCGCCGGGGTCATCTCCAAGGGCAAGCCTTGCTCGTCCAGCCACGCTCGCCACCTTCCCAGCTCCCGGTCTTGCTCCTGACGAAGCTGCTCCGCTGCTGCGCCCCTGGATTCCATATGATCAAGATGGCGACGGAGACGCGCTTCCGCATCCCATTGGGCTTGCATCGCCTGATCCCGCTCGGCGATCGCGTCCAGCCGCTCCTGCACCTCTACTCGCATGGCGGAGCGCAGGCCAGCGCCTCCCATGCGGCTCAGCCACAGCTTCATATCGGATGGAGCCGCAGGCTTCGCCAGCTCGCCAATGGCATGGAGGAGCGCGGACTCCGCAGCTCCTTCATGGGGACTGCTCCTGCTGAAGCGCCGCTCCTTCCCGGGGTTCATCCCCCTGGCCGCTTTCCTCCCCCGCATCCAGCTCCCGAACAGGAGCCCAACCGCGCCGCCAGTAAGCGCAACAGCCGCCATAGCTCCCATTGCGCCATAGTCACCGAAGAGTCCCAATGCCGAGGGAATGCCCAGCAATATACCTGCCCCCCCAAGCATGCTCCCTCCCATTGACATGCTCATCCCCCGGAAAGGCCTCTTCTCTCCATTGCGAGTCTTGGCGCCAGCCTCTTCAACCTCCCATACACGCAACGCCTCCTCGAATCCATGCCATGCCGATGTAAGAGCAAGCTTGCTATCCGGAAACACGCCGAACCGCCCTTCTCCGCTGCGCTTGAAGCGATCGGCTCCGCGCTTCGCCAGCCGCTCTGCTTCCAGTTGGCGATCGGTCAGCTCTCTCTCCTGGGCCCGGAGTCCATCCAGCTCCATGCCGATGCGCTCCTCTGACCGCCTGCATGCCTCCAGACGATCCATCGCCACTCGAACATAATCGCGCTCGGCGATCGTCATGCTCATCTGTCGCAGGCGCTTCTCCGTCCACTCCGGCGAAATGCCCCCAACCAAAACGCCAATCGACTCATCCAGCGCAAGCAGCTGGCTTCGCCATTCCGTCAATTCGCCATTCAAGGTCCTGAACCAATCGGCGCGTTGCAGCAGCGCCCTAAGCCCGTCCGATCTCGCCAGGATATCTTGGTCGAACGTTAAGCCCTCCCCCTGGCGGGCCAGCAACTGCAGTTCCATCCGCAGCTCCTCCGCTCTGCGCCGGGCGTCCTCCCTGCTCCGCTGCAGCTCCTCCCATGTTCGCTCCGCCCCGGGGGACAAGCCTTCCGTGTAGGAGAGCCTGCCCCGTTCCGCTTCAAGCTGCCGCTTGCGTAGCCAGGCCGGCCTCGCCGACAAGGCTCTTCGCGCGGCTCTCAGTCTGGCTTGAACAGCCGGAAGCCGGCCGGCCACCTCCCCTAATGCCTGCTCCGTGTCAGCTTCCTGCCGCCGGAGCTCGTTGAAGCGGCCGATATCATCGCTCAGCCTCCGCCATTCCGCTTCATTCTGCTCCAGCGCTTTAATGCCGGTATTCAGCTTCCGGCTGGCGCTTCTTGGACGGAACAGCTCGTCCAGCTCCTTGTGGAGCTCCTTCTCCGCGGCGGCAATTCCTGCCCCGCCCTCCCAGCCGGCTTGGTAGAGATGCCTGCCCAGCTCTTCGCCGGACAGCATGCCGATCTCATGCAGCTCTGTTAATGAAATCGCAAATAATGAACGATACAGCTTCTCGTGTATATGGCCCAGCATATCGTGCTCAAGCTGCCTCTGCTCCAGTGCGGTCTCCTTGAGTGCAGCATCTGCCGCAAGCCCTTCATGCCCGCCCAGCGGCCTCAGCATCGGACGGCCGCCGGCTGCATCGGCATAACGAAGCAGCATATAGCGTTCCCCTGCGCTTGTCTGGAACGCCAAGCGGCCGCCATGCCGGCCGCCGCGGACGGGCTCTGCCCTCTCCGCTGGGCTGCTGCGCCGCGCGAAGCCGTACAGCATCGCGCGGAAATAGCCCAGGAGCGTGCTTTTGCCCGCTTCATTGGGTCCGTAGACGATGACAAGCGGCGCATCCAAATCCAGACTTCGGTTATACAGCTGGCCGAACCCGTCAATATGCGTCTCGATCCATCTCATGTGCGAAGCCCTCCCCTTTCGTTATGCTTCATGCTCCATTCACCCTTCGCGGCGACTGCTGCCCCCTTGCACGATCATACCGAGCGCAAGCTCCCTGGCTTCTTGCAGCCACTCGGCCGGGGGGCGCTCCCATTTCTCCCGGCCGATGCGGCCGAGCTTGGGGTGCAGTCTGGCGTCCTCCAGCGCTGCTGAAGCGAAGGCCCGCCAATCCCCCTCCGATGACAGCAGCCGTTCGCTTAGCCGCAGCAGCTCACCCGCGAAGCTGTCCTCGCCCGCGAGCGTATCCCAGTCGATAACAGCCCCCGTCTCGGCCGTCAGGGCGTAGCAATATAGCCATGGAGCCCCGGGCATGGGCTCTTCTTCCGCCTGCAGCTCCTCCAGCAGGGCCGCTAACGTTGCTTGCTGTGCGGTTGTCCGATATAGCGAACCTCTTCCGATCAGCTTCAGCCGAAGCATGACCGCTCTGCCATGCTGCTCCTCCCTTACCGCAGCGGCGGCCTGGCGGAGCTCCCTGAGCAGCTCCTGCTCTGTCGTGTGCCCTTCAATAGAGACAGACCTCTCGGTCCAGCGAACGCTGTCCAGCGGAACAAATTGCAGCTCTGTTCGGCCCTCCTCCGACACCTCGACAAGAAAGCAGCCCTTGGGTCCCGTTTCCTTGGGATTTCTTCCCTGAATATTGCCGGGATACACAATATGAGGATACTCGTGCAGCACCCCTCGCTTATGGATGTGACCAAGCGCCCAATAATGGAAGCCGCTTGCGGCCAGCTCCTGAACGGTGCATGGCGCGTAAGGGTCATGTCCGGCGTCGCCCCCCGCGTGGCCATGAAGCAGCGCGATATGATAAGGGGCGCCTGCAAGGGGCCGATAATGGGCTGCCATATTTCTCATTTCGGCTCTCTGGCCGTAGGACATGCCGTATATATGCGCCGCCAGTTCCCCGGTTCGGCTGAACGCCGGCTGACAGTCTACCTGACCGGCTCCAAAAATATGTACGTTAGACGGCAGGTCCAGCTGCGCCCGGTCCCCGCCTAGATGGTCATGATTGCCGTGAATGGCGTATACCGCCACTCCCGCCTCCCGAAGCCGCTCCCACTCTCTGACCAGAGCAAGCTGAGCTCGCAGGGAACGATCCGCCGAATCATAAAGATCGCCGGCTATAACGATAAAATCGACCCTCTCCTCGATCGCCGCCTCCGTGAGCCTTCTGACAGCTTCGAACGTAGATGCCTCAAGCTGCTCCCTCACAGCCTCCGGCGCCTTGGACAGCCCTCTGAAGGGACTGTCCAAATGCAAATCGGCCGCATGCAGGAATCGAAATGAAATGCCCAGAGCGCACACCTCCTATCCCTCATTCGTTATTGTGCCATGTATAGCACCAAGCCGCTGCTATTCCGGCAGCGGCTTGGCTTTCACTTCCATATAAACCTTCTTCATCTGCGAGATAACTCGCTGCAGCGAATACACCTTCTTCGCTTTATCCCATGCCGACCGCGCGAGGTTATAACGATAATGAGGGTCCGATACAACCTTCTCCAGCGCGTCAGCGAGCGCCTGCGCGTCTTCCGGCGGCACCAGCAGCCCGTTCACCCCGTCCTCGATCTGCTCCGCAATGCCGCCGACATTTGTCCCGACCAAGGCAAGCCAGCAGAGCGCAGCCTCCGCGAATACCGAGCCGAACGCCTCCGCCCGCGATGGCAGCACAAACACGTCGAAGAACGGCATAAACTCTTCAGGATGAAGCATATAGCCATAAAATATAATGTCATCGTACAAGTCCAGCTCCTGGGCCAGCTCCTCCAGCTCCTTGCGGATGGGACCATCCCCGATGATATGGAGCACGAACGGACAACCTCTGCGCTTCAGCTCAGCGCATGCGTGCAGCAAGATATCCAATCCCTTGGCGGGCACCAGCCTGCAGACCGTAATCAGCTGAGTGACCTCGTTCTCATGGGATATCGGCTTGAAGCGCTTCTCGTCGAAGCCATTGGGAATAACCTTAATGGCATTGGGGTCATCGATATAAGGCGCAAGATAATGGCGGAACGACTCCGACACCGTCATCAGCTTGTCGGTACGATGCTCCAGCTCGCGATAGATCGAAGTTAGAAACTTATGCTCTGGTCCGCCCTCCTGGATTCTTCCGTTCAGAATCAGCTCCCGCTCATAGCTGGAATGGACCGTCATAACGACCGGCGTGTTCGGGAACAGCTCCTTCATGACCAGGGCGGCGATGGGATGATGCGCATGAATGATGTCGTAAGACTTCCCTATACGCATGCGCGTCCACCAGACGTAGTCGCGATAGGTTTGAATGTACTTGTCTACCAGCGCGTTGCCCTTGAATTCGGTATAATCAAATGTATGGAAGACGACCTCTTCCTGGCCTTTGTTCCGGACCCGCTTCGGCAGGGAGAACAGCTCCATGCCCCAGCCCAGCTTGTGGAACCGCTCCTGGATATACGGAACCATGGAGGAGACGCCTCCCGGCTGCTCCGGCGGAAAAAACAAAGCTTGCAATATATTCATAGGTCCAGCTCCTGAAAGGTTTCTAAAGCGGTGTTCGCTTCGAATGTAAAAGGATAACTTTAGACTACCTATTCTCCAATAATATGATATGATAGAACATATGTTTCTGTAAAGGTTGAATCATTCTGCACATACTGGTGGTTGAGATATGTCAATTATGCTTGGAATCAGCAGTCCTGTCGGACAGTGGCTGTCATCCGCATCGGTTATCGTCATCTTAATGTTAATGCTGTTCATGTCAGTCAAGCTGCACGCCAGCTACCGCAGCAAGAGCACCTACCGGCTGCTTATTACCGCCATCTCGCTTGCCGCCGTTAGGCAGCTGGCGCTTATCGCGGTCTCGGCCTCCGGCTTGGGGACGCTTGCGTATGTTCAGCTTGCGGCCGACATGCTGCATATCCTTTCTTTTATCATTATAAACTTTGTGTTCATGAAATTATATACCTATCCCACCGCGCAGCTTCGGCTCCTTCCGTTCACCGTCATGTCCTTGCTGACGCTGGTTGCCGCCATTGTGCAAGTTACCGTGGATCCCGGCGGCGGCTCGGAGCTCGCGCTGAATGCTGCGGCGTTCCCGTTGCTGGACGTCTACGCCATCGTGGTTACTCTTATTATATTAATCGCCACGCGGTCGGCTGACATGAATAACAAATTTTATGGAAGCCTGATTGTCGTATTTATCTATGAATGCGCACGCGCCGCCGACACCTACGTCTTCCTGGGCTCGCCCTCCTGGTTCAAGGTGCTGACGACACTGCTGCCTGTCGTGTATTACACACTGCTGTTCATGCTGCTGTTCGAGTGGGTCATCGACCGTCTGATGTCCACCTATCAGTCGTCGATCGTAGACGGGCTGACCGGCCTCTACAACCGCCGCCACTTCCAGTCCAAGGCGGAGGCGCTGCTGGCCCGCGGCAAGAAGACTGCCATCATCTTCTGCGACATAGATAATTTCAAGAAGCTGAACGATACGCACGGCCATCACAAAGCGGATGGCGTCCTCAAGCAGGTCGCCGATATTATCAGCGAGGAGAGCAGAGGCATCGGAGCCGCGGGCCGTTATGGCGGCGAGGAGCTTCTGGCCTGCATCTCTACCGAGCGCGTTAAGCCCGAGATCGTAGCGGAATCTATACGGCGCCGCGTTGAGGCGGAGACGATCGTGACCATCAGCGTTGGCTTCAGCACCAACAAGGAAAGCGCCAGCGTGCAAGAGCTGGTGAAGCTTGCGGATGAAGCCATGTATTACTCCAAGACCAATGGCAAAAACCGCGTCACCGCCTACAGGTCCATCCCTGCCTCAATGAGAGGCATGGGATGAGACAGCCTGATCACTGATGGGGAAGCCAGCCCACTGCCGGCTTCCCCAACTGCTTTTTGGGGGCCATGTCAGACCTCAAGCTCCCCTCGAAGCACAGTAACCGCCTGTCCCGACAGCAGCACCCTTTTATCCATTAGCTTCATTCCGACAACGCCTCCTCTTGGCGAAGCCTGGAAGCCGGTTAAATCCGCTTTACGCAGTCGTTTCGCCCAATAGGGGGCCAGCGCGCAATGCGCCGAGCCCGTCACGGGATCCTCTGCTATGCCACAGCCTCAGCTTCAATACCTATCATCCTTTCTTACCTGCTCGTCCAAAAAAAGAAAAAGAACCTGCTTCCGCAAGCTCTTTGCGATATTAGTCCTTCAAAGGAATCAGCAGCGCAACCGGCTCTTCCTCCCAGTGCTGTTCATCAATATAAAACAGCTCCAGCGAAACCGCCTGATCATGCTTCTGAAGCTTCTCCTCATTCATCCAGGCATGCAGCTGCTCATAACCTTCGCCAATCCGTTTGTTCGAGCACGCCACCATCGCGTAGCGATGAGCTGGAATCGTTATACGTACCATACCGGGAGGAAGCTCCTCCATATGCTGCACTTCATAACATGCCCAATAGGTCGCGAACGCTTCATTGCCGTAATAGGGACTATACAGCACCGTCGACTTGATCGCGTCGTTAAACTCATGCTTGCGTGCCAGAAACTCCGTCTGGAGACGGATGGCTTCATCCGGGAAGGATGAATACGGTCCGCAATAATGAATGCCTACAAGCTGTAACGCCGGTTTGGAGATGATTGAGCAATTTTCCACGCTGTCTTCCTCCTTAACGTATTGTTGGACAATGACAATCGGTTAACGTCCACTTCCTCGTCTGACTTCAGGCTTTAGCGTTCGGATGAGCCTACTCAACCTTTAGTGTAGCACGAATTCCAGCTATTAGGATACTAGCTCATGTAAAAATTCCATGTTGATGAAGACCAAATGCTGCCCTGTTATTCGCTGTCCAGCCTCTTCATAAAGTCCTCAAGCGCGCTGTACCCCTGCTGCTTCAAATACCAGTTATTCGCCGCCGCCTCGATTAATCCGGCAACGTCTCGGCCAGGCTGCAGCTGAATTTCGATATGCGGTATGGACACACCCATATATTCCACATAGGTTGGCTCCAGCTCCAGCTCGTTGTTCAGGTCATTGTCACGCCATTTGGTCAGCTCGATATCCAGCGTTATACGCGTCTCGTCCTGGAACGCCTTCCTTCCATAGAGACGCACAACGTTCACAAGACCAACACTGCGGAGCGCCAGAAATTCCTTTGTTTTTTCGTTATGGCTGCCCAGCAGCGTTTGGGGGCTCAGCTTCTTGATCACAACGATGTCGTCCGCCACAAGACGATGCCCTCGGCGGATCAACGTATGGGCCGTCTCGCTTTTGCCTACGCCCGACTTGCCCCTGAGCAGGATACCGATGCCCGATACATTTAAGCATACGCCGTGCACGGCAATTTCGGGCGCCAGCGCCTTGGTCAGATAAGCGTCCAGCATACCCAGGAACGGAGTTGTCGACTCCGCCGTGCGCAGAAGCGGTATGCCCTCCTCTTCACAATATTTGGTCAAATATTTGAGCCCATCCTGCGCCCTTGTGACGATAAAGCACGGCGGATGATAGCTGACGATATTGCCAATATGATGATTGCGCTCCTCCTCTGTGAGGCGATGAAGATACGTAATCTCTTTTTTGCCAAGAACCTGCACGTGCTCCTGGGGAAAATAATCAAAATAACCAACAAATTCGAGCCCCGGTCGATAAGCCTTGCCTTTGGTAATCGTGCGGGTCAGCCGACTCTCGCCAGCCAGCACCTCCAGGCGAAACCGGTCGACCACCTCTTGGACCGTAATGGATTTCATGTTCCCCTAGCCCCTCTCTTCTCGCAAAAATCGCCCCCGCCTTGCCGCAAGGCACAGTCGAGAGCGATCTTGATTGAATGTATGAGTCAAGCTGTTTGTTTAGAAGTTAAAAACAAAATCATCGTCATTCAGAGGCTCCACGTGAATGGTGCGAACGTAGCCGTTGCCCTTCTTGGAGAAGAAGTCATGCTGCTTCGTGTGAGTGCTGATCCCGTTGAATACAATGGGATTCACCGGCTCCTCAGGGAAATGAGGCTCCAGACCAAGGTTCATCAGCGCTTTGTTTGCATTGTAGCGAACGTACGCCTTCACTTCCTCCTCCAGGCCAACCGGCGAGTAGAGGTGATCCGTGTAGACGACCTCGTTCTCGTACAGCTCCAGCAGGAGAGCATACACCTCGCTCTGCAGAGCGGCGCGAGCTTCCGGACTGAACGTTGCGAACAGCTCCTGCGCCAGCACCCCTACGTATAAGCCGTGAATGCTTTCGTCCCGCAGAATCAGGTCGATAATTTCGCCGCTGCTCGTCATCTTGCCTTGACCCGCCAGATAAAGCGGATAGAAGAAGCCGCTGTAGAACAGGTAGCTCTCCAGGAAGACGGACGCCGCCATCGCCTTGTACAGCTCCTCAGGTCCGGTAATATTGGAATACCAAGACGCGATCAGGTTCGCTTTCTTCTGAAGCTGAGGATTTTCCTCTACCCACTTGAAGATCGCGTCGATCTCTTCACCGGAAGCCAGCGTCGTAAAGATGCTGCTGTAGGATTTGGCGTGAATCTGCTCCATCATGGACATGAAGGACAATACTGCTTTTCTCTGCAGTCCGTCAACGTGTTCCAAAATTTTGGGCATGCCTACGCCGCCTTGAATCGTATCCAGCAGCGTCAAGCCGCCAAGCACATTCTTGTACAGCGTGCGCTCCTCATCCGACATTTGCATCCAGTCCATCTTATCATCCGATAACGGAATTTCTTCGTCCGTCCAGAACTGCATGACGTTCTGCTGCCAGAACGTCAACGTGAAGTCGTCGTCCGGACGATTCCAATTGACTGCTTTCATATTAGGCATACTCCTTTTGGGGGAAGTTCTCTATTGGTCAAACAAATTAAACGGCGCAGCTCGTGCACTCCTCCACCGAGAGGCGCTTCGTTCTGGTGTAATAAAGCGACTTCAGGCCCTTCTGCGCGGCGTATACGTAGAAGCGCGCCAGCTCACGGGTTGTCACGTTACTGTTCACATGTAGAACGGTCGAGATGCCTTGATCCACATGCTGGCCGATTTCGGCGATCAGGTCGATCAGCTTGAACTGATTAATGTTATACGCCGATTTGTAGTAGAAGAAGTTATCCTGCGACAAATACGGCATCGGGTAGTAGGTCGTCGAGTTCGCGTATGTGCGTGTCTCGATATGCTCCACAATCGGCATAACGCTTGAAGTCGCGTTCTGAATGTAGGAGATGCTTTGCGTTGGCGCGATCGCCAGACGGTAAGCATGATACAAGCCATGCGCCTGTACCTTCTCCTTGAGCTCGGCCCAGTCCTGAGGAGACGGAATGTCAATGCCCTGGAACAATTCCTTCACGCGCTCCAGCTTCGGACGATAGTCCGTCTCGATGTATCGGGTGAAGTACGTGCCCTTCGCGTATTCGGAGCGCTCGAAGTCCTTGAACGTCTCGCCTCTCTCCTTCGCGATTTCCATACTTTTCTCCAGGGAATAGAAGTTCATCATCATGAAGAACGCGCTGGCGAAATCCTTCGCCTCATCGCTCTCATAAGCAATTTTGTTTTTGGCCAGGTATCCGTTCAGGTTCATCGCGCCCAGACCGACGGAATGCAGCTCCTCGTTCGCCTTGCGTACGCCTGGAGCATTGTCGATCTTGGACAGGTCGCTAACCGTTGTCAGCGCCTCGATGCCGACGTGCACGGATTCCTTCACCTTCCCGCGTTCCATTACGTTCACTATATTGAGAGACGCCAGGTTGCAGCTGATATCGCGGCGGATGACGTCGTCGTAGCCGTAGTCTTTAATTTCCGATGTTTCCTGCAGCTGAAAAATTTCCGTACAAAGATTAGACATCTTAATAGAGCCGATATCCTTGAGCGCATGTACGTTGTTGGCATTCGATTTGTTCATAATGTATGGGTAGCCGGACTCCAGCTGAATCGATGCGATCTTCGTCAGCATGTCGCGCGCGTTCATGACCGTCTTCTTCGTGACGCTGTCGTTCGCGAGCAGCTCCTCATACATCTCGTCCATGTCCATATCGTCCAGATGCTGGCCGTAAGCCTTTTGGACGGAATGGGGTCCGAATACAACAAGCGGCTTGTTCTGAGCGGCAAGCTCGTAGAACTTGTTCGGAATGATCAGGCCAATCGAAAGCGTCTTGATCCGGGACTTCTCATCCGCGTTAATCTTCTTGCAATCGAGAAACTCAATAATATCCCAGCCAAAAATGTTATAGTAGCCCGCTCCGGAGCCCTTGCGCTGCCCCATCTGATCGGCATAGGAGAACGCGTCCTCCATCAGCTTCAGCACCGGCATAATGCCCTTCGCCGCGCCTTCTACGCCTTTGATCGGCTCGCCGCGTCCCCGCAGCTTGGACAAGTTGACGGCTACGCCGCCACCGATCTTGGAGAGCTGCATGCATGTGCCCAGCACATAGTTAATGGAATTCAGGGAATCGTCCATCTCCAACAGGAAGCAGGATACCATCTCGCCGCGGCGGCTCTTGCCCGCGTTCAGGAAGGTCGGAGTGGCCGGCTGCAGACGCTGCTCGATCATCGCATCCGCGATGCGAAGGGCGCGTTCCGCGTCGCCTTGTCCAAGATGAAGGGCTACGATCGCCACACGGTCGGGATATTGCTCCAGGTATTGCGCCTTGTTGTTCGTCTTCATCGCGTAGTCCTTGTAGAACTTGGAGATCGCCATGTAGGACTGGAATTCAAAGCCTGCGTTAGACGTCAGGTTGAACACAGCTTCAACCTGCTCGTATGTATAGTGATCGAACACATTGTCGTAGTAGTCGTTCGTGATGAGGTAATCCAGCTTCTCGCGAAGCGAACCGAATTTGACGCTTTTCTCTTCTACCTCCGCCATAAAGGCTTGTACCGCTTCTTTATCCTTGTCCAACTGATAGAATCCGTCCGCTCCGCGCTGCATGAGCTCGTTGTTTAATTCAATATGCTTCAATCGCCCGCACCCTTTCGACAAAATGTTCCCTATCCTGACTCGTTCCCGACAATTCAAACTTCAAAATAACAGGCACATCATACTTCTTGGCAATTGTGTCCGCGCTTTTGGCAAAGCCCGGCCCCCAATTGCGATTGCCGCTCGCAGACACGCCGCGCAGCAGAGAATAGTTCTCGGCGAGGAAGGAGTCTACCTTCTCCGGAACCTGTCCGAACCCCGTCGTATAGGTCACGAGCACGAATGGCTCGTCAATCTTCCGCTGCTCGTCGATTGTCACCGCGCGCATATTCAGATTATTGATGAAACGTTTGACATTGCCCGTTTTGGAATCGTACACAACCAGCACCGCGAGCCCGCTCCCCTACTGAATTTTAGCAATCAAAAAGCGCTTCTGACCGCCGCTAGCAGGCAGACGCGCTTTATCTGGATATACTAGATGTAGTTCGATAAATTCGCCATATCCATCAAGATGTTGATGTTGTTACTGATTTTACATCAATATATTGATCCCGTCAATGAAAAATATGGAGAATCTATGAAACGGAATGAGGGCGCACTCGACTATTTTAACAGATATAGCTATGATGGGATAGTGACATTTTATTGCTAATTGGAGGCTTGTATGGATAGGGGTTGGAAGCAACCGAATGCTCGCCTGGAGCTGGCCGAGCTGGGTCGGCGCACTGGCGAGGAGCTGACGGACATGGTTCAATATGTGGAAGAATTGGAGAGAAAATGCTCGGAGCTGGAGGGGGAAAATGCCCTCTTGAAGACGGAGCTGAGCAAGCTGAAGGACGTGTTGTCCAGACGAACCGCCCCGGCGGCAGCCATGAACAGCAGGCTGAAGGACGCGCTGCGAGAATAATCAGGATCCCTCCAAGCAAAGGAGGAAAGGGTGTCTAACCCTGTTTCAAGGGCTGTATGATGGGCTTGGCGAGCCTCGCCGGTCATTCCCACTAATCGAGTCGGTTCGACACAACGAAACAAGGCTGCTCAAGCGCGTCACAACTGCGCAGGAGCAGCCTTGTTCCATTCCAGCCCCTATTTGACCGCCGCAAAAAATAAACGCTCAGAGGAAGCGCTGGCGGGCTTAAGCTCGAAATCCGCAAACCGGTCGACGGTGCGAAAGCCTGCCTTGCGAAGCGCATTCGCGATCCAGTCGGGATCATAAGCCCGCTGCGTATGCGTTTCCTCGAACCGGTTGAACGGCAGAGAGCCGGCATCGCGGGCGAATATCGTCAGATGGTGCTCGATTTGGCAGCGCGCCTCCTCAAGCTCGCAGGTCCATATGTAGGCAATATCGCGCTCGTCCAGCACAAATGGCTGCTCCTCCGCGTACCGCAGCAGCTGGCTTGGCGGATGCATATCGAACAGGAAGGAGCCGCCAGGCTTAAGCGCAAGATACGTGCGGCGGAGGGCCGCTTCGATATCGGCTTCCTCCGTCAGGTAGTTCAGGCAGTCGCAGAACGATATAACAGCGTCCACCGGCTCCCCCAGCTCCCATTCGCGCATATCCTGCTGGAGCCAGCGAATCGTGCCGGCCCGCGATCTGACAGCCTGCTGCGGCGTCTCGTCCCATTTGCTCCGGGCGACGGACAGCATGTCCGAGGACAGGTCGATGCCATAAACTTGAAAGCCCGACCGCGCGAGAGGTATGGCGAGGCTGCCCGTGCCGCAGCCAAGATCCACGACAGTGGACGGCATGCCGTAGCGCGACCAGGCGGCTCTCGCGAAACCCAGCCAGTCCGCGTATGGCATATCCTCCATCAACTGGTCGTAGACAAGCGCAAATTGTCCATAGGATTGCGTCACTCCCGCTCAGCTCCTTCAGCGTGCCCGGAGCCGCCCTCCGGCGGCGCGGCCAGATAGGTCCAGCTGCCCTTCTGGGTAACCAAGCCTTCCCGCATCAGCTTGCCCAGCGCTCGCTTGAATGCGGATTTGCTAATGCCGAACCGCTGCTTGATCAGCTCAGCCTCCGTTTCGTCAGAATAAGGCATGCCGCCTGCCGGACGTTCCTTCAGGAAAGCGAGGATCCGATCGGCATCCTCCACCCGGCCGACCTCCTTCCTCTCTGTCATTGACAGGTTGACTCGGCCGTCCTCGCGAATGAACGTCACCCGCGCGCGAACGCGCTCGCCAAGCCTCAGCGGCCGCGTTCGCTCAGAGCTCGGAATGAGACCATACACCCCAAAGCCTACAACGCCTCCGTCTACGATAACGAACGAGCCCATCTGAAGCGTCTTCGTTACCCAGCCCTCGACCCACGTGTTGCGCCAGGCGGCAGGCGCCGGGAATACTAGCGGAGCAAGCTCCTCCTCGAAGGCCAGCTTGGCGACAAGCCTGCCGATCTTGTCATGCTTCATGACGACGAACACTTCATCGCCTGGAAGCGGACGGTAAGCAACGCTCTCCGGCAGCTCGGAAAGCGGCAGCAGCAGCTGCCGCCCGAGACCCATCTCCAGGAAGCAGCCCAGCCGCGGATGCACATCCGCAACCTTCAGCCGCGCAAGCTCGCCCAGCTGAAGCAGCGGCTTCTTCATCGTAGCCGCCAGACGATCCTCGGAATCGTAATAAATAAATACGCTGACCGTGCCCCCGACGCCTGGCTTGGAGCCGACAAGCTCCGTATAGTGCAGAAGCACTTCGGATTCGCCGTCGCTCAGGAAGAAGCCGTACGGGGACACTTCGCGCGTAATTTTGAGTTGATAGGTTTCTCCAGCCGTCAGGCTCATGCGAACTCCACGACCTTAGCGTCGGACCATAACCGCTCGATATTATAATAATCGCGTTCCTCGCGGTGGAAGATATGCACAATGACGTCGCCCAGATCAATAAGCACCCATCTGGCGGTGTCCATTCCTTCAATTCCGCGCACTCTTGTTCCCCCAAGCTCCGCCTGCTTGCGCACTTCCGTCGCAATGGCCTGCACCTGTGTATCTGAATTGCCGCTGCAAATGACAAAATAGTCTGCCACAAGCGAAACTTCCTTGAGATTCAGGGCGATGACGTCCATCGCTTTTTTATCCTCGACGGCTTGCACCGCAGTTTTCAATAACTGATCCGATTTCAACAGCATATAGCCCTCCTTCTGTTTCGAGCTCCCAGCAGGCTTCATCCCGCCCGCCCTGTTAGTTTCCGCGAATTTCCTCAATTAATCCGTTGCGCGCCTCAAGCGTCAGGGGATAAATACGTTTGCCCTTGGCGATCAGGAAGCCGATCGTGCCGTCTAGACCGGCAAGCACGGCGCGTTCCAGGCTTTCCTCGCTCAGCGCCCGAATGTCATTGACGCCGGGAAAGTCTCGTCCCGGCTCGATATAATCGGCAAGCCATACAACCTTCTCCAGCTTGGACATGCCTCTGCGGCCCGAGGTATGGAACCGAATGGCGTCCAGTACGCCGAGGTCGGACACCCCGAACTCCTGCTCCGCCACCCAAGCGCCAACATATTGATGCCACAGCTCCTTGTCATAGCGCAGCACGTCATCCGACAGCTGATGGTCGCGTATAACACTGCCCTGGCGCTCCGTCGGCCAATATTTGGCTACATCGTGAAGAATAGCGGCCAGCTCGGCGCGGCGAGGATCCTCTCCATATCGCTGGGACAGCGCCACAGCTGTCGCCATAACGCCTTCGGTATGAAGCCATCTCCGCTCCGGCATTTCCGCTTTAACCTTCTCTATCATGAGGGACCGTTCCATACAGGCCAAGCCTCCTTATATAAGCAAGCACGGAATCCGGAAGGAGATACCGCACGGAAAGGCGATTCGCCAGCTTAGCGCGCAGCTTGGTTGACGAGATGCCGATCTGCGGCATCTCTGCCAGAAGCAGCGAATGGCGCAGCTCGGCCGATAGCTCTTCCAGTTCCATGGGCTCTCCCGGCCGCGCTAGACCAATGAAGCCCGCTTGCGCCGACAGCTCCTGGATCCGATGCCAGCGCGGCAGGTCGTTCATGCGATCCGATCCAATAATATAATAGAAAGCATAGCGGGGATACTGAGAGCGCAGCTCCAATATCGTATCGATGGAGTAGCTGATCCCCCCGCGTCTGATCTCAAGATCAAGCGCCCGGAATTCGCCGTGGCCCGCAATCGCGAGCTGAACCATCTCCAACCGCTGCGCGGCCGCTGCTAGCGGCGCGCGGTTTTTGAGCGGCGGGTCAGCGGTGGGGATGAACCACACCTCATCGAGGCCGCCCTGCTCTCTCGCGGTCTCCGCCGCAATCAGGTGCCCGATATGAATGGGATCGAACGTGCCGCCCATTATGCCGATTTTTTTCAAGTCACCGTCCCTCCTTAAGGAAGCACGATCGTCTTATGATCCTTGGACTCTTTGTAGAGCACGATCGTTTTGCCGATGACCTGAACAAGCTCCGCGCCAGCCGCTTCCGACACCTCGGCTCCAATTTCCTTGGGTTCGTCCAAGCAGTTGTTCAGCACGGATACCTTAATCAGCTCTCTTGTCTCCAGGGCTTCCTCGATATGGCGGACCAGATGCTCATTCGTCCCGCCCTTGCCTACCTGGAAAATCGGCTGTAAATGATGCGCCTGAGCGCGAAGGAACCGTTTTTGTTTGCCTGTTAGCATATCCTCAACATCCTTTTTCTCTTAGATCTCTCACGTTATTCGGCCAAAATGCCCGCCGTTGCGGCTGCCGGGCGCTAACCCTGAAGCGCCGCGAGCACTTCCTCTCTCATCGCCGCCGCCGGGGCAGGCTGTCCTGTCCAATATTCGAACGCGTACGCGCCTTGGTAGATAAACATGCCGAGGCCGCCATGCGTCTGGCAGCCTCTCGCTGCCGCCGCATGCAGAAAGGCGGTCTGCAGCGGATTGTAGATCAGATCGCTGACGACCGCTCCTGGGTTCAGCCACTCTCCGGGAACCGGCGATTGGTCCACATTAGGGAACATGCCTACCGAGGTCGTATTGATGATGATATCCGCGTCCCCGCACCACTCCTGCAGCCGATCATTCGACGAAGCTTCAATAATAAAGGAGCCACTCGATAAGGAGGAGGCCAGCTCCTCCGCTCGCTGAGCGGAACGATTGACAATTCGCACACGCTCAGGCCCCTCCTGCAGCAAGGCGTAGATAATGCCGCGGGCCGCGCCGCCCGCTCCAATGACGGTAATGCGCTTGCCCGCCAGCTGCGGGGAAGCTTCCTCCTTCAGCGAACGAACGTAACCGATGCCGTCTGTATTGTAGCCCGTCAGCTTGCCGTTATCGTTGACAATCGTGTTGACAGCCCCTATAATGCGGGCGCTTTCGTGAATATCGTCCAGCAGGTCCATAATGCGCAGCTTATGGGGAATGGTTACGTTAACCCCGCGAATGCCCATTGCACGCACGCCGGCTACAAAATGCTCCAGCTTGTCGTCTGTAATATGAAACGCCATATACACGCCGTTAATCCCCGTCTCCCGAAAAGCCCGGTTCATCATAATCGGCGATTTGGAATGGCGGATCGGATCTCCGATTACCCCATAAAGCTCCGTATGACTGTCAATCCTTCCACCTGACGCTGTCACCGTTTCTCCCCCTTAACCATCAGCCGAAGCCGCAAATCCGTTCCCCGAATCAGATCATGGAATCGCGCAGCAATACCTTCACACCTTTGGGCGCGTACACATCTACAAGCGCGCCCCTCATGCCATTCACTTGAATCCAGCCTAGTCCCGACACAAATACATCCTGCTTCTCGCCTTGTCGGATGCGCAGCGAATGCCGCGTCCAAGCCGGAATATCCGCCAGCTCATCCAGCGTTGGCGCGCCCAGCAGCTCGCCCTTATGCTCCTCGTACAGCGATTCAGCCCTCTCAAGCTTGGTCCGGTGAACGTTAAGCGCATTGGAAATATAAAGTGTAAACGACTGCCGCTCCCCCTCGACAAAATCGAAGCGGACCAGGCTGCCGATGAACAAGGTCTGTCCCTCGTTCAGCTGGTACACAAGCGGCTTGATCGGCTTGTCCGGCAGCAGCGAGCCCAGGAAGGTGCGCGGCACAACCTCAGCCATCCGGCTAGTGTATACGATGCCGGGCGTATCAATAATAGACTTGCCGTCCTCCAGCGGGATATTGACCGCGTCAAGCGTAGTGCCCGGGTATCGGGATGTTGTCAGCTCCCGCTCCATATCGCTGTAATCCCTGATCAGCCGGTTAATAAGCGTGGACTTGCCGACGTTAGTGGCGCCTACCACATAGACGTCGCGGTTGCCCCTGTACCGGCCAATCGCGTCAATGACATGCTCGAAGCCCATATTCCGCTTGGCGCTGCAGAGCACGACGTCAACCGTACGCAGCCCGTGCGACTTGGCTTGCTTCTGCACCCAATTCCGAATGCGATTCGTGTTCATGCCCTTCGGAAGCAAATCGATTTTGTTGACGACCAGCAGCACCGGATTATTGCCGACAAACCGCCCCAGCCCTGTAATCAGGCTTCCCTCAAAATCATACAAATCGACGATATGGACAACCAGACTGTCCGTTGTCCCGATGCTGCCGAGCAGCTTGAGGAAGTCGTCCTGATCGACCGCGACGGACGCCGCTTCATTATAATGACGGATGCGGAAGCAGCGCTGGCAAATGACATGCTCGCTCTTGGCTGCCGACTCCGGTACGTATCCCGGCATATCCGGGCTGCTGGCCTGCAGCTTCACGCCGCAGCCCGCGCAGGAAATCGTTGTCTCGCTTAGCTGTTGTTCGTTCACTTCGTTTCCTCCTCGTACCATAACCCGCGTTTGCGGAGCCGTGCCAGCGCAAATCGCTCAAGCCGGCGGTTCACCAGCGTCATGACGCCTTCGTCCGCCGGCGAAATCGGTATAACCAGAATCGTATAGAGCCCCATCCGATTCCCTCCCAGGACATCAGTCATCATCTGGTCTCCGATCATAACCGTCTCATCCGCCTGCAAGCCAAGCATTGCCAGCGCTTTGCGGAAGGAAGCCTGCGTCGGCTTCTTCGCTTTGTGCAGAAACGGAATGTCCAGCGGCGCTGCAAAGTTGCTTACCCGTGTCCTGTTGTTGTTAGACACAATGACAACCTTGAAGCCCACATTCCTGACCTTGTCCAGCCATGCGACGAGCTCCGGGGTCGCCAGAGGCTCCTTCGCGCCGACAAGCGTGTTGTCCAGATCCGTAATAATACCGCGCACGCCTCTGGACGCAAGCTCATCAAGGTCAATATCGTATACCGAATTGACGCGCATATTCGGCAGCAATCGTTCGAACATATGTGAATATCCCTCTTCCTTCTCCGTGCTATCTTACGAAACTATACCATACATTCCGAATTTGTTGCAAAAAAATACCGCTTGCCGGCAAGCGCCTCAAGCGGTATTCCAATTGCAGTGCTGCTACCTCAGCTCGCCGATCAACTCGCGCACTTTGCTCGCGAAGCGATCTGCTTCATCCTTGGTCGCCGCGCCCGCCCCGTACTTCGCCTGCTCGAAGCGATCCAGCACATACCGGAAATCGTCTCTCAGGCGCTTCCGGCTGTCTGTCCAGCGCGCTACAGCCTCGCGCATCGTCTCATGCTCCTCCCTCTGCAGCCCCCGCTTCCGGCATGCCCGGAGCAATCGATTCGTCTCCAGCACGATCAGCTCATTGGCGCTGTAGGACTGATTGCGCCAGCTGCGCCAAGCCATCGCTATCCGCTTGCGGCCTATCAGCACTGCCGCTGCCGCCGCAAGGATAGCGGCCAGGCCAAGCCATTTCCAAATGCCGCTGCCGGAGTCTGCTCTCTCCGGCTCCGCAGGAGACGCTTCCGGCTCGTCTGCCTCTGTCTCGGGAGCGGCCGGCTCCTCGCCCTCCGCCGCTGCGTATGGGAATAAGAAGCCTGATGTGGGCTCGAATGGAATCCAGCCATAGCCGTCAAAATAGATTTCGACCCAGGAGTGGGCGTCCGCGTTCCGAACGGTGTACATGCCCGCGCCGGCTGGATTGAGGTCCTCCTCCAGCAGCAGCTCTTCGGGCGGGCCGTAATATTCGGCCGGCAATGAGCCCGGCGAGAAGCCCTTGACCCAGCGCGCAGGAAGCTCCAGCGTACGGGCCATCACCGCCATGGACGTGGAGAAGTAGTCGCAGTACCCTTCCATCAGCTCGAACAGGAATTGATCCACGAAGTCGCCGCTGCTCCCGGTAAGCTTCGTTAAATCCGGCTTATTATCGTAGGCATAGCTCGTCCTTAGAAACTGCTCAAGCAGCTTCGCCTTATCGTAATCCGTTGCGCCCGCCGCCGTTACCTCAGCAGCCAAATCCCGCACTCGCTGCGTCACACTGTCCGGCAGCTGCACATACATCGCCTGCAAGCCCGCGTCAGGCAGCTTGGCTTCGACACCGCGCAAGCCCTCCTCATCCAGCATCACTACGGAAGACGTAATGGAATAAGCCTGAGGAGACTCCCCTCCGCTCCAGCGGAGCTCGGCGCTGACTGGGAGCCAGCTGAGCGCGCGGGGCAGTCCCTGCTCCTTCTCCCCCACCCAATTCACCTTGGATATGGAGGAGGCGCCGAACAACACGGGATACACGTCCTCGCGCTCCATCGTAATAATCTGGCTGACCTCTGTCACTTCCGCCAGCTCAGGCGGGAACAGCACCGCCAGCTCCTGCTCCTTCAGCACGCGCTCTAACGGAAAAGGCGTCGCCTCGTCCTCCCAGCCCTTGCCGGTATAGACGGACTTGTCCTCGCCGCGCCAATAGCTCTTCTGCGAGGTCTGCACCGTCATCATGGGGGAGAAGTCGTAATCAAAGCCGCCTCCAAGCTCCTCGTCGTTGCGGCTGTACCCGGAGCTTGCATTGCTGCTGGAGCCGCTGGAGCTGTCGTTCACAATCGCCTTGTCGCCGAGAAACACGCGCACCTCTTCGCCCTTTGCATTTTTCCAGATGGTATAGGGATCCTGAAGCAGCGGAGCGATAGACGGCACATTCAGCGCTATAGCCAAAAATATCGCAAGCACGATCGCGGCTGGCGTAAACACGCGAATGGGATATTCCAGCAGATCGCGCCAGCTGTCGGGATGCTTGCGCTTCAAGCTGTGAAGATGATCCAGCACCAGCCAGATCAGCCCTACGAACACGACGGCCGCCACATTGTCCCACAGCCAGATGGGTGTGAAGGAATCCGCCACGGTCAGCAAGAGAATGCTGGCGCCAACAAAGCCGAACATGCGAAGCCTTGTTTTGGCCCAAGCCGCGAACAACGCATGAATAAACCATAAGAGAAGGCCGAACCAAATGAACGGATGAAGTCCAGCCAGCGTCTGCTGGAGCCACCAGCCCACATCCCCCGCGCGCTCTGGCGGAGCGACCGCCCATTCCATGCGGGCATGCCGGAAGGTCAGCACTACCGCGGCGGCAAATTGCAGCGTCCACCGAAAAAATTTGAGCTTATAGGGAATAAAGATATCAATAATAGCCGCCCACACCAATGTTCCGTAAGCGATCGCATACGTTTCGGGCCACCAGTAGCCCTCGAATATCGACAGGGAGCTAATGATAATCAACGCGACAAATACGGACACGGAGCGGTCATACCAATGCTTTCCCGCTAGATTCAGCAACGATTTTGCCCTCTTCCTCATGCGATACCGCTCCCTTCCAGAGCCGCGGGAAGCTCCTGCAGCTGGCGGACCTCATAGATGAGCCAGCCGCGGCTCTCCAGGATTCTCTTCCATGCCGTGCTGCCGGACTTGCCGCCAGGCGAGCTGATGTGAATGAGACAAGGCGTCAAGCCTTTGCGCGACAACCACTCCATCCCCTGTATGATCTGGCTCCCCGTGTCCTGCGAAACCAGAAGCGCAAAGCTGCCTGGCTCGATCACGGAATCCGCCAGCTGCAGCGATTGATAGATCGGCTGCGGCGCGTCCGGCTCGACGTTCGTCAGATGCTTCATGACAAGGCTGCGCTGCTCCGCGCCGGACTTCGGCGGCAGCATAGTCAATTGGTCGCCGATCGACACCAGCCCAATCGCCGTATCATCACGGGAGCCATGCTCCATAATGGATGCCGCTACGGAGACGGCAAGCTCGAACCGCTCCCGCGAGGCGGCGTCGCCCCCAGGCGCATACCGGTCCAGCACCATGATCGTCCGGGGCAGCGATTCACGCTCGAACGCCTTGGATTTCCACTGTCCGGTCTTCGCCGTTGCGTTCCAATGCACACGAGACAGCCGATCGCCGTAATGATATTCCCTGACGCCGTTGATCTGCGTCGTTTCTTTGGCGGAGCGCGACGCGGCCGCATGTGAATAGGGACCGCGAACGCCGCGCTGGAAGCCGTTCCATTGCCTGAGCGGCACCGTTTGCGGCAAGACGCTCAACACGCCGTCATGGCGGAAGGACCCGGCATGCTCGAACAGGCCGAATACGTCGTAAGACACACATTCGATATCGCGGAAGCGGTATTCTCCTCGCGCTAGCGGCGGCGTTCGGTATGACATCTCTCCCGTCCGCTTCCAATTGGGCACAAACGAGGTTTCGAACTGCAGCGCCTGACCGTTATGCCGGTGCAGCGCGTCCCTCACAATGACGTAAGGCAGCGGGAACAGGCCTGGAATCTTGACCTTCAGCTGAACCTCCACGGAGCCGCCGGCTTGCAGCGCGCCCGCCGCGCCCTGAGCGGCGTAAGCCCGGCTCCCGGACACCTTGCCGATACCGCTGAAGCGGCCCAGCATCAGATACAGGAGCAGCAGGTTTAAAATAATAAAAAGCATCAATGCCGTTTTGCCGCCCTGGAACAAAAAATAGAACAAGCTGCAGCCGTACACAAATGCGATGAACCTCCAGCGAATGCGTTTAGCCTTCTTCGCCTCCATCACATTAACGCTCCAGCCGGACCGGCACTTTCGTCGATTGAATCGCCTGGGATACTACGTCTTCCGCATGAAGTCCGTTCATTCTGGCCTCCGTCCGCAGGAGCAGGCGATGCGGCAGAATGAATGGCGCAAGCGACTTGACGTCATCCGGCGTGACGTATTCTCGCTGCTGCAGATAGGCGCTGGCTTTGGCCGCGCGCGTCAACGAGATCGCCGCCCGCGGGCTGGCGCCCAGCAGGACGCTCGTATGGTCTCTGGTGGCCCGGACCAGGCTTACAATATATTTGGCGACGGCGTCATCCATATGGACTTGCTGCACCTGCTTCTGAATGCGGGTCATATCGCCGATCTCCAGGACCGGCTGCACTTGATCTGAGGGATGATAGCTTTCGACAGCCGCAATCATCTTCTGCTCGTCCTCCTGAGTCGGATAACCAAGCGACAGCTTCATCATGAAGCGGTCAAGCTGAGCCTCAGGCAGCGTGTAAGTGCCTTCGAACTCAATGGGGTTCTGAGTCGCGAGCAGAATGAATGGAGCAGGCAGCTCATAGGTGTCTCCGTCAACCGTCACGCAGCCCTCCTCCATCGCTTCCAGCAGCGCGGACTGGGTTTTTGTCGTTGCGCGGTTGATCTCGTCCGCCAGCAATATATTGGCCATCACGGGACCCGGCCGGAAGATGAAGCTTTCCTGCTTGGGGTGGTAGATCGACACGCCTGTTATATCCGTAGGCAGAAGGTCGGGGTTGCATTGAATCCTTCTGAACTGTCCGCCAATTGATTTGGCCAGCGCCTTGACGAGCTGGGTTTTGCCGGTGCCGGGAACATCCTCCAGCAGCACGTGCCCGCCAGCGAGCACTGCGATCAGCAATCTTTCTATCTCGTCTTGCTTTCCGAGAATACAAGTATTTAAGTTTCGAACGATCGTCGAGCATAATTGCATGTCAGCTGTACGAATTTCCATCTGATAACCTCCCGGAATGAACGCTCTGAATGCGCTTTAATAGTGCCCTTAATAGTACTATTTTACAGTAGGTGATAGACACTTCACAAATGGGACGCTTCCAAAAAAAATTGGAGAATCCCACAGGATTCTCCAAATGTATAGTATTTCCAAACTCTTAGCCTTTTGGCCGAATAACGAGCGCCGCCAGAAAGGAGAAAATAATCGCAGCCGATATGCCGGCGCTTGTCACCTTGAATATGCCGGATATGACCCCAATCCAGCCGGAGTTGTGCAGCTCCGTCAAGGCGCCGTGCACCAGCGCGTTGCCAAAGCTTGTAATGGGAACCGATGCGCCTGCGCCGGCAAACTCAATAAGAGGCTCGTACAGATTCAAGCCGTCGACGATCGCGCCGATGACAACCAAGGTCGCCATGGTATGCGCAGGCGTCAGCTTCAGCACGTCGAACATGAGCTGGCCGATGACGCATATGGCCCCGCCCACAAGGAAGGCCCACAGGAAGATCATGAGGATTGCTCCTTTCCCGCAGCAATGGCCACCGCATGGGCAATACATGGAATGCTTTCGCCTTGCTGGAAGGATAAGGGCGACAGCAGTGCGCCGGTAGCAACGACCAGAATGCGCTTTAGCTCGCCTCGCTGCAGTCTTTTGAGCAGATGGCCGTAAGTGACGACGGCCGAGCAGCCGCAGCCGCTGCCTCCCGCCTGGACCTTCTGGCGCTGCACATCATACACCATCAGGCCGCAATCATTAAACTCCGTATGATCCATCGGTACGCCGTTCTGCATGAGCAGATCCCTGGCGATGGGATGCCCCACGCCGGCCAGGTCGCCAGTCACGATCAGGTCATAATGGCCCGGCGTTCTGCCGGTATCGTTGAAATGCGCCTGGATCGTATCCACAGCAGCCGGGGCCATCGCTGCACCCATATTGAACGGATCGGTTATACCAAGGTCAACAACCTTGCCGATCGTCGCGCATTCAATGACGGGCCCCTCTCCAGATGCTGCCACAACGGCGGCGCCCGCGCCGGTCACCGTATATTGCGCCGTCGGAGGCTTCTGCGAGCCGTATTCCGTCGGATAGCGGAACTGCTTCTCAGCTGTGCAGTTATGGCTGCAGGTGCCTGCCAGCACATGTGTAGCCGCGCCGCTGTCGACCAGCTGCGAGGCCAGCGCCAGCGTCTCCATAGAGGTGGAGCAGGCGCCAAATACGCCGATATACGGCGCTCCCAGCGTGCGGGCGGCAAAGCTGTTGCTAATAATCTGATTCATCAGATCGCCGCCGATATAGAATTGAATGCCGCTTTTATCCATCTTGGCGTTCTGGACGGCGAATTCGCTTGCTTGCTCCAGCAGCAGCCGCTCCGCCTTCTCCCAGCTCTTCTGCTGCATATCCAGCTCAGGATGCACAAGATCAAATTCAGCAGCGAGCGGACCCTCGCCTTCGTCTGGACCGACAACCGCTGCCGCGCCTATAATAACGGGTTTATTTTCGAACCACCATGATTGTTTGCCCCGGAGCATCTTATTGCCCCCCGGTGCCCAGAATGAGGTGCGCGATCCCGACAAAAAAAGCCGCAACCGTGCCGTATACGATAACCGCGCCCGCAAGCTTGAACATATTGCCGCCGACTCCAAGCACAAGCCCTTCGCTTCGATGCTCAAGCGCAGCCGAGCACATGGAGTTCGCAAAGCCCGTCACCGGTACCGCAGAGCCCGCTCCAGCGAACTGGGCCAGCTTGTCATACACGCCAAGACTGGTCAAAATAACCGATATGAGAATCAGCACCGCGACCGTCGGGTTGCTCGCCTGCTCGGGCGTCATATTCATCAGATGGACGAACAGCTCCGAAATCGCTTGTCCGACCAGACAGATCGACCCGCCGACCAGGAAAGCTCTGAGGCAGTTCAGCATAATGGAGCGGGGCGGTTCCATTTCTTTGGCGTAGGCCTGATATTCCTTTGGCGACATCGACATTTTTTTGTAGAGGTTAGCAGTAGGTCCTTTCGATGCCAATTTCAGTTTCCTCCCTTACGGCATAAGCTACATTCCTTTTCATTATTTGTAACGAGCGATTGTGTTATGCCAACAAAAAAAAGAATTGTCCGCCTCCTCATTCGCTGAGAAAGCAAACAATTCTTCGTAACTGCAAGCAAGCGTTACACTCGAACCGAAAGGCCTGCCGCTTGGAACACATGGTCGAAGCCGCGCTGCGAACGGCGAGCCAGCTCCTCCGGCGCGTCCTCGGGCGGAGCGCTCGTCAATATTTCCTGAGTAACGGGCCCATCGTAGCCGATGCTGTGGAGCGCCTTCAGGAAGCCCGCTAGATCGATGACCCCTTCACCGGGATAAAGCCGGCCATTGTCGAGCGCTTCCTCGACGGGCACGTCCGGCGCGTCGTTGATATGGACATGCACGATCTGTCCGCCCGTCAGCGCTTCAATCGCCTCGGGCCCCAGTCCCGTCGTATACCAATGATACGCATCCAGCAGCAAGCCTACGTTCGGCTCCCCAATCGCGCCAATCCAATCCAGCGTCTCCTCCATCGTCCATATAAAAGGATTTTTCCAAGTCGAGCGCAAATGATGCGGACCTACAAACTCCAGCCCCAGCGAGATGCCGTATTGGCCCAGAATCAACGCACATTGCCGCAGCCTGCGCGTCGCAACCGCCATGAAATGCGCCGCCTTCCAGTCCGTGGACGGCAGAATGTACGTGCAGCAGCGGGTACAGCCCAGCTTCTGGGCGGCCGCCGCCGCTTGCTTCAGCTCGTTCAAGCCGCTGGCGAACTGCTCCTCTGACTGGCGCCACTCGACAGGCAGCCCGATTGCTCCCAAGACAACGCCATTTTGCTCCAATAGCGCCTTCGCTCCCTGCTCTCCGTACTTCTCAATCAACGATTTGGCGTCGACGTCCACCGCCTGGAAGCCGTAACGTCCCGCCAGCTCAATAAGCTCTTTCTCATCCTTCAGCTTGCCCAGGCCCGCTCCCGTAAGTCCTCTTAGCATTGTATTCGCCTCCTCTATTCGTTCATATTCCAGTCCAGGACAACCTCATGCCCCGTTCTGGAGCTTTCGTAGATGGCGTCCAGAATCAGGTTGTTCGTAAAGCCCGTCAGCGCGGAAGTGATGGGCTTCGTGCCAGTTTGTATACATGCCAGGAAGTGGCGGCTTAGTCGCGCTCTCTCCCCCTCATCCAGCTCTGGCCGCAATAGCGTGGTTTCCATAGGCTGATCGAACTTCTCGGTAAGCAGCTTGCCGGAGCCGCCCCTGTAGCTTGCTCCTCCGTCTGTGCCCATCAGATGAACAAACGGAAGATTGTCCGTATCCATATGAACCGCCCAGCTGACCTCCAGCGACAAGGTGCTGCCGTCCTCCATCTTGATAAGCGCTGTTGCCAGATCCTCAACATCATAGGCCCCGTTCCAATTGGGCATGCCCCAGGTTCCAATGCCTTTACGGCTTGGTCCAAATTCCGCGTAGGTGGATCCATAGACGGACACTGGCTTTGGATTGCCCATCAGATAGATAGCCAGGTCCAGCATATGGACACCGATATCGATCAGCGGTCCCCCGCCGGATTGATCCATCTGCGTGAACCATGTTCCCCAGCCAGGAATGCCCTTGCGCCGGAACCAACCCGTTTTGGCTGAATAAATCCGGCCAAGCTCGCCGCGCTCCACCTGCGCCTTAATCGCCATCGGAATAGCCTCCCACCTCATTTGATGGGCCACCATCACAACTCGGTCAGACTTGGCGCTTGCCTGAAGGATTCTTTTGGCCGCGCTGCTGTTAATGCCCATGGGCTTCTCCAGCAGCACATGCTTGCCTGCTTCGATCGCAAGTATAGCCAGCGGCGCGTGAAGCTGGTTCGGCACGCCAATGATAACCGCATCCACATCGGATCGAGCAATCAGCTCCTCCGGAGTAGCTGTGACGAATGGAATGCCGTAAGCAATGGCGCGCTCCTGGGCCAGCGGCATAAATGCGTCCGTAATCGCTGTGATCTCACACTGGTCGAACAGCTTGGAAAACTCATGGGCGTGCACATTCCCGATATTGCCTGCACCGATTATGCCGATTCTAACCTTGCCGCTCATGTCGACAACCTCCACTATGTCTTATATTTTCGATAATCTCCTATTTCCTTCGTAATCGCTTACGCCCTTTATGTTAAAATAATCTTAATCCAAATGCGTGCTTGTTTTTTCGATTTATATCTCATTTTTTCGGAGGCTGTATGACCTACTTTCCCGAATACCTCAAAACCTATCCCAACATGGATACATCCAGTCCGCTTCATATTAGTCTCAACCAGCTGCCGAACGGCTATCGGCGGCATCGACATGATTTTTTGGAGTTTTCGTTTGTGATTGAAGGCGCGGGCCAAGAGGCAATTAATGAAATGAAGCATGACATGCTGCCGGGCACATTCACTTTCGTGCTGCCGTACCAGGTTCATGAGCTGTTCACCCAGCCGGGCAAGCCGCTTAAGCTGTTTAATTGTATGTTCAGCATGGATTTATTAATGGAGACAGGCGCTGCGGAAGGACTTCATCGGTTATTCGACGGGGCGGGTTCGGTTCCGTTTATCCAATTAAACGGGCAAGAGCAAGCGCGAATGACGTGGCTGATGGAGGATATGTACAAGGAATACGGGAGTAACGAGCCTTGGCGTCACACCATGCTCCAAGCTCGGCTCAAGGAAATTTTGGTGTTGTTCGACCGGACGCGGAGGAAGCAGGGCGAGCTGGCCACAAGCAGCAGCTCCGGCGCCGATAGTGGAAGGAAGGACGCCGAAGCCCGCAGGCAAGCTGGATTTGTCTGGTCGATTGTTCATTATATACACAAGCACTACCAAGACGAGCTTAGCTTGTCCGAGCTTGCGGAGCGCTTCTCTCTCAGCGTGTCCAGGATGAGCGAGGTCGTCAAGGAAACAACGGGGCAGACCTACTCCCAGTTTCTTCGGGATTTACGGCTTAGGCATGTCTGCAGTCTGCTGGCATCAACAGAAATGAGCATCGCGGAGATTGCGATGGAGGTCGGCTATGGGTCTTACAAAACGTTCTCGCGAGTCTTCCGTGAGAGCAAAGGCATTGCGCCCAAGGACTACCGACGCTCAGTCGCCTTACGCGGGAAGCCGGCAGCTGCGCAGTTAGAGGGGTGAGGCATCTACAGCTTATGCTGCAGGGTGTAGACCAGCTCCTCCGGCTTGTCCCAGACGAAGGGGCGAATCCACTCGCTTTGCCCCAGCAGTCTGTCGGCTTGCTCGCTCTGCACAGTCCAAATAATGGGCACGCCAGCGCTCGCTGCAAATCCAGCCGCATAATACAGCTCTGGACCCGCCTCGGTCAAATCCGCGACGATCAGCTTGCTGCCTCTCAAGCTCTCAAGGAGCTCGGCGTCCGCCTTCTTCAGCCCGGACGGCAGCAGCATGCGCGTCTGGTAGCCGCATTGCTCCAGTCCCGGCAGCAGCGGCGACGCCAGCTCCTGACCGATGGACTCGTCGCCCGCCAATACGGTGCACAGCTTCCGCTTGCCGCCTCCAGCTATAGCAGCCGCATCCGACCAGCCATGCTCCGTCAGCTTCAGCACCGCGCCTTCCCGGAGGATGCGGCCGCTATCTCTCAGCTGCTCCATAATGAATACGAACTCCTGAAGATTAGCCGCGTAAGCCAGATTGTAATTACGTGTCATGGGATGCAGGCTTACGGGCTCCATCGGAGCATCCGTTCTGCGGTATAAGTATCGAAGGAAGCGCTTCTCCTTCTCCTCCTGCGTTATGGGAACAGCGGGCGAGTCCGCGATTGCCTGAACCTGATCAAGCGTCAGCGCCGCCCGGTCGCCCTCCTCGAATTGCTCTCTTATATAAGCCGACACCTGCGGCAGAAGCGTCCGCTTCCTAGCATAAGGCAAGGCTTGAATAGCGCTGTAGGCCTTGGAATCAAGCCGATAAAACGCGCCAGGCGCGCACATACAGTCGCTGTACGTATCGAAGCCGTCATCGTCGGATTCCAGCGCGGCCAGCTCGTTGCAGAATAAGCAATGTTTTTTGTTCAACCTGATCACCTCTTGCTTATAGCATTCGGCGGCTGCGCAGGATATAAGGGCGGCGAGCTTTAAGTGTAAGACTCCACACCCTCCACATGTCGTTATTTCATAGTACAATCGTCGCTTATTCACACTTATATTGCGATCATATATATGATACATTAACGTTAATGTCACAATATTATAGCTTTCGAATGTTATTCATTTACGACAAGGAGAGGCGATGCTCGTGATAAAAATCGGTATGATCAGCTATTGGCATGTACACGCCTGGGATTACACCAAGCAAGCACAAGAAACGGCTGGAACACAAATTACCGCCGTTTGGGACGAAATCGAAGCGCGTGGACGAGAGGCCGCCGAGAAGCTGGGGGTTCCTTATTTCTCGAATCTTGACGACATGCTGTCCAGCGATCTTGTGGATGCGGTCATTGTGGACGCTCCGACGAACCGGCACGAGGAAGTTATCGTGAAAGCCGCAAAGGCAGGCAAGCACATTTTTACCGAGAAGGTAATCGCTCCGACAACAGATGAAGTGACTCGCATATTAGCTGCCGTGGACTCCGCCGGCGTGAAGCTGACCGTGTCACTGCCTCGTTTGAATGATGGCTATACGCTTGCAATCCGCAGTGTGCTGGAACAGCGACAGCTTGGCCAGATTACGCTTGTGCGAGTGAGACTATCGCATAACGGCGCAACCGCAAATTGGCTGCCTGAGCATTTCTATAATATGGAGCAATGCGGTGGCGGCGCCATGATTGACCTTGGCTGCCATCCGATGTATCTGACAGCGCTGTTCATGGGAAGCCTACCGGAGAGCGTTCGTTCAACTTATGGTTATGTGACGGGCAAAGAAGTAGAGGACAACGCTGTTGCTATTCTGCAAGGAGCCGACGGAGCTATTGGCATCGTTGAAGCCGGCTTTGTTAATCCGCATTCCCCGTTTACGATTGAGGTTCATGGGACGGAAGGCACACTGCTGTATGGCTCGCCGGACGCCAAGCTACTTGTTCGTGCAAACGGCGACGATATGTGGAACGAGGTTGCTATCCCTGCCAACCGCGAGAGCGCTTTCGAGCAGTGGGTCAGCCATGTGACGAACGGAACAAGCGCCGATGAGAACATTCGAATTGCGCGGGAGCTTACCTTGCTGATGGAGACCTCGAATCGCTCAGCCAGAGAAGGAAAAGCGATCCTGTTAGCCGAATAGAAAGCATAGCAGCTAGAACCTAACGAAAGGTAGGCAATGGCCATGACCTCCAAATGGGAGTACGAAGATATGTGGGAGAAACCGGACGCCTTGGAGCGATTGGATTTGCATATCCGTTGGGGACCCTACAATATTCAAGTGCTTCGCTTTCATCTAACGCAATTCCTGCCGGGCAGAACGGTGCCCTTCCATAAGCATGCCGAATTTGAATTTCATTTCATTCCCAAGGGAAAAGGCAAGGTCATTCTAGTTGACAAGGAATACGCCTTGAAAGCGGGTCAGCTGTATCTAACAGGACCGGGCGTTATCCATTACCAGGAAGCCGACGCCTTGGAGGCGATGGATGAGCTTTGTCTGCATATCGATATCGTGGAGCGTACCGACGAGCCGCCATCTGATGATTGGGAGTTTGTAGAAGCCGTCACTTGCGTGAAGAAGCTTATGGACCTTCCACTCGCTCCCGCCCAGGATGCGCATGAAGCAATGCCTTGCTTCCTGGATGCTTATCAAGCATGCATGGCCGGGTATCCCGGCAGCTATACGACGATCAAGCAGCAAGTGATTCAGATTCTTCTGCGTACGGTTAGGGCGTACGAGACGCCCGGCAGCAACGACCAGCTGCCCACCAAGGACATGAAAAGCTATCGCTACGAGCTTGCTCTTGAATTTATGAGAGTGAATTATGCGGAGTCTGTCACGCTGGAGGATGTGGCGGAGCGACTCTGGATAAGCCCCCGCCAGCTGCAGAGATTGTTTAAGGAGCATGGCGAAGGCCACTCCTTTACCCGCATATTAGAGGATATACGCCTAGCGGCTGTCATCCAGGAGCTTGAAGCATCGAGCTCTTCCATTGAGGGGATCGCTGCCCGGACTGGCTTTGCATCAGGCAACTACTTACACGCTGTTTTCCGCAAGCGGTACGGCATGACGCCGTCCGACTATCGCAAATCTATTCAATCAGGAGGAAATATCCATGTCCAACATCTATAAAATTGCCATTATCGGCTGTGGCGGTATCGCCAACGGCAAGCATATGCCAGCCCTCAAAAAATTAGACAACATTCAAATGATCGCTTTCTGCGACATCGTGGAGGATAAAGCAATCACGGCTGCCAATCAATATGGCGTCGAAGGCGCCAAGGTATATACCAATTACAAGGAGCTGCTTAGCGACTCCTCCATTGACATCGTTCACGTCTGTACACCGAATGACTCCCATGCGGAAATTGCAATTGCGGCGCTAGAGGCCGGCAAGCATGTCATGTGTGAGAAGCCGATGGCCAAAACGGCAGAGGAAGCACAGCAGATGGTGGATGCCGTCAAGCGCACGGGCAAAAAACTGACCATCGGCTACAACAACCGCTTCCGCTCCGACAGCCAGCATTTGAAGAAAATATGCGAATCCGGCGAGCTCGGTGAGATATACATGGCCAAGGCTCACGCCATCCGTCGCCGCGCCGTACCGACCTGGGGCGTATTCCTGGACGAGGAGAAGCAAGGCGGAGGACCGCTTATTGACATCGGTACGCACGCTCTTGATCTTACGCTGTGGATGATGAACAACTATAAACCGAAGGTTGTGCTTGGCACTTCTTATCATAAGCTCTCGCAACGCGAGAATGCGGCGAATGCTTGGGGTCCATGGGACCCGAAAAAATTCACAGTAGAGGATTCCGCATTCGGCATGGTCGTTATGGAGGATGGCGCTACCATTATGCTGGAATCCAGCTGGGCGTTGAACACTCTGGAGGTTGACGAAGCAAAGTGCACCCTTTGCGGCACGGAAGGCGGCGCTGACATGAAAGGCGGCCTTCGCATTAACGGCGAACAGCACAGCCGCTTGTACACCAAGGAAGTGGAGCTGAGCTCCGGCGGGGTGGCCTTCTATGACGGCGCATCCGACAATGCGCCGGATCTGGAGATGAGAGCTTGGATTCACGCCATTGAAAACGACATCGATCCCGTAGTAACGCCGGAGCAGGCGTTTGTCGTCTCCCAAATTCTCGAAGCCATCTACGAATCGTCCAAAACAGGCAAAGCCGTTTATTTGTAAAACGGGTTGCCCTTCTAAGCATTGTACCTTAAAGCTTCGTACCTTTAGCTTATACCGCAAATGTGTACCCATAAGCTTTATACCTTAAGCTCTGTACCTTAAACTCTGTACCTAAGCTCTGTACCCTAAGCTTGCACCTGAAGCTTGTACCTGAAGCTTGTACCGTAAACCTGTATCTTAAGCTTCTACCTTAACGTTAAACACCTTGGCTAACACTCCTAATTGGACAGCAGCTAAGCCCTCAAAGAGACTTCATCCTGATGACCTCAAAGAGCCCTCCACTCCGCATGGCGGAAGGGACGGCTCTTTGTTTTTTCGTTCCTTCCAGTTGAGTTATATCTGGAACAACCCAGCATCAAATTAAGAGTCCCAATGGCGCCAATTATACTTGTTTTACATGTTTTGCTTGTTTTGCTTGTTTTGCTCGTTTTATCACCGCTTTGCATATTCGCTCTATCCCCTTCTTCCTTCTGGGATGATCTCAGATTTTCACAAGTGCCCTCAAATGTTACAGATGTTCTGAGATGTATCAGATGTTCCCAGATGGTTTTTGATGATACTGGATGATGTGGGGGATTGTCATGAAATCTTAAATAATCTTAGATAATTTCAGGTAAGCTTGGATGTTCTCGGATGTTCACTTAAGTTCTCAGGTGATCAAGGATAACGTGAGGTGGTATGAGGTAAAATCTAAAATCTATGTCTCAAACGCCTTAAGTCAGCTATCCCCTCAACTCAGTGTTAAGCAACTTGCTTAGACTCCAGTCAGCGCACCAGTTTCATTTTCATTTATTCTGATTGGAATTAGAATTACAACATAGAAAACAGTCTCCACCGGCATTGAAAAACAGACTAAGACTGGATTAATCGCATATACAAGCACGAAAAACGCCTACAGAGTAGACGAAAACAGAGATTTAGAGAGATTTACACATCTTAAGCCATATTTCGTTTCGCAACCAAACCACGCAGACTGCTATCTGCTTATTCACATATAGTGCAGCGCCCAGTTAACCATAAAGAATCAATATCACCAATGTAATTCAAATGTTCTAAATCGCATCATCTATACAAAACCAAGCTTGGCAGTACAAATAAAAGTCAGCATACTGAATGTAGACTTTGATCCTGTGAGGATAAGGAAATATGTGCCGATAATTGATCAACATGCCGTGAATTCAGAACACATAACAGTAAGCGATTAAATGCAGCCGCGGAACCAAATGCTCCATAGTTTAACCGAAAACAGCCCTCATCCAGATAGTGTTGGGCGTATTTGATTCCTATGCCATGGTAGGTGTCATTCATCCATTGCAGAATGTTATCCGTCATTCTTGACAGGGGGTACATAGGATCTAAGGATTGCGATTCGCACGTCCATTTCTCATTGCCATCAGAGTCAATAACCTTGTAATATTGCAACTTCCGCAACTGCTGAAAACGAGGATTCATCTGGACAATAGTAGCGTCCTTCTCGCAATGCTTCGCCATAAAAGCTTCCTGCTCGTGAACATTGAGCAAAGCTCTGGCATGCTTATGTCTCGGGATGAATGCTAGCCTGTAGTAGCCAGGGCCAGCTGTTTCCTTGTTGTGGGCAATGATGATGGAACGTTCTTTCATCAGTCGATTTTCTGTTAATATAGTCTGTCTTCCGAATATTTCAAGCTTCGCTTCCACTAAACCTGAGAGAGTTCTCTGCTGATCCATCCAGGAAATTGAAAGCCGGATGCAGTGAAGCATCTTCCAGGCGGTCTTATAGGTTACTTCAATGATCTGGCTTAGTTTCGTAGCATTTACACCATCCTTATGGCAGGCCACCAAATATATGGCCAACAGCCATTTCCTCAGCGGGGTTCTGCTCTTGTGCATAATCGTTCCGGAGGTTAATGAAAATTGATCGCGGCAAGACCTGCATTCGAACAACGGCATTCTTCTCGACATCATTCGGATAATGGAACCCCCTCCACACTTGACGCAGCTAACCCCGTTCTCCCACCTCAAGCTCTCGACCGCATCTATACAAGATTGCTCATCCGGATATGCTTCATTAAACTCATTCACTGCCGCCTCTATCACCAATGCCACCTCCAAAAAAGAACATTTGTTCTCATATAGAATAGCATTTTATTCCTATTTGCACAAGCAAAATGTTAAAGGTGCACCAAGTTTTTCGTCCTTAATGTCAAAATCTATAATTCTGGCATTCCTGAGTAGAAGGGATAGTTAGCCGAAGGGGCAATGGAACGATGGTTGGAGCATGACTCAGCGCTTCTGAGTTGAGGGGATAGTTAACCGAAGGGGGACTGGAACGATGGGTTGAGCCTGACGGACCGTTTCTGAGTCGAGGGGATAGTCAGTCGAGAGCCCAGCGCAAGCTTAAAAAACGCCTATCGGAGATAAGGTCCGGAGGCGCTTTCGTTATGGTTGCACATTATTTTTTGAGATAGCTTATTGCAACGGTATTCGGCCCTGTATGGGAGCAGATGGTGCAGCCGCCTTCAATGACTATAATTTCTTGGACATCGGTATGCTCCAGCAGGTAGGTTCTGATGTAATCAGCGGACTTCTCCGCAACCGTCTGGGCGATAACAACCAGCTTCAAATCGAGGCTCCCCATGTTATCAACTACGTTCTTCATAACATTTTCGAGCGCCTTCTGTGTTTTCCCCCGGTATTTCCTTGTCGATATAATTAGTCCGTTCTTGATTCCTAGTACGGGCCGGATCTGGAGCATGCTTCCGATCATGCTTTGAATACTGGATACTCGGCCGCCCTTGTGAAGATAATCCAGACGATCGATCAGAATATCGATTTCGACACGAGCCTTGCGCTCCTCGATAGCAGACACCGTCTCAGCCAAGCTGTCGCCCTGCTCCAGCATGCGCGCCGCCATAATCACCAGCATGGCGTAGCTTGCCGAGAGATGCGTGGAATCGATGACTGTAACCAGCCCCTCCGGAAGCTCCTCCATAGCGATTATCGCGTTCTGATAAGTCGATGAGACCCGGGCCGACATGCTGATATACAAAACCTGGTCTCCGCCCTCCGTCGCCGCTCGAAAAGCCTCCACAAAATCGTTGGGCGACGGAGCTGCGGTCCTGGGCAAAACGCCCGATTCGTCTACACGCCTGTAAATATCGTCAGTCGTAATATCGATGCCATCCCTAAAGCTTTGCTCGCCAAAAATAATGTAAAGCGGCACGATGGTAATGCCATATCTCCTAACCCACTCTTGCGGAAGATCGGAAACGCTGTCTGCGAATACTCTAATGTTGGCCAAAACGCATCCTCCAATCAAATCTTTTCATACTGTTAAGTATAGTATACAAAAGACTCGATGGGTAGGACCCCATAGCATGGCCAACTCCTAATACACAAGGCTGCGACGATCCTTCAATCCGAGAGCCGGGACTTTGCTATTGAAGCATCCATCACTTCATATGCTGCGTACTTTATGGATGCGTACAGCTGTGCGCGAGTTTGCATATCCCCAAGCATAGCGATTTGGGTTCCGCTTTGAATGATTTCGGCGAATATCTTCTCGTATGCCTTGGCTGCCACGCGTAGTGAAGTGACCGGATAAATTACCATCCTATAGCCCCAACCGCGAAATTGCTCTGCTGTATAATAAGGCGTACGTCCGAATTCGGTCATATTGGCGAGCAGCGGACAATCCGGCATTGCTTCGCTAAACCTCTTAAATTCGGTTTCATCCTCCAACGCCTCCGGGAAAATACCATCGGCTCCAGCTTCCCTATACAAGCTGGCCCTGCTAATCGCGCCCTCCATTCCTTCTACGCTTCTCGCGTCAGTGCGTGCGATGACGATTAGCGTTGGACTCGTCTCTTTTATCGCATGTATCTTATGAGCCATCTCCTCCGGCGGAACCAGCCGTTTACCGGTCAGATGGCCACATTTTTTGGGCATCTCCTGATCCTCCAGCTGAACGGCCGCCGCTTTGGCCTCAACCAGCTCCTTTCCAGCCCTCGCCGCATTCAGAATACCGCCAAAGCCTGTATCGATATCGGCTAGAACGGGCAGCCCTGTCGCCCGCACCAGCTCTCTAACCCTCTCAGCCAGCTCTTGGGAATGGATGATTCCTAGATCAGGCAGACCACGGCTTGCTGCATATGCGGCACCGGACAAATACAAAGCCCGAAACCCGGCGTGCTTGGCGACCAGGGCGGCCATCCCGTCATGCGCCCCGGGTATTTGCAATACCTCCTCGCCGGTAATCAGCTTGCGGAACCGCTCCGCAAGCTCGCGCTGCTCCGGATCTTTTTCGATTAACCAAGACATGGCTGCAGCTCCTCTCTTCATACAATCCTTCAAATGACCAGCATGCTCATAAATCGAGTGACCGTCATAGCTGACAGCCTGTCGAGATCAAAGCCTTCCTTCATTATGGCTGCGGTCCGCCCTCTAGGGAATCGGGTCAGCAGGCTGCTTTCACATTTTTGAACAACCTGGGGCAGCCCTTCCTCCCTCCGTTTCCGGTGGCCAAGCGGATATTCGCACGTTATTTTTGCCGATGACGTTCCGTCCCGGAAATGAATTTGAAGCGCATTGGCGATGGAACGTTTTGCTGGGTCCAGATAATCCCTGCTAAAGCCTTCATCATGGACCACAACCATCTTCTCTCGCAGCGCGTCGATGCGAGGATCCGCCGCAGCCTCGTCCTCGTAATGATCAGCCGTTAATTGGCCGTGGAGCAAGGCGACGGCTACCATATACTGCAAGCAATGATCCCGATCAGCCGGATTGTGGAGAGCTCCCCTCTTATCAATGATCCGAATGGCGGATTCATGTGTATGGAGGGTCAAGCTCGCGATATCGTCAAGACGATCCCGGACTGCGCCATGCAATGCAAATGCGCATTCCACTGCTGTTTGCGCATGAAATTCAGCCGGGAACGCTATTTTGAAGAGAATATTTTCCATAACATAAGTGCCTAGCGGTCGAGCAAGCGTCAGCGGCTTGCCCCCTAGCAACACATCGTGAAAGCCCCACTTCGGCGCCGATAAGGGGGTATGATAGCCCATCTCACCCATCTGCGCCATCAACGCATGACGAACCGCCCTGCTTGTCGCATCGCCGGCGGCCCAGGATTTGCGAGACCCCGTATTAGGCGAATGCCGATAGGCGCGCAGGCTGCCTCCGTCAAGCCAGGCATTGGAGACGGCATCCGCAATTTCCTCGCGTGTAAGCCCAAGCAACGCACTTGCGACCGCCGTTGAAGCGATCCTTACGAACAAAACATGATCCAGCCCTTGACGATTAAGCGAATTGCCGAGTGCCAGCACGCCTTGTATTTCATGCGCCTTGATGGAGGCTTCAAGCACATACTTCATGAGCAGCGGCTGACGGCCCTCTGCCATATGGCACCGGCTTACATAATCGGCAACCGCCAATATGGCCCCCAAATTGTCGGATGGATGTCCCCATTCTGCCGCCAGCCAAGTATCATTGTAATCCAGCCATCGAATAAGGCAGCCAATATTAAATGCGGCATGAACGGGATCCAGCTCTAGCCTTGTACCGGGCACTCTAGCCCCTCCGGGGAGCACGGCGCCCGGCACGATTGGCCCAATATGCTTGGCGCAATCCGGAAAACGGAGCGCAAGCACAGCAGTTCCAATAGAATCCATCAGCACGTATTGCGCGATGCGATACGCTTCATCGCTTCTCGGCTTATAGCTGAAGGCATATTCGGCGATCTCCTCGATCAGACTATCCCTTGCCCCATTAATCCCCATCGCGCAGCACCCCTTCCTTCCCGCCGTCTTCCGCGAGTCGCAGTCCCCTGGGACCGATATATCGCACTCTAGGACGGAACAATCGATTATGAGCATGCTGCTCCATCACATGCGCACAAATACCGGCAGTGCGCGCTGCCAAAAATACCGGTGTAAACAACGCTGTCGGAATGCCTAGCAGATGGTAGACAGGCGCAGCGTAATAATCGAGGTTGGGATGAAGACCTTTTTCCTCGTGCATAATCGTCTCACCGGCGACGCACATGGACAGAAGGCGAGCATCTCCTCGCACCGCGCTTAGCTCCGTCAATGCTTCCTTCAGCAGGAGCGCTCGAGGATCGGGTTTCCTCATGTATACACGATGGCCAAAGCCCATGATCCGCTCCTTGGCCGCCAGCTTGCCCCGAATCAACGTCTCCATCCCGGCCTCCGTTCCCGCGCTCAGCAGCAGCTCCATCACCGCTTCATTAGCGCCTCCGTGCAATGTGCCCTTGAGGGAGGCAGCCGCTCCAGCCAATGCGCCGTACATATCAGATTGCGTAGAAGCAATCACTCTCGCCGCAAAGGTGGAGTTAGGCAGCTCGTGTTCGCTATAAGCAATAAGCGATTGGTCGAACAGACGCTCCTCAAGCTCGCTTGGCGTTCGACCCGTCATCATATACAAGAAGTTTGCGGCATACGACAATTCCGGGCGAGGAGCAAGCGGTTCAAGTCCATGTGCCATTCGATAGCCGCCAGCGCATAGTTGCGGCACCCTGGCTAGCAAGGCAATCGCCTTGCGCCGATTCCCCTCTTCTGTTCGGTCATCCAGGTCGGGATCAAACCCTGCAAGCGCGGATATGCCGGTTCGAAGAACATCCATCATGCTCGGCCGCTTGGGCAAGAAGGATAGAAGGTGGAGCACCTCCTTCTCCATACTGCTTGCTCCTCTAACCTGATCCATTAATGCCGCTCGCTCCCCAGCATCAGGCAGACTGCCGTCAAGCAGCAAGCCCGCTACATCCATAAAAACAGCCTTGCGGGCAAGCTCCATTAAATCGTAGCCTCGAAGCAGGATCAGTTCATTCCCTGTATCCAGATAGGAAATCGACGTTTCGCAGGCAATAACATTCTCCAATCCTGGCGAGTAACTTTCCATCGTCATTCTCCTCCTCCGCGCCCCGGCATCAGGATTCCTTCAGTACATGCTTCGATATGACAAGACGCTGAATTTCATTGGTGCCTTCATAGATTTGTGTCACCTTGGCGTCGCGGAATAATCTCTCGATTGGGTACTCTCGCATATATCCGTTGCCGCCATGAATTTGAACCGCTTCGGCAGCCGCATACATGGCTGTATCCGAGCAAAACCTCTTCGCCATCGACGCCTCCTTGGGACAACGCGCGCCTTGGCTGCGGAGCTCAGCCGCCTGATAGAGCAGCAGCCTCGCCGCTTCAATATTCGTCGCCATGTCAGCAAGCTTGAATGCTATGGCCTGGTGCTCCGCGATAGGCTTGCCGAACTGCCGGCGCTTCTTGGCATATTGGATGGAATAATCCAGCGCAGCCTCCGCTATCCCAAGCGCTTGGGCAGCGATGCCAATGCGCCCTCCCTCAAGATGATCCAGCGCGATTCGAAGCCCATCGCCCTCCGTCCCAAGCAGCTGGCTTGCCGGCACCTCTGCATCTATAAAGCTCAGCTCTGTCGTACTGGAGCCATGCAGTCCTAGCTTACGCTCGTTTTTACCGATGGAGAGGCCTTCAGTTCCCCTTTCAACAATAAAAGCGGACAAGCGCTTGGCTCCTCTGGCGGGATCCGTAACCGCAAACGTAAGGAACGTATCCGCATAGCTTCCGTTTGTAATAAAGCTTTTGGTGCCGTTCAGCACATAACGTCCATTCCTCTTCTCGGCGGTAGTCCGGATGCCTGAAGCATCGGAGCCAGCGCTTGGCTCCGTCAGGGCAAACGCCCCAATATACTGGCCTCCCGCCAGCTTAGGCAAATAACGCTGCTTCTGGACGTCGTCCCCGTAGCTTAGGATCGGCTGTGTCGCCACAGAGGCATGAACGGATAAAATAACGCCAACCGCCGCGCTGACCCGGGATATTTCGTGAATGGCAATAATGGAGGACAGATAGTCGGCACCCGCGCCTCCCCACTGCTCAGGAATGGCAATACCCATAAGTCCCAGCTCACCCATCTTCCTCACGACGGCAAGCGGAAATTCATCATTCTCCTCCATAGCCGGAATAAGCGGAGTAATCTCCCGTCTGGCAAAATCCCTAACCATGTGGCGCAGCGCTTCCTGCTCCTCTGAAAAAGAGAACATGGCGCATCCACTCCTCTGCGGGTTATTCGTAGCTGTAAAATCCGCGTCCCGTCTTGCGTCCCAGCCAGCCTGCCCGAACGTATTGCCGCAGCAGCGGACAAGGGCGATATTTGGAATCGCCAAATTCCTGGTGAAGCACATTCAATATGGATAAGCAGGTGTCCAGACCGATTAGATCCGCCAGCTTAAGCGGTCCCATCGGGTGCCTCATACCCAGCGTCATGATGCTGTCAATGGCTTCGCGCGAGGCGACGCCTTCATACAAGCAGAACACGGCTTCGTTAATCATAGGCATCAGCACCCGATTGGAGACGAAGCCTGGGAAATCGCGTGCTACAATCGGACTTTTCTGGAGGCGCTCAGCCAAGCTCACAATAAGCGCGGTTGTCTCTTCCGAGGTAGCGAGTCCCGGAATAACCTCCACCAGAGGCATAACGGCAACGGGATTCATAAAATGCATGCCGATTACACGCTCAGGGCGCTTGGTTGCACCGGCCAGCCGCGTAATGGACAACGAGGATGTATTACTGGCGAGCACCGCGGTTTCGGCACAAATCGCATCCAGCCTGCGGAACAGCTCTGCTTTCACCCCCGCATCCTCGCTGACGGCTTCAATGACAAGCTCCGAGCCCGCCGCGTCTCCAAGCACAGCAGTCGGTGTAATGCGGTCGAGAATGGCCTGCGCTTCCTCCCGGCTTCTATAGCCCTTCTCCGCCTCTCGCCCCAGCGTCGCACGAATCTGCTCCATGCCGCGTACAGCGCGGGCGTATTCGATATCATGCAGCATCACCTGCAAGCCTGCAGCCGCTGCCGCCTGGGCAATACCGCCGCCCATCTGTCCGGCTCCAACAACCATTATTCGATTGATATTCACGCATCATTCCTCCCCGTACCCTCAACCTTGATCAGCATGGCGTCGCCTTGACCGGTGCCGCTGCAGATGGCGGCAATCCCAAGACCTCCCCCTCTTCTTCTAAGCTCATAGATGAGCGAAATAATGATTCGGGCTCCACTTGCCCCAATAGGATGGCCAAGCGCAATCGCTCCGCCGTTGACGTTCACCTGCTCGGCATTCCAACCGACCAGCTTGCCGCTGGTGAGTACAACTGCAGCAAATGCTTCATTAACCTCGATCAAGGTGATATCCTTGATGGAATAACCTGTTGCTGACAGCAGCTTGCGTATCGCATGACCGGGAGCCTCGGCGATTCGAGAGGGCTCCAGCGCAGCCTCGGCATGCCCCGCAATTGTCGCTAATGGGCGAATGCCCCTTGCGCGAGCCTCCCGCTCCGCCATTAGCACAAGTGCTGCCGCGCCGTCATTCACTCCCGGCGCGTTGCCGGCGGTCACCGTTCCATGAGCGCTGAACAGCGGAGAAAGGCCCGCCATTGCGGCAATATTGGCGTCTTTGCGAGGCATTTCATCCGTTGCGACAATGGTATCACCGCCACTGCGTCCAGTGAGCCGGACGGGAACCGTCTCTTCCGCCAGCTTGCCGCCCTCTATCGCCTTCACCGCACGCAGATGGCTTCGCAACGCCCACTCATCCTGCTCCTGGCGCGTAATGCCCCATTCAGCGGCAGCTTGATCGCCGTACACTCCCATGTGGACGGAGCCAAACGGACATGTCAGCCCATCATGCAGCATCAGATCCAGCGCGGTGCCATGCCCCATCCGATTGCCCCAGCGGCAGCTCTTCAGCGCAAATGGCGCACCAGACATACTTTCCATGCCTCCTGCGACGATAACGCTTCCATCACCGGACCGAATGGCCTGATCAGCCATCGTAACGGCTCGCATTCCCGAAGCGCATACCTTGTTGACCGTCTCCGACGCCGCGCCCCACGGCAGACCAGCCTCCAGGGCAGCCTGCCTCGCAGGCACCTGTCCCGCTCCTCCTTGCAGCACCATCCCCATAATCGATTTCTCAATGTCCGAGGGCTGCAGGCCTGCCCGCTGCACGGCTTCCTTTATAGCCAAGCCTCCGAGCCTAACAGCCGGCACCTCCCTGAACGCGCCCCCGAGCTTTCCAAAAGGAGTTCTCGCTGCGCCTACAATAACCGCACGCTCCGCCATCCCACCCACTCCTTTAGATTCGGCCTATTGTATCTTATGCGGCGAGAGGCGCTTCTCAGAAATTGAGCGGAATAAAAAAAAGCACTCCCCGATCGGGAATGCTTTCCGCAACTATACTAAATATGCAATGAAAGGTTATACGCAGCAGCTCTCGCTACTGGGAAGCTTGGCTTAAGGTGGACTTGAGCCAATCGTAAGCCATTCGACCGTTCACTTCATGGCCGCCCGGGACTATATCTACGCCCAGCTTGTCTGGCGCGCCATAAGCCGCGTAGATTTCTTCAATGCAGGAGGCCGCCTGACGAAACCCGTGTACGGGGAACAGCCGGTCGCCTTGCCCGCTTTCCAGGAACAAGGGACGGGGCGCGATCAAGCCGATCAGCTCGGGAAGCTCCGCATGGCGCAGCAGGCCGGGCGTGTAGTTATCCACACAATGCCTCATGGCTAGAATGCTGTCCTTGAACGTATTGGTGAAGCCGCTCAATACGACGGCGCGAATACGTTCATCCAATGCAGCGGCGGCGTGCGCAATAAGCGCGCCTCCCGAGAAGCCCATAGCACCGATTTGATCGTCCTCGACCTCGGGCCTTCCCTGCAAATAAGACAGCGCAGTCCATGCCTCGGCAACGCGCAAACCCGTTAACGTCTTGCCCAGCATCATAAGATGTGTAGACAGGGTATAACAGGAGTTTGGAGCATTCCCATCCTGCTCCAGGTCGGAGCGCAGCCTCCGTTCGCCGTAGCCCATGACATCCGGCGCGATGACAACTAATCCACGCTTCACCAATTGAATGGCGAAATGCGCGTGGCAGCCGGGAGAGCCTTCATCCGTTGCACCGTCAGGCTTCAAGCCGACAATCTCGCGACTGCCGTAGCCATGACCGTGCAAGGCCAGCGTCCCCGGCAATGGCCCCGAAGCGCCATTCGGAATGAGCACATACGCGGGGAAGGTGAGTCCGGGAGTGGCCGATAATTCAACCCGCTCCCGTACATAGCCGTCGCATTCTACACGTTCCAGCAAGCGAGGAGTGTGATCGGAATTCGGCTTGAATTGGCCAATCAGGCCTCTAAGCGTATCCCTCAGCCTGGCCTGTCTCTCTTCAAGCGTCTCAGCCGCACTCTTGTCAGCATGCCGATCGACCGCCTGCCGATAAAGCCCCTCCAGCCATTCGTCGCCACTCCATGTCACCCGCGTCCAGCCTCCCCGAATGCTATAATATAACGCCGTCCTTAAAGATTGCGATTTCCCGGAAGCCGTTCCGCTCGCTATGCGTCCGGGTTTCTCCTGACGCGAGAGCGATGAGATACTCCCACATCTCGTCTGCCAGCATGGGCATTGTCACACCTTCCAGCAGCTTGCCTGCGTTGAAGTCAATCCAATTCTTCTTGCGCTCCGCAAGCTCGGAATTCGTCGCGACCTTTACCGTCGGGACCGCGCCGCCAAACGGCGTACCGCGTCCCGTTGTAAAAAAGACGACATGCGCGCCGGCTGCAGATAATGCCGTCACCGATACCATATCGTTGCCTGGCGCCTCCAGCAGGTTCAGCCCCGCGCGGCTCACTCTCCCGCCATAACCGACAACGTCTCTTACGATGGCATGGCCGCCTTTCTGCGTGCAGCCAAGCGACTTCTCCTCCAGCGTCGTAATCCCGCCGTCCTTGTTGCCTGGGGATGGATTTTCATAAATATTTTGCCCATGACGGATAAAATATTGCTTGAAATCATTAATCAGCGTGACAATATCGCCAAACACTCCTTCATCCTGCGCGCGATTCATCAGAATCGTCTCTGCGCCGAACATTTCCGGCACCTCCGTCAGAATCGCGGTTCCGCCAGCCGCAATTAACCGGTCCGACAACACGCCTACCAGCGGGTTGGCCGTAATGCCGGACAGACCATCGGAGCCTCCGCACTTCAGCCCAATCTTCAGCTTGGAGACCGGCACCGGCTCTCGCTGGAATGCTCCTGCATATTCCGCAAGCTCCTCCAGTAGCAGCAGACCCTTGTCCAGCTCGTCTTCTTCCTCTTGCACACGCATAAATTTCACGCGGCGCTCATCGTAATCGCCAATCGCTCCCTTGAAGAGATCGATTCCGTTGTTCTCGCAGCCGAGTCCGACAACGAGTACGCCGCCGGCGTTAGGATGATGCACAAGCGACGCAAGCAGCTTCTGCGTATAGGTCAGGTCATCGCCAAGCTGGGAGCAGCCGAAGGGATGGGCGAAGTGATGAACGCCTCCATCCAGCATGGAGCCGAACTGCGCTTCGCCTTGCTTAGCCAGCAGCTCGCACATTTTGTTAATGCAGCCGACGGTATTGATAATCCAAATCTCATTGCGAATGCCCACCGATCCATCCGGACGAACGTAGCCCTGAAATGTAGGAACGGCGGCCATATCCGAAGGGCTGGCCTCGTTAAATGAAGCGCTGCTGGCAGGCTCGTACCGATAATCCAGAATGTCGCCGAGGCCAGTCTCCAAATTATGTGTATGCACCCACTCGCCAGGCTGCAGATCCGCTTTGGCTTTACCGATGGAATAGCCGAATTTGAATACATCCTGTCCCTTTGGAACCGGCGCTGTCGCAATTTTATGCCCTTTGGGCACATTCGCGTTCAACGTCAGTCTGCTGCCGTCCTCCAGCTCCACCAGCTCGCCTGCGGCATAGGGCCTTAACGCTACAATGACCTGATCTCGCTCCGACAGTCTAATCCAATCGCTCATCGATATACGCCCCCCTCAAGCTCCGATAATTGCTTCGCTACCGCTTCCGTCAAATTGCTCCAAGAGGTGAGGTCCTCGCCCCACAGCTCCTTCTCCGCGAGCAACGCACTTGCCACGGCTGCCGAGTCGGCTTTGTCTGCAAGCGCCTTCTCCCAGATACTGGCTAACAGAGCCGCCTTTGACTCATCGTCCCGCACCGTATAGGCGACACCGTCGAGTGTCCGTCCCGTAAACGAGCCGTCTTCTTCCCTCGTCGTTTGGTAATACCGTAGAAGTCCCGCAAAGCCGAGAGCCAGCGACTCCGGTATCGCCTCGCCCCTCTCCGCGTAATACGCGATTGTCGGCAGTAGCCTTACCTTGAACTTGCTCAGCGCGTTCATGGCGATATCCGCAAGCCGATGGCGAATATGTGGATTGGCGAATCGCTCGAACACATCAGAAGCATAAGCGCGAAGCTCCTCTTCCGGATACGGCAGGGTCGGCACAATATGCTTCTCAACGGCACTTCTTGCCTGAGCGCCAAGCTGACGATGCTCCAGGATATCTCCGACATGCTGAACGCCATTCACAAGGCCAAGCGTCGCCATCCAGGTATGGGCGCCGTTCAATATACGTACCTTGCGCTGCTGGAAAGGCTTCAGATCATCTGTCCAATATACGTTCAAGCCAGCCTTCCTAAGCGGCAGCAGCTTCTCCAGCTCCTCATCCGCTTCAATCGCCCACAGATGGTATGGCTCAGCGGTGCATAGCAGCCCGTCCCGGTAGCCCCATTCCGCGAACCAGGCCTCCGCCTGCTCCTCAGCCGGATAGCCAGTTACAATTCGGTCGACCAGTGAATTCAGAAAGCGGTTATGGCCAGTCACCCAGCCCTTAAACGCTTCAGAGAAGCCCCAATCGTCAGCATAACGAAGCACCGCGTCACGAAGCGAGTCGCCATTTCTCTCCAGCAGCTCGCAGGGCAGGAATACAAGTCCCTTGTCCGTTGCGCCCTGGAAGGCTTCAAACCGAAGATGAAGCAAATAAGCAACCTTGCCAGGGAAAGAGAGGATGGCCCCTTCGCCAAGCTCCTCCGGCCGGTACACGAGGCCCGCTTCTGTTGTGTTGGAGATGACAACTTGAAGCTCGGGACTGACCGCCAGGCCTTTGAAGCGCTCCCAATCGGAATAGGGATCGAATACCTCGGAGAATACATCAATCACTTCCTTGCGGGAGACGGGTGCTCCGTTCTCAATGCCTTGCGTGACCAGCGTATACAAGCCGTCCTGGGAAGCCAGCTTTTCTATTTTGGCGCGGCCAGCAGGTCGCGGCTGCGTGATAGCGATTCCACCCTCGTATAATCCTTTTTCGCGGCATACATGTATCATCCAATCCGCAAAGCCGCGTAAAAAATTGCCTTCACCGATTTGCAGAATGGTAACGGGTGCAGTTTGATTTTTACTTTTATCCGTGAGTTGCAAGCTTTGATTCAAGGTCAACATCGCTGCACGGCTCCTTTGTTATGAAGTATATCTCCATTGTAAAGGATCAACATATATAATCATATTGCCTCATATTGCAGAAACATACTGAATTTTGATATTCTAAGCCTATCGAGCAACGAAAGGAGGCCGCTATGATGAAAGCGTCCCCACATCGCAAGCCCTTCCCGGGAGATGCACCCATTCCGTTATCGCTTAACTATATGCTGACCAAGCATCCGGAGCGGGAGCTGCCGGATCATCTTCACGATCATTTTGAGCTCGTATACGTGCATGAGGGCAGTGGGAAATTTTTTATCGATAGAGCCTTATACGATAAGCTTCCCGGTGATTTGTTCCTCATACCCGGCAACACCATTCACCAGGCTTTCCCCGACGCCGACCGTCCGATCGTATCCACGGCCGTATTCTTCGCTCCGGCGCTCGTCGCGGCGGACGTGTTCGACGATCGATATTCCTTGCTGCAATGCTTCGATATCGCTCGCAAGCGCAAGAGCTATCGTCTTGCTCTGCCGGAGACCGTGCTTCCCAAGCTACTTTCGTCGCTGAGCCGCATTCATGATGAAATGACGAATAAGCCGCCCGGCTATTGTACCGCCGGACGGCTTGCGCTGTGCGATATGCTGCTGGAGCTGAACCGCAGTCTCATATGGCCGGCCGAACAGACCGTACCGGATGATCGCGGCGGACCCGACTGGCTGCTAGAGGCGCTGCGCTTCATCGACGACAACCTGCGAGGCTCCGTCGGATTATCTGAGCTCGCCAGCCTTGCTGCGGTATCGCCTCCACACTTCTCCCGCGTCTTCAAATCGTGGACGGGCATGAACGTCACGGACTACGTGAACGCCAAGCGGGTGATTCGCGCGAAGGAGCTGCTTCTTCATACCGATTATGGCATTCACGTCATCGCCGAGGAATGCGGCTTCGACAGCCTCCCGCATTTCCACCGTGTCTTCCGCTCGCTTGCCGGCGTTACGCCAGGACAGTTCCGCAAGCAGCGTTAATGGTGGATTCGCTGCTTGGGCCATTGCGAGCCGCCCGGCCTGGGGCACTCCCTGTCCGCAAGCTTCGCCCGCACTTCAACGAAGCAGCCGCAGTGGCCGCAGGTGCTGCCGTACTGCAGAGAAGGACAATTGCGGCATGCTTCAAGTCGCTCTCTATACACATCATCCGCGGCGCAATGGAAGCCTTGAAGCTCCAGCCTGCTTACCATCCGGTGGATCAGCTCCTGGGACACGTTCACATCGGCCGAGCAGCCTTTGCAGTCCGATCTCATCGGCTTACGCCTTCACTTCCAGCACCACAACAGACATAGGCGGCAGCGTTGCCGTCAGCTTGCCCTCGGCCGTCTGGAAGCCGTAATACGGCTGAGGAGCAACGGCATTGGGCTGATCGAACGTGTTGTGGGCATTCGGCGCAGATGTCGTCAGGATCTTGCCGGATACCGCGCCGAAGCTCAGCAGTCCGCGAAGCTCAATTGGGATAACGGCTTCACTGCTGTGGCTCAGGTTGCTGATGCCGATATGGATAGTGCCGTCACTCTGCTTGGAAGCCGTAGCGCTGATCTGCGGTATCGCTTCTCCGTCCATCTCATACGACTCGCTCTGTACGCGCATATCCAGCAGAGACGCGCCTTGATGCACCTTGTACATATCGAATACATGATAAGTCGGGGTAAGCACCATTTTGTCCCCTTCGGTCAGAATCATGGCCTGCAGCACGTTAACGGTCTGCGCAATATTCGCCATCTGCACCCGATCGCAATGCTGATGGAATATATCCAGGGTCGTCGAAGCCACAAGCGCGTCCCGCTGTGTATTCTGCTGATACAGGAAGCCCGGATTAGTGCCGGGCTCCACATTGAACCAGGTTCCCCATTCATCCACAATGAGGCCAACGCGCTTCTCCGGATCGTAGCGGTCCATGACCGTTGCGTGCATGGCAATAATCTCGTCCATCTTGAGCGCTTTCTGCAGCGTGACGAACCATTCGCGGTCCGTGAAATCGGTTGCTGAGCCTTTGTCCCCCCAGGTTCCCGGAACAACATAATAATGTAAGCTCAAGCCGTCCATGAAGCGTCCCGATTCCTTCATCATCACTTCCGTCCATTGCACATTGTAATCCGATGCGCCGCACGCAATTTTGTAAACGCGGTTCCCGTCGAAGTTGCGAACATAAGACTGATATTGACGGTACAGATCGGAATAATATTCCGGCCTCATATTGCCTCCGCAGCCCCAATTCTCATTGCCCACGCCAAAATATGGCAGTTTCCATGGCTCCTCGCGCCCATTCCTTCTGCGCAGGTCCGCCATCGGGGATTCCCCGGCAAAGGTCATATATTCAACCCAATCCTTCATTTCCTTGACCGTTCCACTCCCTACATTGCCCGCAATATAGGGCTCGCAGTCCAGCAGCTCGCATAACATAAGAAACTCATGGGTGCCAAAATGATTGTTTTCAATGACGCCGCCCCAATGATTGTTAATCATGCGAGGACGATTCTCGCGAGGCCCGATTCCGTCCATCCAGTGATAATCGTCCGCGAAGCAGCCTCCAGGCCAGCGCAGCACGGGAATGCGAAGCCCCTTCAGCGCTTCCAGCACATCATTGCGAATGCCGTTCGTATTGGGAATAGGAGAATCCTCTCCCACCCAAATGCCTTCATATATACATCTCCCCAGATGCTCTGCGAAATGGCTGTATATATTCCTGTTAATCGTCCCTTTAGTCATGTCCGCATGAATGGTAATCATATTATTGCCCATACCCCTGCTCCTCCTTCAGTATAATGAATTCATAAAAATATTATTTCTAACTAATAATTATTAATCCATCTATATCGTAGTTCAAATCTTGTGGAAAAGCAATGAGAAAAGAAAAAAACAGGCCCTCCCTCAATAGCGGGAAAGCCTGCTTCGTTTATATTCTATATTAGCTCAAAATGCTTTTGGCTGTCTGGACGACGTTGGCCACGGAGAAGCCGAAGAAGCCCATTACCTCCGGTCCAGGACCCGATGCTCCGAATGTTTCAATGGATACGACCTTGCCTTCGAAGCCGGTATAACGCTCCCAGCCTAAGGAAATGCCCGCTTCAATGGCGATCCGCTTGGTGACGGCATTCGGCAATACGCTCTGCTTATAAGCCTCTGGCGCCTTGTCGAACAGCTCGCAAGATGGCATGGCTACTACGCGTACCGAGACATTATCCTTCTCCAGCTCAGCCTTGGCGTTCACAGCAAGGGAGACCTCGGAGCCTGTCGCGATCAGAATAACATCCGGCTTCTCGTTGGTCTCGGCCAGGATGTAGCCGCCTTTGGAAACCGCGTCGACGTTGCCTTTGGTCGCCTCGTAGATCGGCAGGTTCTGGCGGCTGAGAATAAGCGCGACAGGACCATCATTCTGCTGCAGAGCGTACGCCCATGCGCTTGCCGTTTCGTTCGCGTCAGACGGACGAATGACCGTCAGGCCTGGAATCGTGCGCAGCGCAGCCAAGTGCTCAACCGGCTCGTGTGTCGGGCCGTCCTCGCCAACCGCGATGGAGTCATGCGTAAATACATAAGTTACAGGCAGCTTCTGAAGGGCAGCCAGACGAATGGAAGGACGCAGGTAATCGCTGAATACAAAGAATGTGCTCACGAACGGCTTCACGCCGCCGTGCAGCGCCATGCCGTTGCCGGCTGCGCCCATTGCGTGCTCGCGGACGCCGAAGTAGACGTTGCGGCCTGCATAGGAATCAACGGCGAATTTGCCTTCGCCTTTAATATCGGTCATCGTCGAGTGCGACAGATCCGCACTTCCGCCGAAGATGGAAGGTACAATCTTTACGAAGTGGTTGATCGCTTCGCCACTCGCTACGCGAGTCGAGATGGACTTCGACGTATCGAACGAAAGAATGTCGGAAGCGTCCAGCAGCACTTTGCCGTCAATGGCTTGTGCGAGCTCCTGGCCCAATGCCTCGAACTTCGCTTGGTAAGCGGCAAACAGCTTGTTCCACTCCTCTGCCTTCGCTGCGCCTTGCGCCTTCAGCCCCTCGAAATGAGCTCGAACATCCGCCGGTACAGTGAACTCCTCTTCATGCTCCCAGCCGTAAACAGCTTTGGTTGCGATCGCTTCTTCCTTGCCAAGCGGATTGCCATGCACCTTGTTGGTGCCTTGTGCCTTGCTGCCATAGCCGATGATGGTACGAACCTCGATCAGAGTTGGCTGCTCCAGGTTCTGCTGAGCGGCTTCAATCGCTTTGGAGATTGCTTCTACATCATTGCCGTCTTCGACGCGCAGGTATTGCCAGTTCGCGGATTCCGCGCGCTTCTGGATACCCTCGCCGAACGAAAGGTTCAGATCGCCGTCCAACGAAATATCGTTGGAATCGTACAGAACAACCAGCTTGCCCAGCTTCATGTGGCCCGCCATGGACATCGCCTCATAGGAGATCCCCTCCATCAAGCAGCCGTCTCCGACAAGGGCGTAGGTGTAATGATCAATGACAGGGAAGCCCTCCTGGTTGAACTTCGCCGCCAGATGCGCTTCAGCCATCGCCATGCCCACGGCATTGGCAATGCCCTGGCCCAGAGGACCTGTTGTCGCGTCAACGCCGTCAGTATGGCCGAACTCCGGATGTCCTGGCGTCTTGCTGTTCAGCTTGCGGAATTGCTTCAGATCGTCGATTGACACCTCATAACCGAACAGGTGCAGCAGGCTGTACAGAAGCGCGGAGCCATGGCCCGCCGACAGCACAAAGCGATCGCGGTTGAACCACTTCGCGTGGCCCGGATTATGATTCATCAGCTTGGACCAAAGAGCGTACGCCATAGGAGCGGCGCCCATCGGAAGACCAGGATGGCCGGAATTAGCAGCGTTAATGGCATCGATGGAAAGCGTGCGGATCGTATCGATTGCGAGCTGGTCTATCGTTTTTGTAAGTGGCATGTATATTCTTCCTTTCTATTCTCCAGCGCGGCATTCCCTATTGAAAAACGCTGGTATCTCTTTCTTCATTCCACTATAATACGATTAACACCTATATAAGTAATCGATATATTTGAGAGGAGTTATATATCGTGTCTATATCAAATAATTATGAGCTGTACAAAGTCTTTTATTGGGCGGCCAAGACCGGCAGCTTGTCCAAAGCGGCCAAAGCCGTCTATTTGACCCAGCCCAGCGTCAGCCACGCGATCAAGCAGCTCGAGGACAGCTTCGGCCTCTCCCTGTTCCACCGCACCGCCAAAGGCGTTACGCTGACCCAGGAGGGAGCGATTCTATACTCCTATATCGAGCAGTCGCAAGTGCTGATCTCGCTCGCGGAGGAGAAGATGGCCGCTCTCAAAAGCTTGGACAGCGGCGAGCTCCGAATCGGCGGCAGCGATTCCTTGTTCAAGCATTATTTGCTGCCCTATCTGGAGGAATTTCATCTCAAATATCCCGGCATCAAGCTTCATCTGAATCATGGGACGACGCCAGAGGTAATGGCTTTTCTGAAGGAAGGACGGATTGATCTCGGCGTGGTGCGTCTGCCGATCGGCGATCCGCAGCTGGAAGTAAGAGAGAGCATGACGCTTCAGGATTGTTTTGTGGCGGGAGCCCGTTATGCGGATTTAAAGGGGACCGTGCTGTCGCTGGAGGAGCTCCTCCAGCATCCCATCATATTGTTCTCGCGGAACAGCCGTGCTCGAATGGCCATTACCGAGCTGTTCCAAAGCTATGGACGAACGGTGAAACCGGAAATCGAGGTCGGCAGCGTCGATCTGCTTATTGAATTTGCGCGCAAAGGACTCGGCATCTCCTATGTAAGCCGCGAATTTGTGTCGCAGGAGCTGGAGGACGGCTCCCTCTTCGAAATTCAGCTGGACGTTCAGCTTCCGCCTACGCATGTCGGAATTATGACGATGCGGAGCATGCCGCTGTCGCAAGCGGCAACCCGGTTCATCGAGCTAGTGGGGTAACCGGCAGCAGACAAAGGAAAGAGCCGCCTGACGGCGGCTCTTCTTATGCTTCCGATTTCTCGGGTTTGTTTTTGCTGGAGGGGGCGAACCAGCCGATGAGGGCGATTGCTACCAATACAGCATAGAACGTTAATGTCCAGCCTGTGCTGTGCGGGAAATGATGATCCAGCACGCCGATATCCTCGTGCGCCAGTGTAATGACAGCCAGCTTCACGCCAACCCATGCGACGATCGCGTAAGCTGTCGTCTCCAGTGCCGGTCTGTCCCCAAGCAGCTTCACAAACCAAGTCGCTGCGTATTTGATCAGAATCAGGCCTGCGAGTCCGCCAAGCACAACCACTATGAATTTGGCTCCGTCCATGCCGCCAAAATTGCCAAGCGGCGAATCTGGAAGGCCCAGCGCAAGCGCAACGGCAGCCAGAATGGAGTCGATCGCAAATGCGAGATCGGCAATCGCAATTTTACCCACGGTCGGCCAGAAGCCTTTGCCCTTCGATTCCTTCTCCACTTCCTCGCGATGGTTTTCATTTTCCTTGCCGAAGCGTGACTGTATGATGTGCTTTAACCCCAGGTACAGCAAGTAAGCGGCGCCAATCGCCTGAATTTGCCAGACGTTTGCAATAAACGAGATGGCGAACAGCGCTCCGAACCGGAATACGAAAGCCATAATGATCCCGTAATTAATCGCTTTCTTCTTCTGATCGTCGGGCAGATGCTTGGCGATCACCGCAAGCACAAGGGCATTGTCCGCTGACAGCAGCCCCTCCAGGCAAATCAAAATCAGCAAAGCCCAAGCATACTCTAACCAAATGGAATCCAACTTCAGTTCCCCTCTCAACATTGAATGCTATGTAGTGATTGCGATAAAACCCACGAGAAGCCGCTTACCTCTTCTTTTCTAACCTTCATTATACACAAACGACAAAAAACCTCAAATGCGGCAGAGTCCTTGCCTTACTTGACCTCTATCCACTTCTCTTCGGTTATGTGTATGTCGTCCAGATAAAAATGCAGGTAAACGGTCTGAATGCCCTTCTCCGGGAAGGTATACGTCCCCGTAAAAACGCCTTCTCCTTCATGGGTCAAATCGAACAGCTTGGGCTCGCCGTCAACACGCGTATCGAAGGTAACCATTGCGTCCTCTGTAACCGTAAGGCCCGTCACGTCAACCTTCAATTGCAGAGGCGTTCCAGCCGATACGGTCTCCGGCTCCGTCGCAAGCTTCACTTCTATAGCATCCAAATCAATCGGTTGTTCGCTTGAGCACGCCGCGATGCCGCCCATTAACGTCCACACCATCGCCAGAGCGATCCATCTTTTTTTCATCGCGCAACGCTCTCCTTTACGATTCCGGATACGTCCTCCGGAGAAACTGAATAGATTGCTGAATCAATGCCTTCAGCACGTCCAGGTCGATATCGGACACCTTGTTAATATAGACGCATGCCTTGCCCGATGTATGCTTGCCGAAGCTCTGAAGCAGCTCTTCTCTCGCTTCGTCGCCAGGGGCGAAGTAGAGGCTGATTTTGCTTTTGCGCGGAGAGAAGCCAACCAGCGCTGCGTCTCCTTCATGGCCCGTTGCGTATTTGTAATGATAAGAGCCGAAGCCGATGATGCTGGGACCCCACATTTTGGCGGGATAGCCCGTCGTTTCGGTGAACAGGTCCAGAAGCTGATACGCGTCCTGGCGCTTCTTCGGATTCTCTACTGTCTCTTCAATAAAAGCAATGACGCTGTTGTCGGTTTCCTTCGTTTTGAGCTCGTACATGAATGGGACCGCCTCCTGATCGCGTGATGAATACCTCTCCGCCGTCTATATTATAGGGAAAGGCACGCATATACAACATTCCGCAAACGCGGCTGAATATACGGCTCCTGGCTGTTTAACAGATGCTGCGCGTACATGACGGTTACCTGGGAATCGGGATCCATAATGCCCATGCAGCCAGCTGCTCCGCTCCAGCCAAATTCGCCGATTGGACTAAGCGAGCCGCTCCCAGCCGGCGAGACATGCGTGCGGACGCCCAGGCCATATCCATAGCCTCGAAGCTGCTCCCAGGAATAATCGCCTCGCGTCGCATCCGTCAATTGGTCCGTTCTCATCAGATCAACGGATCGAGACGATAAGAGACGCACGCCGCTCGGGCTTGTCCCCCCATTGGTCAGCGCATTCAGGAATTTCACATAGTCACCCGATGTGGACAACAGCCCAGCGCCGCCGCTCTCCAATTCCGTGCCGATTCGGAAGCCGTTCCCGTCAAAGGCTACGGCCTTGCCATGCTCCTCGCTGTAGGCATATTGAGGCGCAAGCCTTCCCCGCTGCTGCTCCGACAGCTCGAACGTAGTGTCCGACATACCCAGAGGACCGATAATTTCATCCTTCAAATAAGTCCCAAAGCTTCTGCCGTCCACCACCTCGACCAGCGCTCCGAGGACATCATGGCATACGCTGTAATTCCAGCGTGTGCCCGGCTCGAAATGGAGAGGCTCCTTGGCCAGCGCTCTGGCGAAAGCCCGGGTTGGCAGCTTGCCGTTCGTCTCCTTCACAGCAGCTTGAAGCGCGGGCACCTGAAGATCGTAGGAGAAGCCGGCTGTCATCGCGAACAAATCCCTGACTGTAATAGGCCGCTCCGCTCTCTCCAGCGCAAATTCGCCGTCCAGCCCTTGCTTCCTCACATACATTTCGGCGTATTCCGGCATGTAGGCCGAGATCGGATCGTTCAGGAGCATGGCTCCCTTCTCTACCAGCTGCATCGCCGCGACACAGGTCATGATTTTGGTCATGGAATAAATGTTCATGATGCGGCCTTCGTCAATAGCCGTTCCCGCCTCCAGATCCAGAACGCCGCTGCGGTATTTGAATACCGTTTCGTTCCGATGCATGACGATTACCTCGGCCCAAGGAATTCGCCAGGCCGTTATGCGGTCCAGAAATGAAGCTAATGGTTGAAAGTCCATTCTTCGTCATCCCCTGATTTAGAATTAGAAGCTCCTTCATTATAAGCGAAAACGGTCCCTATTGACTCGGCAACCCATTAACGTTTTGTGGACAATCACAGCTTGAACGACTTGACGGACTCATTCAGCTCTACCGACAGCGTCGTCAGCTGCTGAATAGCGGCGGAAATCTCCCCCATGGACGCGCTTTGCTGCTGTGCGGAAGCCGCTACCTCCTCCGTACCGGCTGCCTGCTCCTGTGTAATGCCGCCAATCTGACCCATTGCTCCGGCAATGCCAGAGAAGGCATCCTCCACCTTCTCTAATGAGCCCAGCATCAGGTTCGTCTGCGTCGTAAACTCCGACACGCCCGCGTAGATGCGGCTGAAATTCTGATGAGTGCCGTTGATCCAGGAATGCCCAAGCTCAACCGCCTGCGTGCCTTCCTCAATGCTTCTCTTCACCAGCTGGCTGTTCAGCTGCGTGCTGGAGATCAGCTCGTTGACGGACTGCGCCGCCTGAGCGGATTGCGAGGCCAGCTTCTTGACCTCATCGGCGACGACCGCAAAGCCTCGGCCCAGCTCCCCTACTCGCGCCGCTTCAATAGAGGCGTTCAGGGCCAGCAGATTCGTCTGCGTCGATATTTCGGTAATCATGCCGATAATTTCGCCGATCTCTCCGGAGCGCTTGTCCAGCGCTGCCGCCGCTTGCTCCGACTGCTGCATCGCTTTCTTGATTTCCTCCATCTGTTGAAGTGTGCGATCAACAAGCTCCTGGCCTTGCTCCGACTGCGCATGCACTTCGGTCGCGATATCCTGCATTTCCTTCATGCCTGTCGTTACGGTCTTCATATCGTTGTCAATGCTGAAGATGCCCTCTTGGCTCTCCGTTACGCTTTGAACAATCTCCGTAATGCCCTGCGTCATCCTGTCTGTCGATTCCGCCACCGTCTGAGCGCTTTGCGTCGATTCATTAACGGATTGCTGCAGATGCTTGCTCGTATTCTCAATCAGAGTAGACGATGCCATGACCTGCTGAATCAGCGTCTTCAAGCTGTTGATCATGACGCCAAAGGCGCCGGCAAGCTTGCCGATTTCATCCTGGCGATCGAGGTGAAGCTCGCTCTGCATATCTCCTGCAGCCACCCTCTCCGCCGCCTCCATCAGCTTGCGAAGCGGCTTCGTAATAATACGCCCGATTACAACTGCGATTGCGCTGCCGACCAGGAACACAATGACGGATATAATAATCGTCCTCCAATTGGAGCTTGCGGCGGTCTCCGGCACAACGGAGGCATCCAGGTCAATCCCCAGAATGCCATATACCTCGCCCGTCTCGTTCTTCAGAGGAGTAAATATGGATTTATGGGTCCCATATTCATCCACATAGATCGGGCTGATCTTGGCCTGGTTCTCGCTAATAGCATCCTTCATCTCCTGGGTAAAGAGGTATGGCGTACCGAAATCGTCAGGCACGCCGGACAAGATCAGAATACGCTCCTCGCCCTGCGAGTTGGACAAGATATATACATTCTCCAGGCTGTGCTCTGCTTGCAGCCGCTCAAGCTCCGACTTCATTGCGGCATACAGCGGATCGTCTGCGCTAGCCAGCTCCTTTCCGCTGCCCGGAATAGCCGTCAGCGTATTCTGAGCAATCCGAATATCGGTCTCCAGACGCTTATCGAACTGCTCCAGCAGCTTGTCCGACAGATTGCTCTGCGACATGGTGCCGGATATGGCAAACGCCGCGCAGGTAACAATTTGCAGCGCAAGAATGCTGAACACTATTTTTGCAGAGAGACGTTCTCTAAACCAATTCCATTTCAACAAAGGCTTTCTCATCTTCCTTCTCCTTCTTGGCCAGCGCTTCATAAGCGGCATAGGTTTCCTCAATTTTCTGCTTCAAGAAGCCGACAATGGCTTGCACATCGGATAATTGCGTATATGGCGATATAACAAATAGCTTCGCCGCGTAAAGCGCGATGTCCCCGGCTCCATCGGCCGTCCGCACATACAGATGCTTTTTGGTATCTCCAAAAAACATCTCCCCGCGAGCTCTGCCCAATGTTTCGAACAGCATGTCGTTCAGCCTGTTCTCGCACTGGATCTGCGCTTTGGTGCGCTGCCCCCTGCATTCCGCCGCAAAGCCGTTCTTACGATCCGAATAGATACGGAAGAGCGTAATAATGCCCGGGTTATCAGGATTGACGATAACAGCCTCGGGCAGCTCCTCGGAGAGCCTCCTCCGGAAAGCGAGGTTGATCTCGACAAATTGGGCCAGCAGCCTCTGATAGCCCTCGGCTCCAAACGCGAGCAAGGCGCTTAGAATACTGATAGAGCTGCCCATTCGGGAGCATTCCAGCGTATAGCTGGTGTGATAATCGCCGTAGCCTCGATGTCCGACATATGGCGTTTCGTCCGGCTCCAGATCAACCAGCTTAAGATCCGAGGCCCGCTTCACCAGGAACAGGCTGGTAGAGTATGGCGTCTGGCCGAGCTTCTGGAAATCGAAGCAAAGCGAGTCCGCCAAATGCAGGTGCCTCATTCTCTCCTGTATGGCCGCAAGCGCGGCTAGCGTCTCCTCGCCGATCGCCAGTGGATTGCCCGCAAAGTCGTAATGATTAAAAAACGCAAAAAATCCACCCAGTGCCGAGTCCGCATGAATATGCGGCTTCCGGATGCTGTGTTGCGCCGCTATCTCCTCAGAGGCTTCTACGATCTCCGCGAGATTGTCAATGCCCATCGCGTCCGTCGTCGCCGTTGACGCAACGACGTAGATGGGAACCCCTCCCCGGCGGATGACTTGCTCCATCTTCTCCTTAAGATCGCGCACGTCCATGGAGCTGTCCTCCCGCGTTCGGACCTTCACCAGATTGTTGGTGCCGAGACCGGTCGCCTCCATCGACTTGAACAAGCTGTAATGCGCCGCTTCGGAACAGAAGGCATACAGATTATGCGGGACGCCCGCCTTCTTGATGGAAGGATCATGCTTGTTGATGGCGATACGCAGCCCTGTAAAGATTGCGCCCTGACCGCCCCAGGTGGTATAGCCGCCGCTCTCCGAGGGCGTATAGCCGACAAGCTCCGACATCATCGCGACGACTCGGACCTCCGCCTCAGCGCCGGCCGGCCCATACACATCCCACAGGTTATTGCCGTTAACCGCGAATGCGGCCAGCATGCCCAGAATGCCGGGTGTGCTCGCCATAGGGAGAATATTCGTCAAAAAATATTTGGTGTGATACGGATGGCCATGCAGCAGCTTCAACAGCTCTTCATTCACTTGTTCAAGCGGTCTGCCGGCGACGGGAATGCGGCTTTCGGCCGTCAGCTCCCGGTAAAAATGACTACCTCGGTCCTTTTCTCCTTTCAGATAGACGGATTCCGGGTCCTTAAGCGCATCGACTCCTTCCATAAGCTGCTTCACTAGGCCCATAAATTGCTCTCTCTGCTGCAAGTTGCCGTCGTCGCTGGGAAATAAGGCACGGATATTCAGTTGGTTCATTCTCTCTACCTCTCTCCTGTTTAATCTCTCTTTGTTTATATAGGCAAAGAGGCGCGCCTAATATTGTTCATAGGCGCGCCTCTGCTTACATCTGCAGCTGGCTGACATTTCCCCTGATTGGAAGTAGTCCCTATAGCTTTGCGTCTCGCGCCTTTCGACGGATTTGCCATGTATCAAATTGTGCAAGGTGCCTACATGTTCTAGCAACTTTTGACAGCAAGTAGGAACATTCTACTACTTCGGCTTTCGATTATCAATAGATTAAATGAGTGGAAATTGTTAAGTCCTCGAAACGATCATGAATTTGTCACAAATAACAGGCTCGCAATGAAATAGACGCCTCAAGCACTCCCATGCGGGCGGCCGCATATGATACACCTGAAGCGCAGGGGGACGTCTATCCTACCCCGTTAGGAGCGCATCGTTCAATACTAGCAAGGAGTGAATGTATATGTCCTTTTTCCCTCCGTTTGGCCCTCCGGGCGGCGGCGGATTCCCGCCTTTCCTGCCGCCGGGTCCAACTCCGCCATTGGGACCGCCGCCTGGTCCTCCGGGCTCGCCCATGCAGCCGGGTGCCGGCTTGCAGGCTCCAACCGCCCCTCCTCCCCAATTCGTACCGCAGCAGCCGCAGACGGCAGCCTTTGCGGTTGACCCTGGCGGCATCCGCAGATGCTTGTTCCGCAACACGTACATTTGGCTCAGCAACGGCAATCAATTCTGGTATTTCCCCGTATTCGTCGGCCGCCACTCCGTCGCTGGCTTCCAGTGGAACGGCTTCTTCTGGATGTATGCGGGATACGATCTAAGACGAATCGAGTCGTTTACTTGCTTCTAAATCGTGTCTGACAACCCCTTTAATAGTCTCGGCGTTCTCAGAACATACATCCTTTTCTCACTCCTCTTCCCGCAGCGTGTCATGGCATCCGCCATGATGCGCTGCTTTGGCGTTCCCCCATGCTCCCGGAATTCCTGGAATAAAGTGTTGACAGCTCCACTGATAATGATTATCATAATAATCGTTGAGAATTATTATCAAAATTTGCAGAAGCATTAGGGGGAACACATCATGCTTAACCGAAACAGACGATCATTCGTAACGATTATCTCGCTTATTCTTATCCTCGCGTTAGCCGCTTGCGGCAATAACACGAATAACGGGAATAGCGGCAACGCCGCAGGCACAGCTTCGCCTGCCGCTTCCGAGACGGCTCCGGAGGCAACTGCTGCCAATGAGGAACGCGTGATTCAGCACGCCCTCGGGGAAACACCCATTACCGGAATCCCGCAAAAAATTGTTGTCCTGGAATGGACATATGCCGAAGACCTGCTTGCGCTGGGCGTGCAGCCAGCCGGCGTTGCCGATATCGACAATATGAAGAAATGGATGAAAACGCCTGTTGAGCTGGCTGCAGACGTCCAGGACGTAGGAACTCGTCAGGAGCCCAATCTGGAGACGATTACAGCGCTTGAGCCTGACCTCATTATCGGCGTGACGTTCCGTCATGAAGCCATTAAGGATCAGCTTAGCGCTATCGCTCCGACCATCATGTTCAACCCTTACCCGGCTGAGGGAAGCGGCGATCAGTACCAAGAGATGGTCGATACGTTCAATACAATCGCGACTGTTGTAGACAAGACGGAGGAAGCGGAGGCAGTGCTGGCCGATCTGCAGAAAGCGTATGACGACGCCAAAGCAAAAATCGTCGCTGCAGGCAAAGACGGTCAGCCGATCGTTCTGGCCATGCCGCTTGTGAACCAAAACGCCGTATCGTTCCGGATTTCCACAGATAATGCGCTGGCGATTAAAGTATTGGAGCATATCGGACTGACTAACGCTTATCAATCGGAGCAATTCGAGGTATATGGCTTCGCTACCAAGGACATTGAGGCGTTCCCGCCGCTGCAGGACGCAGACTTCCTGCACATTACAATGGAAGAAGCGGCAACGGACATGCTGAGCAAAAACGCAGTATGGAACGGTCTGCGCTTCGTCCAGGACAATCGCGCTTACGCGCTTGGAGGAGACACCTGGCCGTACGGCGGCCCTCATTCCGCCAAGATGCTGGCTGAACGCGTAGCCTCTGTGCTGAGCGGTGAATAATGACACCGGCATATTCGAATAGTCCGGCCCGTTCCGCCAATGGCGGAACGGGCTGGAAGCCTTTTGCGGTGCTGCTGGGCGGTGTACTGCTGCTTGCCATTCTGACCTTTATCAGCTTGACGCAAGGACTGTCACGCATATCGGCAGGAACTGTGCTGGAGGCTATCCTATCCCCTCAGGCAATTACTGAACATCAGATCATTAACGGCGTAAGACTGCCCCGCACTGTTATGGCGCTCCTATCCGGAGCCGCTTTGGCGGTTGCGGGCGCTCTTATGCAAAGCGTCACCCGCAATCCGCTGGCCTCGGAGACGACGCTTGGCGTTAATGCGGGGGCTTATCTAGTTGTTGTGCTGGGAACGATTTTTTGGCCGGGCTTGCTGTATGCATACGCTTTCCCGATGGCGGTTCTAGGCGGCGCGGCCGCAGCGCTGGCGGTATTCGGAATGGGCGGCGGCCGCAAGGGCACGCCGATACGCATTGCGCTGTCTGGCATGATTATTACGCTCGTGCTGTCTTCCGTCACAAGCGCGCTTCTGCTGCTGTTCGAGGAAAGCACGCAAGGCTTGTTCATCTGGGGCTCCGGCACGCTCCTGCAGAACGACTGGAGCGGCGTACGCTTCGCATGGCCGTGGATTATTGGCGGTCTGGCGCTTATCATGCTGGCGGTTCGCCATCTCGACCTGCTTGCCTTCTCGGAGGAGACGGCGCGTTCCCTCGGACATCATGTCGCGCGCACTCGCATGCTAGCAATGGCCATAGCGATTACGCTGGCCTGCGTCAGCGTCAGTATCGTTGGACCCATCGGCTTTATTGGACTAATTGCCCCTCATATCGTGAAGCTGTCCGGCATTACCCGGCATGGCTGGCTGCTGCCCTTGAGCGCGCTCTGGGGAGCCGCCATTCTCATCGGAGCCGACACGGTGGCGCGAATGTTCGCGCGCAGCGCCATTGGCGATCTGCCTGCCGGCGCCATTACGGCGTTGATTGGCGCACCGTGGATCATCTGGTTGGCGCTGAAGTCCTCCAAAGCCTTCGGCGCTGGGGGTTCCTCGCAGAACGTCTCCATGTATGTGGGCTCGCTTGGCCGCAAGCTGTCTTATCCGGTGCTCGTCAGCCTCTTCTCCGCTGCGCTGATAGCGGTATGTCTGGCCGCGCTTGGAAGCGGCAGCAACGCGATGTCTCTGCAGGAGGTTGTTGCAGCCTTAGCAGGCAACGGAACAGCGCTGGATGAGAAGGTCATATGGAATATTCGCCTGCCGCGGCTGCTTACTGCACTGCTGGCGGGAGTTGCCCTTGCGGCCAGCGGCAGCCTGATGCAGAGCTCGCTGCGCAATCCAATGGCTGATCCCCATATTGTAGGAGTCAGCGGCGGAGCTGGGGTTGGCGCATTGGCGATGATCGTCTTGTTCTCGCAAGCCGATTGGATTCCGCTAGGCGCCTTTGTCGGAGGGCTTGCCGCCGCTGGCATCGTCTATGCGCTCGCTTGGAGGCGCGGCTTGAATCCCATCGTGCTCGTCTTGATCGGGATCGCGGTGGCATCGGCAGCTTCCGCCGTCATCACGATGCTGGTCATTCACGCCAAGCTAACGCTGGCGCCCGCTCTGGCCTGGCTGGCAGGCAGCACTTATGCCCGCGGCTGGCCGGAGTTCAATCAGCTGCTGCCCATCGTTGCTCTGCTTGTGCCGCTGGGCTGGTGGCTAGGCAAGCGAGTCGATCTGCTGTCGTTCCATGACAGCAGCGCTCAAGGGCTTGGCCTTGCCGTCCGGCGAACCCGGCTGCTGACCGGCCTGCTCTCCGTCCTGCTGGCCTCCGTCGCGGCCTCCGTCGTTGGAGCGATCGGCTTTATCGGTCTGCTCGCCCCTCATGCGGCCCGCATGCTGGCAGGACCGCATCATCGCCGCTCCATGCTGCTTGGTCTGTTGTTCGGCGGAACGCTGCTTGTCGGCGCAGACTGGATCGGCCGTATTCTGATCGCGCCGAAGGAAATCCCGTCCGGCATCGTAGTGGCGCTGCTGGGCGCGCCGTATTTGCTGTATTTGATGGTGCGCTCCGCTCGGTCGGGCAAATAAGCTGCAGAACATAAGGAAACCGCCATGCCCTGACTGCGCAGTCAGGACATGGCGGTTTCGCTTTTGGCGCTGGCTATCGCTCTTCTAGCAGCGTTACGATAAGATGAACGGCTGCCGCCCGGTTGGCGTTATTCAGCGGAGCAAATCTCCCATTGCCGACCCCTTGAATCCAGCCGCGATTCACCGCAGCGGCAATATAGGGCTGAGCCCACACCGGGATTTCGTCAGCATCCGCAAAGCGCGGCTTCTCGCCTGGCGTCGGTACAATCCCCTCAGCTCTGACAATCAGCGACGCCATCTCGGCGCGCGAGATGAGTCTGCCCGGCTGAAAGGTGCCATCCGAATAGCCTTCTATCAGCTTCGCCTCTATTGCCGCCGCTATATAGGCCGTCGCCCAGTCAGGGATGCTCTCCTTATCCCTGAAGCTCAGCACAGGCGAAGCTGGTATCGGCACATCCAAGGCGCGCACGAGCATCGCAACAAATTCCGCTCTCGTCACTGGCTGGCTGGGTCGGAAGGTCCCGTCGCTGTAGCCGGCTACCCATCCCCGTGCTCCCGCTTCCCCTATCGACGCCTCTGCCCAATGCCCCGCAATATCGCGAAAGGCCAGACTGGTCCATTGAATCCGCGATGACAGCTCCAGCATATCCAGACCGGAGTCCACGAGCTTCACATCATACAACGTGAATATAGACGGACCAGCGGAGAGCATCTCGAACGTAAGGGTGGCTAGAGTCGCCTCGCCGCTTGTCCCTTTGGCGCTGCCCACCTTGGAATGCGCAAACAGAATATCCCCATTTGTTACAATGGGCTCTACCGTAAAACCCGGAATGGCGCTTTTGGCAGACAGAAATCTCAGTTTCTTAGGATCATAAGCGAGATTGAATTGAAAGGCGTACAAGTCGGCCAGCCCCCGCCCTTTCACTTCAAGCATCACTTTGGCTTCCCCATTCGTCGCTTTCAGTGTTATCATCGGCTCTTGTGCCGCCAGCAGCGAGCCGGGAGACCAGAGCGATAGGAGTAGAAGCGCTGATACCAACAACAGTCCATTTCTCTTCATAAAGGCCATCTGAGCCTCCTCCTCTCTGGGCATGCGAGGAAGGAGCCAACAGCCCCTTCCTCCTAACTTCCCTTGCCGCAGCCCACTGGAGCTTACTGCAGCAGCAGGCTCAACTGTTACTCCTTCACCCACTCCGTCAGAATCATTTGGGCGACCGCCGCCAGCACACGGATATCGATGACGCCCTCGTCGAACAGATCCGCCTTCGCGATTTCGCTCCAGACCGCATCCCCGGAGGTCGCGCCAAAGTATTTTGCGATAATGGACAGATCACGCAGCGTTATGGACGTCCCGCCGCCGGCCAGGCTGATGAACCGCGTATGGAACTGCCCAATTGCGGCGTTCAGAGCACCGGTTGCCGCATCAACCTGGGCTTGCGTGGCCCATGCGTTGCCTAGGACATTGGACGCCGAATCAATAGCGGCTTGCAGCTGAGCCTTGGAGCCCGCCTCGTATTTGCCGATTTTATCGCCCTCCACCGCTTGAGACAGCAGATTCTGGGCGGAGACGATCGCTTGCTGCAGCGCCGTTTTGTTCGAATCAATCGGCGGCGTCTGGCCGATGCTTGTCGTATGATAAGCTTCTGTTATGTTCGCCAGGCCTGCCAAGCCATCACGCGATACGTCGAACCTTGTAACGGATGAGCTTGCTCCCCCTAAAGGCGCATCCGACTTCACTCTGCCGCGCAACGCGAACAAGTCTCCGCTGCTCGCAATGGCGTGGTCCTCGCCCCCGCTGATGAGAATGACGCGTATTTGCCCATCGGACGGTCGGACGGCCGTTGCGAGCACATGCAGCTGTTCGCGGCTTGAAGCAATGGCGTTGTCCGCAAGCGCCATCACCCCGTTTTCGCCGGCAATCATATCGAACTCCAGCTTCGAGGGATCATATTGCACGATGACATCCATTGCAGTAAAGCTTTCATGCACTTGCGACGCGCCAACCTTCAGCTCGATCGCTTGACCGGCGTGAGCCGTGGCTGGACCGGAGAGAGCTGCCGTCGCCCAATGCTCGCCCGGCGGCAACTCCGTGTCGTTCAGCGTGACGAAGGCAGAGAGAGGAATGTTCAGCTCCTTCACCAGCCCTGCCACAAGCTCGGATACCTTGATCGCGCCGTTCATCTGCAGATGCGTGTTATCCTCTTTCCCGTCAACCCACATAAAGATATTTTTGGTGCCCTCCGGACCAAGCTCCCGGAAATACTCCCAGCTGGCCCCATTCAGATCAATTAGCAGCGTATCCGTCTCTAACGCTACGGCCTTCATCGCCTGTACATATTCCGGGAAGCTCTTATTTAGCTCTTCGCCGGTGTAGTCCCGTCTGTTCACAGGTGTGACGAGGACTGGAGTCGCTCCTCTTTGCTTGGCGCCGTCGATATATGTCTTTAGATAAACCTTGAATTCCTCCGGGGTCAGGTAGCGCTCCGGACGGGATGGCGTAGAATCATTGTGGGACCATTGCATGAACAGGTAATCCCCTGCATGAAGGTCGAGCAGCAGCTCATTCAGATGGCCGCCCACAAGAAACGTTTTGCTGCTCAGCCCGCCGATCGCGCGATTATCGACGCTCACCTGCTCCAGATCAAAGTAGCGGCCCAGCGTCTCGCCCCAGCCAGCCTGCGGTCGATAGCCTTCCGCATAGTTGGCGACCGTGGAATCGCTCGCCAAATAGATAACCGGCTTGTCGCCAGAGCCGTTCTCAGGAAGACGCTCGATGCTTAACGCGTTGATTTTGGGCGTATTTCCTGTAAATTCAAATTGGAATAGGCCATCGATTAGAGCGATATCATAGGTCCATTCTCTGAATTCCCCGGCAGGCACTGTTGTTACCGGCAGCTTCGCCATCTGCTCCACCGTTACCCCTACGTTTGTCGCTTCCTGCACGTCACCGATCGTCATCGTAACCCGATAATTGGCGGGCTCCATCTCTACCAGGAAGGAAGTGCCGTTGACGCGGACCAAGTCCTCTGTCAACGCATTGCCGCTGTTACGGCTGACATTCTCCGTCAGTGCAGTATTAGCGAAGCCATAGCCGTTCCCTTCGACATAGGCCCAAGCCGCATGAACCCCCGCATATCCTTCGGTCGGGTCTCCCGGACCAAAGTCCAGACGGTATGATGTCCTAGCTTGGAGGGGCTCGCTTGAGAGCGAAGCCTTCGCCGTAGTCAGCATATGGAAGACATGATCGACCTCCGCCTGCGTCGCATCCGTACCGATAATGGACTGAGCAGCCGCGAGCGCATTGTTCAGCACGGCCTTCGAGGACTCCGTATAGGTGGACAAATCCATTGCGGCGACCTCCTCATGCAGCGCAATTAATGCGGTCTGATCGCCTGAAGACGGCGGAAGGTCCTCACCTTCTATGCGCAAGTTGTCGATCTGAGTCGTCCAGGCCAATGTGCCGCCTCCCCCTTTTCTTGTGCCAAGAAACCTCAACGCCCGCACATTATCGGCGTATGCGGTTCCGGCGCTCATCGGAATATCTTCAATCGTCTGCGTCACGCTGCTGTTCGCGAGGCTGGTTAGAGTAAGCGTTATTTTTTTCTCCACAAAGTTAATCGTTGCGTCCACGTTCACCCACTGGTTTTTGGTTATTGCCGTAGCAACTCCCCCAGCGGGAATTGCCGTGCTGCCCGTACCATAATCAGGACTGTAATGCCCCGGGAAATAGCCGATTGTGGAGTTGGCGCTGCTGTTCGTATACAAGGTGAGAATCAGATTCTCGTTGCCGTCCTGAAGAGACAGATGTCCCTCCGACGGGAATGCTCCCACATTGCCGGTATGCCAGTCGAAGTTCACCCTGACGATATCTCCGGCAACGGGGTCGAATACACGGAACACCTTGGATCGGTTGCCTGAGCCCGAGCCGACTACGTTCAGCACCTTATTGCCATTCTGCTCCACAACCGTGCCTGTCATTTGGCCCGGAATGCCAGTTGCGTTAACCATGGCATACTGGAATGCGGCGGGGTCTCCCTCGAAATCCTCCTCATACACCTGCTTTTCCGGCTCCGGCTCCGGCTCGACGATATAGGGATCGATGACCAAAGGAGAGATTGTGAGCCCCATCTCCTTGACCGCGCCCGCTACTAAACCGGCAATAACTTGAGCGCCGTATTGGCTGAAGTGCGTATTATCATTAATGCCGTTCGGGTATTTCGGATATTGGCCCGGATACGCGTACAGGAATATATCCTCCGTAGCGGCCAGCCCGACCTTGTTGTAATGCGTGACGCTGAGCTGGCTCAAATCAATCAGCGGTACGTTGAGCGATTCTGCAATCTCTTTCGCAGCCGCTGCATATTCCGGGAAGCTAACGTTAAATTCCTGCGTAATAGTATTAAAATCTCTGCGCCCGACAGGCGTGAGCAGTACCGGCGTCGCGCCGCGCTGTCTCGCACCGTTTACATAGCGGGTCAAATACGATTTGTAATCCTCAGGAGACGCGTATCGTTCCGGAATGCCCGCGCTCGCATCATTATGTCCGAAGGAGATGAAGAAAAAATCGCCAGGCTTGATCTCCCGCAGCACCGCATCCAATCGGCCGTCCACCATAAAGGATTTGCTGCTTCGGCCGCCGATGGAATGATTGGCGACTACCGCTCCATTAGCAAAATAGCTGCCAAAAGCCTGGCCCCAGCCCTGTTGAGGAGCCTGCAGCTGGCTGTAGGATTGCATGGTTGAATCGCCTGCCATATAGATCGTTGCTGCGGCGCCGGCTGTTTTTTCGTTATACCTCTCAATGATTAGCTCCTGAAGATGGATAGCTGTACCTGAAAAAATAAATTCCAGCTGGCCGTCCACCAACGCGATATCGTAGGCATACACCAGCGACTCGCCTGCAGGCACACCCGTAACTGCCAGCTTCTGGACGTATTCGGATTTGACGCCGACATGGGCAGCAGTCGATTCATCGCCCACCTTCAGCGTAACCTTATAATTGGCATTGGGCAGGTCAACAGCGAATTTGGTGTTGTCCGCCAGGGTCACGCTTCCCGGTCCCACGGTAACTTGGCTTGAAGACTCGAAGCCATAGCCGGCTTCCGCAGAATAAGAGCCATTCTGCACGCCAATGGCATGCGCTTCTGTCTCAGCGCCAAAGTCAAAGCGGTACACCGGCTGGGCCGCCGCGCCGCCTCCTGCCAGATGAAGCTCGGCCTTCGGGAAGCTGGTTGCTTCTGTGCCGATATAGAAGCCTGTATGCGGAGGCTGATTATAGCCTACATTTTGCCAAGCAATGCTGAGACGATATATGGGATCCTGCATCAGCGCCGGTATCCGATAAGTTGTCGGAATAGTTGTGGTATAGAGCCTGTATTCCGTGCTGTCTTCGTTCCTGAGCAGAAGCTCCTCGCGCCAATCTCCCATCAGATCCGCCTGAATGGCCGGGTTTCCTTTGGTATGATTGTTTGTCAAGGCGCCAGTCGCTCGAAAAATTTCGTCCAGCTTCTTGTTTTCGTGATCCCAATTATAAATAACGGGGATGCCTTTGGCCGCGTTGTTGTCCCAAATATGGTCGAACAGCTCGCGCTGAAGGTCGCCGTCCCACCATATTGCGAAGTTAGCACTTTTGGGCGCTTCAGCCCCCTCATAAATAATTTCTCCTGCTGATGAAAACACACGGGTAACGGGCTCCATCTGTCCATTCACAATGGTGGAAGCCCATGACTCGTAGCCTGGATAACGGGGATCAATATCTGCAGACATGCCGCGTCCAGTGTCGATGCCCGTATATTCTCCCCAAATAATTTCACCAGTTGCCGCATCCCGCATCTCAATCCCATATTCGGCGTTGACATGCTCGTGTACGCTTAGAATCTGGTAGCCTGCCCTGTTCGGATCCAGCTTGCCGGCATGCATGGCGTCGCCATGTCCCAGCCCGGTGCTGTATAACACTGATCCATCGTCGTCAATTGCGAGCGCCCCGAACATCACCTCATCCTTGCCGTCGGCATCGACATCGAGAATGGCAAGGCCATGGTTGCCTTGGCCTTCGTATGCCTTGCCGGCTATATTGCTGTCGAATACCCAGCGCTTCACGAGCTCGCCGTCTACCAAATCGTAGGCCGCCAGCACGGAGCGGGTGTAATAGCCGCGGGTCATGATGACGCTGGGCTTCACGCCGTCCAAATAAGCAATGCCCGCCAGGAAGCGGTCTACCCTGTTGCCGTAGCCGTCGCCCCACTCGCTTACATTGCCTCTGGGAGGCTCGTATTGGACGGTTGACATCGCTTCGCCAGTCCATCCATTAAACGCTGTCAAATATTCCGGCCCAGTCAGAATATAACCGCCCTCGTTGCGGTAATCCTTGGAGCCGTCGCCAATCACCTGGCCCTTGCCATCCCTTGTGCCATCCGCCGTTTTGACTACGACCTCCGCTTTGCCGTCCCCATCCAGATCATATACCATGAGCTGCGTATAATGAGCGCCAGCGCGGATATTGACACCTAGATCGATACGCCAGAGCCTGGAGCCGTCCAGCTTGATGGCGTCGATGAATACATTGCCGGTATATCCGGCATGCGAATTGTCCTTTGCGTTAGTCGGATTCCATAGAAACACTATTTCATATTCGCCGTCGCCGTCCAAATCCGCGATGGAAGCATCGCTTGCCATATACGAATACGAGCCGCCATCCTTCGTTCGGCCGTCCGCAGGCTTATCCAGCGGAATAGGCAAGTATTGGTTATGCCAAACCGAAGCCGTCCGGGGCACCATCTCCTCCTTGCCGCCGATAATCGTCGACAGCTGGTATTGCGAGCTGTCCGCGCCCGTTGTATCCATATAGTTGGTCGCTCCGTCAATGGGCGAAGCATTCACCTTATAGCCGTTTTTGTAGACATTGAAAGCGATTTCGTCTGGGTCCGTGATCAAATAACGCCAGCTCAAAAAAACGCCGCCGTCGATCAGCACCGCCACCAGCCCCCGATCCAAATATTCGCCTTGACGGGCTGGCTGGCTCTCTGACGCTCCCGCGCGATCCGGCGCCGGAACAGCCACCAGCGAAAAAACCAAGAGGAAGGCTAACAGCAAGACACCTATGGCTTTGACCCGCGATACACCTTTTATACCCATGAGCTCACTCCTTATATAGTCTCATGACTGGACCTGTTGGGACTCGTCTCTGAACGAAAGCGATTGCAGGATGAAGTGAAGCGCTTTCAAATAAATTAAAAAACACCTCCTAAATAAAGAACGTCCCTCTACTTCGTTGGCTGCTCTTGGTGTTGCGAGGCTGTGCCCATCGTACCCCGTAAGGCTGGCGACGGTAAACCGGCAGTATTGATTATCCCTGTCACTTTTGCTTAAGTCCCTCCTTAAGCGTGATTTCAGTATACATTTTGTATCAAAAATGAATGACGATAAGCAAAAGTGAAGGGAAGCACAGCCTTCCGTTCTGCTAGGCGGCTATGCTTGGCGGCTGACAGACACAAAAAAAAAGCACTGCGCTTACCTTGTAAGCGCAGTGCTTCAGTCTCTATCATTCCCTTATCGAAGAGGCGACGTGGATTGCCGCTGAACGAGCGCCGGAGGCAGCACAACTCGCTCTGGCGTTCGCTCTGGCTCCCGGAGCACGTATTGCACAGCTAGCTGGCCCAGGCGCTCAATGGGCTGAGCAATCGTCGTCAGCGGCGGATCTGTGACGGAAGCTAGCACCGTATCATCAAAGCCGACAATCGAGCAATCATCCGGAATGCGCAGTCCTGCCGTTTTGGCGGCCTGAAGGGCGCCGATCGCGAGCATATCGTTGCAGCAGAAGATGGCTGTCGGACGTTCCGCTTGGCTCAGAAGCGCCAGCGCGCTCGCCTTGCCGTCCTTGAGGCTGCTGCTCCGCACAAGCTGCGGGTCGAGCGTAATGCCAGCCGCCGCGGCGGTTTCCCTGAAGCCGCGCACCCTCTCCCGGCTGCTGCTGATTGACTCCTGCTCGGCCAGCACGGCAAGCCGGCGATGTCCCAGTCCAATCAGATGCTCTGCAGCGGAGGCGCCGCCCCCGTAATCGTCCACAACGATGGTCGGTACCCCTGCCGCCGGGCATTCACGGGAGAGAAACGCGACAGGCATGCCGCCTTGAAGCAACGGAGCAAGCGCCGACAGCTCCTTCAAGCCCGTCCCGACAATGACGCCATCCACGTTTTTCTGCTCCAGCAGAGCCGCGTAATGCTCCACCTTGTCGTCGCGATTATCCGTGCTGCATATGAAGACGCTGTAGCCGTGACGCTGGCCTTCATCCTCGACAGCCCTTGCAATTTCGGCAAAAAACGGGTTGGAAATATCCGGAACAAGCAAGCCCAGCGCATAGGTTTTTTTGCCCGTCAACGCGGAGGCGATCATGCTCGGCTTATAGCCCATTCGCAGCATAATTCTCCGAATTTCCTCCCGCCGCTCCGCGCTGATTTTGCCCTTGCCGTTGATGACAAGGGATACCGTCGCAATGGATACTCCGGCTTCCTTGGCCACATCATATATCGTCGCTTTCATCATGGCGTTCTCCATTCGCTCGTAATCCGTCCTACTATCATTATGCTTGCAAAAGAGACCGCTTTCAATGATTATCTGCGCGCCGAAGGCGGAGGCATCAGCCAGGCATGGTCCGGATCGTTGTAGAACCTCCAGGTGCGCTTCGGACCCGCCATCACATTCAAATAATAAACCTCGTAGCCAGGCGGCGCCGATACGGGATGATAGCCCCGGGGCACAAGCACCGCTTCTCCATCATGTACGGCAAGCGTCTCGTCAAGCGAGCGATCGTCCGTGTATACCCGCTGAATCGCGAAGCCCGCAGCGGGGTCCGTGTGATAATAATACGTCTCCTCAAGCAGCGATTCCTCCGGCAGGCAATCCCGGTCATGCTTATGCGGCGGATAGCTGGACCAATGCCCGCCCGGCGTGAACACCTCTACCACCAGCAGGCTGTCCGCCGGCTCGCTCTCCGGCAGGATGTTGTGTACAAGGCGCTCCATGCTGCCGCTGCCTCTATGCTCGACGCCGATTTGCTCTGGCGCAATGAGTCGCGCCTGGTGGCCGCCCTTGCCCGGCGCCAGGCATATCGCAAGCTCCAGCTCTGTCGTTGCCGTTATGCTGAAGCGGTCTTCGCTCGGCACATACACCGCGTACGGAGGCAGCTTCTCGAAGACGCTCATCCGCTCACCGATATTGCTCCAGCTGAACTCTCTGGTGGATGCGTTCGCTTTACCGCTTAAGATGACCAGACAAGCCTCCCGGTCGCCTGTATCACGGCTAATCTGATCGCCTGGCGCCAGCTTGAACACCTCAAAGCCGACGTACGCCCAGCCAGCGGATTGCGGCGTAATGGATAAAACGCTGCCGTCCTTCGCCGGACCCGGCCTCACAATAAGATCCGCCATCCTTACACCCCTTCTCGCATCGACGCAAGCTCATTCAGCTTGACCGGTCTGTTCAGCTGAATGGACAGCTTCGCGGCCAGCGCGATCAGCTCAGCCTGAAGGCCGTCGTTGCCATCGACCGGCAGCGGGAGATTGCGTCTGACGCAGTCAATGAATATTCGCGTCTCCTCTATATAGGCCTCATTATAACGCTCCAGGAAGAAATGCAGAGGCTTGTCGCGGCCGACCCCTTCCCCATCGCTCACAACAACCGTATTGGGATAATCATTGTCGGCGGACGCCGCTCCCCGCGAACCAAACACCTCAACCCGCTGATCATACCCATAGGAAGCGCGGCGGCTGTTGTCGATGACAGCAAGCGCGCCGCTTGCGAAGGTCAGCGTTGTAATCGCCGTATCCACATCTCCAGCCTCGCCAATGGCGGGATCCACGAGCACCGCCCCCTGGGCGAACACCGATTCCACCTCGCTCCCAGTCATATAGCGCGCCATATCGAAATCGTGAATCGCCATGTCCATGAAGAGGCCCCCAGAGACCTTGATGTATTCCAGGCTTGGAGGAGCGGGGTCTCGAGATGTGATCTTAATCAAATGCGGCTCCCCTACGCGCCCTTGCTCAACCAGCTCTCGCAGTCGCTTGAAATTATGGTCGAAGCGGCGGTTAAAGCCAATCTGCAGCTTTACTCCCGCTTGGCTGACCGCCTCTATTGCTTCCTTTGTTTGAGCGGCGTCCATGCTGACCGGCTTCTCGCAGAAGATGTGCTTGCCCGCCGCTGCCGCCTGCATGATCAGCGGCACATGAGTATCCGTCGAGGAACAGATGAATACCGCGTCGATGTCCTCATGCAACACAATATCCCCGCTGTTGGACGTTACGACGGCGATTCCGCGCGCGTCCGCCCAACGCTTCAGCTCCTCGCTGACGAATAGATCGCTGATCGCGACAACCTCCGCCTCCGCCATGCGGAGCAGGTTGTCAGCATGAATCTTGCCGATGCGCCCAGCTCCGATAATGCCCACTTTCACCTTGTCCATCGTTGGCCCTCCCGCTTCCGGCGTATCCCGATGAAGCAAATACGCCGGGCTGTCGATTTTTATGGTCATAGAGGCCACTGCCCGCCTACCAGCGGGCCGTCACCATTTTTTTGCGCGTATAGAACTCGACGCCGTCTGTGCCGTTGGCATGCAGATCGCCGTAGAAGGAATCCTTCCAGCCCGAGAATGGGAAAAACGCCATGGGCGCGGGAACGCCCAGATTAACCCCCAGCATGCCCGCTTCAATCGTCTCACGGAATTGGCGAACGCTGCCGCCGTCCCGCGTGAACAGACATGCGCCATTAGCGAAGCTGGACTTGTTGGCGATGTCGATCGCTTCCTCCAGCGAAGCGGCACGCATAATGGAGAGCACGGGCGCAAAAATTTCGTCCCGCCATATTTTCATCTCGCAGCTCACATGATCGAAGATCGTTGGCCCTACAAAATATCCGCCCTGTCCCGCGGCGGCATCCTTGCGCCCATCACGCAGCAGCGTTGCGCCTTCCTGCTCGCCGGCTTCAATGTAGCCAAGCGTCCTCGCCTTGTGAGAGTCGCGGATGACGGGTCCCAGGAATACTCCCTCCTCCATGCCATTGCCTATCGTAATGTCGTCCGCCGCTTGCTGCAGCTTCGCGATCAGCGGTTCGGCGGCGTCGCCGACGGCGATGACAACCGCACAGGCCATGCAGCGCTCGCCTGCGGAGCCGAAGGCCGCGCTGACGATTTGCGTTACCGCCGCGTCAAGGTCGGCGTCCGGCAGGACAATGGAATGGTTTTTGGCGCCTGCAAGCGCCTGAACCCTCTTGCCGTTAGCCGTTCCCCGCTTGTAGACGTATTCCGCCACCGGCTGCGAGCCGACGAACGATATGGCTGCCACATCCCGATTGTCGAGCAGGCCGTTAACGACATCATGAGCGCCATGCACAATGCTCAGCACCCCTGCAGGCAGGCCGGCTTCCAGCATCAGCTCCGCGAGTCTGCCCGCCAGCAGCGGCGTTCGCTCGGAGGGCTTCAGAACAAAGGTGTTGCCGCACGCGATAGCAAGCGGGAACATCCAGCAAGGCACCATCATGGGGAAGTTGAACGGCGTAATGCCGCCGACGACGCCGATGGGATAACGGTACATGCCGGACTCCAGATTTGTTGCAATATCGGGAAGCTGCTTGCCCATCATCAGCGTTGGAGCGCCCGCCGCAAACTCGACGCATTCAATGCCGCGCTGCACCTCTCCGTAAGCTTCCGTATAGCTTTTGCCATTCTCCAGCGTAATGAGACGCGCGAGCTCCTCCCAGTGCTCCACAAGCAGCTGCTGGTACTTGAACAATACGCGCGCCCGGCGCGGCACAGGCGTCCGGCTCCAGCCCCGGAACGCCGTCTTCGCCGCGGCTACCGCCTCGTCTACCTCCTCGCTTGATGAAATGGGGACGTAGGCAAGCACCTCCTCCGTTGCAGGGTTGTAGACAGGCTCCGTCCTGCCGGACCGGGAAGGCACCCATTGCCCGCCGATCAAATTGTTTAACGTGCTGACGTTTGCGTTCATAAGAGGTCATCCCTTTCTTCTTGTATCATTCGTTTTCCTTATGTCTGTGAACATCCCTTAGCCCGTTATTTCGCCTCTCTGGCAGCGGGCAATATAATCATGCACCTGAGACGCCGTCGGCATCGCATCCGAGCAGCTGTGGCTGGAGATGACAATACATGCCGCCGCGCTGCCAAACTCCATGCTGGCGCTGATGCTCCACCCCTGCATGAGGCCGTAGAGGAAGCCTGCCGCATAGGAATCGCCCGCCCCGAACGTCTTGACGACCTTGGCCGGGAAGCTTCTCGCCCGGTGCGAGGCGCCGTCCTTGGTATAGGCGATGGAGCCGTCCTTGCCGTGCTTGATAATGACGATATCCGCCGAATGGTTGAACCATTTGGACGCCGTGACCTCGTCATCCCGCTCGGCATTGCCGCCGAGACGCTCCATCATGTCAAATTCCTCGCGAGTACCCATAATAATGTCGCACTTCTCGGCCGCCAGGTTGTAATAGACGGCCGTTTCCTCTTGGGATGTCCATGTATACGGCCGGTAATCCAGGTCGAAGGCGATGACCGTCCCGTGGCGCTTGGCGTAATCCAGCGCCTGAAACACCGCTTCACGCGAAGGGCTTTGGGCCAGCGCCGTACCGGAGATCAGCAGCAGCTTGGCGTCCGCAACAAGCGACTCCCGCACCTCGCCCGCCTCCAGCTTCAAATCCGCAACATTATCCCGATACATCAGGATGCTGCATGCCGTTGGGCTTTTTATTTCCGTGAAAGCAAGTCCCGTAACCGCACCGGTCCGATCGACCGATACGCCAGAGGTCTCAATGCCCTCTCGTTCCAGATAACCCGTAATAAATCTTCCCATTTGGTCATCGGCTACTTTGCCGATAAAGCCGGTACGAAGCCCCAGCCGGGACATGCCGATGCAAATATTGGCGGGCGAGCCCCCCACATATTTGGTGAAGGTCATCGTCTCCTCCATAGGACGATTTATTTCATTAGCGTTCAAATCGATACAGAGCCTGCCAATTGCCACAAAATCAAACGGCTTGCTGGAATCCCATGCTATATGCGATTGTGCCATCGTCTACTCCCCTCCGCCCGCCGCTTCCAGCAGGCCGTTCATATAATCCAGCGCATTGCGAGCATATTGGAATGGAGGGTGCAGGGCTGGATCCTGCTCGCCCTCAAGCATAGCCCAACCTTCATAGCCCCGCTCCACCAGCTCTGCCAGTATTGGCGCAAAGTCGATGCAGCCGTCGCCGGGCACCGTGAAGACACCCTTGCGGATACAGGTGACAAAATCCGCTCCTTGCGTCCGCGCCTCCGCAAGCACATGCGGCCGGACATCCTTCAAGTGCACATAAGCTATGCGGCCGTAATGCTTCCGCAGCAGCTGCAGCGGGTCGGAGCCGCCATAATAGGCATGCCCTGTGTCATAGAGCAGCCAGACGAGCGCCGGGTCGGTGAGCGCCATAAGGCGGTCAATCTCCTCCGGCGACTCCACCACCGTTCCGCCATGATGATGATAAGCCAGCTTCATGCCATATTCCCTGGCAATGCGGCCCGCGGCGTTCAGCCCTTCAGCCAGGCTGTGCCAGCCCGCCTCGTCCAAGCGCAGCACCTCCTTCTCATGCGGCGTACGGCGCGGATCGAAGTGGAGCGAGCCGCCGACCTCCGCTGTGCTGATGACAGGGCTGCCCATCTCATGCAGAAACTGTGCATGCGTGCGATAAGCCGCCAGCTCCGCCTCTCTGCAGGAGGGATCCGACAGCAGCACCGACTTCCACTGCGAGACGAGCCGTATTCCCCGAGACGCCAGCTCCCGCTTCAGCGCCGCTCGATCCTGGGGATATTTGCGCCCCATCTCTGTGCCGGTCAGACCCAGCCTCTGGATATCGTCCACAATAGTTTCAAACGTTGTATCCGCTCCATGCTCCCGGACATCCTCACCAACCCAGTTAATGGGGTGAATGCCGATTTGGAACGTTGTTGGCTTGCGCATGCTAAAGACCTCCCCGCGTTGATGATCGTAATATAGAAGCTCGCTGCTACAGCTCCCTTGTCCGGGCAATCCCTTCAGCTACGGCCCGATGGGACGCCTCCACCTTGGGACTTGACGACACCGACGGCACATCGACCCGCCACCAGGATTCATATCCATCTGTGTTCGTGCCTGGCAGCACTTTAATCTCGATCAGCGCCGAGCCCGACTCTTCGCGCGCTTGAAGCAGCGCCTCCCGAAGCTGTTGGGCCGTGCGGACGGTATACGCTCTTGCGCCCATGCTGCGCGCGTGCGCGGCGAAGTCCATCGGCATATAATCGCCTGTCAGCCTGCCGGTTGCGTCTTCGCGGTATCGGAACTCATTGCCGAAGCCGTCGCTGCCGTGTCCTCTCTGAAGATTGTGAATGCATTGATAGCCGCTGTTGTCGAACAACAGAACCGTCATCTTCACTCCCTCCTGGATGCTTGTGAGCAGCTCGGAATGGAGCATGAGATAGCTGCCATCGCCGACCATGGCGTACACCTCTTGCTTCGGCGCTGCAAGCGCCGCGCCGAACGCTCCGCTTACCTCATAGCCCATGCAGGAGAAGCCGTATTCCATATGGTAGGTTCCCGGCTGGGCCGGACGCCATAAGCGATGCAGGTCTCCGGGCAGGCTGCCGGCCGCGGCGACAATGATGTCGGACGGCTGCAGCGATTCGTTGATGACGCCAAGCGCTCTTGTCTGCGATAACCCTTCTTCATGCTCCAGCGTATAGAGACGGTCGACCTCGCGGCTCCATTCAGACTTCAGGCTCATCAGCTCATCCGTCCCATATCCGCTGGCGTAATTAGCCCCCTTCAGCGCAGCGTGCAGCGCTTGCAGCGCTTCCTTCGCATCCGCGGTGACCGCGATGCCGCCCAGCTTCACTGAGTCGAACGCGCTGACGTTGATATTAATGAACTGCACATCAGGATTGCCGAAGGCTGACTTGGACGCTGTTGTGAAATCGGAATAGCGTGTGCCGATGCCTATAATGGCATCCGCTTCCTTCGCCAGCCGGTTCGCAGCGAGCGTTCCCGTCACGCCAACTCCACCCATATTCAGCGGATGGTCCCATGGGAGAACGCTTTTGCCCGCCTGCGTCTCCGCTACGGGAATGCCGAAGGCCTCAGCGAACGCAGCAAGCTCTCCTGTCGCTCCGCTGTAATGAACGCCGCCGCCCGCAATCAGCAGCGGTCTCCGCTTGCCTATCAGCAGGCTGACAGCGCGGTGAATCGCCGCCGCCGCCGGAGGACGACGATCAACCGCATGGACTCTCCTTGCCAGGAAGGACGCCGGAAAGTCATACGTCTCGGCCTGCACATCCTGGGGCAGCGCCAACGTAACAGCGCCTGTCTCCGCGGGATCCGTCAGCACCCGCATAGCCTGAAGCGCCGCCTTCATTAGCTGCTCCGGCCGTACAATGCGGTCCCAGTAGCGGCTGACCGGCTTGAAGGCGTCTGCCGCCGACAGGGTGTAATCGGCTGGAGCCTCCAGCTGCTGCAGCACGGGGTCTGGCTGGCGGCATGCGAAGTTGTCGCCAGGTAGCAGAAGCAGCGGAATACGGTTAACCGTTGCGGTGCCTGCCGCCGTCACCATATTCAGAGCTCCAGGTCCAATAGAGGACGTGCAGGCATAGATCCTCCTCCGTCCGCTCTGCTTGGCGAATGCCGTGGCGGCATGTGCCATGCCCTGCTCGTTTTTACCTTGAATGAATGTTAATCCGCCAGGACTCCTCTCCAATGCCTCGCCGATCCCCGTCACATTGCCATGGCCGAATATACCCATTACGCCTTGGACAAACTTGGTTTCCTTGCCGTCAATCGATACATATTGATTGTCCAGAAACTGGAGCAAGGCCTGCGCCATTGACAGCTTAATTGTCTTCATGGAATTCCACCTCCAAAGGGTTAAGCGCTTAATCCATCAAACAAGTGCAAACGACTGCGTCTTCCATTGGCGGAGCAGCATACGTTTCGCGTCGAAATATAAGCCCAGTATAGAGAACACTGCTTTCTTATCTTTTAAACCATCACCCGGTTATCATCTTCAGGCTGGCTATCTCCACACCCGCCAGCATCATGATGCCGATCCCATGGTTGTCGTTAACAACGGTGCGCAGATCATACATGTAGTAGTCCGGGGAAAAGGAATATCGAGACCCGCTGCACACGCCGTGCACGTTGCCCGAACGGTCAATCGCGCTGCTGGCCAGCCCCCGCCAAGCCTTCAAGGCAGCATCCGAATAACGGGCAGCCTGCTGATCCAGCCAGCCGAAGCGTACGCCTCGAGCGAACGCGTAAGCGAACATCGCCGTGCACGAAGCCTCCTCATAAGCGTCCGGTTCATTCAGCACCTGCCGCCATAGTCCCGATTCGCTTTGAAGACGAGCTACCCCCGCACACATATCCCGGAAAAATCTCAGCAGCTCCTCGCGGTCAACATGCTGGCGCGGGAGATGCTCCAGCAGCTCAGACAGTGAGAACAGCACCCAGCCGTTGCCCCGTCCCCAAGGCACCTTCGTCGCCTGGCCGTACTTGAAATCATAGACATGAGACATGATTCCCTCCTCTTCCAGGAACAGATAGCGCCGGAACAGCAGAAACTGCTTGGCTGCCTCGTCCATCGCATGTTGCTTCCCGCTCACAAGCGCATATCGAGTCAGGAATGGAGCGCTCATATACAGATCGTCGGCCCACATCGTCTGATCAAAGTATTCGCCCTCGCTCAATCGGTAGAAGGCGCCATCCTCTGTTCTCTCCAGCTTCCCAAGCATGAAGTCCCCAATCTTATCGGCAATTCGCAGGAAGCTTGCATCCCCTGCCAGAGAATAAGCCTCCAGCATTGCTGAGCCGAAAGAGCCGCAGTTATCCAGCATGCGCATAAGCACCAGTTGGTGATTAATGGCGGGGAATCCATACGCCTCCCGATCCCAGAGCGAATAGTCATAAAAGCGGGTACAGCTGCGGATATGCTCCAGCGCGTATTGGGCTAGATCCTGCCGGTTCAGCGCTTTGGCCGATCGCAGCAGCCCATACATCGTCACGCCAAGCGGGTAATCCCACCGCCCGAAGTTTGTTGCCGAGCCAGTCGTCCATTTGTTGCTGAGCATTGCGTTCTCGTAGTAGGGCCGCAAGCGCGTATGGGGCGCATCCAGCTCCCAATAGGCGAGCCCTGCCGGACTGCCGTCCTGATGAACAGCAGGCAGCAATGTATGCGTACAACACACTTCGCTTGGGTTCAGCTCGGCATCGGCGTCGATGGGCCCCCGGTATAGCCACGGCCCCTCATACCCGTGCACCTGAATCGGCAGCTCCAAGGGCAGCGGCTGCCCATCTGCCGTCGCATGAAGCTCAAAGCCCCAGCCTTGTGGACTGCTCAAGGTGCGAATCAGGAGTTGGCCGCCGCCTGCTGGCCGCCGAATAGACGTGCGAAACGTCCCCGCCTCCGGCAATTCAAACACCCTCTCGTCATCCAGCCACAGCTCTGATGGTCCGCACGCATGCCCCTCTACCACGATGCTCTGTCGACCCGTCTGCGGCAGCCTGGCCCATCCATAGCCCGCAACGGGAACGGTCGGCCGGCCGAACAGCCTCTCCAGATTAGGCTTAAGCGCATCCTCATCTGTCCACCTTGCGCGAGGCTGCCAGAGTAGTCCAGTTTCCTCCTCAGTCTGGTCGAAAGCCGGCATCGCACCCTCTCCGAATAGCGGCCTATTAACCGATTCCGAATATACCCAGCCCGCATGCCCGGCCCTCCCTGAGAATGGAGACAATACATTCAGAATTCGTACCTTTCCCTCGTCTGCCCCGAATCGGCAGCCAAAGCCAGCCGCTGTTTTCTTCGCTTCGATAAGCAGCTTATTCCAGCCCTTGCGAAGCAGAATCGGAATAATCGCTCTGGCGTGCGGCTCCATCTCCTCTACTACAGTGGAACGATAGATTCTCTCCTCGTTCATATACAAGGTAACAGGGCCTAGCGGCTGCATGACGCCGTCTATGGATCGTTCATCATCGCTCCACACGAGTCCGCACGCGTAAGCATAATGCCCTTTGCCCGCCTCCGGCAGCCTCTCCGCCAGGTTGATCTCATAGAGCCCTTCCTCCGTCTGCAGAATGCCCGCCTTGGAGAAGGCTCTCAGTGCGAATGGAACTGGCGGATTCACTCCCGTATAACGCGCGGCAAGCACCTCCAGTATGCGACGGCTATCGTTTCCAAACCAATAACGAGCGCTCTCTCTGTCCGTCAAGCTTGCTTGCATGTGTATCATTGACTGCTCCTTCCCGATGTACGGATATGGAACGTTTTGTCGTACGGCGTCAACAGGTTGACGAGCAGCGTCTGACAATTCGCCGGGTAAGCCGTATTGTTGAGCACACGAGCACTATGCTCATGCCCGCCTCCCTCCAATGCAATCCAGTCGCTTCCAGCCGCACATGTGACGACCCCTCCCTGCCAGAACGACGTGCCTGTCCCTGCAGGAGAAAGCCTGCCTCCACTCAGCTCGCCTTCACGATCAAAGACAAACGAAATTTGCGTCATCAGCAGATCAGGTGCCTCGCAGCGAAGACGAATGGTCCAGCCTTCCTCATTCTCTGATAGGTCGATGTCAATGGCATGGCTTTGTTCATGCGTTAGCTCACGGAGATGATGCGGCAGCAGATACCAGGGACTCACCTTCTCGCTTGCGCTTGCCGGCAGCCTATCCGCGGCAACGGGTCCATAATAGCCCTTATGCTCAACGGCTGACAGACGGTAGCCAATCTCCCGCTCCTCCAGCCGCTGCAGCTTCACAAAGCCTGGCTGGAAGGACGTCGCAGCCTGGACGGCCAGAAGGCGGACTGCTCCGTGGCGTAGAGCAAAAAACGAATTCGATTCGGTTATAACCGTTGCGCTGGTGGGACCATTCCGGTGCCTGGCTACAGGCGCACCGAAATCGGGATGCAGCCGGCTATGGTAGATGCGGCCTCCATGGCCGGCCCCCTCCATCTGGCTCAGGTAATGCTCGCGCGGGAAGCTGCTGTTTATGACAATGCGATAGTGATCCGGCAGCGAGGACGGCTGAACCTCGCTGCTGCGAAGCTCAGAGTATCGCATCATGCCAAGCAGCGCGTTATTGGGCAGCCAGCCCGGGTGCTTCAGCGCCTGTCCGGCATGCTCCGCAATCGCAGCAAACAACGGGCTTCGATCACGTTCAGCCATCAGCTTCGCGACGAGGAAATAACCGCTCATATCGTATTGGCTGCCGAAATCCTGCCGACCTGAATAATCCGTTACTACAGTGCCGTCTGGATGAATCATATACGCCATCATGTTGAGGTTACGTCGAACCGGCTCCAGCAGCACCGGCATGTCGAACAGCTCCGCCGTATAATACAGCACGATGTCGCTGACGGCGTTGTAGATGCCGTTGCTCCGTTCCGTCCATTCCCCGTCCTCTGTACAGTCGAGACCTTCTGCAAGCCACTGCTCTGCTCGAGCCTTGAGCTCTGTCCTGCCGGTCAATTGATACATGAATCCGAGCGCTGCTGTAATAACCCAGCGATGATTCGGGGTATGGCAGCCTCCCGTAAGCAAGGCCGGAATCGTACGCTCAAGGAAGGTGCGAATATCCCCAGCCGCTTGCTTAAGCGGCAGCCATTCATTACCGGCCAGCAGCTCATACACTTGAGCCAGACCGCCCACGACGAACGCCGTATCGGGCGGTGAATGCCTGTTCGTCCAAGGTGGGGAGATCGTCCCGTCCTCGTGCTGCGACCTCAGCATAAAGGCCGCGGCCAGCTCCAGTCGGCGCAGAAGCTCTGCGTCACGATAATACCTGGAAGCTTCGTTCACCAGAGCCGTCGCCCATAGCGCCATCACCATCGGCGTACCGCCATGGCTTGGCCAAGCGATGCCATTCGCGGGATCCACCACCCCTCCTTCGAACCGGCTCCCTCTCGCCAGCACCTGATGTTCCATGCCATCCTTCACACGCTCATCATTGATTGCAATCAGCTTGTCATAAATGTCCACTAGCATGCACTTCCCCCTTCACCTTGACAGCGCAGACACTATCCTTTGACTGCGCCTAGCATTACACCGCTGACAAAATATCTCTGGAGCCACGGATAGACGAGTAGAATGGGCACAGTGGCAAATATAACGCTTGCCGCCTTCAGGCTTTCGGGGACAAGATTAGCCATCTGCGCTCCTTCATTTTGCAGCAGGTCCGTAATCATGTTGTTCTGAATGAGCTGATACAGCTTCAGCTGCAGTGGATACAGCTCCGGACTGGTAATGTACATCAGCGTATCGGTAAAGCCGTTCCAGCGACCCACTGCATAGAAGAGGCTAAGCGTCGTTATGACCGGCAGAGAAAGCGGCAGCATAATGCTGATTAGAGTGCGAAAGTGACTGCTTCCGTCAATTTCAGCCGACTCCTCCAAACTTTCCGGAATGTTCTGTAAAAAGGAAATAAGGATAATCAAATAAAATGGATTAATTAAACCAGGAAGCACTAGCGCCCATATTGAATCCAACAGATGCAGATTGCGAACGAGAATATATTCGGGAATGATGCCGCCGCTGAAGAACATGGTAATGACGACGAGCAGCATGATTGTCTTGCGCCCGCGCAGCTTCTTTTGAGCCAAGGTGTTTCTGCCGTCCATTAATAGCCGGAAGTTGACGTTCATAAATGTCCGAAATTAGACCGATATAGTGACCATACTATCAGTCTAAAGAAAGAAGAAACGCTTCCGTAATCGTCATGCTGTTACGAGCAGCATAACCGGAAGCGTCACCCCAAGAATATGGTCATTGTATCAGATTTCACGCTGGTTGAGAAGGAGTCTGCGACCGGCGTTTTTTGTTAGGAGTGCGGAATTGGTTCCCTGTCCCTGCTGCGGCTGCTGGTTAGAGGTAGCGGGCAGTCGGGGGCGGGTGTGGTACAGAAGTAGCGGAGAACGAGCGAAGCTCATCATTCGGAGGTTGTACTGTAGGTCATGCGCAAGAATTCATCATGAGCTGCCAGATCTGCTTGTCCCCTACAAGCGGTATGACGCTGAAAGCATCGAAAATGCCTTAGTAGAGCCAGATGCTTTAGTAGTAGCCGCAGACGAATCCACCCTTTCTAGATGGCTGGCTTGGTTTCGGGTATGGGCGGCGTATGCAGCAGCAGCGCTTCAGGCGATTAGCATCCAGTTCCAGCTCCCTGTGCAGCAAGCGTCCGTTGCTCCGCAGTCCGCACTCCACGCTTTAGGACGGTATGTCGGTGACGCAGCCGGGTGGCTAAGAAGAACTGTCCGCCCCATCGCCAATTTAAATCTTTGGGTTACAGACCCGTTCTGCCTGTCTGTCCGCTGAAGCTTGTTTTAGACTCATGCTAACCCTAGTAAATGGAGGCATGAGGATGAACAGACAAAAGAAATCGGACAAGGTTGCGGCGGAACGCTTTCAACTGCTGTCGCCGCTCCTAGCATCCGGTCTGGATGCGGCGAAGGCGGCTCAGTTAAAGTCGGCCATTTGTGCGCAGTCCGGCTTATCAGAGAGGACGCTGCGCCGGTACTTGGCCGAATATCGCAAGGATGGGTTCGACGGACTCAAGCCGAAACCCAAAGGCCGGAAGCCGCTGCCAGACACCATACCAACTGAGGTGCTGGAAGAAGCGATCCTGCTTCGGCGGGAGGTGCCGAAGCGGAGTGTGCGCCAAATTATCCAGATCCTCGAATGGGAGGAGAAGATCGCACCTGGAATAATTAAACGCAGCACCCTGCAGGCGAGATTAACCAGGCGCGGTTACAGTTCAAGGCAGATGCGGATGTATGCCGGTGGCGGTACGGCCGCGCGGCGCTTTCAGAAGCAGTCCCGCAATCGCTTATGGCAGAGTGACATCAAGTATGGGCCGTACCTTCCCATTGGTCCTGGCGGTTCGAAGAAACAAGTCTATCTGGTGTTATTCGTGGATGACGCGACGCGGTATGTGCTGCATGGAGCCTTCTACGCGTCGATGGAGCAAGCCATCGTCGAGGACAGTTTCCGAAGAGCGATCGAGAAATACGGTGTCCCAGAGGCCGTGTACTTCGACAACGGCAAGCAATACCGCACGACTTGGATGAACCGGACGTGCGCGAAACTCGGTATTCGCTTGCTCTTTGCCAAGCCCTACTCTCCGGAAAGTAAAGGCAAGGTTGAGCGTCTAAACGGCGCTGTGCAGAGCTTTCTGGACGAGGTCGCGCTTGAGAACGTTAAGACACTCACCGAGCTTAACGACTGGTTCCAAGTATGGCTTTCGGAGTGCTACCAGAATAAACCCCATGCCGCGCTGGCGAACAAACAAACACCCGAAGCTGCGTTTCGGAGCGATCCGGCAGCGCTTCAGTTCGTAAATTCCGAGCACCTCGCGGCCAGCTTCCTCCACGCGGAACAGCGGAAAGTGGATAAGGCCGGCTGTATCAGCTTTCAAGGCAAGAAGTATGAAGTTGGGCTGTTGTTCATTGGGCAAACGGTTCAAGTCGTCTATGACCCGGCAGATATCACAGAAGTGACGATCGAATACGAGGGATGTACGCCTTGGCAAGCACGGGAGCTCATCATTGGAGAAAGGGCTGGCAAGCGGCCGGCCCTTCCAGAGCATTTGCAGAAGCAGTCAGCAACGGAATCCCGCTTGCTCCGAGGTGCCGAGCGGAAGCATGACGAGCGCGCACAAACCCAAACGCCGGCCGTCTCCTACCGCATGCTGAGGAAGGAGGCTGGCAAGGATGTTTGAATCCTTCTACGACATGACCCGTACACCATTTGCTCGGGATATTCCCGTGACAGAGCTTTATCCGGCGAGTGCTATGGAAGAGATGCTGGACCGGTTGCAATACGCTGCTGAGCGCCAATTATTCGCCGTCATTAGCGGCGACTGCGGGACGGGCAAGACAACAACAGTCCGCCGCTTTGCCGCCATGCTGGATGCAGCGAAGTATAAGCTGTTGTACCTGTCGGACTCCAAGCTAACGCCGCGCCACTTCTACAAAGGGTTGCTCGAACAACTCGGATGCGAGTCGAAGTTCTACCGAGGCGATGCGAAGCGTCAGTTGCATCGCGAAGTGGAACTCATGCGCGGCATTCATCGACTGGAACCGGTTGTCGTCGTAGATGAAGCCCATCTGCTCGATCGGGAGATGCTGGAGGAAGTGCGCTTTCTCCTCAACTTCAAGATGGATGCGCAAAGCCCCATGGCGCTAATTCTAGTCGGGCAGAACGAGCTATGGGAAAAGCTTCGTCTTCAATCCTACACAGCGATTCGTCAGCGGATTGACTTGCAGTGCAAGCTGCCCTATTTCGACCGTTCCCAAGTCGGTGAATATCTGAAGCGTCAGTTAGCGTATGCCGGCACCAATCATGAGATATTCTCTGATGAGGCGGTAAATGAAGTTTACCGATTCTCGGGCGGATCGGCCAGACTCATCAACAAGTTGAGCACTCATTGCCTCATCTACGGAGCCCAGATCAAGCGCCGCATCATTGACGATCATATGGTGAAGCACGTGATTCAGGGTGAATTGTCATGAACGAGCCTTGGAACCAGATGACCTACGATCGGGACGCGAATAGTTGGTTTGTCCTGCTAGGAGAGAAAGCTTATCCTGTTTATTGCGGTGAATGTTTTGAAATTCGCATTGGAGATCGTGGCATTCCCTGTCGACTCGAGCTTGACCGATATTGGTACGTGATCATGAGAGAAACGCGATTTAACTTGAGGAATAAAGAAGTTTACCATATTCGATTCGTTTAACAGAAATGGGAAAGCCGAAACTTCTTGGCTTTCCCATTCATTGAATCTCTATGGACATGATTACGATCAGACCTTGGATAACTAACGCGATCATTTTCTGGACAGTATGGATCAGCAGTAACACCAAGGGATAACCGATAGCTATAGTCATCAGCATGCACAGCAAGGTGAACAAGCCCGTCAGCAGCACGGTAAAGCCAAGCGAGCGAATCATGGAGACGTCAGTGAATACTTGAACGTAGGCCTCCAGATTCAGCTCTACGGGAAGCAAGCTGACCTTGCCTGACAATATGGGACCTGACGAGCTTAAGGAAATAGCAGCTATATGAAGAAATGGAGCCAGACAGATCAAGGTGCAGAATAACAGGATTACAAAGTTAGCCGTGTCGAACACGCGGTTCGCGGTTTGCTCTTTCATAAGCGTCCGCTCCTTTCAAATGATCGAATTCATGAAGGATATTGGCGCAGCTTCGCCTACATAATCCCTTCATCCGTCAACTTCTTGGAGGCGTAGTTGGCTCCAAGCACAAAGATGAGTCCTACGACAGCCTGGAACAGCCCGACTACCGTAGCAAGTGTATATTGTCCGGATTCGAGACCGATCCGATAGACGAATGTGCTCAGCACATCCGAATATTCGCGTACAGCCAAATTTCCGATTACATATGGACGTTCAAAGCCTATAGAAACCATATGACCTAAATTAATAATGAGCAGCACAACAATTGTCGGTTTGATTCCCGGAAGCGTAATATGCCAAATGCGCTTCAACCTACCCGCGCCGTCAATTCCTGCAGCCTCGAACAGCTCCTTGTTAATTCCCGTCAAGGCAGCCAGGTAAATAATCGTTCCCCAGCCTGCGCTCTGCCAAACGCCAACAAGCAGATAGGTCAACAGCCAATCATTTTTGTCGGTAAGAAACGGTATAGCCTCAAATCCCATAGAAGTCATTATATTGTTAATCATTCCGGATTGCGTGCCGAACACCTGATAGACGATGCCACCGATAATGACCCACGAAATAAAATGAGGAATATACAGAATCGTTTGCGACAGCTTCTTGAACCACACCGCCTTCATCTCATAGAGCATAATGGCGAGAACAAGCGGTGCTGGGAAGGATACAAGCAAATCCAAAAAATTAAGCATCAGCGTATTGCGAAGCGTAAGATAGAAATCCCGCATGCCGAACACTTCTCTAAACGCTTCAAGGCCAATCCATTCGCTTTTCAGCATCCCCTGAAAGAAGTTAAAGTCCTTAAAGGCAATCTGAATGCCGTACATCGGGCCATATTTGAACACGATAAAATAGGTCAGCGGCAGCACAAGCAGCGCATACAGCTGCCAATATCTGCGGAAATAGACATTCCAGCTCACAGCAGTCTCCTCCTTAACAATCGGCAGCGGTTGGAAGGGAGGAGCAGAGTCCTACCTTCCACCATGCTTGCCCGATCGGCGCTTTATTTCGCCTTCATTTCTTTGTATACGGCGGTGCGCTCATCCAGGATGGCTTGACCTCCGCTTGCCATGTAGTCCTTCATCATGGAGTCGAATACGCTTTCGAATTGGTCCGGCCTCGACATGGTTGTCTTGACGATCATTTCGTTAAACTTGTCTAGAAGCGTTGTACCATATTTCGTCTGCGCCTCGATCGGTCTGTCCATCAGGACGGGAGGAATCACATCGCTATTGGCAATCTTTTGAGCAGCTTCTACCTGATCCTTGAATGGCTTTGGCATTTGGAGCGCTCTTGCCTGGAGGTTCTTCTCCATGCTTCCAAGCTGCTTGCCATTGGAGATAATCGCCATATCGCCTTGGTTGTACAGACGATTAGCAGCCTCCTCAGTCAGGTTCTCTACAACAACTGGAATGCCATCCACCAATGTGTAGTTCTCGCCCTCAACTCCATTTTGCATATGGAACAGATTGTCCTCGGATGCCATCCACTCCAAATACTTGACAGCCTCAACTGCTCGCTCGCTTGATTTCGGTATCATGATGTACATACCATTCGGAGCGTACATCGGCTTGGCATGCTTGCCTTCCTCATTCGTATACACGTCTACGGAATGCAGCAAGGCGCCCGGTACGTTTTTCTGAAGCGTGGCATACGTGCCGTTCTCATAGAACGGGTTGATGTCATCCTCGCTGTAGAAGCCTACTTTGCCCGTCGCCACGTCTTCCCCTAGCTTTTTCTTATCCTTATCGAGACCAAAATCTTTGCTCATGAGGCCTTCATTGTACAGCTTGTTCATGAACTGAAGCGCATCCTTGAAGCCTGGCAGCAGAGTCGGATAATCGTTAGAGCCTAACTGCTGGGTTAGCGTGAATCGCTCCTCCTCTGTTGTCGGCTTAACGAAGGACCATAGAAGCGGCTCATATTGGGCAGAGGCAATAGTCATGCCTAATGGTATAACCTGTCCTCCCGTCTGCCCAGGATCCTTTTCTTTAAACGCTTTCAATGTTTCGTAGAGCTCTTCGGTCGTCTGAGGCACGGGCAGCCCCAGCTTATCCAGCCAATCCTGACGGATAAAGGAAGCATATTTGCCTACATTGGAGCGCTTGGCCGGAATAGCGAATTGGGTTCCTTCATATTGGCCATAACCTAGCACCTCTGGACTAAGGAAGGCCGTCAGGTTTGGCGCATGCTCTTCCAGCAGCGGACCAACATCTGTCAAGCCGCCTTGCTTGGCATACCGGTTGAAGGTATTGGGATCATACGTAAATACAATATCCGGTACATTGGTGCCGCTTGCCATAAGCACATTCAGCTTCTCGACCTCCTCGGAGCGAGGTACCGGCACGTATTCCACATCAATGTTATTAGGGTCGCCGAAATTTTTCTGAACGAATTGCGTTAAATAATTGTCTGTAATGGTGGAGCCTGCTGGTGAGTTGCCTCGATCGAACACCTCAACCTTGAGCGTTACGCGTTTCTCGGGAGCCGCAGTGCCGCCGTTGCTTTCCTTTACACCCTCATTCCCCTTGCTGCTGCAGGCACTGAACAACATGGTGCATGCAAGTGTGAGCACAAGCAGCATGACCGCTTTTCTTTTTCCTTTTGCAAACTTTTCCATCGAATTCCAACCCCTCTTTCGTTCGGATAAATGGCTTCCTGGGTACACTTCCGTGTTAAATTGACAGTGCGTGTATCGGGAAGTGGCCTCAGTATGGCACGATATTTGCAGTGGTGGCAATAAACTAGATTCGAGTGAGCAAACCGCTCACCAATCCCTTGCTGCGCCTGGAGTTTCAAGATTGCAATCAATCCTTTTCCCGAAATAAACCGTAAGTCAGCCGCCTGCAATAAAGCGGATTCCCATGATAAACGCTAATCGGCAGAGATAAAGCAGCGGCAGTCCGAATCGCTAAACCGCTTCGGACTGCCGCATTATGTGCTGAATGTTACTGACGATTATTATGATAGCCTAACGACAAAGCTGACGGCCGTATTCGCAGCTTGCGATATTCACCTGGTGTCACACCGGTAGTACGCTTGAACACACGGCCGAAGGTAATAGAATTGGCATAACCTACCCAGAGCGCAATTTGATGCACCGTCTCATCCGTCTCCGCAAGCAGACGCTCCGCCTCGCGCATACGGAGCTGAACCAAATAGTCAACAAATTTCATATCATATTCCAGCTTGAATAGATAGCTTGTGTATTTAGCCGATATTTGAAACCGGTCGCTAAGATGCTTAAGCGATAGGTCGGGGTCGGCAAAATTTTGTTGAATATAAGCTCTAATTTCCGCAATTAACGTTTTGTAGCTTTTGGTTTGACTAAGCTCCACATACTGATCATAAAGCGCGTCCAAGCTGTCCAGAAGTCTCTCTCGCAGCGCCCCGAGGGACGGTGCCTCCTTCAGCTCTTGCAGCAGCCGTGGCATCTGATCGCCGTCAATGCTCTCGTCCAGTGAATCCGTTAGCTGCTTCAGCTCACGGCCCAGCATCTGCAGCAGCAACTGAATTAAGGAGTAGATCTCCTCGTCCCTAAGCTTGTCCTGCTCCAGCTGCGAGAACAGCAGCTCTAAGGTATCGCGCCAGCTGTCGCTTGTCAGCCTGAATTCCTGTACCGAATCGGTGCATTGCTGCATATACAGGAATAAACCGCTTGGCTTATTGGGCGGAATATCGCCGCTGTAAGTGATTGCCTCTTGTCCAATCGTGAGCAGGTAAGCCAGACCGGATTCTGCATCGCGGAACGACTGCCGGATTCCGCCCCAGTCCCTCACAATAGAGCCGATGCCGATGGAAAGCGAAAATCGCAGATGCTTTTCGACCCATGGTCTTGCTATTAAGGCTGTTCTTCGCAGTCTCTCCAGCAGCTCTCCATCGCTTCCATCCGATGAAGCAAATACAAATATAATTTTATCCGGCGCACTCCATTCACCCCAACCGCGCAAGCCCTCGTTAAGACCAAGCTCCTGAAGCACATTGCCAAGCGCAAATTTAAGAACGTTCTGCTCATTCAGCGTATTCCGAGATTGAAAGCTCTCATACTGGTTCAGCCTTACAATCATAACAGCGTAGCTTCCCGCACAAGGGAGCAGGTCTAGCGTACGCATTCGCTCGCTGGTATGCTCTTGCCGCTGTCCGCTCAAAAGATCGTTGAACAGCTGTCTGCGTTGGAGCAGAACGCTTTCCTTCTGTTCCTTCTCGTAATCCATCGACTGCACAATTAGGTTTTCCAGTGCTCGGTCAATCATCGTCATGTCGTCCAGCTTAACCGCTTCTCCATCGCTGCCGCGAAGCTGAAGGGCTTGAATGCGATTCATCATCAGCCGAATTGGCTTATAATTACGACGTGTGACCCACACAATATAAATAATCGCTATGAAGAAGGTTACCATTGCCAATGCAACCCAAACGTAAGATACAACTGATACCCAGCCCAGCAGTTGCCCCGCGTAGATGCCGCTCTCGAATGTCCAGCCAAGCGAACGGGAATGAACCTTTGTCAGCACATCACCTTCTCCTGCAGCGGCAGAGCCTTGGCTGGGGGGATAAATGAGTTGATTAGAAGCATCGAAGATACGCATGAACGACAATGTGTGATTGGTCATACTGGCAATAAACTGATGAGTCGCGTACAAATCAACATTAATGACCAGAAGGCCTTCCTTGCCGAACGGCAGCGGCGTCTGCTTGTACATCGTAATGACCTTCACCGGATCCAATCGGTCATACTCTCTAAAATCCCTGCTCTCTGACCAGCCTTGGTAGGTGCGGTTCTGCTTCGCATGAGCAATGAAGCTGCGATCGCCGAATTCCAGCAGCGGGGTTTGTCCATTGGCTGTCAGCACAGTATCATCGGATTGTCTGTACAGATAGATCGACTCGATTAGATCGCTGTCCTCGACCAAGGCCCTCAAGCTGTGCGCAATATTGTACTTGTCACTTGTAATCGAGGACCCATTCAGATAGGCAGCGTAGCTCGCGTTGGCTGACACCTCATTCAATACCTTAAACTCGACGTCTCTGACAGCTCGTTCCACGCTGTCCACTACGTAACCGGTTGCAATACTGTCGGCCTTGGTCGTCTCGGATTTCGATACCTCGTTAACCGCGATGAACGACAGGAAAATGATCATCGATACGGTGAGCACCAAAATCGGAAAATACGAAACGAACAGCCGCAAATACCAGTTATTCAGCTTAATCATAACCAACCTCCAGCTTTGCTCCGATTCTATAATTTGAAAGCGCTATCATATTTGCTTCAAGCAATAAGTTAAGCGGTTTACCCGCCAATCAATTGTATCACGGCTTCTCCGATAACGGAACCCTGTTCATCAACAAGAAAATAACGGCTTCCCAAGGTCGGTGCTGAGCACAACCTAAGGAAGCCGTCTAACTAATGAAGCGGTATGTCATGGCATTTCATTACATTACATGTATTCAGGCGTCGTCTCCGGTTCAAGAAGCAAGGTCGAATTAATGACCAGGCGGCGGTCTGGCGAGGTTCGATCCAGAATTCGCCACCCCTGCTCTCGAATACGGGATTCATCCAGCGCCTCGTACATGATCTGCCTTAATCCTTCGGCGGTTCGAATCCCGACGAGTGCATACGGCGAAGTGCCCCGGATGCATGAAAGCACCGCCTCCTTATTCGGAACGAGGCTAGCAATAATCATTCCTTCATAAGGGCTGTAATCGAAATCCGCGCCATCACACAACACGATCTTTACCTTAGATTCCATACCCAGGCGCATCATTAACAATTGAGAAGCCTCATAAGCTCTATTGTCGATTTCCAGACAGACAACCGATTCCTCGCCAAGGAGGTTTAAAATAATTGGGCTAAGAGGCATGGGTCCGCTTCCGACAAATACGATCGGCGTTTTACCCGTTCTCTCCCTTCCGCCGGCAAAACGTCGAAGCGCCAGCAGTTCGTCCCTCACCAAAGCCATGTAGGCAGGCCAGCAAGAAAGCCCAGTTAATGTTGTAATGGAGAGTTGATCGCTCCCGCAAACACGAATAGAATCGCTTAACTCGGCCAGAAATTCAGCCTCCGATAATTTGGCCCGGAGCCCTAGTTGATGCAACCGAATATAATTACTGCTTAATACCTCCTGCATGTCCTCCGGAGAAAAGTGGGAACGAAGCTCTAGAGTCAAACGGGCAATGATGCTCACAACCCGCTGGTTGGCAGGGGATAGGTCCCCCTCCTTCTGAAGCAGCTCATTAGCTTCCTTAATTATGGAGAGTATATGTTCCACACGTTCTGGCCTGCTGACTTTAAGGTTAAGAGCTCCCATTGATTCCTCGTGCATTGGTTCAACTCCTCCATCGTCCATATCCGAAACGTTACTATGGAATATATTCAAAGGATTCAGGTTGTAGACGAGCGGAACGCAAGCCGATTATTCAAAGTCTTACTAGCTTCTATAGTTGTGTGCTTCATGCCCGATCCAATCCTCAACCATCGAAAGCTTGTCTGTAGTTAGCTCTCCCGTATTATCAAAATAAAGCACGGACGAATCCGGCAACGGCCATTTCGAGCTGCGTGCAGCAAGAGAACGGCTGAATACGGCCCAATTGTCCAGCTTCCAGGCGTCAAGAGCCGATCCCCGTTGAACAATGCGTTCCCTATAATGGCTGTCTTCCTGCAGGCTGACGAAAATCACCTTCACATCCACGGTGCTTAAATCTGCGCCAATCCGGGCAAGCTCGCCACCCAGCCACTCAGGTTCCTCTGTCTCGCGCGTAAACGGACCGATTACATACGCATCCGTACCCAAGGCGATATTCTCCAATGCGGCATCCATCGTAAGACGATAGCCTAAATCCCTGCACCTTGTCTTGTACAGCGGAGAGTCCCGGTCATTCGGATCCAGTCCAGAAAGTGTCATAATTGCTTCAGCGGCAGGGCGCAGGAGCGTGTCCATATCGAAGAGCGCGGCGTGGCTTCGCTTAGCCAACGCTTTGGCGAGAGTTGTTTTGCCCGCGCCGGCCCCCCCAAGGAAAAATACAAGCCTGCCCATTCCGTTCAGCCTCCATTCCCCAATAGCGATAAAGGATCTATTAGCAAACAATATCACGTCTATTCTATATCGCGGCCTTCAATGCGCGCAATCAGGTCAGCAGGATATTGTTCATCTCAAAGCGAATATAATTCCCGACATCTTTCCCGAACAATCGGGAAATCTCCTCTATTGGTTAGGGAAGCCGTTCCGATAAGCTAAACTCATAACCAATGAGGAGGATGTAACAAGATGGAAATGACTCAAAGCAGCCAGCCTAAGCGCTGGAAGAGAATCGGTTTTGTTGTTGTGGCGGCACTGTTTGCACTGTTTGGATTTTTTTTGCTGCAAGGAGCTACAGAGGCTTTGGAGCCTTGGCTGCCATCTGATTGCGGGGGCTGTGGAGGACCAACGTATTTGCCAGATTCCTATCGCTGGCTCGCAGCTTCACATGGAGCCTTGCTGGCCTTCCTATTTGGCGGAAGCTTGATCGCCTTGCTGCGCCGGCCTTTTGAGAAGCCGATATTATTGCACTTCTATATGGTTGGCCATCTCGTATTTCTGGCGGTATTCGCTATCACTGCCCCTAAGCTTGCCATAATGAAGCTATTTGTATTCGTTATGTTTCTGCTCACGCTGGGAATCCTGCTCGCCTTCTATCACAATCGGTCCTCTGCGGTGCGACTGGAACCGTCTACAGGCTATTCCCGTCCCCTGCTCGTGCTGACGGCAATTGCAGCGCTCATTCTGCTGCCTGTAGCTGTCCACTCGGGTATCCAGCAGTGGTCGGAGACGGCGGAGCAATTCCGCTGGGGCGAGCAAGCAGCGATGCTGATCGTGTTGTTATACGGCGGATGGCTGGCTGCCTCGCAGCGTGTCGGTGCTTACGTGCTGGGGATTATCGTAAGCATCACTTATGTGTACCTGGGAGCATCCGCTCTTGCGGTTCCGAACCATCCAGGAAGTTGGGGCATCGCGGGCGGTATAGCGTCTATTGTTTATGGCATCGTGTATGCCGCCGCCGTCGTATATAGCAAAAGAACGAGGTGATCATGTGATAACGGCTCAACAGAAGCCTGTACGACAAAGCGATATAAGCAAGCTCAGCCACCGCCAAACCCGGTGGCTTCTTGCGTTGTATGTCGGAATGATTTCGATCTGCCTGTTTCTCAGCCTGAGCTATCTGGCGTCGCTGCCTTCTTATTTCGACTATTTGATAAGCTCCTGCTTCAGCTCGGCAAGGGAGTGCTCCGATACGACAATCTCCCCTTTGCCCCCCCATTGGGGCAAGTCGCTTGGTATGACGGCCTCCGGGCTGGCCCTGCTCCATATCGGCATCGACTTGTTTTTTTTCGCGTGTTACGGGCTCGTCAGCGCACTGATCCTTCTGTTGAAGCCGAGGGACGCCATCGGGTCCATCACGGCTTTTGCTCTCCTATCCTTCGCGTTCAGTGATCTCGCTTTCAGACAGTGGGGAGGCACGGAGCTGCTGACACCTCTTGTGCAGAGCGCCGGAATGCCGGGCTACCTGCTGTTCGCCTTATTGTTCCCAAGCGGACGCGTGACTCGCAGATGGATAGGAGCTGTAGCTGTCTTCGCTTTCTTATTCCGGTATTTACCCGACTATCTTCCAATTGCCGACATTCAGACAGAACGATGGCCGTTATGGCTGTCATTATGCTGGGTCATCGTTTTTTTCGGGACGCTGGCTTATAGTCAGTACATGCAATACCGCGAAAATAAATCCGCAGAAGCACGAAATGCGATCCGCAAGGTCGCTTTCGGATTTATCGGTGCCTTCGCCGCACTAATCAGCGTCAATCTGCTGCTCTTAATTTGGCCTCAGCTTTACGGGAACAGCGTGTTCTGGCTGGATCTCCTGGTACGCCTTGCCATGCTGCCCATTCCGTTTGCGCTGGGAGCTGCTTTGCTGATGCACCGTTTGTGGGGCGTCCCGCCTATCGTTCGCAAGAGCGTTGTTTACGCGCTGCTCCTTCTGCTTGTGTTCGGCATCTATATGGCAACCGTATGGTATCTTACTCTTGTATTCCAATCGGAGAGGGGCTTATATTCTCTCATCGCGACAGGACTGGTCGCCGTCTTGTTCAGCCCGCTGAAGGATGTCCTGGATAAGCTGGTTAACAGGATTCTTTATGGCAAAAGGGACAATCCCTTATCCTTTCTGGTGGGACTGGGCGATCAGTTGAAGGCGCCTCATACACCTGAGCAAATCCTCCATTCCGTCGTGACGACCATTCAAGAGATGCTGCGTCTCTCCCACGCTTCCATTACAATTCTCGTAAATGGAACGGAACGAGAGGCAGCGATGGCAGGCTACCCTCGCCAGGAAGGGGCCCATCGATTCCCTCTGGTCATGGGCGGGGAGGAGCTTGGCAGCCTCTTTGTCGCACCTCGAGCGCCTGCCGAGCCGCTGAGTGCAGCGGATCACAAGCTTCTGCAGTTGCTAAGCAGGGAAGCCTCTCGTATCGTTCACGGCTTGAAGCAGTCACTGGATATTAACCGCCTTATGCAGGAGCTGCACACCTCTAGAGAGAAGCTTATCTTCGCACGCGAGGAGGAAAGACGCGCCATCCGAAACAACTTGCATGATGACCTCGCTCCCCGACTGGCCTCTCTTGCGTTATTCGCGTCGGCAGCGCACAAGCTGATTCGCAAGGACCCAAGCAGGGCGGAGGCTATTGCCGATGAGCTGGAGAACGACATTCGGGTTATGGTCAGCGACATTCGCGATTTTGTTCATAACCTGCGTCCTCCGGCACTGGATCAATACGGCCTTGTAGGCGCCATCACCCAGCAGGCGGATCGTCTGATGTATATTCAGCTGGCGGACGAGCGAACGAGCGGCGAAGAGGTTATTTTTGAAGTAGCCTCACCCGATCCTCTCCCTCCCTTGCCTGCTGCCGTTGAAGTCGCTGCCTATCGAATCGTGTCCGAAGCGCTTGCCAACGTCATTAAGCATGCCAAAGCCAGTAGATGCCAAGTCACTCTTGCCATGGGGATGGGTGAGAAGTGCGAGGAGCTCTATGTGGAGATAACGGATGACGGAGTGGGTATCCCCGCTTCAAAAGACCATGAAGCCGGATCCGGCGTTGGCGTCGGATTAACCTCCATACAGGAGCGAGCCGCGGAGCTTGGAGGAAGGAGCCGGATTGGAAATCGAGACGGCCGAGGTACTAAAGTTTCGACTTGGCTGCCTTTGCATATTCATACCGATTGGAGTGTCGATTCATGAAGATATGGAAAATAATGATTGCAGATGATCACCCCATGTACCGCAAAGGGCTAAAAACGATCCTGGAGACCGTAGACGACATGATAGTCACAGGAGAAGCTACGAACGGGGAGGAAGCTATCGCCCTCTGTGAGCGGGAATTGCCTGATGTCATCTTGATGGATATTCGGATGCCCGGCATGAACGGCGTAGATGCAGCGCGGCACATCAAAAAGCAGCATCCGGATGTGCAAATCTTGTTCCTGACGATGCACGAGGATGATACATCGGTTATAGCGGCAATGAAGACGGGGGCTAGAGGCTATTTCCTCAAAGACGCCGATAAGGACGAGATCATTCGCGCCATCCGCGCCATCACTGCCGGTGAAGCGATCTTCAGCGCAGAGGTGGCGGCGCGCATGATCGATTACGCTACCCGCCCCGTCTCTAACCTTGATCAATTCTCCCAGCTGACCGCCCGTGAGAAGGAGGTGCTCCATTACATAGCCGAAGGCTATTCCAACGCGAGAATCAGCGAGGTTATGGGTCTAACGGCCAAAACCGTATCCAATTACGTGACCCTCGTCCTGAACAAGCTCCATGCCGCGGACCGCGCCGAAGCAGCTAGAATGGTAAAAGAGCCATATAATTAAATTGTTTTTTTCTCCATTTTCCGATAAAATATACATACAAACAAACGTTCGCCAACACTGGTATCCATATCATGGGAAGGATGTGCTCTCTTGAAGGATGAATTACTTCAGCTAATCTTCGAGAAACTGAACGCCATCGAGCTTAGACTGGATCACACGGCTACCAAGGACGATATCGTCAACATGGCCACCAAGGACGATATCGCCAACATGGCTACCAAGGACGATATCGCCAACATGGCTACCAAGGACGATATCTCCGAGCTTCATGTGAAGTTTGACGGTATGGCAGCTGAATTGGGACGTATGAACGCCAAGCTTGACTCCACGTTCGAGCAGGTCGTGCGAAATTCAGAGATGATTTCCGCCTTTATGGAGACGGCCGCCACAGTTAATGAGCACACCATTGATATCAAGCTGCTTAAGAAAGCAGTAGCTAACTATTAAGTAATAACCCTTGGGAGACTGCGAACAACTATATTTTCTTATATATATTCTTAAATTTGTGAAATCCCTTGCATGATAAGATACAGATATTGAACCATGCAGCTAGGAGGGATTCTATGACAACGATCGCGCAAGGCGCCTATCATACAGGCGAATATCGCAATCTCTTTAAGGAACTAGGGTACGAAGAGAGCTTGATTCAAACGAAGCTTGAGCAGACATGGGCTGAGTTAATTGAGGGGGATGCGAACACTAGAATCTATTACCCGATGGGTGAAGATATGGGTTATTTCCTGGACACAGGGAATACGGATGTTCGGACAGAGGGTATGTCTTACGGCATGATGATGGCTGTTCAGATGAACGACAAGAACATATTCGACCGCCTGTGGACGTTCTCGAAGCGATTTATGCAGCATACCGAGGGTCGTTACCAGCATTATTTCGCATGGCATTGCACGACAGAGGGCACCCGCCTCTCGCAGGGTCCCGCCCCCGACGGAGAAGAGTTCTACGCGATGGCGCTATTGTTCGCCTCAAGCCGCTGGGGAGACGGTCCTGAGCCGTACAATTACTCCGTTCAGGCCAAGACCATTCTCCGCGCCTGCATTCATAAAGGCGAGGAAGGCGAAGGAGATCCCATGTGGGATCTGCCGACAAGGCTTATCAAGTTTGTTCCGGAATCGCCTTTCAGCGATCCGTCCTATCATCTGCCCCACTTCTACGAGCTGTTCGCGGAGCGAGCGGACGAGGAGGACAGGGTATTCTGGAGGGAAGCAGCGGCAGCCAGCCGAGCATACCTTCACACCGCCTGTCATCCGGAGACGGGCCTCTCTCCGGAATACGCCAACTATGACGGAACCCCTGCCCCGGTGCAGCGCCACGGCGATTTCCGTCATTTTTTCAGTGACGCGTATCGAGTAGCTGCCAATATCGGGCTCGACTGGGAATGGTTCCGCGCCGATCCGTGGCAGGTTGAACAGTCGAACCGCCTTCAACGCTTTTTCCGCGACATTGCTGTATCGGATTATCGCCGCTATACGATCGACGGCAAGCCCTTTGATGAGCCTTCTCTTCACCCCATTGGGCTGCTCGCGACCAACGCGATGGCGTCTCTAGCCGCAGATGGTCCGGATGCGGAGCATTTCGCCCGTCTGTTCTGGAACACGCCGCTTCGAGACGGTGCCCGCCGGTATTACGACAACTGCCTGTATATGTTCAGCCTGCTGGCGCTTTGCGGACGTTATCGCATTTACTAGACTACTCGATATCAGGATACACAAAGACCGTATCCACCGGTTTAAAATACAGATGTCCGTCCGGCCAGGGCTGGAAATGCAGGTCCATCCGCGCATCGCTCCAGTTGTCCGGCGTCCCCCGCGTCCGAAGCTTGCCCGGCAGTGCTGGCTCTTCAACCACGACAGGAAATTCCTGATAGCCGAACAGCATGTTTTCATGCATGCCGATGATCTCGTATTTGGGTCCGTGGAACGCCTGCTCCTCCTGCAGCTGGTAATGGTAATAGATATAGCTGGCCGCCATCTCCGGCTTCAAATGGGCGACTCTGCCGACGCGGCGCTCTACCACTGATTTCCGCTTCCAATGCTCCAAGCTGGCCGGCTCGTTGAAATGGAAGACGTCGATCATCTGAATCCACGCTCGCTTCTCCTCCTGTCCCGGCCACAGCTCCAGATAGGGGGACACGCTGGGCAGGAGCTCCTCCGCGTCCAGCCTCTCCCCCACGCATTCCGCGTACAGGAACAGATTGCGCTCCCATCGGAAACAGCCGAACGTCATCAGTTGTCCCCTTGCTATTCGCTGCTTGGCCGTAAGATCCTCCTTAGCCGCTGCCACAGCCTGCTCCTCGCAGCCCTTCCTCAGCTGAGCTCTCGCGAGCACTCTGTAAATTGGTTGATCAGATTCAGCAGCTACCATTCTTTTCTCCACTCCCTTCCTGTTGTCCGCAGCTCCCCTGAGAAATCGAATCCCTTCAACCGTTTAAGCTGGTCAATAAGAGAGACTGACTATACAATTATAATACTTGTATTTTACACGGAATTCAGCGAAGGAGGAATCACAATTATGCGGCAGAGCAAGCTGCTGACATCAATAATTGCGGGAATGGCATCCGGAATCGTGCTTGGCCTTTTCCTCAAGGCAATAGAGGAGCTGACCATGCTTCGGGTGTACACGCTGCTGTTGAATGTAGATTATATTCCCATTCTAAAGGAGCTGCAGCTCCATGAATCCGTCGAATTCCTGCTGCACCTCGTCATCTCTCTTATTCTGGGAAGCCTCGTTGGCTCATACGCCTCCGCCAAGCACTGGACAAGGCGGCAGATCCTGCTTGCCTCCTGCGCAATCAGCGTCGCAATTGCACTTCTGCTATATCCGACGACGCTCCTGTCCGATAGAACGCCGGAGCTGATGAACGGAGAAGCTTTCTTCTACTGGCTGGTCGGCCATCTCATCTATGGCGGGGCCTTGGGATGGTTTCTGCGGAAGCTGGCTCCAGCTTGAACCTATAATACCGCTTGTATACGAAAGGGGCAGCGATCTGCACGATCCTGCCCTTTCCTTCATTCCCGGATATACCGCTTGTCCTTGAGAAACAGCCTCCAGAACAGATAGAAGCCCGGCGCAAGCACCGCTACCCCGATACTGTATGACACAAGCAGAGAGCGGAAGCTGGCCCAGTTCGTAACGGCGTCCTCAATGCGCAGGTAGGGATAAATAAGATACGGAAGATGTGCGATCCCATACCCGACGCTTGCAAGGAAATATTGGCCGATAATGAAGGTGACCGCAAGCCGCGGCCGTCCCGGAGCCTCTGGCCTGTGCCTCGGCAGCATAAATCCGTACCCGATCGCGAAAAAAATAACGGAAGCCATAAACCAAGGCCACTGGCTTTCGATGCGGCCAACAATCCAGCCCGCTTCCGGCGCCATAGCGTAGGTTGCCAGCACGGCCGTCAGCAGCGTGAACGGACCGATCATCATCGCTGCCCTTCTATATATGCGATAAGTATGGAACTCCTCGGCCTCGTGCGCATAGTCGGCAAGGAATAAAGCTGCCAAAAATAATTCCGACGTAATGCCGAAGGCCAAATGCGCATATTCCGTAGGGGATTGAAGAAGCTTGCCGAATAGCAGCTCAGGCTGCGCGTCCGGAGACACCTTAACAAATCCGCCTAACGAGATTGGCAGTACACTGAGCAGCAGCCCCGGAATCAGCACCCCCGTCAAGCCCGATATCCATTTGAGCAGCCGGCTGAACTTCTCCGTCGAATAGCTGTAGACCATGAAGCTGCTTCGAATCGTCAGCAGAATCAGAACAAGACTGACAGGAACCAGCAGGATCGTGCCGAACCAGTATGCTCCCCTCGGGAAGAAGCCGACAAGCGCGACGGCGATCAGCACCAGGAAGACATTCGTAACCTCCCAGGATGGCGACAAATAACGATTCGCGATCTGTGCGGCCCGCGTTCCCGACCTGCGGTCGAACACAAGCGCCCAGAAGCCCGCCCCGAAATCCACGGAGCCCAGAATGGCATAGGCGAATATAAAAGCCCACAGAATGGCAATCGCAATATTCGCGTGATTCATATCCATGTTACGTCAGCTCCCTTCCACCGGCAGCAGCTCGCGGCCTACTGGTCTTCTGCGGAAATAAAACCGCATGACAAATATCGTGATGGTCATGAGCAGAGCATATAGTCCGAGGAACAAGACGAACAGGATGCCTATATCGTCGGAACGGGTGGCGGCATCCGCGGTAAGCTGCACGCCGCTGATGACCCATGGCTGCCGGCCCGTGCAGCTGAATACCCAGCCGCTCTCTATGCCGATCAGCGCAAGGGGGCCCGCCGACAACAGCACGACGAGCAGCCATCTCGGAAGCATTCGCTTGCGGATGAATAGGATGAACATCGCTAGTGCGGACAGTCCTAGAAGCGCCCCGCCGATCAGGACCATTACATTAAACAAGGTGTGCACATAGAGAGGCGGCCACAGCTCCTGCGGATAATCGTTAAGACCTCTTACGACACCGTCGAAGCGGTCCGTCGCCAGGAAGCTGAGCGCCCACGGAACTTCGATGCCGCCTACGACCCGCTGCTCCTCGATGCTCGTTCGCCCGAATATTTCCAGCGGCGCATAGGCTTGCGTCTCGAACAGCCCTTCCGCGGCAGCGAGTTTCAAGGGCAAGTAGTGGTGCAGCATTTGCGCCGTGTAATGCCCGTTGACGGCCGTCGCTAGCGAGCAGACCAACCCTACGCCCATCGCGAGCTGCAAGCTCTTGCGGTGATAGGCGCGTTCGCGCTCGGGACGGTCTCGCTTCAGCAGCTTGTAGGCGGCCACGGAGCCGATGCAGAACGCGCCCGTCATATAAGCGGAAGCCACGACATGAATGGCCGTCACCGCGAAGCTGGGATTGAAGATAGCAGCCAGCTGATTCACGTCCGTCACGGAGCCGTCTTCTATTCGGAAGCCCCTCGGAGTGTTCATCCAAGCATGCACGTTCGTAATCAGCACAGCCGACGCGGAGGCGCCAAGCGCGACCATGAGAACGCTGACGATTCGCAGATTGCGGGACAAACGGTCCGCCGCGTAGATATATATGGACATGAACAAGGCTTCCAGGAAAAATGCCCACAGCTCAACCTGGAAGGGAACGGCGATCACCTGTCCCACGATCTCCATAAATCCAGGCCATAGCAGCGACAGCATCACGCCGACGATCGTCCCGGAAGGAATAGCTACGCCAAGCAGGATAGCCTGCGCCTTCGTCCAGCGCTTTGCCATAATAGAATAATCCTTGTTTTTGGTTATGCCTGCCATCGCTTCGGCGAATACGATCATAAGCGGAACGCCGACGCCCAGAGTAGCGAATATAATATGGAACGCCATCGACGTTCCGAACAAAGCTCTTGCCAGCACAACATTATCCAACTTCCAGCACCTTCCTCATCTCTACTCGATATAGGTTGAAGCATTCATGTAGTATGAGGCGGAAAGCTGGTAATTATGTGCAATTGACCGTGCGGAAAATATGAAGAAGGCTTTCTCTTACAAAAAACGAAGACAGAATAATTAACTCTCAGAGGTTTTGTGTGATTGAAAAAACAGCATGCTTCCCTTCAGGGGAGGCATGCTGTCTTCTATCGGACGATTCTACGATGCGCCGTTCTATATTTATCGTCATTCTATCTCCGTTGCGGCAGCCGCTTGCCGATCCGCGCTCAGCCGCCGCGCGCTTTCCCTCACGACTAGCTCCGGCTCGATAATCGTCACCTTCTTCACCTTCTCCTTCACGACCAGCTTATGCAGCACTTCCAGTGCGGTCGCCCCGAGCTGATCCATCTGCTGCTTCACCGTCGTCAGCTCCGGGTAGATGGCGGACGCCAGCGGAATATCGTCAAAGCCAATGATGGAGATGTCGTCCGGCACCCGAACTCCGGCTTTCATGGCCGCCTTCACCGCGCCTACCGCCGTGAAGTCGTTCACGCAGAACACAGCCGTCGGTCTGCTCTCTTCGGATAAGAATCGCTTCATTAACCGCTCACCGGACGTCATCGAGAAATCACCGTACAGCACTCTGGTGTCGGGAACGGGTAATCCATTGCTCGCCATTACTTTCTTAAATGCTCTCACCTTCTGGGCCGTCGTCGTCATATTATCGTTGCCCGCGATGAAGGCGATGTCCCGGTGCCCGCAATCGATCAAATATTGCGTCGCGATTTCTGCTCCTTTGCTCTCGTTCGTCATGACGCGGTAGAGAGAGGTTCCCGGGAGATTGCCGTTCACCAGCACGAGCGGTATGCGGTTAGCCGTCTGTATGACCCCGATCGTTCCCGTCTCCTTCTTGGACAAGCCGCGAGCGAGAGCGTTCGGTTGAAATTGGTAATGATCAATCAGCCCCATGATCTTCAATCGCGTGCTATCCTTCACGGGCGCCGTATTGTTAAGCACCCGGGATACGGTCGCCACGGAGACATTGGCCTCTTTCGCTATATCGTAGATCGTTACTTGCTTCACGCGGCACACTCCCAGCCCTAGAGGTCGTTCAAAAAAAGATTAAATAATCACATTAAGTATATCAAACAAATCGACAATTGTAATTGACTCGCTTAGCCGACAATTCCGGACTGCTCCAGATTCTCGACGATCCGCTTCTGCGCGAAGAAATAGAGGATCAGGAGCGGCAGCAGGAAGATGAGGGCCGCCGCCTGCTTGACCGCGTCGAATGCGAACGTAGTGGCGCCCGGCGCGTCATACCAGGTACGTACGGCATACAGGATGTTGTTGACGTTCGCCGGCGCGAACGTCGTCATCAGCTTAAGGCTTAAATACGGACCGTCCGGATGGAAGTACCCGGTATAATACGTATCCCCGTAGTTCCATACGAACGCGAGAATGCCAACCGTCATAATCGCCGGCAGCGCGTTCGGCAGGCCGATCCTGAAGAATGTCTTGTAGAAGCCGCAGCCGTCGATATACGCCGCTTCCTCCAGCTCCTTCGGGAGCCCTTTGAAAAACTGGCGGAAGATGAACACGAACATGCTCTGCTTGACCCCAAACCCAAGTAATGCGATTACGTAAAGCGTATAGGGCTGATTAATCAGATCGATCGTGCCGCCTCCCAGGGCCGAGAACAGCCCGAAGACATCGAAGTGCTTAAAGCTTAAGTATTGCGAGATTAGCAGCGACTGTGGCGGCACCACGAACGTCACGATGACGAGAAACATGACGAGGCTTCTTCCCCAGAAATCGACTCTTCCAAGCGAATAACCCGCGACGGCGCACATGAAAATTTGAATCATCGCGATCACGGCCGCGTAAGCGACGGATTGCAGCATCGGGATGCCGTTGCCGAACACGAGCCTCGAGGCCGCGCGGAAGCTGTCCACGGACAGCTCGAGCGGTATCCAGATGACGTCGGGATTGCCGAGATCCTCGAGATGGTTGAACACGAACGGAACGAGCTTAATCAAGGGATACAAGATGGCGAACCCTAACCCGATGACGAGCGAATAGAAGAAATAGCCGAATACGAGCTTCCTCATCGTTTCTTTGGCGCGATAAGCGGTGATCGGCTTGTTAGGCCGCGCTTTACTTGGCTGCATGGCTGAGCTTCACCACCCGGTTCATGATAAACAGCAATAAGAGCAAATCGAGCAGCACGTTGACAAGGTACACGACCGATAGCGCGGAGCCTGCGCCGATATTGTTCTTATTTACTCTATCGCTTGCAGCAGCTTCAGAATGAGGACTGCCGCTTCTTGTCGCCGTTGCATTCGGCTCAAAACGATTCTTGCCGCGTCCGTCGATCAGACCCGCTTCATGCAGCGCGGCAATCGCCGGTTTGGCGTAAGCCGGAATGTCTGCGTCATCCGCAAAGCCCGTGCTCACTGTCTCGCCTAATACAACACCGCTTGCTCTTGCAATCATGACGGCCAGATCGGCACGCGTAATGTCGGCTTGCGGACGGAAGCTTCCATCCGGATAACCGTTGATGACAGCTGCCGCGACCGCGCGGTCAATCGCTAGGCGCGCCCATTCGCCGATCTGATTCCCGTCGGCGAACTCTGCATGCGCTTCCGCGTCTTCCCATTGCAAAGCGCCAGATAGCATAACGGCGAATTCCGCACGGGATACGCTGCCGTTCGGGTCAAAGGTTCCGTCTGGGTATCCCTGAACGAAGCCTATCTCGATGGCTTCCTTCACTTGACGCTCCGACCAGTGGCCGGCAATGTCCTTCGGCGACTGATACGCCGTGTCTCCGGTTGAGTTCTAAACCGGAATTCCCGTCTTCTTATCCACGACGAACGCCGCGAACTTCGTAAAGTGATCTACGCTTACGCTTGCTTTATTACCCGTTACCGTCGTGTCGCCAGCCTTCACCCAATGCTCCTTTTCTTCGTCATAGTAGACGATCGCGACGGACTCGCCATTCTTCAGTTGCGACGCATCGCATTCGAAGCCTTCTTGAACTGAACGGTATAGGTCCGGACAACACCATCTTGCGCGGTTACTTGAATCTCTGCCGTGCCGGGAACCGCTTCGGCTTGCTCGATCGACACTTCGCTCGTGTCGGAAGCGGCAATGGCGCTTATGGTTGGCAGACCGCTGGAATCACTCCGCTCGACTTCGTAGTCCAGCTTGCCCGGATTGAAGCCTGCCAGCGCATTGCCATCCAAGGTAATGCCGCTTAGCTCGTTACTGCCGTCGGCCAGCGATGCAGCTGAGGTCGGATTCCATCCGTCATTGCCAGCCAGCAGCCCTTCTGGCGCTAGCGCCTCCGCTTCCTCCAGCGTCAGCTGCTTCGTCCACTTATGACGCTGCTGCTGCAATGCGCCGGGACCATAGCTAGCGAACTCGCCGTAACGCGCCGTCTTCTCATTGTCCGGATTGCTCCAGTTATCCCAGCCCTCGGGCTTGATATGGTCATCCATGTAGGTGTTAATATACACGACATTGGAGTAAGGACGCCAAGGCCGCCCAAGCGATACCGCTCCGGTCAGCCCCGGCTCCGCCGTCAGTCGGCTGTTCACGAATATATATCCCGCGCTGCTGTCCGCCGTGGATGCAGCCGTCACGTAGCCGCCGCTCAAGCTGTGAATGATGCTGTTCTCAAATACCGCCGTTGCGCCTCCGAAGATGTAGTCAACGTCGCCTTCGATATAGCTGTCGACGTAATATTGTCTACCGCTATGAGCATACAGCGTATCCTGCCAGCCCTTCAGGCTGACGTCGCGGAACGTTAAGCGGTCTGCCGCAGCGTATACCACAACGGCCTGACCGGCGTCGTCACCGGCATCATTCTGAATGGTTAAATGCTCCGCCGTAAAGTCATTCGCCTGCTCGCGGCAGCTATAGCTGCCGGAGGTGCAACGGTATGTGTTCGCCAGACCCGATTCGGGGACTCTCGCTCTAGAGATGACGCCCATACTGGGATTAAAAAAATAGAAGGAAAGCCGGTGTTAACGAGGCTTTCCTTCTATTTTTTTAATCCTCTATTAGAATCCGGGTACCGCGCTCAGCAACCAATTGCGGTGCAATACCGCGGCGTCATCCTGTTCCAGCTCCCCGTATGACCAGTTCATCCCGTTGCCTTCCACATACTCCTTCATGATGATCAAGAAAGCATTGCTCCAAGAGCGGTACTCCCCGATGAAAGGCACCATAGGATAATACTCGTCGTAAGCGCTTCGGATTACCGTATGTACAACCTCTTGCAAATAGCTGGGCAGGTCGGCCGCCTTCACCTTCTCCGCCAGCGCTTGCGGCAGCTCCTTATCCTCCGTCGAGACAAAGCTCTCGTACGCTTCATTCGTCACAAAGCCTTGCTTTTGAGCAAGCCAGAGATTCATCCGATCCAAGGCCGGCTTGTATGCCGAAGGAACCGAGATCGAAAGCTCCGGATTCGGATTGCTAAGATCCACGACGAATGACTCTCCCAGCTTATGAAGACGCACCTTCTCGCGCACGCCACTCCATCTCAGCGCAAGCAGCGCGTGCGTTCTCATCTTTCCGGGAATCGACTCGTCGCGGCACGTTCGACGCAACAACCGCACGCTCCGCGGCCCGGGCAACAGGCTCAACATTCGTATGGCTGACAGCGCCGTAGCCTCGTCCTTCAGCCCTTCCTCCGCTTTCGTAACTAACGCGTCCGTTTGCCCCTGCATGATTAAATCCAGCTCGATTACACGGGCTGCCAATTGCTCAAGCGTCATCGCTTCGTGTTTCAACGCTTCTTCCCCGCGTTCCGCCGCGAGCTTGCCAAACTGTAAGTCGATATCCTCCGCCATTCCCTCAAAAGCCAGTCGCTCTTCCGCGGTCACATTAGAGCGGCCTGCCATCTTTCGTATCCACGCAGCCATCGCCTTCGGATGGTTCCTGTACATCATGTATGCGCTTGGAAACAGCTGCTTGTCGTAGGGAAGCTGCTCGCTGAGCGCGAATCTCGCTAAAACCGTCTGGGTGTCGGCTTCCCTGCGCATCAATCCTAATGAAAGCACCAGGCCGTTCCACGCGTTTCCGTTAGCAGGCTGCTGCTGGATCGCCCGAAAAAAACAAAAGGCAGCGATTCCATAGGAATCATTCTGCAGATGATATCGTCCCATTCCAGTAAAATCTTGGCTCATGTGCACCCCTCTTTCATAACGAAAAGTAGTTCTATTATAGCATTCTCAATCGTTATTAATCACGCGGGGCCGCCATATTCATCAATCACAAACAAAAAAATCAACCTTCTGGTGACTTACGAAATACCAATGACCTTGCAGGCGAAATGGCTTATCCCCAATTTAGCTTTTCAATCTTGCTCCAAGTATGAATGCTCATATAGAAAATGAACGCCCTTTTCGGTTAACCTTGCCGGTTTCAAAGAAAATTGATTCCCAGCTCTTGGCTGTGACGGACCGACCTACCGCCTCGACTTCTCCTGCGAGCTCGAAGCCTAATACCGTAACCCTCTTCGGTCGCTCACCCCCTGGAAATATAAAGAAAATATAGTGTCTCCATACGTTATTCGTTCGTTAGAGGGTTCATGTCGTCGGAAATTAGAACGGCAGTCTTGAGCTGTAACGGTCAAAATCAGCAGTTAGAGTTGATATTGGGGACGCCGAAAATTGTAACGGTCATTTCTTCCTCTTAGAACGCACAATTTGATCGATCCTCAATATAATCCGCGGCTAAAGATCCATTTTTGACCGTTACAGCCGAGAATGTGCAAAATCCAGCTTCTAAGGATTCATTTTGACCGTTATCGGACCCGGCTAGCTCGAGTCCGTCAGCGAGATTTGCATCTGTGCGTTTGCCGTCGAAAACTCGAGAATGAGTCAGCCGCGCTCGACACGCTCGAAATGATCACATGCATCCTTGTATATGACATGGATGAACGCTCGCCATTCTACTACAATAACTGGTGAAAGCGAATAGATAGTGTCATAAAAGGAGGAATGACCGTAAAATCGGCTAGTTGCGAGATTTGCTAGAGTTTCGTACGCTGCACCGTCAACCATTATGAAATGGAGGTATTATGATGACAATTAAGCCGCGTAGAACAGGAAAGGCCAGGAGGATTCTATTGCTAGGGCTAGGACTTATGGTTGGCATGCAAGCATTGGTGTTTACGCCAACTCCATCCCATGCCGCCGTTACGCCGCTGCCGGATCCCAACAATCCAGCGATCTTCGACGACTTTGACGGTAACGGCCAATTCAAGCAAGCCTGGCAGAACTGGTACAACCAATCGGGAGGGACGGGAGCCTTCTCGAAGGTGACAGTAGACTCGCTCGTCGTCGGCAAATTCGCGCAGACGCCAGCCTCAAGCGCCTCACAGGCCAAGTTCGAGCCTTGGCACCAGACCATCAACCTGACGGGATATCGTTACCTGAATTTCAAGATGAAAAATCCCGGTTATCCAAACGCCCGCATTCGTATTGTCATCAACGATGGAGAGAGAAATTTCGACCTGACCGGCGGCTTCGCAGCCGTGCCCACGACCTGGACCACTACGCAGATCGATCTGAACGCTCTATCGCCAGCCATAAACAAAAAGAAGATCCGCTTCGAGATTTGGTTGAAGCAAACGGCAACCGGCTACGGTGAAATTTTGATGGATGAGATCACGGCGACAACGGACAACACCGGCAATTCGCCTACGCTCGTTGCAGCTCCTCTTACTTCCAACTCGGGCACCATCAACAATCAGAATACGATGTATACCTTCAGAGCGACATACACCGACCAGGATAATAATAAGCCTCTCGCGATGCAGGTCGTCATCGACGACAAAGCATACGATATGCGCGAGGTCGATTACAGCGACACGGCTTACACGGACGGCAAGGAATATTTTTTCCTTCGCAAACTGCCTGTCGGCACCAGCACTTACTACTTCCGCGCCGCTGACGGTTCATCCCCTGCCGCTTCCACAACTCCCGCGACTGCTCCAACCGTTACGCAATCGTCTTCTATTATCGACGTTACCGTAAGCCAAGTCGGCTACAGCTCGACCGCTTACAAAAATGCAATCATTACATCCACTACTTATCTGGGCGACAACAGCTATCAAATCCTGAACGGCACCACTGTGGTGAAGTCGGGTCATATGCCTTACAGAGGAATGGTCTGGGGCAAATATGTGTACATGATTGAATTCCCGGAAATTACGACGCTCGGAGACAACTACACGATAAAGACAAACGGCATCTCATCGTACCCGTTCCCGATTAAAACGAACGTCTGGGACGGCTACAAGGACGAGATGACGGCATTCTATCGGATTCAGCGCGCCAGCGTGGCCACTTCCGATGTTTACCCGCCAGGGTACAGCACCATCCCGCCATCCGAAAAAGTGTTCCATCCCGCGGGACATCTGGACGATGCCATCAGCCTTGACGGCACGACTAGCTATGACCTGACAGGCGGTCATTACGACGCGGGCGACTACGGTAAATACGGCGCCAATCAATGGGTAGGCGCAGAGATCGTCTTGGCTTATCTCCGGAACTTAGACTCCCCTAGCGTCAAGTTCGATAATGACAATAACGATATTCCCGACCTTATCGATGAAGCGATGTTTGCCAGCGATTATTTGGTGAAGTTCGCCAACCTATTCAACGGCGCAATGTACAACATCTCCCATCATGGGGCCTTCGTACACCCTCACAAAGAAACCGATGGCATCCCGGGCAACTCGGACGACCGGAAGCTGCGTACCGATGTGCTCAGCGTAAAAGGCTCGGCCAAAGGCGCGGCAACGCTCGCCTCGACGGCGCGCGCGATTCGCACGGCAATAGCCGAAGGCGACGTTCCGACCTCTCTCTTCACGGATCTAAACGCAGCCGCCGACGAATACGAAGAAGCAGCGACTACGATGTACGACTTTATGGTCGCCAATCTGACCGCTCCTCAGCACGGGGACGTCAACAAATCAAGAATCTTCGCCGATGTCGAGATGTACCTGCTCACAAACGATGTGGCTTACAAAAACGCGGCAACGACTGCCGCCAATGCTCTCACGTTCGACGACCTGAGCTCGACCGCGTATTGGAGCATGCGGCCGATCGCGCTCGCCGAATTCTATCCGGTGGCCGATACGGCGACGCAAGCACACATTCAGGACTTGCTCGAGGAGCAGTTCCATTACGTGTTGACGCTCATGGACGATACGCCGTACGGCGTCATCAACCAGTTCAGCAACTTCGGCGTAAACGAGCCGCTTATGGCGTATATCGGGGATATGATGCGGTATTACGAGCTCTTCGGCGATCCCGATACGCTCCGCATCATTCAAAGAGCAATGTACTGGGTCTACGGGCAGAATCCATGGAATACTAGCTGGGTGTCCGGCATCGGTACCGACTATGTCGACTTCCTCCACACGCGGTTGGACGAAGAAGCGAACTCGTCTGCCAATCAAGGGGTCGTCATCCCTGGCGCGATGGTCAGCGGCGCGAATATCAAAAATCCGAAGGATCAATTCAGCGTCAGTCCATGGTACGAAGACCGGTACGCGGGCGCGGACAATATGAGTCAGTGGCGATACAATGAGTACAGCGTCAATATCCAAGCCGGCATGTTCTACACGGTTATGGGACTCAGCACGATTAATAATGAAGCATCTTCGGGGTCGAATCTGCCCGAGCTTCAAGTGTTTGGCCCGACCCTTGGCGAATATGTACGCGGCGATGTCACGGTATTCACCAGCACGAACGCCGGCACGCCGGCTGTAAGAACCGGCGGAACCTATGTGCCAATGACGCTGAATGGCCCTGCCTATGAGTATACGTTCGACACAAGCACAGTCACACCGCTATCCAATCTGTTCATGCGCGTGAGAGGCAACGACACCTCGGGCAACTACACGTACAGCCACATGCACTATACGGTTGCCCGGCCGCTTCCGGACCCTTCGCATCCGCTTCTCTTCGATGACTTTGACAAAAATGGAGTATGGGGCAAAGCGAACGGACAATGGGTGAACTGGTGGAATCAGAATGGCGGCACCAACGAAGGCACTTTCGCCAGGGTTGAAGATACTCCCGGGAATTTCGTCGGCAAGTTTGGGCAGAACCCGTCCAACGTCAACGCGGAAGCCAAATTCCAGCATTGGAACGAATCCTATAGCGTAGATGGCTATCGTTACGTCAACATGAAGGTGAAAAATCCGAGCCATCCAAACTTGCGCATGCGGGCAACCTTGTCCGATGGCAAAAACAGCATCAACTTGACGAACGGCTGGATCAGCATCCCGACCACTTGGACCGATATGCAGTTCGACACGAGCACAGCGCCGGCTGCCATGGACAGGACGAAAGCCGTGATTACGATTTGGCTGAAGCAGACCGTCAAGGGTTATGGAGAGATGTTTATGGATGATCTCCAATTTACCAACACGGCCAGCGGCAGCGCGCCAACGTTAACAGCCGGCAGCGTGAGTGCAACAACCGGCAATACTCTGTCGAACTTTACGTTTACCGTGACATATACCGATGTCGACAACGAAGCGCCGTATGCTGTAGAGCTTGTCACAGACGGCGTAGTCCGCAAGATGTACGAGGTGAACGTGAATGACACGGATTATACAAACGGCAAGACCTATAGACTCATTACAAGGCTGCCCAAAGGCAATCATAAGTACTACTTCACGACGACGGATAAGACGTCCGATGCGGTCAGCACGACCGTGGCGACCGGTCCATCCGTGAGCTAAAGCAAGCCGAACTGGAAAGGAGAGGACGCGGGTTACCCCCGTCCTCTCCTTTTGTCATATAAGCGGGACCGCACATGGCAAACAGCTCGTCTCCATGCCTGGAACCGCGTGGCGGACCGGCATGCCGCCTCGACTTCTCCTGTCTCCAGGATGCCTTCTATTCCGGCGCTATTGTACGACTACGAGAAGACCTAATGGTCTAATAGCCAAGCGCTTGGCTTTTGTGAAGCTTGCGATTACGGCGTCCCGCAGAGCCGGACAACAGGGCTGCGAGGTTGTCAGAGCTGACAGGCGCGGTTCTGCGCTCCGCCTTGACAGCTTCTCCTGGTGCTACAACCGAGATGTGCGCCGCATCTGGAGCACCAATTACAGCACCATCCTCAATAACGGCATTCTCGCCAATAATAGCTTTGTGGATGCGGACATGACGGCCAATTCGAGCGCCGGGCATAATAATGCTCTCTGAGAGCAGGCTGCCTCTGCCGATTACGGATCCTGTGCTAATAATGGAACGCTTGGCGCTGCCCTCCATCCGGCAATAGCTGTCTACAATACAATCCGGAGACACAATCCCGCTTCGACTATTAGTCATACCTAAGGGTGACACACAGCTGGAGTGGAGCGGCCAATGAGGCTCAGATAAGTTAAGCTTTCCGTCAATCAGCTCCATATGGGCTTCCCATAGGCTGTCGACTGTGCCTACATCGCGCCAGTAGCCTTCATATGGATAAGCGGATATTCGCTCGCCACCCAGGAGAAGCTTTGGAATGATATCCTTGCCGAAGTCATGGCTGGATTCGGGATTCCGGGCATCTTGCTCCAGCACCTCTATGAGCTTGTCCTTGCGGAACAGATAGATGCCCATTGAAGCTAGATTGCTCCTTGGACGGGATGGCTTCTCTTCAAACTCCACGACGCTGTAATCCTCAGTTGTATTCAAAATGCCAAAGCGGCTAGCTTCGTGCCAAGGCACTTCCTTCACTGCAATTGTGGCGGATGCGCCACTGCTAATATGCCTCTCCAGCATGGGACGATAATCCATTTGATAGATATGGTCGCCAGACAGGATCAGAACATGTTGTGGATCATGGTGATCGATGTAGGCTAAATTGCGATAAATGGCATCGGCTGTGCCACTGTAGCATCCGCTAGGAGAGTGCTCAGAAGCCGGCAGCATCACAATTTCACCCGCGTGCTTGGCCCCTATAGCGTTAAGCCACGCGCCGCCGTCGCCAATATGACGGTGTACCGTGTCGGAGCAATAATGAGTTAACACGCCTACATTGCGAATGCCTGAATTCAAGCAATTGCTAAGCGGAAAGTCTATCATACGGTAACGTTCGCCGAAAGGCACAACGGGTTTCGCCAAGGAAGAGGTAAGCGGAGCAAGCCGTTTGCCCTCACCGCCCGCAAGCAGCATAGCTGTACAAACCATTTGATTCACCATATATTCCTCCAAACTCTCTTAGTATGTTGGTACACCTCGAACCTTTATGTCGGTAATATTTGATACACTTAATGACAACATCTGAAACAGCCCGAATGCGCAAAAAAATGGCGCGCCGGTCAGCCGGCACGCCATTCTAATAGTATGGAGCGGCTATTGGATTCTCCGCCATATAATCCTATAACCGTTCGGCTCAAGCTGGATGGTCAGACGCCCCTCATGATTATCAATCTCCTCGTCCGTTAAGGCATCACGCCAGCCGCCCTCCACCATGGGATGAGTCAGCTCGGCGTGTTCGTCCGAACGATTGACCCAGACGGTGAAATGCTCTTCCCCATCCAGCCGTTCATAAATAAGCGAGCCGCCTTCCGCTTCTGCTGATAGAATGCGGAATCGACCGCTGCGCAGCGCCTTGTGCTCCTTCCTCAGTGCGATAAGCAGCTTATAGAAATCGAACAGGTCCTTGTTCTGGCTCTCCTCATCCCAGACCATGCACTTGCGGCAATCCGGATCGTCTCCGCCATCCATGCCGAACTCATCCCCATAATAAATGCAAGGCAAGCCCATCATGGTCATCATGAATACAACAGCTTGCTTGAGCCTTCCAATATCGCCATCACATCGTGTCAGGACTCGTGGTATATCATGACTGGACAGCAGGTTGAAGAGCGCCTCGTTCGTCTGCTGCGGATAACGCATGAGAAGCCCGTTCACGCGCTCTGCGAATTGGGCAGGCGAGATGGTTCGATCGGCAAAAAAGCCAAGACTCTGCTGCGTCAACGGATAATTCATGACGGAATCAAATTGATCGCCAAGCAGCCAATTCAAGGAGTCGCTCCACACTTCCCCTACAATAAAGGCATCCGGATTAGCCGTTTTGACCGCTTGGCGGAACTCCCGCCAAAATTGATGATCCACCTCATTGGCGACATCCAGTCTCCAGCCGTCAATCCCCGTTTCTTCCATCCAGTAGACCGAAGTTTCGATCAAATATTGCTTCACATCAGGATGCGCGGTATTCAGCTTAGGCATATGGCCAAAAAATCCAAACGTATCATAATTCGGCATACCATCGTGAACGCCAACCGGGAATTCCTTCAGGTGGAACCAGTCCTTGTACTTCGACTCCTCTCCCTTCTCCAGCACATCCTGGAACGGCTGGAACTGCTCGCTCGCATGATTGAATACCGCATCAAGAATAACGCGTATCCCGTTGTCATGACAGAGCTGTACAAACTTCTTAAGCAGCTCCTTGTCTCCAAAATGGGGATCAATCTCGCGATAATCCACCGTGTCATACTTGTGGTTCGAGGGCGAGCGGAAGATTGGCGTCAAATAGACGGCGTTCACTCCAAGCTCGTTCAAGTGGCCGATGCGGTTCAGCATTCCCTGGATATCTCCTCCGAAGAAGGAATCACCCTCCGGCTTTTCTCCCCAGGGCAAGGTTCCCTCTGGATCGTTGGAGGTATCGCCATTGTCGAAGCGGTCCGGGAGAATTTGATAGAATACAGCCTCCTTTACCCACTCCGGCGGGGCGAACAGATCCACTTCATGAATATAATGAGCCTCGAAATAACCGCCCGCCGGAGCCGGCTGCTCCGAAGAGAAGCCGTCCTCCGTAAGCCAGATCGTCTCATCGCCGCTGTGCAGACGAAATCCGTAGGTGAACCGTTTGAATTCCGGACGAATGACCGCCTCCCAATAATCATGCAGGCCATCTGCTGCGATGTGGTCCATCTCCACTTCATGGGAGTGATGGTCCCAGTCATATTTGTCTCCTGCAACAGCAACAACCCTCTCCACATCATTACGTTTTGTTTTCAGTCTGAGATGGAACGTCTCCGCATCATAAGCATATGACCATCTACGGCTGGGGGAATGATAGATACTCTCCAATAACATAGGGAACGCTCCTTTTTTTGATTAGATGATGTCCGCATTACCCGCGAAGCAGGGATTCCGCTCCATCGATATAGACGGAAGTTCCGGTAATATGGCTGGCCTCATCCGACGCCAGAAACAGTACGAGATTGGCAACCTGCTCAGGCTTGCCTGGTCCATTCTCAAGCGGCTGATCGCCTTCGGGGAATTCGACAGGAATACGGATCTCCTCCAGCTCCGGCTTAGGCTTGGTTGACTCGTCAATATTGGTTGAAATCGCGCCAGGACATATCGCGTTCACGCGTATGCCGAATTCCGCCAGCTCCAGAGCCGCCATGCGCGCAAAGGCGGACACCCCTGCCTTGGAGCTGCTATAGGCGCTGAAGCCGAAATTGGAGAATACCCGATTGCCATTGATGGAGCTGTTAATTATGACGCTGCCGCCCTTCTCCTTCAGGTGAGGAATGGCTTGCTTGACCGTCAGGAACGTTCCAGTCAGGTTGATGTTAATGGTGGTCTCCCATTCCTCCTTGCTCATATGCTCAATGGGCGAGATCGTACCGTTGATGCCCGCGTTTGCAAATACAATATCAAGCTGTCCGAAGGTGTAGATCGCGCTGCGGTAAGCCTCTTCAAGAGACTGCTCATCCGCAATGTCTGCCTGGACGGCTATGGATTGTACGCCAAAGGCTTCAGCCTCCCGGCAAACTGCCTCAAGCGGCTCCAGCTCCCGACCAAGCAGGACGAGGTTTGCACCTTCCTGGGCGAAGCGAATGGCGGAAGCTCGTCCGATGCCGGAGCCCGCCCCCGTAATAAGCGCTGCCTTGCCTTCTAATCGTCTGGCGTGTGAATAACGGGACATGTACATCTCTCCTTTGTGGACTTTAATCGATTTGAGAATTAGTACACCCTGCTTTGTACATTGAAACAGCAGGAATATGTTTCTCTCGAAGCGAATATAGTTGGCAAACAATAGCAGCGTTATGGGAAAGGGGAAAGGCGTTCGTGACAGCAAACGGCAAGCTGGCGCTTGCGCTTGAAGGAGGCGGCGCCAAAGGCGCTTACCATATGGGGGTCGTCAAAGCGTACCGGGAGGCTGGCTATACCTTCGACGCCATAGCCGGCACCTCAATCGGCGCCTTGAACGGAGCCGTTATCGCGCAGGGAGATTTCGAGATTGGCTTCGGGGTTTGGGAGCAGCTCGACGCCCGGTCGATCTTCGACATCAGCGAAGAGGAATACCGCTTGCTGATGAGGCGGAGACTGGATACAGCAGCCCTGCGCCACATGGCCGCGCGCACCAAGAGGCTTATCGCGGGCAGAGGCATGGATACGCATAAAATGCGACTATTTATGGAGTCCCTGATTGACGAAAGCCGGCTGCGGTCCAGCACTGCGGACTTTGGGCTGGTAACCGTATCCTTGAGTGACCGAGCTCCGCTGGAGCTGTACAAGGAGGACATCCCGGCAGGACGAATATTGGACTATCTGATGGCCAGCGCCTCATTTCCAGGCTTTCAGACGACGTTTATTGACGATAAAGCCTATATCGACGGCGGGCTGTACGATAATTGCCCCATTAATATGCTTGCACGCAAAGGCTATACAAGCATTGTTGCGGTCCGCACCTTCGCGATGGGCGTGACGCAAAAGGTCCGATATCCCGACCTCACGTTGACAACAATCGCCCCCTCCGAGCCGCTCGGCGGTATGATGAGCTTTAACCCCTCAGCCATTCACCGCAGCATGAGCATGGGGTATTACGACGCACTCCGAGGGCTGCAGGGGCTGCAGGGGCGCGTCTATTGCATCGACATTGAGTCTTTAACCGAGGAAGCTTGCAAGGGGATGCTCGCCTCACTCCCCGATGCCAAGCTGCTTGCGCTGGGCCGCATGCTTGGGGCTAGCGGCATTCCTGCGCGCGAGCTGTGGAGCAGAGTCATTGTGCCCAGGCTGTCAGAGAGTATGCGCCTTCCTGGGGACGCCTCCTCGATCACCTTTATCATTCACCTGGCGGAAGCGCTGGCTTCGGCCAAGGGAATCGAGAAGTACGCGGTCTATTCCTTCCAGGATTGGGTGCGCTCCGTTATCCATGGCCCTCTTAAGAACGTTCAGGGACTACACTTCCGACAGGTAGAGCTGTGCATGGCGGCTCAGCGCATCCTGGAAGCCATATTTAAAACCCCCTAATAGACCACATTCGTCCATTAGGGGGCTTCCTGCCCGTCACCTATTCCAATCCAACTCCGCTTAAAAAATTCTCCGTTTCCATCCCATCAGCTTCGCGATCGACTCCACATAATAATAGTCGCCGTAGATGAGCGACACGTCGACATTCTGCCCGGCTGGCTTATGTCCGGTACCGCCTATCAATATCGCCTCATGCTCAGGCTGATCCCAAGTGCCGTAGTGATTCGTCAGCGACAGCAGGATACGTTCCGCCGCTTGACGATAAGGCATCCCCTCTGCGCCAGGCAGCATATCGGCCAGCTCCAGCAATCCCGACGCAGCGCAAGCGCCCGCCGAGGTGTCGCGCGGCTCGTCGCTTAGCGAATCCGCTGCGCGGAAATCCCAATGGGGCACCGAGTCGTCTGGCAGGCAGGCAATGAAGTAGTGCGCCACACGCTGAGCTGCTTCTAGATACCTCGTGTCTCTCGTATAGCGATACACATTCGCCATCCCATGCAGCGCCCAGGACGCGCCGCGGCTCCAAGCAGAGTTCGGGCCCGCTCCTTGGCCGCCGAGAGACTCAATGAGCTCTCCGCTTGCAGGGTCGAAGCTAAGTATATGGTTCACGGATCCATCTGGCCGGATGAAGCGATCTACAACGGTATCCGCATGCATGCGGGCTACCTGCTCGAAGCGAGGGTCCTCCAGCTCAGCAGCCGCCCAGAACAGAAGGGATAGGTTCATCGACGAATCTACGATCGCCCAGCCCCGCTTGTCCTGATTCCAGGCCCGCAGGAACCTGCCCGCATAATTGAATCGGCCAGCCAGGAAGTTGGCAGCGTAGACCGCTCGGCGAAGCGCATCGCTGTCTCCCGTAATCTGGTGCTTGATAACTGCTGTCGGCAGGAACTGGAAACCGACATCGTGATGAAAGTTGTTGTCCTCCGTAAACCTCTGCTCAAGACGAATATCCCATTCCCAGGCTGCCGTCTTGTAGTGCTCCTTGCCCGTCATATCATATAGAATCCACAGCATGCCAGGCCAGAAGCCGGACGTCCACCAGTCCAGGCGCATATCGTCGTAGATGCCATCGGCCTTTGCCACGTGTGGAGACTTGTCTCCGAGTTGACTGATCATTCGGTCGACCTTCACCTGAAGCTGCTCCCACACCTCGGGCAATACTCCCTTAAGCTGAGCGGCCTGCTTCCATTGATCGTGTACTTGTGCCATCATTTATAGCCTCCCTGTGATTTCATCATTCTCCATCCTGCTCCTCCCATGTCACCCAAGCCGTCGGGAGCCCCTCGCATTTCACGCTAATGACAGATACCGACTGACTAGACGCAGCCTCGCTGCTCCGCTTGTCCCTTGCGGAGGAAGGGCCGCCTGCCGAGAAAAACCCGGTCTCTGTAATCGCCGCAGGCAGCGCACCGTCAGGATCCACATAGATGCCAGCCCGCCCGCCAGCAAGCTGCATGAGTCTCGAGCCGCGCACGGTGCCCAGGTTATCCAGCAGCCGTCCGTCGCCGCTGAGGCCAAAGCGGACAAAGTGAATGGCATCCGGACAGAAGCGCCCTTCTGCATCAAATGCTCGCGCTTCGACATAAACACGCCCATCAGCCTGCTTCTCTGCATAAAGCCTCAGCTCCACAGGCTCCCCCCACGATGCCGTCTCGTAATGGAACGTATGCCGATCCTCGACCGTGACGCCGTTCTGGAAGCCGATAACACGCACATCGTTTTTTCCAGCCATAAGAGGCGTCTCCCAGCGAAGTCCCGCGCAGGGGAAATTTTGCGAGTCGCGCTTTCTTCTGCCGAGGCTTACGCCATTTAGGAACAGCTCCGCCTCTTCACAATTGGAGTAGACCTTGATCAGCTTGCTCTCGTTCTCCGCTCCCCAGCGGATCGGCATGGTATGTCCGTAGATGCGAATCATGGGCTTGTCGCTCCAATACGATTGGAACACATAGTAGGCGTCTTTTGGGGTAAAGTCTCGCTCCACGATTCCTTTCATATTTAAATACGGAATGGGAGAGTCCGGCCGGACCGGCGTTGCAAAATCTTTAAACGACCACTGCGCGGCCCCGGTAAGCCAGTCCATCTTCTCCTGTGTCTTCAAATACCAGTCGATCATCTCGCAGAAATATGTCTCCGACCAATCGCCGTCGCGGGATACACGCGCTTCTCCGCCAACCAGTAAGTAATCGCCATCTCGCTCATCGGTCCCTCCATCCTCCCCCTGGATCAGGTCAAAGCCTGTAAATGGCTGCTCTACATGCCGGGTCGCCAGATTATCCGCTCCCCATTCCATATGGAAGAACGAGCGTACATTCTCGAAGGCCTGGCGGCTGCTGCTCTCATAATCCGTGTAGATGCCTCGATACCAGCCTGCCCAGATGGAAGGGGAATACACGTCGACAATATCCTTGCAGAACTCGCAGCGTCGTATCGCTGTAAGCCGGCTCGGATCAAGCGAATGAGACAGCTCATGCAGCTCAAGCATAAAGCTGCGAATTTGCTCCTGATCGAAGTAGTCGAAATCGCATTCCCAATCGTTTTCGTTGCCCAATCCCCATAGAATGACGGATGGATGATTGTAATGCTGCTCGATCATCGCCTTCAACATGTCGCGGCACTGCTGACGGTAGGATTCGCCCCCTAATCCCCCGCGGCACCATGGAATCTCCTCCCATACCAGAATGCCGAGCTCGTCGCAGCAATCCAGTACAATGCGGGATTGCTGGTAATGTCCTAGACGAATGAAGTTGGCGCCCATATCCTTAATGAGCTGCATCTCATAACGAATCATCTCCTCCGTCATCGCCGCTCCGACTCCCGCATGATCCTCATGTCGGTGCGTGCCGCGAAGCAGCAGCCTCTCCCCGTTCAGCTTGAAGGGGCCGTTCGGAACAAATTCGAACGATCTAACGCCGAAGGACGCTTGCTCCGACGTGCTGCCATAGCGACTCTTAAGAATGACCTCGCACTGATATAAGGCAGGCGTAGCTGTCGACCATAGCTGAGGTGATTCCAGCACCGTGTCGAGCAACATTTTGCACGCCTTCCATGAAGCGGTGGATAGGTGTTGTTCCGCCACCAGACAGCCTTTTGCATCTCGAATGTTTACCGTTATCTCTACAGAATCGTCCTTTGCCAGCGGGTTGTAGAGCTCCGCTCGGACTTTGACACGGCAAGTGCCATCCTCCTGAAGCACCGGCTCTACATGCATCTGCTTCCAAGAAATTGCGGGTACATGAACGAGGTTGACATATCGGTACAGCCCGCCATACAGGTTGAAATCACTGGCGTCTGACGGAATCGTCTCCAGCTCACGGCTGTTGTCGCACATAATGGCAAGCGGCACCGCTCCCTCATATCGTTCGAGCGCTTGGATTGCTGTGGACGCCTCTGTAATGTCTACCGTAAATTCATCATAACCTCCGAGGTGCTCGCCGACGAGCTCTGTGTACACATAGACGCTGGTTCGTTGTCCCGCGCCTTCAAAGTGCAGCAGTGTCCGGCCTTCCGGATACGGATTATCCACCTTGAGACGGGTGCGGTACCAGCCCGGACCTTGATAATATTTGGCATCCGGGTCCATCACATCCAGGGCGTTATACGTGTGCGGCAAGGCAACCGGACGCCAAGGCACGTTGTAATGGTTATTCAGCTTGTCGGCTCTCCATACTTCCCACACGCCACCAAGGCTGCCTGTGTAATGCTCCCATGACTGGATTAAGCGCGTTTTCCTCATGTGCAATGCCCCCTTGCTCTTGCTCGTATGTTCGCAGCGGCTTACATGATGTATCGTTCCTGCTAACTCCATCTTAACAAATATCAGTACGAGCATGTTTCACTCATTCATGATAAAATGTTGTTAGATTACGATATTGCTGCAAACTTGTGCGGAGAGAGGCATAACGCCATGAAGCTAATAAACTACATGAACTTGAACAGGCATCCCGTCCAGCTGTCATTCCATAAGGACCGCTCGTATGAGTTTGCCGAAATTTATCATGCCCATCAAGGCATGGAGCTGTTGTATGTGCACGAGGGGCGGGGACATGTCATTGTGGACAAACAAATTTTCGAGCTGCGACCGGGGGCAATGTTCTGCTTCCGTCCGTACCAGCTGCACCGCATCCGAGTAACTGGACTGCCCGATCAGCCTTACGTCCGATCCTTGTTTGTATTCGAGCCCGCTGCTCTTGAAGCGGTGCTGGGATCATTTCCGACACTACAGGCATTTCTGCGGCTGCTGTCCAGGGATCCCTCTCTCCCATCCAAGCTCTGCATGCTAGATTTGCCCGAAATAGAAGGCTTGCTTCATTACTACTCCGGTGCGCTGAAGCATTGCGCCTCGGAGCAGCTGCTGGAGCAGCAGCTGTTCTTCCTGAGTACGCTGCTCCAGCACATTCGTACTGCTTGGATACAAAGTGAGGCTTCGGGAACGGTTGGGGCGCATTCGGGGGGGAAGGTGCTCAGCGCAGCGGAGCACCTTCTGGAATGGCTGGAGGAGCATTACATGGAGCCCTTTGAGCTCGACAAGCTGGCGCAAGCTGTGCATCTCACGCCCAATCATGTCTCAAGTCTTTTTCGCCGTGCTGTAGGCAGTACCATTACCGAATACATTACCGCCCGCCGCATTCGCCAAGCGTGCTGGCTGCTCCGAACAACTGACCTGCCCATGAAGGACATTGGCGAGGCTGTCGGCTATCCCAATTTTCCATACTTCTGTCAAGCCTTTAAACGTCATGTTGGCCAGACGCCGTACCGGTTCAAACGCGAGGAAGGGGCAGTCCACATACAGGGAAATGAATAATGGGATGACGAATGGCCGGAGAAAGGGCTAGCTTGAGCTTCTGCCTAGCCACATATCGAACAAGCCTTCTGTTATGCCCAGATTGTACATGTAGTAAAGGCCAAATACAAAGCTGACCGTTCCGGCTATTCGGGTTAACGAGGCGGACAACGGCTTGTTAGAGCTGCCATACACAAAAGGAATGCCCAGGATGGTTGTAAACACCAGCATCCCTGTAATGGTTCCTATGCCGAAGACGAGTATATACAGGGCACACTCCCAAATGGACGATACCGTCGATAGGGTCAGAATGACCAGGGCTGCGCTGCCGGCAAGACCATGCACGAAGCCGATTATTGTAACTCTCCACATCGAACCGTTTACATCACCCTTTTGACTAGCAAACGAGCCCTTGGAGGGTATCAGATTTTTGGCACCCAAATAGACCAGCATGATTCCTACCAGAAATTCGAGCGACATGGCCAGGCTATCTGACAATTCCCCCTTCAGCAGGACAAGAAGCATACCAACAACAAATAATGTCGCGGTATGGCCAATTCCCCAGAATACGCCCGTTAATGTCGATCGCAGCAGTTTTTTATGTTTGCCCACCATCGTAGACACCGCAATGATGTGGTCTGGCTCAATAGCATGCTTAATGCCTAATATGAATCCGAGGAAAAGAAGGGATAATAAACTAATCATGGGTGCGTTCATCTCCTAGATCTTCCGCTTTGCGGATGGCGTCGTATACCCTCTTAAGGGGTATGCCATACGTTCTCGCGATTTGCTTGCACTCTTCGTACTCTGGAGCCCATTGCACGACCTCGCCTCCATAAATGCCTTTCTTCACCTTGATCGGTCCCCACTCCGTCTGTGCGGTTACAAATACTCGCTCCAGACGATGGACCGATAAAGGATAATAACGGATGCCCAGTGTCGTCGTCTCCCTGAAGAGGATGTTTTTCATCGCATCTATATCGCCAGTGGAGCATAACAGCTGCAGCAGCGTGCCAGGCCTGTTCTTCTTCATGTATATGGGGGTGTAATAAACATCGTTTGCACCTTGCTCAAAGAGCAGATCCATGACGTAGCCAAGCCACTCTCCAGGCATGTCATCCAGGTTGACTTCCATTTTGACCATCTCGTTATCCGTATGCTCGTTCGGCGGCGGCAGTTGCTTTCCCATCCCATTATTCTCCGATCATGACACGAAGCACGTTAGGCTGTTCCTGGAACGTCTTGGTTCCTGCTCCGTAACCGATGGACTCCACCTTAAGCGAAGGCAGTGGACCGAAGCTCTCTCCAAGAACCGCAACGATTGCAGCACCCGTTGGTGTAGTTAGCTCTGCTCGAATATGCGAATGCTCAATGGGTATTCCTTTAAGCATCTCCAGTGTCGCTGGCGCAGGCACGGGATAGATGCCGTGATCAATACGAATCTTGCCCATGCCGACCGGAACCGCAGAGCAGACTACCTTCGAAATTTGCAGCTGATGAATCAGAATGGCCGCTCCTACAATATCCACAATGGAGTCGACGGCGCCCACCTCATGGAAGTGAACATGCTCCAGCGCGATGCCATGAATTTTGCCTTCGGCTTCCCCTATTTTCCGGAAGATTGCCAAGGCTGTTTGCTTGACCTTATCCTCTAAGGCCGAATCCTCTATTAATCGAACGATGTCCTTATACGCGCGATGATCATGGTGATGGTGGTGGCTGTGCGTATGCTCGTGACTGTGCCCATGATCATGGTGATGGCTGTGCGTATGCTCGTGACTGTGCCCATGATCATGGTGATGGCTGTGCGTATGCTCGTGACTGTGCCCATGATCATGGTGGTGGCTGTGCGTATGCTCGTGACTGTGCGCATGATCATGGTGGTGGCTATGCTCATGCTTTTGAGCATCCTTGTTCGCCTGTTGAAGGAGCTCGACATCAAATTTGACTGCCGTAATGCCATTTTTGACGACCGTATCACGCTTAAGCTTGAATTCGTCACTGATCTGAAGCTTATTCAGCTCCTCCTGAAGCAGGCTCAAGCTGCCGCCGGCATCCAGCAGCGCACCAATAAACATATCTCCGCTGATGCCGGAGAAGCAGTCGATATATAAGGTTTTCATGCTAAGCGTTCCCCCTGTGTATAAGCTGATGGATCAGCGCAGCATTGTAGCCGCCTCCAAAACCGTTATCGATATTAACAACGCTAATGCCTGAAGCGCAGGAATTAAGCATGGTCAGCAGCGCCGACAGGCCATTAAAGCTGGCTCCATAGCCTACACTTGTCGGAACGGCAATGACCGGATGCGCCACCAAGCCTCCCACTACGCTGGCAAGCGCGCCTTCCATGCCGGCCACGACAACAGAAACCGTCGCTTGCTGAATATCCTCAGCATGATGCAGCAAACGATGAATACCTGCAACTCCGACGTCATAGAAGCGATGCACCTTGCTGCCCAGCACTTCGGCGGTAACCGCTGCCTCCTCCGCGACGCTTATATCGGATGTCCCTGCTGCGATCACGGCAATATATCCTTTTCGGTCGACGCCTGCTTGTTCGGAGTTCTTCCAATAGAGAAGCCTGGAGGTGTTGTCATATACATAGCTCGGACACACGTTTTGAATGGCTTCCGCTTTATCTGGCGTAATACGAGTTATGAGCACCTCGTTGTTCTGTGCTTGCAGCGCTCTCGCAATGCCAATAATCTGCTCCGCTGTTTTATTCTCCCCGTACACAATCTCAGGGAAGCCTTGCCGTTGCTTCCTATGATGGTCAACCTTCGCGAAGCCAAGGTTTTCGAACGGGGCCAGCTGCTTGGTTGCGTCCTCGACACTCATGCTTCCGTTCTGCACCTGTCTCAAAATATTTTCCAACACGATGTTTCACCTCATAGCGTTACGAGTGGTCTAGCATTAGAATAAAGGGGTTAGGCTAGCCGCCAATTCCTCATATTTACGGTAGATCTCTTTGTATTTCCTGCTGACCTCATCATTTGGAAGAACGGCTTGGCCCATCGGTATATTGTGTTTAATATCCTCGAAGCGCTCTTCTGCCCCAATCCCGACTAAAGCCGTCCAAGCTGCGCCCCATGCTGAGCTGTGATGATTTTCGGATACGTAGATTGCAGCGTCAAATACGTCTGCCATCATCTGAAGCCAGATGGGAGAACGGGCTAAGCCCCCGCTTACGTATATTTGCTTCGGAGGACCTGCCAACTTCTCCAGCACTTGACCGATCTGATACAGATTGAAGGTAATGCCTTCCAGAACGGCTCTTACATAATGCGCTTTTGTATGCGTCATCGTCATACCAAAGAAATTGCCTCGCGCTTTTTGATTCCAAAGCGGGGCCCTTTCGCCGTTAATATACGGCAGGAATAACAGCCCCTCGGCCCCCGGAGGAGTATGCTCCGCCTCAGCAAGAAAGCCTTCGTAGCTGCCGGAATCGTTCAGCAGCTGCTTCAACCACTGCAGTGCGATACCGCCATTGTTCGTCGGCCCGCCAATAATGTAGGAGTCCTCTGAAAAGGAATAACAAAACGTCTCTCCCCTTTGACTCACCTTCGCTTCGCGCGAGAACTGCCTGATCGCTCCGCTTGTTCCCACCGTTACGGCCACTTCACCGGCTAAGAGCGCCCCCGTACCCAGATTGGATAACTGGCCGTCGGCAGCTCCGATGACGAAGGGAACCGAAGGGGCGATACCCATTTCCTCTGCGATATCGACCTTAAGCTCTCCCAGCACAGTTGTCGGAGGCACGATTGCAGAGAGCTGATCCACGGAGATTCCCGCAAGCTCCAGCATTTCCTCATCCCACTCCAGAGTGTATGGATTAAATAGTCCCGTTGCCGATGCCATGGAATAATCGATAATTCGTTGTCCAAACCAGCAGTACAGGATATATTCCTTAATGGACATGAAGAACGCGGCCTGACGGTAGGTCTCGATCATTTCCTCTTGCATCCATAGCAGCTTCATGAATGGCGTCATGGGATGGATTGGCGTGCCTGTCTTCGCGTACAAACGGCATCGCTGCTCCTCGGTCATCCGATCCACTTGCTCCGTCCCTCGCCCGTCTGACCAAATGAATGCGGCAGACAACGGCTGTCCCTGTTCATCCACTGGAACCAGCGAGTGCATAGCGGCGGAGAAGCCAACCGCTATGAGATGCTCTCTATCTATAGCTGCCTTGCTGATTGCTTCGTTTACAGCTTGAACCGTCAATCGCTCAATCTTCACGGCATCCTGCTGCACCCAGCCCTGCTGCGGATATTCGGATTCAATCATTCGTTCCGCTTCAGAGACGAGATGACCGACTTTGTTAAATAGACAGGCCTTCACGCTTGTTGTTCCAATATCAAGTCCCATTACGTAGGTTGACATGCGAGTACCTTCCTTTTTTACAAATCAAATAATGAATCCAGCTTACAGGTTAAGAGCTTTGTTCATACTGCCGCTCCTGTAGCCGAGCAGATCCAACGTCACATATTTGTAGCCATATGCCTGCAAACGTTCAACAATGGCTTCATGATTGGACAGCACAGCAGCCATATCACCCGGCTCTACTTCAATGCGCGCAATATCCTGATGCGTCCTCACACGAACCTGGCGAATCTGAAGAGATTTCAAATAAGCCTCAGCCCGCTCCACCTTTTGCAGCTTCTCGTTGGTAATGGTTTCTCCGTAAGCAATCCGTGACGACAGGCAGGCAAAGGAGGGCTTGTTCCACGTCGGGAGCCCAAACGCGCTCGACAGCTCCCGAATCTCCTCCTTGAATAAGCCAGCTTCCAGCAGAGGCCCTCGAATACCTCTTTCCTTGGCGGCCTGCATGCCCGGGCGGTGCTCATTCATATCATCCGCGATGACGCCATAAACAATATTGGAGAAGCCCCTTTCCTCAAGCAAAGGCAGCAAATGATCGAAGAGACTGCTTTTACAGAAATAGCAGCGGTTTTTGTTATTCTCTGCATACCCGGGAATCGCCAGCTCGGAGGTGGAAATGACCTCATGCCGCACCCCGATCAGCTCCGCAAGCCGCTCCGCTTCCTTTAACTCGCTGGTGGGATAGGTCTCGGAATCAGCCGTTACGGCGAGAACATGCTGGGCTCCCAATGTTTCTACGGCAGCCTTCAGCAGGAACGTGCTGTCTACACCTCCGGAGAAAGCGACCACAACGGATCCCATCTCGCGCAGTATCTCCTGCAGCCCAACATATTTATCCCTAGTCATTTTGCAGCCCCTCTCTAGATCGTCATGCTTCCAAAGCCGCCGTCCACACGCACGAGCGTGCCGGTGACAAAGCCCGACGCTTTATCCGACGCAAGCCAAACTGCGGCTCCTTGGAGCTCCTCCGGTGTTCCGAACCGATTCATCGGCGTATGTCTCATAATGGAGGCGACTCGATCCTCGCTCAATATCTTGCGGTTCTGTTCAGCTGGGAAAAATCCAGGTATAATCGCATTCACACGAACGCCCTGCTCCGCAAATTCGCGGGCAAGAAATTGCGTGACACTGTTCAAGCCTGCTTTGGAAACGGAATAGGTAAACACCCTGGACAATGGCGTTGTCGATGATACAGATGAGATATTAATAATGCTGCCTCTTCGCCCTTGCTCAATCATACGTTTGGCGAAAACCTGGCAAGTAAGGACGACCCCCTTCAGGTTGACGTCCATAATGTCATCCCACTCCTCCATTTCCAGCTCAAAGAACGGAGTTGGGCTGTTTTTGCCTGGTGCGTTCACCAAGATGTCGCAGCCTCCCGCCCAGTCTTCGATTGCCAAGGACAATTGTCCAAGCGACTCCTTGGAGCCGACATCGGCTTGGAAGGCCTGGGCGCTTCCTCCCGCAGCAGCTATTTCCTCTGCCACCGCTACCGCCTTTTCGTAATTCCGTCCTACGATTGCGACCTGCGCTCCGTGAGCAGCCAAGCCTGCCGCCATGGAAGAGCCCAGCACCCCGTTACCGCCCACTACAACAGCCGTTTTACCTGTCAAATCAAACAAATTCACCATTTCGCATTTCCCCCGCTATCTTTAGAATAAGTTGCCTTCTTGATTGAATTCCAATTCATAACAATCCTGAATAACTTCCATTTTCGGATGCCGCCGCACCTCGTCCAGCAGCGCTTCAGACACTTCAATCACGCCAAGCTCCAGCGTATTTTTGATCCGTACCATTCTGACTTGCTCGAAATGCAAAATATTACAAGTTTTAATGGAGGCCTGAATCGTCTCCCTGTCATTAGGCAAAGTCGTGGCAATTTTGGTTGGCGCAACGACAGTGGATGTCAAGCCGTTCGCATACGTTTTCTCGCGGTCCATTTTATCGACCAGCCGTTGCGTCGTGAAATCCGCTGTCCCAACGCCGTTAGCGTTGCCTTCGCTTTGCGGGGTCACATCCAGCACGGCCATTTTGTTCACATCGGGACCACCATGCGCATACGGAGTGGGATAACGTCCCGTAATGTTAGGATCCATACCGTCGCCGCTAATGTTTTTGCCAATCTCATCGATAATGAGAACATCAAGCTGGTCAAAATACAGCTTTGGAAGCAATACCTTGGCCTTAACGAGCAGGGCCGGCTCGTATTCTACAATTTCCTCCGGCGTCATCGTTTCGATGATGGCTACTTTGTCGAAAGCGTTCTCCACTGAGGCGACTCCGAACAGGAGCGGCTTATGCGCCATAATCATCTTGGCCATCGCCGGAACATTCTCAGCCATGTATTTAAAGCCGAGCTGATGACAAGCCTCCGCGCCTTTCTGCTTGCCAAGTCCAATGCTAATCATCTTCATCATGCCGCTTTCAACCGTGCCTCGAAACGCGGTATGAGGCTTGATTCGATTGATAACAACCATACCGTCCGCAGCCGCGGCGAATTGATCCACATACACAGGCAATCCATTAGGCAGCTCCCCGATCTGTACGACCTCCATCGAGGATCTGATCTCGCAGCCAACCGTCTCTCTTGTAATCCCTAGATGCGCCAGCACCTCTCGCTGACCCTCAGCTGTCGCTCCGCCATGGCTTCCCATGCTTGGCACGATAAAGGGCTTTGCACCAGCGTCTTGCAGGAACTTCACTGTAACAGCCGTAATCTCTACAAGCCGGTCAAGTCCTCTGCTGCCCACGGCAATGGCGATTTCCATACCAGGCCATATTTTTTCTGAAATGGCATTGCGTTGCAGCTTGGGCAGCAGCTCGGCTGCCAGATCCTCGATCTTGGTCTCGTCGAAATTCACTTTAACCTTGGCCATCCTTGGAATTGGAATATCCTTCACAAGCTCCTGCAGAATCCCCATTATACGCTCTCGCTCCCTTTCATGTCCGCATCTCATAATTAATTCGTTTACTAAACTAATTAAATATAGTATAAATGTATCAACACTCAATTTTTTTGTCAATTCTATCTTTAGGCCAATGGAGGATTATACATTGATGGCTACAGGCGATGCTTCCTATATCAAAAAAATGAATCGCTCCCTGATCATAAAACATATTTTGCAAGAGGGGATGATCTCCCGCGCTGAACTGGCCAAAGCCACCAACTTAACGCGAGCAACCATCTCAGCTCAGGTCTCCGATCTGCTTGATGAAGGGTTGGTCATTGAAAAAAATACGGAATACAACCTTGTGGGCCGCAAGCCGATTATGCTCTCCATCCATGCAGAGGCGGGTTATGCCCTGGGCATCGATCTGGAGCGAAATCGGATCTCGTTCGCCTTGGCCAATCTGCAAGGCTCCATCGTTGCAACGGAGACGATTCCATTAGAATCCACCATGTATGAGCATATTCTGAAGCAGCTCCTCGCTTCAATTCGAGCCTACCAAGAACGGTACGCCTCCTGCAGGTACGGTATTATTGGCATTGTGATTGGCATACACGGTCTCGTAACCACAGATGAGGTCATACACTATGTTCCTTCCTTTCATTGGCATGACGTCGCGTTAAAATCGGATCTCGAGAAGGAACTGAGAGTCGTTGTTCACTTGGAGAACAACGCTAATCTCAGCGCGTTCGCGGAGCGTACATTTTTCCATCACGAAACGGATAATTTGCTTTGCGTGACCTTTTATTCAGGCATTGGACTAGGCATGATGATTAACCAAGCTTTTTTCCGAGGGCAAGATGGATTTGCCGGCGAGATCGGCCATATGATTCTCGTGCCTGGCGGTCACAGCTGCAATTGCGGCAATAAAGGCTGCTGGGAGAAATACGCTTCCGAGGCAAGTGTTTTTCAGCAATTGAGCTCAGATAAGAATGGCGCTCCCGTCACCTATGAGCAGATTCGCCAATGGCTGAAGGAAGGGGATCCCGCTGTACAGGAAGCTATGAAAGCCTATATGTATTACCTGTCCATCGGGTTAAACAACATTATTAATATTTATAATCCAGAGGTCATCGTGCTCGATAGCGAGTTATTGCGTCTGTATGAGAACCCCTTGGACGAGATCCGTCAGCATATGCATTCTCGAATCTGCCATTACCGTGAGATGAAATTATCCTCATCCGGCAAACAGTCTTGTGTTCTTGGCGCATGCGCTCTGGCCATTCAGAAATTTCTCCAAGTGCCCACCTTGAATTTACACAGGGAATAGCAACAAGCAACCCAAAAAACTCTCCCTGAACGGCTTAGGTCTGTTCAGGGAGAGTTTTTGCTTGCAGACGATTCATAAGCATGAAGGATGGACGCCAGCAAGCCGGGAAATCGTCCCTCCAGATCCGCGCTGCGAAGCGATATGAGCCTTAGCGTTCCGCAGCTTCGCACATTGACCACTCCCGCTTCCCGAAGCGTTCGAATATGATGCGACAGCGTCGACTTCGCAATGGGCAAGTCAAAGTCGCCGCAGCTGCATTCCTCAGCTGCCTTCAGCTTGGCAATGATCATCAGCCGCAGCGGATCGCTTAAAGCATATAAAACAGCCGACAGATGTATATCCTCTGGCGCCGGATGAAGCAGCACTTTCATCGAAAGCACCCCATTTCAGGTTAGATAATTGCATTATAGCATAACACATGCTATGATTCTAAAGTTCGATAACTATCGAACTTTAAACCACGGAGGTGCACCACATGAAAAGCATACCGGCTTCCAGCAGCGCCATTGCCACGGAGCAGTCCTTTGCCCTGAAAGAAAATCTCGTCACAGCGATGCTTGGCTTGACTATTGTTCTCGTCATCATGAACACCATGATGTTTAATCTGGCATTGCCAGCCATTTCGCAGCAATTCCAGCTGACCGCATCCTCAACCTCGTGGATTGTGACAGGCTATTCCATCGTATTCGCCATTTCTTCTATTACTTACAGCCGTCTGGCTGATTTTATCCCGATCCGAAGACTGTTCATCATCGGCCTGTTGTCGCTCGGCATAGCGGCGATTATCGGCTTATTCAGCAACGGCTTCATGATGCTGATTATGGTGAGGCTCCTGCAAGCCTCAGGCGCGGGCTCTATTCCTTCACTGTCCCTCGTGCTGATCTCCAGGTATATCCCATTGGAGCGTCGAGGCAAAGCCATGGCTCTTATCATGTCATCCGTCTCGCTGGGACTTGGCTTCGGCCCCGTTGCCGGCGGAGCTATTGTACAATACTTGGGCTGGCAGCTCCTATTCGCTGTAACGGCGATTACCGTATTGCTTGTTCCGCTCTTCTTCAAGCTTATTCCCAAGGAATCCGCGAAGGAGGGCACCTTCGACGCATTAGGCGCTTTGCTTATAGGCATAGGCACAACAGGACTACTTCTCTTCCTGACCAACCAATCGTGGCTTGCGCTTGCTGTCGGGCTGCTCACGCTCATCCTGTTCATCCTGCGCATCCGTACGGCCAGCCATCCATTCGTGCTGCCTGCCCTCTTCCACAATCGATCCTATCTGATTCTGGGCGCGGTCGGCATTGCCGCTTATTTATGCAGCTTCGCCACGTTATATCTCATGCCCCAAATACTCGTCAAACAGTATGGGCTTAGCGCCATAGGTGCGGGATTGGTCGTATTCCCAGGCTCTATTCTGGCGATCCTCTTCTCCAGACGTGTGGGGCAATATATCGATGCTCGCGGGAACAGCTCCATCATCCGTTATATGCCATATGTCTTGCTGGGCTCCGTTGTGCTGTTTGCTCTGTTCCAGGGCGTATCCTACTGGGCTATATTATTGATCTACATGCTGCTTAGCACCAGCTTCACCATCTTGACGAGCGGCGTATCCAACGAGATGTCGCGACTCTTGAAGCCATCGCAGCTTGGCTCGGGTCTCGGGCTGTTCCAGCTGCTTCAGTTTTTCAGCGGCGCGTTCGGCGTCGCCCTGTCGGCCAGCGCCCTGATCTGGCAGAGCAAGCTTACTCTTGCTCAGGCCTACAGCAACATTTATTGGGGATTATCGCTTGTCGTAGCCGTTGCTATCGTATGCTCCATTGTCTATTCCCGCTTACGAGCAGCGTCGCCTATTACCGGGAAATAAACATCGAAAAGAACCTTGCATACGTTAAGCAAGGTTCTTTCCTGTCCGCGCTTTAGCCAAGCGATCGCGCTACACGGAAGCCGCAATTCCCTGTTGAGCTGTCTGGCGTATTGGAGCTTCGCGCCGCCACCCTGTAACGGTTGCAGTAGGAGCGATGGCATAAATACGAGCCTCCGCGCATGGAGCGCTTTTCTGTTTTTTTGGTGTAATGAGGATTTTTGGCAGGCGTCACTTGATGATAGGCGGGAGTGAAGCCATCAGAGCACCATTCCCACACGTTCCCGGATACATTATACAATCCATAGCCGTTCGGCTCGTACGCATCTACCGGCGCAGTACCGACGTAGCCGTCGCTTGCATTATTTTTGACCGGGAACTTACCTTGCCAAATATTGCATTGATGCTTCCCATCCTGCTTGAGCAGATCTCCCCAGGGGTACGTTTTTCTCTCCAGCCCCCCGCGCGCGGCATATTCCCATTCCGCTTCCGTCGGAAGCCGAACCCCGGCCCACTCGCAATAAGCTTGGGCATCATTCCACGAAATATGAATAACGGGATGATTCATTCGCTCCGAGATGCTGGAATCAGAGCCCTCAGGGGCCGCCCAGTATGCACCGTGAACAACAAGCCACCATGGAACAGCTTGAGGCACATTCGCCACCATCGCCTTCGTCTCCTCAGACACTAACAGATGGAACACATAGGACCAGCCGAAGCGTTCCGCTTCCGTTATATATCCCGTTGCGTCGACAAAAGCTTTGAAGTCTGCATTCGTTACTGCATATGGGCTGATCTGGAAGGCATCCATGGCCACCATTCGAGCAGGGCCCTCACCGTCTGCGGGAAAGCCTTCCGGGGAATCCGTCCCCATCATAAATTCGCCTGCGGGAATCGTCACCATGGAATCCCAGATCAATTGATCATGGCTGGTCAACGTTTGCTTTTGTTTGATCCGTGTAAGCGTAATTGGCTGAGAGGCGGCTGCATCGCCCCTGGATGCTGAGCAGCACGCCGGTTTGTTGTGGTTGTCCAATGTATGATCTCCTCCTGATTGTTTGACGAGAAACGCCATCTAGCCATAGAGAGCAATACCGATTAGCCCTGATGCCATAATAACGTAAACGGGATGCTTGCGGAAGATTAATAAAGCGGCAAGTGATCCAAGGAAGATCAGAATTTGCGAAGCCGTGAACCATGACAGATTGCCAACCAGGCCATTATTAACCGCAAATATGATAGCAGCGTAAATAATAAGACCCGTTATAATCGACCGTAAGCCATAGAAGGACGATTGCAGCCATTTGCTCTGATATATTTTGAAAAAAACGACGCCCACACATACGATAATGATTAAGGATGGCAGCACCATGCCTGCGGCAGCGACAATGGCTCCAAGCAGACCCGCCTCCTGGACGCCGATGAAGATGGCGATGTTCGTTGCAATGGGTCCCGGAGACATGCCCGCAATAGCTATAATATCCGTAAATTGCTGAGGGTCCAGCCAGCCATGGCGATTAACGGCCTCCTCCTGAATAAGCGGAATCATCGCGTAGCCGCCTCCGAAGGAGACCATCCCGATTAGAAAAAAAGTAACAAATAGTTCCAGAAGCACCTGCAGCATAGAGTAGCCCTCCGCCCTTTAAATCATATAATCAAATACCGGCTCTTGCTTCGCCAGCGGCGATTTGCGGCCCAGTCTCTGCTTTACAAATATAATGCCAATGCCAGCGGCCGCCCCGCCCACAATCAGCAATACCGGATGGATAAAGGAATGGCCGAAGTACATAATAATGACAGTAAGCACAATTAAGACGGCCGAGGTCTTATCCACTAATGCCGTTTTGCCGATCTTGATCGCGGCATAAGCGATCAGCGCCACAATAGTCGCTCTAATGGAGACAAACGCGGCCTCCATCTTGGGGTGTCCCTTCATTTGCAGGAAAAACAGCGACAGCAGCAAAATAATGCAAAAGGTAGGGAGCAGTATGCCGATCATAGCCGCCAGCGCGCCTCTAATTCCCGCTACCCGGTATCCGATAAAAGTCGCAGAATTAATGCCGATCGCGCCGGGAATCGACTCAGCTACGGCAAATATGTCCGCCACGTCCCGGGTTTCCAGCCACTTGCGCTTCTCTACAACCTCTCGCTCTATAACAGGAATCATAGCGTACCCGCCGCCAAACGTAACCGGCCCAATCTTCAAAAACGTAAAAAAGATCCTCCAAAGCAAGCCTTTTTCGTTTTTCATACCTGACATCCCCTATCTTTATTGCCTTATAGACCTAGTATACCATCTTTTTTTCATTTTGGAATCAAGTTTTTAAAAATCAGGCTATAAGAGTTGATGATAAGCATTATAAGGGATTCATATGATCGGTTTATACCGCTTAATGAGCATCGGAATAGTGGGGAATAACAAAGTTTTTTTAATTTTAGGAAAAAGAACGCACCCGCCTTGAACGACATAGCCTGCACCCGCCTTATCGGTTATCATTAGGGAAGCAATACAATATTCGCGATAAGCAGGGATCGAATGATGGATATAGCAGCAAACCGATTCACAACCAAAAAAGCGCTTTATGAGCGCATCGCCAAGCAAGGGACTGTCTCGAAAGCAGATCTCATGCCCTTATTTGACATCAAAACAAGTACCATGAACCGCTTATTGGATGAGCTCCTGTCCGAGAAGCTTATTATAGAGGCCGGATTCGGTCCCTCCAACGGGGGGAGAAAGCCGATTCTGTTCCAGATCAATCCTTCGTGGGGGTATTTCTTCGGGCTTGAAATTTCACGCTTCTACTCCACCTTGGGGCTGTTCGATATGGCGATGAATCCGATGTCCATCACGAGATGGAGAATGGATGAGGATATGACTCCCCAGAAATTCGTCAAGCAAGTCGCGACAACAGTCCGCGCGCTTCTGCTCGACCATCGCATAACGCTTGACCAGATCAAGGGAATGGGGATTGGCGCGGTCGGCCCTCTGGATCGCGATGCAGGCATCATTCTGAATCCGCTCTACTTCGAGGCGAAGGGCTGGACGAACGTGCCTATCTGTGAGCTGATTCGAGAGCAGACAGGAATCGAAGCGAAGCTGGACAACGGCGCCAACACGGCGCTGCTCGGCGAGCACTGGGCGATGCGGGAATCCCAGCTGCAGCATATGCTCTATGTGCATGTCGGCGTTAGCTTGCGTTCTTCGATGATGTCATACGGAGGTATTGTGCACGGCTCCGTTGACCGCGAAGGCTCCATTGGCCAGATGATTATTCAAGCGGATGGGCCTAGACTGCATGCCCACGGCAATTATGGCGCGCTTGAAGCTTATGTATCCATACAAGCCATTGAGCGGCTGGCGCAATCCGAGGCCAAGCTGGGGAGATCCGGCCTGATCAGCCGAGCTTCGGTTAAGCCAGAGGATATCAAATATGATCTGCTGTTAAATGAATTGAATATGGAAAATCCCAACACGCTGGAACTCTTCCTCAAGACAGCCAGACATTTGGGTATTGGGCTGGCCAATCTGATTAATATTTTTCATCCGGAATGCATCATTCTTGGTGGGACTTTAATCAACTCGCATGAATCGTTTTATCGAACGGCTATTGAGGTTGCGATCGGCAATACCTATTATTATCCAGAATATACCCCCCTCTTCTCCAAAGGCCTGCTGAGAGAGGATGCCGTTGCCGCAGGAGCGGCGCTTATGATGTGGAAAGGCTTGAATGTGTAGACAGCTTAGTAATTTGAGCAAGGGCATTCTGTTATCGTACGATTTGATCCAATTGGTAATATCATGAAGTTTGTTCAGCATCATGAATATGTTTATCAACAATATCTATACGGCAGCCATTTCGTTCACATTACATTCGCCTTTTCCATAGGAACATGTACAAATAGTACAGCATGCAAAAATAAACCAGCGGATAGCTCAGTGTGATGAGTATTAGACCTGATGGATAGGAGGGATAATGATTCAATAGCTCCATCCCTTGATAAGCTGGCGGCAGCAGCCAGAAAACAACGGCAAAGCTCTCTCCGATCTCTTCAATTATACCTTCTCTTGCAAGCGTCACTATTAGAACCAATAATATCGACGCAATCGTAAAGCTCGCACTTTTAAAAAAGTGATAGTTAAAGAACAAAGCAAGGAGTAAGCCTAACAGTGACAATTCGATGTGGACAATAAGCGCCAGCAGCAATTGCTGAGCACTGACGGTTTCTTCGAACATATGAGTAGCAACCGGATACAAAAGCGCAAATAAATCAATTATTAAGCAGCAAAAGCAGATAGCAGCCGTCTTACCCCATAAATAAGTCCGTACGCTTCCTGCATGAATCGAAAGAATTTGCCCGTGCGTCACTTCAATGGAGCTTAAAAAGCTGTAGCAAACCCAGGCAGAAGCAAAATATACAATGATGGAGGAAACGGAGTAGCTGGCCATAACAGGATTGGGTCGATAGGAATAAAGCATCATGATACTGATTACGCTGAATAACAATGGAGGGAAATAGCGATACGATCGTATGTAGCCCTTCAATAAGAAGGTTATGAGATGTAAGATCATTCTGACCCTCCCTTTCGGGTATGAAGCCTGTCCATACAATGAACGGACAAAATAGAACATTTCTGCTTCAGTAATTCCAATAGAATGATATCTCGAAACTCTTCCTTCACGAATATCTCGTTCCCGTCCTCATATTTCACAATAGATCCTGAAGACATCAAACTCATGACAAAGGAAGGAACACCGCCGATGCCAGCCGGTAATGCATATACGATGTGATAGACTGCCTCTTCTATATGTACATAATTAGAATGATCAGATTGGATACGACCATTACGAATGGTCACTATTCTATCCGCCAATTGATCCAATAGATTGGATTCATGACACGTCATGATAATCGTTATACCTTCATTCTTAAAGGTTTGAAGCATTCGGGCCAGCTCCTCTTGAGATGCAGCATCCAGACCAGACAATGGTTCATCCAATATTAATACGTTTGGTTTTCCCAAGACAGCCTGCATCAGATTCACCTTCTGAGCCATACCCTTTGAGAAATTTGTTATAGGATAGGTTTCTTGCAGTGAAAACCGTCCAAGCAATTCCTTTATCCGATTATTCAGAATCGGCTTCGGCATGTGCTGAATTCGCCCCATTGCATACAAATATTCTTCCGCACTGAAACGCAGCTTTGGAAAATGTTCTGGAGCATACCCGATCTTGGTATAGGGCTTCAATATGATTTGACCGCTAGAAGCCTTCACAAGGCCGGCTATCAGCTTAAGCAACGTAGACTTGCCCGATCCATTATGGCCAACAATAGCAAGGCATTGCTTGCTTTCAATTGCCAAGCTGATACGATCCAATACGGGATTGCCTCTCGTAAACGACTTGCCCACCTGCTTGAGTTCAATTATTGGGTCTATCACGCAAATCATCCTCGTCAAAGTTATCGTCTTCATCAGCGCCATTGAAATACAATAACTTTTCTTTTTGAAGCCAAGCCTTCAGATCCTTTTTATCCATCGGATATTCCAGCTCTAGATAGGAATGCTTTTTCAAAAAAGCAACACCTTTTTCGGTTAGCTTTGCCGGCCTTAAAGACAGTTTATCACCGACTCTTAGCACACGCTCCACGAAGCCTTTGTCCTCAAGAAGCCTAATCATTCTATCAAATTGGTAGTCCCTTAATCCATATGTAGAAAAAGTTTCAAACGTTTTATGATTGATATCTCGCAAAATACTATATCCTACTCTCAACCACACACCCCCATGACATCAATTGTAATTTATTACAATTGACTACTCAATCATATATCATCCTAATTTCAGATGCACGAGAATACACGATTGTCATGGGACACATAAAATCCTGGGCACGAGTACCCAGGATTTTATGTGTTTTATCTCTTATTCAATTTATCTTTTATTTGCCGCCATATGTGCGCTGGTAAGATGTGTTGTACATATCGCGCAGGTCATGAGCACCAAGCTTCAAGCATTGATCGATAAACGACTTGATCGTCTCATCATTAATTGGTGTCCTTCCGGCGATAAATTCAGAGATTTTTTGATCGATATACGTATCCAGATTGGTTTTCTTCGCCTTCATCAGCTCCGTTTCCTCGGCCGTCATGACCAGAGCTTTCGGAGCTTCCACCAGCTTAGGCAAGTATAGATCCTCGATGCGTTGAGCGTCTTCGTTCAGAATCTCCGCGTCACGGGATTTGCCGAAGTCCATTGCTACCCCAGGATACCAGATGCCATAATCGCCGCGAAGGATGGTGTAGGGCCCAGGACCAAGCGATTCCAGAAACTTTCCTTTACCGTCAACAAACTCGTAGGTTTCTCCTTCAATACCCAAGGACAAATAATTAGACCCCTCCTCGCCAAGGAGATAATCCAGGAACCGAACAGCAACCTCGGGATTTTTTACTTTACCTGAAATAGTGATACCGGAGCCTCCAACCATGTTGCGGGCAAATAAATAAGGTTCCTTGCCGTCAGCTGCAAAAAGCGGGATTGTATCCATCTTGTAACCGTCTATGAGACCTGCCTTTTCCGCGTTATTGTTGAATAGCTGCACACGCGCCTTCCAGAACCAGCTAACCAGCCCTTTGCCGGACAACATGCGTTCCTCCCACTGGGCGGGCTTCATGATCAGAAACTCAGGATCCAGCAGCTTCTCGTTGTACAGCTTGTTCATGTACTCAAGTGTTTCCTGAAAACCGGGCTGCTCAGGCGCAAACTTGTATACCTCCTCCTTCGAGTCGAACGATACGAATCCGCTTAGTCCTGTAAATGCCGACAGGAACGGCGTGAACAAGCTGTCTGCGTTCATATGGGAGGCCTTCTCCGGCACCAGCGGGTACGTATCGGGATGATGCTCCTTAAGTGTCTTCAGCATGTGGTAAAACTCATCGGGATTGGTCGGATCCTCAATGCCGTATTTATCCATCAAATCTCTTCGAACGATCCATGAGAAGTTAAACCCCTTGCCCTCAATGATTGGCACGCTGTAGATTCCGCCGTCCGAGCCCGTTACAACCGCCTCAGCTTCCGGATACTGCTCGTAGAACCGCTTCAAATTCGGCGCCTGATCCATATATTTGCTAAGATCAAGGAAGACCCCGTCTGGTCCATATGTCCGCGCATCGGTATGACTAACCAACATATAGTCGGGAACAGAATTGGTCGCGATCAGAATTTGCTGTTTCTCAGCCCAGCCATCGGCAACGGGCTCGAATTCGACCCCCACATTCGTAGCCTCGCGAATCCTCTCGAATATCGGCCAATCGTTACGAACCGGCGCCTCCTTGCGATCCGCCACCAGCCACTTGAACGTAATAGGCTTCTCTGAAAGCCAAGTGGATCCGGACGAGTCCGACGGAGCGGCTGAAGCGGCCTCATGTGGCGATGCCGATGGCGTTCCGCTGCCGGCATTATTGCCGCTGCAAGCGCTGGCCAGCATGACCGCCGCGGTCATTGCTGCAGTTGTTAGGATCCCCTTCTTCCATACCTTCTTCATGTTCTTTGCCTCCCCTTCTATTTCCCATTGTATAGGATAGCCCGAGATGCCGACATCGGAATTACCCCTTGATGCCGCCGATCATGGCGCCTTGCACGAAGTACTTCTGAATAAACGGATACACACATAGAATAGGCAGCGTCGAGATGACAATAAGGGAATATTTGACCGTCTCGACAAAGGTTCCGTCCTCCTCTGCATAAGCGTCAGAGGAATTGCCAATGATGATGATTGTTCTTAGCAGTATTTGTAGCGGATACATATCCCGCTCGCTTAAATACAGCATGGCGTCAAAAAATGAATTCCACTGCCCCACCGCGGTAAACAAGCCGATCGTTACCAGAACCGGAATGGACAGAGGCATTACGATACGAAACAATACACCAAGCGGCCCACAGCCGTCGATTGTGGCGGCATCCTCCAGCTCAGGGGGAAGCGCCTCAAAAAAAGTGCGCATGATGAACAAATACCAGGTGCTCACAAGCGTGGGAATGACCATAGCCCATATCGTATTCAGCATGCCCAGCTTCTGAACAATTAAGAAGGTGGGAATAAGTCCGCCGCTGAACAGCATCGTAAATGCGATCATTAACAGCAAAAACCGTTTGCCGGGCAAGACCCGCCTCGCCAGCGGATAGGCCAGCATGCTGGTTACCAGGAGGGTAAGAATGGTTTGGACTATCGTATATCGAATCGTGTTCCAATAACTGATCCAAAGATCGGATCGGGACAAGATGCGTTCATAAGCAATCCACGTCCACTCCTGAGGAAACAGCTTCACCGCCCCGCTCTGGACCAGCGCCGGATTGCTGACCGACGCCGAGAAAACATACAGCACGGGATACACCGTAACGGCCACAAGTAATAGCATCAAAAAAATATTAATTCCATCAAAAATACGGGACGACACGGAAACTCTCAATTGGTTTCGTCCTCCTTTACCACAAGCTGGTTTCCGAATATTTGCGCGCTAACCGATTAGCTACGATGACAAGCACGAAGCCAACCGCTGACTGGAACAACCCTACCGCTGTAGCAAAGCTGAAATCCGCGCCGAGCACGCCTCTTCGGTAGACAAACGTATTAATGACGTCCGCCGTCTCGTACACCATCGGGTTGTAGAGCAGGATGATTTTCTGATAGCCGATCTCCAGCATATTGCCCAGATTCAGCACGAACAATATGACGATGACGGGTACCATGCCAACAAACGTGACATGCTTGATTTGCTGAAATCGATTGGCACCATCCATTTTAGCCGCCTCGTATAAGGTTGGATCGATACCGGATATAGCCGCCAGGTAAAGAATGGTCCCCCAGCCAAGATGCTGCCACACGGCTGAGCCAACGTATACCGTTCGGAACCACTCCGGCAGGCCGAGAAACATAATCCTCTCGAAGCCCAGCCACTCAAGCAAATGATTGACGATGCCCGTTTGCGGCGACAGAAAGGTTACCACCATACCCACAATCACAACCGTCGATAAAAAATGCGGCATGTAGCTGATGGTCTGGACAATGCGCCGGAACAGCGCGTTCCTCAGCTCGTGCAGTAGAATGGCCAATAGAATGGGCGCCGGGAAGTGGAATAGCAGGTCATACACGTTAAGCAGCAGCGTGTTCCGCACAAGCTTCCAGGCATCCGGAGTTTCATAGAAAAAGGAAATGAAATGCTTCAGTCCAACCCACTCGCTGCCAAACACCCCCCTGGCTACTGAATAATCCTGAAAGCCAATCAAAATGCCGTACATGGGAATGTACTTAAAAATGATGTAATACAGCAGCCCTGGCAGCATTAACAAATAAAACACTTTCAACTTGCGAACAAGACGCCAGGTGTAACTCGCCCTTAGCCGAAAGCCCGATGCCGACTCCGCCGCCTTGACCGTCTCTGAATGTGATGAGGCAGCTATCGTGATCCCCTCCTTGACATGTCGATAGGATGATTTGTACGGCTCTATCGTAGCAAGCTGGCCGGAACGTCGTATAGGGATCATTTTTGTAGACGACACCATATATGATATAGCCTCTGGTTGAGCGGCCTGGCAAACATAAGGGGCGTAATTTGCGTAGTTCGATATGGGGGAAAATGGACCCTTGCGGCGAGAAGCCTCAGATGAAAAACACCGCATGTCTCTGTAGAGGCAAGCGGTGTTTCCCGGTTATAGTTCGTTCCTGCATGCATCTCGAAACTTGCCGGGCGTAATGCCCACTAGCTTGCGGAATGTCTTGATAAAGGAATTGCGACCCAAATAACCAACGTCGGTTGCGATATCGTCGATCTTCATATCGGTCTCGCGAAGCAGCTTCTGAGCGGCGTCGATCCGGCAGCGGGTCAAATAATCGATATACCTGTCGCCAATCGCTTCTTTAAAGCTTCGGCTGAAATGGCCCACGGACATCTTCATGCCTCCAGCTAACTGCTCAATGGTCAGGTCCTCAGCATAATGCGAACGAATATATTCTGCCACCTCCTGGAATTGCTCTGAACGGCTTCTGGGTTCACTCTCAACGAACAGCTCCGAGGCGGTATCGTAAAAAAATTGCCGGAGCTCCTCCCAGGTGAAGCATTCCTCTAACCGCTTGTAAAGGGAAGCATATTGCTCCAGGCTGAAGTCGTGGCGGTTGTCCGAGGCAACCGCCCGTATCCACGCATTAAGCATATCTGCGCTTAGTTGCTTGACAGAATGCGCTGGTGCTTTAAGCTTCTCCGCTTGGTCAATCCTCTCCAGAGCCAGCACCAGTATATTGTCATATTGATTCGCCCGATACCAAGCCAGAAGCTGTCCAATCTGCTCGGCGGGCAGAAAGCTGTCAAATGCAGTCCGTTCCTCAGAATCAGTTAGGCCGCTATAGACCATTACGCTGTCATCCAGACTTTTGAGCCGCAGCATCCGCTTGCCCCGTGTGTAAGATTGATGCAGCTCCGCCATCGTCGACACTGGATATCCAACACCAATCGCGGCACGGTACCTGTCGCTTTGACTCCTTAGCAGCACAGCGATTTCGTCTGCCTTCGCCAAGAGCTCCCGAGTCGTATTTTCGCCGTCCCTTAGCTGTGGAATGCAGACCAGTAAATTCTTATGCAGTGAACATAACCAGACTGCTTCCTTCAGCAGCCGCTCCAATCGACTCTTCAGATCAATCATCATATAGGATTTAGCTGTCTCTGTAATATCCGGTGCGTACACAAGCTCGATGCAGAGCGCCGCAAGCTCACATTGCTTATGGGCCCGAAAGCCAATTTCCTTCGCGTAATATGCGATTGAGAGCTCATCTCGAAATTCGCCAAGAAGGATCTTGCCCAAAAATATCTCATGCATGATCGGAGACATTCCATCGATCTGAACAGACATATCCCGATGCTCCGACATAAGATGCTTGGCCCATGTTCTAATCTTCTCAAGCTCGTTCCCAGTCGCGTCATACGGCAGGTTCGCCTTGCGGCGTCCGATCTCCAGCTCCTCCTTAATTTCCCGGATCGGTATATACATCTTCTTGCTGGCGAGGTAGGAAAGCAACACGCCCGCGAGCCCGAGCAGCAACAGCAGCAGCACGCTGCCTCGTTTTATGTGATCCCCCGTCCGATTGAGCTCTTTGATGTCCGTCAATCCGATGTAGAACCAATCATGGCGACCAAGCTGCAGGCCCAACGCCCTCCATTCCCTGTCCCCCGCCCGAATTTGCACCTCCGAGCCGTTCGCCGAGGTGATCGCCCTCATCAGATCGTCGCTGTTCGGCATCCCCTGGCCCGTGTAGCTCAGCACCTCTCCGCTTCGACTAAAAATTGCCGTCTCGAACAGCTTGCTGCTGCGGATTTGGATCTGGTCTCGGAGACGCTCTACATCAATATTTACAACCAGATAAGCCGTTGGATGGGGTGAATTATAGGGATAGCTCATCATCGCCGAGGTGTACCTGCGGGAGTTAAGTGGCACATCTCCGTAAAGGGCAAACTCCTCGATCGTTTGCACATTGGTGAAATCCATCATTTTTTTACCGCTGAACAAGGCCTTTACTTGCTCGTCGTCCATCCCGTCAATATGATTGATATACGAGAAAAAAACTTCCCTGTCGAAGCTCCCAGTAGGATGCACGACCAAATCATGTCCAGTCAGCACGAAATAAGCATCTTCCGCGAGAGGATGTCCCGCCACCATCGCGGACATCTGCGACATAAACGCTCCGAGCAGCTCATTGCGATCCATGGAATCGGAATACTGGTCCTGCATTCGCAAATAATGGTCCAGACCGGAGTAACCGAGCAGCTTGATCATGTCGTTCTGCAGCGCATTAATCATCTCGTCAGTCCTATCCGCAAAATGGGCGATGACGGTCTGACTCGACTTCTCCATCTCGCGCTCCAGCAGATCCGTCACATAGGTATAGATAAACAGGCTGGCTAATATGGAAGGAACAAGGATGAATACGAGAAATGTTAAAAAAAATCGCCAGAACATATTCATTCTGCGGATTCCCGAAAAAGTGAGTTTACCTAACATATGCCGTCCCTCCAATACCTATTGACTTTAGTTAAACACGATTAAGACATAAGTGTTAAACTGTCTCACGCTTGCGGTGGCTGCTATGACCTGGAGACAGCTTCGCCCCGGGATCGATGTACACCTTCGCGTTGTTGACGGCAGTAGGCGCTTCCCCGAAGCCGACCGCAATAAGCTTGAGCTTGCCCGGATACGTCGTTATATCACCTGCTGCGAAGATGCCGGGAATACTGGTCTGCATACGTGTATCAACAACGATAGAGCCCCCTTCAATTGACAGCCCCCATTCGGCGATTGGCCCCAACGAGGAAACAAATCCGTAATTTACGATAACGGCATCAACCTCATATCTGCTCTCCTCGCCTGACTTGGTATCCTTCAACGTTACAGCCTCTATACTTTCAGCCCCGTGCAGCCCAGTCAGCTCCACCGGCGTCACAATTCGAACGGTGGATCGCTGCAAGGTCTCCACACTATGCTCGTGCGCGCGGAACTTGTCCCTGCGATGAATCAGCGTGACGGAAGCCGCAACAGGCTCCAGCATAAGCGCCCAATCCACTGCCGAATCGCCGCCGCCGCTGATCAGCACACGTTTTCCCTTGAATTGTGCGTGGTCGCCTACAAAATAATGTAAATTTATCCCCTCATATCTGGCAGCTTCAGGGAGCTCCAGACGTCTTGGCTCAAATGCGCCTACGCCGCCCGTAATAATAACGGCCTTGGCATAATGGACCGCCTTGTCCGTCTTGACACGGAACAGCCGCTCTTCGAGCTTGGACACGGACAATACCTTCTCCTCTAATGCAATTCCCGTCTCGAATTCATCGAGCTGCTCGATGAGCCGGTCCACTAGCTCCCCGGCTGTTACTTTAGGAAATCCGGCTACATCATATATATATTTCTCAGGGTAGAGCGCCGCTAATTGGCCGCCAAGCTGCGGCATGCTTTCAATCAGCTTCACAGAGGCCTGACGCATGCCGCCGTAGAACGCTGCGAACAGGCCGGCAGGCCCTCCTCCGATAATGATAAGATCCACTGTTTCAATTGTCGATTCAGACGTGCTGGACACCATGAATTGCCTCCGATTTCACAAAATTGGGTTTTCGCATATCCTTACATCACAAGATAAAGCTGGCCTTCGGCAACTTCTACCGGGTAGCCTCTCAGCTTCACATCTTGGTCTACCAGATGCCTGCCCGTCGTGAGATCAAACTCCCAGCCGTGCCATGGGCATCTCAATATCTCTTGCTCCCTCCCGTATTTATACTCATAGACAAGAGATGGAAGCCTCGTACCGCACACGACACCTTCGCATACCGGCGCCGCACCGTGCGGACACATATTGCGCCATGCATAATACCGGTCTCCTACAGAGAATATGCCTACCTCCACGCCCTTAACCGTCGTTATAATGCGGCCCTCGCTCTTCAAGTCTTCAACTTTGCAGACGGGGTAGCGGGCTGTCGGACTACTCATGGACGAACTCCCCCTTCGGAGGACTCAGTCGCCAAGGGGCTGGAGTCGGGGACGTCTTGCAGGCCGTACAGCTCCATGGCATTGTCCGCCAGTATTCGAGATCGCAGGTCCTTGCGGATTGGCGCTAGCGCCATACGCGGATTATCGAAGTCCCAGTGCGGATAATCGGACGAAAACATGACAGTTCGGCCGGCATCGACCATATCCAGAATTTGATTCAGATGCTCGCTGTTTCGCGGCTCCTCGATCGGCTGAGTCGTCAGCCGAATATGCTCCAGAATATATTCCGAAGGAAGACGCTTCAGCCATGGCACCTGATCGCGCAGCCCCTTGTAGTTTTTGTCCATTCGCCACATCAGATGAGGCAGCCAGGCAATTCCGCCTTCAATTGCAACCACCTTCAGCTTGGGGAACTTCTCAAACACGCCTTCGCACACAAGCGAGTTGACGTGAGCCATATAGTTGATCGGCAGTATATTGTGCCACTCGAAATACGATGTAGGGTAACCGGAAGGGGTCGGCGGGCCCGAGATGCCACGACCTTCCGTCCCCGGATGGAAGGCAACCGGCAAGCCGTTGCGTTCAGCAGCTTCATAGATGGGATGGAAGAACCGCTGCCCGTACAGCATTCTTGAAGCGCTGCACATAATGACCTGCACCATATCCTTATGCTTCGCCATTCGATCAATTTCCTTCGCTGCCGCTTGCGGATCGGAATGATTGATAAGGATGGAGCCCTTGTACACTGGACTTGCCTTCATCCAGGTTTCAATCAACCAATCATTGTAAGCGCTTGCTAGAACGTTGGCATAATCCGGATTCGGATTAACAGATATCCCAAGAATACCCGACCCCGTTAATATTCCGTAGTCAATGCCGTATTTCTCGAAGTGATGCTTGAGCATGTAATGGGGATCACTGCCCGGCATACCGCCGTCATCGGTCTTCGCATCCTTTCGCAGAACGCTGATCGGCGACACCCAGCCTCCGCCGTAAGCCGGACCGGCTGACAGCCAGTATGAATGCCAGGCTCGGGGCAGATAGGGGAGCAGGTCCTTAGGTTGGGCTATAGCATTATGCACATCCGCATCGATAATACGTGGTTTGGCCATTGTTCTCGTCTCCTCTTCTTCCTTTAGGGTTAGGGTTTGCTTAGCTCTACTCTACAACGCGGCCACCCAACAGGTACATGAAGAAAAGGGATAAGAATCTGGACAATTGTCAGATCGAATTTCTATAATCTCTAGGGGACATTCCTGTCTCTCTATGAAATAGTCTGGAGAAATAGAAGGAATCCTCAAAGCCGCATTGCTCTGAAACTTCCTTGACGGGCACAGTCGTGTCCCGAAGCAGCTGCTTGGCATGGTCAAGTCGAATCTTATTCAAATACTGAATGGGACTAAGACCGGTATGAGTCTTGAACAAGGAGGAGAAATAGCCGGGTGATACGGCCGCGGCCTCAGCTAATTCCGTGCGTGACAACGGCTGCGCGAAATCCGCCTTCATACGCTCAATGGATCGCCGTACCGCCTGCTTGCCGCTTGAGTCTAACTCGCGATTGCAGCGGAGCGACTGCAACAGACGAAGTGTCTGCAGAAATTGCAGCTTCACGTGCCAATCATAACCGCTGTCCTTGGCCGACCACAGCTCGTATGCCTTGCGAAATTCCGCTTCAACCTCCAGCATCATGGATCCCGCGTGCACGAGCTCTAGCGGCAAGGGGCCACTGCTCTCTGCGTCCGACAACGAGCCTTGCTCCCAATTAACCATTCGATAGCGGAACAGATAGGAATAAAAGGCTAGCGGCGCTTCGCGGCTCGAATACACCTTCATAGCATAACCTGGACATATCTGGAACAGCACGCCCGGAGCTAGATGTATGCTCGCTCCCGCGTATTCCAACCGCCCCTCCCCGCCGTATACATATCCCAACGAATGAAGAGCCGTCCTGTCTCTTACAATCTGATAATCCGTGGACTCCCAAAGCGGCAGGCTTCGATTCGTCACTTCGCTAATACGCGGTATAAATTTATTAAAAAACGCATAATCCATGGCGCTCCCACCGTTTCGTCGCTTTTCAAATAATCGTAACATAGCGCCCATACTGAGCGCACACAAACAAATAATTCTGCCATTCAACAACGCTGCCTTCGAACGTTCTGGTCAATATTTTAAGACCGATCTCGTTCCGATCAGCCTATATCCCGATTTCACGCTTGATTTAAACCACATATTCCTGAGCGAATGAGCAATATACAACAGCAAACAGGCATTCCATGAAAACACGGAATGCCTGGTTTGTCTGTTCATTATTCCTCTATTCGATAGTTAGGCTTTGCACGATTGAAGTCAGGATTTACTCCGCTGATCATTAACCCCATGCCCCAATCAAAGTGAACATTCTTCGTCGGCGTGTCTGCAGCGTCACGGTACTGGAACAGGACATTCCTTCTCGTTCTTGAACTGCGGTTCACATCGGAGCCGTGGATGGTCAAATAATTAAAGAACAAGACGTCTCCCGCTTGGGCAGGGCATGGCTTACCTGACGAAATGGGATGCTCCTTATGATTCAGATAATGCTGACCCACATGAGGAATCGGTCCTTGCTTCTGAGAGCCTGGCACCACACACAGGCAGCCGTTCTCCGTATCCGCATCATCCAGATGGACGCTTGCGGCCAGCATGGAATGATTCAAGTGCGGGAAATAAGGATAATCCTGGTGCATGGGGAACGCTGCCCCGTTGGATGGCGGCTTCACGAGCATCTTGGAATGATGGAGCTGCACATTCGGCCCGATGATGCTGTTTAATACCTTCACCATGTTAGGATGCGTGGCCGCTTTTGTGAACGACGCATCATGATAGTGAACATCGTGGAAGCCCTTAAGCACAAGCTTCTTCAGCTGTTCTGGTTCCAGAAATTCGCCTTGCCAGGCATGATTGGCGTCAGCCTTCGCACGCGCTGCCCGCTGGATGATTCCTTCGACCGCTGCCCTCATCTCTTCCACTTCCTGCAGGGAGAATACACCCTTCACTAACAAGTATCCATTTTCTTTGTAAAATTGTACATCGGTCTGATTCATTTGGATGACAGCTCCTTCTATAATTCTAGGATGAAATCTCCTTTCATTATAGATATACTATCCATAAAACGTATTTGCATTGGAAAGACGTCTTTTTGCAAAATTACGCCAAAGAGGGTTAAAATAATGATTCAATGGCAAAAAAGCGAAGTACGGCTCAATCGACAAGCGATAAGCCTTCGAGGTAATCTTCTCGGATTTATCGTCCATTATTGGGGCGCGGTCCATCATCTGGCTGCTAACCCTATTCACAAGCATTCCTTCTTCGAAATCTGTTATGTAAAGGGCGGAACAGGCATCTATACAGAAGGAGAAAGAATATATCAGCTGAGTGAAGGCGTGTTGTTCTGCTCTAAACCTGGCGTCATGCATCAAATCAAGGATGTGAACGAGCTCGAGCTGCTATACGTAGCATTCGAGCCTGACGAGAAGGCATCGGATGCTATTGCGCTAGCTTCCTATGTGGAATCCCTGACCTTTGGAGCCGTCTGTCTGGAGCAGCTGTCAGAATCACCCCTCGCCCGTTTGTGGGAATCCCTTCTGATATCGAACCCAGCTGTCGGCATGCTATCTGACGAAGTGCTTCCTTCAATCGCGCATGCGCTTATCGCTTCATTTCCAGCAACCCTAGGTACAGAACGCGAACCGATGCGCGAAACTAATTGGTCAGGCGAATCGTTGCTTGTTCAGCGCGCCAAGCGCTATATCCGCGATAATCTTTCTGGCAACCTCTCTCTGCCGGATATTGCTCGCTACTTGAACGTGTCAGAGCGTCATCTATCTCGATTATTTAACGAGAACATCAAGGAGTCCTATACGGCTATCGTTCGGAACGAACGTATTCGCGCTGCGGAGGAGCTTTTAATTCGGACCCATACGCCGATTAAGGAAATCGCCCAGCTGGTGGGGTTCGCATCCGTGCATTATTTCACACGAAGCTTCGCGCAAGTGAAAGGCATGCCGCCGGCTACCTATCGGGATGCTGCTCGGATTTAAGTTGGAACAGAAACCCTATTTTGGCTACATTCTTGCGTTTCAAATCTACTATTTCATTAACTCCATGTTTCTCTAACTCGAACAACAGTCAAGCTCCACCCTTCTTTAACAGGGCTGTGCCAAAATCGACATCGAAGGCCTTGCACCAGATGACGACCACGGAATGGCTGCCCAAGTCCAGGTCTGCCGGCAGCTCATAGTTTTGATTGCCCAAGTTGCCCTTCAGCTTGTCAAGCTTGATGCCATCCGATGTTTCCATGCCTTCTTGCTTCAGATATACATATAAGTCTGGACCGTTGGTCACATGCAGCCCCTCGAACCGCAAGTAACGCTTTCCGTCATTGCCCAAAACAACGAAAACTTGGCCGGATGCTTGATGCCGCTCATCTCCATCCACGAAAGCTCCTGACCACTCCTCGCTAGCAGACTCCGATGTGCTGCTCTCATCCTGATTAGCAGCGGTCTTATCGGGTTTGTCCGGCAATTGGGTGGCCGACGCATCAGGCTTAAGCTCTCCCTCCACTTGTCGTTCCACAACCGTTGGACTGGGGGCAGGCGGCAATGCCTCATCCACTTGCTGACTCAGGAACAGCGGGGACGCAAGCCACCAACCGCCCGCGAGAACCGCGCCAGCAACCGCCAGCCCACCTAATGCGGCAACCATTTTTTTGTTCATCATCGGCCTCCGTGTTTCGTATTTCTATCCCCTTTACCTTACTTCAAAACAGTTACCAGTCGCTAACGAATCTATTACGAAAGTATAAACTGAGATGCGACCAGCAATCGGAGCGAACGCTCAGCGCTCACCGCCTTCTCCACTTCGTACGTTACTTTTGTAGCTGGTCAAACGCGGATCTCCATTCATGACCTTTCCTTCCTTGCGCAATATTTTGGCACGAGCCTGCCGCTTGGAACGCGCACATATCATTCGTGAGCACGAGACGTAACGTATCAGAAGAGGTTAGTTTGAACGGCGATGGCAATTGAGGGCAATATCAGTGTGCAGCAAGTGGATTATGATCTGATGCGCTTCGAAGCCGCCTGATTGCGGATGGGCAAGTGTTGTAAACCAACGGGGAACTCCTTTTAATGAGCAAAAACCTCTCCTGATGGTGAGTGGTCGAATATACCACATATCTACCGGGAGAGGTTTCTTTTTTTACTTTTCTAATTCATCCGCTCGTTTCAAATAATCGGCGAAGACGTCTGCAAACGCTTCGGCCGTATTCAAATTCTCCTGAAGCGTATTGTTGACGCCTCCGAACTCCAGCAGCAGACTGCCGCCGGAAATCGACTGGTTGTATTCGCCGTTTCCTTGGCTCGAAGCTTTGAGGAGAACACCTCTCGATATACCGGGATACTTTTTATTCAGCTCCGCGCTCAAAGCGTCCGCGAATTTCTTGTTTTCCTTGTAGTTCGGATTTGCCATGCCGATCACGAACATGACGCGGGCATAAGTTTTTTTGCCGATCGTTACCGCCGTTGTGCTTCGAGGCAAATCAGCATCCCGATGGATATCCAGAAAATAAGACAAGGAAGCATGCGAATTGATTGCGTTCGTTATCGCTTTGCGGGATTCCGCATAGGAGTGCGAATAGTTTAGCTTTTGCTCTGTCAGTCTTGCAGCGATGTCGGCATTCTCTGCGATGGACGGAATGCCCTTCTGCTTCAGAACTCCCGCCATATGTTCGCCGACCAAAGAAATATTGATTTCTTTGTCGTCATAAGCGCCGTTCGCAGTATTTCTCGCCACGTTTTTCCACGACTCGCGATTGTGGGTATGGTAAATATAGACCTTGCTATCGCTATCCGGCACCTCATCCGTTTGCACCACCCACTTGGCGACATACGCTTGCTTGCCATTCGTTAGAACGACGCGATACCATTCCCCTTCCGTTCCATCGATTGAGAAGGTATCTCCGCTTTTTGCTTTAGCGACGACATCGAATTCCATGCCGGGCCCGCTCCGCAAGTTAGTGACGCCTAGTATGTGAACCGCCTTTGCTTTCGGAGCGACATCGGTCGGCTGTTCGCCTCCGCCAGCCTGATTTTCGGCGTCCGTTTCCACGACCCAGTTGGCAACGTATGCCTGCCCGCCCGCCGGAAGCGCGACCCGATACCAGTCGCCGTCGGTGCCGTTGATCGCAAAGCTGTCTCCGGCTTGCGCTTTAGCCACAACCTTGTAATCCATCCCAGGCCCGCTGCGCAGATTGGTTACGGCAACGATATGTACAATCTTCGCTTGATTTATGCTTTGACCTTCGGCGAGCGAAGGACTAGCTTTGCCCGATGAAGCAAATGCGGCATCTCCCGCTCCTGACAATAGTAGAATGGCGGCCGTACCGCCCAATAAGGCACTTCGCAGCTTCAAAGAACAATCTCCCCCATTTTTCGCAAAAGATACTCTGCAAAATTCGACGGAAAACGAGGGAAATCCTGCTAATCTAGCTTTTCCATTCATACCTTTTTCGGATTAAATTTAAAATAGAAAGCCCCACGTATTTGATGAATGAACTCACGGCAAATAAAGTTGAATTTGGTTCGCAGGGGTTAAGATCGATAAAGCGGATATACAAAAAATAAAGAACCTTGCTACCTACACAAGGTTCTTTATTTTCTGTATCACATTGTCGTCTTCGCCCCTCACCGCCATGCACTCCATCCCGAGGATGTCGATCCCGTGATTTCATTTCCCTCTTGGTCCGTGCCGATGGGTCAAATTTTAGATTCATAAAGCGTCCGTTCTTACAATAAACGAATACTCTATCGATTGATTTTCCCAATTACATATAAATGTAAATCCCCGTAACCCAGTTCATAATTCCGACTGTTTGAACTTAGATGTGCCGCCTCATTCGGAGCTAAGGTCAATGACCCCCACTTAACTAACGTTTGAAGTGGGGGCTTGTAACGACCCGATCGTACGAACGTCTTGCGACTCCGATCTTTTGGCGTTCCGAAGAACGTGGTGTTACATCCTCTAGTAAGCCTTCGCCTACCGATGGGCAGACTGACAGCTGCCCTGCAAGCCTAGTCATGCTAAGCCTGCACCTTCAAGAAGGTACTCTCTTCCCTTCAGACAGAGATTCATGGCGCCGATCCGGTCGTCATTGCTTGTATATCTGCATGCCTGGCAACGAAAGCGATGCCTGCGTTTATCCCGGTTTTCTTTCACCGTGTGGCGGCATAGGGGACACGCCTGCGAGGTGTGCTTCGGATCCACGGCTATCGCCATCGATCCTGCAAGCTTCGCCTTATACGTCACCATCTGACGCAGCTGATAGAAAGCCCACGATACCGTCACATACCGATACTTCAGCTTTGCCTTTTCCGCCCTGCGGCGGATCCCTGTCAAATCCTCCAGCACAAACAGCGTATTCGCCCCATAACGGGTAACGAGTGCCTTACTGACCTGATGGTTCACATCGGTCATCCAGCGGTTTTCTCGTTCTCCGATTTGCTTCAGCCTGCGGCGGGACGAAGCCGTTTGTTTGCGTTGCAGCTCGGAACGCAATCGTTGGTAGTTTGCTCGTTTGTGTTTCAGTCCCCTTCCCCGAAAAAACAGCGTTCTCCCCTCGGTGTCATACACCGTAGCTACAAAGTTGATGCCCAGATCAATCCCTGCAACGTGTTCAATCTCCTTAAGCTCAGGAGAGGCCATTTCCTTAGACACTGGAATATGCAAAAACCACTTCTGTTTTTTGCATACCAGCTTGGCTGTACCGAATGTCCATGTGCCGTCGTAATAAGTCTCCATTCCTTTGGCTTCGAAGGGGATCTTCATGCGGCCTTGCAGCGTATTGACGGAGAATAGCTTTGCGCTTAGCGAGTAATCCCGTCTCCAGACGAGATCGTATTCCGGCTTCTTAAATTGTACGCGTGTCCAAGCATGTCCGCTGCTCAAGATGGTCTTGTATTTAGCCCGTACCGTTTTCAATACCGACTGCGCCATTTGAGAGCGCAGGCCCATCGTGCTGCGCAGGGTTCGATACGTCATTCGGTGCAGGGCAGACTGCCGGCGCTCGCTCGTCTCAAACACAAGGGCAGAGACAAAATTACAGCCTTGACGATAAGCGATCATCGTTTGTTGCAGGGCCATCATTTGACTGTCTGACGGTTTGATTTTGATTTTCGCCGTCACGGTAACGATCATATGTTCGCCTCCTCGCTATGCTAATTTTAGCATAGTAGGGAGAACAAGAACACACCAAATATCATTCCGGCTAATGCCGGACGCCCATTCCTCCCCCGCTTATAGAAGACGGGAGTATCCTGGGCGATATTGATGAATATTCCTAATTTATCATCAAATTGAAAGAAAACCTCTCGAGCAGACAACTCATTGTACTTCCGAGTTCCGTCTTCATTTAATATTTCATCAACTAAAGTCTGTGACACTGGGGCAGCTTTGTTCAATATCAGTTGTATCTCTTCGCCAAGCTGTAGGTAAGGAATTTCACTTTGATTGTTCGTCAGACTATCGAAAGTATCGGGCCTATGATCAGGATTATCAATGGCATTTACCAATCTTGAAACATAGGGAATTTCAATATCTCCCGAGTGAATGGTGATGATTTCAACACCAGTTGACTCTTTGGTATTAACGGAGCGGTAATGTTCCACCTTCGGAGGGACCTAAATTACTTCTTAAAGCTTTGCAGCACTTGACGTACTTCATCTGTTGACTTCGTTTGCATGAGCTCATTTTTCAACTCATCTGCCTTGTCAAATCCATTTATATATATCTTGAAAAAACGAAGTAAATGAACAAATGGTCTCGGTTCCAGTTCTGTTGCAAATGTATCATACAAATCAATATGGTAGTTTAATAACTCTATTTTTTCGTCTCTGCTATGCTCTCTAGGTGTTTTCTCAAATGCAAATGGATTTTTAAATACACCCCTACCGATCATAATTCCATCAATTCCATATTGTTCTGCCAGCATTAAGCCTGTTTTTCGATCCGCTATATCTCCATTAATCGTTAATAAGGTATGGGGTGCAATCTGATCACGAAGCTGTTTAATTTCAGGAATAAGCTCCCAATGCGCAGCCACCTTACTCATTTCTTTTTTGGTTCGCAGATGAATAGACAGATTGGCAATATCTTGTCGCAATAGATGTGATAACCACTCACGCCACTCCTCGACATGTGTATAGCCAAGTCTAGTTTTTACGCTTACCGGCAATCCACCTGCTTTAGTAGCTTGTATAATATCTGCTGCCAGATTAGGTTGTAGGATGAGTCCGCTACCCTTAGCTTTAGCTGCGACGTTATGAGCAGGACAGCCCATATTAATATCAATGCCTTTAAAGGCAAGCTTAGCTAATCCAATGCTCATTTCCCTAAAATAATCAGGGTTGTTTCCCCAAATATGCGCAACCATAGGCTGTTCATCTTCTGTAAAATATAATCTCCCGCGTTCACTATATATAGCATCTGGATTACAGTAACCTTCAGTACTTGTAAACTCAGTGAAAAAAACATCAGGTCTACCCGCTTTACTCACAACATGACGAAACACAACATTCGTTACATCTTCCATAGGAGCAAGCACAAAAAACGGTTTAGGTAATTCCTTCCAAAAATTATCGATCAACTTAAATTCCATTCCTCTCATCCGCATACGATAACCGCTAAATTGAACACCATTATATCATATTTTCATCATGCTACAGCTTTCGTCAGATCAAGGATGATACAATAACATCAACGTATATTTTTTCAGTTATCGTCTAAGCTTGAACTAAATGAGGACGGTCGAAATGCAAATGATTGAACAACGCTTCGATTTAAGCACTACGAAAAAATGATGGACAAAGTTAATGAGCAATCGTTTTTACAGGCTGAATGCACTGGGATTGTTCTTATGCCTGAGCAGTATTATTTGAAAGGCAGTCTAACAAACATCCAGTTATACTTTGGTTTAAGAAGGGTTGGTGATTAATGTGGCAACTCCTCAATAAAACGAAGGATTAACTTACGCTGACTATCTCGCAATGGGTGACGATGTTCGTTACGAAGTCATTGATGGTCCAAGGGATCATTCATGTTGAAAATCCTGATCGTTCATTCGAACAATATCGCCATTGCTGTATTCTTTTACAATTGCACCTTCCCTGTTTTTATAAACGATGTAGGTGTCATATGCTTTGGTGTCTAATTTTACACGGTCATATATTCGAATTATACCATGGTAGCAAACAGGCATGCAGACTGAAAAAGCCGGCATCGCCGGCTTCCCATCAGTAGCTATATTCTCACTTCTTCGCCTTATAAAACTCATGATACAACTTCATAAGAGCCCTTTTCTCTATCCTTGAAACATAGCTCCGGCTAATACCCAGCTCCTTCGCAATCTCCCGCTGCGTACGCTCATCCCCGCCATGTACCAGCCCGAAGCGCCCAATCACAACTTCCTTCTCGCGGTCATCCAATATGTCCAAATTCTTATAAATCTTGCTCTTCTCGATCTTGAGCTGCACTTTATCCGCTACGTCGTCGGACTCCGTTCCGAGGATATCAATGAGCGTGATCTCGTTCCCCTCTTTGTCCGTGCCGATGGGATCGTGCAGGGATACGTCCTTGCGCGTCTTCTTCAAGCTGCGAAGATGCATAAGTATTTCGTTTTCAATACAACGGGCAGCGAAGGTGGCGAGCTTCGTTCCTTTGCCCGTCTGGAAGCTTTCAATCGCTTTGATCAAGCCGATGGTGCCGATCGAGATCAAATCCTCAAGATCCTCACCCGTGTTATCGAATTTTTTCACTATGTGGGCGACCAAGCGAAGATTATGTTCGATAAGCAGATTTCGCGAGTGTGCGTTACCCTCCGCCATCAGTGCAAGATGCTTGGCCTCCTCGTCTTCCTTCAGCGGCTGAGGAAAAGCGTTATTTTTCACATACGACACGAGCAGCGTCAACTGCTTAATGAACAAAGCGACAGCCGTAAAAAATCCCATGCTCCGTACCCCCCATGCTGTATTGGCAGGACAACCGGCTCATGCCGAGCCTTCGTCCTTGCCCGCAAGAACGTCAGTTGTACATTGTATGTGGGCACGGGCCTATCTGTGCATGGCCCATTGATGAATTAAGCTCATGGGCAAAAATCATATGAATCAACTCTTCTATGTTCTCACATTAATCCCAAGCTATTTCGGCATGAAGATACGCCAATTCATCATGGAATCCCCAGCCGATCCCACTCGTATCCGAGACGATCTTCGCCAATCGATCCTTATACTCCTCATACAGCACGCCTTCCTCATCGTCATTCACGTGGTCGATAATATCGGAATATACAGACACCATGCTGTTATAGAACCGCTCATCGATATCACCGTAATCCACGGTGAAGGATACGCCCAGCTCCACGTAGATGAGCTTCAGCTGGAACACATGCTTCATGCTGCCGGTCAGCTTTTCGAACTCCGAGATGGCTTTTTTCGCCTCTTGAAGACGAAGCTTCGGTTCGCCGCGATCGGGATAAAATTGGTTCTCTATCTTTTTCCGATATTCCTGGAAAAGCGCCTCTGCGGCCGGTTCGCCAAGAATGCGTACGGACAAATATTTTTCCATTTCTTTACTGACTTCAAAGCAGTCCTTGACAAGCATGATAAGCTGCTCGTGGCTTAGCTGCTTCAGATGCTTGTTCAATGTGGTTTTGGTCAGCTTCACGGTCTTGGGGGCAGTTCCTTCCGTCGACTTCTTGCCTCGCGATACGGCGCTCAGCTTCTTGGGGATAAGCTTGTCCTTCATTTGCTGCAGCAGGATATTGGAATCCACCACGGCGTATTTCTCCGGATCGAATGCTTCCCCAACCAACTCCAGCATTTGCTCGCGTTCCGGATGATCGGGTGTACCGAGCACCTCCAACAACTCCTCGTAGCCCCAGATGCCGCCTACATCCTCCGGAGGACAAGCCCGCTCGCCGCCAAGACAGACTGGCGTGTAGTCAGCGGCTTCGTTCTCGATGCTTAGCAGTGTTACCGTATGCTCCCAGCTGTCTCCAAAGTCATATAGGTAAGTGCTCTGTGATTGTTGAATCGTCTACGGTGTCTGATTTGCATACAACGCGGCAGCCGTCTCGCGATACCAGCCAAGCTCCGCTTTTCGACTCAGAAAGTAGCGGCTGTCCATGAGAATCGGTATAACCTCCGCCCCCTTGTACATCGCTTTTGGTCCGATCTTCTCCACTCGGAAATGATATTGGAATCGAATGAGCCGATACAATAAGGGATCCAGCAAGGCTACAGCGTAAAGCTGGTCTCGCGATTCCGCATATTCGAATAGGCTGAACATGAGCAAATCCAGGAGATTGGAGGAACGAAAGCCCCGCGAGATGGCAAATTTATCAATGATAAATACTTGCCCCGGATAACGCCCAAGCCTCTCAATAGCATCTTGATGCAGAAAGTCGCTCCACTCGGCTAATGCCTGGTCATGGAAAGGTACAAATTGGACCGTACCCGCAGCCTTGCCCTCTGTATAAAAGAGAAAGCAATCCCCATCAACATGCTCGTGCTCAAAGCCTTTTTCATCCCAAACCTGCATCCAGATATGGTCGAACACTATTTTTTGTTTGTCATTGGCAACTTGAATAATCAAAAGATCACTCCCGAATTGTTCTTATTTTCGCACATTTCATCATAATTTGTTCTTAATAAAGAATTATAGCGCTTACTCTCGGAAATTGTCAAAATATAAAATGGAGCAAATGTGAAGCTGGCGTTTCGCTTTACAGTACATTTAACCCCGCCGAATCTGCCGCTTACAATTGAGGTTTACTCTTGTAGGGAGCGAACACGCTCAACATATGGCGAGGGTACGAGAACAAGAGAAAACCCTTTTATGAATCGGAAGCTGCGATTGCCTCACTAGCGCAGAGGCTTGCCGATGCATAAAAGGGTTATTTGGCGTTTATCCGCGGCCCTGCCGAATCCAAATCGAGAGGATGGAGTACATGATGTATCGAGCTTCAAAGCTGCTGCCCGTCTTGCTGTGCGCCGCGCTGTTATGGGGTTTGATTCCGGTCCATGCGGCTGCAGAGGAGAGCTTGTCCATTGAAGGCCAAGGCACCCGTGAAACCCAGGAAGCCATATCGGAATCTGCGGATGAGGATGAGCCTGGTACACCGGAGCAGGGAACGGAAGAATCCCCGGATTTGCCGAACGAGGAGTTGGAGTCAGGAGACCTGCCGCACGAAGAGCCTCTAGCCGAGGGGACGAATGCGGCTGTGCTGGAGCGTCCTTCCCTTGTTGTACCCAAGACGGCAGGCGCGCCTGTGATTGACGGCAAGCTCGATGATACGAATTGGAGCATCAATGAGCAGGTGGCACGAGCCCTAACTCCCACCCAAGGCGAGCCCCTCCCGGCTCAGGCGGCATTCGGCGTGTTGTGGGATCATCAATATTTGTACATAGGCATTCGCGCTTACGACTCCACCCCGCTGCAGGATATGCCCGGCTATTGGTTCCAGCAGGACTCCATAAGCCTGTTTATCGACCCAACCCTGCATCGCTCCGCGCCGTTCGCAAGCGCAGACCTGCAGGCTGGCTTTGTGTATCGCGACGGGTCTGCGACACCGGCATTCAGCTTTGGCGCGGCGCTGTCCAGCCATGCGGGCAAGGACGACAAAGGCATCATGCGGGCAATTCGCAAAACCGATGACGGATGGGAGCTGGAGACTGCTATCTCCTGGGAGCTGCTCCAATTCGACCCGCAGCTGTCCAGAGAGCTGGGGCTCGAGGTCAGCGTTACCGACCGTTACGGCAGCGATCCCTCCGAGCTTCGCAGCTCCTATTGGAGCGCTTATCAATCCCAGTCCTTCTGGAATGACACAAGCGGCTACGGCACCTTGATGCTGAGCGAGGAGGACATTGTACAAGGTCCCAGCGATCCCGTGCTGCTCGAAGAAAGCTTTGACAATATCCCGGATGGCGCTCTTCCCGAAGGCTGGATATCCGATACAAACGCGGGCAGCCCTCCCTTTGCCGTCAGCGGCGGCCGATTGGCGTTCAACGGCAGCGCCTCCGGCAAGCAGTCGCGCGTAACAGCTCCCGTGTTATGGGACAATTATGTCGTAGAGGCGGATATCCAATTCCATAGTGTACTGAATGCCGCAAGATGGGCGTCGATCATCTTCAGAGGAGCCGCTGAGGGCAAGCAGCCCTATAACCAGATGGCGATCCGGCAGAACGGCACCTATGAGGTCGCTTACCGCAAGCCGGACAACAGCTGGTCCGTCATGGCTTCGGGTCCGTGGCAGGCTCTTGCGCTGAACGAGGGCTATTCCATGAAGGTTCGCGTGTTCGACAACAATGTGAAGGAATATATCAAGCCAGACAACGAAACGGATTTTACGCTGCTGATGGACAGAAGCTTCGACAGCGGCTTGCTGCAGCGCGGCAAGATCGGCTTCCAGGGTGATCAAAGCCATGTATCCTTCGACAATCTGAAGGTAACCCGGCTGACTGTGGACAGCATGACGCTGAACCTGCCAGAGAAGCTGGAGGCGCTCAGCGGCCCGCTCACGCTCCAAGCTTCTGCCACCTTCTCCGACGGCTTAACCGAGAATGTGCCAGCCTCGCGGATGAAGCTGTATTCCTCCGACGAGAATATCCTCCGAATCGTGAACGGCCAGCTGTATCCCGTTCAAGCGGGCAGCGCCGTGCTGACAGCTATCTATGGTAACGCCGAAGTGCGTGAGACCATTATCGTCCATGCATCCGAGACTGGCGCAAAGGTAGTATCCCTCTCTCACGACCAAGGGTACACCCTGGCAACTGTAGGCTCGCCCATTCAGCTAAGAGACCTGACATTCGCAGCTTCGTTCAGCGATTTCTCAAGCGGTACGGTGCAGGGCGATGAGATAGCCTGGAGTCCGTCGGGCGACGCGGTGGCCCTTCAAGGGGACAGCCTGATTGCGCTTGAGCGGGGCGTCCATGGGATCAGCGGCCAAATCGACGGCGTGACCCTCACCCTCTTGGTGGCAGCCAAGTCAGCAGGCGAAACCGACTATGTTCTCTATGAGAACAGCTTCGACGAGCTGGCGGATGGCGCCATGCCAGCGGGTTGGACACGCCTGGAAGGCACGACGCCTTCCAGAGCCGCCGTGCGGGACGGCGCTTTCGAGCTGCAAGCCTCCGCTGCGCCGGACAATCCATCCCGGGTTATGCTCCCTGACTATTTGAGCCTGTTCGGCGATTATAGAATTGAAGCGGATGTTACGCACTTGGCTGCCAACGAGCCAACGCGCTGGCATTCCATTATGTACCGGATACAGAACAGCAATTATCCCTATTATCAAATGGCTGTGCGACAGGACGCCAAGGCGGCTAACGGCGTGGAGTTTGCTGAGCGCAATCCATCGAACGGCTGGTCGATTATAGACAAAGGTCCCTTCCAGGAGAGGATCGACGCCGGCAAGATGTACCGCTACACCGTCATTGCAAGAGGCAATCGCGTGCAGCAGCGAGTGAACGATACCGTTATTATTGATACCGATTCAGCAGGAGGCTACTTAAAGGGAGGAATTGGCTTGCAAGCGAACGGAAGCCGCATGAAGGTCGACAACATTCGGGTGACGCTCCAGCAGGAGGCACTGCCGCCTCTGCCGTCGGACCGGTTCGCGGATGTATATGAGCCCGATACCAAAATTGCAATGGGGCCTACTGTCGTCATGGAAATTAGCGACGTGGAGGGACTGGAGTCGCTCCATGCACCTGAGACGCCGGCTACCGTCATCATGCACATCAATGATCAGCTTGGGATTACGACGCCTTCGGGAACGCCTATAGCAGAAGCGGCCGAAGTGCTGGAGCAGCTGGAGGGACGTATCATGCCCGCCTTCTACGTGAAATCCGAGGAAGCGGCCGATGAAGCTGCCATCTATGCGAAGCAGAAGGGGCTGGAGGACGCGTTTATCGTATCCGCTGACGGAGCGCTTATCCAGCGCGCCAGAGCCATTATGCCGATGCTGCGAGGCATTCTGGATTTCAGCCAAAGGTCCCTTACCCATGACGATCTGCTCGATATTCGCCGGGAAACGACGATCAGCGGGTCCAAAATCGCTATTTTACCGGAAGCCAGCGCCTCCAGGGATCAAGTTGCTTATTTGCAGCAGCGCACCATTGTGGTATGGACCAAAGAGGAGATCAGCCGAGCGGAATCCGCCCTGTCGAAGCATCGCTTAATCGCCACAGGCACGAATGGGCTTGTAACGGGCTCGCCGGAGACGGCGTTCGAGGCGCTTGGCGTCTACAATAATGAAGTGACGTTAATAAGGAAGCCTTATATTATCGGCCATCGGGGCATGCCTTCGAAATCTCCCGAGAATACGATCGAGAGCAACCTGCTTGCTTACGAGAATGGTGCCGATTTTATCGAAAATGATATGTTCCTCACGGTCGACGACCATCTCGTTATCATTCACGATTCCGTCCTGCAGAATACGACCAACGGCAGCGGTAGCGTCGAGAGCTTCACACTGGAGCAAATTAAGGAGCTGAACGCCAACAAGCCTTACCCGAACGGCTTCCCTCTTGTCCGTGTTCCGACGCTGGAGGAGCAGATCGAGCTTGCCCGCGAGAAGGGCATCATGCTGTACGCGGAGATCAAGACGGGTAACCCGAAGGCCGTTGACGCGCTTGTCCGCATCATTCGCGAGCAGAACGCCGAGGACCTCATCAATGTGATGAGCTTCAGCTCCTCCCAGCTCAGCCTGTTCGCCCAGCAGATGCCGGGCATGCCTGTAGGTCTGTTAGTGGGCAGCGGCTCGGAGACGGACGTGAATGTAGGCAAGGCGCTGCGCAGCACCCTGCGTACCACGCAGACGCTGAATGCGACTTACAACGCCGGCTTCATTGGCATGGGACAGCAATATATGGAAGCCTCCAAGCATAGAGGCATCGTTATTTCGCCTTGGACGATTAATGGCCTTGCGGATTATACGTCATTTTTCCTGCGGGGCGTGTTCGGCATTACAACGGATTACGCGTATTATTCCGCCGACTGGCATGTGGCGCTGGAAGCGGAGCAGGAGAGCTACACTATGAAGCCGGGCGACAAGCTGACGCTGAAAGCGATCGCCGAAGCCTATAACCGGACGACCAACGAAGTTACGCCCCAGCTCGTCTGGCTGAGCGGCGCAGAGCTGTTCACAGCGGAAGGCCAGGAGCTGACAGCCATGACGCCGGGAACAGCGCATGTGATGCTTCGCCATACGACTCGGCTTGGAGACAATCAAGCTTACGATCTTTACACAGCCCCAATCGCGATTGAAATCAAAGCGGCCGATGTGCCCCTTCCTCCAGGCGGCATTGGCTCCTATGAGCCCGAAGCGGACAATGGCTGCTCTGAGCCGCAAGCAGGCAGCGCTGTTATCCATGCTGCTGCCGACTCCGATTGCTCCCGCCTGCTTCGTGAAGCTTTTTCGACAAAGGAGCAGGTTGAGGTAGCTTTCCAAGGCGAGCTGCTGGAATTGGAGGCTGATGCATGGCCAGAGCATGCGCGCACCGAAGCTGGTTTGCTTATCCTCTCTAATGAGCTGGCGACATACCGCTTCCCTGCTGCTCTGTGGAATCCGGACGAATGGGAGAGGCTTACGGGACGCCAGGTTGATGAGCTGGCGATCCGGTTCATCATCAGGGAGCCGAATGAGGAGCTCCATCGCAGCGCCATGGAAGCCCTGTCCCAATCGGGAGGGTCGCTGGCCAGCGGCATTGTGGAGTTTGAGGTGGAATTGACGGATGGGGAAGGCGGGATCTGGCCGATCCCATTCGGCCGTCATTACGCCGAGCGGGATATGAAGGTTCATTCCACGAACACAGAAGCGTCTCGCTTAACGGTGCTTCAGTATATGCCGGACACGGGAAGCCTGCACTTTGTGCCCGCTGCATTCACGATGGATCCCTCCGGCTCTGGCATGAACGCCAGGCTTAAACGCAACGGCAACAGCATGTACTTAGTAGCGGCCTATGATCGCTCCTTTCAGGACATGGCCCACCATTGGGCGCGCGAGCATGTTCATCTCGCCGCAAGCAAAGGACTTCTGCAGGGCAAATCCGACTCCGCATTTGCGCCGCAGGACGCCGTTACTCGCGCCGAGTTCGCCGCGATGCTTGTACGAGCACTGGGACTAACGCCAATTGGGACAAGCGAGAGCTTTAACGACGTGCCGGGCGACGCCTGGTATGCGATGGAGGTGACAACGGCGAAGCTGGCCGGCCTTATTGTCGGCTATGAGGATCACAGCTTCAGGCCGGATGCCTACATTCGCCGGGAAGAGGCCGTCGCGATGCTGATGCGCGCACTTGCCTATGCGGGCACCGAGCTGGATAAGGCCGCGCTTCAGCCCAATGAGCTGGAGAAGCGCTTCCTGGACGCCAAGGACTTCGTATGGGCGCACGAGGAAGCCTCGGCTGCACTGGCAATTGGCCTACTGGACGGAACCGACGACGGTTATCTGCTGCCGCAACGAGACATGACCCGGGCGGAGGCGGCAACGCTGCTGCTTCGTTTCCTCAAGCTCGCCAAATTTATATAAGCAGAAAATAGTTAATAGGTATTAGCCTTGCAAGCCAACAAGGGCTGTCCTGCGTCCTCGCGACGTGCTGGACAGCCCTTGCTCGCTTTCCCGCTCATTCTGCGCTGGCGTTACGATCATGCATGTGCTGCTCCGGCAGCTCCTTGGAAGCGCCAGGCACTTGGCGCGGCTTCAGCTCCAGATGCTCGGAGGAGCAGATCACAACCTGCACGGAGCCAGGGCTTACGAACGTCCGAATGAGAATCGGCTGGTCGTAAGGATTTTCGAATACAAAGTCCGGCCCATACCAGCTAACCGTCGCGTCCCGTCCCGGTGGAACATATCTGACGCTTCGGCTATGGGAATATCGCTCGACAATCGTCAGACCCGCGCGATCAACCGCATTGAACAGGGTGGACGACACCTGGCAGATCCCCCCTCCAATATCCTCGTACAGTTCGCCGCGCACGATGACCGGAGCGCGCAGGTATCCCTTCTCCTTCGTCCGCTTCCCAACGGTCTGGTTGAAGGATAGCCGCTCGCCCGGAAATACTACATGATTGTTCAGTGCCGCCGCAGCCAACGCGATATTGGCGGACCGATTCCTGTTGCGTCGGTTGAAATACGTCGCATAGTGGCCGATGGGCTTCACCTTGATCGCTGCCAATATTTCGCTGTCGACACGCGCGTACACAGGAAGCAGCGGCGCCTCTAACCGGGTCGGGCTGCCCTCAAGCATGTAGCTGTAAAACATTTTTTTGAATGCCAGGCGATCCAGCCTCGTCCCGCTTCGCTCGGGAACAATGGCTCCTGAAGCGTTAAGCGATGCGTTGATGGGACTCGTCTCCACCTTGGCAGCCACCTGATCCATCAGCTTGTCCAGCCTATCATCGTCCACAAGCGGAAAACCCGGAATCGGGGCCCAGTAATGCTCGCTCGCCACCTCCTGTACGACCCCGTCCCCATTAGACGTTATCGCAGCGTGCGGCCAAGAGGCCATCATGTGCACTCCCGCAAGAGATAAGCCAAGCCATCTTGTCCAACCCATGCCAGTCCCACTCTCAATAAGATTTTTAAAATTCGGCAAAATGTGCTGCATCCGAGTTCTCAGATACGCCCTAGTATGTGAACTCCTCCCTCCAATCATGCCTCCACAGAAAAAATGCCTTTCCTGGACTGGAAAGGCACCGACTACCGTTTATTTTTTGTCAATCTGAAGCAACGTCACTTCCTTGACCGCATACGTGTCCTTTAATTGCTCCTCGGACAGCACCTTCAGCTTCACCAGACTTGTGATGCGGGAGGAGTCCGGCTTGGAGAGCAGGCGCCATACCTGTGGATCCGGCAGCGCCTCGTACAGCTTCGCATCGTCATATTCCTTGCGCTCCTGCTTGACCAGCTTCACTTGATACGAGCCGATTGTCGCTTCACTGACACCCTGCTCCTCGCAATACGCCAATATGTCCCTCCGCAGCTCGGTCAATTCATTTTCAATTTCCTTCTGCTTGCTTTTCAGGTCAAAATATCTTTTCACTTCGCGGTTCACCGCCATCACGCTCCTCTACTCTCCATATATATGCAGGCAGAAGAACGCTTAAGCTATTGAACAGCTTATACCAATAGCTCCAGCAGCGGCGCATAAACGCCATGCAGAAACCCATACAGCAACGCGCCCACACCCGCGCCGATGAACGCCCCGTTGATCCGAATGCGCTGTAAATCGGGATCGACCTTATCCTCGACAAAAGAGACCAGCCGTTCCTCGGTAAATCCATCGAGCGTTTTTCTCGCGATTTTCCCGATCAAGGCATGCTCGCTTTCCAGCAGACCCCTGATGAAGGCTTTCAAATAAGCATCCAGCTCCGACTTCGTCCCCTCATCTCCCTTGAACGCTTCCCAATAAGAGGCTATAAGTCCGCTTGCCCAGCGCTTCACATCCTCCACGCCTAGCGCCCGCTCCTGCAAAGCCACATATTTGAGCTTCTCTCCATCCAGCAGCATGTCCTTCACGCTGTCCAGAAGGGCCAGGATGGACGGCTGGAGAGACAGCTCCTCCAGCATATCGGACTTCCAGGCCTCAAGCGTCGCACGAATGTCCTCGCTTGCCTCCAGCTGGCCCGCCAGCTCCAGCACCTTGGTCTCCAGCATAACCCGAAGCTCATGCTCCGGATGCCGCAGCTCAGCCATAAAGCTCTGCAGATCACGATGCATCGTCTCAGCCGCCTCATCCAAATTAATGGCGTCAGACGCCTCGGCGAAATCCACCAGCTTCTGCTTGAACCATCTGGCAATGGACCCGCCTTCATTCACAAATCGATCCTTCTCTTTGGCCATCATGGCACGAATCGCAAGTTTTGTCTCCGGCGCTGCCGCCTTGACGGCCGCATAATCAATGAGAGCGCCCAGCCATTTCTGGAAATCGCTGTTCGACAGCAGCCAGCGCAGCCCCCTGCCTGCATGCCTGGACAGCTCAACGCCTCTCAGCAGCGAACGGCCATGCTGGTCAAGCTTGTCGGCGAGCGCAGGCAAGTCGACTCCCCTCAGCCAGGTCATAAGCAGGGTCCATAACCGATCCGCAAGCGCAGGCTCCTTGCGATCCCGATCCATCCAACTGATTATGCCATCCACAAGGCTATAGCCCATTAACTTATCCATAATGGCGTTTTTGCTCAGCAGCTGCTTCTCCACCATGGCAGCCACCCCTTCAATCAGCTTGTCGCGATTGCGTGGAATAATGGCCGTATGCGGCACCCATTTCTGGCCAAACGGATGACGGAACAGCACGGTTACCGCAAACAAGTCCGCAAGCGCGCCGACAAGCCCCGCTTCCGCTGTATATAGCAGCAGATGGGTCCACCATACGTCAGAATCGATATACAGCAGAGTCGCTGCCACAACAAACAATAAACCAAGCGCGATTAAGCTGGCGTTTGCTCTCCTCCTCATATTCACCGTCATCACCCCCGAATCCAAAATGTGAGCAGATACAAAATGACCCCAACCAGTCCGCCCACCAGCATGCCGTTGAGACGAATATATTGAAGGTCCCTGCCGGCCTTCTCTTTCACCAACGCGATGAGCTCAGCCTCGGAATACGATTCCAGCTTCTCGCGGACTAAACGGCCAATCCAGGCATGCTTCTCCTCGATCCATGACAGCAGGACGGATTGAATGCCATCGTCCAGCCTACGCTGAAGCCCCTCATTATGCCGCAGCGCTCCAAGCGCTTCATCCAGCTCCCGGGCAAGCCATCTGAACGGAGGGCTGTCTTGACGCTCCGCCTCATCCCCGGCGTTCGGCAGTATAGCAGTCTGCAGCCGTTCCAGCCCTTGCCTTACCCATTCCTCCAGATTCACTCGCTGCTCCAGCTCCTGAAGCACCTTCCCCTTCATACTCTCTATCCGGTCTCGCAAGCCCTCATCCTCTCGAAGCCTGCGTACGAAATCCGCGAGCATTGCCTTGACCTTCTCACGCTGCGGATGCCCCTCCTCCGCCAGACTGGAGAGGAACTCGGCCAGCCAGTTTTGAACCTTGGCGCTGATGAGTCCCGCACTGAGCCCTGCTGTATAATCAACAAGCCTTCTGCGAAACTTCTCCCCTTCATAAGCGCGGATCGCCGAACCGATAATCCCCTCCATTACGAGACGGAAGGACGTCGATTGGACCAGCTGGACAAAGGGCTGCAGAACAAAAGAAAGAGCTTTGCCGTCGTAGCCGTTGCGAATGCTCCAATCCCCGATGTCAGCGAGCAGGTCAGATAGCCGCAAGGTATGACCGTGATCCCCGATAAAACGCTTCAAGCCTGCGCCAAGCTGCTCCGGATCCGCCTTCGCCAGCAACATGGCGGCCAGCTTCTGGGTCATGGCATGCGCTTCGCTTTTTCCCTTTTCACTATTCAAATATAAGGCCAGCACCTTGCCCAAATGATGCTCTCGAAGCGTGGACTGAATCGACGCCACCGTAAGCAAGTCTCGCTCCACCATATCTACCAGCTCGCTAATCAATCTTTGTCTGTTGCGGGCGATAATATGCGTCCCCATCCACCTGGGCCATTTGATACGCAGCGGATCGCCATAAAGCGCTCCAATCGCGAACGAATCCGCGAGTCCCCCAATCGTTCCCGCGCTGAACAGCCCAAATGCAAGTCCTCCCCAGAACGTATGCTGGAAAGGAAACGCGGCCAGAATGCCTGCCGCCGAAAGCCCTAGCAACACGTTAGCCTGTTTTCTCACACTCCATTTTCCCATGATGTCTCTCCATTTCAATGCAAGAATTGGTAATGCTAGTGTAACCTTTTTTGCCGCTGGCATCCACTTGACCAAGAGCGCATGCCAAATAGCCGCTTCAATCGACTTCCCGCTGGAATCGAATGAAGCGGCTTGCTGAACCACTACTTATTGCTGGCTGCCCGACTTGCTGTCGATACCGCCTTTGCCCGTGCCGGCTCCGCCCATATTGCCTGGCGATGTCTTGTCTGCGCCGGCTCCGCCCATGTTGCCTGGCGGCGTTTTGCCTGTGTCGCCACCAACTCCGCCGCCTTCGCCTTTACCGCCACCGGCTCCGCCACCAACTCCGCCGCCTTCGCCTTTGCCGCCTCCGGCTCCGCCGCCAATACCGCCGCCTTCGCCTTTGCCGCCTCCGGCTCCGCCGCCAATACCGTCGCCTTCGCCTTTACCTCCTCCGGCTCCGCCGCCAATGCCGCCTTCGCCTTTGCCACCACCGGCTCCGCCGCCAATGCCGCCACCTTCGCCTTTATCTCCTCCGGCTCCGCCGCCAATGCCACCTTCGCCTTTACCTCCTCCGGCTCCGCCGCCGGTCCCGCCGCCAGCTCCTCCACCGGCTCCAGCTCCACCGCCAGCTCCGCCGCCTTGTGACTGCGCTTTTGTCTGACCTCCGCCCTTCAACGCGATGTAGGAGTAGCTGATCGATTGCAAGGTCTTGAGATCAACGGCTCCCGTTACCGCCAGGCCGTGCTTCTTTTGGTAATACTTTACGCCCTTCACAAGCGATGGACCATAATAGCCATCGATTGGCCCTTCATAGCTGCCCAGTGATTTGAGCATGCCTTGAATGACGTAGACGTCAGGTCCCTTGGCTTGCTTCCCTACCGCATGCGTCGTATGCGGGATGCTGAACACGAGCGCGAATGCAAGAAATGCGACGCTTAAGTATTTGGCGACATTCATGCCGCCGGTGAAACGTTGGACTGCTGACTTCGACTTTCCAAACTTCATTTGATCCACCTGCCCTTTATCATGTCATTGTGTTACCCCGTTACTATCCCCAAAACTCACAATTCGTTACACCCCGTCCATTTATTAATTGCGCGAGCTGAAAAAATGCTGAACATTCGGTGTTTTGGGCTTCGCCTGGTTGGCTTGCGGCTCTAATGCGAGCATAATAGACTTATCTGGAAAGAATGGGGGAACAACCTGTGGCGTCACTTCATGGAATCAAGCTATTGCTTGTAGACGACGAGCCTCACATATTAGAATTTCTGGAGCTGGGCTTATCGAACGAAGGGGCCCTTGTGCAGACGGCTGAGGATGGTGATACTGCCCTGCGGCTGGCGGAGAGCTTCCAGCCTCACATTGTTATACTGGACGTCATGATGCCTCGCAGGGATGGCTTTGAGGTCTGTCAGACGCTCAAACGCGAGGGCAACCACATCGCAGTCATCATGCTGACTGCAAAGGACGAGGTGGAGGACCGCGTATATGGCCTGACGCTTGGTGCAGACGATTATTTGGTCAAGCCGTTCAGCTTCAGCGAGCTGCTCGCCCGCATACACGCCCGAATCCGCAATCAATTCCCGCATCTGCTGGGAGAGGCAATCTATGGACCCTTCCGAATAAATAATAAGCGGAAGGAGCTTTTCTATCAGGACCAACTGCTGGAGCTCTCGCCTACAGAATACGAGCTTCTCACCTTTATCGTCATGAACCATGGGGTCGTTCTGAGCAAATCGCTTATGCTGGAGAAGGTGTGGGGCTATGATTTTGGCGGTGAACAAAATATTGTGGAAGTCTACATCCGCTCGCTTCGCGACAAGCTTGGCGACAGGGAGCACCGACTGATCCGGACGCTCCGGGGCTCCGGCTATCGGATGGACCTGCCATGAGCGACGGGCGGCTTCATAGGACGCTGACCCGGCTGCTGCCAATGCCCGGCTCGCTTCGCTATCAGCTGCTGATCCGCTCCTTATTGGTGCTGGCTGCCTTATTTGTCCTTGTTGGCGCGCTCCAATATTTGTTTATACAGGACTTTCTGTATCGGAACAAAGCGGAGTCACTGCGCGCTCAGCTATTCGCTCTGCCGCCCGATCTGATGATGGGGAGGGGGGACGATACCGGACGCAGGCCGGGCCGCATTCGCTCGGAATCGCCCTTATTGTTCCAGCCCGGGTTCTCGTTAGTATTCATCGATGAGCTAGGACAAGCCACAGCGGTTGGGGAGGATAGCGATCACCAATGGAATAACGGGAGCCCTCCCTTATTCTCCAAGGAGGAATATGACGATATTAGGCAGCAGCTGCGGAGCAGGAATCGTGCCGAGTACAGGCTCATCGATACAGAACAGGGCGAACAGCTGGCCGTATTCCGGCTTGCTGGCATAGGGGGAAGCCGTGATCCGGAGCTCATTCAAGCAGCGGTAGAAACAGAATCGCTCCGCAGCCAATTATTGGCTCAGGTCGGCATTTTTGCGGGACTTGCGTTATGCGCGGGGGTTGCGGGTCTTGCCTTGTACCTGGCTCTGCTTCGCCGAACACTGGCTCCCTTATCCAGAATCGCCCAGGCAGCCGAGCTTACCGATTCCGGCAATCTGCATGCTCGACTTCCAGGCCCGCAAGGACAAGCGGAGATCGACTCCTTGTCCGAAGCGTTTAACGGGATGCTGGAGAGGCTGAACGACTCCTTTGTGCTGGAGCGCGCCATGAATGAGCGGATGAGAAGATTTATTGCGGACGCGTCACATGAGCTGAGAACGCCGCTCACCTCCATCCAAGGCTTCATTGATGTGCTTCAGCGCGGCGCGGCGACGAAGCCGGAGCAGCTGCAGCGGGCCCTTGCCAGCATGAAGTCGGAATCGGAACGTGTCAACAAGCTTGTCGAAGATCTGCTGCAGCTGGCGAAGCTCGACCAGACGCCCTCCCTAACGCTGGAAGCCACTAATTTGTCCGCCTTGCTGACCGCCATGGAGCCTCAGCTGCTCGTATTGGCCGGCAGCCGGAAGCTGTACTGCAGCTATGAGGAGGGGGCAATGGCAAGGGTTAATCCGGATAAGCTGAAGCAGGTCATTCTCAATTTGTTCCACAATGCGGTTCAGCATACCGATCCTGTTACCGGCTGTATACAGCTGCGACTTCGTACGGTGGATGAACAGATTCTGATGTTATGCAAGGACAACGGGAGCGGTATATCTCCTGAGCATCTGCCACATATATTCGAACGGTTTTTCCGAAGCGACCATTCACGTACACGCTCCACGGGAGGAACCGGTCTCGGCCTTGCCATAACCCGTTCCATTATTGAAGCACATCATGGCCGAATAGAGGTCGCAAGCAAGCCTGGTGAAGGCTCTTGCTTTACGGTCATATTGCCGGCAGCGAGGGGTTAACCGCTCCTATTCTTGTCCCGCAACAACAAGGAGCAGACGCGACAGTCTGCTCCCATTGTTCTTATATTCGTTTGCCCTTCACCACATAATATCGGCCCGCTTCTGATCGGAACCGGATGCCGTCCACATCCAGCCACTCCCACTCCTCCACTGGCTGACCATTCTCTCTGGTAACAGAATCAACCGTCTTCAGCCGGATGGCGCACATACCGTCGCGATCCGCTCTCACTGTCGCTTCGATGGAGCCATCCGCCGACCATGCCACATCCACCTCGAAGCCGCCGCGAGCGCGAAGGCCCGTTACGCGGCCCTCCATCCAGCTTGCCGGCAATGCGGGCAGGAGCACCAGCTCGCCGAGATGGCTCTGCAGCAGCATCTCCGTTACACCTGCCGTAAAGCCGAAATTGCTGTCGATTTGGAAGGGCGGATGCGCCCCGAACAGATTGGCGTACACGCCGCCTCCTGTCACGCTTGTGCCTTCAGCCTCGACAAGCCTGAGCATATTGCCGATTAAGGCAAGCGCTCGCTCTCCTTCCCCAAGACGAGCATACAGGCATAGCTTCCAAGCCAGCGACCATCCTGTGCCCTCATCCCCTCTGCGCTCCAGCGAACGCCGCACAGCCTGCACGAGCTCTGGGGTTTGCTCCTGATTGATTTCACAGCCGGGATACAGTCCATACAAGTGGGACACATGCCGATGATGAATATCCTCATCGTCGAAATCAATCGCCCATTCCTGCAGCTGCCCATGCTTACCTATCTGGTAAGGCAGTAAGCCAGCCCTCACCTGCCGCATACGCTGTCGCAGCTCAAGATCAACGCCGAGAAGTGCTGCCGCCGCCTCGCAATTCGTCAACAGCTCCCTAATAAGCGCGATGTCCATTGTAGCTGCTTCGGCCACTCCGGCCAATTCACCGGCTGCGGTACGGAAGCGATGCTCAGGCGAGGTCGAAGGTGAGGTAATCCATCGTCCTGCTTCATCTTGTATCATCCACTCCATACAAAATAAAGCCGCTTCCTTCATAATCGGGTAGGCAAACTCACCCAAAAAACACATATCGCCGTTATATTGGAAATGCTCCCACAGATGGGCGCATAGCCAAGGAGCGGCCATATACCAATTCGCCCATATGGGATCACCCTCTCCGAACGCGCCTACCGGAGCAGCATGGCGCCACAAATCGCTGTTATGGTGAGCCACCCACCCGGAAAGCCCGTAATTTTCACGCGCCACAATGGCTCCCGTCTGTCGAAGCTCTCCAATAAAGCGTAGAAGAGGCTCATGGCACTCCGCCAAATTTGTATTTTCCGCAAGCCAATAATTCATTTCGGCATTAATATTAAGCGTATAGTTGCTGCTCCAGGGAGGCTGAACCTCCCTGTTCCAGATGCCTTGCAGATTGGCGGGCTGCGTGCCTGGTCTTGAGCTGGCAAGGAGCAAATATCTGCCGTACTGGTAGAGGAGCTCGATCAGACCGGCATCCTGGGCGCCCTGGGATGCAATCCGCTTCCGTGTCGGAACGGCAGACCTTGCAGGATCGCCACCCAGCTGAATGGAGACGCGCCCGAACAACGCTTTATAATCCTGTTGATGCGCTTCCAGCAGGCTGTCGTACGCAACGCGTCCTGCCTCCGACAGCAGACGCTCCGCGATTGCCGAAGCGTCTCGCCCCTCCAGGCCTGGATGCTTGTCGAAGCCATTGAAGCTTGTGGCTGCGCTGAACAGCAGTGTAACGCTATCCGCTCCTTCAATCACAATGCCGTCATGCCCCTCCCGCATGGAGCCCCCGTTCCATATCGCTCTCAGTCTGCCCTCGAAGCCCATGCCATGTTCGGCATACCGAATCGGTTGACTGCTTTTGGCATAATTAGGACTGACATGGACAGGTGCCATCCCGGACAGCTTGAGCATACCCTCTGCAATAGCCGTTGTATGGCGAAGCGGACTGGAGAGTGACGCCTTCAGACTGACGGCCCCAGGCCGGCTGGCCTCTATTCGCATCACAAGCACCTGATGGGGATGAGAAACAAAGCATACCCTGCTGTAATTCACGCCTTCTATTGTATAGCTGACGGTCGTGACCGCCCGTTCCAGATCCAGCTCGCGCCAATAATCAACAGGCTCATGCTCATGGCCGAATTCAACAGCCAAATCGCCCAAGGGCAGATACGATTGTGAATACGGGCCCATTGCCTCTTTCATCTTGTTATTGGCTTGCACATATTCCCCTTCGCGAAGCAGGCTTCGAACCTCCGTGATGGCAGCCTTTGCGCCAGGATTTGTACCCGAGCTTGGCATGCCCGACCACAGCGTATCCTCATTCAACTGCAGAAGCTCCCTGCGGCAGCCTCCGAACACAATGGCCCCGAGCCGGCCATTGCCGATCGGATAAGCCTCCGTCCATTCCGCAGCGGGCTTGTTATCCCCGAGCCTTAACATCTTTTTATCCACCTCTTATCTTCGTCATGCGGCTTGCTCGGTGCCATTATACCTCTCCGATCAGGGAAGGACGATGCAAGATTTGAAGATGTTAAGGTAATTTCTTAACCTTCATTATCCGAAATCAGGAAAACGAGCAAATATTGCAGCGTCGCCGCCGCAAACAAAGTGACAGGCATCCAGATGGATCCCAGATCGGAGCCGAACAGCACAAGCGCCGCAATCGAGACAACCCTGCCGATATTTACGAATACCTCGCGCATGACAACAGACTCAACACGCAGCTGGCCCTTGAGAGGCAGCGTCCCCATCATTCGGAAGTAGTAGGATGTCAGCGTATTAATAGCGAGAGGGTTGCAGATGGAGAAGATGATCATGAACAACACCACCGACCAGAGCTCGACCTCAATGAGCAGAAGCGCTGCTCCGATCACGGTGCCCGTAGTGGACAGTGCTACATATTGACGAACATTCTCCTTCTTCGCCTTACGGGAGATGACATAGCCTGTCGCTACCGTCAGCGCGGAGAAGCACACGCCCAAATAGCCCACCCAGTCCTCGCGGTTTACAGCCTGGAACAGCAGAATATTGGGCAGAAACAGCATAATTCCTTGGAACAGCCCCAGCACGAAGAAGCTGTACAGACTTCGCACCCACCGCACGTTCCGTTTCATGACCTCGCCCATCAGCTTCAGATAATAGATCTTATGATGCGACTCCACCGTTGGAATGCGAAGGCTGATCACGGCGGCAATTACGAACATCACAAAGGCGAACGTAAATATAATGAGATAACCCGATAAGCCGTCATTGCGTTGTATAATGAAGCCGGCAAGTGCCGGTCCAAGCAGGCCCGCTGTGTTGAAGGTCACCATGTTGATCGCCAGAAAGCGAATCCGATTCGCCTCCGTCGAAACATCGTATTGAAGCACCAGATATCCTGTCCAATAAAAGCCGGAAGCAATGCCGTTGAACACCGCAAACAAAATATAATATTGGGGCACATTCTCACCCGTAATAATGACGAACAAATAAAAAATCGCGATCAACACGATACCCCACCTGTAAGTGAGCATCCGATCGCGTTTTTTGGAAATCCAGCCACCTGCAGCAAACCCAATAGGCGTTACCGCAAATGTAATAATGTTGTACAGGGCGTTGACAACCAAGTCCTCTGTCAGCCGCCATAAATATAGGTTGAGAAATAACCCGGACATCGATGCGCCGAGCTGAAAGCAGCTATGGATGATTAACGCGGTGACTGCCTCTCTGCTTAATCTTCGCTCCGGCGGCAGCGCCGGCCCTCTCATCCCTTGCCATGCGTAATGCAGGCTCGACTTCAAGCTCATCTGACCATCCCCCCGTTGCCTTCATTCCTTTTTTCCGTGCTCTCGTCCCTAAGTTTAACACATGAAGCCCCCTTAGACAGCGCGCAAAAAGGAAAGAATTCCGATAGGATTCATCTCATCCCTCGATCTATCAAGCCAGCCTGCTCTCGTCGGCCCACGCCAAAGCAGCCCCTTCCAGCCTGTGCTTTGGCCGGAAGAGGCTTACTTTATACTTTTAGTTGGATCCTATGCCTTCAGCTTCCACAATGCCGGCGTCGTGTTCGGCTCCCAGCCCGCAAGCGATGTATGGGACTGCAGGCAGATATAGCTCTTGCCGCTGTAGCTTACTTCGTTGCCGGCTTGATAGCTGACGCCGGGAGCCCATACTCCTGCAGCAGCGCCTCCCGAGTTGTCCCCATTGCTGCCGCCAGTATTGCCTCCCGTATTACCGCCGGTGCTGCCGCCAGTACTTCCGCCTGTGTCGCCACCCGTGTTGCCACCTGTGTCGCCACCTGTGCTGCCACCCGTGTTGCCACCGGTATTGCTGCCTGTTCCGGTGCTGCATGGTCCAATCGTCTTCCACACACCCCACTGGCCGGATTGATCTGGCCGATCACCCTGCGTCCACCATTTGGCCTCATAGATCGTCCCATTATAGACGGCTTGCTGACCGCCTGTATAAGCCACCGCAGCTGACCACGCCGCCACTGTGCAGGAGGAGCCGCTAACTTGCTCCGTTGTTACGTTCAGCGCTGCACTGGACGCCGATAGATTTCCTGCCATATCCCTTGCTTTTACAGTAAACGTGTACGTCGTATTGCCCGACAAATCGCTGATTGTTGCGGTGGTGCTCGTCACGCTAGCTACCAGCGCCCCGTTCTTGAATACCTGATACCCTGTGACACCGACATTATCGGTTGACGCGCTCCAGGATAGCGTAACAGAGGTCGATGTTTTGCCGCTTGCCGTTAGTCCGGCAGGAGCAGACGGAGCCGTCGTATCCGGAGTTGTACCCGGACCGCCGCCGCCAGGCGTACCGCCATTGTTCAGCTCATCTGCAAGCACATCCATCAGCTTCGTTCCACTGCAGCTGTATTTGCTGCTTACTCGGCAGTCTGAGGAGAGCTCCCATACCATGCCGCCTCCAAGCCCTGTCGACTTGATGTAATTAATTTTGTGAAGGAATGATTCCGCGTCATCGTAGCTTATAAATACTTTGGAGGATGGATTGTATAGATAAGGTACCTTGGCCGCATCGTTCCAATACCGGACATAGCCATTTTTGTTCACATAGTTTGCAGCGATATCGCCGTAATCCAGCACGCCGCCCTCCCATGTGCCTGGCGCTGTGCCGGAGCATTGCTGATATTGCCCGTTGGCGTTCGGTCCCGCAGCGCAGCCACCCCAGCTGCGTCCATAGATAGGCAGTCCCAGCACGATTTTGTTCGCGGGAACTCCAGCGTCGAGATGGCCCTGCACCCCAGCGGCCGTATAGAAGGTCGAGGCATTCGGGATGCCTGCGGACGCCGCCGCGGAATCCAGGTAGAGAGGCGCGTTATGCGCGCTTTGTGTACTCCAGCCGCCATTGAAATCATAGGTCATAATATTGATCCAATCGACGATCTGTCCAATTTGGCCCAGCTCGTTATTAGCCGCGTACGTCGGCGATGCGCCAGAGGCGATCGTCAGCGAATATTCCTTCCCGTCCGTGATCTCCGCAGCGTCCAGCTCCTTGCGCACCTCCTGAAGCAGCAAGGTATGATTCTGCTTATCCGCAGGTCGGTAGCTGTTGCCTGCAAGTCCCCCGCTTACAGGGTATTCCCAATCCAGATCAACGCCGTCCATCTGGTATTTGCGAATGAAGTCTACCGCCGACTTCGCGAACACCTTGCGAGTCGCATCCGTTGCAGCAACGTCGGAGAATCGGTTCGACCAGGTCCAGCCGCCTACGGATATAATCGTTTTCAAATGTGGATATTGCTGCTTCAGCTTAATAAGCTGATTCAAATTCCCTTTGATGGGTTGATCCCAGGTATCGCCGGGGAACGATTTGCCCGTGTCGATCCACGGGTCTCCCAGCACGATAGTGCCGTTCGGAACGTTGATTGCCTGTCCCGCCTCATTCTGACAGGACCAGGTCTGCGGATTAGGCCCCGTAGGATCGGGATTGCCATGAATGCCATTCCAGCATATGTCAGCGAAAGCGTAATTAATATGTGTCAGGTTGGAGCCGTCTATGTCCGCTACGTTGTAGCTTCGTCCATAAGCCGCCCATCCTGGATAGTAGCCAACAATCTTGTAGCTGCTGTTTTGTGCGGATGCCTCCTCGGTGAATGCCGGGGGAGCAAACGCGCCAACCACAGCAATCAACATGGCGGTCAACATCATTCGTATGGACCATCTTCTCGTGAATGAAACCATCTACAACATCTCTCCTCTCAATTTGGCAAATCGGATTCACATCTGACTTTGCTGCAAGCTGTTCGGACATTGGATGCTTGGCATCACCTCGATTAGCAATGGAATTGGAATGAAGTGGGTTACGCCTTTATTGTGAGGGATGAGATTCAGAGTTGAGAAGGGGGATAATTCCACTCTGCGGGGGAAATTTATTGAATATGAGATAGAGAGGAGGGATCAACGTGGCGAAGCAGCAAGGACATGGCAACCAAAACACAAAAACCAAATCATCGGACAAAAAAAGCAATGGCTCTGGCAACAATCACTAGCGCCGCTCTCCATCGGTCCGCATACTGAAGAACGGAGCGCGGCTTTTCGCGCTCCGTTCTATTATTTTGAATACAGCAGGGGATTGGGGAGCGTCCGTAGAATAATAGACGGAGAAACAAGACTTCCAAAAGTGGTGATCCCATGCATTTTCTGCGTAATCAATCCTTTACAGTATTCGACTTTGAGACCAGCGGCCTCGATCCCAAGAAGGACCGCGTCATCGAGATGGCCGCCATCCGCGTCGTGAACGGCGAAATCGCGAGTGAGTTCAGCACACTCGTCCGTTACGATGGGAAGCTTGCGCCCAAAATCACGGAGCTGACCGGCATCACAGACGACATGACCGCCTGCGGCATGGATGAAGACACCGCGTTCCGCATATTGAACCGAATGCTCGGCGACCATGTGCTTATTGCACACAATGCCTTATTCGACCTAAGCTTCCTGCATCATTCCCTCATGCGAATCGCAGGACGCTCGTTCCGCAACAGCTTTATCGACACGCTGACGATCAGCCGCGAGCGGCATGTCTATCCACATACGCTGAAGGATATGTGCGACCGCTATGGCATCCCGCTCATCGGCGGACATCGCGCGCTTAACGATGTCATCGCTTGCTGGGAGCTTTGCAGAACGTTGGATGAAGAAAGCGATATCGGCGGCTTCCTCAACAAACTGGGATATATGAAAAAATACGGGCCCCCAGCCTGGAGCCCGCCTCATGCCCTGTTGGAGCCAGTCGAATTGAAATACGCCCCGCGCCAGGCTTAATCCGTCTGGACTGCCTTAGCTCGTTCCTTGCCCTTGTCGGACTCGCCGGCGTTGCGGTTCGCGGCGTCGCGATCCCGCTGCATCTCCTCCACCGACTTGACCGCCAGACGGGCTGCTCCCTTGTAGTCGCGGGTAGGGAGCAGCGGCCCGTCGTTCAGGCGCTGCTTCGCCGCAGCGATTGCCTCCCCGTATTGAGGCAGCCACTTCTCACCCGCGACAAGCATTTCGTCGACCATTTGCCAAATTTCCTTCGGGTTGCAGACGGCGCCTACAAGCGGATCCATCATCAACGCTTGCCGCAATAGCTGATCATCGCCGCGAACGGCAGCCTCTACCGCGAGACGCTGTACCGAAATGCTGACGCTGCATACCGCAGCCGGTCCAAGCGGAAGCTCCCCGACGATGGGCATGGAGATGCCGTTCCGGTCCACGTAGCCGGGCGCCTCAATAATCGCGTCCGCCGGCAGGTTGGAGATAACCCCTGCATTCACCACGTTGAAATGCCCCCGATAGAGGCGTCCCGTTTCCAGTCCCTCGATAATATACGAGCCATGCTCATGGCTCCGATTGGCCTCTTCGTACGTCATTGCCGGGTCCTTCATCCAGTTGGGGAAATCCGTCTCGAACCAATTTCTCCCCTCCGTGCATACCCGCAAATACCCGCCTGTCTCGCCGTTAATCCAAGACCCCAGATCGATCCAATCGCCAATCTCCTGGGGTCTCTTCCTGTACCAAGGCACATATTCGCTCAGATGCCCGTTGGATTCTGTGCTGTAATAGCCGAAGCGACGCAGCATGTCGATCCGAACCTTCTCGGTTCGGCTGAAATCGGGATGGTTCTCGAACGCCTCAAGCAGCTTGCCTGTCAGATCCTCGCCTTCATGCTTGATGGACACATACCAGGTCTGATGGTTGATGCCCGCACAAATGATGTCCACAGCCTCCTGCTTCAGGCCGAACGCTTCCGCGATTTGCCAGTGACCGCCCTGCACGCCATGGCATAATCCAATCGTGCGGACGCCGCCATACTTGTTGCAAGCCCATGTCAGCATCGCCATCGGGTTCGCGTAATTAAGAAGCAGCGCGTCTTGCGCAGCATGCGCCCGAATATCCTTGCAAATATTCAGCATCTCAGCGATACCGCGCTGTCCATACATGATGCCCCCTGCGCATAGCGTATCGCCTACACATTGGTCAACGCCGTATTTGAGCGGGATATCAATATCCGAAGCGAACGCCTCCAGCCCTCCTACCCGAATCGTGCAAATCACATATTTGGCGCCCTTCAGCGCTTCCCTTCGATCGGTTGTGGATTGAATACGGATGGCAAGGCCATTCTCTTCGATATCCCGTTGGCAGAGGCTGGTGACCATCTTCAGATTCTGTTCGTTAATGTCTGTGAAAGCTACCTCGATGGCGTCGAATTCGGGCACAGAGAGCAAATCTCTCAGCAGCCCGCGGGTGAAGCCAATGGATCCCGCGCCGATAAACGTTATTTTGAATGTAGACATATGCTTATCCCTCCGATTGCTCCTAAGTTATGAGTGCAATATCTTCACCCTTATTGTAGCAACCCTATCGAGTAAGCGTTATCAATATCCTGACCAGCTTGCATGCGAGGTGTCAGAAATCGTCACCATGAATATGCGCTTGGCAGGAGCTTCGATATTCGTTTGGCGTTTGTCCGGTGCTTTTTTTGAACAAGGCATGGAAATACGCGCGGCTGCCAACCCCGACATATTCACATATATCCGCTGCTGGAATGTCCGTCTGCCTCAGAAGCATCTTCGCTTTCTCCACGCGCAGCTCCGTCAGATATACCGTAATCGTCCTGCCGGTACCCGCCCTGAAGACGCGATGCAGATAACCAGGGTGCAGATTGACAGCGGAGGCGATATCCTTAACCTGAATATCCCTGTCATAATTATGATGTATGAACTGGATGGCCTGCTTCACATACCGTTCGGACGGTCTGTCTTCCATACGCAGCGCCTCGCTGCGAATATATCCAATCGTCACAAGCAGCTGAGCGAACAGCAGCTCAATTCTCGTTTCCCTGCGGTTATCCTTCACGTCGAGCTCCAGAACCAGACTTTTCAGCAGCGGATACAGCTCGTCTGTGTCACGCAGCACGAGATAAGGAGCAGTCTCCTTCGCCAGCTCACAGACAAGCGGATCTTCTCCCGCAAGCGCGCGCAGCGAAGGAAACGCCGTTCGACGCTCCTCCATGCCAAATTCGACATTCAGCATACGGCAGGGACCGAATTCACCAACCAGCAGCCGATGCGGAACAGTGGCATCCAGAATAATAAACTCCCCGCGCCTTAGCGTCATATCGGCATGGGATCCATCAAGAGCAAGCTCAACTCTGCATTCGCCTGATATGACGTACATAATCTCAACGGATTCATGCGTGTGGAAGCCCATCGCAAATTCAACCCATTGCTTGTAATAATACGCTGCGAAGCAAGGATGCTTGTCGCCCTCCAGCCATAAACGATTGAACAGTCCTGTGCGTCCCATATTCCCGCTACTCCTCGTCGCACTCCATATTGCGGCTCATCTGTCCGAACAGCTCGATCGCCTTGCACATATCCTCTGAGCTCATGCCGCGAAACAGCTTCAGCATAACCTTCTCTCTTAAATCCAGCATCGTATGCACCATCGCTCGTCCATCGTCGGTCAGTGCAAGAAGAACGGACCTGCGATCCTGTTCGCTGCGCTTTCTCGTCACATAACCCAGCTCAATCAATCGGTCCGCGATTCCCGTCACGCCTCCGCCCGTAATGAACAGGGCTTCGGCGAGCTGGGTCGCCTTGAGCGGGCCATTCTCCGACAGCACAATTAGCATCCTGCCGTGTGTCATACCCAGCCCATGTGCATTCACCCTGTTCCACTCCGCCAATATGAGCCTGCGAACCTCGCGAAACGATTCATCGAGCGACTTCATTAATTCCAATCTGTCTTCGTTCATGGACACCATGGCCTTCCTCCCGCGCTTGCCTGAGACCGCTTATATGAACACAGTATAGACCTGTGAATTTCTTCCGTCAATGTAACGCAAGCAAGGCCGATGGATGCGTATTGCACCCAGCGGCCTTGCTTCTTTTGGCCTGAAGGCCCTTAACCTGTAATGGGATACGGAATTGTGACAAGCCTAATCCCTTCCGGGAATGCCACTTCAACCTTCACCTCACGCAGGCTTTCGGCTGTCCCGCCAAGCACTTGATCCCTGTGCAGAAGCCCTCTTCCAAGCTCGATCAATTCGGAGGGCTTCATACCGACGCTTGCTCCTTCTCGGATTGCCGCTGTAATCAGCGCAATACATTCTTGATCATTGAGCTTCACTCCGCGCCTCAGCCTTCGTTTGGCCAAATCCGCCGCAATGATGAGGAGCAGCGCCTCCTTCTCGGTTTCAGTTAAAGCCACACGAGCATCCTCCCTTCAGCCTTAAATCCCTGCCCGCTCATACATCCCATACACCAAACACTATATGTAAGATTATATTACATAAATTAAATTGTAAATAGACCTTTTTCCTATGAAAAAGATCTATGCGTGTCAATTGAATGACATTTATGCGATTATCTAAAGTTGAAAGCCAGCTGCAGCCCTTAAGCCCTTTGCTTGAGGCTTCAACTAGCGTTGTTCAAAAAGCGGCAGAGCCACCCGGAACACCGTTCGCTCCGAGCTGCTGTCCGCTTCGATGGAACCGCCGTGCTTCTCCACAATGCTCTTGCATATGGCAAGGCCAAGACCCGACCCACCCGACCATCTCGTCCTCGACTTATCGGCACGATAGAATCGATCGAAGATATGAGGCAGGTCGATCGCCGAGATCGGCTCCCCATAGTTAACCACCTCGACGACCGCTTTTTTCTGCACAATGGACACACTTACTTCGATTCGCTTGCCATCCTTGCCATACGCCATGGCATTCGATATCAGGTTTTCGAACACTCGCGCCAGCTTAGGGGCATCCGCTCGAACCGTCACGTGCTTCTCTTCGGCATGAAGCTCGCCGTTCATCCCCGCCTGCTGGAGCGGCATATGGTATTGCACGAGCAGCTGTCCCAGCATTTCGACCAGATTAATGGGGGCCAAATGCAAGGCGACGGTATCGTGGCGCATTCTCGTATATTCGAACAAATCATCGATTAGCGTATGCAGATGCTGAGACTTCTCATAAGCGATAGCTATATAATGACGCAGCTCTACCTCGTCCCGGTATCGATCCTGCTCGATGAGTCCCAGATAGCCGACGACGGAGGTCAGCGGCGTTCTCAGATCATGGGACACATTCGTAATCAATTCATTTTTGGCCTGCTCCGCTCTTCGTTCCTCTTCAAGCGCTCGATGCAGACGCTCCGTGAAGCGGTTGACATTGCCCGCAAGCATAGCGAATGAGCTGCCGCTCCTGACAACAACTCGATGATTCAGCTCTAGCCGCCCCTCGGCCATTTGCTTTACGGTGCCATTTATTTTGCCCAGCGAGCTGAACAGGAGCCACTGAAGCAGCATGAAGCAGCCCAAGAACAGCACCAGACCGATGAACCACAGTCCAAGTCCGCCCGGCAGCACTTCCACAACAAAATTGCCGATATCTATTAAGAAATAAAAAAAACTAACATTGGTGGCCAGGAATAGCGTCACCACGAATAAGATCGCCAGGAGAATCAATGCAGCAACAACGCTGATCACAAGATTCAGAAGTGACCGGAATACGAGTCTGGATACCAGATTATCCTTCAATTTTGTAGCCAACCCCCCAGACGGTAACAATCAGCTTCTCGCCAAGCTCCTTCTCCAGCTTGTCCCGGAGCTTGCTGATATGCACCATCACCGTATTGTTGGATTCGAAGTACTTCTCCTTCCATACCTGCTGGAAGATATCCTCCGCGCTGAATACCCTACCCGGCTGGCCCGCCAGCAGATACAGAATGCCGAACTCCGTAGAGGTCAGATGCAGCGGACGGCCATCGACGTCTGCGGAATGGCTAAGCTTGTCGATCCTCAGCGGACCGAGCCGCAGCTCCCTGCCTTCTCCCGAAGCGGCTCCGCCATTGTGGTCCGAAGGCTTGCTGTATTGGTAGGAACGTCGCAGCAGGGAGCGAACGCGGGCGAGCAGCTCCAGCGGATTGAACGGCTTCGCCATATAATCATCCGCGCCAGTCATCAGCCCCATGATCTTGTCCATATCGCCTGTCTTCGCGCTAAGCATCAAAATCGGCACATGATGCTCCTTCCTCAGCCTCCGGCATACCTCCAGACCATCCAGCTTGGGCATCATAATATCGAGAATGACCAGATCGGCTTGCTGGCACTCGAAAGCGGCAATGGCCGCTTCACCGTCCAGAACCACCTCTGTCTGAAAGCCTTCGTTTCTCAAATAAATTTCAATCAGCTCCGCAATTTCCCGCTCATCGTCCACGATTAACACTCGTCGTTCCACACATGATCCTCTCCTTCAGTCCATTGCTACTACTATACATGATTGATGCGCCGCACGTAATGCGCCAAGGGAGGATTTCACAAAGCTTAAGCCATTCTTAAGATTTTTTTTAAAATAGGGCCATAACTTGGAGATCATCGCTCCGTATAGCCAACGCCTGTCCATTATGATAATATTATGAGTATTCATGCGTTCAGGTGATAAGCGCCGAAGCGTCCAGCGCTTACGGCTATTTTTAAGGAGGTACTACAACTATGGCTGCCCAAAGAATGCGTTCAGACATGATCAAAAAAGGCTTCGACCGCGCGCCGCACCGCAGCTTGCTTCGCGCAGCTGGCGTTAAGGACGAGGATTTCGGCAAACCGTTTATCGCGGTCTGCAACTCTTATATTGATATCGTTCCAGGCCACGTGCATTTGCAGGAATTCGGCAAGCTCGTGAAGGAAGCGATCCGCGAAGCCGGCGGCGTTCCATTCGAATTCAACACAATCGGCGTCGACGACGGCATCGCGATGGGACATATCGGCATGCGTTACTCGCTCGCGAGCCGTGAGATTATCGCGGATTCCGTCGAAACGGTCGTGAATGCTCACTGGTTCGACGGCATGGTCTGCATCCCGAACTGCGACAAGATTACGCCAGGCATGATGCTCGGCGCTCTTCGCGTCAATATCCCGACCGTTATGGTCAGCGGCGGCCCGATGAAGGCCGGCAAAACCTCCGATGGCCGCTCCATCTCCCTCTCCAGTGTATTCGAGGGCGTAGGCGCGCACCAAGCGGGCAAAATCAATGACGAGCAGCTGCTTGAACTTGAGCAATACGGCTGTCCGACTTGCGGCTCCTGCTCCGGCATGTTCACGGCTAACTCCATGAACTGCCTTGCGGAAGCGATGGGTCTTGCGATGCCGGGCAACGGCACCATTCTGGCTGTATCGCCGGAGCGTAAAGAATTTGTTAAGCAATCCGCTCGCCAGCTGATGAAGCTGATTGAGCTTAACCTGAAGCCGCGCGACATTGTCACAAAGGAAGCGATCGACAACATGTTTGCGGTCGACATGGCAATGGGCGGCTCCACGAATACCGTTCTTCATACGCTGGCAATCGCGCACGAGGCTGGCATCGAATACCCGATCGAGCGCATCAACGAAGTTGCCGAGCGTGTACCGCATTTGGCTAAGATCGCTCCTGCTTCCGACTGGCACATCGAGGACGTTCATAATGCCGGCGGCGTAAGCGCCGTGCTGAACGAGCTGCTGAAGAAGGAAGGCGCACTACACGGCGATTGTATAACCGTAACCGGCAAGACCCTCCGCGAGAACGTGGAAGGCTGCGAAATCCAGAATTACGACGTTATTCGCCCTATCGACAATCCGCATACGGAACGCGGCGGCCTAGCTGTCCTCTTCGGCAATCTGGCACCTAACGGCGCGATTATCAAGACGGGCGCTGTCGACAAATCCGTTGGCGGCTATCACAAGGGTCCAGCGATTTGCTTCGACTCCCAGGACGAGGCGCTTGCAGGCATCGCCGGCGGCAAAATCAAGGAAGGCCATGTCGTCATTATCCGTTATGAGGGACCAAAGGGCGGACCGGGCATGCCGGAGATGCTGGCTCCAACATCCCAGATCGTGGGTATGGGCCTTGGCGCCAAGGTTGCACTCATCACAGACGGACGCTTCTCCGGCGCTTCTCGCGGCATCAGCATCGGCCACGCTTCGCCAGAAGCGGCTGAAGGCGGGCCAATTGCCTTCGTACAGGACGGAGATATCGTCGAGATCGATATGAACAACCGCACGATGAACCTGCTGATCAGCGACGAAGAGTTCGAGCAGCGCCGCGCCGCATGGCCGGGCTTCGAGCTGAAGATCAAGCGCGGTTATCTTGCGCGTTATGCTCATCTGGTTACCTCCGCCAGCACCGGCGGCGTTATGAAGATGTAGGATCAAAACAGGGAACGGGACAGCACTTTTGGCTGTCCCGTTTTTTCTCTGCATATAAATAATGTACAAAAAGCCATTCTGCCAGTCATAACATCCGGCAAAATGGCTTTGTTGACAGGTCAAAACGCAGTCGTCTTCGATCCCATCGTAGTTTCGTCCGCAGCTCCGCCGAGTACACGATCAACATTCTCGGCCACTCGCTCAACCTCATCCTTCACCATCCGAGTTTGAACAGTCGCATAGGTGAGCAGCTTCTGAACCGGCATAAGCAGCATCCGCGGCGATATAGCGTCGCTCCGGTCTTTGTTGCTGCGGCCCTTACTATATTGCTTCGTATTCGTCAGCACCTTCAGCAGCAGCTTCAGGTAGACGCGTGTCGTCTTGGCGAATATCCCCTCACGCATGTGGAAGATTTCGAAGCCCAGCCGGTCTGCGCCGCGATGCACCATTGTTACGCCATACACCGCCTTAATATGCTGTGCCTCGGGATCGCTGACGAGCTGGTCCGCAAGATGGGGCAGTGCCCTCTCCACCTCTCGCAGCATCCGGATACCCGTTGCGATCGGCGACTTCGATTCTGCAGCAATACCGGACAGCATCCGGTTGTCGAAGTGGAGCTCCGCAATCTTGTCGCCCTTCTCCACGCTTCCACCTGTCGACAGCTGCACATTTTCACCCGTATAGGTCGTCACGCGATAATGAAACGCCGGCACGTCATCGTCACCCACCTTCTTCAAGCGGAACAAGACATGGAAGGCAGCTTCCCACATGAGCCATAAGGAAATCATACCACGCTTGAATAAGGAGCGATGAGTCGCCTTGTAGGCGTCTGTCAGCTTCATCATCTCGTCGATGCCGACGAACCTGAAGCCCTTGCTGGCCGCTTGAGCCATGTACGTCTCCAGCGCGATCAGCATATTGCGAGGGGCGTCCCGATCGGCACCCAGCGTATTGCCGCAATCATGCAGCAGCACAACCTCGCCTGGCCTCATCTTCTTCAGCATGCGGCGAGTAAGCCGCTCCACGCCCACCTTCTCGCGCCAGTCGCCGAACATGGCGGACCACAGGATGATATGCAAGTAACCAAGATTGGAATAATCGAACAGATTAATGATGCCCCATGGCGGTCTGTAGTACACGGCCTTCTCGCCCGTCGCCTGCTCAATAATGGCGTTGGTCCGCTCGATCTGGCGTCTGACCGTTCGGGGACGCATAAGCCAATTCGATTTGTGGACATAATTATGAATGCCGATGGTATGTCCTTCCCTCTTCATGCGGCGAAGCAGCTCCTCCTGACCCTCCGCATGCGAACCCACAACAAAAAACGTAGCCTTGGCTCCATGGCGTGCCAGCAAATCAAGCAACTGCGGCGTGTAGACCGGATCGGGTCCATCGTCAAACGTTAAGGCAATTTCCTTAAGAACGCGTCCTTTCTTGAACACTCGAAAGCCGAATGTTCGGCTAATGACGCCTGGGAGAAACGCGTAGAACGTCATTACATAAAATCCCCATAATAGCAAGTTTTCCATTTTGTTTTCCCCACCGTTTGATGAAATAGTCGATGAATGATTAGCGGTTCGGAACAATAACAATACCTCTAATTGTAGCATATCCGTCGAAAAAAAAGGCACAATTCGCAAAAACTATAGTACAATCTTAATGGAAAGACAACCAATTCTAACAACCCAATACATAGAAAGAAGGGAATCGTTTGCTGCCATTTTACAAAAAATATTGGAGAACCGCGTTCGACATCGCCCTCATCGTATTAACCGTGTATCTCATCATGTTTGCGTTCAGCTATGTGTACCGAATCGCAACACCCATCTTCTTCGCCTTTGTCATATTTATATGCATCGAGCCGTTAGCAAAGCTTCTGAATAAATGGGGCATCAAAAAATCAATCGCCTCCGGCATATCCGTCATTACATTCACCTTGGTTATTCTAGGCGCCTTCTCAGGCGCGGCCGTGCTGATCAAAAATCAAGGCGAAGCGCTGATCGATAAATTCCCTACCTACCAGAGGGTGTTCGCCGAGCAGGTCGGGAACCTGACCGCCGAATTAGAGACGCAGCTGGATCGTCTGCCCAGCGACATGAATCTGTCCGAGGAAGCGGAGAACCTGATTGCTGGCGCCACGGCCAATGTGCAAAGCTGGGCCAAAGGCTTCCTAACCTGGCTGATCGGATCGGTCTCCTCGTTCTCCAGCTTCCTGTTCAACTTTGTGCTCGGCATCATATTAGCTTATTTTCTCAGCATCGAAATCAAAACCTGGAAGCAGACGGCCTCAGAGAAGACGCCGCGCACATTCAAAACGGCTTTTTTCTTCCTTCGCGATAATGTATTCCGTGGCATCGGCTCCTACTTAAAGGCGCAGCTCAAAATGATCACGATCACCTTTGTTGTCATTCTGATTGCGTTAATCCTGCTTAGAGTCGAAAATGCCTTCGTTATCGCCGTTGTTGCCGCCATATTCGATGTGCTGCCGCTTCTAGGCGTCAGCACCTTGTTTATCCCCTGGATTATTTATTTATTTATTGTGGGCAAGGTGTCACTCGCCATATGGCTCTCCGCCCTGCTGCTTGTTGTTATTGTGACGAGGCAAATTCTGGAGCCCAAAATTACCGGAGACTCGCTTGGGGTATCCGCCTTTACCATGCTTGCCTTTATGATTATATCGCTTTCGCTGTTCGGCGTAGCAGGCGTCATTCTTTCGCCGATTCTGGTCATTCTTCTCAAGTCGCTGTATGACCAAGGCTACTTCCATCGCTGGATCAGGCCCCCTGCAGGGGAATATGACGCGCCTGCCAAGGAGCAGGACAACGAGCTGTCACATCCATAGCCAAACGGCCAGAAGGCTCCTGTGCTCTTCGCTTACGAAGATGCTCCAGGAGCCTTCTGTGTGCCTGCGCCTCTTTCCTGTTCCAGGGCTGCTGCTATATCCATTGCTCCCCTGAACAGCTTGGTCGCCTGATGGCCGCTGCCGATGGCGCGATTGGCGGCTAGCACAGAAACCGCGTACCGTGGCGACTTCACCGGCCCGTACCCGGCAAACCATTGATGATTAAGCGACTTACCGCCTTTGGAGGTTTCAGCGGTTCCGGATTTGCCCGCGACAGTCCATATACCCTCGCGAATGGAGGTCCCCGTCCCATGCTCCACTGCCGCCCTCATGCCCCGAAGCAGGAAAGCTGCGGTGTCTCCACCTATTGGGGCGCCATGGCCTGGGGCATGTGCCGTCTTCAGTCCCACCATTCGCTCGCCTGACGCATACCGAATTTCACTGACGAGTCTGGGCTCCAGCACCTTGCCGCTGTGAAGCAGCGTGACGATAACATTGGCCGCCTGCAGAGGCGTCATGCGCACATCCCGCTGCCCAATGCCGCTTTGCGCCATTACGCCGCCATTACGCGGCAAGGGATGGGCGACGAACAGCCTTCCGCCCTCCTCTTCCTCCAGCAGCCGCAGCGGTCTCGTGAAAGGACCAAACGGCCGATCCTTGTGCCAGCCGACGCGGCCAATTACGCCTAACGCTTCAGCTGTGCTTTGCAGCTGCTCAGCGCTCAGTCTTTCGCCAAGAGAGGCGAACACAACATTACAGGATTGAGCCAGACCTTCCTGGAGAGACAAATCCCCATGCCCGCCATCCTTCCAGCAGGATAACCCGTATTTGCCGTATTCGCCGTCGCAATGGAAGGTTTCTCGGACGTCTGTCACCCTGTATTCCAGCGCAGCTGCTGCCGTAACAAGCTTATAGATCGAACCCGGCTCCACGGCTTGAAGCGCATGATTGACCCACTCGCTCCCGTCAGAAGTAAGGAATTGCCCCGGATGAAGCTTCGGACGGGACACCATCGCCGCAATATCGGCGTTATGCGCATCCAATACAACGATGGCGCCTTCTGTCAGCCCTGCTTGATCGGCGTAAGCTTCCAGCCTGTTCTGCAGCTCAAGATCGACGGTAGTGACCACTCGGAGTGGATAATAAGAATTGTGCGGGCCCGACACTCGCATATCGAGGCCATGCAGTGGCGCATTCTGCGCATCCATATAATAAGAGACCCATGTCCCGCCAATGCCATGGAGCAGGCTGTCCAATGACTTCTCAAGGCCAGAGCCGCCCACTTGCTCGGCAAGGCTGCGCTTGCCCGACTCCAGCTCATCCTTATGCTCCGCTTCCAGCCATTCCGGATGCTCGCTAGTAAATCCAATCCAATGCTTGGCGTCAAAGCTGTCTATATAGCGATTCCGATAAGGCAGCACGCGAGCGCCTTCCACCTGAAGCCGCTTAATTGCCTCCGCCTGCTCCTTGCTTAATCGCAGCGGAGCCCGCCCTCTAATATGCCCCCAAAATTGGGGCACTAGCATCTCATCCCAGCTCGCTTCCAGTTGCTCCAGCGGAACCCCAAGTATAGAAGCCAGCTTGGCCAGCTGATCCCTGCTGCCTCTGCCCTCTTTCCTGATAGGGAACAACGCGAGCGCCGGATAGGTCTCCCCTGTAATGGGCTTGCCATACCGGTCGATGAAATCTCCCCTCCCTGTATCCAGCACCAAGCTGCGCTGACGCTGCACCACCGCCATTCGCTTCCAGCCTCCAGCAGGCTTTGCATGGACAGGCGCCTGCCCAGGCAGCAGCTGGAGCCAAGCCAGCCTGCCCAGGCATACAAGCAGAACGAGGGTAATCATCATACCGGCGGCGAATATTCTTTTTACCATTTTCGCTAAGCTGACTCCTTTCCCGGCCTTTCACTTGAGACAGTATCCCTAACAGTGTTGCCGAGACGAGAGCCCCTCCAAACGTATAGCGCCCATGGGACAAAAAAAGACTATGCGGCGGCATCAGCCAGCGCACAGCCTCTATTCCTGTTATTCCACTTTGAATCTTGACAACGACTCCTGAAGTCCCTTCGACACCGAATCCAGCTTCTCAGACAGGACAACGAGGCCCTCGCTGATGCCGAGCTGTTCGCTGCTAAGCGACGCAACCTCCTCTGAGGTGGCCGACGCTTCCTCCGCAACCGCGCTTACGCTGGTCATCGCATCCGACAATACGATCTGCGATTGGTTCAGCTCATTGATGGATTGGGTCGCCAGCTCCAGCTTCTCGACGAACTGGCCCATCTGGCCGCGTACGCTCAAGAAGATGTGGTTGGCTTCCCTGACGGACGAAATCTGCTCCTGGAACAGCGGATACGCCTCTGACAGAACTTGTACCGTTTCTTCGATTTCGCCTTGAATTTTCGCCGTTATCTGGCCTACTACATCAATCGACTGTCTGGACTGATCGGCTAGCTTCCGGATTTCGTCCGCAACAACCATAAAGCCTTTGCCCGCAGCGCCTGCGCGCGCGGCCTCAATAGTGGCGTTGAGCGACAGAATGTTGGTCTGCTTCGTCAGATTGTTCAGCACGTCCAAAATTTTGACAATGGAGCCCGTGCTGTCCTTCAGCGCGTCTACCTTCTCTACCATCGATCTTGTCATCTCTTCTGTCATGCCCGTCTTCTGAATGAGCTGGCTCATATAAGTGGTTCCTTGCTCGCTCGCCTTCTCCACCTCTACAGCGGACTCAGCCATCTGCCCATTTGCGCCGATGACGCTTTTCATCTGATCATTCATATGTGTCGTAATATCGCTGCCTCGTTCTGCCTCTACCGCCAGACTTGTTGCGCCGTTCGCAATCTCCTCCGTCGCGACTGCAATTTCCTTGGCGGCAATCGCAGTTCTCTTGGAGGCGTCGGTCAAGTCATGTGCGGTCAGCAGCACCTCAGCCGCTGATTTGGTCGTTTGTTTGGCCAGCGCTGTAATTTGGCCCATCATTTCGTTGAAGCTGTCAGACAGCTCGCCAATCTCATCAGAACGCTCCTGCAGTGTTGAGCGCACTGTCAAGTTGCCCTTGGAGCCCTCCACCATCAGATTGCGAAGCTGCCTGAGCGGCTGGGCAATCGTACGCACGACGAGGTAGCCAATTCCCGTCGCGATAACAGCTGCGATCAGAACCATAAGAACTGTAAGGTTGCGAATAATATCGGCATCCTTTACAAGCTGCTTGACCGGAATCGTGGCTACAAACCGCCATCCGGACAGTTCCGATGTCTGATAAGCGGCCAGCACGGCTTCTCCGTCTGCCGTCTCCATCTTGTCACTGCCCTGCGCCGCTTCCTTACCCTCCGTCGGGAGCTGAACCAGATGAGGCTCGCCAAGAACACTAAAGTCTTCATTGACGACATAGCTGCCACTTCCGTTGACGATGGACACCGTGCTGCCTTCCCCGAACTGCACATCCTTGAACTGGTTCACGATGGAATTGCTGTTAATTTCCATAACAAGCACAAACACTTCATTTTCGTATGAAGTTTTGATAGCGCGACTAATGGCAATGGATTCCCTGTTATTGGATACGATGATGCCGCCTTCCTGCGGCTCGATCCAGAACGCCTTGCCTCCCTGCTCCAACGTCGCTTTGAACCATGGGCTCTCTACGAGATCAGAGATTCTTTTGCCGCTGTTGCCCCCGATTGATATAACCGGGCTACCCGGATTGCTAGGGATGAGCGCTGCGCCCTGTATATCTCGATTGCCCATCACATAGTTGTTCAGTCGATCCGAAATGAGGCGATTGGCCGTTAAAGCGTCAAAGTCGTTTTCCGCTTTGACAATAATGTTCAGATTGCTCATGATGTCTTTGTCAATGAGCACCTGCAGCGTTAAGTCCTCGTACGCCTTAAACACATTGTCCAGGTTGGTTGTCACTTGGGTTACAGTTTGGAAGCTCGCTTCCGATACATTTTTTTCGACGAGGTTTTTCGACTGCGTGTATGCAATGATGCCCACCGTCAACACGCATACAATAATACTCAAGAAATTAATAATGAACAGCTTTGTCCCTACGGACTTCACCAGTACGGAGAATGGAGTGGTTTTTAACGTTTCTCCCGCCTGCTTGGTCGCGCTTGAGGCGCCCTTGCCGATCTTCCGCGCTGCAGGAGCAAGATGACCCCAGTATTGAACCGCTTTCTTGGATGCAGTCGACATACCGGATCGTAATTTGCTACTCCACTTCTTCATGTCTGACATGTTGGAATACACCGCCTTAACGATAATATGCTTCGCTTCGACTGCTCAAACGAAACGTGTTACAGCCAAATATATTGATTACTAGTTAATTTATCGACAGCGTGCACATCATTCGTAATAGCTGGCAACAAAAAAAACTGAACCGATAACCATCGGCTCAGCTCTCTTCCTAGAGTCATGAATGGATTTTAAAACGGGAAAGCGATTCAGACAATCCGCGAGAGACGGCATCCAGCTTCTCCGACAGATCCACCAGGTTCTCGCTGACACTAAGCTGCTCGCTGCTGAGGGATGCAACCTCCTGGGACGTCGCGGACGCTTCTTCGGCGACTGCGCTGACATTCGTCATCGCCTCTGCCATAACAGCCTGCGACTCGTCCAAACGGCCAACTGAGCTTGTCACCCCATCCAGCCGCTGTGCGAATTGGCTCATTTGCTCCTGTACAGTGAGGAATATTTCGTTGGCTTCCTTCACCGAAACAATCTGCTCCTGGAACAGCGGATAGGCATCCGACAAGACGTTGACCGTCTCATCAATTTCCGAGCGGATTCTTTCGGTAATTTGAGCAACGACGTCAATTGATTGTCTGGATTGATCGGCCAGCTTCCGAATTTCGTCCGCTACAACCATAAAGCCTTTGCCTGCGGCGCCTGCTCGCGCCGCTTCGATCGTTGCATTCAAGGATAGAATGTTGGTTTGCTTCGTTAGATTGTTAAGCACGTCCAATATTTTGACGATAGAGCCTGTGCTTTCCTTGAGCGCGTCGACCTTCTCCACCATGGAACGGGTCATCCCCTCGGTTGCAGCCGTTTTGTTCATAAGTCCGCTCATATAAGCCGTGCCTTGCTTACTTGCGTTCTCCACCTTGGAAGCGGACTCTACCATCTCGCTGTTCGCTTCAATCACCTGCTGCATTTGATCATTAATATGGCTTGTCAGCTCATTGCCTCTCTCTGCTTCTACCGCCAGGCTGGTGGCTCCGTTCGCGATCTCCTCGGTAGCGACGGCAATTTCTTTGGCGGAGGCCGACGTTTTGCGAGATGCCTCTGTCAGATTGGATGCTGTCTGCAGCACCTGCTCTGCCGAACGCGTCGTCTGAAGGGCAAGCTCCGTAATTTGCTCCATCATCTGGTTAAAGCTGGTGCTGAGCGTACCAATCTCATCCTGGCGTTTCTTGATTGTAGAGCGGACGGACAAGTTGCCGCGAGCGCCTTCCATCATCAGCGCGCATATCTGGACAAGTGGCTTCGCGATGGTCAGAATGATGACCATGCCAATACCGATCGCAAGCACTGCCGCGGCCGCAACTGTAATCCATGTCAACGTTCGGATCGAGCTCGCGTCCTTCACGAGCTCATTGACCGGAATGGTGCCCACCAGACGCCAATCCATAGATTCGAAGCCCTTGAACACGGCCAGCGCTTCGCCTTGATCGGCCGTATGTATTTTTTTCTGGCCGTGCATGGCTTCGTCGCCTTCCATAGGCAGCTCTAGCTGGCTTGGCTGTCCAATCATTGCAGGATCCGTATGAGCGACGAAATGGCCCGTACTGTCGATGATGTGGATCTGGCTGTCATCTCCAAGCACTACACTCTCATATTGATCCATCAGCGAGGCAACTTCCATCTCGAACAGCAGCATGTAGCTGGCTTGGCTTGATACAGAATCCTTAAGCATACGGCTTAGTCCGAACGTCGGCTTCGACGACTGGATAGACAGTCCGCCGGGCTGCGGCACGATCCAATTCACTTTTCCGTTCAGCTCAATCGTCTTTTTGTACCATTCCGATTCCATCAATACCTGAGCTCGCGACATTTGGGCCGAACCCGACGTCAGAGTCGGCAGCTTATCGTTCACCGGAAGCAGCATTATGCCCTTAATTGCGCTGTTGCCAAGCGTAAATGCTTGCATCTTGTCATTCAGCTTTCGCGAAGCTTCGAATCTAGAGTAATCATCCACATTGCTCGCCATCACCCCAACGAGTGAATGAAACTCCTTGTCAATCAGAATCTGAAGACTGGTATCCTCATATGTGTTATAGATAATATCCAGGTTATGTGCGACTTGCGTAATGGTCTGAAGGCTGGCGTCGGACACCTTTCGCTCCACGAGCGTCTTGGCTTCGGAATAAGCCAATAGGCCTACGGTCAACACGCATGCCAGAATGCTTACGAAGATCGCGATAAACAGCTTCACGCCGACGGACTTGAGCGGATTAACCCAGTTCATGCCCTCGAAAGCATTGACAGCCATCTTCGGTTTAGACGCCGCCCCCTTGCTTCCCTTCAAGGGCCCCTTCGCTTTTTTGTTACCGTTTTCATTTTTTTGCTTCCCGTCAGCGTTTCTGTTCAACAGCTGCTTCCACGTTTTTTTCTCCTTCTCAGCCATCTGGGATAGCACCGCCCTTATCAAATTGGTCATACTTTAGTAGGATTCCGAAATGCGCGAAATCTGGCGTTTTCTGTCTGACTAATAGTTCTATTATTTGATATAGAGACAGGCTTGTCAATTCCATTTGCACAAAAAAATCCCTGCAGCGAAGCAGGAATTTGCATTCCTCCATGCTACAAGGATTTCATGAAAACGGGAAGCACGCGCCTGCAGGCTAGCGAATCCGCTTCCTCATCATGTCCATCGCCTTCACAGGCTTAAGCGTGCGAATCCGGACATGCTGCAGCGGATGCCTGGCCGCATCCAGCGCGTTGCCTTCCAGATCGGTAAGCTCCGTAACGGTCTGCTTGAAGAATGTGCCGCCGGGTCCTACGAACTCCACCTCTTGGCCTGGCTTGAAGTGATTGCGCTGCTGCAGCGTTGCGAAGCCCGTACACTCATCGTAATCCAGCACAATGCCGGCGAAATCATACGGCGCCGCTTTCTCCTCAGGCTCATAGATATGATCCTCAGCCCCAGGCGCGTCCAGGAAGAAGCCGGTATTAAGCGGCCGGTTTGCGGCCTTGTTCATCTCATCAATCCACTCCTGCTTGACCTCGTAGCCCTCCGGATTGGCGAAATACGAGTCGATGGCCTGACGGTATACATTCACGACCGTCGCCACGTAATGAATGCTCTTCATCCGGCCTTCGATCTTGAAGCTGTCGACGCCCACCTCGATTAGCTCCGGCAAATAATCAATCATACACAGATCCTTAGAGCCCATGGTGAATTGATCCTCGCCCTGCTCATTCATCGGCGCGTCGTCCTGGAACAGATCATATTTCCATCTGCAGGACTGGCAGCAGCCGCCGCGATTGGAGTCGCGGTCGGTGAAGTGGTTCGATAATACGCATCGTCCCGAATACGACGAGCACATCGCACCATGAATAAACGCTTCGATCTCAATATCGACGTGTTTTTTTATTTCCGCAATTTCCTCGAAGCTGGTTTCCCGTGCCAGCACGACGCGAGGAAGGCCTTCATCCTTCCAGAACTTCACCGCCTGCCAGTTCATCGTGGATTGCTGGGTGCTGAGATGCACCTCCAGCTTCGGCGCCACACGCTGAGCGGTCTCAATAATGATAGGATCCGCCGCGATAATTGCGGCTATTCCGGCTTCCTCCAGGCTGCGAAGATAGTCCTCCAGCCCTTCAATATCCTCGTTATGCGCATAAATATTGGTGGCGACGAACACTTTGGCGCCGTACCGATTGGCGAATTCAACGCCTTCCTTCATTTCCGCGAAGCTGAAATTATCCGCATTGGAACGAAGGCCGTATTTCTGCCCGCCGATATATACAGCGTCCGCTCCGTAATGAATCGCGAACTTCAGCTTCTCGAGATTGCCTGCCGGCGCCAGAAGCTCCGGCCTGTCCAGGCGATGCCTCTTGCCCTGGTAACGCGGCGCTGTTCTTGTTCCTGCTGTCATCTTGCTCCACACCTCCCGCTTTCCTTGCTTTTTGAACAACCTCTTTAATACACCTGTTCCTTATAGAAAAATCCATACGTCAGCTCACGCTTCGGATCTTGTACGTCGCGAATGGCGTCCAGCCACTCCTCCTGGAACTCATACCCCTCCGGGTCTGCTAGATAGGCGTCGATGGCCTGTCGATAGGCTTTGACGACTACTTCATTATACTCGATTGATTTCAATATGCCTTCTATTTTTAGGCTGTCGACACAAATTACCAGCAGCTCATGCAGGTTTTCCAGCATACAGATATCGTCTGAGCTCATAATATGGGTGCCGTTGGCGTCCTCATAGATCGGATAGCGCTCATCCGGCCGCTCCGCCTCCATCAGATAGAGTCCCCGCTCCCTGTCGACCTCGCGGCCCCCCTGCTCCTGCCCCTTATGATCCAGATAGCTGTTCACCAGCGTGCGTTTGGAATGATAAATATTAGTCATGCCATGCACCTGCACCTGAAGCGCCAGCTTCGACTTCGCCTTCATCTCCTCGATTTGCTCCATATTGATTTCGCGTGCCACAACAAAGCGCGAAGCGCCGCGGCGAGCCCAATATTCCGCGGTCGCGTAGTTCGTCGACGTCATCTCGGCGTTCCAATGCAGCGCGATGCCTGGCGCATGGGCCTTGGCTGCCATCAGCACGGCGGGATCGCCGAATACGATCCCGTCTACCTTCGCCTCGTGCAAGCCCTCCATATATTGGGGAAGAGTCTCAAGCGTCTTGTTGTCGATAAGGTTGTTAATGGCTACATAGATACGCTTATCCCGCGCATGGAGGATAGAAGCCGCTTCGCGAATCATGTCCAGCGTGAATTCGCCGGCTAGTCTGGAGCCGTAACGCGCTTCTCCGATGACGAAGGCGTCCGCTCCAGCCTCCATAAGACGCTGCAGCTCCTCCATACCGGATGCGGTAACCAGCAGCTCAGGTTTGTATGCCATGATGAATCTCCCCTTTGGGCCTTATTTGGCGGATTGCTCGCTTCTCGCAATATTGCGCTGATGCTCACTGAAGGTCTCAGCGAATAGATGGGTTTGGGTGCCATCCTTTTTCGTTACATAGAACAAATAGGTCGTATCCGCCGGATACAGCGCGGCTTGGATGGAGGCCAGACTTGGGCTTGCGATCGGGCCAGGCGGCAATCCGTCTATTTTGTACGTATTATATGGACTGTCGATCTCCAGATCCGCAAGCGACAGCACCTGCTTCGGCGTATCCAGCGCATACTGTACGGTAGCGTCGATCTGCAGCCTCATTGGCAGGCTTAGCCGGTTGTAGATCACACCAGCGACAAGCGCCCGCTCCTCGTCCACAACGACCTCGCGCTCCACAAGCGAAGCGATCGTCAATATTTCATGCAGCGTACGTCCGGACGCTTCCATCGTATCCTGCCAATCATCCGGCAAGGTGGCCAGCTTGCGGTCCGTTTCGGTCAGCAGCCGAATCAATATTTCTTCCTCGGTGCTTCCTTTTTTCATTTCATAGGTATCTGGGAACAAGTAACCTTCCAGACGCTTATGAAGAGCGGCCGAATCAGGAATGCCCCGCGCCGCTTCGGCATCGCCCCATGAGCGCTTCGTCTCCGCCAGCTCCAGGAAGGCCGTTCGATCGACAATACCTTCCGCCGCCAGCTTATCGGCAATTTGCAGGACGGTCAGGCCTTCCGGTATCGTAAATTTGACCGTTTCCTCCTGGATAATGTCACCCGCGTTAAGCTTAGCGATAATACTGTCGATTGGCATGCCCGGCGTCAGCTCGTAAGTCCCAGCCTGGAAGCGTGAGCCCTCATCCTTGAATTGCAAAAAATAACTAAAAACAAAGCCGTTTTTGATGATGCCATTCTCTTCAAGCACGTCGGCTACCGAATTGGCGGACATGCCCCGCGCAATCGTCACCTGCTTGGCTTCGCCATCGGCTGTCGGCTGAAGGCTATTCCATACATAGAATGCCGCGCTGCCCACTATGATAAGCATAATGCCAAGCAGGCTGAGCGCTACCCATAAGTTGATCAGCCAGCGGCGCGGTCCCCTGTTTTTTTTGCGTTTTTTACCCTTATGCTGCTTCTGCGTCTCTTCCGTCGTATCCAACCTGATCGCACCCTCTTTAACAAGTTTCACAAGGCGCACACGCTAGCGCCCCTACATGCTTATGCTCGAAAAAAAGAGCGGTTATAAGCCGCCCTTTTCGTTCAACTATAGGAATGTCGCTATTATGGACGCTCGTCGCCCGCGAACATCATGTCGTCATACGCTTCGGAGACGTTCTCCCATTCTTCATCGTCTTCGATGGACTCCAGATGCGGTTCCCCGTCCTCCAATCGAATACGAAGCAGCTCCACTTCATCCTCGGCGCGCATTGCATCATTCTGCAGGGCCGCATATGCCTGATCGCCGAATTGAAATTCCGCCTTGATAAGATACACTTCCGTCGCGCCGTCCTCGGACACGAGCTCGATCTCGCCGCCGAACAGCTCCTGCAGCCGGTTCAACCTAACGGGAGACTGACCCTCTCTCTCCGGCATTAGTCCTGCTCCTCCAGCTCGCCGAGAAGCGTGTTGAACGTCTCTTCGACCATGCTCCACTCTTCCTCGTCTTCGATCGTATACAGCTTAAGATCGTCGCCTTCTTCCTCATAGCGGAACGCGTATACCTCGTCTTCCTCTTCGTCCGCGCCAATGAGCGGAACAACCATCATATATTTCTGATCCGAACCATCTACCTCGAATTTCATGATGACCTCGAATTCTTCTTCGTTGCCCTCTTCATCCGGAATGTATATGATTTCCGGCTCTTCGTACTGCATGTCGTCCTTTGTCATCGTTACCCTCACCTTTTCGTATTAGAATCGAGATAATTTTGCAAAATGAGCGCTGCGGCCATTTTGTCTATGACTTGCTTTCGCTTCTTGCGGCTGACGTCCGCTTCCAGGAGCGTTCGCTCGGCTGCTACCGTTGTCAGCCTTTCATCCCAAAGGTGAACTGGTATTTCTAGCTTCTGCCCAATCTGCTCGGCAAATGCGATGCAAATTTCGCCACGCGGGCCGACGGATCCATTCATATTTTTCGGTAAGCCTACTACAATCTCGGAAACCTCGTGCTCCTTGACAAGCTCCGCAAGCCGGTCCAGCTCGCCGCCGTCTCGCCGCTTCTCCACAACGGTCAGGCCTTGCGCCGTCCATCTGAACGCGTCGCTTACCGCCACGCCGATATTGCGGTCTCCATAGTCAATCCCCATTACTCTCATTCGCCGTCCGGCTCCTTACGTTACTGATTCTTGTGCTGCAAGTAAAACCGGACCAACTCTTCAATCAATTCGTCGCGTTCCTTCTTGCGGATCAAACTTCTGGCGTTGTTGTGCCGCGGTATATACGCGGGGTCTCCGGACAGCAAATACCCAACGATCTGGTTAATGGGGTTATATTCCTTCTCCAGGAGCGCTTCGTGCACCTTGAGCAGAATGTCCCCAGAAGAAGTCTCCACCCCCTCCGCCTTCACGTTAAACTTCATTGTTTGGTCCATAGAACTCATCAACAGCACCTCGCTTTCCAAAAACCATCCAAATAATTGTTGCCTAGATTTACTATATCACATTCGCCTTGCTGACAGCCAGTTCTTCCGCAACTTTGAGCGCTTCATCAAGCTTGGACACATCCTTGCCGCCTGCTTGGGCCATATCCGGACGTCCGCCGCCGTTGCCGCCGCACACGATTGCCGCTTCCTTCACGATATTCCCTGCATGGAAGCCCTTCTTCACGAGATCCGCCGATACCGCAGCAGCCAGGTTCACCTTGTCCTCGCCGGCCGCGCCCAGCACGATAACGCTGGAGCTCAGCTTCACCTTAAGCTCGTCCACGATGCCGCGAAGCGCCTCCATCGATGGCGCATTGACTCTAGCGCTGAGAATGGTGATATCGCCGACCTTAACCGACTTGGACTCCAGCGAGCTCGCCTCGATCCGGCTCAGCTTCGCTTGCAGCGATTCATTCTCGCGGGACAGCTCCTTGAGTTGGGCGTTCAAGCTGTCAATCCGCTTCGGCACGTCCGCCACATTGGATTTCAGGGAGCTTGCCGCCAGCTTCAGAAGCTCCATCTGTTCCTCATAATAAGCGTAAGCGTGCTTGCCTGTCACAGCCTCGATGCGGCGAACGCCGGAGCCGATGCCGCTCTCGCCCAACAGCTTGAACATGCCAATCTGCGAGGTATTGCGCACATGACAGCCGCCGCACAGCTCAAGGCTGTATTCGCCAACCCGCACAACGCGAACGACGTCGCCGTATTTCTCGCCGAATAGTGCCATCGCACCCATCGCTTTGGCTTCCGCCAGCGATTTGTTCGAGATGTCGACATCCGTTCCGTACCAGATTTGCTCGTTCACGCGGCGCTCGATATCCGCAAGCTCCTCCGGCGTAACGCTGCCGAAATGCGAGAAGTCGAAGCGAAGACGCTCGCTCTCCACGAGGGAGCCCGCTTGATTAACGTGATCGCCCAACACTTCTTTGAGCGCTTTATGCAGCAAGTGAGTCGCCGTATGGTTCTTAATAATCGCTTCGCGCGACGCCTTGTCGACCGATGCCTGCGCTTTCGCGCCGACAGCCGGTGTACCGGCTTCCACAACCGCATGATGGACGGTTTGTCCGTGCGGAGCTTTGGTCACATTTTTGACGCGTACAGCGAAGGTGTCGCCTGTTATAAGGCCAATATCCGCAACCTGCCCGCCGCTTTCCGCGTAGAATGGCGTCCGGTCCAGAAGCAGCATAATTTCGTCGCCTTCGTTCGCTTCCTGGGCCAGCTCGTCGCCCAGCACGATAGCGGTAATATGGGACTCTGTTATCAGATCATTATAGCCAACAAATTCGCTTTTAACCGTCAGATCAGCCAGCGGACCGCCCTGTACCTTCATGCTGGCTGTGTCGCGGCGTCCGCCGCGTCCGCGCTCGCGCTGCAGCTCCATCTCCCCGTCGAAGCCCTCGCGGTCCACAGTCAGGCCGTGTTCTGCGGCAAAGTCCTCCGTCAAGTCGAACGGGAAGCCATACGTATCGTAGAGACGGAAAGCGTCCGCGCCGGCAATCACCTTGCTGCCCGCGCCTGTTGCCGAAGCCACCACATCGGCCAGAAGCGCCAGACCCTCTGTCAGCGTCTCATGGAACCGCTCTTCTTCCGTGCGGATCACGCGCTCGATGAACTCGCGCTTCTCGACCACTTCCGGATAGTAGACGCCCATAATGTCGCCTACATCAGCTGTGAGCTCATGCAGGAACGGCCGGTCGACGCCGAGCTTCTTCCCGTAGCGCACCGCGCGGCGCAGCAGCCTGCGGATAATGTAGCCTCTGCCTTCGTTGGAAGGCATGACGCCGTCTCCTACCGAGAATACCACGGTACGAATATGGTCCGCGATCACCTTGAGCGCAACGTCATGGTCGGCGTTAACATGATACTTCACACCCGCAATCTCGCAGGTCCGATCGATGATGGGGCGGAACAGGTCGGTATCGAAGTTGGAGTCTACATCCTGCAGAATGGAAGCAAAGCGCTCCAGCCCCGCGCCGGTATCAATATTTTTGTTCGGAAGCGGCGTGTAGCTGCCGTCCTTGTTATGATTAAATTGCGAGAACACAAGATTCCATACTTCCAGGAAGCGCTCATTCTCTCCGCCCGGCCAGCATTCCGGATCGGACAGGTCGCCGTATTTGTCGCCGCGGTCATAGAAAATTTCCGTACAAGGTCCGCATGGACCTTCGCCAATATCCCAGAAATTTTCTTCCAGCTTGTAGATCCGCTCAGCCGGCAGGCCGATCTTCTCGTTCCAGAAGCGGAAAGCCTCCTCGTCCTCCGGATAGACGGTAACGGACAGACGGTTCGGGTCGAAGCCGATCCATTTCTTGTCGGTCAGGAACTCCCACGCCCAAGTAATAACTTCTTCCTTGAAATAGTCGCCAATGGAGAAGTTGCCCAGCATCTCGAAGAACGTGTGATGCCTGCGCGTCTTCCCTACGTTCTCGATATCATTGGTCCGAATGCACTTCTGGGAGTTCGCGATGCGCGGATTGTCAGGAACGACTCGTCCGTCGAAATACGGCTTGAGCGGCGCCATGCCGGCATTAATCCACAAGAGCGATGGATCGTTATGCGGGACGAGCGACGCGCTTGGCTCGATGGCATGTCCCTTCTCCTCGAAAAACTGCAGCCATTTGGATCTGATTTCACTTGCTTTCATCTTTGCGATTCCTCCTGATTGACGACGATTAGGTCCTGTAAAATTTAAAAAAGCCCCTGTCAATGACAGGGACGAAGCAATTCGCGGTACCACCCTGGTTATCGCTCGCCTGCGCGGGCAATCTCCTTGAAGGACTATAACGGGTCCAGCCGGTGAAGTTCATTCACACTCGGAATAGAGCTTTCGGCCACTCTTCGCATAAACGCTCTCTCAGCCATCGAATGCCAAGCCTGTAGCTAAGCAGCGAAGGAGCGTTCTCTCTGGATGGCGGGCAATGGCTTACTTCAATCCCTCAACGTGTTCACGCATATAGTTCAAATTATATCCATAGAGTGAAAACCTGTCAAATGATCTTCCTTCTCACGTAATAAGCGAACATATGCTGAATAATGACCTTGCACGCCGCGAATATCGGAACGGCCAGAATCATCCCGACAATGCCCGCCACTTCACCCCCAACCAGCAGCGCAAATATAATGAGCAGCGGATGCATATGCAGCGTCCTTCCCACCACCTGCGGCGAAATCACATTGCCCTCGAGTATTTGGCAGGCGGTATTGACGATAGCGACCATGACCATCATTTTGAGAGATACGGTAGAGGCAATAAGCAGAGCGGGCGCAGCCCCGAAGAACGGCCCCATATACGGGATGACGTTCGTGATGGCCACAATCCCGGCAAGCAGCAGCGCATAAGGCATCCCGATCAGCAGGTAGCCGCAATACGCCAGTATGCCCACAATAAGACAGACGAGAAATTGACCGCGAATGTAGCTTCCCAGGGCGTGATCGATATCCTTCATGAGCCGGACTGTGTTTTTGCGATGGGATTTAGGCACATAGGTGATGACGGTCCGCTCGAACACGTCGAAATCCTTCAATATATAGAAAGCCAGGAATGGAATGATGAACGTGACGAACACCGCATTCAGCACATTGCCGATATTATTGACGAAGGCGAACAGCGTTTCGGACACTCGCTTCTCCATGCCAAGCAGCGCCCTCTCTACACCGTCACGGAAGCTGTCAGGGAGAAACGATGTGTTGTTGATATCCGTCATCAGACTTTGCGCCCGAAGGCTCAGCTCCGGAATATGACGATTGAATTCCTGCAGCTGCTCGATGAACATCGGAATCATATTGACGAGCAGCACAGTAAGCGCCGCGCAGAATACGGCATAGATCAGCAGCACCGCAACCGTCCGCGGCACCTTTCTCTCATGAAGCAGCGTGACAATGGGATTGAGCACGTAAGAGATGATCATCGCGACGAGGAACGGACCAAGAACAGCTTTGATGAAATCATATATAGTAACAAGCAGCGGCTTCAGCAGCATCAGGAAATAAATTGCAATCAGTCCAAGAATCAAATAAATCAGCCATACAAAAAATCGGTTGCCCGTAAACCGCTCCATCCCTGCACCCCCACAAATGCCTAACCGAAACACCAGTTGTAATAGTATATGTACAACCTTGGGCAATCATCCTTCTCCTCCAAAAAACTTCAAGTTCAACCGGGCTAGCCCTTTGCAAAATCTAGTAGATTTTAATTAACTTCTCCTGCTATACTAATTCTAGTCTGGAGGGAAAATAAGGATGAACCGCCTGCGCACGAAGAGAAGACTATTATTCATACGTACAGGGATTTGGATGTCTATCTTATTTCTTGCCATCCAAATGGCAATAAGCCAGTACGTCAAGCTTGACACCGTTTATCATTATAGGCTTAACTACAACATGTTTTTGGACAACCAGCGTTCTATCGAGGTCGTCATTGACGAGATAGCGGACGCCATCAAGGGGAACAGCTTGCAGGACTACATCATTCTGATTGGCAACTCCGTCGCTTGGGGGACGAATGAAAGCTCTGATCATTCATTAGGAAGATACATTAACGAGCTGTCCGGAAAGCAGACCGTGTTCAATCTGTCCGCCCCTTCCATGCAGCCCGGCGATATCTATACCTTGCTGCTCATGCTGGAGCGCGCAGGCATAGCAACAGACAATCTGATCATCGGTCTCTCCTATTCCGCGTTTAACGAACGCTCCAATGGTCCTCGCGCCGTGTTTTGGCTGGGGGATTATTTGCGCGAGCTGGATAGTGAAGCCTTCCATAAGGTACGTCCGCAGCTTGTCCGTAACGGATATGAATATGTCACGGGATGGCGGTACGTTGAAACCAAATATTTGCACCAAGCACTCAGCGCGCTGCCGCTTTATCAATACCGGGATGCCATCGTAAGCCATTTGGAGCAGCAGAAGGAAGGCACCGATCTGCTAGGCGATCCGCGGCCTTGGTTCAAGAAGGCATACTCCGCCAAGCAGCTGGAGAATCCGCAATATTTGAATTTCTTCAACCCAACGCCATTCGATATGACAGAGGAGAACTGGGGCGTTTATTTTATGAATCGGATCCTGGAGCATCAGCAGGGAAAGCAAACGCTTGTATTTATGAACAGCTCCAACGGGGAGCTGTCCAAAAAAGAAATTGCACATCCCGGCTATCAGAGCAATCTGGAGCTGCTCGAAGGCTACTTCGGCCAATCCGGCGCGAATTACCTGAATTTGCAGGGTGACATTCCGTCTGAGATGTTCACGGATCATGTTCATCTAACCAAGGAAGGCAACCAGAAGCTTGCGCAGCTATTATGGCAGGCATGGATCAGCGAGGAGAACTAGTCGATGCTTTTTAATTCCATAACGTTTTTTATTTTTTTGGCCATTGTCGTAGTCCTTTATTACTCATTCCCTCGATTGCGGATGTACATTCTGGCCCTTGCGAATATAGCTTTTTATGCTTATGCCGGCGTTGGCTATTTCCTGCTGTTTGCAGCCGTTGTAACCGTCGTTTACGGGATATCCAAGGGACTTGGCGGCTCGAGAGGCAAGCTTGCGCTTGCGGGCGGACTTACGGTTGTATTGGGCAATTTATTTTTCTTCAAGTATTCCATCTTTTTATTGGAAAATATCGAGCGGTCGCTGGGAATCCAGTTCGATCTGGGCGGCACCTTTCTGGAGGACAGAATGATACTGCTGCCGATCGGCATATCCTTCTATTCCTTCCAGCTGATCGCCTACTTGGTTGACGTATACCGCAAGAAGCTTCAGCCAAGCCGTACACTTCTGGAGTTTTGGGTGTTCATCTCGCTGTTCGCACACTCGGCGGCGGGTCCGATCCTACGAGGCAACGACTTTCTGCCGCAGCTAAGACGGATCGAGCGTATCTCCTTTATCGACAGGCGCTTTAAGCTGGGCATCGCGTTTTTGCTGCTTGGCTTAACGAAGAAGCTCATTGTTGTGGAGTCTATAGCACCGTTCGTCAATGCATATTTTGGGCGCGCGGGCGAACTAACCGGCGCCGAGGCATGGACAGCCGCCTATTTGTTCGCCTTCCAAATCTACTTTGACTTCTCAGCCTACAGCGAGATGGCAGTTGGTATCGGGCTTCTGCTAGGCCTTAAGCTGGATCTGAACTTTAAGACGCCGTACTTGAGCGCCAACCCCAATGAGTTCTGGAGAAGATGGCACATTACCCTCTCCCAGTGGATTCGAGACTACATCTTCATTCCGCTTGGCGGATCCAGAGTGGCGAATTGGCGTATTTACGCCAATCTCATTGCGGCAATGACAATCTCAGGCTTATGGCACGGAGCGGCGTGGACATTTATTATTTGGGGTGTGTTTCATGGTGTATTATCTGCAATACATCGGTTGTACCGCAGACTGATTGATGGCACCAAGTTTGAACAGCTTACGAAGTTTCGCTTATACCATGTCATTGCAGTTATCGTCTTCTTCCACCTGACAGTTATCGGATGGGTATTCTTCCGCGCGGAAGGCATTCACGAGGCCATGTATATGCTTGCTCAAATGACAGCGATCCATGAGCTTCAACTGACGGAAGAAACGGAGAAGCTCTTGCTCGTCGCAGCCGCTTTGTACGGCTTGCATTTGGCAGAGTCGGTTATTGTATCCCGCTTCGGCAGGTTCATTCGGGTGTGGCGCATTCGAGTGCCGTTCGTGCTGCGAGGAGCCGTCTATACCCTTATTGCGACCGTACTGCTGGCCTACCTGTTCAGAGGAGAAAGCAGCAGCTTTATTTACTTTCAGTTCTAGCCTTGAGCGTATGCTCATGCCAAAAAGACGGCCTCTCGGCCGTCTTTCTTGTTCACGCATTTTATATGGTGTTGCGTTGTGTACCATTAATTCAAATGCACCTGCGTTGGCACTTCGTCCTCGAAGAACAGGTCGTCGAGCGAGCTCAGCGTACCGTCCTCCTCCACTTGATAAACCGACATTTTGTCACCGTTCACCGTCAGCTCAATAAAGCAGCCCCAGCAATAAAACTGATGGGAACCAATCTTCCCGATATCTTTCGAATTGCAATTCGGACATCTCATCATACTCATATCATCCATTCTCCCTATCCTCTGAAATTGGAAGCAGCGACAGGCTCCAATTCCGCTTCACTGACAGCAGGAACGATAATCGCGTCTTCCCCGAGCAATACCAAATCCGGATCACTCGGCGCCTTCAGCCATTTACGCCCTTCCATCAGATCCGAAACAAATCCGTCAGTAAGCTCATAGCCTACTATCTGTGTACCCTGTAATGGGTAAAAATAAACATCCGACAACAAACCTAATTGCTCGCCAGTTACCGTAACGACCGGCATTTCCTTCAGCCTGACGATACCGGTGTAGAATGCTCGCCTTACTTTCCTTCGGTTCATGGCGACTACGGCATCCTCTCCCGAGATCAACACGGCATCCTCGCCGCAGCTTAACACCTCGTTCCAGGACACCACCCTTGTCCGGGCAGCAAACCATTTGGCGAACTCGACGATCAGGCCCTGGAGCTTCCAATGCTCATCGAACCAGGCATCCTTGACTGTGCCGACCCGTTTTCCGGAATGGATGACGATAATAGGCAGCCCAATTAGCTGTTGCAGTTTTACCACCTGGAAGAAGCCTCCTAACCTTTGTCCCGAAGCCGATTCACAATACCGGCCACGATGGGAGCAGCGCTCTCAAGCTCTTCCAAAGTATTCCCCAAACCAAAGCTAAATCTTACAGCGGAGTTCAGGCGAGCCTTCGACAAGCCCATCGCCCGCAGCACATGCGATTTCTCAAGCGAGCCCGAGGTGCACGCCGAGCCGCTCGCCGCTGCGATCCCCGCCATATCAAGCTTCATAAGCATGGTCTCCGTATGAATGCCGATAAAGCTGAGATTCACGATATGCGGCAACGTGTTCTCGCTGTTGCCGTTCAAGATCACGCCATCGTCGGAAATCAGCTCCTTCAGCCGATCTATCCATGTTGTACGAAGCTCGTCCATAAAAAGTTGCCTTTTTTTTCGTTCGTTCACACAAATGTCAACAGCTTTGGCGAAACCGGCGATTCCGGCGACATTTTCCGTGCCGGCGCGGCGCTTGCGCTCCTGTGAGCCGCCGTGCAGCAGAGGCTCGAAGGGCGTCCCGGAGGAGATATACAAGGCGCCAACACCTTGGGGCCCATTGATCTTATGAGCGGAGAAGCTCATCAGATTCACCGGAAGCTGGGACAGCTTGTACGACATCGCTCCCAGCGTCTGTACGGCATCGACATGAAAGACGGCTCCGCTTGCTTGTACAAGCTCTCCTATAGCTTCAATGGGCTGAATCGTTCCGACTTCATTGTTGCCGTGCATAATGCTGACGACTGCAGTCTGGGGGCGAAGGACCTCGAGCACCCCTTCGGGGTGCACGAGGCCTTGTTCATCTACAGGAAGCACGGTCAGCTCGAAGCCCTCCTGCTCGGCCAGCCACTGGCAGGTGTGCAGGACGGCATGATGCTCCGCAGCCGAAGTCACGATATGGTTCCTGCCCCTCAGACGCTGCGCCCTGGCAGCTCCGATCAATGCGGCATTGTCACTCTCTGTGCCGCCTGATGTGAAGAGGAGCTCGCCCGGCTTGCAGCCAATTGCCTCTGCAATCCCATCGCGGGAGCGGCTGATATGGCCCTTGGCGGAGCGGCCAAGCGCGTGCATGCTGGAGCCGTTGCCGCCGGGCCCCTGCATCAGCTCGACCATCGTGCGAACGACCTCCGGATGCATGGGGGTTGTTGCTGCATGGTCAAAGTAATAATTCATCGCCATCATCTCTCATCTCACATCTTAAATATAGAACATATAGCTGTCCTTGGTTTCCTCTTCCTTGTAGGTAATCAAGTTCTCCAGCGTCGTGGAGTCCAGCACCTCAGCGATGCTGTCGCGAATGCGCAGCCACAGATTGCGCTTGGCCGGATCGTCCTCCTCCGTGAAATCAACCGGCGAGATCGGGCCTTCCAATATGCGAATGATGTCTCCCGATGTAATTTCCGCAGGGTTTTTGGACAATATGTAACCGCCGTAAGCACCGCGTATGCTCTTCACAAGCCCTGCGTTGCGCAGCGGCGCGACTAGCTGCTCCAAGTAATGCTCGGATAATTGGTTTCGCTCGGCAATGCTTTTTAATGAAATCGGACCGTCTCCGAATTTGACAGCTAGCTCCATCATAATCGTAAGGCCGTAGCGGCCTTTCGTCGAAATTTTCAAGAGGGCACCTCACTTATAAATCACTGTATTCCCAACATCCTTATATGTTAACATATACGCCGCTGACCGTGTGCAAAAAGGTTGACATCTTCATGAAAAAGTTTTGCGCGTATGGTACAATGAGTTCAGTTTCAAATGGAAGGGAAGATGATTGGGATGAGCAAACCGATCTCCGAAACGAGAGTCGTCGTCGGAATGTCGGGCGGCGTCGATTCTTCCGTCACCGCGCTGCTGCTGAAGCAGCAAGGCTATGACGTGATCGGCATATTTATGAAGAACTGGGACGATACCGATGAGTTCGGGCACTGCACCGCGGAAGAGGATTCCGAGGATGTGCGCCGCGTCTGCGATCAAATCGGCATCCCTTATTATACCGTCAATTTCGAGAAGCAATATTTCGATAAAGTATTTACTTATTTCCTCGACGAATACAAACGCGGCCGCACGCCGAATCCGGATGTGATGTGCAACCGTGAAATTAAGTTTGGCGACTTCCTGAACAAAGCGCTGGAGCTTGACGCCGATTTCCTGGCAACCGGCCATTACGCGAGAGTCGAACGGGATGAGAGCGGAACCACCAAGCTGCTGCGAGGCGTGGACGGTGGCAAGGATCAGACGTATTTCCTCAGCGCGCTTAATGGGGAGCAGCTAGCCAAAGCAATGTTCCCGATCGGCCATCTGCCGAAGCCTGAGGTTCGCCGCATCGCGGAGCAAGCCGGTCTTCATACCGCCAAGAAGAAGGACAGCACGGGCGTATGCTTTATCGGCGAACGCAACTTCAAGGAGTTTCTAAGCGGCTATTTGCCCGCTCGTCCAGGCGATATGGTCGATATTCGAACTGGGGAGAAGAAAGGCCGCCACGACGGCCTGATGTATTATACGCTTGGGCAGCGCCAGGGGCTTGGCATCGGCGGCTCCGGAACAGGCTCCGGCGAACCGTGGTTTGTGGCGGACAAGGATCTGGAGCGGAACATTCTGTATGTCGTGCAGGGCGAAGGCCATCCAAGCCTCTATTCGGAAAGCCTGGTAGCGACTGGCCTGAACTGGATCGTGCCCGTGCCAGGAACGGTCAAATGCACCGCCAAATTCCGTTACCGTCAGCCGGATCAAGGTGTGACGGTTACGATGAACGATGACGGCGGGGCTCTTGTTGTGTTCGATCAGCCTCAGAAGGCCGTAACGCCGGGACAAGCCGTCGTATTCTACGATGGCGACGTCTGCCTTGGCGGCGGCACAATTGATGTTGTCAACAAAGTGCCAGCCGAAGCCGCATTGTAACGCTGGCAGCAAGCAGCAGAGAAGGGCTCAATCGGAGAGTGTCACTCTTCCGTCGAGCCCTTTTTCATGCTTGTGTACACCCTCCCTCCGACCTTCCTCTGGGATCGAGCGCACAATCCTTATGCGGGTAATACGAAGATGCTGCATCTCCTCAATATGAAATTCATATTCCCCGTCATAATAAACGGATTGCCCGATGGCTGGAGGGAATTCAATCCGGGAATAGATCCACCCGCCAATCGTATCGTAGTCGTCGGTATCTATCGCTATGCCAAAAAAACCGTTCACCTCTTCAATCAGCATAAGTCCGTTGATGGAATAGGAATCATCCTCGTTCCTCACGATAGACGCGATATCGGGATCAAATTCATCCTTGATGTCGCCGACAATCTCCTCCATGATGTCCTCCAGCGTAACAAGGCCGGAGGTTCCACCGTATTCATCTATAAGTATGGCAAGCTGCGACTTTTTTTTCTGCATAAGCTTCAGCAGCGTGCTGATCGGAATGGAGTCTGGAACCGAGGTGACGGGGCGAGTTAGCTCGACGATGCTTTCCGCCGTACGGGCCGAAGCCTTGAGCAAATCCTTGATATGGACAAATCCGATGATGTTGTCCTTGTCGGGCTCACATACAGGGTACCTCGTCCGCATATATTCGATCGCTATCGTTTTGTTGTCCTGCAACGACAGACCGGCGTGCAGGCAGATCATCTCGGTGCGCGGGATCATAATTTCTTTGGCGGTTGTGTCCGAGAACTCAAAAATGTTATCAACCAGCGTCAGCTCCGTCTGATTAATATGGCCGGTCCTATGGCTTTCCTTCAGCAGGTCCCTCAGATCCTCCTCCGTATGGGCGGCCTCCTGGGCTGTGGCAGGCCATATTCCAAGCAGCCGCAGCAGCCGGGCAGCCACTCGGTCAACCAACCATACAATGGGCAACGTCAGCGTATACAGCAGTTGAAGGGGCTTTGCGGCTGCAATGGCGGTACGCTCCGCCCTGCGTCTGGCTACCGATCTTGGCACCAGCTCGCCGAGGAACAAATGAAGAAGGACGATAAAGGCAAAGACGAGCAAGAAGGCGAGCCATGCGGAGAGCCCGGCAGGCAGTCTCCCTGCAGAGGACAGCCATGGCGTCAGCTGGCGTGCAGACATAAGGGCTCCAATCCAGCCGAGGCCAATGGACGCCGCGGTTATGCCCAGCTGGCATAACGTCATATAGAGGTTCAGCCGGTCCAAAATAATGGTTGCCCGCCTGGCCTTCGTGCCACCGGCCTTCGCCAATTGCTCCAGCCGATGTATTCTTGCCATAGACAGCGCATGCTGGGCCGCTACAAAAAATCCGTTCAATCCGACAAGAAGCGCAATACATGCTAGCGATAAGCCGATCGGCATAAGTTCACCCAACGCCTCCCATGGGTTATTAGAACCATTATATTCGCGAGAGCTTACCCGTTATGCAGGATCAAGTCGATTGCAGGCGATTGTCATGAAACGTTCCCAGTTGGCGGAGCGGCTGCTTTCAATTATTTGTTATAATGCAGGCATCACTATATCCATTGGAGGCATAACCCATATGAAACGATTTATTATGATTTTGGCTGCAGCGCTGATGCTGCTGCTTCCATCCACAGCCATGGCCCACTCCAAGCTCACAAGCGCAATCCCGGCCGTTGATTCCACCATTGATGTATCGCCAGCAAGCATTGACATGGTATTTGATACGCGAATTGAGAAAATAAGCAGCTTCAAGCTGTATAACGAAGGGGGCGAGCAGCTGGAGACAGGAGACTCTGTCGTCAGCAATGATAAGATGACCGGCTCGATCCCTTCACCCCTCACCAATGGCTTGTACACCGTGAAGTGGACGATTATCGGTGCTGACGGACATGCGGTCGAAGGGGAATATTCGTTTACTGTTGACGCGCCGGCACAAGCGCCAGCACCGTCTCCTTCCCCGGTGGAATCGCCAGCCTCGACGCCTTCAGCCCAAGCACCGGCAGCCGTTTCTCCCGAGCCGACCGCTTCGGTTGAACAGGACGAGGATGCGGAGAAGGAGGATCCGCTCCAAAGCCTGGCATCCTCCCCGGCAGCGGCGCTGGGAGGAATCATCGTGGTGGCGACTGTACTCGTGCTGATGTTCCGGAGACGCAAGCCATGACCTACATCAGCGAAGCCCTGCTCTATGTTTGCTTCGCCATCCTTACTGGCTCGCTGCTGCTCCGGCTTGTGCCGGAGCGCAGCAGACCGCCTATACACGTGCCGGGCGGCTTGCTGATCGCATGCGCAGCTGCGATACCTGTATTGTCCTTCATGCCGATTCATCAGCTGGCTAGTCTATACGCGGATGAATTCGAACTAACCTATATCGAGATGCTAAGGAGCATCCTGCTTGATGTTAACGCCGGCAAGGCATGGATCTGGACCGCGCTGGGCTCCGCCGGGTTATTGGTGCTTCTGGGCGTTCGGGCGTTCCGCAGTGATAAGCATATGCCCAAGGTGGCGTTATTTGTCACGATGCTTCTTGTGATATGGCTGGGATACGCCAGCCACGCTTCCTCCTTGAGCTCCATCAAAGGGCTCGTCGTGCATAGCGCGCATTTTCTGGCATTTACCGTGTGGATCGGCATCCTGTTTGCAGCTGGCTGGTTTGGCCGCAGCGGGGACAACTGGCCGGCCTTTCTACGCTGGTTTTCGCCATTAGCTATTGTATGTGTTGTGGTGACGCTTCTGGCCGGCTTGACGCTGATGTCGATGACAACGCCCCAGTATGTAAATTCGTGGATGCTGCCATACGGCCAGGCGCTGCTGATCAAGCATCTGCTCATTGTGCCGCTGCTGCTTTTTGCCTATACGAATGGATTTCTGTATAAGGCTGTTGCGATCAAAAATCCAGATTTCAATCCATTGAAGTGGCTGCGTGTCGAAGGCTCCTTCGCCTTGCTCGTGCTAGCGGCTACCGCGTTTATGGGACAGCAGGCACCTCCGCATACGGTAAAAGAAACGCTGCAGACCACCTCGCCGTCTTCGTTCTTCACTTGGTTGTACAAGGGCGCGTTCAGCCCGGATCTCGCGCTTCGTGCAACCCTTCAGACAGAGAGCGTGCTTATGCTTGCGGCAGCTGCGCTGGTCGCTGCAGGCGCCGTCTGGTCGTACCGTCTGGATCGGCCTTGGATCGCTTGGCTGCTGGGGCTGCTTGTAACGGTGTTCGCTTATATGGGCCTCATGTTTATGATTGCTTAAAAATTCCAAGTATGGTGTAACGAATAAGCAAATTCAGAAGAGGGAGATGTTAGGTATGCCAAACGAATTTAAAGCTCTTGTTGTGAACAAGTCGGGGGATGAGTTTTCAGTCCAAATCCAATCGTTATCGCTTAACGAACTGCCCGATGGGGATGTCACGATCAAGGTGCATTACTCAAGCGTTAATTATAAGGATGGATTAGCCAGTATCCCGAACGGAAACGTGGTATCCAGCTACCCTTTTATCCCGGGCATTGACCTTGCGGGAATCGTGATGGCATCCAATGATGCCCGCTATAAAGCGGGGGATCCGGTCATTGTGACAAGCTATGAGCTAGGCGTCGCTCATTACGGGGGATTCAGCCAGTATGCCAGAGTACCCGGTGACTGGGTAATCCCGTTGCCTGATGGCTTGACCCTGCAAGAGGCCATGGTCTTGGGCACTGCTGGATTAACAGCCGCATTGTCCATTCATCAATTGGAGAAAAACGGAGTCGCACCGGATCAAGGCCCCATTGTCGTGACAGGAGCGTCTGGCGGCGTAGGAAGTATGGCTGTCTCCATGCTGGCCAAACGAAATTATGTCGTAACCGCTAGTACAGGCAAAGCGTCGGAATATGATTACTTGAGGAAGCTCGGGGCGAGCGAAGTCGTCTCGCGTGAGGAGGTTGCGCCTGAAACCATACGATCTATCGGGAAGCAGCGCTGGGCAGGCGCTGTGGACCCCGTGGGCGGCAAGACATTAGCTGCAATATTAAGCAATATGAAGTATGGAGGCTCCGTTGCTGTCAGCGGACTAACCGGGGGTGCAGAAGTGCCTACCACCGTATACCCGTTTATTCTTAGAGGCGTCAATCTGCTGGGAATCGATTCCGCTTATTGTGCTAGAGATTTAAGAATTAAGCTGTGGAACCGGATGGCGACCGACCTGAAGCCGGATGGATTAGAAGACATTCAAAATATAATTACATTGCAAGAGCTGCCCAAAGCGTTATCCGACATCCTGCAAGGAAAAGCAAAAGGAAGGACTATTGTGGACCTTTCATGACATAGAAGCCCCGAGCCCCTTCCATCATGAAGGAGCTCGGGGCTTCTATCATGCCGATACGTAGATGAACAATAGCTCTTACCTGGTCCGGCGCTGCTGGTTTTGTTTAATTTTGTCCTCCATCCCCTGCTCCGTCGCCTTATAAAACACGGCATGGGCAAGCGATTCCGGCAAATACTGCTGCTTCACATAATGGTTGGGGTAATCGTGGGGATATTTGTAGCCCTCATGCCCCAGCTGTGCGGCCCCCTTGTAGTGAGTATCCCGCAGATGAAGCGGAACCTCCAGGTTCCCGCTGCGGTCGATGGCTGCCATCGCTTGGCCAATGGCGACTGCCGTAGCATTTGATTTGGGACTCTCCACAGCGAATAATATAGCCTGGGAAATATTATATTTGGCCTCTGGCCAGCCGATTTTGTGGTAGGCGTCCATAGCGGTAACGGCTTGGACCATCGCCTGAGGGTTGGCCAGTCCAATATCCTCGCTGCAAGCAACAATAAGTCTGCGCAAGAAGGTCATAGGGTCCATACCCAGCCTCTCGACAGCGTACAGGAACCAGAACAATGCAGCGTCGCTGGAGCCTCGCACACTCTTGTGGAAGGCGGACAGCACATCATATTGCGTCGAGAGATCCGCTCGGATGGACGGCTTGCGCACGGACTCCTGGGCCACCTCAAGCGTAATGCGAACACTCCCGTCCGGCTCCGAGGGCGTAGTTACCGCTGCCAGCTCCAGCGCATTAAGGGACCGTCGTATATCTCCGCCAGACATCGCCGCGATATGGGCCAGCGCCTCTTCCTCCACTTGCAGCTTCATAAAGCCCAGACCACGTCCGGCATCCGTAATAGCCCGTCGCATCGCTTCCAGCGAATGCTTCTCCTCCAGCGCTTCCAGCTGGAACAAGGTCGATCTCGATAACAGGGCTCCATTCACATGATGGAACGGATTTTCGGTAGTGGCCCCGATAAAAATAATGATCCCCTGCTCCACAGCGGGCAGCAGCGCGTCTTGCCGGGACGTATTGAAGCGATGCACCTCGTCCAGGAACAGGATCGTTTTTTTGCCGTACAGCGTCTTGTTCGTCCGGGCCCGATCAATAACCTCCCGCACGTCCTTCACGGACGCATCCACTGCGTTCAGCTTGACGAAGTCGCCTTCCGTTCTTAGCGATATAATATGAGCAAGAGTAGTCTTGCCGCAGCCGGGAGGACCGTACAGCAAAATCGACGATACCTGATCCGCCTCAATCGCTCGCCTCAGCAGCTTGCCCTTCCCTACAATATGCTCCTGGCCAATATATTCATCCAGCGTCTGCGGCCTCATACGATCCGCCAGCAGGCGGGCGCGCGGCGCCTCCGCTTCCTCGTAGCTAAATAAGTCCATGCCGTGATTCAATCCTTTATGATGGGATGCCTTCATGATAGCACACAAGCACAGACGTTCGCCAGAATGTCTCATACGCAAGCAGCAACAAGCCGCAGAAGACATCGTCCTCTGCGGCTCGTTGCGCATACCTTTATTACAGCTTAACGCCGCCGGATTCCAGCAAATCCTTCACCACGACGCTGACCATGATCAGCCCCGCGACTGGCGGAACAAACGCGTTGCTGGAGGGCGGCTGCTGCGCCTTGCGAATTTCCGGCGCATTCTCCGGCACGATACGCTGTGTGACGTCCTCGCGCGGCTTCATCGGCTCCTCGTCGGAGAAGACGACCTTGACGCCCTTCTTGATGCCATCCTTGCGAAGCTTCGTACGCACGACGCGCGCAATGGGATCCGTGTGCGTCTTGGAAATATCCGCAACCCGGAACCTGGACGGGTCCATCTTGTTGGCGGCTCCCATGCTGGAGATAACAGGAATACCGCGCTCCAGGCATTGTTTAATGAGATGGACCTTATAAATGATCGTGTCGGACGCGTCTACGACATAATCCAGCGGATATGCGAAGAGCTGCTCATACGTCTCTTCCGTATAGAACATCCGCAGCGAGATCACATCGCATTCCGGATTGATCAGCTTGATCCGGTCTCGCATGAGATCCGCCTTGGGCTGGCCTACCGTCGTCGTCAGCGCATGGATCTGACGGTTAATATTCGTAATGTCTACAACGTCCTTGTCGATCAGAATGATGCGTCCAACGCCGGTCCTAGCCAGCGCCTCCGCCGCGATGGAGCCTACGCCGCCGATGCCGAGCACGGCGACCGTGCTCCCTTTCATCCGCTCCAGCCCTTCGGGCCCGATCGCAAGCTCCGTGCGTGAGAATTGGTGCAGCATGGCATGCCGCCTCCTTTTCGATTATTCTTTGCTTTCGGCGCCAGCTGGCGCCGCGCCTGCCGGTACCGGCTTTGGCTTCAGCACCGTGCGAATATGCAGCTGCTCCAGCTGCGACAGCTCGACCTCTGAAGGCGCGTCGCAGAGCAGGTCGGTCGCATTTGCCGTTTTCGGGAATGCGATAGTCTCCCTCAGGTTCGTGCGGCCAGCCAGCAGCATGACGAGCCGGTCGAAGCCGAACGCAATGCCGCCATGCGGAGGCGTACCGAATTCGAAGGCGTCCAGCAGGAAGCCGAACCGCTCCTGCGCTTCCTCAGGCGAGAAGCCAAGCGCCTTGAACATTTGCATTTGGACATCGCGCTTGTAGATCCGCATCGAGCCGCCGCCCACTTCATAGCCGTTCAATACCAAATCGTAGGCTTGCGCGCGGATTTGGCCTGGATCCGTGTCGAAGAAGTGCAGGTCATCGTCATTCGGACGCGTGAACGGATGATGCAGAGCAACATAACGCTTTGCTTCCTCGTCCCACTCTACCAGCGGGAAGTCAACAACCCATGCGAATTTGAACTTGGACTCGTCGATCAAGTTCAAGTCGCGGCCAAGCTTCAGTCGCAGGTTGCCCAGCACGTCAGCTACAACCTTCGGCTTGTCAGCGGAGAAGGTCAGCAGGTCGCCCTCTTCAACGCCGAGACGAGCCGTCAACGCTTCGATTTCCTCCGGCTTCAGGAACTTCACGATTGGACCGCGCCATTCGCCGTCCTTCACCGTAATCCAAGCAAGGCCTTTGCCGCCGTAGCGCGCCGCGAACGGCTGCAGGTCGTCAAGCTCCTTGCGGCTCCAGCTTGCGCAGCCCTTGGCGTTGAGCGCCTTGACCACGCCGCCGCTCGCGGCAACGCTTGCGAATACCTTCACGTCGCTGGACGATACGATGTCGGTAATATCTTCGATCTCGAGTCCGAAGCGCAGGTCCGGCTTGTCGGAGCCGTATTTGTTCATGGCATCCGCGTAAGTGATACGCTGGAACGGCAGCTCCAGCTCCACGCCTGACGTCTCGCGAAGCAGTCTAGCCGTCAGCTGTTCCATCAAGCCAAGCAGTTGATCCTGCGTCAGGAACGAAGTCTCGATGTCGATCTGTGTGAACTCAGGCTGACGATCAGCGCGAAGATCCTCATCGCGGAAGCAGCGAGCGATCTGGTAATAACGTTCAACGCCGCCCACCATCAGCAGCTGCTTGAAAATTTGCGGAGATTGCGGCAGCGCGTAGAATTCGCCTTCGTGAACGCGGCTTGGCACGAGATAGTCGCGCGCGCCCTCCGGCGTGCTTTTGGTTAGAATCGGCGTCTCTACCTCCAGGAAGCCGTTGTCGTCGAGGAAATCGCGGAAGATCTTCGCCGATTTGGAGCGAAGCAGCAGCGTTTTGTACATTTCCGGACGACGAAGGTCCAGATAACGGTATTTCAGACGAAGCGACTCGTCAACCTCTACGCCGTCCTCGATCGGGAACGGAGGCGTCTTGGCCGCGTTCATCACCTCGATCTCCGTCACGCGAATTTCGATTTCGCCAGTTGCCAGGTTTGCGTTGTACGTTTCGGGATCGCGCTCAACCACCTTGCCTGTTACCGCCAGCACATATTCGCTGCGGGCGCGGTCTGCGATCGCCAGAGCATCGCCGGAGAAGTCCGGGTTGAATACGATTTGCACGATACCGGTACGATCGCGCAGGTCGATGAAGAGTACGCCGCCCAGGTCGCGCCTGCGCTGCACCCATCCGTTAAGCGTAACGGTCTGTCCTACTTCAGCTTTTGTCAATGTTCCGCAGTTATGCGTTTTTTGCATCGTCATTTGTCTGTTCTCCTCATTTCGTGTCTATAGTATAGAAATAGAGTTCAAAGCCCCAAAGCTTACTTCAGCTCTCCTGCAAGGCTTGCGATGGGCACCATGCGCTGCTCGCCCTGAGCCATGTCCTTCAAGGCAATTTCGCCCCGCGCAAGCTCATCGTCGCCCAGAATGGCTGTGAATCTGGCGCCAAGCCGATCTGCCGACTTCAGCTGCGCCTTCATCTTGCGGCCCTGATAGTCGCGCTCCGCTCTTACCCCTTGCTTACGCAGCTCGTACACCAGCCTGGTGGCCTCCCGGTCCGCCGCGTCGCCTAAAGCAACGATATATACGTCGATCTCATGCAGGCTTGGGAGCTCCGTCTTCTGATGCTCCAACAGCAGGATCGTTCGCTCCAGCCCGAGACCGAGGCCAACTCCTGGCTGCTCCGGTCCCCCTATGTCCGACACAAGGCCGTTGTAGCGGCCGCCGCCGCCGACAGTATCAATGGCGCCAATGCCTTCCGCCTTGTATTCGAATGCCGTATGGGTGTAATAATCGAGCCCGCGCACCAGCCTTGGATTGACTTCGAATGGGATGCCCATATCCGTCAAGCTTTGCTTCACCTTGGAGAAGTGAGCTTCACACTCCTCGTCCAGACTGTCCAGAATAGATGGCGCCCCCTCGAAATGCGCCTGATCCGTCTTGCAATCAAGCACGCGAAGCGGATTGCGATCCATGCGAGATTGGCAGTCCTTGCACAGCAGCTCCCGCTTCGGCTCCAGGAATGCCAGCAGCGCCTCGCGGAACGCCGCGCGTACAGCCGGCGTACCGACGGAATTAATCTCTACCCGAACGCCCTTGAGGCCAACCTCCGTATAGAAGGTGTAGCCCAGCGCAATAACCTCCGCGTCCAGCGCAGGATCAACTGAACCAATTGCTTCTACGCCGAACTGATGGAATTGGCGGTAGCGTCCCGCCTGCGCGCGCTCATAGCGAAACATAGGGCCGATGTAATACAGCTTGCTGACATCCGGCTCCCCGAACAGCTTATTCTCGACGTAGGAGCGGACGACTCCCGCCGTGCCTTCCGGACGAAGCGTCAGGCTGCGTTCGCCGCGATCGATGAACGTATACATTTCCTTCTCCACAATATCCGTTGTTTCACCAACGCCGCGCTGGAACAATTCAGTAGCCTCGAATAGGGGAGTACGAATCTCCCTGAAATTAAATCGGCTGCATATATCGCGGGCCTTGCTCTCCACGTATTGCCATCTCTCTACAATACCGGGCAGAATGTCCTGCGTACCCGGCGACTTCTGAAATTTCATCGCTCTGCCTCCTGACACCCTCATCTCAATCTCATACAGCATCAAAAAAACTCCCGTCCGTTCAGCTATCCATAGCCGAAGGGACGAGAGTGCCTGATCTCCCGTGGTACCACCCACATTCCGAACGCTGTCACACAAGCGCTCGCTTCATGGCGGGTAACGTCCGCCAGCCGCTGATGGGCTACTCCCTGCCCTTCCTGCGGAGCGTCTAGACGCTTGCAAGAGGAAGGCCGTTTCGCCAACCGTTCTCGGGGAGGTTCTTCATTCCGCCGTTATAAGGATGCTTGCAGCCATTGGCATCCCTCTCTGCGTATCCCGTTCGGAATTACTTTGTCCCGTCATCGAATCCATATGAAAGTTAATCATAGTCATTTTACTTGGCACAGGGCTGAAAGTCAAGACAAGATGAATACACATGCAGACTTAAGCTGCCCGTATAAGGATAGAAAAAAACCTGCACCAATGTGCAGGTCCAAAGTAAAATATATTTTAAAAAAGGGGGTCGAGATTTATTATAGGCCTAACATGTTAATAGAACGTTAGGGATTGATTACAGCTATGTTACAAATTCGGAAGCGCTTTTACCGATTGGAGCCCATCCGATCCCCTGAAGGGTGCCGCCCCTCCCATTCCTCGGCCGCCTCCATATCCGTGCCCAGCTCCGTGAGCATCCTCGCCTCCCTGCGATCGGGATTCAGTAATATTCTCGAAGCTCGTTCCATTCCTTGTTCCTTCCTTGCTTGACGCATGGTTCGCATTCCTCCAACCGAGATTTCGGCCGGCGAGCAGCTCTGCTCCCCGGCTGTTATCCCTAGTGTTGGCCTTCATGCCCATCTTTAAGCGCCGCTCTCCAAAATTAACGTTACAGGCCCGTCATTGATCAGCTCAACGTCCATCATCGCTCCGAACCGTCCCGTCTCCACGCGCAGGCCATGCTCTCGGAGAGCTGCGTTAAACGCTACGTACAGCGCCTCAGCCTGCTCGGGTCTCGCCGCCGCCATAAAGTTCGGACGTCTTCCCTTGCGGCAATCGCCGTACAGCGTGAATTGGGATACCGACAAGATCGCTCCGCCCACCTCGGTTACGGAATGGTTCATTTTGCCCCATTCATCCTCAAAAATACGAAGTCCGGCCACCTTGTCCGCCATCCATCTGACATCCGCTTCCGTATCCTCATGCGTCATGCCGACGAGCAGGACGAGACCGAATGGGATCTCGCCCGTCACATTGCCGTCCACCGTAACACGGGCCGCCTTGCTTCTCTGCGCCACTACCTTCAATTCTGACTGCTCCTTTAACCGTTTCCTGTTCCAGCTGCCCCGTCTCTATTGCATAATGCGCTGAACGGAATAAATATCCTGCACCCGCTTGATCCTCTCCACAACGGAAGACAGATGATCAATATTGCGGATTAGCACTGTCATATGGATCAGCGCCATCTTGTTTTTGACGGAGCGGCCCGTTACCGCGGAGATGTTCGTCTTGCTCTCCGATACCGCCTGGAGCACCTCATTCAGCAGCCCTCTGCGGTCATGGCCGGTAATCTCGATATCGACGCTGTAGTTCGCTTCGACGGAATCCTCCCACTCCACCTCGATGACGCGCTCTGCTTCCTCCCCGTCTGCTCCGAAGGGAATATTGAGGCAGTCCATCCGATGCACGGAGACCCCTCTGCCGCGTGTAATATAACCGACAATGGAATCGCCAGGCACGGGATTGCAGCAGCGAGCGTAACGAACCAGCAGATTGTCTACGCCCTTCACCTTCACGCCGTGATTCGGCCTGCTCTTCTTGGTCGCTGATTTAATTTCCTTCTTCTCGGCCGTTAGCTCGATTTGGCTCGCTTCTTCCGCTTCCTTGCGCAGCTTCTCCGTCAGCTTTGTGCAAATCTGCGCAGCCGTGATGCCTCCAAAGCCGATAGCGGACATCATGTCCTCAATATCGTTGAACGTGAATTTGGAGGCCGCCTCCTGCAGCTTATCGTCGCTCATCCAAGCGGACGGCTCCAGACCAAGTCGCTTCAGCTCACGCTCAAGCAGCTCGCGCCCTTTGGCAACGTTCTCCTCACGCTTCTCCTTCTTGAACCATTGGCGGATTTTGCTTCGGGCATGGGAAGACTGCGCAATCTTGACCCAATCCTGGCTGGGGCCGTAAGAATGCTTCGACGTCAATATTTCCACAATGTCGCCGGTCTTGAGCTTATGATCAAGCGGAACGATCCGCCCATTCACCTTGGCGCCGATTGTCCGATTGCCAACCTCCGTATGAATCCGGTAAGCGAAATCGAGCGGAACGGAGCCGGCTGGCAGCTCGATGACCTCGCCGCTAGGGGTGAAGACAAATACCAGGTCGGCAAAAAAGTCCATTTTGAGCGATTCCATAAACTCCGCAGCGTCGCGCGTCTCATGCTGAAGCTCCAAAATTTCCCTGAACCACGACATCTTGTCTTCGAAGGTGCCGTCCGGCACAACCATGCCTTCCTTGTACGCCCAATGCGCAGCAATCCCGTATTCCGAGGTGCGGTGCATCTCCCACGTGCGGATCTGCACCTCCGTCGGCTCGCCATTAGGTCCAATCACCGTCGTGTGAAGCGATTGGTACATATTCGCCTTCGGCATGGCGATATAGTCCTTAAAGCGGCCCGGCATCGGCTTCCATAACGTATGAATGATGCCAAGCGTCGCGTAGCAATCCTTAATATTGTCTACAATAATGCGGATGGCGAGCAGATCATAAATTTCGTTGAACTGCTTGTTCCGCGTGGTCATTTTCTTATAAATGCTGTAGAGATGCTTCGGTCGGCCAGAGATGTCGCCCTCTATGCCCATCTCCTCAAGCTTCTCCCGAATGCGGGAGATGACATCGTCAATGAACTGCTCCCGCTCCGCCCGCTTCTTCTTCATCAGATTGGCGATGCGATAATACTGCTGGGGATTCAGATAGCGTAGAGCGATATCCTCCATCTCCCACTTGATGGCGGATATGCCAAGCCGATGCGCGATCGGGCAGAAGATTTCCAGCGTCTCGTAAGCGATCCGGCGCTGGGACTCCTCCGATTGAAACTTCAACGTACGCATATTGTGAAGGCGGTCGGCAAGCTTAATAAGAATGACCCGTATGTCCTGCGCCATAGCGACGAACATTTTGCGATAATTCTCGTTCTGCTGCTCCTCCTTGGATTGAAACTTAATCTTCTCGAGCTTGGTCAGTCCGTCCACCAGCATGGCGCAGGTTTCCCCGAATTTCGCGCGAACTGTCTCCAGATCGACGGTCGTATCCTCCACTACATCGTGAAGCAGAGCCGCAATAATCGACATCACGTCCATACCCATATTAACCAATATATCGGCAACGGTTACGGGATGCAGAATATACGGCTCTCCCGATTTCCGAACTTGTCCGTGATGGGCTTGCTCTGCGAAATCATAGGCTTCTCTGATGTGGATGAGCTCCTGCTCTTTCATATAGACGGATGCCTTCTCAAGTAACTGCTCTATGCCCATGAAACGTCCCTTTCCAAGCGTACGCGTATAACGCCATATTATTTCTCGAATAATCATCCCCGAGAATGATCGAGGTTTTATCATATTATGCCTTTAACTGCGTCATTACGTCAACTTCCGGCAATAGAAATCGTCTATGGATGCGCTCAAAAAAAGAAGCCGCCCTGTCGTTCGTCTACAAGGTAGACCGCGACCCTAGAGCGGCATATCATTTATTCCCTATTATTCATAAGTCATAAGCGAAAAAACATCAACGCCGTCGAGCTTCTCACGACCGCTTAAGTAAGCAAGCTCGATCAGGAACGCGGCGCCCACAACCTCGCCGCCAAGCTGGCGAATCAGGTTCATCGACGTAGCGATTGTGCCGCCGGTGGCGAGCAAATCATCCGCGATGAGCACGCGCTGCCCCGGTGCGATGGCATCCTTGTGCATAGCGAGCTGGTCCTTGCCGTACTCCAGGTCATAGCTGGCTGTAATCGTCTCGCCTGGCAGCTTGCCGCTCTTGCGAATCGGAGCAAAGCCCACGCCCAGCGCAAGGGCCAGCGGAGCGCCAACAACGAAGCCGCGGGCTTCGGGCCCTGCTACCACATCAATCTCCATATGCTGGACAGCCGCCTTCATCTCGTCGATCACCGCACGATAAGCGGGACCGTCCTTCAGCAGCGTTGTAATATCCTTGAAGCGGATGCCCGGCTGCGGGAAATCCGGAATAACGCGAATATAATCCTTGAAATTGTATGATGACTTCGACATTTATGGTCAACCCTTTCTAAAATGGACAATTTAATGAGTTTATGCGAGTGCGTGACGACTCTCATGCCGCTCCTTCGCTTCGCGGTAGCGCTCCGAGCTGGCAAGCTCTCGCCGGACAGGCGACGCCTCCGGCACATAGACTCCGCCCACCCTGCGAATAAAGCGAAGCTCCTCGAATACGTCAAGCATAAGCTGAACGGCATCCGCCGTCAAGCCAATTCCCTCCGCAATGCGCGAGGCTAGGCCTCGCTCCTGCGTCTGGCCCATTCTGCGGAGCAGCTGATACACCTGGCCGAACTGCTCCCGGCTCGGGAATTCAGCCATCCGTGGAGGCTCATAATGCAAGTCATGAAGCTGAAGCTGCGGCTTGCGCTGATTGTTCCATTCATTAATAGACAGCTCGCCTATACATTCAATCCGGCAGCCTGCAGGCATCGCAGCCAGCTTGTCGCCCATGCCGAAGCCTATGCCATCCAGCAGCCGCCGGCCGCTGCCAAGCGACAGCTTCAGATGCTTCGACTCCTTGCCAATCGCTCTTCGGTCGGCAACCTCAACCCCGGACAGCATCATTCTGGGCGACGGGTTTGCCACGCCGAACGGCTCCAGCAGCGCGAGCTGCGAGATCGTCTCCAGCGTGGCGTCCTCCAGACCGCAAACGATATCCACCTGCGACTTCGGAATCCAATCCTCGTCTTCAAGCCAATCCTCGGCCAGCTTGGACAGACGCAGCTCCAGCTGCTCCAGCTGCTTCCGGTGCAGCGTCATTCCCGCCGCGGCTTGATGTCCTCCGTAATGGTCCAGCAGCTCTTCGCATTCCGTTAAAGCGGCATGCAGGTCATAACCTTCGATGGACCGGGCCGAGCCCTTGCACATCCCGGTTTCGCTATCTATGCCTAATATGACCACAGGACGATAGTGCCGCTCCAGCAGCTTGGACGCTACTATGCCGATGACTCCGACATTCCAGCCCTCGCTGCCAAGAACGATGACGGAGGGCGGCTTCACGCCCCCTTGTTCGGCCCTGTGGAGCTTTTGTTGCCATTGCTCCTCGGCTTCCTTCACAATCGCATCGACAATCCGCTGACGCTCCTTGTTTAGCGTATCCAATTGTATCGCCGATAATATCGCTTCATCGTAATCATTTGTCGTCAGGAGAGCAACTGCCTTCTTCGCATGGTCCAGTCGTCCGGCCGCGTTAATGCGGGGTCCCATGCCGAAGGCAATGGATGTCGACACGATCCCTTCCAGCTCAATGCCGGACGCCTCCGCAAGCGCGCGAAAGCCGGTTCCCGCTTCCTTGCGAAGCTTCTCAAGCCCATAGCGCACGAGAATCCGATTCTCATCCAGCAGCGGCATCAAGTCGGCAATGGTGCCCAGACTTACAATGTCGGCATACTCCAGAGGCGGGCGGTCAAGCAGAGCCGTAGCCAGCTTGAAGGCAACTCCGACGCCTGCAAGGCCTTTGAATGGATAAGGACAGTGCTCCTGCTTCGGGTTTACGATGGCAACTGCTTCCGGGAGACGCTCCGGGGGCTCGTGATGGTCCGTTACTACGACATCAATGCCCAGCTCCGAGGCGTACGCAATCTCCTCGTAAGCGCTAATGCCGGTGTCCACGGTTACGATGAGCTTTACGCCTTCGCTTTGCGCCAATGCAATTGCGGCTTTGTTCAACCCATAACCCTCCAAGGCGCGATGAGGGATATAATAATCGAATGAAAGTCCCATGCCTCGGAATACATGAATGAGCAGCGACGTGCTGGATACCCCATCCGCGTCGTAATCGCCGTATATTCGGATTTTCTCGCCCCTGTCAGCCGCTTCCCGAATACGCTGAACGGCGGCGGTCATGCCGCTCAGCAAATAGGGGTCGTGCAGCAAGCTCGCGTCACCGTAAAGAAAGTTGCGGGCGCTGGCCTCGTCTCCATACCCGCGCTGCACAAGCAGCCGGGCAACAAGAGGAGGAAGGCTCAGCCTCTCGCTTAGAAGCTGGGCTGCTCCTTCCTCCGACTCTTTCCACTCCGCTAGAGTCCAGCGTGTCTTCCTATGAATCATCAGGCTATCTCTCCTTCCTGCTGGCCAGCTTGCTACTGCAGCAGTGTTGGCATTTGCTCCTGATTAGGGTCATGATTGGATTTGTAAGGATATCCGGGATCGTAAGGCTCCACATACACCGACACGTCGGTCAGATGGACAAAGCGATGCATAAGCAGCGTCTTGACGCGCTTGGCAATCTCTTGCCCCTCCTGCACTGTAATGCGAGGATTGACGCTGATGATGATGTCCGCCACCACGTAATGGCCTTGCTCTCTCGCCTTCAGCGATTGAACGGTCACCACACCTTCGACGCGCTGCACCACCTGCATCAATTCATGCGCGCATTCCTCACGGCTGGCATCCTTCTCATTTCTTCTTGAGCCCCGAAATAGAATGTCCAGAACGCCCCATAAGCGCGTTCTGCCCTCGGGATCTCTCTTCCCATCTCGCGGTCTGGTTGACATTTGAACCTCCTGAAAGGAATTGCGCATGCAATTCCTTACTTCGTAAGCATAGTCTCAGGTTTTGCGAATGCAAAACCTTCTTCGTAAGCATTTTTACTCCGAACTATGGTGTGGATGGGGCTGCGGCCTGCTTCGGCTTCTTCTTCTCCTTGCGCTTCAACAGGAACCATAGCGGGCTCGCGATGAAGATCGTGGAGTAAGCGCCGCTGATAAGCCCGATTAATAAAGCGAGCGAGAACAGCTTGATGGACGGGCTGCCCAGCAGGAATATACACACGGTTACAATAACAACCGTAAGGACCGTATACAAGTTCCTGGCCATAGTCTGCCAGATACTCGCATTTACGAGCTCCGACAGCTGGCTCTCACTTTTCAGTTGGGCAAAACGCATGTTTTCCCGAATTCGGTCGAAGATAACGATTTTGTCGTTAATGGAATAACCAAGCGTCGTCAGCACGGCCGCGATGAACGGCAAATCCACCTCAAGCCTGAAGATCGAGAACAGCGCGACCACAACAAAGCTGTCATACAGGATCGATATATTCGCGGCAAGGGCGAACCGCCACTCGAATCGAATCATGACGTAGATCATGATACCGAGACTCGCGATCAGAATAGCCCAGATGGTCTTAATACCCAGCTCACGCGCAATATCGGGCGATACTACATTAACCTCAGCCGAAATATCATCCCCGAACTTCGCTTTCAGAGCCTGATTGACCTTCGAGGTTTCCTCTTGCTCCAGCACGTCCGTGAAGCGGACGGATACGCGGTCGTTATTCGCGCCGCCTACTGTGGGGGACAGATCAGGGTAACCCGCCTCCGCCAGCACTTCCGTGACCTCCTGCTTCGTCACCGGCTTGCCCATGGAGATATCCATGTTGGAGCCCGCCTTGAAGTCGACGCCCAGGTTCAGTTGCATAATGATAAGCGACAGAATGCCCGCAAATGTCAAAGCTAGTGAGAATATAAAATATTTATTCCGATTCCCTACTACGTCATAACGGATTTTCGTATTATAGTTCACGAATTTCACTCTCCTTCACGCCATAGAAGCTCGGCTTCATAAACCTGTTGCTGCGCACAAGCAGAGTCATAAGGAACCGCGCGAAGAAAATATTCGTGGCGATACTAACCAGTATGCTGAAAATCATCGTCAGTGCAAAGCCCTTAATCGCGCCGTCACCGATAAAATACAGCACCGCCGCAGCAATAATGCTTGTAATGTTCGCGTCCATAATGGTGCGGAACGAGTTCTTGGAGCCGGATTTGAGCGAGGACAGCATGCTCTTGCCGCTGCGAATCTCCTCTTTGATCCGTTCAGCCGTTATGATGTTGGCGTCAACCGCCATACCGACCCCGAGTACAAAGGCCGCGATGCCAGGCAGCGTCAACGTAGCGTTCATGAGGTTCTGCACAAGCACGAGCAGCCAGGCGTACGTAATGATCGTAATGGACGCCACCAAACCTGGAATGCGGAAGATGGCAATCATAAACGCCAGTACGATAACCGAGCCAATAATGCCTGCCGTTACAGTATCCTTAAGCGACTCCATGCCAAGCTTGGCTCCTACGCTGTTGGTGTACAGCATTTCCAGCCTCAGCGGCAGCGAGCCCATATTAATTTTGTCTCGCAGATCTCTCGCTTCCTCAACAGACGCATTGCCCATCTCAATGATTGCGCTGTCGCTGTTGATAGGCTGATTCACCATAGGGCTGGAGATCAAGGTCTCGTCCAGGTAGATCGACATCGGCTGACCAACAAGCTCTGTTGTCACCTTGCCAAATTTCTCGGCGCTCTTCAGCTTCAGCGTAACAATGGGGCGGTTCAATTCGTCAAATGCGAGCCCCGCGCCGTTCTCCACAAAATCCGTTCCGTTCAGCTTAATCGTACCGTCCGGTGCCCGGAAGGTCAGATTGATCGGCTGAGACAGCAGCTTAATAATTTCATCGTCTTCGCTGTCCACGCCAGGCAGCTTGACCCGAATTCGGTCTTTGCCTTCAGGAGTAATCTCCGGCTCCACCAGACCCTTATCGTCGATACGCTTCAGCAATCCCTTAGCCGTCTCGCTCAAGCTTTCCGGTGTGACCTCCGATCCGCCTTCAAACGGTTTTGCTTGGTACAGCACCTCGAAGCCGCCCTTCAAATCGAGCCCGAGCTTGACGCCTTGCAGCAGCCAAGGGCTTGTCCCGACAATAACGCCGAAGGTCACGATTACGACCGCAAGGAAGGCAAGTATTCTCTTCCCGAACATACGTCTCAAATCCCCCTTATGATCTCAATATTCCCATTATACAGATGCTGCAAAATCGAGTCAAAAAAGAAAGAACCCCATCGTTAGAAAGGGTTCCCCTTATAAGCGCTTAGCGTCATATAGTTCATGAACTGGGTGGCCTTCAGAGATAAAATATCGTTGACCAGCTGATGCAGCTCCGGCTGGCCGGTTTTTGCGTATTTGGCGCTGACGCATTCCCAGATCTCCTTGGCTTCCACATGCTCGTAGCCTAACATTCGGAATTCCTCCGCCTTGCTGTGGCACAGCTCCTCAATCATTACGCTCAAATCTTCGTCCGCCATACCGCACCTCCTAGTGAGCATTCCGCATGATTGCTTATGTATTCTCCTTCCCCATCGCATAATCCTGCATCCTTGCCCCAAGTTTCTTGATTTGCTAGACATGCAACCGGACATGCCAAGCATAAAGTGGTAGTATCTGCATGTCCGATCTCCGGCCTGCGGGGTACCTTGAAGGAGAAGAGGTCTTCGATCATGACGAAGCAAACGTTTATCAAAGGCGCCATGATCCTGCTCGCCGCAGGCATCGTCACTCGCCTGCTTGGCTTTGTGCCGCGAATCGCATTGCCGCGTATTATTGGCGCAGAAGGCGTAGGCATTTATCAGCTTGCTTATCCATTTCTTATCGTGCTGCTGACGATTATTACAGGCGGCATTCCGCTCGCCATTGCCAAGTGGATCGCGGAAGCGGAGTCGCAGGGCGACCATAAGCGGGTGAAGCATATTTTCCGAACGGCTATGCTGCTGACTGTAGCGATTGCTTCCGTCATGACGGCTGTTATGCTGCTGTTCGCGCCGCTCATTATTAAGCATGTGCTGCCGGATTCACGCGTGTATCGCGCATTCCTCATGATGAGCCCGCTTCTGTTGATTATTGGCGTATCATCCGTTTATCGGGGGTATTTTCAAGGCAGACAGAATATGATTCCAAGCGCTGTCTCCCAGCTGGTGGAAACCGTTGTTCGCATCATTGCGTCGCTGTTCTTCTCTTACCTGTTCCTTCCCTATGGCCTGGAATGGGCCGCGGCAGGAGCCATGCTGGGGGTGGTTGTCGGAGAGATTGGCGGCCTGCTTGTCATGCTGTGGAAATACGCTCAGGACAAGTCGCGCAAGGGGCAGAAGAGCAGCGCAGCCCAGTCGGCGGCGGAAGCACAAGGAGCCGAGGAAACTGGCGAGCGCACACCCGTCCTAAGGCGGCTCCTTGGCCTGTCCATTCCCGTAACGGGCAGTAAGCTTGTGGGCTCCTTGTCCTACCTGCTTGAGTCTATATTTACCGCCCGCAGCCTTGCCGCCGCCGGCATCATGACGGGCATAGCGACAGCTCAATACGGAGCGCTGCAGGGGATGATCATTCCCCTTCTGCTCCTGCCCACGGCTTTGACTTACTCCCTTGCGGTGTCGCTTGTCCCCTCTCTGTCGGAGGCCGCCGCGAACAATGACAAGCCGCTCATTCATAAGCGTCTTCATCAATCCATGCGCATTGCGCTTGTATCAGGCGCTCCCTTTGCGGTCGTCATGGGCTTGTTCGCCGAGCCTCTCTGCCGGCTTGTCTATGATCATCCGGAGTATGCCCCCATGCTTCAGATGATGGCGCCGGTGGCACTGTTCATTTATTTGCAGGCACCGCTGCAGGCTGCCCTGCAGGCGCTCGATAAGCCGGGCACGGCGCTGTTGAATACCTTTATCGGAGCAGCGATCAAGCTGGTGCTCATTGTGCAGCTGGCCTCCGATCCGGAGCTTGGCATCTATGGCGCGATTATCGCGATTAACGTCAATATTGTGCTTGTTACCGTCCTGCACGCCATCAGTGTGCTTCGTTTCATCGGCTTCCGTATGAAAGGCCTAGATTTCCTCAAAGTAGCAGCAGCCATGATCATGATGGGAGCCGGCGCGCAATGGATGATGAAGCATTCTCCGCTGCCCGCAGAATGGATGAGCCTAATGCTGGCATGCGGCGGGGGCGTCCTTCTCTATGTGCTGCTCATGATCTGGATGCGCATTATCGACCGGTATGATCTGGCTCGCATTCCTTGGCTCGGCACCTGGTTCAAGTAATTCGCTTCTGATTGACGTCCACGAACAGCTTGCCCTTGTGATCGATGGTGCAAAGGAATACATCCTTGAAATCCATGACCCCATGCGCTTGAAGCACGTTTTTGAGCCAAAATCTTGTTTTTTCAATTTTCATCAAATTATCATCCTGCACCTTGCCATCCATAATGAGCGGAATGGGAAGAATTTCGAACCGGAAGCCCGCAGGAATCAGCTTCTCCTTGCCCTTGGGCGGGGGCGTATGGCTGGACCTCTCCACATCCACATCTGGCGCCTCCTGGTCCGATTGCTCGGACGCGCCTCCCATCGCTCTCTCCTTGGGAATAATGGACAGCTTGCCGCTCGTTTCCAGAATGGCAAACTCCACATCCGCAACGGTTGTCAGCTTATTTTCCCGCAATTGCAGCATAAGATCGTCCAGGTTGTAGCGCTGCTTCCGCATTTCCTCCCGGTTAATTTTGCCCTTGGCGATAATGACGCTTGGCTTGCCGTCCAGCAGAAGCCTCATTTTGCGGTTATACATAGAGAGCAGAGCGGTTCCCACCTGAATCGCCATCAAAATGACCATAGGCACAATGCCTTCAATGAACGGCCGCTCCACATCCTCAATGACAATGACCGCAATCTCCGCCATCATAATGGAAATGACAAAGTCAAGCACGGTAAGCTTGCCGATCTCTCGTTTTCCCATAAAACGCATGATCAGAAACACAACAATATAAATCAATGTCGTACGGATCACTAAGCTGAACATATCCAAGTGATTAGCGCCTCCTCGGGTCAATGCATGCTGGCTGCTTGAGACCGCGTCAAGCTCGTACAGCTATTCTCCCCCTCGCGTACCACAACATACGAATTCGGAAAGCGCGAATAAATGGCAAAATATTTTGAGTCAAAAAACGTAAAAACGCGCCAGGACCTGTACTATTTGTGCCAGCTTGACCATAAGGATTAATCATACGTTAATCGTTATGAAGGAGGAATAGGATGAGTTCCGTCAAACAAGCTCCCAAGCGGCCCGCCATTGCCTCGCCGCTTTTGGCTGGAGTCGCATTTTCCATCATTTGGCTCGCCGCCGGCGCCCTTCTGCTGTCCTTACTGCTGCATTTCTCCAGTATGAAAGAAAGCGAGCTCAGCTCTTATACCCTGCTTGTTCACGCGTTTTCTGCGCTTGCAGGCGGCTTCACCGCAGGCAAACGCTCGGAGCGGAAGGGCTGGTATAACGGAGGACTGCTGGGTCTCGTCTATGGCATCATTGTTATGATTGTCAGCTTTCTCGCCGCCAATGCTGCACCTTCCTGGAATAGCGCAATGATATTGGGCGCGGCTTTGCTGGCTGGAGCCTTCGGTGGCATGATCGGCGTCAATCTTCGCAAATAATGCACAAAAAAAACGACCGGCAGTATGGAGCTGCCGGTCGTTTTATGTATTATTTGTCCACTGCTGCTGCAGGGGCGGAGCTTACGATCGTATTGACCGCGCTGCGCTCGAAGGTCATCTTCGTCGTATCGTTAACGCGGATGACTACCGTGTCGTCCGTCAGCTCCACGACAGTGCCGTGAAGACCGCCGATCGTTGTAATTTTGTCGCCTTTTTTGATTTGATTAAGCATGGCAGTACGCTGTTTGGATTTCTTCTGCTGCGGTCGAATCAGCAGGAAGTAGAACACGGCGAACATAAGAACAAATGGAAGAACGATGCTCCATATGCTTTGTTCCTGGCCTGCACCTGTTGCTTCAAATAATGTCATTGTATTTCCCCCTCTCAGAATCCTTTGTCACTATTATTAAGGCCGTACGACTCGAAGAAGGCATCCCTGAAGTCCAGAAGCCGGTCCTCTCTGATCGCTTGGCGCACGTCCCTCATGAGCTGCAATAAGAAGTGCAGGTTATGATAGGTGGTTAAGCGAATGCCGAACGTCTCGTCCGCCTTCAACAGATGGCGAATGTAGGCGCGCGAATAGTTCTGGCACGTGTAGCAGCTGCAGTTGGGGTCCAGCGGTCCCAAATCCTCGGCATATTTGGCATTGCGCACGACAAGACGACCGCCGCTGGTCATCGTTGTGCCGTTCCTAGCAATTCGCGTCGGCAGCACGCAATCGAACATATCGATGCCTCGAATAGAGCCTTCCACTAATGCGTCCGGTGACCCAACGCCCATCAGATAACGCGGCTTGTCCGCCGGCAGCTCTGGAACGGTGTAATCCAGCACCTCGTACATAAGATGCTTCGGCTCGCCAACGCTCAGTCCACCAATAGCATACCCCGGGAAATCCATGGAAGTCAAATCCCTGGCGCTCTGAATACGCAAATCCTTGTGCATGCCGCCCTGCACGATCGCGAACAATGCTTGATCCTGCGGTCTGGCATGCGCCTTGAGGCAGCGCTCCGCCCAGCGGGAGGTCCGCTCCGTGGACTGCTTAATATATTCATATTCCGCCGGATAAGGCGGGCATTCGTCGAAGGCCATCATAATATCCGGTCCAAGTGCATTCTGAATCTCCATCGCAACCTCGGGAGACAGGAACAGCTTGTCTCCATTCAGATGGGAACAGAAATGAACGCCTTCCTCCGAGATCTTCCTCATCTCGCTCAGACTGAATACTTGAAAGCCGCCGCTGTCAGTCAGAATGGGACGGTCCCAGTTCATAAATTTGTGCAGGCCGCCAGCGCGCTTCACGAGCTCATGTCCCGGACGAAGGAACAGGTGATACGTATTGCTCAGAATAATGTGCGCATCCATTGCCTTCAATTCCTCGGGACTCATCGTTTTGACCGTCGCTTGCGTGCCGACAGGCATAAACGTAGGCGTCTCGATCACGCCATGCGGAGTGTGCACGCGCCCCAGCCTGGCTCCCGATTGCTTGCATTGCTTGATGAATTCATATTTGACTGCCACTGTGTCACGCTTCCAATCCTGTAAGTTTAGTCGAAAATAAACATGGCGTCGCCGAAGCTGAAGAAACGGTATCTTCTTTCGATCGCCTCGCCATAGGCCTTCATAATAAGATCCCTGTCTGCCAGCGCGCTTACAAGCATCACAAGCGTCGATTTGGGCAGATGGAAGTTCGTCAGGAGCGCATTCACAAGCTGGAACTTGTACCCCGGATAGATGAAGATCGATGTCCATCCGCTGCACGCCTCCAGCGGCTTGTCCTGGAATCTTCCCGCCAGCGTCTCCAGCGTTCGCGCCGACGTGGTGCCGACAGCCACAATGCGGCGACCGTTCCGGGAAGCCTCATTCAACAGCTCTGCGTTCCGCTCGTCCAGCTCGTAATATTCGGCATGCATCTCATGCTCCTCTACCTTATCCACAGACATCGGGCGGAAGGTGCCCAGACCAACATGCAGGGTGACATAAGCCAGCACAACACCCTTGTCTTCCAGCTCCTGCAGGAATTGCTCCGTAAAATGCAGACCGGCAGTCGGCGCCGCCGCCGAGCCTTCATGACGGGAATATACCGTCTGGTATCTCTCCCGCTCCTCCAGCCTCTCCTTAATATAAGGAGGCAGGGGCATCTCCCCTAGTCGGTCAAGCAGCTCCTGGAAGATGCCTTCGTAACGGAAGCGAATGATGCGCGAGCCCATATCGCCTTCCTCCAACACCTCGGCCTCCATTAGCGCATTGCCGGTGCCATCGTCGCCAAAGGCTATAATAGAGCCCGTCTTGAGACGTTTTGCAGGCTTCGCCAGCGCTTCCCACCGATCGTCGCCCAGCTGCTTGAGCAGCAGCAGCTCCGCCTTGGCGCCTGTATCCTTCTTCATGCCCATCAATCTTGCGGGAATGACTCTCGTATTATTGAGCACAAGCACATCGCCCGCTCGCAGCTGCTCCGCCAAATCTGTAAACACGCCGTGCTGGATTTGTCCGTTCGCCTTGTTCAGCATAAGCAATCTGGAGGACGTCCTGTCCTGCAGCGGAGTCTGGGCAATAAGCTCCTCCGGCAATTCGAAATCAAACCAATCTACATTCATCTCTTATTCATTCCTTAGCTATCGTTATGCCTTTATAATAGTATTTCAAAATATATTCATAGTCATACCCCTGCTGAGCCAAGCCCAGCGCCCCGTATTGAGACAAGCCGACGCCATGGCCATTGCCTGTCCCGCTGAATGCAAATGCCGCGTCCTTGGTAGCCGCCCGAATCTCGCCTTCGCTGTTCAACGCATACAGATAGTCTCCCGAATAGGCTGCTGATTTGCCATCAGCTCCCATGACATATAATTTGCTGGAGCTATCGCTTTTGGTGGACACTTGGCCCTCAGCCCCCTGCACGACGACCTTGCCGGTCTCCTCCACCTGGAACAACGTGCTTGGCAGCGAGCCGCCTACGCCGAGAGCGGAACGAATGCTGTCTGACGAAGGAAGTCCCAGCTTCGTGCCGTTCACCGTAAGCTCCGTCGCCCGGCCTGATACCCCCTTGGCGCTGATCGCAAGCGACTTAATGGGCGTTGTAAGCTTCGGATTCGCTCTTGCATTAACAGTCGCCAGCAGCTCTTCACCCGTGAACGGTCCGCGAACCCAGCGCATGGGATTGGACTCCATGACACGCTCCAGCTCGATTACTCTTGCTCCCTGCTGGAGCTGCGTAATGACGGGAACCGATTCTTGAATGACGGGATGGCGGCGAAGGTTTGTCCCGCTCGACGTCAACTCCAGAATTCGGCTGCCGGCTGCCGTTGTCATGCCTGTATTTCTGACCAGATCCTCCCTTATATAACCAATCTGGCCTTCTGGCGTTACAATGCGATGCCAATGATACAGGTTTGCCTCCGAAGCTTCATCGGGGCTTGGCACGGATTGGAGATAAGGAATGGCATTCCCCCATATATCCCCCGCGTCAGCCGTTCTTCCTCCCGCACTGGAAGAGAATACGGCTTCAATCACCTTGCCGTTATAAAGCGCAACCTCCCCCTTCGTCGCCTCTACGGCTTCGGTTGTGGAGGGCTTCTCCACTCCCGTTCCATAATAAGCTTGGCTGAGCGTCGTATCCACCACATGAGCGATTCCGAACCCGAAGCCCTTGTTAAGCGCATAAGAACGGGCGGCGACTGCCTGCGCCTTCAGCGCCTCCAGCGGCCATGCCGCATACATCTCCGTCGCAACGACGGAATACAGATATTGCTCGAATGGCAGCTCGTTCACGACGGCCAGCTTGCCGTTATATGCGCTTAGCTCGAAGCTGCCTCTATAGGTTCGATTGAAGCGCTCCTGCAGCTGGATCGGCGCTTCTCCGAGCGGGGACAGCCAGGCCTTCATAGTGCCCGAAGGCAGCATATACAGCTCCTGGCTGGCATTCGCGTTGGCGGTATTGCCATAATCCGGGCGAATAAGCATATAGCTGGAGCTGGTATCCACAGGCTTCAGCGATGCGCCGCTTGGCGCTTTGGCTGCGGAGGCCTGAAGCTTGGCGAGCTCCTCCTGCGTCGCTGCTCCGCCGACCATAACAGAATAAGCTGCTCCGTTCGCAGCGCCTCTTACGGCGACATAGGCGTCAAATCCCGCTGCCCCGTATGAGATAGCCGAAGCCTGCGCCGCCTGCTTGCTTCCCAGCGGCGGAGTTTCAAGGCGCAGAGGACCATGAAGCTCCGGCTTGAAGCCTTGCAGCAGAGCTGACATCGCGGTGTCGGCATGGAGGCGGGCAAGAGCAGCTGTTGCTTCTGCCGAAGATAGGTACGCCCCTTCGAACACCTGATAATGGGGGGCTCCGTTCTTAATGACGGAGGTGACCGAAGCGGTGCCTTTGGCTCCAATGACATATTGATAGACGGCCCAGGCGCTTGCGAAGCTTTTGCTCTCCATGAGCTTCACCTTGTAATCGTCAAGTCCGATTCGAACAGCTTCGCCCCCCGGAATGGACAGCCAGTCTATGACCCCTTCAGGCAGTCTGACCCCAAGCTTCATGCCTTGGGCCGATTGGAAGGTTGCCGCTGGAATCGTCTGATCGTATTTGCCCGGGAGCGACAGATACATCGCTACCCGGATATCCTGAAGCGAAGGCACCGCTGCTTGAATAGGCACAGCCGTTATGGACGTAACCAGCACAAGCAGCGCTATGACGGTAAAGGTTAATTTTCTCCCATAATGCTTCATGATTACTGGTGCACTCCTCTCTAGTTGCGCTTAGGAAGCGGCAGACCAAGATGCTGGTAGGCGCCCTCCGTCGCAATGCGGCCTCTCGGCGTCCGCTGCAGAAAGCCGATCTGCATCAAATACGGCTCGTAAACATCCTCAATGGTCTGGCTCTCTTCCCCGATCGTTGCTGCAATGGTATCCAGACCGACTGGTCTGCCGGAGAACGTGGTCATCATCGCATGGAGCATCTTATGATCAATATGGTCCAGCCCCACAGGATCCACCTGCAGCAGCTCCAGTGCAGAACGAGCAATGTCGTGAGTGATAACACCGTCGCCGCGCACCTGCGCGAAGTCGCGCACTCGCTTGAGCAGCCGGTTGGCAATTCGCGGCGTTCCTCTGGAGCGCATAGCAATTTCAGTCGCTGCCTCTCCCACTATGGACACGTCCAATATTTCGGAGGCGCGGCTTACGATGAAGGCCAGCTCGTCCACTGTATAAAATTCCAGGCGACTGACGACGCCGAACCGGTCTCGCAGCGGCGCGGACAGGAGCCCGGCGCGAGTCGTGGCGCCAATGAGCGTGAAGGGCGGTAAGTCCAGTCGCACGGAACGAGCGCTAGGCCCTTTGCCAATCATAATATCCAGGCAGAAATCCTCCATCGCGGGATAGAGCACTTCCTCCACTGTGCGGTGCAATCTATGAATCTCGTCAATAAACAGTACGTCGCCTTCCTGCAGGTTCGTAAGCAGCGCGGCAAGATCGCCCGGCCGCTCGATAGCTGGACCGGATGTTGTTCTCAGATTAACGCCCAGCTCATTGGCGATAATGTTGGACAGCGTTGTTTTGCCAAGTCCCGGAGGTCCATACAGCAGAACATGATCCAGCGCCTCCTTGCGCATCTTGGCTGCTTCGATATAGATCGTGAGGTTCTCTTTCACCTTCGACTGGCCGATGTATTCGGCAAGATAACGAGGCCGCAGGCTCAGCTCCACGGCTTGCTCGTCCATCATCAGGTTGGCGGAAATGATTCGATCGTCCATTACTAGCTGTCCTCTCCTTTCCGTTACCCTTTGAACAGCTGCTGCAGCGCTCTCTTCATCAGAGTGTCAACCGTTTCATCCGGCTTCACGCTGTCCTGCAGCCCATTCCATGCTTTGTCCAGCTCCGCAGACGTATAGCCGAGCGCCGCAAGGCCTTCGCGCGCTTCCTTCCAAGCAGTGCCAGCGCCCTGCTGGCCCCCCGTGTCTCCCGCTAGCTCCGCTGCGAAGCCCGCTGCAGCCAGCGCGCCGCCATCCGCTACAGCACCGAACAGCTTGTCCTTAAGGTCCAATATCATACGCTGGGCCGTCTTCTTCCCGATGCCTGGCAGCTTCGTCAAGAAGCCGATATTCTCCCCCTGGACGGCAGCCACAATGGCTTCCGGCTTGCCAGCGGACAATACGCCAATCGCCACGCGGGGGCCGATGCCCGACACTTCCAGCAGCTTCCGGAACAGCGTCTGCTGCTCCCGCGATTCGAAGCCGAACAGCAGGATCGCGTCCTCCCTTACATAGTGGTGGATGTAGACGGTAACCGGCCCTTCCTTGGCGGCAAATGCATAAGGGCTCGGTACGAACACACGATACCCTACATCTCTGACGTCCATAACGATATATTCCGCTTCCATATGTACGATGGGACCCTTCAAAAAATCGATCATCGTTTGGACACCTCGTTTATCTTATTGGTCAGCACGGCGGAATGGGCATGGCAGATCGCCACAGCGAGCGCGTCCGCAACGTCGTCCGGCTTCGGAATCGCGGACAGCCTCAGGAACATTTTCACCATCTCCTGCACCTGCTTCTTCTCCGCTTTGCCGTAGCCTACAACCGACTGCTTCACCTGGAGGGGCGTATACTCTGCCACTGGCAGTCCCCTCTGCGCCGCCGCCAAAATAATGACGCCTCGCGCCTGCCCAACCGCAAACGCCGTTGTTACGTTCCGATTGAAGAACAGCTTCTCCACCGCAACGGAATCCGGCTTGTACCGATCCATCAGCGCGCCGGCCGATTCGTAAATTTGCACGAGCCGCTGCTCCTGGGGCGTATGCGCCTCCGTTGTAATGGCGCCATATTGCACGGGCGTTAGCTTATGACCGTTCTTATCTATAAATCCGAAGCCCGCGATCGCAATGCCCGGGTCTATGCCTAACACTCGCAAAACGCCATCTCCCACTCTAAGATTGCCTGCCCTCCATTATAACAAAAGATGATGGATATGAGAACGAATGTTTGATCATTTGGTGAACAGATATTGCAGAGGAGCGACATATGGTGTCGCTGTTGCAGGTGAGGAGGCGGGGTGAGGCGCTATAACGACACGTGGTGTCGTTGTTGCAGCTTTGGAGCAGCTAATTTGCTTTAGAGCGACACGTGGTGTCGTTGTTGCAAGCTAGGAGGCGGGGTGAGGCGCTATAACGACACGTGGGATCGTTGTTGCAGCTTTGGAGCAGCTAATTTGCTCCAGAGCGACACGTGGTGTCTTTGTTGCAGGCGAAGTGGCAGGTTGAGGCTCTATAACGACACGTGGGATCGTTGTTGCAGCTTTGGCGCAGCTAGTTTGTTCTGGAGCGACACGTGGTGGTGTCGTTGTTGCAGGCGAGGTGGCAGGTTGAGGCGCTATAACGACATGTGGAATCGTTGTTGCAGCTTTGGAGCAGCTAATTTGCTTTAGAGCGACACGTGGTGTCGTTGTTGCAAGCTAGGAGGCGGGGTGAGGCGCTATAACGACATGTGGAATCGTTGTTGTAGGCGAGGTGGCAGGTTGAGGCGCTATAACGACACGTGGGATCGTTGTTGCAGCTTTGGAGCAGCTAGTTTGTTCTGGAGCGACACGTGGGATCGTTGTTGCAGCTTTGGAGCAGCTAGTTTGCTCCAGAGCGACACGTGGTGTCGCTTCGCAGCATTCTAACTAATAGGCTTGATTCATAGCTTTTTCGTCGCGCTCCATGGCATAGTCGCTGTAAGTGGACAGGACGCTGTTATATTCATCCATATCGCTTACTCGAATTCCGGCATTCAGCTCGTCCAGCTGCTGCTTGGGCAGGCTGCTCTCCATATACCGTATATCCAGCTGGAAGAAGGTCCGCATAACCTTCTCTTCCTTGGGGATGCCATCGAACAGGGTGAAGTTCCCTTTTCTGTCTACTCCAAAATAAGCATGGGTTTTGCAATGATCCGACAAATCCTCAATACGCTCGGTCAGCATAACGGTCCGCTCGTCCTGATCTAACGCGCTGCTCCATTCGGAATGCTCGCGAAGCAAGCTTATTACCTGATCAGGCTTAAGCGGGCCCAGCGCTTCCGTCTCTTCTCCGCATATATATACGCGGCGCAGCAGAACCGGAACCGTTTCATTTGTACTCTCCAAATAACGACTGATTGCGGAGGATGCATTAGGCTCGGCATGAGCCGTTGCTCCTGTCGCGAACAGGCAGCCGAACAGCCATAACGCAATCCCGCCCAAAGTCCAAAGTGGTTTGCGGTTACGGCGTAATCTGCGTTTTAATTGCTTCCACAAGCTGAATGCCATCATGAGGAAGACCCCTTTTTTTGCGTTTTAAGATAGTCTGCGCCATGATTACATAATTATGCAAAAAAATCGAGCTCCCCCAACACGAGGAGCCCGATTCTTGCATTTAGCTTAACAAGCGTTATACGATTAACGGTTCAGCCAAGGGCGGCTTTCGCCCGATGACTTTTTTTTCGGACGGGGTGCGATTGTACGAATTACTGCTTTTTTAGCTTTTTTACGAGGCTTGGAGGCTGTTGTTTTTGTTTTGCTGCTCCCGACCAGCTCTTCCTCGCGTTTGCCGCCGCAGCCGCAATCCTCACTGCCGCCGGTCGCGGGCGCAGGCTGATTGGACCATACCGGATAGGGATAACCGGTTGGATAGCCGCTAATGTATCCGGAGTAACCTGGTGCCGGGTACATGGCCGAATATTCATGGAAGGAGCCATGCGCCATCGGCGTTACCATGCCCGCGTTCGGGTTCGACGACAGCGGCGATACCATGCTCGCGTTCGGGTTCGACGACAGCGGCGATACCATGCCTGCATTCGGGTTCGATGACAGCGGCGTTACCATACCCGCGTTCGGATTCGACGACAGCGGCGATACCATGCCCGCGTTCGGGTTCGATGACAGCGGTGTTACCATGCCCGCATTCGGGTTCGATGACAGCGGCGATACCATGCCTTTGTGAGGTCCTTCCGACAGCGGCATGACGGAATGGCCGTAGCCCCACACCGGACCTGCTGAATATGGCATCATGCCAGGCGCTGGGTAGCCCGCAGGATACATGCCCGGGGGACAATCGTACGGATACATAGCAGGCGTGTCGCTGAGCGGACCCATGTTGGATGGAGCGCCAGCTTGGTAAGGCATAATATTCGGCGAATCCTGCATGCTCATTGCTTCTGTAGCCGGCACCTGGTACTGCTGGAACAAATCCACGCTTTCCATATAGTTCGAATGCATTGGTGTAACCTTTGTTTCGATTGGCTTCTCGATCGGCAGGGCCTTCTTCCCGGCATATGGCATCACTTTAGTAGCTGGAGCCACATTGGAGAGCGGAGCCATATTGTCCGCCATGGCCCCCATGTTGCCTACGCTAAGAGGCGAGACGTTGCCTGTTGCCATTGGCGATACGTTCGACAGCGGCGATACGTTGCCTGTTGCCATTGGCGATACGTTCGCAAGAGGCGAGACGTTGGCCTCAGATGCCGGTAATGTTTTGCCAGTTGACAGAGGTGCAACATTCGACTTTAGCGGTGAAATATCACCCGTTGCGAGCGGCGCATATTGCGGCGAGTTTGGCGTAATATCTCCTGTTGCCAGCGGAGAAACGTTAGCACCCGACAACGGCATCATTTTACCCGTTGACAGGGGCGCTATATTAGCCGAGTTTGGCGGCGTCTTGCCTGTCGACAACGGCTCGACCTTGGAAGCCAGTGGCTCCACTTTGGACGCCAGTGGCTCGACCTTGGACGCCAATGGCTCCACTTTAGACGCCAGCGGCTCGACCTTGGACGCCAATGGCTCCACTTTGGACGCCAGTGGCTCGACTTTGGACGCCAGCGGCTCCACTTTGGACGCCAGCGGCTCGACCTTGGACGCCAGCGGCTCGACCTTGGACGCCAATGGCTCCACTTTTGGCTCCGATTTTTTTTGCGCGGGCTCTACCTTTGCCGCAGGCGGCTTAGGAGCTGGCGCTGGGGGCACCGGGGACACAATTGGAGCGGTTGGCGTTTTTTCGGAAGCAAAGCCTGTGAACGTCTTGCCGATCACCGGAGCTGTAGACAGCTTGCCGACAACGCCCTGTACGCTTTGCATAAGGGAAGACGGGCTGAGGGGATGAGTTGGCGTTTTGCCTGGCACGCTCTGCGCGCCAAAAGCAGCCGGCACCTGAGCGTCAGCCTTCGGGATGTTAACAATCTCGCCGGTCAGCAGCACGTTGGGGTTTTTAAGATGCGGATTGGCATGAATCATCGTCGCCAGCGGAACGCCCCAAGCTTTGGACAGCTTCCACATCGTATCTCCCTGCTTCACGACATGCTGGTGCATAATGTCCATGCCATGCACGCCCTGATGCCCTCCGCTGCTGGAAGGAACTTTGATCTTCATGCCGATCTCCAGCACATCCGGATTTGTAATGCCCGGGTTCAATGCCAGGATCTCTTCGACTGAAACCTTGTACTTCTGGCCGATGAAGTATAAGGTATCGCCTTTTTTGACCATATGGATTTTCACTTCGCCGACAACCTCCTGTCACGTTCTGAATAACCTGGCACGGCTAATGCCTGTTATCAATCTCTACATCCTATGCAGAACATGGGCAGGTGTCGCCACTTTCCATTGAAAAAATCGCCGATGCTTGTACCTTTTCATCCCAGTTGCCCCTTAGCGATCCCTCTCATGCTGAAAAATCCTCTATCGAGGCCTTTCAGAGATGAGCCATCGTGTCATCATCTCGACCGGGCGTTCTAACGGTCAAAAAAATCCTTTTAGACTAGTCAAATTGGCCATCCAAAGTTGTAACGGACATTTTCGAATGTTAGAACGACAATGGAGGTAAAGTCGGTGCGTTTAGGAGGGCTAAGCGTCCAGTTTGACCGTTACAGGCTGGAAAGCGCTAAGCTCGAGCTCTAAGCGCATTTTTTGAGCGTTAGCGTCATGGCGTTCGAACCGCGAAATCAATTCTATAACTACAAAAAAGACCCCTCGCCATATCGGCAAAGGGCCTCCACTCATCCTAACGATATCAATTAGCCGTAAACCTTCACGCCGTCAACCGTCACCATAGCACGGAATTCCTTGAGCAGATGCGTCGTGATAGGACCGGCTTGTCCGGAGCCAATGGTGCGTCCGTCTACTTCCCGAACGGCAATGACCTCAGCAGCCGTACCGGTGAAAAACACCTCATCCGCGACATATACATCATGCAGCGTAAACGGCTCTTCCTTCAGCTTGTAGCCAAGCTTGCCGCATAGCTCCATAATCGCGCCCCGCGTTATGCCTTCCAGCGCGCCAACGTAGCAAGGCGGCGTGAACACCGTGCCGTTCTTAATAATAAAGATGTTGTCGCTGGATCCCTCCGCCACATAGCCTTGAGAGTTAAGCATAATGGCTTCGCCGACGCCGGCGAGATTCGCTTGGATTTTGACCAATATATTGTTCAAGTAATTAAGCGACTTGATCTTCGGATTAAGAGCGTCTGGAATGTTGCGGCGCTGGGACACAGATACCGACACAAGACCATTCTTGTAGGCTTCCTCCGGATAAATGGCAAGCTGCTCCACAATGATGATGACCCATGCCGAAGGGCAGCGCTTGGGATCCAATCCCAGATTGCCGGGACCGCGGGACACAACAAGACGGATATAGCCGTCACGCAGTCCATTGCGGCGAATCGTCTCCACGAGCGCATCCTGCATCTCGTCAATCGTCAGCGGAATGTCCAGCATAATGGATTTGGCGGAATCGTACAGGCGGTCCAGATGCTCCTTGCACTTAAAGATATTGCCGTCATAAATGCGAATGCCTTCAAATATGCCATCTCCGTACAGGAAGCCGTGGTCATAGACCGAAATTTTGGCGTCTTCCTTCGTCACAAAATCACCATTCAAATATATCCATTGCTGTGCCATGCTAGCTCTTACACCTCCGAAGTGTATGTCTATCTATTAGGATAACTGCTCGTAAGTAAAGCTTGGGTAACAGCCCAGCACCCGAATCTGACAGCCGATAGCTTCAATTTCCTGCAAGGCGGCGGGCAGAAGCACGGACTCCAGAGACATCTCGATTTCGATATAAAAATAATAATTGCCCAGCTTCTTCTTCGTCGGTCTCGACTCAATGCGCGACAGGTTGATGCGCCGCCACGCGAAGGCGGACAGCACCTGATGAAGCGCCCCTGGATAATCCTCCGGCAGCGTGACGAGTATGCTCGTCTTCACCCGCTCCGAGGTTCGGGCGGTATACGGCTTGTTGCCAACCAGCATGAACCGGGTATAGTTGTTGTCATGATCCGTAATTTCCGTCGCCAGCAGGTCCAGATCGTTGTTCGAAGCCGCAATACGTGTGCCGATTGCGGCAATGCCTTCACCGGGATGCTCGCGTACAATACGTACAGCCTCAGCCGTGCTGCTTACCGGCTCTGTCTCGACGCCGGGAAGATGAGCGCGCAGAAACTGCAGGCACTGAGCGATGGCAACGGGATGGCTGAGCACCTTCTTGATACGGGTAAGCTCCAGCCCACCGTCGTTGTTCAATAGCTCGGCCTTGCGTCCGATCAGGTTCTGGATGGAGGGATATACCCATTCCGCCTGCATCGGTAGATCCACCTCATGCACCAGCCAATCCATGTGCAGACTGACGGAGCCTTCAATCGTATTCTCGATGGGAATGACGCTGTAGTCGCTAATGCCATTCACAGTGGATTGGAACACGTCCGCGATCAGGCGATGGTGCTTCCACTCCACCTGATCCTCTACCGCGAACAAATGCTTGGCGGCTTCGTCCGACACAGAGCCAGCCGGCAATAATGCTATCGTCTTCATGCTCTGACTTCTCCTTTGATTCGATCCATCAGCGTGAGCCGCGCGCCGCCAGAAGCGGAGCCGTCCCACTCCTCTACCGTTGCCTCCGCCCCGCTGCTGCAAGGCGACAACCACAACGTCTCGGCTTGGATGCCTTCCTTCGCCAGCGTCGACTTCAGAAACTCCGCAAGCGCGGCTTTCTTCTCGCCGCTTGCGCCGTCCACGAACGCGATCAGCGTCGGCCCAGCTCCGCTGAGCGCCGCTCCAAGCGCGCCGTAATCCGCGGCGCGCTCCAGAATCTCCGCCATGCCAGGAATCAGCGCTGCACGATAAGGCTGGTGCAGCCGATCCTTCATCGCATGGCGGATCAGCTCCAGCTCACCGCTGGCCAGCGCCGCGACGAGCAGCGAGCTCCGGCCGACGTTGAATACCGCGTCGGCCATGGACACCGTAGAAGGCAGCGCATGGCGCGCCTTCTCCGTCGCCAGCTGGAACGCTGGAATGGCGACCAGCGTCTCCAGCCTCTCATGCGGCTCGATCCGCGCGTAATGCGCCTCCGAGCCATCCCAGGCGGATACGACAATGCCGCCGAACAGCGACGCGCCGACATTGTCGGGATGGCCTTCCAGCTCCGTAGCGATCTGGAACAGCTTGTGCTTGCTCAGCGGGCTGCCTATCAGCTCGTTTGCGGCCACCAGCGCGCCCACAATAGCGGAAGCGCTGGAGCCAAGACCTCTTGCAAGCGGAACGTCGCTGTACATGGAGATGGCAAGCTCCGGCACGCTTACTCCCGCTTCCTGGAACACAAGCTGAGCCACCTTGAACAGCAGGTTGGATTTGTCGCGAGGCAGGCTATCCATGCCGTCGCCATAGAATGCAAACGTCGTTTCTCCCGACTCCGGAATGGACATCTCAATCCAGCCGTAGAGCGACAGCGCCATGCCTAGCGTGTCGAAGCCCGGACCCAGATTGGCGGTGCTGGCGGGAACCTTTACAATGACTCTGCGATCCTTCATCCCATTAACCTTCAACACGGTAGACGCTTTTTACTTTGTGAACAACATCCAGCGATTCGAATTCGCCAATAACCTTCTGGATGGCTGCCTTGCTCGCGTCATGCGTAATAATAATAATTTCCGCCTCTGGATTGCTTGGATTCGGCTGCTGCAGCACAGACTCCAGGCTGACCTCGAAGTCCGCGAACACTTGCGTAATGCGGGCAAGCACGCCTGCGCGGTCCGCTACATGCAGCAGAAGGAAATATTTGGACGAGATCTGCTCGTCGGTTTTGAGCTTCTTCTCCTTGTACGCCACGGCGCCTTGCTTGCCATTGACGCCAAGCTTCAGGTTTTTGACGACGGCCACAAGGTCGGCCACAATCGACGTAGCTGTAGGCAGCTCGCCTGCGCCCGCGCCGTAGAACATCGTCTCGCCAACCGCTTCGCCGTACACATATACGGCATTGAAGACTCCGTTAACGGAAGCGATAGGATGCGATTGCTTCACCATCGTCGGTTGGACGCTGATGCTGATCAGATCGTCCTGACGCTCCGCGATGCCAAGCAGCTTCAGCTCGTAGCCAAGACGCTTGGCGTACAGAATATCCTCCTTGCTGACGGAAGAGATTCCCTTCGCCGACACATCCTCCAGCGCAACGTTGGAGCGGAAGCCCAGCGTTGCCAGAATCGTCATTTTGCGCGCTGCATCAAGTCCTTCGACATCGGAGGTCGGATCCGCTTCCGCGTAGCCCAGCTCCTGCGCTTCCTTCAGCACATCGCCGTACGAAGCGCCCTCTTGGCTCATCTTGGTCAGAATGTAGTTGGTTGTGCCGTTTACGATACCCATAATTTTGGTAATGCGGTCGGAGGAGAAGCCCTCCACCAGCGTACGCAGAATCGGAATACCGCCCGCCACGCTTGCCTCATACAAGACATCGCAGCGATGCTCCTGCGCCTTGGCCAAAATTTCCGGTCCGTGCAACGCCATCAGATCCTTGTTCGCCGTTACAACATGCTTGCCGAGCGACAGCGCTTCGAGAATATACTCCTTCGTTCCCGCGATTCCGCCCATCACTTCCACGATCACGTCGATTTCCGGGTGGCGGATAATTTCCCACGGGTCCTCCGTCAGCTTATCCGGCGATACCGAAATGCTGCGGGACTTGCTCTTATTCTGCACCAGTACCTTCTCAATCATGATAGGGGAGCCCACCTGGCTCTGCAAATCCTCCTGATGGCCTTCCACAATGCGCACCACGCCTGTTCCCACTGTGCCTAATCCCAATAAACCAACCTTTACCGGCTTCATATATACCCTCCGCTTACCTTCGATTTTAACCGCGCCCGATGATCGCCGCTTTCCGCACGCCGGACTGGCCCTTCAGCGCTTCAATGAGGTCCGAGGCGTCCCCTGCGACCTGCGACACATCCACTGACAGCACCACGTTGGCGTAGCCCTGCAGCGGAATGCTCTGATTCATCGTGAGCACATTCCCTTCCTTTGCGGCGATTAAGCCCAGAACGCTGGACAAGACCCCTGCCCGATGCTCCAAATCCATGGCAATCGTAACGATTCTCTCCTGCGTCATTTCGTTCAGCTCGTATATGCCATCCTTGTATTTGTAGAAGGCGCTTCGGCTTAGACCTGCCCGGTCGACGGCTTCATGCACGGTCGTCGCCTTGCCGCTCGCCAGCATCTCCTTGGCCTGAATCGTCTTCTGTAACGCTTCCGGCAAAATGTCCTCCCGAACGACATAATAGCGATCAGCCACTTTCGTCCTCCTTAAAAAGACAATTGTACACCTATAGTGGACATTATATCGAAAGCAGCGCTCTACGGCAATAGGCTTTCAAGAAAAAAGACGACTTGCGTCGTCTATTGTCTCTAATCGTAAGGGTTATAATCACTGCCTTCAAAAAATTCAAACGCAAAGTCCGCAACCTGCACCATGTCGCCGTCCTTTGCCCCAGCCTTGCGCAGCGCGTCGTCAACGCCAAGCCTGCGCATTGTGCGCGCGAATCGCATCACCGCATCGTACGAGTTGAGATTCATCCGTTTCATCATACGAGCGATGCCTTCGCTCTCCACGACAAAGATTTCGTCTTCGCGATGGATGGTGAACGTGATATCTTCCTTCTTCTCGTAGCTGTATACCTTACGCTCCTCGATTTCCTTCACTTCCTCGACCTCGGCGTTCACCGCGATCGTATCCAGCAAGTCAGCCGCTTTGTACAGCAGCTCCTGAATGCCCTGCTTGGTCAGCGAAGATATCGGCACGATCTGATGCACCCGCTCCTCGCCCAGCGCCTCCAGCTGCTCCTTGAAGAAAGCGAGCTGCTCCTCCGCCTCCGGCATATCCATCTTGTTCGCCGCAATAATCTGCGGACGCTCCGCAAGCTTCGCGTTGTACAGCCTCAGCTCCGCGTTAATCTTCTGCCAGTCGTCGAACGGATCTCTGCCCTCGGACGCCGCCATGTCGACGACATGAATGATAACCCTCGTCCGCTCCACGTGACGGAGAAACTCGTGTCCGAGCCCAACGCCTTCATGAGCACCTTCGATTAAGCCCGGCAAATCCGCCATGACAAAGCTGCGGCCGTCGCCAACTTCGACCACGCCAAGGTTGGGGGTAATCGTCGTGAAGTGATACGCTCCGATCTTCGGCTTTGCGCCAGATACGACGGACAGAAGCGTCGATTTGCCAACGCTCGGGAACCCGACAAGCCCGATATCCGCCATTACCTTCATCTCCAGCACAACCCAGCGTTCCTGGCCCTCCTCTCCGTTCTCCGAAATATAAGGAGCCGGATTGGTCGCCGTTGCGAACCGGATGTTGCCCCGACCGCCGCGTCCGCCCTTGGCAACAACTACCTGCTGGCCATGCCTGGTCATATCGGCTATAATCTCGCCGGAATCGTCATCTATGATGACTGTACCCGGTGGAATACGTACGATAGTGTCTTCCGCGCTGGCGCCGTGCATGCCCTTGACCTTCCCGCGCTCGCCGCGCTCCGCCTTGAAATGCTTCTGATAGCGGAAATCCATCAGCGTGCGCAAGCCTTCATCCACGCGGAAGATCAGATCGCCGCCGTTGCCGCCGTCTCCACCCGCAGGACCGCCGTTCTCCACATACTTCTCTCGACGGAACGATACGATGCCATCACCGCCGTCTCCGCCTTTTACAAAAATTTTCGCCTTATCGACAAACATGTCTTGCCTCCGTTCAAACCCGCATTTCCGCCTTTAGCAGCACCATAGAGCCATTGGGCTCCGTGCCTTCCAGCCGCAGGGGCGCGCCGTCCAGCTGCTGTTTCAAATTCTGATTCCAATGCTGCTCATTGATGAGCTCGCCTTCATAATAAAATGCCGCGTACAGAGCTTCCCCGTCCCTGCTTAACACCAGGCGCAGCACGGATGCTCCACCCGCCTCCGCCTTGGCGGCCAGGCGGTATGTGTTAATGGTATGTATCAGCGTCTCCGCGACAGCCTCGCTGTCCAAATCCAGCTCATTCAAATGAAGCTCTTCCTGAACCTCTACGTCGAGCTGCAGAGAGCTTGACATCGTGCGGAAGGATTGGATAAAACTGACCAATGACGGCACGCCAAGCTTGGCAACCGCGCTCTCCGCGAGCATTCTTTCTCTTATTCTCTCCACGTAGGCAATGGTCTTATCCAACTTGCCCAGTCTCATATAGCCGAACAATACCTGCAGGTCATTCATCCAATCATGACGATGGTGGTTAAGCGTGCGAATGCCTGAGCTTTGCATGGCTGCAATCGTACGAGTCAGCCTCTCCTGATGCTCTTTGCGTTCTTCACGAATCCAGAATGCGGCAACAGCGGCAATCCATACAAGGAAAATCGCGTTCAGCCACATCGTTCCGGGCCACGCCAGAACCGCGCCGCCAGGCAGCAATGCCGTTGCGGCCGCAAGCTGCTTCGCCGTCATTAAGCGTCCCATGTCCAAGAACCTGCCTTTTTCTGATTTCCTAGCTTATCCAGTATACCATGACGAAGAGCCGAGGTCATCCGCAGGATGAGAAAAACCCCGACCTAGCAATGCCGGCCGGGGCTTGTCGTTGATGGAGAAATTAAGCTTCTACTGCAGCGGCTACAGGAGCCTCAGCAACAGGGTATACGCTCACTTTCTTGCGATCGCGTCCGAGACGCTCGAACTTCACGACGCCGTCTACTTTCGCGTACAGCGTGTCGTCTTTGCCGATGCCTACGTTCGTTCCAGGGTGGATCTTCGTGCCGCGTTGGCGGAACAAGATGCTGCCTCCTGTCACAACTTGACCGTCAGCGCGCTTGGCGCCCAGGCGCTTGGATTGGGAGTCGCGTCCGTTCTTCGTGGAGCCTACGCCCTTCTTCGAAGCGAAAAGCTGAAGATTCAATTTCAACATGGTGTATTCCCTCCTTCTTAAGTTGTTGCCTTGCCTATGGGAGAGCGTTACTGCTGCTCCACATGTATGACTACGTGCTTGCCGTATGATGTAGCGATCGTCTCGAGCATAACCGCCATAGATTCCAGGAGCAGCTGCATCTTGCCGTCCGCTTCCGCGTCGGGCAGCACCGGTATGTCCGATGAGAGCCAGCCATTCTTCATCTTGGCGGGAAGCTCGAACCCCGCTAAAGTCTCAATCGCATTCACCGTGCCGACCGATACCGCCGACACGCCGGCGCAGACAATGTCTTTGCCGGGCTTCGCATATTTAGCATGTCCTACGACCGCAAATGATACGATACGCTGGTCCTCCGACCGCCTGACGAATGTAATGCTAATCATAGGAAAACCCTCTTACGCTTGGATTTTCTCGATTGTTACTTTCGTGTAAGGCTGACGATGACCTTGCTTGCGGCGGTAGTTCTTTTTGGCTTTGTATTTGTAAACAGTGATCTTTTGGCCTTTGCCGTGTTTCTCGACTTTGCCAGTAACGCTTGCGCCGGATACAACCGGAGCGCCAGTTACAAGACCGTCCTTGCCGGAAACGGCCAGAACGCGATCGAACGTTACGTTTTCGCCTTCGCCGCCGTTCAGTTTCTCGATGTAGATTACATCGCCCTCCTGAACTTTGTATTGCTTGCCGCCAGTTTCGATAATTGCGAACATTGTTGGTGCACCTCCTTGTTTTCGAAGACTCGCCTGATGAAGGTGGAAGCCATAGGCCTCGCTTGCAAACCTGATCGGAGCGGTACCATGGATATTGCCGTAAAAAAGCAACTACGGAACATACACCAAAACAGTTTATCACATCGATTGATAGAGTTCAAGTCATTGGTGAGAACTTATTTCCATTCCGCTAGTGGGCTGAGTTAACGGCTTGTCCGATCCGGCGCAGAGCTGCGACCGCATACCTTGCATACCTCGCCAAGCTGTCTGCTGACGTTATCCCGCGCTTTCTTCCGGGTCAGCTCCATCAAGCCAAGCTTCGTCCAGCCGACGATTGTGCATTTGGTGCCGTCGCGCCGGGTTTCCTCCACCATTCTAGCGTATATTTTGGAACGGCTGTCCTCCTGCTGCATGTCGATAAAATCAATAATAATGATGCCTCCGACGTCCCTGACGCGCAGCAGCCTGGAGATCAGCTCCGCTGCCTCCAGATTCGTCCGGAAGACGGTATCCTCCAGGTTATTCGTCCCGGTATATTTCCCTGTATTGACATCAATGACGGTTAACGCCTCGGTCTCCTCCCAGATCAGATACCCTCCGCTGGACATCGGCACCCGTCTGGAGAACGCTTCGTCCATCTGCTCCGACACTCTGAACTCCTGGAACAAGCCGACGGAGCCGCCCTTGTACAGCCGCAGCCGCTCCTTGAGCGCGGGCGCCATGCTCTGGAGCAGCTTCTTGGCTTCGTTGAAGACGGGGCTGCTGTCGATCCAGATCTCATCGATATCTCTTGTCAGCGTATCCCGAACAGCCCGGTGCAGCAGACCCGCCTCGCTGTGAAGCATCGCAGGCGCGCGAACCTCGGAGGCTCTCGCCGATATGGCTTCCCACAGCTCCCGCAGCATATGCACGTCCGACTCCAGCGCTGCCGCATCCTCCCCTTCAGCGGCGGTTCTCATAATAATGCCTTCTTCCTCCCGCCGCAGCCGCTCCCCGATGGATCGAAGCCTCTCCCGCTCCGCATCTCCGTTAATACGCTTGGAGACGCCAACATAATCGGCCCGAGGCATATACACCAGCCACCTGCCCGCCAGATTGAAGTGCGTCGTCACGCGCGCACCCTTGCCGCCAAGCTGATCCTTCACCACCTGCACGATAATATCCTGCCCGCTCCGAGCGAGCTCTGTCACCGAGGGCTTCTGCTTGGGCTGCTTCTCCGCATTGGGATGCAGCATGTCATCTATGTAAAGAAAGGCGTTTTTGCCCAGTCCAATATCAACGAAGGCGGCTTCCATGCCGGGAAGCACATTCATCACTCGTCCCTTGTACACATTGCCGACGAGACTTGCGCCGCCGGAACGCTCCATAAAAAACTCCACAAGCTTGCCGTCTTGCAGCACGGCTGTCTGCAAAGCGTCACCATCCACATGCATCAGCATCTGCTTCATCTTGTACGTTTCCTCCGCTCGTGTGGTTTTTCTCTATTTTAACCCAAAAGCTCGTTCACTGCACGGTGGGGATTTCGTCCAGACAAGCAGCCCTCCACAATAAGCCCCTCCGGGATAACCTGCAAGCCGGACGCGGCAGGAGCGACTATATAGATGAGATGGTAGCAGTCTCTGCTGAACAGCCTTGCTACGGATAAGACGGATTGCTTGCCGCTGACGACAAGCGGCTTGACCTTGCGCGTCATATCGGGATCAGGTGCCGGCAATTGCTCGCGGTGAGTCAGGAAGCGATAGAACAGAAACGGAATATGGCGATGATACGTCCAGTTGGAGGCCAGCAAAAACGACCCTACAATAAGCAAATTAAGCTGAAGGCCTCCGCCCTCCATCAAGAGGGGGAGGAACGCGCTGACTAGCATGGCGATGCTTAACGCGATGCTGATCCGAGCCGTAATGATCAGCATGCGATAATAGTTGAACAGGTAGCTGAGCAGAGCTTGAAGAAGCTTGCCTCCGTCCAGCGGATGAATGGGGAGCAGGTTGAACAACGCAATCATCGCGTTGGCGCCGGCTACGTATTGCCCCCAATCGCGGTCCCAGATGCCGAGCTCGCCGAACGCCCAGGCCAGCAGTCCCATCCACACGTTCTGTAGCGGCCCGGCAATAGCGACAAGCGCTTCTTCCTTGGCGCTGATCCCCCCGGAATCCTCGACCTCCGCAACGCCGCCGAACGGAAGCAGCTTCACCTCGCGAATTCGCCAGCCCAAGCCCCGGGCGACAATCACATGGCCAAGCTCATGGACCAGCACGATCATAAACAAGGTGAGCAGCTCAGCAAAATATCCCGTCATTGCCGAAGCCAGCATCACGACAACGAACAGTGGATGTATGGACCAGCGTATGCCCCGCCATTTAATCAAGCGGTATCACGTCCAGCGGATCTACATATCGATCATTTTGTTTGACGGCGAACAGAAGAAAGCTTTGATCGCCATACACCGCCGTCTGCAGGCTTCCAATCGGCTGACCGGCCTCCACCCAATCATTGACCGATACGCTGGCCGACGCCAGCTTGCCATAAATCGTGATGCGGTCATTCGCGTGCTGAATCAGCACGCTGTCCCCTTGTTCCGTTACCTGAATCACTCGGCCGGTCTCCGCTGCGAACACCGTCGCGCCTGAAGCGCCCGCGAGCTCAATGCCGTTCAACAATTCCGCGAATGTCCTTACTACAGCAGCCTCCTCGATTGGCGCAACAATCGGTGTATTGGGCTGTCCGTCCACGAGAGCCGCTCCCCCGCCCTTCTCCTCAAACAACGGGATGAAGGAGGGAGCGCCCGCGAACACATCCTTGTACCACAGGGCAACCGCATCGAGGTTCATTTCATCCGTCATTGCTTCCGTTATGAGCTGCTGGCCCTGCTTGGCCAGTGGATGGTCCAGCTCGAACAGCATCCATATGCCGCCGAACAGAGCAGCAGACACGATGAGCTTCCATGCCAGCGCCTTGCGAAGGCTGCTCCATCCGCCTCCCCGGGGAGGCTCGAAATCATCCGTATGCTGCGATTGGATATAGCCTCTTGCCCCGGAGGCTGCAAAGCTGCCGGTGTCCCAGCCCTCCCAGGGATTGGGATTGTTTTTCCACACCAGCTCGGGGTCCTGCGCGCTTCTGGGGAAGGATGGAGTAGGCGTGACTATCCGATCCTCCTCTGCCGCCGCCCGCTCGAGAGCATGCTGGCTCTCATCCGGCGGATAACCTTGATAGTGATGCTGTAGATTTCTAATCTTTTGCTGCCTGCGCAGCTTAACATCGTCGCGTATTCCCATAACCGTACCTCCCCGGCTTCGACTCGGTATTCGAAAGCTCGTCTCCTACTACATCAATATGTGGACAAGAAAACAAGTATGTCCCAGGAAGCCGGCGGGATAAGCCACAGAGTGCTCAAGCCATACAAAAAAACCCCCTCCAAGCCGCGCCTGGAGAGGGTGAAGCAACTTCTATTCCGTTTTAGTTGTCCGCCAGCTCATACACTTCCTGATGCGCCTTAATGCTGAATACGAGTCCAATGGAGGCCATATTCAGCAGCAGCGAGGTGCCGCCATAGCTGACGAAGGGCAGCGTTATGCCCGTAATCGGCATTAAGCCGATCATCATGCCGATATTCTGGAACACCTGGAACACGAACATGGAGACTATTCCAATCACCATATAAGCCGCGCGCCTGTCATGGCATTTGAACGCGATAATAATCATCCGGTAGATGAGCAGGAAATACAGCAGCAGCAGGATTGCGGAGCCCTGGAAGCCAAATTCCTCGCCGATGACGACAAAGATGGAATCAGAATAGGTATAGGGCACGAACCCGCCGTTGATCATATCGCCTTGCAAGTAGCCGTCGCCGTTCAAGCCGCCAGAGCCAATCGCGATTTGAGCGTTCTGCGATTGCCGCTTGTCATCCGCGCTCGCCTCCTCCGGATTGACAAAGGTGTTGATTCGATCGAACCAGTGACTCTTTTTTTGTTCCTCCAAGAAACCTTGAATTTCTGTATTAAACAAATTGAACAGGAACATAAAGAGGATCACACAACCAACCGCTGCCGCCAGCCCAATGGCTACATGCATATATTTGACGTTCCCGATCCATAGCATGCCAATAACGATAACCACATAGATAATGGCATTGCCAAGGTCGGGCTGGATCATAACGAGCAGAAATGGCAAAAATGCAAATGCGCCGATAATCAATATATCGTTGGAAAAATTCAGCCGCTCGCCTTGCCTCCTGCCTAGTAGATAAGCAAGTCCGATAATCAATATTATCTTTACCACTTCTGCAGGCTGGAAGGATAGCTGTCCGAAACGGAACCAGCCCTTGGCTCCATTAAGCTCCGCTCCCAGAAAGTAGACCAGGATGAGAAGAATGATACCAATCGCATAGAGCACATGCCAGCTCTTAAGCACAACCCGGTAATCAAACAACACCGCTGCAATCGCCACAAAAAAACCAAGTCCAAAAAACATCAGCTGCTTGAAATGATGATTGTGATAAATGGGATTATGCGCTGTCGCGCTGTGTATCGCAAGAACGCTCACTACCATTAAGCATAACAAAATGATAATGATGCCCCAATCCAGCTTTTTCAGTTTGTTAAGCACAAGGCATTCATCCTATTCCCAGAAACTTGCGGAACCGCTTGAACGCCCCCGCCTTCTCATCGAGCAGCATAAGTGGAACCATGTCGCCAAGAATACGTCTAGCGATGTTCCGATACGCGATTGCGGCCCGCGAAGCCGGATTCATAACGGTTGGCTCGCCATTGTTCGCAGCGGAGATCACCTTCTCGTCATCCGGCACGATGCCTAGCAGATCAATTGCCAGCACCTGGCAAATTTCGTCGATGTCGAGCATCTCGCCGCTCTTCACCATAGCATGGCGAATACGGTTGATGACGAGCTTGGACGGAATCTGTGCGCCCTCCAGCAAGCCAATCACGCGATCGGCGTCACGCACGGCCGCATTCTCTGGCGTCGTCACGACGATCGCCCGGTCCGCGCCGGCGATTGCGTTGCGGAAGCCATGCTCGATGCCTGCCGGGCAATCAATGATGACATAATCATGATCCTGCTTCAGCTCCGCAATGATGCTTTTAATTTGGTCGGGCTTCACGGAATCCTTATCCTTGGTTTGCGCGGCGGGCAGCATGTACAGCTCGTCGAAGCGCTTATCCTTGACAAGCGCCTGGCCCAGCCGGCAGCGCCCTTCCGCTACGTCAACCAGATCATAGATAATCCGGTTTTCGAGTCCCATTACGACGTCCAGGTTGCGAAGCCCGATATCCGTGTCTACCAGACATACTTTTTTGCCTAGCAGCGCCAGCGCCGTCCCAATATTGGCCGAGGTCGTCGTTTTGCCTACCCCGCCTTTGCCAGATGTTACAACGATCGCTTCTCCCATGGTCTACACTCCTTTAAACGTTATAGGATTATGCCTGATGCGGAACAGCTGCGACAGCTTGTCGATTTGCATCTGCCCTTGCTCCAAATAAGCAAATTCCATCGCGGCGTCCCCAGAGATCCATTCCTCAGGAGGCCTGCTGACGACTTCCGCGATCCGAAGCTGGGTGGGACGCATAAGCGAGGTGGCAATAACGGCGTCCTGACGGCCGTTCATACCCGCATGAGCCATACCGCGCAGCGCCCCCATTACATAAATATCGCCGGAGCATAACAATGTGCCGCCAGGATTCACATCGCCAATTAGCAGCAAATCCCCGTCATGCGTTAAGGTCTGGCCGGAACGAACAATGGCTGTAATCACCTGCAGATTCGTTGAAGCCGGATTGCTTTGCTCGGCTGGCGCTTCCGATTCCATCGAGCTGATAATCAGGTTGCCTTGCGACCGGATAATGGCTGCGATCTGCTCCTTCTGCTCATCAGTCACGCTTCTTGTCCCCAGCTTGACGTTGATATGAACAAGCGGCCCCGTAAGCAGCTGCTGATGCGTTTTCTCCAGCTTGTATTGCAGCTCCTCTAGCAGAGCCTCGAATGTACATTGATCGTCGAGAAGGAACAGCAGGCCTTCTTTGACGCCTTTTATCATGATATGTTGTTTTTCGGTCACAACCGTCCCTCCCCAACCTAATAGATTCTTGCTAGCCGCTCCGAATTCCTGCTTTTCCAATCATTTTTCTTCGCTGTCCAGCTTGCCCAGCGATTCGAACATACGTCTGATCGGTATATAGCAGGCTAGGGCGAAAGCAAGCTGGAGGAACAAGCTTGGCAATATATAGTGCAGCAATGCCCAGGCGTAGGAAGCATCGGTAATGCGGAAAACCTTGTACATGTAGAACATCGAAGTGTCGTACAGCAGGCATGCGAACCCAACGACCGTGATCGCCATCATGACGGTTGCCCGCTTGCGCTCCAGCAGCACTCCGGTTAAATAGCCGATCAGACCCATTGTAAAGAAATGGCCTCCCAGCAAATGGCCGTAATACACGATGTCCTGCAGCAGACCGAAGCCCGCTCCCAGCAGAAGCGCTTGGTGGCGGTTGCCGTATAATGCGGAGAATAGCACAAAAACAAATATAAAGTGCGGAACAATGCGATCCCCGAAGCCTGCCGGAATAATCCAGGGCATAAGCGCCCCTTCAAGCACGAATATCGCCAGCATCATAACAACGACACGATTCATAGTCATTTCGACTGCTCCTCGGTTACTGGCGGCTGTACAACGAATACCTCCGTCAAGTGGTCAAAGCTTGTGAACAGCTTGACGCTGGCTGTATAAGTAAGTCCGAAGTCTCCTACCTGCTTGGTCTCCACCGTCCCGACACGCAGACCTCTTGGATAGACGCCGCCAAGCCCCGACGTGATAACAGTGTCGCCAATCTCCATTTTGTCCGTCTCCGCGATGCGGGTCATGACAAGCCTGCCCGTCTCCTTGTTGTAGCTGCTCAGAATGCCGAAGGAATCCTTCTCCCGTCCCTCAATCGTCGCTGCTATGGAGCCGAAGGTTGGAGACTCCTCGCTGAGCTCCGTAATGGGCGTAATGGCCGACGTAAACGGCGTCACAGAGCTGACCAATCCAACAAGACCGTCCACTGTAGTAACCGCCATATTGGGCTTAATTCCGTTATTAGAGCCCAAATTAATGTTCATCGTGCGATTATTGGCGTCATTGCTCACAGATATGACTTGAGCGATTAAGTAATTGTAATTGTACATTTGCTTCTGCTGCTCCGTGAAATTCAACGCTCGCTGGAGCTCTTCGTTTTGTTTCTTCACGAAGTTGTATTCCACTTTATCCCGCGCATAAGAGGCCGCCAGCAGCCGGAGCCGCTCGTTCTCCTCATATACTTCCTTCAGCTTCCCCAAGTCCTCAAAGAAGCCCGCTATTGAACCAGCGGGCTTGTAGAACCATTGCTGCACATATCCGGAGGTGTCCTTCAGAAATTTCTCAGGCCACGTTAATTCCTTGCGATCGCTCAGCGAGAAGCCGATGATCGCGATAAACAGGATGAACCCAATCATAAGCATGAACATCCGCTTATTTCTCATGAGATTAAACAGTCCGATCACCCGCCCGTCGTCGCTTATCCATTCCAATCCATTCCCAGAAGGCCGCCTCTAGCGCTTCGATCTGACCGCGGAGCTTCTATGCTTGAACAGATGAATGTGATCCAGGGAGCGCCCTGTTCCAATAGCTACACAGTCCAGCGGATTGTCCGCCACAATAACAGGCATGCCCGTCTCGCGCTGCAGAAGCTTATCCAGATTGCGCAGCAAAGCTCCTCCTCCAGTAAGGACGATGCCCCGGTCCATAATGTCCGCGGACAGCTCCGGAGGACATTTCTCCAGCGTAACTTTTACCGCGTCTACGATCGCATTCACGGTATCCGTCAGCGCATCGGTAATTTCGTCAGAGGTAATAGGCAAGGTCTTCGGCAAGCCCGTCACCAGGTCTCGCCCGCGAATCTCCAGCGTCTCCGGCTTATCCAGCTGAAGCGCGGAGCCAATCTCCATCTTCAGCTGCTCGGCTGTTCTCTCGCCAATCATGAGATTATATAGCCGCTTAATGTACTGAATAATGGCTTCATCCATCTCATCGCCCGCTACGCGGATCGAGCGGCTTGTCACAATGCCTCCGAGTGAGATGACCGCAACCTCCGTTGTGCCGCCGCCAATGTCCACCACCATGCTGCCGGTCGGCTCCCATACAGGCAGATCCGCGCCGATCGCCGCCGCAAAAGGCTCCTCAATCGTATACGCCTCGCGTGCTCCCGCCTGCTTGGCTGCGTCCTCCACCGCTCTCTGCTCTACCGCCGTAATGCCGGACGGCACGCATACCATCACATTGGGATGGCGCGGGAACAGCGAACGCTGCTTCTGGGCGGATCGCATAAAATATTTGATCATCGTAGCTGTCGTTTCGAAATCGGCGATGACTCCGTCCTTCATCGGTCTAACCGCTCGAATATTGCCTGGCGTTCTGCCGATCATCTTCTTGGCATGCTCGCCTACCGCTTCAATTGTTTTTGTATCCGTACGCAGAGCAACCACAGACGGCTCCCTGACGACAATGCCTTTGCCTTTCACATATACAAGGGTATTCGCGGTACCCAAATCAATTCCCAAATCTTTCGAAAAGCTACCGAACATGCTCTTGCTCCCTTCTATTACGACAATCCCATTTATTATATTACAAGTGGCCTTGCTCCTTCAAACTGACAAAGCGGCCGTCACCGATAATCAGATGGTCCAGCAGCTCGATTCCAACAAGCTGTCCAGCCTCCGCAAGCCTCTTCGTCAGAGAAATGTCCTCTGGACTTGGAGCAGGATCGCCGCTGGGATGATTATGCGCGCAAATAATAGACGCGCTGCTGTATTTGATAGCCGCTCGAAACACCTCGCGCGGATGCACCAGCGATGCGTTCAGCGTCCCCATCGACAACGTTTCCCGGGCAATAATATGATTTTTTGTATTGAGAAATACACAGACGAAATGCTCTTTCTTCAGATAGCGCAGCTCTTCCATGATGTAGTCCGCGGCGTCCTTCGGCCTTCTGACCGTAATCGTATCGCCAAGCCGGCTCTTCGATATGCGCCTGCCCAGCTCGATCCCGGCGCGCAATTGCAGCGCCTTGGCGGGCCCGATTCCGGATATGGCGGTCAGCTCTTCCACGCTCATGTCCATCAGTCCGCGCAGGCTTCCGCATTGCTTCAGAATGGCTCCCGCCAAATGAACCGCCGACTGGCTCTTCGTTCCAGTTCGGAGTAAGATCGCCAGCAGCTCCGCGTGGCTTAATGCTTCTGCCCCATATCTCATCATGCGCTCTCTTGGACGTTCTTCATGGGGGACTTCACGCAATGTGTTCGATTGCATTACCATGTCCCATCCCGCCTTCTATTCATGTGAGCTAGCTTCTATTCACTGCCTTCGGCCGCACTTTTACCGCAGCGCGATCAAAAGGTCTCAACGCCGTATTGCTCCAGAAGCTCCGACAGCAAGGCCAGAGGAAGTCCGACCACGTTAAAATAACAGCCCTCAATACTTTCCACAAGCGTCGAGCCGAGCCCCTGGATGCCATAGGAGCCTGCCTTGTCCATAGGCTCGCCAGTCGCCACATACCGGCGGATGCGATCAGGAGACAGCTCCTTCATCTGCACCTGCGTTCTTCGGTAAGCGACCTTTGTCACTCCCGTATGAGGTGCGAGGCATGCCACACCTGTCAAGACATCATGCTTGCGGCCGGACAGCCTGCTCAGCATATGGCATGCCTCCTCTTCATGGGAGGGCTTGCCCAATATATGCCCGTCAATGGCCACAATCGTATCCGCCGCAATGATCAGGTCCACGTATCCGCTGCCGGCTTGCTGAAGCATCTCCGCCGCTGCCCGAGCCTTGCGCAGGCTCAGCGTTTCGACCGTCTGCTGCGGGCTCCAATCCGGAAGCACGGTTTCATCGGAATCTGTAGACAAAATATAAACCGGCAAGGAAAGGTCCAGAGTTGCGACCAGTTCCTTCCGGCGCGGCGACGATGAAGCCAGCACCAGGCGGCTTATCGGTTCAATAGCGTGTTCATTTGTCATCTGTATTCTCCTTGAATGAAGAATGAGCCTATACGTTTCCCCGTTTCCCGCTTCCTAGAGAGCTTGTCCCGCTAGACACGGCGATAGAGCCAGATCGCGACAGCCGCTCCGATAATGCTGAGCAGGCTGAGCTGGAGGTCGATCGTTAATCGGAAGCTTACTACATATAGATCGAATGCGGGAGACCAGGACGTCACAATCGGATTCGTTAGGAAAGAGATGCCTTGGACCGGCTGCAGCCATCTCGCCACCAGCGCTCCCGCGATCAGTCCAAGCAGGATAAACAAAGCGAGAATCCATCCATTTTTCTTCATGAATCTATTCCTTTCGTCACGAACTGACACCTGGCTTCTATTATACGCAGGTTCCGCTCCCTTTACAATGCGCTCGTCGTCTCAAACCATTCTTTTTGAGCCAGCACATTTTGCAGCATAGCGCTCTGCGCCTCCCATAAGCTTGTTTTGCTGATGGCTTGGTCATAAGCCAGCATGGCTTCCGCGCATGCGTCAATCGCCTCTGTCATACGGGTCAAATACGTACGGCCAGCCTGATCCGTTACGCCTTCATTCATTTGCTCCGCCAGCTTCCCCCATGCTTCATACCTTTGCTTCCAAGTCTCCATGGCCGCTGTGCCGATCTTGGACAGGGACGGCTGCTCCAGCTGGGCAATGACCAGCGTTGACCAAGTCGACACCAGTGCATTGGTTTCCTCAAAAAATAGCACAGCCGTCTCCGCATCCCCCTGGAAGGCCAGCTCTTCGGGCCTCAGGCTTAAGTCCTTTTTATAAACCTGAAGCCCAGGCAGCACCGATGTCAGCGTTGCGGCCTCGGAGGGACTGGCGGCCAGCCCGGCGTACACCAAATATTTGCCGTCAGATGCCATTGCCGCTCCAGGCAGGCCTTGGTCCGCCAGCTGCTGAAGCGCCGCATCCCGTGAGCCTGCGCTGCTGAACACGCCGTACTGCAGCAGCGTATATTGGAACTGGCCGTCCAATGCCACGGTGGATACCGGCTTGCTTTCTGGCGAATTGGCTGTTGTGTCACCTTGACCGCCCCGGTCGTCTCCACTCTCCGCTTCGGTAAGCGGCAGACTTACGATGTCATCCAGGCTAACGCCTTGTCCAGGGCCGCCTTCTACAGCCGCGTTTTCAGAGCTGCCCGGCCAGATGATGCCGCCGGTGAACAGGTTCAAGATCAAATAACCGAACAACGCTCCAGTGACGAGCGCTCCCGCTACGGACAGGAACACATTAAACCACGAAGGACCATTGCCGCTCCTGCGATAAGAGGACTCCGTATTCACCGTTTCGTGTAGTCGGGAATAGTGCTCAGAATCTGCCTGCTCCTCGGTGCTGCGCAAGGAATAGCCCTCCGCTTCCCTTTGCGGCCCCTCATACGCAAGCTCATAATCCATTCGATCCGCGCCGGCGCTTTCCTGTCGGGGGCTCGTCCCCTCCGTGTCGCGAATCAATTTTTCCAGCTCCATCAGATCATCATGGGCCTGATATTCCCAGGGACGAACCTCATCTATACCATTCGCAACGGTTGTCGGATATAAGGGGATAACGTTGCCGCTCCCCGGCTGAAATGGCTTCTTGTCATCAGTCTGAGCCTGCAGCTTGTCCCCCTGCTTGGACTCTGGCTTGGATTCTGGTTTGGGCTCAGAGGCGGGCTCTGGGTTGAACTTTGACTTGGGCTCTATCCTGGACTCTGGCTTATGTCTCAGCTTGTACTCCGGCTTGTATTCCGACTTTTGCTCCAGCTTATGATCAAGCTTGTGATCAAGCTTATGCTCCAGCTTGTCCTCTGGCTTGGATACCTGATTGCCCTTTCCGTCGAAGCGATACGTTAATCGATTGTTAGGGGCCCTGTTCATGAACATCTCTCCTCATCCTGGTCTACTACCATTCTATGAACCGGATGAGAGAGATATGACCGAATTGAGAGAGCGCATGGGCCTCATTCTAAGCACGGACATATTTCGAACGTTAGAGCAGCGATTGAGGCAGAGTATAGAGGCGAAAGCAAGCTAGTTGGTTTCAACAGCGACACGAGGAATCGTTATAGCAGCAGATGTGGCCTGTTGGCAGGCGATAATGACACGTAGAATCGTTATTGAAGCGAAAAACAAGCTAGTTGGTTCTACAGCGATACGAGGGATCGTTATAGCAGCATTTGTGGTCTGATGGCAGGCGATAATGACACGTAGAATCGTTATTGAAGCGAAAAACAAGCTAGTTGGTTCTACAGCGACACGAGGAATCGTTATACCAGCAGATGTGGGCTGTTGGCGGGCGATAACAAATAGAATTTCCGTTTTCGAATGCTCGAAAACTTATTAATTCTATTGTTGTTATTAAAATAGCGGTGCCGGGACTTAACCCCCGGCACCGCTATTCTAGTTTGCTTAACCTTTCGAGTCCCTAAGGCTGCATTTAGCCCTGCTTCAGCGAGGTCGCAAGCGCGTCCGCTACCTTCCAGATGTCGCCGGCGCCCATCGTGATGACGAGCACGCCTGGTGCGACTCTGCTCTTCAGCGCATCCAGCACTTCTTCCTTCGTCGGAATATATTCCGCTTGGGCATGGCTGTTCTTCCGAATCAGCTCGACCAGCTTGCTGGAATTCACGCCTTCGATTTGCTTCTCGCCCGCTGGAGAGTAGATATCGGTAATAATAACCTCATCCGCCTCCGAGAACGCCCGGCTGAATTGCTCGAACAAGAAATAGGTCCGAGTATAGCGCTGCGGCTGAAATACGGCAATAATCCGTTTGCCTGTCGCTTTGGCTGCGCTGATCGTGGCCTGAATCTCCGTTGGATGATGCGCGTAATCATCAATAACAAGAATGTCGTTCACTTCACCCAGCACCTGGAACCGTCGCTTCGCGCCGCGGAACGACTGTATCGCCTGCCTGATATCATCGAAGGCGAGCCCCGCTTCCAGACAAGTAATAACAGTCGCCATCGCGTTGTATACATTGTGCTGGCCTGGAACCGACAGCTCGATGGAGCCCAGCAGCACATCCTTCTTGTACATATCGAACGTCACCTTGCGGTCGCCAAGGACAATATGTTGCGCCGTATACTGGGCATCGGCATGAATGCCGTACGTCACGAGCTGAGCGATTTCCCGCTCGTTGTCATTGTCATAGATTCGGGGAAGCAGCTCCTGCACCGTCTCGTCATCGGCGCATACGATCGCTTTGCCACCATCCTTAACCTGTCTCAGGAACTGGACGTAAGCGGATTTCAGCTTCTCGAAATCGCCATCGTAATTCTCAAGATGATCCGGTTCAATATTCGTCACAATCGCGATAGTAGGATGGTATTGCAGGAACGAGCCGTCGCTCTCATCCGCTTCCGCGACCACGTATTCGCCTTTGCCTGCTTTGGCGTTGGTGCCGACGTTAACGATTTCCCCTCCGATGATATAGGTAGGATCGGCCTTGCAGGCTTCCATCACAAGCGCAATCATCGACGAGGTTGTCGTCTTCCCGTGAGCGCCCGCCACCGCGACGCCCTTGCCCGCATTCATGAGTCTCGCCAGCATCTGAGCGCGGTGAAGCACAGGAATATTCAACGCCTCGGCCGCCTTGCGCTCGACGTTGTCGCTCGTAAGCGCCGTGGAATACACGACCAGATCGGCGCCTTTCACATGCTCCGGCTGGTGACCGATGAAAATATCGGCACCCTTGGCGGCAAGCTTCTCCGTGAGCTCTTGCCGCGCGACATCGGAGCCTGTCACTTTATAACCCATCTCCAGCATGACGCGGGCGATTGCGCTCATCCCGTAACCGCCGATTCCGATGAAATGAACGTGTTCTGCCGTATTCAAAGACGGTTCACCAACCTTTTTCAGAATCCGAGTTGTACAGTAAGCGGGCACGCGCATCCGCAATCAAATAAAGCGTTCCCGTCACGACTCCAAGCTCGTTGGACCCGGTAATCTGTTGTAATGTTTGCAGCGCTTGCTTCCAATCCTTCTCCACTACCAGCTCAAACGGCCTCTCTGCCCCCATGTCTTGACGCAGCTGCTGCACGATATCAGCCAATTGCTGCACGTCCATTGCCATTCGGTAATCGGGCTCCGTTAAGATAAGCGTATCCACTATTGGTAGTATATGCTTAAACGTATCGCGATGATTCTTATTCTCCACCATCCCCATTACAACATGAAGCTTCTCGTATGTATAGGTAGATTTCAGGGTCTTCGCCAGCATCTCCGCGCCCTCCGGATTATGAGCGCCGTCCAGCAGAATACGGGGATCGCGCTGCACAAGCTCCAGCCGTCCCGGCCAGGACGCTTCCTCCATGCCCGCGCGCAGCACTTCGTCGTCCACGACAAGCGCATTGTATTGACGCAGCGTTTCCAGCGCCATAACCGCAACGGCTGCATTCGTCCGCTGATGGGCTCCAGACAGTGTAATACGAATAGGGTCGATAGAACGGAACAAGCCTTGGAAGCGGAACGTCTGCTCCTCCTCCGTCACCTCGCGGGGCTCCTCGCCGAAGTGCTCGCCGATGAGGTAGAGCGAGCTCTTCTTCTCTGCTGCGACACGCTTCAGAACGTCGATAACTTCCGGCTGCGTAGCCGCGCTGACGACAGGAACGCCCGGCTTAATGATGCCCGCTTTCTCCTCCGCTACCTTCTCCAGGGTATCGCCTAGTCGATCCATATGATCGTGTCCTATATTCGTAATAATCGACAGCACCGGGAATACGATATTCGTCACGTCGAGCCTGCCGCCCAGCCCCGTCTCCCAGACCACATAATCCGGATAGGTAACCTTGGCGTAATAGAGAATGGCCAGGGCGGTCGACACCTCGAACATCGTCGGCGAGCCCAGCTCCGTCTCAGCAATCGCCTCAACATGCGGCTGAAGCTCATTGGCCAGCGCAAGCAGCGTCTCCTCTTCGATATCCTGGCCGTTGTATTGGAAACGGTTCGTAAACTTCGTAATATATGGCGATGTAAAGGTGCCTACATCGTAGCCTGCTTTGACAAGCACGCTGGTCAAAAAGGCGCAGGTCGAGCCTTTGCCGTTGGTTCCGGCAACATGAATGAACTTCAATCTGCGATGCGGGTTGCCCAGCCGCTCCATAAGCGCCTCAATCCGGTGAAGTCCCGGTCTGATGCCGAACGGTATAAGACCGTTAATCCAGTCTACCGCGGCCTGATAGGTAGGGAGAGAACCCGTCTCTCCCGCATAAGCTTTATTTGTATCTGTCATATCCGATTACCTTTCCGCCCTTTGATGGGCTAGCCGCGAAGCTCTGCGATTCTAGCCAGCACTTTGTCCCGTTTGTCCGCATAATCGTTCATCTTCGCGCGTTCTTCCTCGATAACCTTGGCCGGAGCTTTGGCCACAAAGCCTTCGTTGGCGAGCTTCTTCTCGACACGCTCCACCTCGGACACCAGCGTCTTCAGCTCCTTCTCCAGCCTTGCGATCTCCTGCGAAATATCGATCAGGCCCGCAAGCGGCAAATACAGCTCTGCTCCCGTAATGATGGCGGTCATCGCCTTCTCCGGCGCGTTTACGTGCAGGCCGCTCTCCAGCAAGGAGGTGCCGCAGAAGCGCTTGATAAACTCCTCGTTGCGCGCTAGAATCGCTGCCTCCGCTTCTCCGGCCGGCTTGATCAAGAGCTCAACCTTCTTGCTCATGGGCACATTCACCTCGGCGCGGATGTTGCGCACGGCGCGGATCATCTCCATCAGCAGCTCCATTTCCTTGACTGCATCCGGCGCCTCCAACGACGCCTCATATACCGGCCACTCGGCAAGCGTAATCGTCTCGCCGACATGGGGCAGATGCTGCCAGATCTCTTCACTGATGAACGGCATGAAGGGATGAATGAGACGCTGCGTGCGGTCCAGCACATACGCCAACACAGATTGCGTCGCTTTCTTCGCGGCTTCGTCAGCTCCATTCAGACTGAGCTTCGAGAACTCGATATACCAGTCGCACAGATCATCCCAAATGAAGTTGTACAGCAGGCGGCCCGTTTCGCCGAATTCATAGCTGTCGATCAGACGCGTCACATCGCGCACCGTCTCGTTCAGTCGATGCAGAATCCAGCGGTCAGCGGTGCCCAGCTTCCCTGTAATATCGATATCCGCCGCGTTGAAGCCTTCCAGATTCATAAGCGCGAAGCGAGAGGCATTCCATATTTTGTTGGCAAAATTACGCGCCTGCTCCACCTTCTCGTAGCGGAAGCGAAGGTCCTGGCCCGGCGTGCTGCCCGTCGAAATCATAAAGCGCATAGCGTCCGCGCCGTATTGCTCGATGACGTCGAGCGGATCCACGCCGTTGCCGAGCGACTTGGACATCTTCTGGCCGTCCTTATCGCGCACGAGACCATGCAGGAGAACGTCCTTGAACGGCATCTCGTCTGTAAACTCCAGCGCGGTAAAGATCATGCGGGCTACCCAGAAATAAATAATATCGTAGCCCGTAACGAGCACGTCGGTTGGGTAATAACGCTTCAGATCGTCGGTCTGATCCGGCCAGCCCAGCGTTGAGAAGGGCCACAGCGCCGAGCTGAACCAGGTATCCAGCACGTCGTTGTCCTGGCGCAGATGCTCGCCTTGCATATCCTCCCGAGAGACGTGCATCTCGCCCGTCGCGTCGTCATACCAGGCCGGGATACGATGTCCCCACCATAGCTGGCGGGAGATGCACCAGTCGCGCACGTTCTCGATCCAGTTGAGATAAATTTTTTCGAAGCGATCCGGCACAAAACGAACGCCCTTGCCTGACTTCTGCGCTGCGATGGCCGCTTCCGCCAGAGGCTTCATCGCGACGAACCATTGCGTCGAAAGGTAAGGCTCCACAACGGCGCCGCTGCGCTCGCTGTGGCCAACCTGATGCACATGATCCTCGATGCGGACGCAAACGCCCTGCTCCTGCAGATCCTTCACCAGCTGCTTGCGGCACTCGAACCGGTCCATGCCTTGGTAAGGGCCGGCTTCCGCATTCATAACGCCGGATTCGTCCATGACGATGATTTGCGGCAGGCTGTGACGCTCGCCCACCTCAAAATCGTTGGGATCATGAGCGGGCGTAATCTTGACCGCACCGGAGCCGAACTCCTTCTCCACATACTCGTCGGCGATAATGGGAATTTCCCGTCCGACGACCGGAAGCACAAGCATCGAGCCAATCAGATGCTTGTAGCGCTCATCCTCCGGATGAACGGCGACTGCCGTATCGCCCAGCATCGTCTCCGGACGCGTCGTCGCAACCGTGATGTGGCCGGAGCCGTCCTTGAGCGGGTACTGGAGGTGGTACAGATGGCCGTTCAGCTCCTTGTACTCCACCTCAATATCCGACAGCGCCGTGCGCGCGGCCGGGTCCCAGTTGATAATCTTTTTGCCGCGATAGATGAGACCCTTCTCATAGAGGCGCACGAACACTTCGCGAACGGCTTTGGACAGCCCTTCGTCCAGCGTAAAGCGCTCCTTGGAATAATCCAGGGACAAGCCCATCTTCGCCCATTGATCGCGAATCGTATTGGCGTATTGGTCCTTCCATTCCCACACCTTCTCCAGGAACGCCTCTCGCCCAAGATCGTGGCGGCTGACGCCTTGCTCGCGCAGCTTCTGCTCTACCTTCGTCTGCGTCGCGATGCCAGCGTGGTCCGTTCCCGGCAGCCACAGGGCGTCATAGCCTTGCATCCGCTTGGTCCGGGTCAAAATATCCTGCAGCGTAAAATCGAGCGCGTGCCCGATATGCAGCATCCCCGTCACATTCGGCGGCGGGATTACAATCGTATAAGGCTTCGCGTCGGGACGTTTGCCCGACTCGAAGAAGCGGCCCTTCATCCAGTAGTCGTACCACTTCTGCTCCGCGGATTTGGGATCGTAGGTCGTTGGCATTGCCGTCTTCAATTGGTCATCTGACATTGGTCTCATACCTCCACAATTTCTATATGCAAGCCGGGCGGCGGCGCCGTCCCAGCGGCAAAAAGCGTCGTCAAGCCCTTCCGGGACCTGCTTGGGAGCCTGTCCCCCAACCACAAGCAGCACCATGAAAAAAAGCCTCTCGTCCTGTCATAAAGGACGAAAGGCTATGCTTCCGTGGTACCACCTTCGTTCCGCGCATGATGCTGGCGCGCGGCGCTCGAACAGATAACGGCTGCTGCCGGCTGAGTCTATCGCGCGAGGCATGCCTCCGCGGTTCAACCCAGCAACTCCGGGGCGACATGTAGGCAATAAGATCCTGCAGAACCTCTCAGCAATCCGGCTCCGCTCTCTGAAGGCTTGCTGCTTACAATTCCCCATCAAGGTTGTTGAATCACATTTACGTATAATCATACCGTTGTTGCAGGGCGGAGTCAACTCTCCTATGGGTATATAGGCGATATCTATAAGTGCGTCGAGCATGAAAGAAGGCGAAGCAGCTGAGGCCGCTTCGCCTTCTTCCTATTTAACGAGGGATATAGAGGAGCTGTCCTTCCGCGACAGCCGATTCGTGAAGGCCGTTATGCGTCAAAATCTCACGCGGGTTCATGCTGTAACGAAGCGCGATCTGCTCCAGCGTCTCTTCCCTTTGCACGATGCACATTCTGATCCTGCGGAACTCATTCTCCTCGGATTGCTTGCTGAGGAACAATCTCTTCCACTCGATCTCTTCCTCGGCCGCCTGATCGCGAATTTGCTCCTCCACTAATCTGGATTCGCTTTCCTCGGCAGCCTGCCTGGCCGCCTGCTCTCTGCGGCTGGACTGAAGAAGCGTCCTGAAGCCCAGACCCGCCTGGCCTTCCTCCTGGCCGCTCGGCCGTTTGCCGGAGAACGCAATCTGCAGCTCCTGCGGCTTGCGGATCTCTGCTTCGGGCTCATTCGGCTGCTCCTGGGACGAGATCGCCTGAGACAGCTCCCATTCGCCGGCCGGCTCCTCCGCCTGCTCCTGGGGAGCCTGCGGCTCCGCCTCAGCAGCAATGCGGGCATACGGCTCGGCGTCTGGTTCGTTCGACTCCAGGATCGACGCTTCTTGCATAGACGCCTCCTGGAAGATCTCCTCTTCCCGTTGAACCTCTACCGCCTGCGCAGCAGGAGGCTGCGCATGGGAATACAGCGAGGACAGCTGGGAGACGCCCTGCTGCGCGTTAGGCTGCGCCTGCTGCGGCGCAGCCTCCTGAGCTGTCGAGTCGCTTATATCTTCTCTCCGATTAAGCGCCGCCCAGCCGTCCTCTGCCTGCTCGCGGGAGGAGGCTGTAATCTCCCTGTCTTCTTCCTCCTCCGCAACTACTTCAGCCTCAGCCTCAGCTTCGGAATCGGCTTCAGCTTCCTCACGCTGATGACTCGCGGTGAACGACTCCTCCTGCCATTCCGCCGCCTCCTCGCGGGATGGCTCTACGCTAATGCCTCTAAGCGACAATACCCCGGTAATGTTAAGCGTTCGGGCAGACAGCAAATCCACATCGAAATTATCAATTTCGATCGAAATATCGTCGAGCCTGGAAACCCTGTTCATTGGCAGCGAAATTTCTACCGGTATCCAGTGCTCCAGCGCATATGGCCCCGCAGCCCCTTCCTGCCCTCGATAAATGCCACTGAGCAGCAGCTGTCCCTTCAATACCGCTTGATCCCCCTGATCGATGACTTGTATGCGGGGTACCAGCTCAATTTCCTCCAGCTCGTCGATCCCCGCCACATCCTCGGGCAGATGTACCCGCTCGTATACGTCAAAGCGCAATCCGTTCGTCCCATTCGACACGCCCGTTTCCTCCCTTCTCGTACTGAATGCTTGGTCTAGCTATACATTCACTACTTATCTATATGGCGGAAGGGAGGGGAGCATGACTGTCTTTTTCGCTACAGCCGTCTCATCTCGTACATGTCCTTAAGCCAGGCCGGCCAAGGAGCCTCTACAGCTGTCGTCCTGCCAGAGAGTGGATGAGGGAATACCAGTCGCTCCCCGTGCAGGGCTTGATGCTTCACCTGGCTAGGCGGTCCCCCATACAGGGCGTCTCCAAGCAGAGGATGTCCCAAATAGCTCATATGCACCCGAATTTGATGGGTTCTGCCTGTCTCAAGCTGCAACCGGACAAGAGTTGCGTTCGGCAGCTCCTGCAGCACTTCATACCGTGTCAATGCCGCTTCTCCTCCTGCCGCGACACGGCGTCTAGACCGATGATGCCGGTCTTTGGCGATCGGCGCGTCGATGACGCCCTTACGCTGCTTCAGCTTCCCCTGCACAGCGGCGACGTAACGCCGGTCTATTCTTTTCTCCCGCATCGCTTCGTCTAGAAGGAGCTGCGCCAGGTCGTTTTTGGCATAGAGCACGGGTCCTGTCGTATCATCGTCCAGACGGTGGATATGTCTGACGGGCAGTAGGTCGGACTGCTCCAGCATATGCCTGCAGGCGGCATGATCCAGCGTACCGGTCTCCCCGTCGAAGGATGGATGCACCGGCATGCCTGCCGGCTTGTTCAAGACAAGGCAATAATCATCCTCATACAGCACACCCACACCAGCAACCCTATTGTCATGCGAGAACATAGCGGCCTGCCGATACAGCTTGTCGGCCTTCGCATCAACGGGCGCAAAGGCACGCAAGCCGATCTGTTCACCGCGCCACTGGATGCCTCCCACAGAAAACAGCCTGTTGATCCACTTGCCCGGCAAGAAGGAAGAGGCCAGCAGCCACTGCCGCACGTTATGCGGGTGACTGCCGGCCTGCGGGCATTCCGGGATGGAGTCGGCTTCTGCGGCCACGGCAATACCGGGAATACCGGGATCGGCAGACAGACGATGTCCGTCAAGCAGAAGCCATTCGCCGCTTCGCGTCATATAATTCTCAAGCATCCTGTGAAGCCTCCCTTATTGTGATGCCATCACCGATATTACAGACGGCTAAGCGCCGCGTCATGCGCCGCGATGGTCTCTTCAATATCCGCTTCGCTGTGAACGGCCGATACGAACATGCCCTCGAATTGAGAAGGCGCAATGCTCACGCCAAGATCCAGCATAGCTGCGAAGTAGCTCCGGAAACGATTCAAGTCAGATGTTTTGGCCGACTCGTAATGGATAACCGTCTGCTCAGTGAAGAATGGGCATACCATCGAGCCGACCCGATTGATGGTGGACGGAATGCCATGCTTCTCCGCATTCGCCTCGAAGCCAAGCTGCAGCTTGACCGCCAGGCGCTCCAGCAGCTCATACGTATCCGGCGTCAGCAGCTTCAGCGTGGTATAGCCTGCAGCCATCGCAAGCGGATTGCCTGACAAGGTGCCTGCCTGATAGATAGGACCCACCGGGGCAATCATCTCCATAATCTCTCGCTTGCCGCCATAAGCACCCACAGGCAGGCCGCCGCCGATCACTTTGCCGAAGCAGGTCAGATCCGGCGTCACGCCGTACAGCCCTTGCGCGCAGTGGTAGCCAACACGGAAGCCCGTCATCACCTCATCGAAGATGAGCAGGCTGCCGTATTGATTCGTCAACTCGCGCAGGCCTTCCAGAAAGCCCGGCAGCGGGGGAACAACGCCCATGTTGCCAGCGACAGGCTCCACGATCACGCATGCCAGCTCTTCGCCAAACTTCTCGAATGCCAGCTTGGCGGATTCGATATCATTATAGGGCACAGTAATGGTATGGGACGCGACATGCTCGGGCACGCCCGGACTGTCCGGCAGACCCAGCGTAGCCACGCCGGAGCCCGCTTTGATCAGCAGACTGTCCGCATGGCCGTGATAGGAGCCCTCAAACTTCATGATTTTGCTTCTCTTCGTATATCCGCGAGCCAGACGCAGGGCGCTCATGGTCGCTTCCGTGCCGGAGTTGACCATGCGAACGACATCCACAGACGGCACACGCTCGCAGACAAGCTCCGCCATCAGCGTCTCCAGCTCCGTTGGCGCTCCGAAGCTCGTGCCTCTCTCCGCTGTTTTCCGGATTGCTTCTACCACCTCAGGATGAGCATGTCCCATAATAAGCGGTCCCCAAGACGCGACATAATCGATATAGACGTTGCCATCGATATCATAGACGCGGCTGCCAGCTCCTCTCTCCATATAGACGGGCGTCAATCCTACCGACTTGAACGCTCGGACAGGAGAGTTGACGCCGCCGGGGATCACCTTCTTCGCTCGGGCGAACGCTTCCGCGGAGCGGCTGTCGATTCTTTTTTTACCCTCGGCTTCCATTCGTTTCATTCTCCTCTCAGCCACTTGACCACGTCTTTGGCATGATATGTAATGATCAAATCTGCGCCTGCCCGCTTCATGCTGACCAGTGTCTCCATCACAACCGAGCGCTCGTTGATCCACCCGTTCGCAGCGGCTGCCTTCACCATTGAATACTCTGCGCTTACGTTATAAGCGACGACAGGGAGGTCGAATTGCTCCTTCAGCGTCTTCACGATATCCAAATAAGCAAGGGCCGGCTTCACCATCAGCATATCGGCTCCCTCAGCTACGTCGGACTCCGCTTCTCTGAGCGCCTCGCGCGCGTTCGCCGGATCCATCTGATACGTCTTGCGATCGCCGAATTGCGGTGCGGAATGCGCAGCGTCGCGGAACGGACCATAGAATGCAGACGCGTATTTGACCGAATAGGACATAATCGCAATATCGCTGAAGCCCGCCTGGTCCAGACCGGCCCTGATGGCATGGACGAAACCGTCCATCATATTCGACGGCGCGATAATATCCGCCCCCGCCTCGGCTTGCGACACTGCCGTGCGCACAAGCAGCTCCAGCGATTTGTCATTATCGACCACGGCAATACCGCTTGCCTCATCCTGATGCACGACGCCGCAATGTCCATGCTCGGTGAATTGGCACAGGCACGTGTCTGCAATAACAACGAGCTGAGGCGCCCAGCCCTTCACCGCGCGAATGGCCTCCTGGACAATGCCATTGGCATCATAAGCGGAGGTGCCCTGCGCATCCTTATGATCCGGCACCCCGAACAACAGAACGGCCTTAATGCCGAGCGCTTCGATTTCTCGAATTTCCGACTCCAATAAATCCATGGACAGATGGTAGACCCCAGGCATCGATGGGATTTCGCTCCGAATGCTGGTGCCATGGGTAACGAAGATTGGATATATCATATCCTCGGCAGTCAGGACCGTCTCCCGCACCATGCTGCGGAGACCTCCCGATCTGCGAAGTCGGCGATGTCTGGCAATAGGGTAGCTCATTATGTCATTCTCCTCTCTATATTGAACGCCTGGATCGCTTCCAGCAAGCTGTCGATCGTAGAAGCTTCCGCTTCAACCGCAACCTTCAATCCGGCGTCCCGTACCGTCTTGCTTGTGATCGGTCCAATGCTGGCGATTGGGATATTGGCCAGCAGCTTCACAGGATCTTCTATACCGCTTCGCTTCAATTGCTCCAGCAAGTTGATGACGGTCGAGGAGCTTGTGAAGGTCACCATATGGATACCGCCGCTCTCTAGAAACTCCAGAGCGCTCTGATCAACGGAATTGGCGAGAACAGTCTCGTATACATCAATCTCCACGGCTTCAACGCCGCGCTTCGCAAGCTCCGCCGGCAGCACCTCTCTGGCCAGGTCGCCTCGCGGCAGCAGAGCCTTCTCCCCTGCCTGAAGCTTGTCCTGGATTCGCTCCAGCAGCGAATCCGCATGGAATTTAACCGGCAGCTCCTCCACAAGCAGTCCTCGCTGCTGAAGAGCCTCCGCCGTCTTCGGTCCCACGGCCACGATACGGGCGGAATGAAACCGACGAATATCGATACCGAATTGAGCCAAGAAGCGGAAGAAATATTCAACACCGTTCACGCTCGTGAACATCAGCCATTGATAGCCCTCCGCTTCCTCCAGCCGAGCGCGGATCGCCTCCAGCGCCTCCGCCTTCACCGGCTCCTTCACCTCAATCACGGGGTACTCACAGGGCTCGCCGCCCAACGCTTCAATAGCGTCTGCAAGCTCGCTGGCCTGTGCGCGAGCTCGTGTCACCAGCACTCGCATGCCGAACAACGGCTTTTTTTCGTACCAGCGGAGCTTCTCCCGCTGCAGCACGACCTCGCCTACAATAATTACGGCGGGCGGCTGGAAATTCGCTTCCTTCACAATCGTTTCGATCGTAGCCAGCGTGCCGACAATCGTCTCCTGCTCCACTCTAGTGCCCCAGCGCACCAACGCCACCGGTGTCTCCGGCGGCTTGCCGTGCTTGATCAGCTGCTCCGCAATATAACCGATTTTGGCGACGCCCATCAGGAACAGCAGCGTCCCTGTCGCGTTCGTCACCTTGTCCCAATGTATGGAGCGGTCCAGCTTATCCGGACTTTCATGTCCCGTAATAATCGACAACGAAGAAGCGATGTCCCTATGGGTGACCGGAATGCCCGCATAAGCGGGCACAGCGATTGCGGAGGTGATGCCGGGCACAATCTCGAACTCCACCCCGTTGTCGTACAGCAGCCCTGCCTCTTCGCCAACTCTGCCGAAGATCGTAGGATCTCCGCCCTTCAGCCTTGTAACGGTTTTGCCCGCCAACGCCAAATCGACAAGCAGCTCATTAATCTCCTCCTGCTTCATCGTATGGCGGTCCGGCAGCTTGCCGACATATACCAGCTCGGCGCCTGGCTTCACATGCCGAAGCAGCCTTGGGCTTGCCAGTCGATCGTAGACGACGACGTCGGCAGCTTGCAGACATTCAAGGCCTCTTACCGTAATCAGCCCAGGATCGCCGGGTCCGGCGCCAACCAAATAAACCTTCCCCTTGTTCATGGTCAGCCTCCGATCTCCGCCAATATGCGAGCTGCTCCGCCAGCCAGCAGCGTTTCAGCCACCTGACGCCCTAATGCCTCCGGATCGCGTCCCCGCTTCGTATCCTTAAGCAGCGTGCTGCCGTCAGGCGAACCGACAATACCCGTCAGCTCCAGCAGCATGCCCTCCTCATCCTTCGACACAATCCTCGCATGCGCTCCAATCGGCACCTGACAGTCCCCGTGCAGCGTACCGAGGAAGCTGCGCTCCGCCCGTACGGCAGCCGCAGTATCCGAATCGTTGATCAGGTCGAGCAGCACTCTCATCTCTTCATCGTTTTCCCTGCATTCAATGCCCAGCGCGCCTTGCCCCACGGCAGGCACGCAAATATCCTCCGGCACCAGAGCGGATATGCGATCCTCCCAGCCCATACGGGTCAGCCCCGCTGCCGCCAGCACGACAGCATCGAAGCGTTCCGTCTCAAGCTTCCGAATGCGGGAATCGATATTGCCTCGAATTGACTCCAGCTGGAGGTCTGGCCTTACGTTCTTGAGCTGGCACGCTCTTCTTAAGCTGCTTGTGCCGACTCGCGCTCCCTCGGGCAACGACTCCAGACCGCCGCCTGTTCTCGTAATCAGACAATCCAGAGGCGTTTCCCTCTTCGGCGTCGCGCCGTTCATAAGCCCTTCCTGCAGCTCGTAAGGCATATCCTTCATGCTATGTACCGCAAGATCGATTTCGCCATCCAGCATCGCCTGCTCGATTTCTTTGACAAACAACCCTTTGCCGCCCACCTTCGACAAGGTGACGTCCAGAATGCGATCGCCCTTCGTCACAATTTTGCGAATTTCGAAAGTATAATCCCAGCCCTGGCTTTCGCTGATTCGCTTCAGCTCCTCGATCACATGACCCGTCTGCGTAAGCGCCAGAGCGCTCTGGCGCGTGCCCACCACAATGACTCGTTTTTTATTCGTTATATTGCTCATTATGTAGTCCTCCCTTTACCCGTTCCACCAAATATTCCAGCCACTTCTCCACGCTTGGCATGCTGTCGTGCCCCTCCTGTGAGCATACAGCCTGCTGGGCTGCCAAGCGGAGCACCTGCTCTCTCACATCCCGATCCAATAGCTCGGCCTGCGCCAGCCCTCTGAGCTCCTCCAGCCTCTCAAGCGCCGCTTCATACCCTTGCGCGAGCTTCTCCTCCAAATCTTGCTTCAACGCTTTGGCGAATGCCGGACTTGCTCCAGACGCCGTGACGGATACCAGCAGCCTGCCCCTGCGAATAACCGCCGGCGTAATGAAGCTGCCGCGCTCATAATCATCCGCGACATTCGCCAGCATGCCAAGCCGCTCCGCCGCCTCCGCGATTGCCGCATTAAGCGTTCGATCGCTTGTCGCCGCCACAACAAGCCATGCCCCTGTCAGATCCTCTACTGCGAATGACCTCTGAAGCCAACGGACAGATCCCCTGGCCGCAAGCTCCCGAATAGACTCCGTTGCATCGGGACTAATCAATACCACATCATCCGCCCCTGCCTCAAGCAGGCCCGCCAGCTTCCGCTGCGCCACCTTCCCGCCGCCCGCTATTACACAGCGACGGCCAGGCAATCTCAGCGCCACTGGATAATAGCCGTTCGAAGCCCTTGTTCCCATGGCTGTCATAGCCTCCTCAACCGTTGTCGTTAATGAAAGGATGACACCGAATTCGCCAGCACGCTCAGGATGAGCATCCCGAAGGCGAACATATACAGCTTGGCCAGTTGCTGGCCCGGCCTGTTGTTGATCGCTCTCTGATAGATATAGACGATATACGCGAGCAGCGACGCAAAGGAGGTAAGCACCTTCCAGTCAAGCAGGAGCATGGCTTGTCCCCCTACGATCAGCATCGTTGCAGCTACTGCAAGCGACATGGCAAGCAGCGGCACCCCGATAATGACAGCCCTGTCCGCATATCGCTCAATCATATCCAGACTGGGATACCGGCGAATGCTCTGGGTCCAGCGTTTGCTCTTGAGGCGGTGATGAAGGAACAGATACATCGCCGAGAGCAAGGCACCGATCGTCAGCGCCGCATAGGCACATAAGATTAAGCTGATATGGATAAAAAGCAATTCCCTGGTCGTCTGCCACAGCGCATAATCCCGATCCTGAGCGGGACTCGCATACAAATTAAGCGCAACGACGGCAAAGCTGATGACATTCACAAAAAACACCATATACTCTACTTTGAAAAAGCGGCTGATGATCAGCGACAACGTAACCAACAGCCAGGAAAACGCCAGCCAATACACAAATGAAGTCAGCTCAGGAAGCTCAAAATAAAAAATAAACCGGCTGATCAGAAATCCAGTCTGCAGCAGCCATACAAAAATAAGCAGCCCTGTACCGATCCGTTTCGCTCTCCGGCTTGCGCTCATAAAGTCGGAGAAATAAAACAGAAGGCTCAGGGCGTACAAATATAATATTGCGTCGTAAGTCCAATTCGCGTATCCCATAGCTCCTCCACTTCATCCGTCAGGAGATTGCCGAGCCGATCAAGGACGGGCAAATACAGGGGCTGCCGCGTTATGATGCACAAGCTCGGCAGGCTTGGGCGCTTCGGGTACCGCTTCAGATGCTGCCGCGAGCTCTTCCTTCCGCGACTGCTCCAGCTGCTCCTCCAGAGCGAACAGCTTCACGAACATGTCCATCGCTTCATCGGCGCGCTTCTCTCCGGCCATCTCTTTGATGCGAAGGATAGGATCCTGCATCATTTGGTTCACGATGCTTTTGGTCAGCTTGCGAATAACCTTCATCTGATGCTCATCCAGCTCAGGCAGCTTATTGGCCAGACTGGTCATCGTCTCTTCATGAATGTCTGCGGACTTGGTCTGCAGAGCGCGAATCAACGGCACGACGCCCAGCGTCTTGTACCATTGCTCGAATTGCTGCATTTCCCATTCGATCATCAGCTCGATCTTGGCCGCTTCTTGCTTCCTATGCTCCAGATTGCTTTGCACGATGCCCTCCAAGTCGTCGATATCGTACAGAAATACATTGTCGACCGCAGCGATCGAAGGATCCAGATCCCTAGGCACTGCAATATCAATCATGAACAGCGGCTTGGCTTTGCGCTTCTTCATCGCTTCTTTCACTTGCTCTCTGTTCAGCACATAGTTCTCCGAGCCCGTTGAGCTGATAATGATATCCGCCTCATGAAGCTTGTTGGCCGCCTCTTCCATGGAATAAGGAACGCCGTTGAACTTGTCAGCCAGCTGCGCTGCTCTTTCGAACGTCCGATTAACAACGATAACGCGCTCTGCACCGTTGGCGTACAGATGCTTGGCTGTCAGCTCGCCCGTCTCCCCAGCTCCGATAACCATAACGGTCTTCTTGTGGAATTGGCCGAAAATTTGTTTACCCAGCTCGACCGCCGCATAGCTGACGGATACTGCCGCTTCCCCGATCATCGTCTCGGAATGGGCGCGTTTGGCTAGCGTAACCGCCTGCTTGAACAGCATATTAAAGACAGTGCCTGTCGTTTTTTCACCTTGGGCAAGCAAAAATGCGTTTTTCACCTGGCCCAATATTTGCGTCTCTCCAATAACCATGGAGTCCAGTCCGCTTGTTACGCGGAACAAATGCCGAATCGCGTCAGCATCCTCGTACATATACAGATGGTTCGTAAACTGCGCGCGCGGCAGGTTGAACCACTTCTCCATAAAGCTCCGGATGTAATGGCCGCATAGATGATGACGGTCTACGACCGCGTAGAGCTCTGTTCGGTTGCAAGTGGCGACAATGACACATTCCATAATGCTCTTCGTATCCATGAGGCCTTTCAGAGCGGCCGGCAGGTCCCTGTCGGCGAACGTAAACTTCTCCCTCACTTCTACAGGAGCTGTCTTGTAGTTAAGACCAACTGCGATAATGTGCATGCGCGATCACCTGCCTCCCTCTTGTGCTAGTCCATTCCCATTGATGTTAACGACTATTATAGCATAGTTCGACATTCATATTGGGTTCATTTATGAATAATATTTGAAAATACTTTCTTCATTATGCCCTTATCATGGCAAAGAAATAACCATGGAATAAGCTCCATGGTTATCTCCGTATCATACGTTGATGAGCGGTTAGACCAGCTCGATTTGTTTCATCTTTGGTTCTTCCACTTGCAGCTCGCCCATGCCGCGCACAAGCTTCTTCGCGTGTGTCGTCTTCGGCTTCAGTACAGCCAGCATGTAGTCGATCGCGAGCTGAGGATCAACAGTTTCACCGCAGGTATAGCAGTCCAGCGCGGCAAAGCCTCTCTCAGGATACGTGTGAATCGAGAGGTGACTCTCCGACAGCAGCACGAGCACCGTTGCGCCTTGAGGTTCAAATTGTTGGGCTTGCACCGATAGTACAGTTGCGCCGCATGCCTCTGCAGCCTCCACCATGTGAGATTGCAAAAATTCAGCGCTGTTCAGCAATTCAAAATCTACACCCCAAGCATCAACAGCAACGTGTCTTCCGAAAGTTGAGTATTCCATCTTCCGGTTCCCCCTTCCTAGGAATAAAATGTTTAAAAAATTTCATCCGCTAGGACCTACGTCATTCACTTCCCGAGGGATTAATCTCTCGCAACATAACTATGTCCTGAGTGAATCCTGGTTCCTAATTTTCCGAGCAGCAACAATGTTTTCAACGAAAATAAAAATAACATCTATCCGCCATAATTGCAATAGTTTTTTTTGAAAAGCCGCGGCATCGCCGCGAACGACATTCCGTAACACTTTATGTAGCAGGGCCCTGTCCCGCAACCGAGCGTGAGAAAAAAGAGAGAAGCCGCAGCCCGCGGCTTCTCTCCTGCCTGTTATAAGCGCACTCCCGTTAAGCCTCCAGCATAAACAATCTGCGCGTAAGCTCCGCGAGCTTCTCGTCGATTGCAGCGATTTCGGCACGGTCGGACGTCTGATTGCGAAGGTCTAGAAGACCGTTCACCTCGCCCTGCACAAGGCCAATTTCCCTCTCGACCAGACGGCTGCGGAACAATCTCTCCAGCCCTCCAAGAGTGTCCTTGTGCTCGAACACAACACGTTCGGAGGAAGCCGTACTCTCCACGATCTTCTGAACGGTGCCGTTCTTATAGTGATAGATCATCGTATAATGGCTGTAAATACGGTTGACGATCGCGCTGCCCCGGTAAGCGGAGACCGCTTTGCGAAGCGCGTTCGCAAGCCTAGGTTCGACAAGACGGCATGAGAGCTCGCAAACGTAATAATCCTGCCTTCTCTCGAAGGTAAGGCGGACTTCTTCCTTCCCTGCTATGTCGTGAAGCAGAAGCTCCTGATTGCCGTTATCGAGCACCAGCACCTGCGAGCGCAGCTGCCCATCCTCCATAAGGGCAATAAAACGGGACATCTCATCGACTTTGAACTGCAGTTTGGCATTTACATACTCTGTGGCTAGCCGCTTAGCCATAAAAATCTCCTCAATTCTTTGAGACCCCATCGACTGAAATGCGATGACAGCCTTTTCAGCATTGCTTATTAATATTATACGTGATCCGCCAAACGCTGTCCTGTCGGCTAACCTTCATATTCGATCATATTTCAAGAAAAAACGGAGGAATTCACAAGGAACCCCCATCATTGCCCTGTATTCTCTGCTTTATCGAACTACTTCAGGGGCTTTCTTGGGTTTGTGCGATTGCGTTCGTGATGACGTCCCACAATTGCTCGCGTCCAAGTCCCGTCTCCGATGAAAACAAGACTACGGAATCCCGGGGATCCGCTTCAAGCGTCGTCTTGATGACTTTAATATGCTTGTCCCACTTCGACCTTGGAATTTTGTCCGCTTTGGTCGCAACGATGCATGTGGGAATGTTGTAATGCTTCAGCCAGTGATACATCAGCACATCATCCTTGGACGGCTCGTGCCGAATATCGATCACAAGCAGCTGCAGCTTGAGCGGCTCTCGCTGCTGCAGGTAGGTCTCGATCATCTCGCCGAACTTCTCCCGCTGCGTCTTGGACACCTTAGCGTAGCCGTAGCCCGGGAAATCCACCAGATACACCATGTCATTGACCCGATAATAGTTCAGTTGCTGGGTCTTGCCTGGCTGCGAGCTTGTTCTTGCCAGATTCTTGCGAAGGATCAGCTTATTAATCAAGGATGATTTCCCCACGTTGGAGCGCCCGGCCAGAGCAATCTCTGGCAAGGCGTCCTCCGGGTATTGCTGCGGACTGACCGCGCTGATAATAAATTGTGCTTCTAATATTTTCATGAAATTGTTGTACCTGCCCTCTCCTCTGTCGCAACCGGCAGCAGCGCGTGCTGCAGCACCTCGTCCATATGGCTCACCGGCACAAACGCCATCGCTTCCCGAATGCTGTCCGGAATATCGCGAAGGTCCCGCTCATTGTCCTTCGGCAGCAGCACCTTCTTAATGCCCGCACGATGGGCCGCAAGCGACTTCTCCTTCAGTCCGCCAATTGGCAGCACTCTGCCTCTGAGCGTAATCTCGCCAGTCATCGCCACTTCCCTGTTCACGAGTCGATTGGTAAGCGCCGATATGAGCGCTGTCGCCATCGTAATGCCCGCGGAAGGTCCGTCCTTCGGAATCGCGCCTTCGGGAATGTGAATATGAATATCGTTTTTCTCATGGAAGCTGGGGTCAATCGCCAGCTCCGCCGCCTTCGCGCGCGTGAAGCTGAATGCGGCCTGCGCGGACTCCTTCATGACGTCGCCCAGCTTGCCCGTCAGCGTCAGCTTGCCGCTGCCCGGCATAACGCTCACTTCTATAACCAGTGTATCCCCGCCAACCTCCGTCCAGGCGAGACCTGTGACGGCTCCGACCTGATTCTCGCTTTCGGCAAGACCGAATCTGAACTTGGGAGGCCCGATCCATTCCTTGACGCGCGCGCTGTCTACGGTAATCGGCGCTGCCGGCGTCTCAGACGGCTGAGAGGCAGTCTCTGGTTGATCCGACTCCCCGGACACCTCTGATACCAAATGCTTGGCTGCCTTGCGGCAGACGGCCGCAATCTGCTGCTCCAGGTTCCGGACGCCCGCTTCTCGGGTATACTCCCGAATGAGAAGCTGCACGGCTTCGTTCGTAACCTCAAGCTGCTCCTCCGTAAGGCCATGCTCCTTCTTCTGCTTGGGCAGCAAATATTTCTCCACAATCTTCTCTTTCTCCAGCTCCGTATAGCCCGGAATATACAGAACCTCCATCCGGTCGAGCAGCGGACGCGGAATGTTGTGAAGAGCGTTCGCGGTTGTGACGAACATGACATTCGACAGATCGAACGGCACCTCGATGTAATGATCGCTGAACGTATTGTTCTGCTCGGGATCCAGCACCTCCAGCAGCGCGGAGGAAGGGTCCCCTCTGAAGTCCGACGCCATCTTGTCGATCTCGTCCAGCAGGAACACGGGGTTCATGCTGCCCGCCGTCTTCATCCCTTGCATAATACGACCCGGCATCGCGCCGACATAGGTGCGGCGGTGGCCGCGAATTTCCGCTTCGTCCCTAACGCCGCCAAGCGAGATGCGCACGAACTTGCGGCCAAGCGACTTGGCCACGGATCGGGCCAGCGACGTCTTGCCGACGCCTGGAGGACCTACAAGGCACAATATAGGCCCTTTAAGCTTCTTGACAAGCTTCTGTACGGCCAGATACTCCAGCACACGCTCCTTCGGCTTCTCGAGGCCGTAGTGGTCCTCATTCAGAATAGCCTCGGCCTTGGCGAGCACCAGATCGTCTTCCGTTGTTTTGCTCCAAGGCAGCGTCAATAACCAATCGATATAATTGCGGATGACGCCGCCCTCTGCTGACGATGGCGGCATTTTCTCCAGGCGGTCTATTTCCTTGGTGATCTTCTCGCGCACGCTGTCCGGCACGCCGGCTTCCTCCAGCTGGCCTCTCAGCTCTTCAGCCTCGCCAGCGCGCCCCTCCTTGTCGCCAAGCTCCTTCTGGATTGCTTTCATCTGCTCGCGGAGATAATATTCCTTCTGTGTCTTCTCCATCTGCTTCTTGACCCGCTGGTTAATCTGGCGCTCCAGCTCCAGCACCTCGCGCTCGTTGTTCAGCAGGTCTAGCAGCCGCTCCAGTCTTGCCGCGACGTCAATCGTCTCCAAGATGTCCTGCTTATCCTTGATCTTAAGAGACAGATGGCTCGTAATGACGTCGGCGAGCCTGCCTGGCTCATCAATATCCGAAACCGCGGCATACGTCTCCGGCGTCACCTTCTTCGACAAGGATATATAATGCTCGAATTGATTCAAGACCGAACGCATAAGGGCGTCCACGGCCGGATCATCTGTCTCTGGCTCCGGCAGCTCCTTGGCGAGCACCTCATAATATTCTTCGTTCGCTACATAGCTCTGAACCTCTGCTCTGACGACCCCTTCGACCAGAACACGAATCGTTCCGTTCGGCAGCTTCAGCATCTGCCTCACCTTCACGATCGTTCCGACTTTATAAATATCCTCTTCCGTCGGATCTTCAATGTTCACTTCCGATTGGGAGCAGAGCAGGATCATATGGTCGTCGACCATCGCTCTCTCCAGCGCCCGCACGGATTTATCCCTGCCCACGTCCAAGTGGAGCACCATGCTGGGATACACGAGCAGCCCTCTAAGCGGAAGCAAGGGCAAACGACGACCTTTCAATTTGCCAGGTCCCATGCCAGCACCTCCATTCTTATACATCTAGCTTATTTTATCATTCTGCGGAATCGGCCTGCAAATAGGGAACGCTCGGCGTCATAAACGTGTCGGCTGAGACCGGCTTCTCCACCTGCTCCTCCGGCAGGACAGACTGCGGGAATACATGGCCGAACACTTCCTCTACGCGATCCACAGGAATCACCTGGAGGCCGTTCAGATCAGCGAATATCGCCTGCCAGTTCTCCCTAGGGATGATCACCTGCACGGCGCCTGCCTGGAATGCCGCCTCCACCTTGGCAAGCACGCCGCCGACCGGCTTCACATTGCCGTGGATGCCTACCTCACCCGTCATCGCAAGGCGGTTGTCTACCGGCACGCCCATAATGGCCGAGGCGATGGCCGTCGCCATGGCAATGCCAGCGGAGGGACCATCAATCGGCGTGCCGCCCGGAAAATTAATATGCAGGTCGTAGTCCTGCGGATTGAGCCCTTTGCGGCGAAGCACCGTCAACACGTTTTCAACGGAGCCCTTGGCCATGCTTTTCCGGCGAAGCGTTCGCGAGCCTCCGCCAAGCTCCTCCTCGTCCACCACGCCTGTAATCGTGTATTGGCCTCTGCCCTTAACCGCCTCGATCGCGCTGACCTCAATTTCCAGCAAGGTGCCCATGTTCGGTCCGTACACAGCCAGGCCGTTCACGAAGCCGATCTGCGGCTCCAGGGGCACCTTGCGGTCGGGACGCGGCGGAATCTGGCTGCTGTTAACGACCCATTCGATATCGGAGGCCGAGATATGATCCCGCTTCTCGGACAAAGCCACTCCCGCTGCGAGCTGGATCACATTAACCGCTTCCCTGCCGTTTGTTGCATATTTTTTGACGACGTCAATAGCATCCGGACAAGGTCCAAAGCCGATTTTTTTGACCGCGTTCTCGGCGACCAGCGCAATTTCATCCGCAAGGAGCGGACGGAAATACACCTCCATGCAGCGGGAGCGTATGGCAGGAGGAATTTCCTGCGGCGACCGGGTCGTCGCGCCAACAAGCCGGAAGTCCGCCGGCAAGCCATTCTGGAATATATCGTGTATGTAGAGTGGAATATTGGCATCCTCGGAATTGTAATAAGCGCTCTCCAGGAACACTTTCCGATCTTCAAGAACCTTTAATAATTTATTCATCTGCACAGGATGCAATTCCCCGATTTCGTCAATAAACAAAATTCCCCCATGAGCCTTCGTCACCGCTCCAGGCTTGGGCTGAGGAATGCCTGCAACGCCCATTGCGCCTGCCCCTTGATAGATGGGGTCATGCACGGAGCCGATCAACGGATCTGCAATGCCACGCTCATCGAATCGCGCGGTAGTCGCGTCGATCTCCGTAAACTTCGCTTCCGGCAGAAAGGGTGAGGACGGGTTTTTTTTGGCTTCCTCCAGCACAACGCGAGCGGCCGCTGTCTTGCCTACCCCCGGCGGTCCGTAGATAATAACATGCTGAGGATTGGCGCTGCACAGAGCCGCTTTAAGCGCGCGCAGACCGTCTCGCTGTCCGATAATGTCCCCCATCGTCTGCGGCCGCGTTTTCTCCGCCAGAGGCTTCGTGAGCGACACGGAGCGCAGCTTTCTCAGCTTATCCATCTCTTTCTTAGACTCTCGGTCTACCGCAGAACGGTTCGTCTTCTGATTGCGCAGCAAATTCCAGAAATAGAGACCGATAACAACCGCAAAAAACACCTGCACCAACATTAATACGAGACTTAAATTCATGACCCACCCGCTCCTTTACAAATATCCGTATTCCGTCAGTATTGCCTCATGCCAATCGGAATAATCGCCATTTTTTCTGAAAATACCATTTTCAACAAGGCGGACATGCACCGCGCAGGAACAATTAGACGGAACGACTCGGACAATCTCCCTTCCATACGAGTCGAAGCTGAATAGGATAACACTATCAAGCTTGTAAAGGGGGGAATGCAGCCATGCAGCATGAGCTACTGAAAGGACTGATCGGTCTCGCGATCGCCAGCGTTGACACGGGCACAGAGTTTCTGAAGAGCCAGCTACGGGCTCAGCTCGAGAAGCTCGAGGTGGAGGAAGAATGGATAGAAGAGGCGGAGACGCAAGCGGGAGGCTTGATGGAGAAGCTGAAATCCATGCTTCCGTCCGAGGGAGCATGATGACGACATCCTGTATAAGCAGATGTCAGTCTGGCAGGCAGCTATAACAACAGCACTGTAGTGCCGGAAGCAAAATGCCCCGCTCTCCCTTCGGCAGCAAGCACTGTAACGAAGGCAGGGCGGGGCATTTTGAGAAAAGTATACTATGCGTGCATGGGATTGTGTTCCTTGCGGCCCGGAATCTCTCCCGTCTCCTCGAACACTCTGACAATTTCGTCGATCTCTTTCTTGAGCTCGTTCAGAAGCTCGGCCTCCGGCACCTTGCGAATCATCTCCCCGTAACGGAACAGCATGCCTTCGCCTCTCGCACCCGCGATCCCGATATCCGCCTCGCGCGCTTCTCCAGGGCCATTAACGGCGCAGCCAAGCACCGACACCTTGATAGGCACCTTAATCTTGGCGATGTATTCCTCCACCTCATTGGCAATGGAGAACAAATCAATATCCAGACGTCCGCAGGTCGGGCAAGAAATTAATGTCGCCGCGTTGGTAATCAGGCCAAATGTCTTCAGCAGCTCTCTGGCCACCTTCACCTCTTCTACGGGATCCGCGCTTAAGCTGATTCGTACCGTATTGCCGATGCCGAGAGCAAGCAAAGCGCCGATGCCAGCCGAGCTCTTGATTGTGCCGGAATGGAGCGTGCCCGCCTCCGTAATGCCCAGATGCAACGGGTACTTGATCTTCTCGGCTGCCATGCTGTACGCCGCGATAGCCATTGGCACATCGGACGCCTTCAGCGAAACGATGATGTCATGGAAGTCCAGGTCCTCCAGAATGCCGATATGGAACAAGGCGCTTTCCACCATCGCTTCAGGAGTCGGGTAACCGTATTTCTCCAGCAAGTGGTTCTCCAGCGAGCCGGCGTTAACGCCGATTCGAATCGGAATGCCTCTCTCCTTGCAGGCTTTAACGACAGCCTCTACCTTCTCGCGGCGGCCAATGTTGCCGGGGTTGATCCGAACCTTGTCGATGCCGTTCTCGATGGCCATAAGTGCCAGCCTGTAATCGAAATGAATGTCCGCCACTAGCGGTATATGAATGCGCTTCTTAATTTCCTTTATCGCTTCGGCCGCCTCTTTGTTGTTTACGGTTACGCGCACGATTTGGCAGCCCGCTTCCTCGAGCCGGAGAATCTCCGCAACCGTCGCCTCCACATCCGCAGTCTTCGTTGTGCACATGCTTTGAATAATCACTTCATTGCTGCCGCCAATCGTCAACTCGCCGACCTTGACCGCAACGGTATCTTGGCGCAAATACATAATCGATCTCTCCCACCCTAGCTAATAAGCCCTATATACGTCATGATACTGAATCGGCAGACGAAAGTCCACCCCATAGCCTCGCTCGTGCGGCGGACTATGGGGTGGACTCAGACACGCCTTAGGCGCTTTCTTCTTTTTTCTTGCCTTTTTTGGCTGTCAGCTCCGGCATGATTTTGTCCTGTACCGACTTCTCGGTAATCAGGCAAGTATTCACGTCGTCGCGCGATGGCACCTCGTACATCACTTCCAGCATGATGCCTTCGATGATGGCGCGAAGTCCGCGAGCGCCGGTGTTGCGCTTAATGGCTTCCTTCGCAATGGCGTCAAGCGCCGCCGGCTCGAAGTCCAGCTTCACGTTGTCCATCTCAAGCAGCTTCTGGTATTGCTTCACAAGCGCGTTCTTCGGCTCGGACAGAATACGCACCAGCGCCGGCTCATCAAGCGGCTCCAGTGTAGAGATAACGGGAAGACGTCCCACGAACTCCGGAATCAAGCCGAACTTGAGCAGGTCCTCCGGAAGCACCATGGACAAATATTCGCCCGGCTTCAGATCCTTCTGGGCTTCGCCGCCCGAGCTGAATCCGATGACCTTCTTGCCGATCCGGCGTTTGATCAGCTGCTCCAGCCCGTCGAAGGCACCGCCGCAGATGAACAAAATATTGGTTGTGTCGATCTGGATAAACTCCTGATGCGGATGCTTGCGGCCGCCCTGAGGAGGTACAGAAGCAACCGTTCCCTCCAAAATTTTCAGCAGCGCCTGCTGAACGCCTTCGCCGGAGACATCGCGCGTAATGGACGGATTCTCGGACTTGCGGGCTACCTTATCGATTTCGTCGATATAGATAATGCCGCGCTCTGCCTTCTCCACGTCGTAGTCAGCCGCTTGAATCAGCTTCAGCAGGATGTTCTCGACATCCTCGCCCACATAACCCGCTTCGGTCAGGGACGTTGCGTCTGCGATTGCGAATGGCACGTTCAAGATTTTGGCCATCGTCTGAGCAAGAAGCGTCTTGCCGGAGCCTGTTGGGCCAAGCAGCAAAATATTGGATTTCTGAAGCTCAACGTCTTCGATCTTGCTGCCGGAATTAATCCGTTTGTAGTGGTTGTACACGGCTACGGACAGCGATTTCTTCGCTGATTCCTGGCCGATGACGTACGAATCCAATATGCCGCGAATATCCTTCGGCTTCGGAATATCCTTCAGATCCAGCTCTTCTTCGTTGCCAAGCTCCTCTTCTACGATTTCCGTGCAAAGCTCAATGCACTCATCGCATATATAGACGCCAGGACCGGCTACCAGCTTGCGAACCTGATCCTGCGATTTGCCGCAGAACGAGCATTTCAATTGGCCTTTCTCGTCGTTAAATTTAAACATGCGCTCACCCCTTCATTTAAGTCGTTACACAAGGCCCGGTGAAGTGATAACCTTGTCGATCAAGCCATAAGAGAGCGCCTCTTCCGCACTCATAAAATAATCGCGGTCGGTGTCGCGGTCGATCTTCTCATACGGCTGCCCCGTACGGTCCACATAGATCTCGTTCAGCTTCCGCTTCGTCTTCAGAATCCAATCCGCATGAATTTTAATATCGGTTGCCTGCCCGCGAACCCCGCCAAGCGGCTGATGGATCATAACCTCAGCATTCGGAAGCGCAAACCGCTTGCCCTTCGCGCCTGCCGTCAGCAGAAGCGATCCCATGCTGGCTGCCATGCCCATGCAGATTGTGGATACGTCCGGCTTGATGTACTGCATTGTATCGAATATCCCCATGCCCGCGGTTACAGAGCCGCCAGGGGAATTGATATAGAGATGGATATCCTTCTCCGGATCGTCGGCCGCCAAGAACAGCAGCTGAGCGATAACAGAGTTCGCGACATCGTCATCAATCGCGCTTCCGAGGAAAATAATACGATCCTTCAGCAATCGGGAGTAAATGTCATAGGACCGTTCTCCTCGATTTGTCTGCTCGACTACGATAGGTACCAGATTCATGCGACCAACCTCTTTTCCATTGTGGGAATGTATGTTGCCACTTCATTGTAACACGTACGGTTATGTCTGTCATATGTCTACTAACAGCGTATGCGACAGCGGTCTTGCTATATGTATGCGGAACCTCCGCGGGGTCTTGCAGCCAAGCCATATGTAGGGTCAAAATAAGGCACGTATCGTAAACGCGCCTTATCCTGAGGTGTTGCCTATTCTTCTATGCCGGATAGGACCGGAGCTGTATTAAGCGGTTTTGCTGTTGTCCAGCAAGAACTTAATCGTCTTGCGCAGCAAAATATCCTCTTGCAGATTGCTAATGTTGCCGTTTTTCTCGAAAATGCTGCGAAGCTCTTCAGCAGGACGGTTGTACTGCTTGGACAGCTTCTCCAGCTCCTCGTTCACATCTTCGTCAGAAGCCTCGAAGCCTTCAGCCTTGGCGATTGCTTCCAGAACCAGGTTGTTGCGCACGCGCTTCTCAGCGTCAGCACGCATCTGGCCGCGAAGCACCTCTTCGCTTTGTCCGGAGAACTGGAAGTACAGGTCCAGGCTCATGCCTTGCATCTTCAAACGGTTCTCGAAGTCCTTCACCATGTAGTCGGTTTCGGTATCGATCATCGCAGACGGAATTTCAACCTCAGCAGCGGCAGTTGCCTTGTCGACAACAGCTACCTCGCGAGCTTGCTCCGCTTCCTTCTCCTTGCGTTCTTTGAGCTTCTCAGCCAGATCCTGCTTGTATTCCTCCAGCGTGTCGAACTCGCTGACGTCCTTAGCGAACTCGTCGTCAAGGGCAGGAAGCGATTTGCGCTTCAGCTCATGCAGCTTCACCTTGAAGACGGCAGGCTTGCCGGCCAGGTGCTCTGCATGGTAGCTCTCAGGGAATTGCACTTCCACGTCCTTGAAGTCGCCAAGCTGCATACCTACCACTTGATCCTCAAAGCCTGGAATGAACGAACCGGAGCCGAGCTCCAAGGAATAACGCTCAGCAAAGCCGCCTTCGAACTGTTCGCCGTCTACATAGCCGTCGAAGTCGATAACTGCCGTATCGCCATTCTCGGCAGCGCCCTCTTCCACAACTGCAAGCTCAGCGTGACGGGATTGCAGACGCTCAAGCTCAGCTTGAATTTCCTCTTCGGATACAGCAGCCTCTGTCGCTTCGATCTCCAGGCCTTTGTATTCGCCAAGGGTCACTTCAGGCTTCACTGTAACCTTCGCCACGAATTTGAAGGCTTGGCCCTTCGCGAATTGCGTCACGTCAATCTCCGGACGGTCAACAGGCTCGATCTCGTTCTCTTTAACCGCTGCCGTGTAGGCTTCCGGAAGAAGAATGTCGATAGCGTCCTGATACAGGCTCTCCACGCCGAAGCGGGATTCGAAGATGCCCCGCGGTACTTTGCCTTTGCGGAAGCCCGGAACGTTAACCTTCGCGGATACTTTCTTAAAGGCTTGATCCAGTGCTGTCGCGACTTTGTCCGCGCCGACCTCCACATCGATAGAAACGATGTTCTTGTCTATTTTTTCCCAAGTAGCTTTCATTTTATGCCTTCCCCTCCAAAAATGCGCTTATCCACACATGTTTTCACGTTACATAAACCATTCCATTATAAACAAGTTGGACAAGCATTTCAAGGCTCGCTTTGGCCGCCGCCCGTTTGCAGGAGCATAGCGACGCTGCGCAGCGTTCTGCAGGCTTGTTCATATCGGAATCTCATACTGTCGGTAATGCCGTAGGTTTCACGAATATCGTCATCATTCGCCGAACCATACACGGTCAGATGAAGCGTCAGATGAAGCGCCGCCGCGAAGCAATCCACCGTCTCCTCGCTTTCATCCAGCATCCACCTGTAGGCGGAAGTGCCATATAGAAACTGCAGGCTTTCCTTCCAAAGCTCCCGGGCGAAATGAGGCAGCGTCGGGTCGTCCACCTCGGCGACAGACTCCGTCCGCTCCTGGATTCGACCGATCGGCTCGGGGAACCCCTCCATGCTCAGCGGCGTCTGCTCGATATCCAGCGTCACCCGCTCGTCCAGCCTATCCAGATCAATCGTGCCCGCCACGCCTCGTCTTCGCAGGCACTGGAGCGCCTTGAACTGCACGATAGGATGCACCGTCGTGCCTTCCAGCCATTCCACGATCAAATCCGATACGCCGTCGTCCTCTATGTATGCCGCTCTCTCCAGCGCAAGCAGCTGCTGGTCCATCATGGGATGATGCTGCATGATATACATGACCTGGCTGATATACGCCTCGTCCTGGTTGGGCGGCCTCAGCAGCTGCTCCCGCAGCGCCGTTTCATCGTCAGAGCCGTCAGCCGGCTCTGCTTCCGCTTCATCTCCGCCCGGGAACGCCATATCGAGCCACCCCAGCAGGCTTTCCCATTCCTCGTAATGCCGCTTCTCCTGCCCTTGGCATTGGAGCAGAAAGCGCAGCAGGTTTTTGGCTTCGCGATATTGCTCTGCCTCCAGCATACGGGTCAGCTGAATCTGATACTGGTCCAGCATGCTGGGAAATAAATAAACATTGTCCTTGCCCTCGGCTTGAGGGTCACCGGGTTGTTGAGGAGTTGTAATAGTCTCACCGCCTTCGTGGTACTCCCGCCAAAATCGTCATTCGGGCAGCTGCCCTAATCTTGCGAACGATTATACCACGTGCCGGCTCCAGAAAAAAATATCGATTCTCCAATGCCTTTTTTTCAAAAAATGCTTGCATGACCTTGGTATGTCATGCTATAGTATCAATTACGCGTCCCAGTAGCTCAGTTGGATAGAGCACTCGCCTTCTAAGCGAGTTGTCGGGGGTTCGAATCCCTCCTGGGACGCCATAATATCATTTCCCTTACCTATGAACAGGCCGCCAAGCAGAGCAGAATGCTCCGCGAGGCGGTCTTTTTGCGTGTTATGGCCCCGGCACCAGCAGCATGAATCGCTGCTGGGACGGTGTCTCGCTGCCGCCCTTCGGCTCCGTGCTGAGCGCGATATGATCCGCGTAGGGCAGCAAATCGGTTTTCATGTGCAAATATCCCGCTCCGCCTGCAAACTTCACGATGCCTAAGGAATACCTGCGAGCGCCCTGAATGGCCCACGCCTGATAATCCTCCCCATCTTGTCGTGCGAGCGGGTCCAGCAGCAGAAACGCTTCCCTGCTGTCTCCGCTTAGCCAGAGATAGCCCTCCCGCGCTTCTCCTTGAGGAGCAATGCGGTAGCGGGACGTGTCTGACGCCCTTACCAATTGCAGCGCGGCAGGCTCCTGGCTCTCTACATAAGAGAGCAGATGCTCGTCTGAAGCAGACGTGAGCCGGTCCTGCGACATCAGCATCGCAACGAGTATTACGGCTGCGACAGCGGCAGAGCCGGCAAGGAGGCTTCTTCCCAGCCAGCGGCCCGCCCCCTTAAGCCGGACCCTCCGCCTAAGCGAAGCGCGGCGGCTGGGAGTCAGCTCGTAAGCTTCGGGAGCTCCGTCGTTCTTTCCCGTGGTCGGGCTGAGGAGCTGCCCCCACTCCTCGCGCAGCGCTTGGCAGCTGGCACATTCAGCCGCATGCAAGTGCAGCGCTGTCCGCCTGACGGTGTCGGCATGGCCTATCAGGGCGTCGATCCAATCCTGCTCAGTGAAGCCAGCCTCGCATGTCGTCTTGGCAGCTTCCAACTCTACTTTATCCCTGCTCATCCGCCTCCTTCCTCCCTTCCGAAGCCCTCAGCAGCCCAGCCTCGCCTCGTCAGCGATTTGCGAAGATTGTGAATGCCGTATCTGATCCACGACTTGACCGTGCCGAGCGGCACCTCCCACTCCTCTGCCAGCTCCCTATGTGTCCGATGGCGGTAATAAGCGGTTACGAGTGCATTACGCTGCTGCTCCGGTAGCTCCTCCAGCGCATCTCTGACAGCACGCCGCTCCATTGACACCAGCGTCTTCTCTTCCGGTCCCGGTTCGACCTGGAACCGCTCCGCTTCTTCCGCGTCGTGCACGACAACGGTCCGGCTGAGCTTTCTCATTCTGTCCATGCAGCGGCTCTTCGTCATCACGGCCATCCAGGCGTCTACAGAGCCCCTGTCAGGACTATACTGCCGTCCCTTGCGGATCGCCTCCAGGAAGATATCATGGCAGACATCCTCCGCCTCCATTCGGTCGCCGAGCAGTCTGCACGCAATACGCATGACAAGCGGTACGTAATGGCTGTAGAAGCGGTCGAAGGCCTCGCTGGAGCCCTCGCACATGTCGCGAAGCACGGCTGCCATCGCTGCGTTGTCCTGGCAGCCGTTCCAATGGGCATTCTCTCGATTTTGACGCACCCCGCATTCCCTCCCGAGTAGTCGAAAGTTATGTTTAATTCTTTTTTTATCAAAAAATGAACCGTTTGAAAACTCCCAAATAAATTTTAAAAAAGCGTAAATCCAACAGCCCTGTTGGATCGTAATCCGAATGAAAGGGCGCCCACAGCGCCTGCCAAAATTTCAAATCGGAGGTTGAATGCCATGCGCAAAGCATGCCGCCAGGCTTCGATCCTGGCACTTGTTATCGCTGTATTGACATTAGGGGGACTAGGGCTGTCGCCGCAAAGCGCGGAGGCCGCGAACACGCTGGAGCTGTTCACGCCGTATACCGCTGTTGACGCCGCGCCGGGAGAATCGATCTCCTACAGCATTGAACTGATGAACCGGGGGGAAGCAACCGTCAAAGCCGATATCAGCTTTCAGAACACGCCTGACGGCTGGTCCTATGAACTGACGGCGGGAGGCAGGGTGGTCAAGCAGCTGGCCGTCAAGCCAGAGAGCTCGGAAACGCTCAGCCTGAGATTGGATGTGCCGCTTCAGGTCGATAAGGGAGAATACAGCTTCACTGTGAACGCAGGCGGCGCCCAGCTCCCGCTTCGTGTGTTCGTTGCGGAGAAGGGCTCCTATACCTCGAAGCTGGAGGTCGAGCAGCCTAACATCGAGGGGCACGCGGACTCCAGCTTCACCTTCTCTGCCAAGCTTTCGAATCAAACTGCGGAAGAGCAGACCTATGCGCTTGCCGCATCGGTCGACAACGGTTGGGAGGCGCGCTTCACCTCCGGCGGGAATGGCGTCACGTCCGTAACCGTCGAGCCAAACGCTTCCCAGACGTTGTCCATTGAGCTCCTGCCCCCGGATCAGGCCAAGGCCGGCACCTACAGCGTTCCGATTATGGCCGCCAACAGCTCCACCAAAGCGGAGACGACGCTGGAGGCCGTTATTACCGGCACCTACGGCATCGCGCTGAGCACCGCTGACGATCGGCTGAATGCTGCAGTGAAGGCGGGAGGCAGCCGTTCGCTTCAGCTGGTTGTCAAAAACACCGGCACCGTCAAGCTGGAGGATGTGAGCTTGAACGCGCAGACGCCCGCTGAATGGGACGTCACCTTCGAGCCCAAAACCATCCGTTCGCTGGAGCCAGGCACAGAAGCAAGCGTTCAGGCCGTGATTCAAGCCTCCGAGCAGGCTTTGCCTGGCGATTACGCGCTGAACCTGTCGGCCGGCACCGCTCAGAAATCTGCGGACGCCGCCATCCGAGTTGCGGTGAAATCATCTACGCTGTGGGGCTGGATCGGGATTCTGATCATTGCCGCTGTAGCCGCTGGTATCTACGGCCTATTCCACAAATACGGGAGGCGTTGATCGTGGAGCAGCGCACCTATACAGAAGCCGCCGTCGAGCTGACGGGACTAACCAAAGCGTACGGCAGCCATCTAGCGGTCAACAAGCTGGACCTTACGATTCGCAAGGGTGAAGTATTCGGCTTGCTGGGACCGAACGGCGCGGGCAAAACCACAACGATTCTAATGATGCTGGGACTAACCGAGCCGACAGCCGGTACTGTGCGCGTGCTGGGTCTCGACCCGGCTCGAAGCGCGCTGGACATTAAACGCCGGATCGGCTATATGCCGGACGACCTTGGCTTCTACGAGGATCGGACCGCAATAGACAATTTGATGTACACAGCGGGGTTGAACGGCTTCTCCAGGCAAGCAGCCCAGCAGAACGCATTGGAGCTGTTGGAGCGTGTCGGCTTGTCTGGAAGCGGCAGGAAGAAGGTTGGCGCATTCTCCAGAGGGATGCGCCAGAGACTGGGACTAGCAGACGTGCTGATCAAACGTCCCGAGATGATCATTCTGGATGAGCCAACGCTCGGCATAGACCCCAAAGGCGTGCAGGAGCTGCTGGAGCTCATTACGACCCTCAGCAGGGAAGACGGCCTCACTGTGCTGCTCTCATCGCATCATCTGCAGCAAGTGCAGCAAATTTGCGATCGGGTCGGCTTGTTTGTCGGAGGGAGACTGGTCGCATGCGGCGGACTGGAGCAGCTCTCGGGCATGCTGGAGGAGGAGCACGCCGTTGTCATCGAGCTGGAGTTTGGGAATCCAAGCGAGCGCCTGAAGCCCGCCTTGCTGGCTATCCCTGGCGTTAGGGACATGAGGGAAATCGCCATGCTGCCGGACGGTCGTTTCAGGGCGGAGCTGCAATGCGACACCGACGTGACAGCCGCCGCGGCGCGAACGGCTTCCTCGGAAGCAGAGCTGTATGCCATTCATAGACGAACGTATAGTCTGGACGATGTGTATCGTCGTTTTTTTGAAGGAGGTGACACACATGCCGTTTAACGGCTTACGCGCTAGGCTGTCGGAAAGATTCTCTCTCCGCAAGGGCGGTGAATCGTCCGCCGCCGCTTTCTGGGTCATGGTGCGCAAGGAATTCGGAGATCACGTTCGAAGCTGGCGATTTGTCATTCTGATGGGCATTATTTTGCTGGCCTGCATCGGCTCTGTCTACTCAGCGGTTACCGCGCTCCGAAGCGGAGCCAACGAGGATACAAGCATGGCGTTCCTGCAAATCTTCACCTTGTCGGATGGAACCTTGCCTAACTTTATCGCGTTTGTCACGTTTCTCGGTCCGCTCATGGGCATCGCTCTCGGCTTTGACGCCGTGAACGCGGAACGCAGCAGAGGCACACTTAGCCGTCTGATCTCCCAGCCCATTTACCGGGACGATCTGCTGAAGGCGAAATTTGTGTCCACGCTGCTCGTCATTACGGTCGCTATATTCGCGCTTGGGCTGCTTGTTATGGGGCTTGGCCTTATTGTAATCGGCTATCCGCCGACGCCGGAGCAATTTCTGCGGGTGCTGCTCTTTCTGATCACGTCCGTTGTCTATATCGGCTTCTGGCTCAATCTGTCCATCCTGTTTTCGGTCCGATTCCGGCAGGCGACCACCTCGGCGCTTGCGGGCCTCGCGATTTGGATATTTTTCACCGTATTCTATGGCATGCTCCTGAACCTCGTCGCCAAAGGCGCCGCTCCGTCGGAAAATGCGGGCGCAGAAGCTGTGATGCGCTATCAGGAGCTTATTCTATCGCTCAACAGACTGTCCCCGTCCGAGCTGTTCAATGAGGCCAACACCACTCTTCTTATGCCTAGCGTGCGGTCTCTCGGACCGCTGACCATGGAGCAAGTGGTGGGCGCTCTGCCTTCACCGCTGCCCCTTGGCCAGAGTCTGCTGCTTGTCTGGCCGCAGCTTACGGGTATGCTGTCCGCCACGATGATCTGCTTCGGCCTGTCCTATCTGCTCTTCATGCGTCAGGAGATCCGTTCGCGCTCTTGATTTCGCCTAAGCCGGCCCTACTGGGGCCGGCTGCTCTTTTAGACCCCTCCAACCTTATCCACCGCCGCCCCGGCGATTCGGACCGCCGATTATATCGTGTATAACCAATAACTGCATAATATTGGACCACATTCTTCATACTAATCCCAAATCGAACCAGACTAGGGGTGGTCATCCATGTGTCTCATGTGTCCGGATCAAATGGGCAGCTCAACTCCGAGCAGTACACCTGTGCAAGGAACAGCTCAGCCGGAGACCAAGGGATATGAGGCGGACGCTGGCACGCCCAAGCAGCCGATATCGGATGTATTGGGGGATAATATCAGCCAGCTGGAAGCTATCTTCTCCAGAAACGCTGATATCGTATTCCGGCATTGGAGCTACGGCCCGGAGCTCCAGCATTCGGCATGCTCCGTCTATTATGAAACCCTGATGCAAGGCGAAATTATCAATTATATGAAAAGCTCCTTGCAGGATCTTGTCGCTCACGAGGTCGGCCCCGCTACGACGATTACGCCGGAGAATGTCATTTCCTTCTTCGAGCATCAAGGGGTTTCCGAGAAAAAGGCCGATCTGCTGGATGACCTGCATCAAGCTGTGTTTCATATATCTTCGGGCAACTTTGTTATTTTCTTCAATGAATGGAACAAGGCTCTGGTCTATCAATCGCTGACCATGGAGTCGCGGCAGGTATCAGAGCCCACCAATGAATCCGTTATTCAGGGACCTCGGGAAAGCACCGTTGAGAACCTGCAAAAAAATGTAGGGCTTCTCCGCATGCGTCTCAAGACGCCGGATTTCAAAACCGTAGCGTTGTATGCGGGGGGGAAAACTCAAACACGGATTATTTACGGCTATGTGGAGGGCGCCGCGGATCCCGAAATGCTGAAGGAATTCGAGAAGAGAATCCAAAAAGCAGCCGAGATGGAAATATTGGAGACCTCCTACATTGAGCAGCTAATTGAGGATTCAACCTGGTCTCCCTTCCCGCAGCATCGTTATACGGAACGTCCCGATACGGCAGTAGCGGCCATGTTGGATGGCAAGATCGCCGTGCTTACACAAGGGACGGGAAGCATTCTATTATGTCCGGGAATGTTCCCGGAATTTTTCCAATCAAGCGAAGATTATTATCAGAGAACCGTGTACTCCAGCATGATCCGCTTCCTGCGCATCATTGCGTTTTTACTGGCGTTGACGCTTCCCAGCATCTATATCGCCTTATCCACCTTCCACTCCGAGCTCATCCCGACCGTCTTGCTGCTTGCGGTCATTGATACGAGAGAAGGCATACCGTTTCCCGCTTTCTTCGAAGCGTTAATTATGGAGTTTTTCTTCGAGCTCCTGCGGGAAGCAGGCGTACGGCTGCCTAAGCCCGTTGGGTCAGCCGTCAGCATCGTTGGGGCTCTCGTCGTAGGCGAAGCGGCAATCAATGCCGGAATCGCGTCACCGATTATGGTTATTATCGTTGCGCTCACCGGCATCGCATCGTTTTCGATTCCTCAATACAACATTGCGATCGCTTTGCGGATCTTAAAGTTTCCGCTTATGCTTTCCGCATCCATCATGGGGGGCTTCGGCATCATGATTGTGTTTATCCTCATCTTGCTGCATCTTTGCAAGCTGCGTTCGCTTGGACAGCCTTATTTGACGCCTATTGCTCCGCTTCGGGCAAGCCTGCTTCGGGATGTCTTCATAAGGGCTCCATTGAAATCACTGCTTCAATCACCGCGCAAGCATTCGCCTAAAAACTAGCGGCCGCTTGCAACCATAATGAATCGGAAAGAATGATGGGATGATGTTTAAAAAAAGGATGACCCTCGTTTTATTGTGCGCCGCCCTGCTCTTCCTGCCCGGGTGCTGGAATAAAAGAGAGCTGGATCACTACGGATTTGTAATGGCGATTGCGATCGACCAGGGCAAAAACAAACAGTTGGAATTGACCACGCAGATGTACCGCCCAGTCACCGGGCAAAATGGGGGCGGAGGAGGCTCACAGAGCCCCACGGCGAACCTGCTGGTCAAAACAACGGACGATTCCCTATTCGAAGCGATCCGTGATATTCCTATCCATCTCGGCAGGAAGGCTACCTGGAGCCATATGCGCGTGATCATCATTGGCGAGAAGCTGGCGAAGTCGACCGACGTCGGCAAGCTGATCGATTTTTTTTACCGGGATCATGAACCCAGACATACGATCTCCCTTATGATTGCCAAAGGACGCGCGGATCGTATATTGGAAATCGAGCCGGAGATCGAGCAGACCATCGGGCAGCAGCTCTTGCTCACCAAACAGGTATCCTACAAAAACTCCGCCAAATCGATGGATACGACGCTGCTCAAATTCGCTCTGCAGATGGGCAGTCCGAATAACGATGCGGCTATCACCTATATTTACAAGGACAGTATGGACGAATTGAATACAGCAGGTTTGGCACTTCTGAAGAAGGGCAAGATGATCAACATCCTGCCTTCCAAAAAAGTGGAAGGGCTTGTCATGCTGCGGAATGAATTTAAGTCCGGCATTGTAGAAATCCCCTGCCAGGAGAAGCTTCAGACAGAATCATTTGAGGTGCTTGGCCTGAATACCAGGATAAAGCCCAAGCTTGAGGGAGACAAGGTGAGCGTACTTGTAAAAGCCTCGGTAGAAGGAGTCATCGGAGAACTGAAATGCACAGAGATCAAAACAAGACAGGATGAGGAAGACTATATCCTCAAAATTGAAAAGGAAATCCAACATCAGATGCTCTCGACCATCCAAGTGCTTCAGGCTAATAAAACGGATATCATCGATATCGGCAATTCGATCGCAAAGTGGCATCCCAAAGCATGGAAAGGCATGAAGGACTCTTGGGAGGATCAATTTGCCGGGATCCCTTTCGATATTCAGGTCGACGTCAGGCTCATAACGACCGGCACCGCGATTGGAAAGCCGGCTGTTTCGGGGGATAGCAAATAGCGAGAGGAGAACGGCATATGGTAGAACGCGTCATCGTGCTGCTGGCCGCATACGGCTCTATATTTGTGTACGACAGGTCTTTGTGGCAAAGCGAGTCAAGCAGGGCGGAGAAGGCGGCATACATCATTCTTATGATGGTATCGCTGTATTTCGCCGTCGACTATGCACTGGCTTTCCCATTTGACTTTCCTGGCATTTACGAGCTGGCCGATCTCGTGTTCACAGACATGGCCCGTACGATAGACAAGTGGCTGACCTTGCCCAATCAGTGACGAACAGCGATAGGAGGTGAATCCATATGGAGCAGCAGGAAGTAGTCAGCCCTATGCAAATGGGTGTGTTATTCTATACCTTTATGACGGGCTCTTCTATTATCAATATCCCTTCCCCGCTAATCGGCAAAGCGGATAACAGCGCCTGGCTTTCCCTGATCATCTCCGGAGCAGTCGGCATGGCACTTCTAGCCTGTATGCTCTATCTGCACGGCCGTTTCCCGAGATTGAGCTATGTGGAATACAGCCGCAAGCTGATCGGCACGTGGCCGACGCTTGTCATCGCTGTCCTGCCTCTTTCTTGTTTGCTGCATATGCTGTCAGCGATTGTACTCGATATCAGCTTGTTTATGCAGAGTGCCATGCTCAGAGAAACGCCAACCTACTCCTTCACATCTCTGATCTTTATGGTTGCGGCATTGACCGTTCGGGCAGGGCTTGAGGTTATGGCGCGGATGTTTACCATGATCATGACTCTGGTCGTTATATTTGTCAGCGCCGTGCTCTTGCTGGCGATTGAGGATTACAGTCCCGGGCATCTTGTCCCGCTCATGCCAGAGGGCGTGCTGCCCGTGCTGAAAGGCGCTTTTTTTTCGTACGGGTTCCCTTATGCTGAGTTGTTTCTGTTCGCAATGCTGCTGCAATTCGTTCATAAAACGGCTAACAGCGAGCTTAAACGCAAGATGATTCTGGCGTTGCTGTTGAATATAACCACTCTGTGTGTATCCATCGTTTGCACGATCATGTTATTCGGACCGCTCGCCGGCATCAAGAAGTATTCCCTGTACGAGCTTGCCCGCACGGTGGAGGTGCAGGAAATCATCACGAGGATCGAGTCCGTTATCGGAATATCTCTCATAGCAGGCTCCTATATGAAGGCGACTATTACCTTGTACGTGCTGAGCCTGTTCATAACGCATCTCTTCAAGCTCCAGAATTATCGAATGATCGTGACGCCTATCGCGCTGATCGCCTTTCTCCATACGCTGGTGGGGTTCAAATCCGATATGCAGTGGGTGGAGATGGTGTCGATCGTTCATCCGTTATGGGTCACATTTGCCTTTACCGCCCCTCTGCTGCTCGTAACAGCCGTGGCCGCCATTCGAAGGCGTGTAAGATAGCGCTTATACATCATGATTTCCACAGCCAACAGACCCATCGTCATGTCGACGATGGGTCTGTTCTCTCTCGCTTATTCCTTTGTTTCCGACAGACAGCGAGTGATCTCATCCCCCGCCAGCTCGATCACACGAGCTCCGAATGCCTGCCAGCTGCTGTGAGCCTCGTCTTCGTTGAGGGAGCCGCTCGTCAGGCTCCGGAACGCCTGGTGCATATTATTATCGAACCAGTCTGCCTCTCTGTCCGCGTCGTTACGGAGCACCTCATGCAGCACTAGCGCTGCGCCGCCATTTGAATAATAAGCCAGAACGACCGGTGCGTTGTGATCGTCCGTCCGAACCTCCACCTCCGCGCAAGGCATACCGTCTCTGCTCACCACACCTCTCACGCGCGCTTCCAATGGCTTCATTCGCCACACCCGCCTTTCCCTATAAGATCCCCATGGATTCGATGTGCCGCTTGGTTTCTCCAGTGCCGCACTCATACAGCTGCTTGTAAATGAGGCTTACAATTTCGTCAGAAGCAGCGTTTATCGTCTCGTCTCCGCTAGTGCCGTACGGCGTGTGCGCGAAGTGCGCGACCTCCGCTTCATCCATAGAGGCCAGCTCCTCGAACAGCTCGCGCAGCCGGGCAACCTCCTCGTCATTCGCGTATATCGCCAGCTCATAGGCTGCCGCCTCGGGATCCTCCAATATTTGACCGGCTTGAACGGAAACAAAAAATTGCTTTCTTCCGCCGTGCCCTTCCCATTCATCCTGCTGATGCATCTGCGCTCATTCCTTTCTTCCTTCCTGGAAGTGGCTTTCAGCTGTTGTCGCCTCCTCTAGCATCCCCCGTTGGACAGACATTTTATGCCTTTTTTCAGCATATAACTGTTACTATCGCTATTGGAGTCCAGCATAGAGAGGAATGAGATGGATGTGCGGAATTACCGGCTGGATTGATTGGAACAGTGACCTAACCAAGGAAAGCGTCAATCTGGAAAAGATGACCGACACCCTTGCCCCGCGCGGCCCCGACGCCGCAGGCACCTGGATATCGGCTCATTGCGCGCTTGGCCATCGACGGCTGTCGGTTATGGACCCGGAGAACGGTGCCCAGCCTATGATTCGGTATACTGGGGATGACAAATACGTTGTCGTCTACAATGGAGAGCTGTACAACGCTCCCGAGCTGAAGAAGGAGCTGGAGAGCAGGGGACGTTCCTTCACAACAACCTGCGACACCGAGGTGCTGCTGGTCGCATTTATGGAATGGGGACGCGCATGCGTTGAGCGCTTTAACGGTATTTTCGCGTTTGCGATATGGGATGTAACGGCGCAGGAGCTGTTCCTCGCGCGTGATCGACTTGGCGTCAAGCCGCTGTTCTTCCGGAGAAGAGACGGCTTGTTTATTTTCGGCTCCGAGCCCAAATGCATTCTGGAGCATTCCGCGGTCAAAGCGGAGGTGGGAGCCGAGGGCCTTGCCGAAATATTCGTTATTGGCCCCGCTCGCACGCCGGGACACGGCGTATACAAGGATATTGAGGAGCTGCGGCCAGGCAAGTGTATGGTTGTGAACCAGGCGGGCGCAAAAACCATCACGTACTGGCAGCTGCGGAGCTCGGAGCACACACATAATGTAGAGGAAACCGCCGAGCATGTCGGCGCCTTGCTCAAGGATACGGTGGAGCGGCAGCTTATCTCCGATGTGCCCGTATGCACGCTGCTGTCCGGCGGACTGGACTCCAGCGCGCTGACGACGCTTGCCGTGAACTATTATGCGGCGAATGGTCAGGGCAACGTGCACACGTATTCCGTTGATTACCGCGACAACGACAAGCATTTCCAGGCGCACGCGTTCCAGCCGAACAGCGACGCTCCGTGGATCGAGCGCATGACGAAGCATCTGGGTACCGTGCATCACCCCATTCAGTTCGATACGCCAGAGCTGGCGGCCGCTCTCCATGACGCAACACTGGCGCGCGATTTGCCGGGCATGGCCGATGTCGACGCTTCCCTGCTGCTCTTTTGCCACGAGATCAAGAAGGGCGCGACCGTCGCGATCTCTGGCGAAGCGGCGGACGAAATATTCGGCGGCTACCCCTGGTTCCACCGGGAGGAGGCGCTGAGCGCCGATACCTTCCCATGGTCGCTCGCCACAACGATGAGGGCGGGATTGCTGTCTCCCGACATCGCGGAGTGGATTAAGCCGGAGCAATATATCGGAGATCGGTATGCGGATGCCGTAGCCGAGGTGCCTCAGCTTGACGGCGAGGACGAGGTAAGGCGGCGGATGCGGCGAATGTCTTATTTGAACATTACCCGCTTTATGCCAACGCTTCTGGATCGCAAGGACCGGATGAGCATGGCGGCTGGACTTGAGGTTCGGGTGCCATTCTGCGACCATCGACTCGTGGAATATGTGTTCAACATTCCATGGGAAATCAAAACAGCGGGCGACCGGGAGAAGGGCATTTTGCGCAAATCGCTGCAGGGCGTGCTGCCGGACGACGTATTATGGAGGAAGAAGAGTCCCTACCCGAAGACGCATAACCCGAACTATCTGACCGCGGTCAAAGGTTTGCTGCTAGATGTACTCAACGACCCGTCCTCCCCGCTCCTGCCCCTCATTAACGTGAAGAAGGTTCGGGAGCTTGCGGAATCCGATTCAGCGAAATCCAATCTGCCTTGGTTCGGACAGCTGATGTCGGGTCCCCAGCTGTTCGCCTATTTGTACCAGGTCAATTTGTGGCTGAAGACGTATAAGGTTTCCATCGGTTAGAGAAAGGTTAGTATATGGAGAAATAAGAGGCTGGCGCATGCGGCAATCCGCTTGCACCAGCCTCTTCTCCTGCTCGGCGACTAATCCTCCAGCTTGGCGAGCAGCGCCTTCAGCGCCTCGCCGCGATGGCTGATGGCGCCCTTCTCCTCCTTGCTCAGCTCCGCCATGCCCCGTCCCAGAGCGGGCACCCAGAATAACGGGTCGTAGCCGAAGCCCCCGTCTCCATGGGGCTGATCGGTTATAACGCCGTCGACCGTGCCCTCCGCTTCCACGAACGTTCCCGTCTCGGGATCGTAAAGCGCCAGAGCGCATACGAATTGAGCGCGGCTAAGGGGCTTCGAGCCGTCGACCGGCATCCCCATACCGCTTAATGCCTCCATGCGATCTTCAGCCTCGCAGCCCAACGCCTTGAGCTCCGCCACAAGCTTCGCATTGTTGTCAGCGTCTGAAGCGCCTTCGCCCGCGTAGCGCGCGGAGTAGACGCCCGGCGCGCCGCCAAGCGCCTCCACCCGAAGGCCGGAATCGTCCGCCAGCGCAAGGACGCCAAGCGCGTCTCCCGTCGCCTTGGCTTTGATTCGCGCGTTCTCCGCGAAGGTTGTCCCCGTCTCCGGAATATCCGGGATGGCGGGATAGTCATGCAGGCTTTGCACACCCTTGCCCAGCTTCTCCAGAGCGTAAGCAAACTCTTTGACCTTACCGCTGTTTTTGGTTGCGACGACAATAACGGACCCCTCCGATAGCAAGTGCCGGGACATCGCTCTACCTCCCGATGCGGTCCGCGAGCTCGCCGAGCGCTTCACGCTGCTTCTGGATCAATTCCTCAATGCCGGCCTCGGCAAGCGCAAGCAGCTGATTCATCTCTTCCCGCGAGAACGGCGCCTCTTCGCCGGTGCCTTGCACCTCTACGAATTTGCCTTCTCCCGTCATGACGACGTTCATGTCGACCTTCGCCTTGGAATCCTCTTCATAATTCAGATCAAGCAGCGCTTTCTCCTGAATGACCCCAACGCTGACGGAAGCCAGAAAATCACGGATAGGATACTTTTGGAACGAGACCGTCTTGCCGATATGAGCTACAGCCAGCGCCAGCGCGACAAAAGCTCCTGTAATGGAGGTTGTGCGTGTGCCGCCGTCTGCCTGAATAACGTCGCAATCAAGCGTAATCGTACGCTCGCCCAGCGCGCCAAGATCTACGACGGAGCGCAGCGCCCTGCCGATCAGACGCTGAATTTCCATCGTCCGGCCCGTCAGCTTGCCCCGCGCCGCTTCACGCTGATTGCGGGAGTGGGTCGCGCGCGGCAGCATCGCATATTCCGCGTTAATCCATCCCTTGCCCTGGCCCTTCATGAACGGAGGGACACGGTCCTCCACGCTGGCGGTGCAGATGACTTTGGTATCTCCCACCTCGATTAGAACCGAGCCTTCCGCATGCTTGTTTACGTTTGTCGTTATTTGAACCGGCCGAAGCTGATTCGGCTCGCGACTGTCATTTCTCATTTTGATGGCCTCCTGAGCATATCTTCCATTTTGAACCTCTCCTATTTTAACAAAGTCAAGACGGGAATGCACATCGCCGATACGACACCCGCAAAAAAAGAACGAACCGGACTAATGCCCGATTCGTTCGCTTTATGCTTAGGACTTCAGCGCGTTGAGATGATGGGGTCTCGTCGCCGGCTGCGTCTCGCTGTACGTGTTGTTCGCGTCGTCCACCAAATCCGTTTCGCCGTTGATGCTGATTTGTACAGAGGTTGCGCCCGTATTCTCGGTCAGCGACAACACGATGGCCTGCAGCATTTCCGCCGGAACCGGCAGACCGGATTCATAAGCCTCGTCCTTCAGATCGATCTTGACAAGCCCTTCATCCAGCAGCTCCAGGCTTTCGACCTCCACATTGGGAAGAATCACGCTGGTCAGCTTCTTGGCATCCAGCGGCCCTTGAATCAGCTGCTCCATCGCCGCGTGCTCCTTGGAATCCGAACGATCGATCAAGCGCGTAACCGGCACATAATATTCTTCATGATTTAAGGATTGAGCGGAGAAATAGAGCACCACCGACGAAGAATTAGCGGGATTCACCCCTTCGGCTCTCTCCAGGTTGATGCCGATTTTGCGGGTAAGCTCGCCTTGGATCGGGAACGCCGCTTGCGGCATTTCCTCCAGCAGCTGGCCTTCGACGGAGAGCTCTACACCTTCGATGCCTGGCATGGCCGTCAGCGTCCAGGTGATCGACTCTACGATATCCCGCTCGTCCTGCGCGTTATAATCAAGGAAAGCACCCGACAGGTTGACCTTCGCGACTTTGCGCTCCTGATCATAGGTATAGCCGATGACCTGCGTGCCTTGCGGAATCATGGCCCTGAAGTCCTCCGGAATAAGCGCGGCGTAAGCTCCATTGTCCACCATAACCTCGAGCGCCTTCTGGGCAGCCGTCTCCTTCTCGCCAAGCGTGACCGGCACAGCGATTGGAGCCAGATAGCCGTTGCTGTCCTGCAGATACACCGTCATTCTGGATGGCTCTTGGCCGTCCGGCAAAGCCTGTCCGGTTGGATCGCTGTTCATGTCCCCGGTTTCCTCTACCTGCGGCGGATCGATCGTTTTGCTAGTTTGCTGAGAGAACAGTCCGCATCCCGCGGTTATAACGGGCAGCGCCAGAAGCGCGACGTACGCGGAGCGGCGAATCCATTTTTTTTGAATCATGATGATAATTCCTCCCCAATCGATTTTGGCCTGTCGGCTTTGTACAACTCCTCATTTGTAGTAATATGTATACGAGCCCTTCCCTGTTTTAGACCAGTTTTGTCCAAAAATCTCGAGGGGGAAATGATATGAGCAACCTGCCTGAAAAATATAGCCTGAACAGCGAAAAAGTCGCAGCGGCTACCAAAGAATGGCTCGTCAAACGAGGTGTAACCAACGAAGCGATCGCGGAGCTGGTCTACTTCCTGCAGAAGGATTATTACCCGGAGCTCACGCCGGAGGAATGTATTATCCACGTCGAGGCAGTCCTGTCCAAGCGAGAGGTGCAGAACGCTGTCCTGACAGGCATTCAGCTGGATCTGCTGGCGGAGGAAGGCAAGCTGATGGCGCCTCTGCAGGACATGATCAAATACGACGAGGGGTTATACGGCTGCGACGAAATATTGGCGCTGTCCATCGTCAACGTATACGGCAGCATCGGCTTCACCAACTTCGGCTATGTCGATAAGCTGAAGCCCGGCATACTCGTACGTCTAAACGCCAAATCCGACAAAGAGATTCACACCTTCCTCGACGACATCGTCGGCGCCATCGCGGCATCCGCAGCGAGCCGAATCGCGCACCGCAAGCAGGCGGAGCGCGAAGGCGTCACAACGCCGCCGCTGGACTAATCCAGCCAGTCCCCGGACTGGCTGGCGGGCGACGCTGGCGGCACAACGCAATGAAGCCTCGCGGATTATCCGCGAGGCTTCATTGTTCATCAAAGATCCACTTTACATGTGTGTTCAAAAAGTCCCGTTTTCAGCACAAGATTTATGTTTTCGTTGCAAACCTCTTTAATTAAGCCGTCTGCTCTTCCTCTACCTTTGCTTTCCCCTTTGGCTTCTCTTTTGTCTCTGGCTTCGTCTCACCAGATTGCTGCAGCAGCGGCTTGTTTGGCAAATAATGAAGCGACCGAACGAATCGAATCGTTTTGGTCTTCGCGCGCATGACGATGGACTCCGTCTCCGCTCTCTCATCCGGGAAGTAGCGCACCCCGCCCAGGAATTCGCCCGGTGTGACGCCGGTAGCCGCGAATATAACATCCTCTGTGCCAACCATGTCATCCATTGTCAGTACGCGGTAAGGGTCCTCGATGCCCATCTCGATGCAGCGCGCATACTCCTTGCCATCCGCTGGCATCAATCTCCCTTGGATACCGCCTCCTAGACACTTAAGCGCTGCGGCTGCCAATACGCCCTCCGGCGCGCCGCCGGAGCCAACGTACAGGTCTATGCCCGCTTCGGGGAATGCCGGCGCCATCGCTCCCGCTACATCGCCGTCCGATAGGAATTTGATCCGAACGCCTACCTTGCGCAGCGACTTAATAATCGAATCGTGGCGCGTGCGGTCGAGAATCATAACCGTTAGATCCGCAACCTTTTTCCCCAGTGCGTCTGCCGCTTTGGCCAGGGTTGTTTCGATTGGGTCCGTAATAGACAGCTTGCCTACCAGCGCAGGACCATATGCCAGCTTCTCCATATACATGTCCGGTGCGTGAAGCAGCTGGCCCTTGCCTGCCACAGCGATGACAGACAAAGCGTTGTTCAGCCCCTTCGCCACGATCTCTGTTCCTTCCAGTGGATCAACCGCAACGTCAACCTCAGGGCCCTGCATGCTTCCCACCTGCTCGCCAATGTACAGCATAGGGGCCTCATCCATCTCGCCTTCCCCAATGACGACCGTTCCGCGTATCGATACGGAATCGAACATCGCACGCATAGCCGATGTTGCTGCTCCGTCTGCGCTATTTTTGTCGCCGCGACCCATCCACGGCGCCGATGCCAATGCCGCCAGCTCCGTTACCCTTACAATCTCCAAAGCAAGCTCTCTCTCCATCCCGCTCTCTCCTTTGTTGTGGCGATTCATATGCCCGCATTAAATATACGTTCTATATTTCTTATTTAATATGTAACATATACTTCAATATGACGCAATATATATTTTCATTTTTCATTAAATCATCATTTTAGCTAAACAAGATCATTTAGACGTTCCTGGCACGTCTATTTGCTCCAAACCCCGACTCCCTGCACATTTAGACGTTTCTGGCACGTCTATTAGCTCCAAACCCCCGCTCCCTGCACATTTAGACGTTCCTGACACGTCTATTTGCTCCAACCCTGCGCTCCCTGCACATTTAGACGTTCCTGGCACGTCTATTTGCCCCAAACCCCCGCTCCCTGCACATTTAGACGTTCCTGGCACGTCTACTTACTCCAAACCCCCGCTCCCTGCACATTTAGACGTTTCTGGCACGTCTATTAGCTCCAAACCCCCGCTCCCTGCACATTTAGACGTTTCTGGCACGTCTATTAGCTCCAAACCCCCGCTCCCTGCACATTTAGACGTTTCTGGCACGTCTATTTGCTCCAAACCCCCGCTCCCTGCACATTTAGACGTTTCTGGCACGTCTATTTGCTCCAAACCCCCGCTCCCTGCACATTTAGACGTTTCTGGCACGTCCCCACCCCCAACTCGCCCCCACCCCCAGCTCAAATCAAAGTTCCTCGCACGCCTCCCCCACTCCCGCCGCAAACAAAACGAAACTAAACAAACTGCCCTGCCGCCACAAAAAAGCCAACCAGAGCTGCGTGCCTCCCCTCAAAAAGGAGAGGCCGCAGCTCTGCTTGGCTGTCAGCAATTTATTATATTATGGTGTATCGCCGCTCCCGATGCGGCAGCCAACCGTCACGATCCCGTAAGGTCTCGTGGTCAGCATGGCGCTGCCCGCTGCAGTCCCGGCCTGAAGCATCTCTCCGGAGCGCTGCTCCAGAATATCGCTCTCATATGCTTCCACCGTGCCCTCGGGAAGCTGTACCTCCAGCTCCTGAGAGCTTCCTCCCATATTGAACCAGCGAAGCATCAGGTCGCCGGACTCCTCGGCCAGCTTCATCGAGGAGAAGGCCAGCGTCTCGCCTGACCACGCCAGAGCAGCTCCCGTCGGCTGAAGCTCCCCGCCATGAATGCCCGTCGGCTGAAGCTTCCATTCCGTCTGCAGCTGGTAAGCCTTCGCATAAGCCTGGAAGCGGCCGCGTTCCCCATCATGAGGCAGCAGCTGCATAACAAAACGATGCTCGCCCAGGCACTGCGCTTCTGGCGTCGGGAAGACGCCCCAATCACCAAGCTCGCCAACCGCCCGCAGCAAAGTAACGGCAGCGGTGTTGCGCCCATCGCGAAGCAGCTCGTATTCGTTCAGCCCAAGGTTCGCTATGGTCAGGCCAGCGTTCTGCTCGCAAACATCCACAAAGGCCTGCTGATGCTGGCAATTGCTTGGATTGCGCCACTCTGACGAAGGCTCATTATCGCGGCGTGCCGCTTCGAACACAGAGTCTGCATAATGGTGAGCAGCATCCAGATCCGTCGGAAACAAGGCGCGGATACGATGATCCTTAGCCTCATTACGAAGCACCACCTCTACGCTGACGCCCCGAGCGCCGCGCTCCAGACTGACAAGCGCTTTAATCTTGAGGGGTACAAACGCTTCCCCGGTTCTGGCGCCTAGTCTCTCCGGATAATAGACGGCTTCCCGCTTCTCGCGTTCGAATACAGCGTCACCCTCCGCAGGCACTAGCAGCTCATGCTCAATCTCCACCGCAGCGCGGAAAACGGTGTTCTCCGCAATCCGGATCACAGCCTTCTTCCCTTTAGTGGTAATGGCTTGCTCACCGTCTGGCTGACGATACATATATTCATTGCCAATATCGCCGGTATCCTCGAACACAAGAAGATCGCGATAGGTCCTGCCGCTCGCTTTGTCCTCCAGCATGAAGCTGCCATCCTCAGCAATCTCAATTCGAATACGGCCATTGTCGAGCACCTTCTCCCCTATCAGGAGAGAGCTCTGATTGTCGGCGAGAGCTTCTCCCTCGGCAGCGCCCTCACCCTGCGCCCATGCGTAGGTACGCCAGCCCAGCGCTGGAACGGAGACCGCCTGGAAGGTCAGCTTCACTCGCCGGCACATATAGGGCTGCCGGAATCGATCGTCCGGCAGGTCATAGCCGAATTGCAGGCCAAGATCCTCCACCTCGCATGCCACCGGCTCACCCCGTTCATTGCGTAACACTCTGTTCCCAAGAAGTATACTCTCCATGCGCGCATTCATCTCCGGCAGGGTTAAGCCATCCCGGTAATAAATACGGCTCACATCGAGCTCTACAGAGACGACGCCCGTTCTCTCCCACCCGCTGGTGTTGAATACGGCAACAGGAAGCGCATCCCTGCCGTACGCCGCGAACACCTCTGTATCAATGCTGGAGACGATCGTCTGCAGGCTGTCATCCACAATGGTCTCCGCTACATGGCGGCTCTTATCGAAGCGGGTAATCATCTCGCGATGCACCTCATCCACGCTGCAGCCGCAGATGCTGTCATGGGGATGATTCTGCATCAGCGTCTTCCATGCGTATACGAACAAATGATGCGGGTATGGCTTGCCCAGCATATGCGCCATGGCAGCAAGCGGCTCCGCCGTTCGCTCCAGAAGCGCCTGCCCAAGCTGGTTCAGCTGCTTCAGGTATACCCGTGCGGATGCTGTGTTCACCAGCGTGGACCATCCATCGGTGCGCTGGCTGCGCAGCTCTCCCCGTACGATGGACAGCTCCCCGGACAATGAAGCTCTTACCTTGTCCAGATAAGACTCGAAGCTGGAATGAAGAAACTCGATATCCGGATGCAGCTTTTTGGCTGTTTCGATGGCGAGCGGTAAATCCGTCTGTATAGGCTGATGATCACAGCCGTTCATGTAGAGCAGCTCGCCCGTCGAGGCATATTTCTCGGCATCGGCCAGCTTGCGAGCCCAATATTCGCGCGCTTCCTCCTCATCCACCGGCACTTCGTTGCCATTGCTGTACCAGTTCGCGAACAGGATGCCCAGCACCTGCGAGCCGTCCGGCCCCTCCCAGATGAGCTCCGAGAAGGAGGACTCGTATTCGGAGTCCGCCACTGTATTGTTAAAGCCCGTAGGCTTCACGCCCCGACCAAAAAAGGCGTTGTCGATACCCGCCTGCCTCATAAGCTGAGGCGTCTGTCCCATAATGCCGAATGTGTCCGGGAAGTAGCCGATCTTGGCAGCTTGGCCATATGCCTTGGCGTCCCTATGCCCAATCTGCATATTGCGCACATTGGCTTCAGAGCTGGTTAGGAAGGCATCCTGCAAAATATACCAAGGCCCAATCACGATGCGCCCCTCGCGGATCAGCGCTTCAAGCTCCTCCTTGCGGTCTGGCCGTATCTGCAAATAATCCTCCAGAATGATGGTCTGGCCATCCAGGAAAAAGCTCCGGTACCCGGCATCTCTGGCCATTGTATCCAGCAGAGTGTCCATTAACGCGATCAGTCTGACATGATGCTTCTCGTAAGGCAGATACCACTCCCGATCCCAGTGGGTATGGGAAATAATATGAGCCGTTTTGGTTGGTGCCATCACATTCACTTCCTCTTCTATTGCGTCTGTCTATTGCTGTTGAATGGTGACTTCCTCCGGCCGATATACGGCCGTAACCGCACCTGCTGCATCCACAGCGAACATGACGGAGCGCTCCTTCTCCAGCTGGAAGGCGTACACCGCTCCTGTATGCGGGTCCTCCACGCGCACATTGGCATCGAAGCCGCATTCCGAAACGAACAGGAGCAACGAGCCGCCGCCAAAACGCAGCTTGCGTCCATAGACGCCGGGCAGCTCTCCGCCCTCCAGCCATAAGAGCTCCCTATTGACGCCGGAAGTCTCCAGCGCGTAACGGTACAGCGTCTCCACTGCCTCCGCACGCTCGTTCAGCTCCACTGGCAGCGGACACCATAGCAGCCGGCCTTGTCCCAGTGCGGTCTCCACGATATCATCTCCTGCCGAGCTTGCGCCAGCGGGTGCCTCCTTAAGCGTCTCTGCAATGCGCCGGGCCGCGAAGGAGACGTCCACCGCCAGCTTCTCCGGAGATAGCGGCAGCCAGAGCCTTTCCTCGCGCCGCACATTGTCCTGCCTTAAGCCGCCAAGCAGCTCTGGCAGCCGCTCCTCACTCCGCCAATAAGGGTCCAGACTGATTGGACCCGTCCACAGCAGCGTCGCGCCGGTCTTCGATACAATGTCCGTTAGCTTAGCAAACGCTTCGGTATCAAAGTTATGAGGACTCGGCACAATGATCAGCTTGGCTGGTCGCGTCCGCAGATCATCCAGATGGTATTCGCTGACGCCTCGAACCGGCGTCTTCAGGCGATAGCCCAGCACGCGGGTCGCCATTGCCGTCGCATCGAACGCCAGCTTCCGATTGGAGAAGTCATTGGAGTACGGGAAGACAACTGCCGTCTCCTCCGCCTCTCGGTCCCCGAACAAATTTTGAATCTGCTCCATGAATGCTCCGAAAAGGTAGGAGACATCCGCCTCCGGCTTTTCGGTGCCATCCGCCCTTAAGGCGCCGATATGAGATTCATTGGCGTTGTCCATATAGAAATTGGTGTTCCATATCCACTGAATCGCTCCAGCGCCTCCTGCGGCGAATGCGTACGTATATTTGCGCTCCAGAATGCTGAGCAGCTCCTCCTCAGACCGCTTCGCCCGACCGTCCGGCGTCTCGACATACATAATGCCGGTTTCCTGCACCAGATTTGGCTTATTCGGCGACTTGGAGAATACGCCATCCCATAGCAGCCTGTCATTAAGCCACCAGGAATGCACCGTCGTATAATCCACCGCCTCCTCGTAGAAGAAGGGCGATGGACGCTGAGCGCCCAGCGCTTCATCCTGACCTACTGTTACCATATGCTCCGGACAAATATCCTTAATGGAAGCGTACAACTGTCTTGCCCAGCGATTATGCATCTCCATGGAGAACAGCACATAGTCCAGCCATCGGCCGCCCTTCTTGGCCTGATGCATATCCTGCACGTCAAAGTTGATCTCCTCCGGCTCCGGCGGCAGCGCAGCCTCGAAGCTTGGAAGCTGGCCAGGCGTCATATTCCACCGCTCCTGCAGCTTCTCGATGCTGCCATGCCTCTCGCGCAGCCACTCGATGAAAGCCTCCTTCTCGAAGCGATCCCGCGAGGAGCGGGGACCGTCCGAGAATATGCGCGGAGGATCGAACATGGACGGTTCGTTGATGAGATCCCAATCGACCCCTGTGGTACTCTTATGCCGGCTGACAATAGAGCGGATAAACCGCTTCTGCGCCTCCACGCTTCGGGGGTCGAGATAAGGATTAAGCCCCTCCCATGTCTCCGGCGTGAAGGAGAAGAAGGTGAAGGTCACCTGAAGACCATGCCGCTTCGCCGTCAACAGGAAGGCGTCAATGGCGCGCAGCGCTGCTTCAGAGGCATGCCCGTCCACCTCCATAATATGGCGATAGGCGGTCCAAATGCCTGTGCGTATCCAGTTAATGCCTGCTCTCCGCATCTGCGCCATATCCCTGTCCCATACGGATACGTTAGGCAACGACAGAAATTTGCGGGCAACATCGCTTGTCATATAAGTCATGCCCACTACCGGCATCGGACGGCCATCACGCTGGAAATAGTCCCTACCTGCCGTAACATTGGACCCTTCAGCAAGCAGCCCCTCGTCCCTGCACCAGAAGCCTTGGCGCAGCCCGCGCTGTTCGCCGCTTCGAGTTACAGCGACCGCGCTGATTCGGTAGTAACCCGCCTCCAGGGCGATGGGAATAGGCATTCTTACCATATTGAGCTCGCTTCCGGCATCCATCACGACAGTGTGCTCCCACAAGGTATCACTCTGGCCCTTCTGGCCGATCTTCCAGATCGCAATGGTCACCTGCCACTGATCCACAGTCCCAGGATCAGTCTTGCTCAGGCGCTGTGCCTGGAGCGTCAGCTGCGGGCGCTCGCCCGGCTCGTAGCTGGCATAATCCGGCTTCAGCCACCACTCCGTCACACCGTCTGCCACAAAGCGGCTCCACTCTGCAAGAGCCTCTGCGCCACCGCCCTGCCAGAACGAGGCCTTGAGCGGCTGGCCAATGAACAGCCAGCGCGCGCCGGCGAATTCACCCAGTACCCGCTCCCACAAGACAACCGGCGCAGACCGCTCTCTGCCGTCTACGCTAGTTCCCTTGAGAAGGGGATAAATCCGGGCGTCCATGGGACCTGCCGAGCCCATCTGATGGGGCAGATCGCTGCTTTTTGTCACATGCGGCACCAGATTCCATGTCGGTTCCCCGGCATGGAATAACCCTTCCCTGCCGGCCAGCAGCGGGATCGCGTCTGAAGCGACAAGAGAATACCCCTCGCCTGCAACGACGCGCAGAGCCTCGTGAATGCCAAGCTCCTGATGATAAGCGGTTTGCTCCGCCTCTGTCTGCCAGACGCCGTCTTCATCCCGGCGTACGGGATGCTTGAACGGTGCGCCGCCCGCTGACAGCAGCCCGCCTCCCCGTCTCAGGAAGGACAGGAGGTCACCCCATGCAGCCTTAGGGAAATACGGAGCGTGCAGATTGACCAAGGCGCCCTGCTGGGACGCCTGAAGCGCAGCCGCCAGCTCTTCCGCTCCAACAATCGTACCTGTCCCGGCCAATTGATGCAGCGAAGCCTCTGGAGGTGCGTCGCCGCTATATGGGAAGGATGGGTCATAGAAGTAGAGAATACTCATAGCAGATTATCCTTCATTGCTTTATAGACAAGCTGTGAGAACAGGCTGTTCGACCATGCGAACCAGCTGCGCGTGAACTGGGATGGATCATCTGCGTTGAAGCCCTCGTGCATATAACCCGTATCGGCATCGGTCGCTTCCAGCAAGGACAGCATCTCCAGCTTCTCCTCCGTCGTCTCGGCGGTCAGGCCCTGCATGGACAGCGCCATATGCCACACATACCCGTCCGGCGTATGAGGACTGCCAATACCGCGAGCAGCCTTGCCTTCAAAGTAAAAAGGGTTCTCCTTGCTCAGCGCGAACCTTCTCGTATTGCGGTAGATGGGATCATCCGCGGATACATAGCCAAGATAAGGAATCGACAGCAGTCCAGGCGTGCCGGCGTCGTCCATGAGACAATAATTGCCGAAGCCGTCTGTTTCGTACGCATAGATGGGACCAAATTCCGGATGGCGATAGATGCCATAGAGTTGAATGCCATGGTTAACCTCTTCCTCCAGCTCCTTCAGCTCAGTCAGCAGCGCCATATCGCGGAAGATCCACTCCGCGAACTCCTGCATCTGGCGCAGCGACACTACAGCGAACATATTGGCAGGAATATTGTAGTGGAAGTCGCAAGCGTCGTCGCTGGAGCGGAAGCCGGACCAGATCATGCCGGTATAGTTGACCGGCATCCCCATGCCGCTGTTCCGCATAGAATCCGTCGCAATGCCGTTATTGCGCGTGAAGCGGTACGGAGACAGCTCTCCATGGCGCTGCTCTGTCTTCCATAGGTCTAGAATGGTGCGCAGCATCGACTTAAACCCGCTGTCGAAGATATCCGTCAGTCCTGTTGCCTTCCAGTACGTATAGGCCAGCCGGATCGTGAAGCAAGCGGAATCCAGCTCGAACTTGCGCTCCCAAACCCACGGTCCCATATCTGTAACGTCTGTGGTGTTCCAATGCCAGTCGTTGGCGGATTCGTTGAACGCATTGGCATAAGGATCTATGGCTATATATTGCACATGGCGCTTAATCAGACCGCCAATGATGCGCTGAAGCTCCGGATCTCTCTCCGCCAAAGGCACATAATGAATGACCTGCTCCACGGAGTCTCGCAGCCAGCACGCCGGGATATCGCCCGTAATGACGAAGGTCGTGCCGTCGTCCAGCAGCTTTGTGGTTGTCTCCAGCGTATTGGGGAAGCAATTGAGGAATTGATTCAACAGCTTCGGCCGGTGGGCAAGCTTCTCGCGAGCCTCCTCCAGCACGGCCTGAACCGCTTCTGGCAGCGGCAAATGCGGCATCTGAATTTTTGGTAATCGGAATTGTTCCATATCTACGTATACCTCCAGTTGTTCATGTTCGCTCTGTTGGCGGTTATCCCGCAGGCTCTTATTCCTTCACCGCGCCAATCGTCAAGCCTTGAATAAAATAGCGCTGGAAGAACGGATAGGCGAATACAATGGGCCCCGTCGCCAGCACAACCATAGCCATGCGGGACGTATCCTGCGGCATGTCCTGCAGAACGCCCATGTTGATGTTTGTGTTCTGCGAATTCTGCAGAATGAATTGCATACTGTTCTCGATCCGCATCAGCATGGACTGCAGCGGCACCAGATTGGGATCATCGATATATAGCAAGGCATTAAACCAGTCATTCCAATAGCCAAGTGTATTGAACAAAGCAATGGTAGCAATGCCTGGGAGCGACAGCGGAAGCACCAGGCGGAAGAATATGCCGAACTCGCCTGCTCCGTCTATTTTGCCTGATTCGATAATGGCTCCAGGGACCATCGTTGCGAAGAAGGTACGCATAATCATAATGTAGAACGCATTGACGAGCAGCGGCATGACAAGAGCCCATACCGAATTTTTTAGCCCCAAGAGCTGTGTTGCAACAATGTAGGTCGGCACTAGGCCGCCGTTGAACAGCATCGTGAAAAACGCGTAGAACGCAAAAACATTACGGTATTTGAACGACCTGCGAGAGATCGCGTAGGCGAACAGCGTCGTCATAACGAGGCTGAGCAGCGTGCCGACAACCGTCACAAAAATCGTAACGCCATAGGAGCGCAACAGCTGGTCGCCCGTCTCGAACACATATCGATAAGCCTCCAGGCTCAGCTTCTCCGGGAACACACTGTACCCATTCAGCGCCAGCGTGCTTTCGTCCGTGAAGGAAATGATGGTCACGAACAGGAAGGGGAAGACGCATAGGAAGGCGACAATGGCGGCAATGACGTTGAACACAATGTTCCATCCGGAGGACAGCCTCTGGAAATCGCGGGATTGCTTATTTGTTTTGATCACGTGGATGGCTCCTCTCCTTCTAGAATAATGCGTTGTCCTTGTCATATCGTCTGACAATGTAATTGGACGTAATGACGAGTATGAAGCCGATGAGCGACTGATATAGGCCTGCAGCGGTGCTCATTCCAATCTCGCCCGTTGCTTTAAGGCCGCGATAGACATATGTGTCGATAACGTTCGTCACGGAATAGAGCGGTCCGGAGTCGCGAGGCACCTGATAGAACAACCCGAAGTCGGCATAGAATATTTTACCAATTGCCAGCAGGGTAAGAATAATAATTAGCGGCTTCAGCATCGGCAAGGTAACGTTCCGGATTTGCTGCCACTTGTTCGCGCCGTCGATCATCGCCGCTTCATACAGGGAGCGGTCAATACCCATAATGGCAGCCAGGTAGACGACGCTGTTGTAGCCAACGGCCTTCCACAGGAATACAACCACGATAATAACCGGCCACCAGGTTGGATCGGTATACCAGTTAATGGGATCGATCCCGAAGTTCGCCAGCACACGGTTCAGTACACCGCGGTCAAGGCTCAGGAAGCTGAATACAAAATAACCGACGATGATCCACGACAGGAAATACGGGAGGAACATGCCCGTTTGATAAATTTTGGCCAGCCGCTTGTTCGCTATTTCAGACAATACGATAGCCAGCGCCACGGACAATATGAGTCCCAGAATAATAAAAAATGCGTTGTAGAGCACGGTATTCCTCGTAATGAGATACGCGTCGTTGGTGCTGAACAGGAACTTAAAGTTGGAGAGACCTACCCAGTCGCTGTTCACGATACTGGCCCAGAAGCCGTCGCGGCTCACCCGGTATTGCTTGAAGGCAATGACAAGACCCGCCATGGGCAGGTACGAAAAAAAGAGAAACCAGAGCGACGCCGGCAGCACCATCAGCAGCATGGCCTTGTTGCGATTCAAATCCTTGAAGAACCGTCCGATAGCTCCCATGTTCATTCACTCCTAATCTATTTGGATTTTGGTTCATAAAATAGGCATACACTGGCCATACAGAAGAAGGACGAATGATGACCATCCGTCCCTCCCTCCTCTGAACTTCGGATTATTGAGCTGCTTTCCACTCGTCAATCTGACGCTGAATCTCAGCCATGACCTTATCCAAACCGGCTGCTTTGAATTTCTCAATCGCTTTAGGCAGATGCTCATCCGGATTTACCGTTCCCGTCAGCAGCGCAGCCCAGTACTCTTCTTTCACATTGCTGACCGCAGCTAGCTCAGCAGTGACAGCTGTGGGATCGAAGTTAAAGCCAAGCAGCGGAGCTTCCGTGCCGTTCTGGTTGAAGGACTTGAATTCCTCCCATTTGTTGTCTGGGTCGGATGGGTTCAGATACGTCAGCATGACATTGCCAAGCGAGAAGGTTGGCATATCATAGTTTTTGGACTCCTCCAGGTTCTCCATACGGTTATCACCTGTTACCTTGTAGTGCACGCCTTCAATGCCGGAATCCACCATATTGCGAAGGACAGGGTCCGTATTCAGCAGGTTCAGGAATTCCATAGCCTTCTCCGGATGCTCGGAGTTAGCGGAGATCGCCTGCATGGAGCCCATGACCGACCAGTTGTAGATCAGCGATTCACTCTGAGGAGTGGATACAACGGGATAGCCGTAGCTTTGGGACCAAAGATTGTCTGCGAACGGCTGAGTTGTTGCTTTGTCAGCGAACCATTTGCCCGTTGTCTGGAGATCCGTTAACGAATCCAGAGTAGAGGCTTCTGTCGGGACATAACCAGCCTTGTAATATTTGTGCATAGTCGCCAGCGCTTGCTGCATCTCAGGCATCTCCAGCACGTTGACTACCTTGTAGTCTGTCGTATCCAGACTTACTGCAAACGGCATATTCTCGATAATGAAGTCATATGGAACGTAAGGCTTGTAGGTTTTGTCTACTGCAAGCGGTGTAACGCCCGGCTCATTTTCCTTAATGGTCTGCAGCAATGGCTCCAGGCTCTCCAGGCTGTAGATGCCGTCCAGGCTCAGGCCGTGTTTGTCCAGCAGCCCTTGGTTGAAGCGCCAAACCTCCTGTGCAGGAAGCTCTTTGTTGGCAGGAATGCCGTAGTTTTTGCCATCGACCTTGGAGCCCTCCAGGAAGGCTGGGTCCAGCGTTTCCTTGATGCCTTGGCCGTGCGAGTCGAGCAGCTCGCCGATTTCCAGGAATGCGCCCTTCCGCGCGTTCTGAACATAATCGAATGCCCACGAGGACGTAAACATAATGTCCATCGGCTCACCGGACGCTGTCATCACCTGAAGCTTCTGCGTGTAATCGCCCCAGTCAATCATATTCATCTGAACCGTCACGCCGATTTTTTCCTTCGTGTAGGCGCTGACTTCCTCCATCACGCGGTTAACATCCTTCTGAGGAGTGCCAATCGTATACCAGATCAGCTCAACCGGCTCCTCGCCGCCGTTATTGCTTTCATTGCTTTCAGAATTGCCGCATGCGCTTACGATTAACGATACCGCAAGAATCAGCGCTGCAATCGGCATAAAGCCTTTTTTCTTTTTCCCCATTTTCTTTTTCCTCCCTCATTTTGTTCGAGTTCGTTCAGCCGCTTGGCCTACCTTTACAGTACCGTATGAAAACAGTTACAAATAGGCGACTTATTAAACCTATCGTCTCCAAACTAAACCTGAATACTCACGCGTGGACCGCTTTGACCCTTTTGCCACAAAAAAAGCCCCAAACCATCAGGTCTGGAGCAAGCTTTTATAATCTGTAGGCGACACTCCTACATACTTTTTGAACTGCTTGTAGAAGTAGCCCATCTCCCAGTAGCCCACCATTCTGGCAATTTCATTCACCTTCAGGCCAGGCTCCGCCAGCAGCTCCTTCGCCTTCTGGATCCGGAACCGATTCACATATTCCGAGAATGTCTCGCCGGCCTCCCGTTGGAACAAACGCCCCAGATAGACGGGATGTATATTGAACTGCGCGCTCAAGGATTTCAGCGACAGCTCCTCCGCGCAGTTCTCGTGAATTCTGGCCAAAATTTGACCGATGACTGGGCTTTTGGTATCGCTGACAAGCGACTCCACGGCAGCCTTGGCCACCTCCTCCACAAGCGCCGTCACATCAGCCAAGGTGTCTGCATCCATTACTCGGCGAGCGGCATCCTCCGGGATCAGCTCCGGCACGGGCGTTTTCTTAATGGCGCCCAGCTCCAGCTTCAGATGAAGCATCAGCTCCAGCGCTGCGTTCTGAAGCCGTGCAGGCGTCATCCCTGGAGCTTCGGCCAGCCTGCTCAAGTCGCTGTGAATGCGTGTCAGCAAGGCTTCCTTCTCCTTCGCTGCAAGCAGCCTCGCATAATCGCTCCAATCCATGGAGGGCAGAGGAGTACCGTCTGCCGAGGTTGAGGGACTGGCAAGCTTGCCGAAGTCCAGCACCTCCAGCTGGGGATGAATAAAGGCGTATTCCATCGCCTTCTTCGCTTCGTCATAGCTTCGTCCCGCTTCCTCTTCTCCAAGCGCGACGCTGCCAAGGGAAATCGTTATTCCTTCAACGGACAAAGCTTCCGTCAGATGCTGCAGCAGGCGGCGTCCTTCCCGTTCGGCATCCCCCTGTCGCTCAGGGAACATCACGATGCCCAGCGCCCCCTCCTTATCGCGGAATGGAATACCGAGGCCATGCCGCTCCGCCTGCCGGAGCAGCTCGCTGCGAAGCTGCTCCTCTCCCGTGCCGGCTTTAAGCATGACAACGAGCATAAATTCCTTATCCAGGTCCATGCCCAGCATCTCCGCCCGCTCATGGAGCTCGCCCGGTGCAATATCGCCTGCAAGCCAGCGATTGACGATATTATCCCGCAAGACATCCATATCCTCCGCCTGCCAATCCCCTCTGTCTCGGCCCCGTGCGTCAAGCTTCTCAATAATGCCCTCCAGCGTAGACTTCAGCTCCGCGAGATTGATGGGCTTCAGCAGATAGTTTTCGATTCCCAGTCGCAGCCCTTGCTTCAAATAGTCGAAGTCGTTGAACCCGCTGAGAATGACGACGTGCAGATGGGGATACAGCCTCCTCGCCTCTTGAATCAGGTCAAGACCGTTCATGGCAGGCATGGAAATATCGGTGATTAAGATGTGGACCGGAGCCAGCCGCAGCTGCTCCAGCGCGCGCACGCCATTTTCAGCTGTCCCCACAATCTCCAGCTCATAGCTGGACCAGTCGAGAGCATCGCGCAGCCCCTCCAATATAAACGGTTCATCATCCGCCAGGAATACTTTATACATGCAGCCCCTGCTCTCCCTTCTTGACTGGAAATTCTAATGTCACGCAGACGCCCCCTTCCGGACGATTCAACACCTGCAGTCCGCCCTCATTGCCATAAATCAGCCGCAGCCGTTCATGCACGCTCCGCAAGCCGAAGGAGGATGCTCCCTCCTCCTGCCCGTTACGATCCCCCGTCGCATCGAGGGCTTGCAGCCTATCGGCTGGAATGCCTGTTCCGTTATCGCGAATCTCGATACGCACAAGCTCACCATCCTTGGCGCCCTCGATTTCAATGCGATTGTCCCGATCATCCTGACGCAGTCCGTGCACAATATAATTTTCGATAATGGGCTGCAGCAGCAGCTTCATCGTCTCTACCCCGCCTGTACCGGGCTTCAGACGAATCTCATACGCAAACTTGTCCTTGTAGCGTATGCGGAACAGCTCCAGATACAGACGGCACATCTCGATCTCGTCCTTCAGCGTATACACCGGCTTATCGCGGACAACGTTGCGGAACAAGGCTGACAGGCTGTAGATCATCTCCGCTACATCGTCAGCTCCCTGTGACAGGGCGCGCATCCGAATAACCTCCAAGGTGTTGTACAGGAAATGCGGATTCACGCGTGCTTGAAGCGCCGCATATTCCGTTCGCTTCTCTCTAATTTCCGCCTTATAGACACGATCAATATAACGCGTCAGCTCGTCGAGCATCTCGTTGAAGCTGCGTCCGATCTGTCCCAGCTCATCATCCTTGTCATCCGGAATGCGAGGCGTCAGCTCTCCCTGCTCCACCTTGCGCATGAAACGAATAATGTTGCTCGTTCGTTTGGCATAGTTCATGACCAGCGCTCCTGGAATAATGACGACACAAATAATACTAACCGCAGCAGCCGCAATAATCGCGAGCCGGTAGCCCTCGTACGCCGCCGCCACCTCCGCCTTGGGCGCTATTCCTACAACCGTATAGCCAGCCTGGCTATTCGTCAGCTTATTGATATAGGCGGTCTCTCTCAGACGCTCCTCGGCATCCAGCGATTCCAGTATATCCGCATGGGGATGCCGTTCACCGTTATATTGACCCGTGGAATCATACAACACAAAGCCATCGGCCGACAGCACCAATATGGCGCCCATGCCTTCCTCGGCAATCCGTCTGACAGCACGGTCGATCCCATCAGTCCGGAAGAAGGCGATCATCTGGCCGACATTCTTGTAGGTATCCTGATCGTTAATCGGCTCCCGGAAGGAGATGAGCCCGCTTCCTTGCTGACGCTTGCCCAGCGCCTTCAGGAGCCAGGCATTAGGCGTGCCAACAGGCTGCAAATTGAGTGCCATTGCGTCGGGGATATAGGAGTGGCCTGCGTGAGTGCCAATCAGCTTGGATTGTCCGTTCTGATTATAGGCGTACAGGAACTGCCTCTCCGCGCTGTACAGGAGCACATGCTCCGCGCTGGGATGATCCTCTATCCAATTATCGAAGTAGGACAAGGCGTTCACCCCAAGGCCGCTCTCTTGATAGAAGCTGTCCAGCTTCAGCCGAATATAATCGTCAAAGGAGTGCTGAAGCAGATAGGAGGTATGGTCTGCCAGAACGCGATTGCGGTACAGATTGCTCACCGCCGCTTGCACATCTTCATGGATGCTGGCCATCTCCTCGCCAACGGCATCAATGGTTTGTTTCTGCTTGTCGAGCACATCCTCCACGATTGTGCTGGCCAGGTAGGTATAAACAGCGAGGGCCAGCGTCACAATCAGGACGACGGCGATGGCCGCGAACAGCAGGATCCACTTGGCGAACAAGCTATTGCGAATGCGATTGCGATAAAAGCTTACAAGCATATATGTTCTCTCCTTGATGTAGCCGATCCCATGATTGTTTTCATCTTAGCATATCTCGAACTGTCTGTCGCAACACAGACGAAAGAGCGGTACAGGTGAGCTCCTGTACCGCCTCTTGATCGTTATTGTACCGCTGAAGCTGCAGGGGGATCGATGTCGTGACTGCTCCTAGCCGCCTCTCCTGTCGCCTCCTGCGCTCCCTTCCTTTCGAATCGTACATTATCGATATAGATTTGATGCGGAGAGACGCCATCCTCCGGCATTTTACCCAATAGCAGCTTGAGGCTTGCGGCATCATCCTGCGTCATTGTGAAGTCGAAGCTATAGGTCTGAACATAATCCTCCAGCCGCACTCTTTCATTCAAGTATCGGAAGTAGCTGCTATTCTCCACAGATAAATCAACGGAACGCGGCGTTGTCGCTCTGGCAGTGAACGAAACGGTATACGTTATCCCCTTCTTGAGTGTCACCGCATTCTGGAACAGGACAATATCCCAAGGGTTAAGGCCAGGATGATGGATCGCAGCTGCGGCTGCTCCATTCTCTGCTGTTACAACGGCACTGGAGGGCCCGTCATAGACACCCTGCACATGAGTGAACCAGCCCGCCATCCCGTTGTCGAAGCCGCCGTTAACGGCTAGAAAAGCCTGGGTACGGGCATCCTTCAGCTCCACACGTACATTGTCAACCATAACGGTATGTGATCCCAGCGGGGCTGCATTCTGCAGCTTGCCCAGGAGCAGCTTGAAGGATGCTGTTACATCCGCGTTCACCGGCAGCTCGTAGCTGAAGCTCCTCCAATCCGTCGTCAGCTGCTCTCGATTCGATAACAGGCGAGCCCCTGGAATGTCAATAACAATTTCTGTTTCCCGATCAATGGAGGACTTTGCGTCCAATGTCACGATATAGGTCCCATTCCTTCTCAGGGGGAAGTCGGTCTGCATCAGCATGACATCCCACGGATTATTCCCCACACTGGATATGCTGCCAACTGCAGCACCGTTCTCCACGCTGAATCGTGTTACGGAATCCCAGCCGTCGTATCGTCCCTGCACATGCTCGCTCCAGCGGTTCATGCCGTTAGAGAAGTCGCCGTTCTTAAGCGGGAACTGCTCCTCAAGCGGCAGGCCTACATTGTTGTCGGTCAGTCGAGTGAGGACGACATCATCGATGTAGACATCTCCGCTGCCGCTGCCGAGAAGGAAGGCGAGCTGACTCGATTTGCCCTCTCCTCCTTCCATCCAGAAGCTAAGCTCATACGCCTCCATAGCTGTGCTCAGCGCAACTGTCTGAGAAGACGCATAGACGGAGCCATCCGGCTTCTGCAATTGAGCGGCAATGGTTCTGCTCAGAGAGGCTCTAGCCTTGAACGTCAGCTTATATTCATTGCCGTCAATCAAGGTTAGTCCCTTCTGCACTAGCGCAACGTCCTCTGCGCGGGCTCCTGGCTCCGGAAGAGAAACCATCAGCTCACGGGCAGCCGCATCCACGGATGCATGCGCCTCCGCAGCTCCTTGTTTTACAAGCTGCCAATAGGTGAGACGGTCCATCCGGCCCAGCTCAAAGCTTCCATTGTAAATATGATTGCCATTCTCCAGAGGCTCCTTCTCCCCATTTTCGGCATAGGGATCAGGCGCGGTTGTCTCTTCCAGGCGCACATTGCCAATCCATACCGGCGAAGTGCCAACACCCATGTTGAACTCAAGACGCGCCAGTTGATCGGTATCGCTCGTCATCTGGAATGTCATCGAGTAGCTGCTCACCGTGCCAGTCAGCTTTGTCTCCAGACTGTCGGAGTAGACGGACCAGCCTCTGCTTGCTCCGCCGCCCAGCTTCACCGCCATGGTCCGATTCGCATCCGACTTGGCGTCGAAGCTTAACTGATACCATCGACCCTTGCCCAGGGTCACATTCTGAATGAGCTGTACGGCATGAGCCGCATTGCCTCCGGAGGTGATGTTCACCTTCGCGAATCGATCGCCAGCAAGCGTATCGACGCTGACCGCCCCGGCTCCTCCGAATGTATCCACCGTTACAAAATTCCAATAGCGGGTGTTCAATGAATCCCCTGATGTTGTTACATTGGTGAAGGCTTCCTCATAGCCAGCATCATATACAAAATTCCCCGCGATGGGCTCTTTGTAGGAGGATGGATAAGGCTCTGCCTCTATAACCGGCTCCACAGGTGTCCGATAAGGACGGCCGTCCAGCTCATACACGCGCACATAGTCGACTTGCATCTCGGCAGGCATATCAGAAGCAGCCGGGACTCTGCCCCCATCATAATTGCCGCCGACAGCCAGATTCAGAATCATGTAGAAGGGCTTGTCGAACGGAGCAGGGTAGGCATATTTGGCAGGCTCTCCCGCTCCCCAGCTATCCCAGCTATTGATGGTTTGATACAGCTTGCCGTCTACATACCAGCGGAGCTCGCCTGGCTCCCATTCCAGTCCGTATACATGGAAGCCTGTAATATCCTCCTCGCCCTCGAAGTGATATTCGGCTCCGGTTGATTTGTTATTGGGCCAGTTGCGACCATAGTGGATGGTGCCTCCCACTTCCTTCAGCAGCCGGCCGCGCGCCTCCATAATGTCAATCTCCCCTGAGGCTGCCCATCCGCCGTATTCCTTGTCCTGCGGCATCATCCAGAATGCGGGCCACAAGCCCTCGCCGGCAGGCAGCTTCATCCGGGCTTCAAATTTCCCATAGGCCTGCGAGAAGGTTGGCTCCGTGAACAATCGCCCGGACGTATATGGCTTGCCTTCATAGGACTCTTGCTTGGCAGTAATAGTCAGCAAGCCATTGTTGACCGAAATATTATCCTGCCTGTAATATTGCTGCTCATTATTGCCCCAGCCATCCAGACCATATTGCGAGCCTGTTCCAAGCTGGTAGCCCCATTTGTCCAGATCAATGCCGTTTGTGTCGAGATTGCTTCCACTGCGATCGAATTCATCGCGCCACACGATTCTCCAATCCGCTTCCTGCGGAACGTCCGTTGGCACAGGGCTGGCTGACGGGCTGCTTGTCGGAGAAGCGGTTGGCGTCGGTGCAGGAGTGCTTATCGGCGTGCTGACGGAAGATGTAGGTTTTGGACTCGGCACCTTTACTTCTGCACCAGCCTTGTTCGTCAGCTCGCCAATCCTGCCGCTTGACTGCAGCGTACTGCCCTTGGCTTCTTCTCGGAACGTAAGCTGTTGAACGGAAGCTCCCTCCTCTACCTCGATATAGGCCCCGCTCTCTACATTCATCTGTGCAACTGCTGTCTGCCCTTCCAGTACAACTCGCACCGGGCCTGCTTGTCTGGATACGATGATGGATTCGACATTGGAATCCTGGATATGAATACTATTGGCGCCACCCCCATCGATATGAAGATTGCCGCGAATAGCCGAACCGGAGATCGTCACATCCCCTTCGCCAACACCCTCCGTCACATAAACATTTCCTTTAACCTCGGCTCCTTGGAGGGTAACCTGGTCAGTGCGAATGACAACATGGCCATTCGTTTCGATGTTTTTGTAGATGCCGGCCGTGGAATACACCTCTCCAGACAAGGTATAAAGCAGGGCAACGGCTTCTGCTCGAGTGACTGTGCGCTTCGGTCTGAATGTTCCGTCCGAATATCCCTTAATCACACCATCCGCTGTCAGCCTGGCAATGGAGGCTGCTGCATAAGTGTCGATGTCCCGGCTGTCTGTGAACACTGCCAAGCTTGCCTGAAGCTTCTCTTGATCGGGCAGCTCCAGCTTAAAGGCTGCTGCCAGCAGCTTCGCGGCATCCTGTCTGCTTACGGGGGAGGCTGGCCTGAAGGTGCCATCGGGGTAACCCGTTATGACACCGGCAGCGGCTGCGCCAGCTACATCCTCAGCATACCATTCGTCGCCGAATACATCCGCGAAGACGGGGTCGACGCTCCCTTTATAGTGGAATACGCTGCTCAGCAGCCTTGCGAACTGCGCTCGTGTGACCGGAGCATCTGGGCGAAGGGTGCCATCCGGATAACCGGACAGCAGTCCCTGGTCCTCCCACTCCTTCATTGCCGAAAACCCCCAATGCTTCTCCTCCAGCACCGTTTGCTCCTTTGCTTGCGCGCTGTGTGCCTGGCTCGTCGGCAGCATCGTGACAGCCATGGCCGCCACAAGCAGCAAGGATAATCCCTTTTTCCTCATTGTAGCTTGCTCCTTCCTCCAAATAAGGTTTCGTACACTTATTACTCTCGATATGTAATCGCTTACATTGACATGAGAAAAGCAGCCCGCCGCTAAGAGTTCAATGGTGACACTTCAGATGGCAGGCTGCTCATGATGAGTTAGTCTTGGTCTATTGCCTTGTTCGTGCAGAGCTTGTTGTAGATCTTATTTGGCTTTGTCGTACCACTCGTTAACTTCCTTCGTAATTTGCTCCCCGCCGGATTTCATCCAGTTGTCGACCATCGTGTCGAAGGAGTCGAGCGGTTGCTGGCCATATACAATCTTGCTGTACGTTTCGTTCAACAGCTTGTTCAGCAGCTCGTTTTTGCTTTGCATCGTTTCAGTCAGAGGTCCCATATAGTAGTTCTTCATACGGATGTCCTTCTGATCCACCACAACCTTCATGGCTTCAATGTTCTCAATCTTACGGCCATTAAATTCTTGCTTCTCGTATGGCGTCTCCGGCTCTGCGCCGCTCGCAAGCTTCACATGCGTGTCGGCATACAGGGTCGGAATACGCGCGCCCTCGTAAGTCAGGGAGTAGAAGAGCGGAGGAGCCGCTTTATCCTTCAGACCCGGGAACAGCTCCGGATACTTCGCGATATCCGTTGTCACGGTTCCATCTTGCAGTACAGCGTAGTCGTAGCCTTCCGCGAAGCCGTTCGCAAATTCGCTGTCCGGCTGCGGGTTCGCCGTATTCTCGAAGAACCAGTTGTAGTAATGAAGCACCGCCTCCGGATGCTTGGCGTCCTTGTTAATGAAGAGGTAGCCGTTGGACGGAGGATTGCCGCCTGCCGAGCCGATCTTGCCATCATTGCCACCAGGAACCGGGTAAGCTTTGAAGCTTGCGCCTGGCACATTGGATACCAGATCCGGGAACGGCCATGCCGGCAGCCAGTTCGGGCCGAACATAATGCCCGCTTCGCCCTTCGTGAACAGTTCGGAGCCGCCAACCTCATCGAACAGCGCCGCGTCCTCCGAGATGTAGCCTTTGTCCATCCATTCCTTCAGCTTGGCTAGCGCTTCCTTGGCTGCAGGATTCACCGAGCCGTGCTCCAGCTTGCCCTCTGCGTTCAGATTCCATTGGCCCGGCATCGTGCCGTGAGCGCCGAATACAAAGCCGATGTCAGTCATCCAGTTGTTGAAGCCGTTCTTGAACGCAGTCGCAAGTCCAATCGTGTCCGCCGCGCCGTTGCCGTCTGGATCCTTATTCACGAAGGCGTCCATTACAGCCTCCAGCTCGGCAATATTCGTAGGCGCCTGCAAGCCCAGCTTGTCGAGCCAGTCTTGTCTAATCCACATGACGTGATCGCCGTTGTAAGCGTAATCGAGGATCGGCAGGGCCATCTTCTCGCCATCGCGAGTAATCGGGAGCCAGATGGAAGAATCTAATGCAAGACCTTCCTTATACGTGTCATTGGCGTATTGTTCAACCAAATCCCCTACAGGCATGAATTGATCGGAGTCAATCAGCATGTTCACCGTTTCCAGATCGCCGCGGTAAGCGACAACATCCGGCATTTGCTCACCCGAGGAGAGCATGAGGCGAAGCTTTGTTTTGTAAGCGTCATTCGTATTGGTGACAACCCAGTTATATTTGATCTCAATGCCAAGGCGTTCCTTGATCATGCGAGTAAGCACGTTATTCTCAATGCTTTCGCCCTCTTTGAAGATGGCCGCATTGTCATTCAGACCCCATACTGTTGTCAGCGTAATCGGAGTTGTGTATTTACCGTTTACAAAGCCTTCGTCACCGCTGGAGCTTGCGCCATTCGTGCTCGCATTGCTGCTAGGAGCCGATGTGTTGTTGCCGTTATTGCCGCCGGAGCATGCCGCGATCGTAACCGCAAAGGATAAGGTCAGCAGCAGAGACAGCCACTTTTTCATTTCTAAATACCCCCTGTAAGTTAAATAATGTTATACATAACGAATTATGTTATTCGTTACTACTTCATCTTACTTGGTCCTCTTATCGCTTTGAAAGACCACTTTTTTGTGTTTGATGCCATTTTGTCGCCTATTCCTTCACCGCGCCAAGAATGATGCCTTTGACGAAATACCGTTGCAGGAACGGATACACCAGCAGAATGGGCAGCGTCCCAATAAAGATCTGAGCCGCCTTTACCGTACGCTGGGAGATGTTCTTCAGCTCGTTAACGTCGGGATTAATTTTGTTGAAATCCTGCTGAACAATAACCGTTTGCAGGAAGGTGGATAACGGATATTTGCGATAATCGGTAATATACAACAATCCGTCAAACCAGGAGTTCCAGTGCATTACCATTGTGAACAACGAGATGGTTGCGATTGCAGGCATGGATACCGGCAAATAAATGCTGACGAGCGTGCGGAACTGCCCGGCGCCGTCGATCAGCGAAGCCTCCTCCAGCTCCTTCGGCACGGCGCGGAAGAAGTTCATCATAAGCACCATATTGAAGACGTTAATCGCAAGCGGCAGCACGAGCGCCCATATGGAATTCATTAAGTCCAGATTGCGGATCAGCATATAAGAAGGTACAATGCCTCCGCTGAACAGCATCGTGAACAGGAAGTACCACATATAGATGGATCGGCTGCGGAAGCCCGCGTTATCCTTGGACAACGCATAGCCTGCCAGCGTCATAAGTCCCATGCCCACGGCTGTGCCCAGCAGGGTGCGCTCAATACCAACCAGCAGCGCATTATGAAAGTTATCGTTGTTTAGCGTCTTCGTATAGGCCTCGAAGTTGAAGCCAATGGGGACAAGTCCAACAAGATTGGAGTTAGCCGGCGCGCTGGCGCTGAAGCTGACCGCGAGAATATGAATCAGCGGCAGCACGCAGGTTAAGCAGATCAGACCTAGCAGCACATAGTTGATGGTCGAAAATATTTTGTAGCCTGTCGTTTTATAATACATCTGTTCCCACCCTTTTTCTCATCCGTCTCTGGCGTGACCTTAAAATATGCGATAGCCGGCGTATTTGTAGGCAAGTCTATAAGCAAATACGATCATAATAAGACCGATCACGGATTTGAACAGCCCTACTGCCGTACCGAAGCTGTACTGCCCATTCAGAATCGCCGTCCGATACACGAACGTATCGATAATATCGCCTTTGTCGTACACAAGAGAGTTGTAGAGATTAAAGATCTGATCGAAGCCTCCGTTTAGTATGTTGCCGAGCGACAGTGTGCCGACTACAACCGCAATTGGAATCATGGCTGGAATGGTAATATGAATCGTCTGCTTCCAGCGATTGGCCCCATCCACCTCCGCCGCTTCGTACAAGGAGGGGTTGACGCCCGCAAGCGCGGCCAGGAATACGATCGTGTTGAAGCCGAAGTTTTGCCAAATATCGCTGACAACTACCGTGAATCGGAACCAATCGCCGTCTGTCAGCCATGGAATTGAGGTCATGCCCAGCGACATCAGCGTTGTATTCACAATGCCCTTGCTTCCCAGCATATCGGTCAGAATCGCTCCGAGTATGACCCAGGAAATAAAGTGGGGCAAGTACACCAGCGTCTGTACAACACGCTTGAAGAACACTCTTCTGATCTCATTCAGCAGAATCGCAAAAACAAAGGGCACGATCAAGCCAAACACAATCTTCAAGCCCGATATGATTAACGTGTTCCAGATAACCTCCTTGCTATCCGGATATTCGAACATAAATCGGAAATGCTCCAGGCCGATAAATTCGGAATGAAACAGGCCATGCTTTGGCTTAAAATCCTGGAATGCCATCACAAGGCCGCCCATCGGCACATAGGCGAATATAAACGTAACAATCGCTGCCGGAAGCAGCATGAGATGCAAGGGCCAAGTACGACTCCACTTCTCTCTCATCCGCTCTGGCTTTTTTTTCATCTCTGGTTGCTGCGGCTGGTTGATCACACTCTCCACCGTGTGTCTGCCCCCTTTCGAAAATTGGAGTTGTCTTTTAACCTCTCCCTGTATCATAATCTTATCAGCACTCTCCCCTGTGCTTATAGACCACGATTTTTGGAAGCATGCCACTTTTTTTGTTTCCTGTGCTCCAACATTGCGCCAAAGGTGAGGTAAAGGATGCGACTAAGAGAAAATACATTTGCCAAAATTATGACTCTGATAGTTTTGTTATTAATTCCCATTATTTTATTGTACACACTATCCATAAGAACAAGCATTCAGGTCATCAAGGACGAGATGCGCTCGCTTAAGCAGAAGGACATTACGTATCTAGCCAGTGAAATCGACAGAAGCGTTACCACGTTATCCTCACTTGGCTTTCTTCTCAGCGAGGATATTCATATTCAGCAGCTGCAGACGCTTCACCTTATTGAAAGCGCTTATGATCGCAACGACGAGCGGCTGCGCATCATGGAGAGGCTGCGCCTTCTCAACGTGTCCCAGAGATGGGATACGCAATACAGCATACTAGCGCCGGAGAATGAGGAGTTTGTATCCACGAACAAATATCTCTCCTATGATCTAGAGCGTGTCCAAGCATCGCTGGCGCCGAATTGGCGTTATTTGGAGATGACAACTCAAAATATGAAGCAGCAGCGCTTTGTCCGTCATATCGTGAAGCCCCGCAGCAAGCTGACAGATCTGAAGAACGCGGGTATCATTGTCGAAATATCGTTTCCGGAGGAGCATATTATCAAGGACCTGGATGCCTTCAAGCAAACAGGCAAAGGCGATCCTTTCCTAATGGACGCCAATGGCAGCACGATTCGGAACAAAAGCTCCAACGACGGCATGATTGCCTTAATTGGCGGCCTTATACAAGCCAACGAGCTGCATCCTGCCGCCAGCAACCAAATCGTCAAGCTGGAAGGCAGCGATTATCTGATTACATTCGCTTATATTGGAACGCTGAATTGGTATTTGGTGGATTACGTGCCCATTGAGGAAGTGCTGCAGCCTATCGTGAAAAGCCAGATGCTGTTCTACGGCTCCGTAGCGCTGCTCCTCATCATGAGCCTTCTCGCGGGGTACCTGCTCTACCGCAATGTGCAGCGCCCCATCGGTCTGCTGATCCGCAACGTCAAGCGGCTGCAGGAAGGGAATTATTCGGCTCGGATTAATGTTAATCCGAAGAACGAGTTCAGCTACCTGTTCGAGCGGTTCAACGACATGGCCGCGGAAATCGAGAGGCTGATCGGCAAGGTGTACGTGGAGGAGCTCAGGCGCCGCGAGGCCAACGTCAAGCAGCTGCAGTCCCAGATCAACCCGCATTTCCTGTACAACTGCTTTGCGCTGATTCGCAGCCTGGCGAGGCTCGACAAGAAGGAATCTGTTATGACGATGAGCCTGCACCTGTCCAAATATTATCGTTATACAACAAGGGTAGAGAAGCTGACGGCTACACTGAAGGAAGAGCTCCAGCTGCTGGAGAGCTATCTGGAAATCCAACGCTTCCATATTCAGCATTTGAATTATCGCATACAGGTGCCGGAGACCATGCTAACGTTGGAAATTCCGCGTTTGCTGCTTCAGCCGATCGTCGAAAATGCTGTTCTGCACGGCATTGAGCGGTTCGACGGCGACGGGGTCATTGCCATTACGGGAGCTCAATCGGGTGGCTGGAACACCCTTCTTGTGGAAGACAACGGTGTCGGCATGACGGACGAAGCACTCCAAAAGCTGGAGCGCGATCTGCTGAATATGCCTGACGACAACACGGGCTGCGCGCTATGGAATATTCGGCAGCGCATGCTGTTCCAGTTCGGACCGAACGCCTCCATACAATTCAAGCTTCGCCCGGAGGGCGGCGTAAGCGTGCGACTGGAATGGCCGGACCAAGCTGCAGAGCATTAAGAAGCGTAACGAACTTGACCTAGACTTAGACTTAGAGAGGCTGATTATCTATGTATCAATTGTTAATTGTGGACGACCAGCCGGATCTGGTGACGGATCTGGCGACCAACCTGCCTTGGCGCAGCATCGGAATCGGTGAAGTGCATCAAGCAGGCTCCGGAGCGGAAGCGCTGGACATTATGCGTTCAACGCCGATCGACGTCGTGATATCCGACATCCGAATGCCGGGCATATCTGGTTTGGATCTGATCGAGACGATCCGGAGAACATGGAGCCATGTGCGTTGCATACTGCTCTCCGGCTACAACGATTTCGAATATGCGCAGCGTGCGCTGAAGAGCCAGGCAACCGACTATCTGCTGAAGCCTGTTGAGGACGAGGAGCTGCTGACTGCCGTGGGGCGGGCGATCGAGGAGCTGGAGAGCCGATGGCGGGAGGTGAGCTCCCATCAAAGCGCAATGGCCTCCATTCGGGAGAATTATCCCATTCTGCGTTCCCATCTTCTCTTGTCTCTGCTGCAGGGCGAAGTAATCGCCCGCGTCCAGCTGGAAGAGAAGCTGGCCATGGTGGAGCTGCCCTTTGCTTACGAAAGTCCATACTGTATGATGCTGCTTCGTATGGAAGACTACTTCTACGAGCAGAATGAACGCGATGCTTCGCTGCTGGAATTTGCGGTATGCAATATGGCGGAGGAAATATTCGCGGAGGAGCATCAGCTGTGGTACGCGAAGGACAGCTTCGGCTACCATGTATTTCTTATTTTCCAGAAGCGGGCTGGCTCCCAGTCTCTTCGCATGGAGTCGATTGAACAGAGGGCTGCGCATCTGCAGCATTACGTCAAGCTTTATTTGAAAGGGACTATATCGCTGGTGCTGGGCGGTCAAAGCACTTTCACCGAGGGGCTGTCCCGGCATTACGAGACGCTGCTTGGCAGCTTTCGCCAGCGCATTGGGGTCGAGCGCGATTTCCTGCTTACGCTGAACGAACAGTCGCAAACTAGTGAGGGAGAAGCCCATTCATTGTCCCACCTGTACCAGCCGCCGCAAATGAGCCACCTGCTGGAAGCCGGACAATGGGAGGCGGCGGAGCAGAAGCTGGAGCAAATCATAGAGGAGCTTGAAGGGAAGCGCGGAGACTCCTATGAGCATATATTGGAAGCCTACTTCGCACTTGTCAGCGCGCTCAGCTATGCCATTCACAAAAACAAGCTGTGGCTGGCGGATTGTCTGGGGGTAGAATACAACCACCTGATGAGCGGCCCCCACTTCCATACGATTGCCCAGCTGAAGTCATGGGTCGAGGATGCAATCAAAAGCTATAGAGGATGTATGGAGGGCCGCGTTCAGGACTCTCGTACGGGGCTTATTCAGAAGGTGCAGGAGTATGCCGCCGGCCGCTTGGCCGACGCCTCCCTGCAGACGATCGCGGATCATGTCTATCTGAACCCCTCCTATCTCTCCAAGGTATACAAGCTGGAGACGGGAGAAGGCATTAGCGAATATTTGTCCCGTCTGAAGATGGAAGCCGCCGCGCATCTGCTTCGTTCATCCTCTCAGAAGATTTATGAGATTGCTGCCGGGGTCGGCTACCAGAAAACCAGTTATTTCATCAAGGTGTTCAAGGACCGATATGGCATGACGCCTCAGGAGTTCCGGGACAAATAATGCGGGCTGGCCGAATAGATCACTACGCCCTCCATGGACAAGCTGGCTCGCACCTTGCCCTCCTGTTCCAGATAGAAGAGGTGAGCTAATGTCTCAGACATGGCAAACCTTAAATTGTGCGGATTCGTGCGCAGCCTCGTCCCGAACAGCGTCTCGCATAAAGCGAATGCGGTTCGGGGCTCCTCTGCGAGCAGGTCTGTCATCCCCTGCAGCCTTCTGGCATGATGGCTTTGCAGCTCGACAATCCGCTCCCGAAAGCCGTTGAACGGATCCCTGTGCCCAGGCAGCGCATAGTCGACGTCATATCGCTTCAGTTCCTCCAGGCTTTGGAGGAAATCCGCCAGCGGGTTCGGCTCCTCGCCGGGAACGGCGCTGACATTCGGCGTAATATGCGGCAGCACCTGATCGCCGCATATCATCCATCTAATGTCGCGCTGGTAGAGGCAAACCGCGCCATAGGCGTGGCCAGGAGCGGCGATCAGCTCCCAGCTCCGCCCGCCCAGCAACATTGTGCCACCCGGCTCCATATACCGGACCTCAGGCTGCGGCGACACAAGCGCATGAAAGCTGTCCAGATTAGCCGCAATGGCATCCATCTCTTCCTGCGGCATGCCATGAGCCGAATATAATTCGCGAAGATCATTCCGGAACCGGCTCTCCGCACCCCATAGCCTTACAGCGTAAGCATGAGACCGTCTCGTTATCCACACAGGCGCCCCGCTTTTCTCCTGCACATAGCCCGCCAGTCCATAATGATCGGGGTGCTGATGAGTCAGAACGACACGCCGAATATCGCTCCAAGCAAGCCCATTCTGCGCCAGCACCTCCTCCCACAGCGCTTTTGCTTCCTCCGTGCCTAAGCCGGGATCGATGATCGTATAGCCATTCTCCTCCGGTATCACATAGCTGTTGACCCACTTGAGGGAGAACGGAAGCGGCACCTTCACCTGCAGCCAATTATGGCTTAATGTTATGCACTCGTTCATCCTATCACCCTTTTTTGATTAGCCTGCTGGTCGAACGGAGAGCCGATATATCCGCTGCTCCAATGCCGAACATGGCGGCACGCAGCTCGAACTCAATCCGTTCAAACTGCTCCAGCAGCTGTTCCACGGACAATGCGGCATCTGCGACGGCCGCTCTTGGAAGCAGTGTTCGTCCGAAGCCCGCAAGCTCCGCGCCAAGCGCAAGAGCCTTGGCAGCGTCAACCCCGTTCTTCAGACCGCCGCTTGCAAGAACAGACAGCTGAGGCAATCTTGCTCGAATGGCAGCAACGCTGGCCGCCGTCGGTATCCCCCAGTCCATAAAGGCTTCCGCCGCCTCGCGCTGAATGGGGTTGTGCGTACGGTATCTCTCCACCTGGCTCCATGACGTTCCGCCGGCACCTGCCGCATCGATAAACGATACTCCCGCCTCGCTCAGTCTCATAGCGGTCTCGCCGTCGATCCCCCAGCCAACCTCCTTCACTCCTACCGGCACAGAGAGGCTGGCGCATACCTCCTCCACTCGCTTCAGCAAGCCGGCGAAGTTCGTATCGCCTTCCGGCTGGAATACCTCCTGCATCCCGTTCAGGTGCAGCACCAGCGCATTGGCCTCTGCCAGATCGACAGCCCTCCTGCAGGCGTCCGGACCAAAGCCGTAATTCAGCTGAACCGCGCCGATATTGGCAATAACGGGTATGGTCGGCGCCTCCTTCCTGATGCGGAAGGTTGCGGCAAGCTCCTCATGCTCAATCGCCGCACGCATGGAGCCCAGTCCCAGAACCCAGCCCCTCTCCTCAGCCGCGGTGCCGAGCCGACGATTAATGGCTCCGGCTTCGTCTGTGCCGCCCGTCATCGAGCTGACGAGCAGAGGAGTGCGTACGGATAGCCCGAGCCATTCCGTATCCAGTCGAATATCCCGGAACGACAGCTCCGGTAGCGCGTTGTGGACGAAACGGTACTCCTCGAAGCCCGTGGACACATCCCTGCCGCTCACGTTCTCCTCCAAGCAGATCCGAATATGCTCGCCTTTGCGCTTGGCTGTTTCCCCTATATGTTCAAGCTGTTCGCTCATTTGTGTGACCTCCTGCTCCCCGTCCCAGAACGGTTGCTCCTTAACGAAACAAGCATAACATAATTTACCGCAAAATGCTCTTGTACGCATGGCGGCCAGACAAAAGCAGCATGCTATGAAGGACAACCATTTTATGATTGTAATATTCATTAATATGATTTTATCAATCAAAAATATTGTGTAATTCGACGTAATCAAGTACACTTAATGCATAGGAATGAACATCTTATCGTAGCAATCGATTCCGATTATCCGCCAATAGGGCAACCAGGAGGAAGCTTATGGAACTCAAAATATTTGATACATCAGATCAGCTTGATCAATACGCCGCAGAGCTGTTCACCAAGCTCATTAACGAAAAACCTAAAGCCGTGCTGGGTCTCGCCACAGGATCGACACCGATCGGCATCTATGACAAAATAGTAGATAACTACAATCTCAACAAATTGAGCTTCAGCGGCGTCACGACCTATAATCTTGACGAATATGTCGGCCTGACGCCTGACAACGATCAAAGCTACGCCTACTATATGAACCGCCATCTGTTCTCTCGCGTCGATATTCCAGCCAGCCAGACACATTTGCCAAATGGCATGGCCCCGGATCCCCAAGCGGAATGCGCCCGTTATGACGCCCTGCTGAACGAGCATCCCGCGGATATCCAATTGCTCGGCCTCGGCCATAACGGCCACATCGGCTTCAACGAGCCGGATGGCGAGCTGTCTGCCGGCACTCATGTCGTCAAGCTCAAGGAGGAGACGCGCGAGGCGAATGCCCGCTTCTTCGCTTCCATGGATGAGGTGCCGACAGAAGCCTATACGATGGGAGTAGGCTCCATATTGAAGGCGAATACGATTCTGCTGGTTGTGCGCGGCTCCGACAAAGCGAGTATCGTCAAGGAGGCGTTGACGGGACCTGTGACAACTCAGATTCCCGCATCGCTGCTGCAGACCCATCCGCGTGTCATCGTATTGCTTGATCGGGAAGCGGGAAGGATGCTGGATTAGATGACAGAGCAGGCTACGGCCACATGGACGATTCATAACGTGAATATCGTGCTGGAGGATCGAGTGATCCAGGGCAGCGTAACCGTGTCGAACGGCCGCATTGACAGCATTCTGGAGGATAGCGGGGAGCCCGCCGCTGACCCGCAGGCGAAGGAAGGCTGGCTGGACGGCAACGGAGGCTGGCTGCTGCCGGGATTTATCGACCTTCATGTACATGGCGGCTTCGGCGGGGACTTTATGTATGCGAACCGTGAAAGCTACGACCGAATAACAGGCTTCCATGCCTCCCAAGGCACAACAGCTATGCTGGCTACGACGATGACAGCTTCACGGGAAGCCATAGAAGCCGTGCTGGAGGCCGTCTCCGCTTATCAGCGGGATGGCATGCCTTACGCGCAATTGCTTGGCGTTCATCTGGAGGGTCCGTTCATTAGCGAGAAGTGGCCTGGCGCTCAAAATCCTGACTTTATTCGTGATCCCCAGCTGGAATGGCTGAAGAGCTGGCATAAGCAATATCCCGGGCTTCTCCGCTTGCTGACGCTTGCTCCAGAGAAGAACGGCTCCATCGAGACCATTCAATGGCTGAAGGAGCAAGGCATAATAGCGGCTGCCGGCCATACAGACGCCCTGTATGAGGATATGCGGGCTGCCGCGGACGCTGGGCTGACCCATGCCGTTCACACGTACAATGCGATGCGCGGGCTGCACCACAGAGAGCCTGGCACACTAGGCGCTGTCTTGACGGACGACCGGATCTACGCAGAGATCATTGCCGACGGCGAGCATGTGCATCCGGCAGCCATTGCGCTCCTGCTGGCGGCCAAGCCGCAGGACCGGGTCCTCATTATAACGGACGCTATAGAGGCGGCCGGTATGCCGGATGGCGAATATGAGCTGGGCGGACTCGCCGTTGTCGTGAAGAATGGCACAGCGAGACTTCGCGAGGGCAACGCGCTGGCAGGCAGCAGCCTGACTATGATTCGCGCAATTCGATACCTGCTTGCGAACACAGGACTGTCGATCGTAGACGTCAGCCGAATGGCCAGCGGCAATCCGGCAAGAGCGCTGGGCGTGATGGAGCATCGCGGCTCAATCGCTGTCGGCAAGGCTGCCGATCTTGTCCTGACGGATACGGAGCTCCAAGTGGAGCGCACCTGGTCAGGCGGAAGAAGCATTTTTAGCCGCTCATAGGCTATAGAGATAACTTATACTTTCTTATAATTGAACAAGAACCTCCCTTGCAGATGCAAGGGAGGTTCTTGTTCGTCATGTACAACGCACTGCTTACTCATTCGCAGCTTCTTAATCCGTAACAAACACCGATACATTGTGATGGTCCAGCTCCTCCGCGAGCTCACCCGACAATACGGAATCCGTAATGACAGCCTTGAGCTCAGACAGAGCAGCTATAGAAAACAAGGAGGTTCGATTCAGCTTGGTATGATCAAAAACCGCATACGTCTCATGCGAGCGCTTGATCAGCGCTTTGGCGATTTGCGCCTCTTGCTCGGAATAGCTGGATATGCCGCCCGTAGCCGAGATCCCGTCCACGCCGATGAACATCTTGCCGATATGGAGCTGCGCAACCATTCCTTCGCCCAGCGGACCGCAAAGCTCAAAGCTGTTGTGGCGCATAATGCCGCCCGTAACGACAACCTGAATCTGGCTGCCTGCCAGCTCCATGGCTATATTAACCGCGTTGGTGACGACGGTAATGCCCTTACGGGATTTCAGCAGCTTCGCCAGCAGAAAGTTGGTGGTGCCCCCGGACAGCCCGATGACATCTCCTTCGTGAATGAGCGTCGCCGCAAGCTGGGCGATTCTCTCCTTCTCCAGAATGGACAGGCCTTCTCTCTCGGCAAAGTGCAGCTCGCGCATCGTGCTCATTCCGTCATACATGGCGCCGCCTATCGTTCGAATAACGGGATAGACGCCCTCCATCTGCTCCAGATCCCTGCGCGCAGTCGCCTCAGAGCAGCCGAAGCGCTCTACCATCTCCGATATTGTAATTCGTCCCTGCTGCTTCAGCAGCTGCATAATCGCTTCCCGCCGGCGCTGTCCTTTGGACCCGCTCCCGTCGTTCATTAGCGCTCCACCCACGCTTTGGCCGACATGCGCTGCTCGACAACTTCCCAGTCTGGGAGAGCTTCCCAATCTCCACGCATCTGCACGACCAGCGAGCCGTTAATGCTGGCGAGGCGAACCGCCTCCACAGGCGTCATCCCCTTCATAATCCCCGCCAAGAAGCCTGCTCCAAAGCCGTCTCCAGCGCCCACCGTATCGACAACCTGCTCTGCAGGATAGAACGGCACGGACGTCTCCTGATCCCCGTCCAGAACAACCGTGGCGTCTCCCATACCCTTGACAACCGTAACCGCCTTAAGCTCGTTCAGGCGGCTCTTGACCGTCTCGTAATCATCGGTATCGTACAGCAGCTTCAGCTCGTCCCAGCCCGGCAGGAAATAGTCCGCGTCGGCTGCCAATGGAAGCAGCGTCTCCCGCGCTTCCTCGATCGACCATAGCTTCAGGCGAAGATTGGGATCGAAGCTGATCTTTACGCCGGCTTCCTTGGCAATGTCCATAGCGCGGCGGACTGTTCTCCGTCCATCCTCGCTGATGGCGCAGGTAATGCCCGTTACATGCAGGAGCTTCGCCCCTCTTATGTAATCCTCATCAAGCTCCTCCGCCTTCATGCGGCTTGCGGCCGAGCCCTTGCGGAAATAATGTACGGCGAGTCTGCCCGCCACATGCTCGCGGAACATCATGCCCGTAGGCGCTTCGCCGCTAAGCTTGACGCGCGATACGTCTACGCCCTCTCCTCGCAGCGCTTTCAAGATCAGCTTGCCGAATGGATCATTGCCAAGCGCGCCGAACCAGCCGACCGAGACGCCAAGTCTGGCAAGGCCTATGGCCACATTGCTTTCGGCTCCGCCGAAGCTTTGCTCCAGCTTGGATGCCCGTTCGATCGCTTTGTGCTCCTCCGGCATAAACAGAGCCATCGTCTCTCCGAACGTTATAATATGAGGTGATACGTCACGCACAACTTCGTCCCCCTAATATGATCTCTTATACTTCTACCTTATAAATAGGATTTACCATCAAATAAATAACCACCACAAACAGCACCATAATGATCATGCTCATGATCTTCGCTTTGTTAATGTGCGCCGTTGCGCTTTGTCCCGCTTCAATCGACTGGACGACCAGCTTGAGCGGCTTCGTCATAATGCCGCCCAGCGCGGCAATACCCAGGAACAGCAGCGTCACGATAATCATCCATACAACCGCATATTCGCCTTGCGCCATCAAGTAGCCGCCAGTCAGCAGCTGCACCACAAGAAAGTATTGCGCGATCCGGTTCGCAGACAGCAAGCCCTTGGCCAGCCCTGCCTGTCCCGTCCCGTCAGCCTTGCTGGCTCCAGCGAGCATAATGGGCAGCACAATATAGAATCCCATCCCCGCAGCTCCTAGCACGTGCAACAATAGCATAGCTTCAAACATCGTTAAATTCCTCCCGTTTACAAATGCCATATGGTTACTATATTCAGTAGTTTATCAGAAACCGAGCTATTTTCAAATGAACAAAAAAGGAACAAGCTTCCGCGCACCCGTGCTTAGGCAATCAGCCCTGCATGCCATGCTTGGCCATAACGCCATGAATGGCAAAATAAGACACCTCGGAGGGCAGCTCGTCCTTAATGGGCCGAAGCTTCTCCGCGCCCACCTTCTCAATGGCCGCAAGGATGAGCGCCTCTTGACCGCTTGGAATGATTCGGTCCCAATCCACCTCGTTGCCTTCTCCTGCGGCCCGGATAATATGCCCTTCGACCGTCACCTGGCCAACTCCTCTGTGACTGGCAATCTCCGCCGGCTCCATGCCTTGTTGAAAGAGCTCCAGCGACTGCAAGTGGCTGGGCAGCTCCGACTGCTCTGCGCCCAGCTTCGTGGAGGAAGGTGGTGCTGGCTTGGGGACAGAAGCGGAGTAGCCGCCCCCAGTGCCTCTGTCATCCTGGGACGCATGCTCCGACACAATAGCGGCAATGGTCTCTCCGTATTTCTGCGCCTTCGCGGTTCCGATTCCCTTCACGGACAGGAGCTCGTCCACCGTAACCGGCTTCGCATTCGCAATATCTCTTAACGTCGCATCGAAAAAAATCATAAACGGCGGCACGCCTTCCGCCGCCGCAGCCTCTCTCCGCCATAGCTTCAGCGCTTCGAACAGCGGAGAAGCATGAGACGCCGCCTCGCTTCCCGACTGTCTGACGGCGGCTCTTACTCGCTGGGATATGGCCGTCTTCCCTTCAAGGACAGGCAGCGCGTTAGCTGTCAGCGATACGGTTGGATATTGACCTTCGCTCAGGCGCATGTACCCTTCCGCCACGAGCCAATACAGCCAGTCGGCAATTTCCTTTTCCGGCAAATTCCGCATCAGACCGTAGGTAGAGAGCCGGTCCAGCCCAAATTCAAGCAGGCGCTTGTCTCTGGAGCCCTTAAGCACCTTAGCAACCATTGTCACGCCGAATCTGCCCTTCATGCGACCTACGCACGACAGGGCCATCTTGGCTTCCTGCGTACGGTCCACGGCTTCGCTTTTGTCCAGACAGCTGCTGCATTTGCCGCAGGCCGCCACATCGGATTCGCCAAAATAATCGACGATGAATTGCTGCAGGCATCGCTGGGTCCGGCTGTAGTTCATCATCATATGCAGCTTGGACATGCCAATGGACTTGCGCTCAGCATCACCGGCCCCTTGCTCAATCAGAAACCGCTGCACCTGCATATCAGCCGGCTCGAAGAGCAGCACGCAGTCGCTCTCCTCTCCATCGCGGCCAGCCCTGCCCGCCTCCTGGTAATACGACTCCAGATCCCCGGGCATCTGCCAATGCAGGACGAATCGAACATTCGGTTTATCGATCCCCATGCCGAAGGCATTGGTGGCGACCATGACCCGGATATGGTCGAAGCGGAATTTCTCCTGGGTCTCCGCCCGCTCCGTGTCCGATAAGCCGCCATGATATTTGCCCGCCTCGATGCCCATCTGCTGCAGCATCCCGCATACCTGCTCGACCTCCTTGCGAGTCGCCGCGTACACGATACCGGACTGCTGCTCTCTCTCCTTCAGGAATCGCTGCAGGAACCTCTTTTTGTCCACTCCGCTCACAACGGCTAACGAAAGATTGGGACGGGCAAACCCCGTCACAAAGCGGCGCGGCTCGTTCAGCTTCAGCATGGCCTCAATGTCGTCGGCCACCTCCTCCGTCGCTGTCGCTGTAAAGGCCGCCACCAGCGGCCGGTTCGGCATTCTGCCGATCCAGCCTGCCAGCTGGCGGTAGCTCGGCCGGAAATCATGTCCCCATTGCGATACGCAGTGAGCCTCGTCTATCGCAATTAGCGGAATATGCAGCTGCTCTGACAACGACTGGAACATGGGGGCGTCAAGCCGCTCAGGCGCTATATACAGCAGCTTGTATTCGCCTTGCATCGCCCCGCGAAGCACCTCGCGATATTCTCCCGCGCTAAGCGAGCTGTTCAGGAAGGCGGCGGACACGCCTACACGCCTCAGGCTGTCCACCTGATCCTTCATAAGCGAGATGAGCGGGGATATGACCAGCGTCGTGCCCGGCAGCAGCAGCGCCGGAATTTGATAGCATATCGACTTGCCGCCGCCAGTGGGCAGAATAGCAAGCGTATCATGTCCTTCCACGATGCCCTCGATAATAGCCTCCTGGCCTTTGCGGAAGGAATCGTATCCGTATATCTCCTTCAGCAGCCGTCTAGCTTTCTCCATATGGGGAGCTGCCTCCTTTGTATGAGAAAGGACCCTGGCAGTATGTCTGTCAGGGTCCTCCTGTCTATCTATCTACTATAAAATATAGTCGTCAGACCGGCATTAGCTGCCAGCTGTTACGACTTGGATAACGTTGCGCACGGACTGTGCCGACTTGTCGAGTGCCGCTTGCTCATCGGCTGTCAGCTCCAGCTCGATTACCTTCTCGATGCCGTCTCCGCCGATAATGGCAGGGACGCCCATAAACAGATGCTCGTAACCGTATTCGCCTTCCAAATAAGCGATGACTGGCAGTATTCTCTTCTTGTCCTTCAGCACCGCCTCGGTCATCTGAACCAGAGAAGCTGCCGGAGCGTAATAAGCGCTGCCGTTGCCCAACAGGTTGACGATTTCGCCGCCGCCAACTCTGGCGCGCTGCACGATCGCTTCGATGCGGTCAGCTGGAATCAGCTTCTCGACCGGAATGCCCGCTACATTGGAATACCGTACGAGCGGCACCATATCATCCCCATGGCCGCCCAGCACAAACCCTCGAACATCCTCTACCGATACGTTCAGCTCCTGCGCGATAAAGGTGCAGTAGCGTGCCGTATCCAATACGCCGGATTGGCCGATGACACGATGTTTCGGGAAGCCTAGCGCCTGGAAAGCGACATAGGTCATGGCGTCTACCGGATTGCTCAGAATGATGACATAAGCGTCCGGACTGGTTGCTTTGATGCTCTCGCAGACGGAGCGAACAATTCCCGCGTTGGTGTTCACCAGATCATCCCGGCTCATGCCCGGCTTTCTGGCAACCCCGGCTGTAATGATGACAACGTCAGAAGCCCTGGTGTCCTCGTAGCTCGATGTGCCGGTTATTCGGGCATCCACGCCCATCACTGGAGTCGCCTCCAGCATATCAAGCGCTTTACCTTTTGTGGGATTCTCCAGCGGCGCAATATCGACAAGCACAATGTCGCCAAGCTCCTTCTGAGCCAGCATCAGCGCCGTAGTCGCCCCGGTAAAGCCCGCCCCAACAACCGTAATCTTCTTACGCGTAATAGCCATCCCAATTGCCTCCCATCGATTCATTGATTCAATCGCGATGAAGCCAATCCTTCCGCCATGCCTACACGTCCGTGTTTTCTCCGTTCTTTATGCCCATGTTTTTTCACCTAAAATCTAAGAAGCCACGCTCCTCTGTTACTCCGACGTTCTTCAGGCGGGTGTCCAGAGGGGCGCAGCCCCTTGGGGCCCTCCCTTGGAAGGGAGGATTTGGGTGGGTTCGAATAAAGGATGTTCAAAAAGCCCACTTTTGATCACGAAGCTTCACAGGAAGCCGTCTCGACATCGAATATCGAATTCAGCCGGAAAAAGCGTATGCTTACGAAGTGTGTTTCCTCCGGAAACACTGGAGGTGCTCACGTAGCTTCCACTACGCTCCGCTCCTCACTTCCTAGCTTCATCCGATCTTCTCGGTGCTGAAAACTGACCTTTTTGAACTCGCATTTCTAACTGTATGTGGGTACTACATGTTTTTAATGATTTCGTCAGCGAACGCCGAGCACTTCACTTCTGTTGCGCCTTCCATCAGACGGGCGAAGTCGTACGTTACTGTTTTGTTGTTGATCGATGCTTCCATACCTTTGTAGATCAGGTCAGCCGCTTCTTGCCAGCCCAGGTGCTCCAGCATCATTACGCCGGACAGGATCACGGAGCCAGGATTTACAACGTCTTTGTCCGCATACTTCGGCGCAGTGCCGTGAGTGGCTTCGAAGATCGCGTGGCCAGTCAGGTAGTTAATGTTAGCGCCTGGAGCAATGCCGATGCCGCCTACTTGCGCAGCCAGAGCGTCGGACAGGTAGTCGCCGTTCAGGTTCAGCGTAGCGATAACGTCAAAGTCAGTTGGACGAGTCAGAACCTGCTGCAGCGCGATATCCGCAATTGCGTCCTTCACGATGATTTTGCCAGCAGCTTCAGCTTCAGCCTGAGCTTTGTTCGCAGCGTCCACGCCTTCTGCTTCTTTGATGCGGTCATATTGACCCCAAGTGAACGTTTGCTCCGCAAATTCCTGCTCAGCCACTTCGTAGCCCCAGTTTTTGAACGCGCCTTCTGTAAATTTCATGATGTTGCCTTTGTGTACCAGTGTAACCGATTTTCTGCCGTGCTTGATCGCGTATTCGATCGCAGCGCGAGCCAGACGCTTCGAGCCCTCGGAGGATACTGGCTTGATGCCGATACCAGACGTTTCAGGGAAACGAATCTTTTTAACGCCCATCTCGTTCTGCAGGAACTCGATAACCTTCTTCACTTCCGCGGAGCCTTCCGCGTATTCGATGCCGGCATAGATGTCTTCCGTGTTCTCGCGGAAGATAACCATGTTCACAAGCTCAGGGCGTTTAACCGGGGAAGGCACGCCGTCGAAGTAACGAACAGGACGCAGGCAAGTGTACAGATCCAGCTCTTGGCGAAGTGCAACGTTCAGGGAACGGATGCCGCCGCCGATAGGCGTAGTCAGTGGGCCTTTGATCGCAACGATATATTCGCGGATAGCAGTCAGCGTATCGTTAGGCAGCCACTCGCCGTAAGCGTTGAACGCCTTTTCGCCGGCGAACACTTCATACCAAGCGATTTTTTTGGTGCCGTTGTAAGCTTTCTCAACAGCCGCATCAAGCACGCGTACGGATGCGCGCCAGATGTCGCGACCTGTTCCGTCGCCCTCGATGAAAGGAATGATCGGGTTGTTAGGTACTTGCAGCACCCCGTTGTCGATTGTAATTTGCTCGCCTTCTGTTGGAAGCGCGTATTTTTCGAATTGTGCCATGATAAATCCTCCTAAAGTTTTTTGTAGTGCAGCGTTTAGCTGCATGAGAAAAACTGCTTCGTAAGCGTTACTTTTTGTAGTGCAGCGTTCAGCTGCATGAGAAAAACTGCTTCGTAAGCGTTACTTTTTTGTAGTTGCAACGACTAGTTGCAAAAAAAAAACTGCTTCGTAAGCGTTGCACGCGACACCGATTCTATGTATCGCCGGACAGGGAAAGGAGAACAAGCTCGTCACTTGCCCTCTCCGTCATGCCTTGCAGTTGTTGTTAGCGTTGCTCGATTGGAATGTACTTGGCGTTTGCCGGACCTACATAATCCGCACGAGGGCGAATCAGGCGGTTGTCCTGGTATTGCTCCAGGATATGAGCGCTCCAGCCGGATACGCGGCTGATCGCGAAGATCGGCGTGAACAGGTCACGCGGAATTTCCAGAGCTGTGTACACCGAAGCGGAGTAGAAATCGACGTTCGGCTTGAGGCCCTTCTGGCCCGTTACAAGCTCCTCGATTTTCACCGACATCTCGTACAGCTCCATGTTGCCTGTCAGCTTGCCCAGCTCGCGGGACATCTTCTGAAGATGCTTCGCGCGAGGGTCGCCGTTTTTGTAGACGCGGTGGCCGAAGCCCATAATTTTCACTTTGTTCGCCAGCGCGTTGCTGATATAGCTCTCGACATTGGCGGAGGAGCCAATCTCCTCAAGCATCACCATAACGGCTTCGTTGGCGCCGCCATGCAGCGGGCCCTTGAGGGCACCGATTGCAGAGGTTACGCCGGAATAAATATCGGACAGCGTCGCTACCGTTACGCGAGCAGCGAACGTGGAAGCGTTCAGCTCGTGGTCCGCGTGCAGCACCAGCGCTTGGTCCAGCGCTTTCACCGCGACATCGGCAGGCTCTTTGCCCGTCAGCATATACAAGAAATTGTAGGCGATGGATACGCCTTTCTTCGGAGCTACCGGCTCTTTGCCTTCACGGATACGCGCGAAAGCAGCGATAACCGTTGGCAGCTGCGCTTGCAGCTTAATCGCTTTCAGCTGATTCGCTTCAGCAGTCATCTCGTTAGCCGACTCGTCGTACAAAGCCAGGCTGGATACTGCCGTACGGAGAGCCGCCATGGAATTTGTGCCTTTTGGATACAGCTTGATGCCGTCAAGCACTTGCTGCGGAACCTCAGCGTACTGATCCAGCTGCTTCTGAAGCCCGTCCAGCTCGGAACGATTAGGTAGCTTGCCGTACCACAGCAGATATGCAACTTCTTCGAAGGAAGCGTGCTCTGCAAGATCGTCAATGTTAATGCCGCGGTATGTCAAGACACCGTCGATGATAGAGCTGATGGAAGACGTAGCCGCAACAATTCCTTCCAGACCTTTAGTTGCTGTCATCGTTCTCTCTCCTTTATACTCGAAATAGTTCATGGATTGCTAATGGAAACGTTTTTGTAGCACTGTCTTTAATCATAAATGATTTTCCCAATGAAGCCAACAAATTCGGACATAAAAATGCTTTATCGGCATCATTGATTATTTGAATCGCTTATGTACGGCAAGCCTTATTCCCCCCTGAGAAATCGGCTAGCCCGACAGCTAATTATTCCACGCATATTGAGCGATTATACTTCGATTCAGAGCCATGATTATGGTAAAATGACGGGAAGACTACCGGCATCCACGGATCGCCGCACGGAGGTAACACATGACTGGACAACGCATAGGCATTATTGACATAGGCTCTAACTCCGTCAGGCTCGTCGTGTACGAAAGAACCGAGAACGGAGCCCATCGCGTAGTCGATGCCAGCAAGCGCTCCGCCAGGCTAAGCGGTCAAATTGACGACAGCGGCGCGCTTGCTGAGGGCGCCTTGGCGGAGCTCATAGACACATTGCGGCATTTCATGCGCATCTGCTCTCACCACGGTATTGTGCAGATCCGCGCGGTCGCGACGGCGGCCATCCGCAATGCGACGAACCGCGATGACATCCTGCAGCGGATCAAGGGAGACACCGGGCTTGTCATCGAGCTGCTATCCGGCACAGAAGAAGCCTCCTTCGGCTTCCTCGGCATGATTAACTCGCTGAACGTCACGGAAGGCTTCCTGATCGATATCGGCGGCGGCAGCACGGAGCTGTCCCTCTTCCGCGATCGCGAGCTCATACATTCCGTTTCGTTCCCGTTCGGCTGCGTCAGCCTGAACAAGAAATTTGATTCCCGAGAGCAGCTGTCGGACGACGCTCTGCGAGCAATTGAGAACATCGTGGCGGAAGCCGTTCGCTCCCATGCCTGGATCCGGGAAGCGCCAGGCCTGCCGCTAGTGGGAGTGGGCGGAACGGTCCGGGCGCTGGGCAAGGTGCATCAAGGCGTGCACCAGTATCCGTTCGCTCAGGCCCATAATTATGAAATCACGGAGGCCAGCGTCGACGAGCTGTTCCAGACGCTTCGCAGGCAGCCGCTGGACCGCAGACGCAAGACGCCGGGCTTGTCCAAGGACCGAGCGGACGTCATCGTCCCCGGCATCGCCGTTCTCCGCGCCATATACCGCACCGTACGAGCGAGCCATTATCTCGTATGCGGCGCAGGCCTGAGGGATGGGCTGTTCCATGCTACGCGGTTTCCGAACCGGCCGAAGCTGGACGATCCGCTTGCCTTCAGCCTCAAAAACATTGGCGCCTTGCATACGGAAGCGCCCCGCCAGCACGTCATGCAGGTGAACCGGCTCGCTCTGGAAATATTCGACGATCTGCAGCCCGTTCATCGGTTCGATGAACGCGCGAGAACGCTCCTGGACTGCGCCTCGCAGCTGCACCGTATTGGGGCCTCGATCGAATATTACGATTATGCCCGGCATACCTTCTATCTGATCCTCCACTCCCATTTGAACGGGCTGACGCATAAGGAGATCATATTGACGGCGTGCATCGCGTCCTTCAAGAGCAAAAGCAAGGTGAAAAATCAGCTTGCCGAATTCCGCACTCTTGTCAGCGACAACGATATCGAGCTGATCTGCAAGCTTGGACTGCTTCTGCAGCTGGCGGCGTCTCTGGACCGGAGCGAGACGCAGGCCATTGGCCAGCTGACCGTCCGCACCACCGAAACGCAGATGCTGATTCGTCCGCTTCAAACAAGAGGCTCCCTGGCGGTAGAGCGCAGGGAGCTCGAAGAAATTGCGCCCGATTTCAAGAAGCAGTGGGAGCTTGAGCCTGTGCTGCTATAGCTGCTTCCAACGGGGCACACATATCGTTAGGCATGGCCTTTCCACAGCTGGATCTTCTTCGCCTCGAACTGGCTGCGGAAGGGCGTTTCACTGCGGCTCGCAACCCGCTCATACAAGCCGCTGGGCTTCAGCTCGCGAGCCTTCACGTCATCCTCCAGATTCAGACGAAGCATATTGATCAGGATCATGCGCAGCCCCGGATCGAAGACCGGACACATCAGCTCAATCCGCTTCATCAGATTGCGCGTCATCCAGTCCGCGCTGGACAGATATACCTCTTCGTCTCCTCCGTTATAGAAGTACATCACTCTCGCATGCTCCAGATATCGGTCGACTATGCTGTAGACCTTAATATTCTCGCTGCGTCCCGGCACGCCCGGTCTCAGGCAGCAGACGCCTCTGACGATCAGATCAATCTTGACGCCCGACTGGGAAGCCTCATACAGCTTGTCGATCATGTCCTGATTGGACAATGAATTCATCTTCGCGATGATATGGGCCGTCCTGCCGGCAAGCGCATTCTCTCGTTCGCGATCGATCAATCGGAACAGCTTCTCCCGAAGGTCGGTCGGCGCCACGCCGAACGCTTTCCATTCATAGGGAGATGAATAGCCCGTCACCTCGTTAAATAATGCCGAGGCGTCGCCGCCGATAACGGGATGCGACGTGAACAAGCCGATATCCGTATACAACGTTGCCGTGTTGTCGTTGTAATTGCCTGTGCCCACATGAACGTACCGGCGCAGAGTGCCTTGCTCTCTTCTGACAACAAGCAATATCTTCGCGTGCGTCTTCAGACCAACCAGACCATAGACGACATGACAGCCCGCCTTCTCCAGCTGTCTCGCCCAGGCGATGTTACGCTCCTCGTCGAATCGAGCCTTCAGCTCTACAACAACCGTCACCTGCTTGCCGGCCTCCGCCGCCTTCGCAAGCGCCTGAACAAGCGCGGATTGACCGCTTACCCGGTACAGCGTCATTTTGATAGCGAGCACATCGGGATCGTAGGCGGCCTGCAGCACAAAGTCATTCACCGCATCAAAGGACTCATAAGGATGATACATCAGAACGTCTCTTTGCCTAATAACCTCGAACATGTCGTCACTGTCGTCGAATTCTCTCGGATATACCGGCTCCATCTTCTCATAGCGCAAATTGTCGTAGCCTGGCAGACTCCCGACAAACCGCATCAGAAAGCTGAGATCCAGAGGCCCGTCGATCTCGAACAAGTTGTCCTCAATTTCGAGCTCCTCGCGAAGCGTCTCCAGCGCAAAGGGATGCATCCCCTTGGCTACCTCCAGCCGGACCGGAATGCCCCATCTCCGTCTGCGAAGCTCTTTCTCGATCTCCTCCAGCAAATCCTCCGCGCCTTCTTCATTCAGCGTCAAGTCTGCGTTGCGGGTCAATCGGAAGGGATTAACCGCGAACGGTGTATAGCCATTAAATAATGTATCAATAAATTGCTCAATCACATCTTCCAGCAGCACAAACTCCTGCTTCTTGCTGTTTATTCGTCCCTGCACGGGCACGAACCGGGATAAAATCGAAGGGACCTGCACAATGGCGAACAGCGGCTCCTCTTCCTCAATAGCCTCATCGCGCTTCAGCAGCACCGCAAGGTACAGCTCCTTCGTATGGACGAGCGGGAATGGACGGCTCTGGTCCACCGCCATTGGCGTCAGCACCGGAAACACAATTTCGTGAAAATAATCCGAAATCGCCTTCTTCTGAGTGAGGTTCAGCTCTTCAACGGTACGAATGCAGATGCCTTCCTTGGCGAGGCATCTCACTACATCACGGTAGGAGCGGTACTGCTCGAACACCATGCCAGTCGCTCTTTTGATCAAACGTTTCCATAATCCCGCAGGCGTATAGCCGGTAAAATCCGTTTTGGTCAGGCCTGCCCGCATCTGATCCTGAATGCCCGCTACGCGAACGCTCATAAATTCATCCATGTTGCTTGATACGATGGACAAAAACTTTGCCCGTTCAAGCAGCGGATTCCGAGCATCCTGCGCTTCCTCAAGCACTCTGCGATTGAATTCAATCCAGCTTAAATCTCGATTCACATAAGGGGACAAGTACTTGGTCATTGGGGGTGCTCCTCCTACAGGGTAACGGGTCGTCCTTATTATGACAGCTTACTATTATTGCCATATTAACGAAATGTAAACACTGAGTAAATTTGTCTAAAATCGGCGAATGGTGAAGCTGCCATTTCTTATCCGTTTCTCAAGCCACTGTAACACCATATGTCGAAAAAAAGGGCGTGTGATGGGCAGCAGCAGCAGCAGGCCCAATATATCGCTGAAAAAACCCGGGGTCAGCAGCAGCAGGCCCCCCGCAAATACGATAACGCCGTCAATGATCGCTCTTCCAGGCATTTGGCCCGATTGAAGCTGAAGCTGCGCCTCCCGCCAAACTTTCCGGCCTTCGGCCCGGGCGAAATATGCGCCAAGCGCGCCCATCGCCACAATAATAAAAAACGTATTCCAGCCTCCAAGCCAATCTCCGATCTGGAGAATGCTCCACAGCTCAACGACAGGCACAATCAGAAACGCTGCCAGTAACCACTTATACATCCTATTCCTCCCTCCTCGTTCCACATGTCTGGAATTCCAAAGCGCCCGTCATCCCTCTCCGCATAGCACGGCATACAGCTCCGGCATGACCTTGTTCAGCCTGGCCGGCTGCCAGTCTGTATTCACCCACACATGCCGAGTACCGCCTTCCACCAAGGGCTCTCCCGGCAGGTCCTCGCCGAAGGCCACCTCTGTCTCCGCTGGAAGCTCCGTCACTCTTCTGACCTGTGACTGGAACGCGATTCGGAGCGGCGAACAGGACTCTATTCTTGTGCATACCACAACCAGATCGTCATACCTGGCGGGCGCGATATACTTGCAAGCCAGATCCACCACGGGAAGCAGCAAGCCCTTGCTTTCGATCGTTTTATAGTCATAGCCCGCTGCCCTTATCCATTCTGTACGTCCAATTTCGAACCACGTTACATAATTGCCATGAAAGACGACACCCATCTGATCCGTTTCCTGATATCTGACCCGAAGCGGATGCAGCCGCCAAGCTCCGTTCACCGTCATGCTACGCCTCCGCCTCCTTCTCTATTCGGTGAAATGGAATAAAAAGCGACGGTGACAATCACCATCGCTTTCCATTGTTAAGCCATCTGCTTATATATTAAAAAACTTTCGATTGTCCGGAGTAGATGAAGCCTGTCTCCGCATAAATCGTAACTTCCATGCCATCCTTCAGCTTGTCCGTCGCACCGGATACGCCAAGGATTACCGGAATGCTAAGGTTCAGGCCGCATACAGCCGCATGGCTCGTAATGCCGCCTTGCTCCGTAATGACCGCTCCCGCCTTCTCGAATGCAGGCATATATTCCCTGTCCGTCGATACAGCGACCAGAATGTCGCCTTGCTCCAGCTTAGCGATGGCTTCCTCCGGATTAAGGGCAACAACCAGCTTGCCTGTTACCGTCTGGCTGCCAATGCCTTGGCCCTTAGCGAGCAGCTCGCCAATATGGTGAATCTTGATCAGGTTAGTTGTGCCTGCTCGTCCCACCGGAACGCCAGCCGTGATAACGATTGTATCGCCAAGCGTAAGCAGGCCTGTGCTCATCGCGCCTTTGACGGCAATCTCGAACATCTCGTCTGTCGTATCCGCGTCAGTGCCTTGTACCGGGAATACGCCCCAGCCCAGCGCCAGGCGCTTCATAACCTTTGGATCCGTGGTTACGGCAATAATTGGAGCCTTCGGACGGTACTTAGACACCATACGCGCAGTGAAGCCGCTTTGAGTGGACGTCACGATCGCCTTCGCATTCAGATCCAGAGCGGAGTTCGCAACCGATTGGCTGACCGCTTCCGTAACGGAGGTCTGCTGGGCGTTGGCCTGCTTTGTGAAAATTTCACGATATTCCAGGGCGCTTTCGGCACGCTGAGCGATGCGGGACATCGTCTGCACGGATTCCACCGGGTATTTGCCGGCAGCCGTCTCACCGGAAAGCATGATCGCGTCAGTGCCGTCGAAGATCGCATTCGCCACGTCGCTCGCTTCCGCGCGAGTCGGACGAGGGTTGCGCTGCATGGAATCAAGCATTTGCGTAGCCGTAATAACCGGCTTGCCTGCACGATTACATTTCTTGATCATCATCTTCTGAACAAGCGGAACCTCTTCCGCTGGAATTTCCACGCCCAGGTCGCCGCGGGCAACCATGAGGCCGTCGGACACCTCCAGGATCTCATCCAGATTGTCTACGCCCTCCTGATTCTCGATCTTGGAGATAATCTGGATATGGCTGGCGTTATGCTTCTCCAGCAGCTCGCGAATTTCGAGAACGTCGCTCGCCTTGCGAACGAACGATGCCGCGATAAAGTCGACGCCTTGCTGAATGCCGAACACGATGTCGTTGGCATCCTTCTCCGTAATGCCAGGCAAAGAAATTTTGACTCCGGGCACATTGACGCCCTTCTTGCTTTTGATTGGACCGCTGTTGACGATGCGGCAGTGAATTTCCGTTCCTTCGATCGCTTCAACTGTCAATCCAATCAAGCCGTCGTCGATCAGGACGGTGGAGCCAACAGTCAGATCGTTAGGCAGATTGCTGTACGTGACTGGAATGCGCGTGCGGTCGCCCAGGATTTCTTCTGTGGTGAGCGTAATCGCGTCGCCTTGCACCAGCTCGATCGGCTCTTCCTTCAGCTTGCCAAGACGAATCTCTGGTCCCTTGGTATCGAGCAGAATCGCTACGGACGTGCCGAGCTCGGCGTTAGCCAGCCCGATATTCTTAATCCGGTTGCCGTGCTCCTCGAAATCTCCGTGGGAGAAGTTCAGACGTGCTACGTTCATTCCGGCCTGGATCAACTTCTTTGTGTTCTCCAGTGATTCGCTGGAAGGGCCGATTGTACAGACGATCTTTGTTTTGCGCATGATCAATATTCCTCCGTTTATTGCCTGAAATGTCTTCATTCATACTTATTTGAGAAAACCTGCAGCCTGTTGTCTTGCAAGCAAGGACGCAAAGGCAGGTCTTGTCGCCTGGTGAAACACGTCTTGTGACAGTCCTACAAGGAATGCAGCGTTGGCGCAGCCTCTTGGCCTTGGCTCTCCGCTTCAGCCGGGAGCGCACTGCCCTCTCCGTTCTCTGCCGCTTCGGCTTCGGCCATCTGGAAATAGCCGACCTTGCGGAACTTGCTATAGCGGTCTTCAATGAGCTGCTGGGGACTTAGCCCCTTCAGTTCCTGAAGATGCTTCCACAAGCCGTCCTTGATCTTCTCCGCTTGGAATTCCAGATCCCGATGCGCGCCGCCTTGCGGCTCCTCGATGATCTCCTCGATAATGCCGAATTCCAGCAGATCCTTCGCTGTAATCTTCATCGCCTCCGCAGCCTGATCGGCGCGGGAAGCGTCCTTCCACAGGATGGAGGCCGCGCCATTCGGAGAGATAGCCGAATAGATCGCATTCTCCAGCATAAGCACGCGGTTGCCAACGCCAAGCGCAAGCGCTCCGCCGCTGCCCCCTTCACCGATAACCACACAAATGATCGGCACGCCGAATGCGGCCATCTCCCTCAGGTTTCGCGCAATCGCTTCGGATTGTCCGCGCTCCTCGGCTGTATTGCCGGGATAGGCGCCCTTCGTGTCGATAAAGGTAATGATCGGCCGGCCAAACTTGTTGGCCTGCTGCATAAGCCGCAGCGCCTTGCGGAACCCCTCAGGGTGAGGGCTTCCGAAGAAGCGCGCGATATTGTCGCGCGTGTCCTTCCCGCGCTGATGGCCGATAACCGTCACCGGCACGCCATTCAGCTTGGCAAGTCCGCCTACAATAGCCAGATCGTCGGCGAACAGCCGATCGCCGTGAAGCTCCATAAAGTCCGTGAAGATCGTGCCTATGAAATCCAGCGACGTTGGACGCTGATGGTGACGGGCAAGATGCATCTTCTGGGCGGCAGTGAGCTCGTTGTAGAGCTCCTCCTCCAGCTGCCTGCAGCGCTCCTCCAGCCGGAGGATCTCCTCGGAGAAGTCGATGCCCTTGCCGACGCTCAGGCTTTTCAATTCCTTGATTTTCTGCCGAAGCTCAATAATGGGCTTCTCGAAAGGCAATTCATTCCCCATGGAGCTCATCCTCCTTCACGGCATGCATGTCCAGCAGCTTCGTGAGTGTAGCCTTCATATCCTTGCGGTGCACAACTTTGTCAAGCTGGCCATGCTGAAGGTTGAACTCCGCCGTCTGGAAGTTATCCGGAAGCTTCTGGCGAATCGTCTGCTCGATAACAATTCGGCCGGCGAACCCGATCAGTGCGCCAGGCTCGGCCAAATTGTAGTCGCCAAGACTCGCGAAGCTGGCGGATACGCCGCCTGTAGTAGGATCCGTGAATACGGATATGTACAAGCCGCCGGCACCCTGGAACTTTGCAAGCGCCGCGCTGGTCTTGGCCATCTGCATCAGGCTGAGAATGCTCTCCTGCATACGGGCGCCGCTGGAGGTGGAGAAGATAATCAGCGGAAGCTTCTTCTCATGAGCCGCCTCAATCGCTCTCGTAATCTTCTCTCCCGCGACAGAGCCCATGCTGCCCGTGAAGAAGTCGAAGCTCATGACCGCGACAACAACAGGGAAGCCTCCAATTCTGCCTTCGCCGGTCACGACGGAATCGCGAAGATTGGACTTCGCCTTCTGCCCCTCCAGCTTGCTGGCGTAGCCTGGGAAGTTCAACGGGTCGACGGACTCCATCGTAGCGTCGTACTCATGCAAATGCCCGTCATCAAGCGTCATCCCGATCCGTTCCCATGCGCTCAGCCGGTAATGATGCCCGCATGACGAGCATACCTTCAGGTTTTTCTCCAGCTCTTTGGAGTACTGAATGGTGCCGCACTTGGAGCACTTATTCATCAAGCCTTCGGGAATATCTCGCTTAGGGCGCTCCGAAGGGATGGTTGCATATTTTTTCTTCGAAAATAAGTCCTTAATTTGCACGTATGTGACACCTCTCAAGGCGCAATAGTGAATAGACGGCCGTCACGGACGGATGATGGAGTTGAATACTTCCTGCACTTCTTCCAACTCGCCTGACGGAACCAGAATTTCATATTGCTGTTTGGACAGATTGACGGGCCGGATCTTAACGAAAAAGCCTTCTTCAGTAAGCCGTTTCTTGATGTTCTCTGCCATTTTTGCTGTTGGTGCGATATAGATGACCGTCCACATCCTGGTACCTCCTGAAAAACCGCTTAAGCAAAGTGAACTCGCGCCGCGCAACATAAGCCGCTATGTATGAACCGATGCAGCGAATCCTCGCAGCCCGGTCCCTTGCCTAACGGGTACTCCCGCCAAAAGGCCATATGATGCAATATGATAACACAGCTAAGGCAATTCGGGCAAATGATATTGGATCGCCTTGGGGTCTCCATGCGCGATCCGGGCAGAAGCGGCGGCCGCCAGCCCCGCCACCAGATCGTCAAGAAAAACATGAATTTTTTCGCCCTTCACATTCAGCTGTCGAATAATGCCGGGCTTCATCTTGTCCAGATAGCCGAAGCTGGTAAGCCCGATCATGCCGTAGACGTTCGTTATGCCCAGCGCAAGCGTCTCGTCCACGCCGTACAAGGATTCATCACTCTCCATAATCGCCTGCAGCGGCTCCGGCAGCAGCTTCCTCTCCGCCAGCTCGTCTAACGCGATTCCCGTATACAGCACGTATTGCACTTCCCGCTTCTCCAGCACAGCCCGTACGCTGTCCCTGCACGCCTCCATCTCAAGATCCGCATTGTAAGGCCGCTGCAGGCTGTAGACGATTTCTGCGACATCCTCTATGGTTACGCCTCGCTTCTCCAGCCATTTCTCTATTCCGTTCACGGGCATCCTTCCTCTCGTGGGCTGCTTGTATCTCTATGCATATGCTCGTACAAGCCAATATGTGCATGGAATACTGTAATACCCGCGATCACACCGCTATTTCACAACAGCTGTCCCCGCTCCCAGCAGCCCCTCGATGCCCTGCCGCAGCGCCTCTGATCCATTCACACGATGACTGTCGCTCAGCGCAATCAGCTTGTTCTCCCGTTCATAGAACAGCACCGTATCAAGCGGCCCCGGCTGCGACAGCAGCAGACTCTTGAGCCGGCTGAGCACCTCCGGCTGCTCCTTGTCGGCCCTGATCTTGACGAACATGCGGCCTCTGGGCGGCACGCCGTCACGCGAAGCGGCAGGAGCCCGTTCAGGGGGCCGGGAAGCCTGCCTCGGGGGCGCTGCTCGATCCGCCCCGCCCTGCGGCGGCCTGCTGTAGGCTGTTCGGCTTCGTGCGCTTTGCCGCAGGCGCTTGACCTGGGCGGCCAAGGCTTCATCCGTCCCCTCAACCGGAACAGCATCCTCCACGAGCAGCTTGTAATCCTCGTCGCCATGCTGAACGGTGGCCTGGATGACAACAAGAGCATCCTTCTGGAGCCTTGCCTGCACCCTCTTCCAGACATTCGGGAAGACAACGGCTTCGACGCGCATGACGCGATCCTCCACCTCAAGGAAGGCCATCGCGTTGCCCTTCTTGTTCGTAAAAGGCTTCAGCCCCGCTATCATCACGCCGGCAACGGCAGCCGCCCCTTCCTCCGCGTCGCCCAGGTCAACCAGCCGGTCAAGTCCCAGCTGATCCAGCTGGTCTGCCGCCGCGTCGAGGGGATGGCCGGACAAATACATGCCGAGCAGCTCCCGCTCGAACTCCAGCTTCTGAGTCGTAGTGAACGGGCGAATGTCCGGCAGCTCGACATCCCAGTTCTGAACCTCCTCGAAGCCGAACATCTCGATCTGCAGCTCCTCCTTCTCCTTGCGCCATTTCACCGCGGCCTCAACCGTCTCCTCCAGGACGGCGAGCAGCTGCGCGCGATGGCCCGGCAAGGAGTCGAACGCTCCCGCCTGGATCAGCGATTCCAGCACCCGCTTGTTCACAACGCGGAGATCGACGCGCTTGCACAAGTCGAGCAGGCTCTCGTAGGGTCCTTGCTCCCGCTCCCGCAATATAGCGTCAATCGCCTGTGTGCCGACGTTCTTCACGGAGGCGAGCCCGAAGCGAACGGCACCCTCCACGGGGGTGAACGACACGCTGCTGCCGTTAATGTCCGGCGGCAGCACCTCGATGCCCATTCTGCGGCATTCATCGGCGTATTCCGCCGTCTTGCGCATATTGCCCGTTACGGAAGCCAGCATGGAGGCCATAAACGGAACGGGATAATGCGCCTTCAGCCAAGCCGTCTGGAACGCCAGCACGCCGTATGCCGCGGCATGCGCGCGCGGGAAGCCGTAATCGGCGAATCGAACGATCATATCGTAGACGCGGTTCGCCTCCGCTTCGCTGTAGCCCTGAGAGAGGCTCCCCCTGACGAAGTGCGCGCGCTCCTCGTCCAGCACCTCGCGCTTCTTCTTGGATACCGCCCTGCGCAGAAGATCGGCCTCGCCAAGAGAGAACCCCGCCATCAAGGAGGCGATCTGCATAATCTGCTCCTGGTAGACAATGATCCCATAGGTATCCTTCAGAATCGGCTCCAGCGATGGATGAGGATATTCCACGGCAAGCACGCCGTGCTTGCCCCCGATATATTTTGGAATAAATTCCATCGGCCCGGGGCGGTACAACGCCAGAACAGATACGATGTCCTCGAAGGTCGAAGGCTTCATCTCGCGGAGCACACGCCTGACGCCCGCCGACTCCAGCTGGAATATGCCGGTTGTCTCGCCTCTTCCCAGCATTGCGTACGTCTCGGAATCGGAATCGCTGACGCCGCGGAAATCGATGGCCTCGCCCGTCAGCTCCTTCACCCAAGCGATGGACCGCTCCAGTATAGAGAGTGTACGCAAGCCAAGGAAGTCCATCTTCAGCAGACCGACCGCCTCCAAGCTTTCCATGGCGTATTGCGTCAGCGGTATGGCTTCGCTCCCTCCCTGCAGCGGCACATAATGCGTAAGCGGCTCTTGCGAGATGACGACGCCCGCCGCATGAGTGGAGGCATGGCGCGGCATACCCTCCACCTTCAAGGCCATCTTCAGCATGGCGTCGGTCTTCGGCTGGCGCTCGCATGCCTCGCGCAGCTCGCCGCTTACCCGCAGCGCCTCCTCCAGCGTAATGCCGAGCTGGTTCGGAATGAGCTTGGCGGCGCGGTCCACCTCCTGGAAGGGCACATTCAGCGCTCTGCCTACATCTCTGACGGCAGCCTTCGCCGCCATCGTCCCGAAGGTGATAATCTGTGCGACATGCTCTTCGCCGTACTTGGCCGATACATACGCGATCACCTCGTCCCGTCGCTCGTCGTTGAAATCGATATCGATATCGGGCATCGACACGCGCTCCGGATTAAGGAAGCGCTCGAAGAGGAGCTTGTACTTCAGCGGATCGACATCTGTAATCCTCAGCGTATAAGCGACGAGGCTGCCTGCCGAGGAGCCCCTGCCAGGACCTGTCCGAATGCCCCGATCGTGGGCGAATGAAATGAAATCCCATACAATCAGGAAATAATCGCTGAACCCCATGCTTTCGATGACGGACAGCTCATAAGCGAGACGCTCCTCCGCGCGCGTACGGAAGCCGGCGTCCTCCCGCCATTCCGGGAGCGCCGCATATCTCTTCTGCAGGCCGTCCCGGCACAGCTCAGCTAGATATTGAGCGGAGCTTGCGCCTTGCGGCACGGGCCGGAATACCGGCAGCGCGGCGCGTCCCAGCGTCAGCTCCAGCTCGCATTTGTCCGCAATTTCGACCGTATTGGCGATCGCCTCCGGGGCATGGCGGAACAAAGCGGCCATCTCTTCCCCGCTTTTCAGATACAGCTGATCCGTGCTCATCCGCAGCCGATCCCCGTCCTCAACCGTTTTCCCCGTTCCGATACAGATGAGCACATCCTGCACCGCCGCGTCCTCCGGACGCAAATAATGTACATCATTGGTTGCGGCAAGCTTGATGCCGGTGCTGCCAGCCAGCTCAATCATGGCAGCGGACACCTTCTTCTGCTCCAGCATGCCATGGTCCTGCAGCTCCAGATAGAAATCGTCGCCGAATATGGCCCGATAGCGCAGCGCGGCTGCGAGGGCTTGATCGGGACGATCATACAGAAGATGCTGCGACACCTCGCCCTTCAGGCAGGAGCTTAGGCAGATCAAGCCTTCGGCGTGGGCGGCGAGCGATTCCATATCGATTCGCGGCTTGTAGTGATGCCCCTCCAGATGGCCGATGGAGACCAGCTTCATGAGATTGCGGTAGCCTGTCAGGCTTTTGGCCAGCAGGATCAGGTGATAGGTTGGATTGTCCTTGCGGGAGCCCTTCTCGAACCGGGAGCCCGCTGTCAAATAGAGCTCGCAGCCGATAATCGGCTTGATGCCCTGCGCCTGGCAAGCTCGATAGAACGGAATCGCGCCATACATGACGCCGTGATCCGTCAGCGCCAACGCGTTCATGCCCAGCTCTGCGGCTCTCGCTGCCAAATCCTTAATGCGAGCCGCTCCGTCCAGAAGACTGTATTCACTATGGGCATGCAAGTGAACGAATGGAATTGCTGGTCTGGCTGCAGCGTTCATGTCCTACACTCCCTTCCCTCGCTATCGTTACGGTCAAATGTAAAGTTAACGCTATTTTATCATAATCGGGAGGGACACGCCCATAGAATGGTACAAAGCGCTGGGGGGAACGAAGGTGGAGACAAGCGGGATGACTTATTTTTTGTCCAAGGCGGGTATGGATTTTTTTATCGCGTTCGGGGTCGTGATCGGGGGCTCCATGCTGGCGGGCATCGGCTCCGTGTTTATGCTCATGCCGCCGGCTACAGCTATGCTGGATACGGCGCTGCGGCTGAAGATATGGGCGATCGTGGCCGCCATCGGCGGCTCCATTGATCCCGTCAAGGTCATCGAAAGCAATCTGATGGTGGGGCAGCTGTCGCCGGTCGCGCAGCAGATCTGCTTCATCCTGTTCGCATTTCTCGGCGCCCACATGGGAACCGAGCTTGTCCGGCTAGTGACCAAGGGGGCGCTGTAGCCCATGAGAGTGCCTCCATTCGAGCGTTATGCCCGCGGCATGCAAGCCTTCGGCGTTTTTCTGCTGGGGATGATCGTTGGCGCAATTGCCCTTCATACCTTGTTCGTTGCGCAGTTTCAGGCGCTCTATGAGACTCAGCAGGATCTGGAGGCCAAGCTGGAGGAATACGAGCAGGATCTGGACAAGCTGAACACCTACAGGAACGAGCATACCGTTATCAAGTCCATCCAGCTTCGCTTCGGGAGCGACGACGAGAAGCGCGCGCTGCTGGACAAGGCGACCGAGGACGAGCTGATCAAGCGGCTGAAGGCGGATCTGGGCGCTTTTATCGGGAGAAGCATCTACGAGATCGACTCCGATGCCAAGCTTGCCAGGAAGCTGCTTGGCACGAAGGTGTATACGGACGTGTACGGCAAAGATTATGCCGTGCAATTAAGAACGGTGCTGCTGGCGGAATACAAGCTTCAAATTTGGATGTCTGCGGAGCAGGTCGCCAAGCGCCCCACTTCGTAGCACGGAAACACAAATATCTGTTACAATAGAGGGCGATTCCCACATAGACAAGCAACAGGACCGTATCCCGGACGGGAACGGCCCTTATCGCACTCGAAGGAGCTGTATTAACAAGATGGATCAATTGCTGCAATACGTGCTGTACCCGGCGATCTTGATTACGCTGGCACTCTCCGTTTTCTTCAGCTTCCGGTCGCGGCGAGCGGCTGGCATGCGTGCCAAAGGCATGCATACGGCCAGGTTGAACATTAGCATGGGCTTCCTGCTCATCTTCATTGCGCTCGTCCAGCTGTTCCTGTCCGAGGACTCTACGCTGCGCATCGTAATCGGAGGCATCTTCATCGCGATCGGCGTATTCAATCTGTTCGCCGGACTCCGCAATCTGAGCGTCTACCGCTCCATGAAGCAAACGTCGGAGGGCTAGCAGGACGCCCCGCCGCTAGACGCGACGCCTCTAATAAGGATCGATCATTTGGGCTGTCAGCATCGCTTTCGCTGCAAGCCCCTGACGATCCAGCACCTCAATCTCCAGCTTCGAGAACTTCCGGCTGAGCTCCAGCGGCCTTGGCTTAATGGTAATTTCGCTGTCGATCTGCACCGGCCTCACGTAATAAGACGTCATACTCTCCAGCAGGAAGTCCCTTTTGCCCGTTTCACGAATGAGCCTTCTGGCCGCCTGTGCCATAAGCGTCGACAGCAGTCCCTCCGACGCCATGCCCAGCGCTCCCGACATCTGCGGCGTAATAGAACCCTTGTAGCTGATACCCGCGTCGTCGGGCGCCTTCTCCTCCGACTGCATGAAGCCCGTCCACATGAGATCCTCGAACGTCTCGCCGGATTCCGGCTGCTTGCCGGCGAAGCGCATGGCGTCCAGCACCTCCTGGCGGGTGACAACGCCAAGCAGCTTGCGATGGCGGTCGACGATGGGCAGCAGGTCAATCCCTTCTGCCGCCATTGTGTGTGCGGCGGAGGTAACCGTTATGTTTGGTGCGGCCGTAATGGGCTGCCTCGTCATCACCTTCTCGACGGCCATCTCAGGCGTTAAACCTACGGCATCCTTCGCTGTCATCATTCCGACGACCCGACCCCGCTCATCTACAACCGGGAATCGGGAATAGCCCGTTTCAACGGATAGTCTTGCGAAATCAGCCACCGTTGCGCCGCTCCTCAGCACATCCGCTGGACGGCTAAACGTGACGATATCCTCGATCAGCATGATTTTGCGCTTGATCAGCCGGTCGTACATCGCCCTGTTAATCATGGATGCAACCGTAAACGTATCATGCCTGGACGATAGAATAGGCAGCGACAGCTCATCCGCCAGCTGAATAACCTCAAGACTGGGCTCGAAGCCGCCGGTAATGAGCACACCCGCGCCTTGCTCCAGCGCGCAGCGATGCGCGGATACCCGGTTGCCTACAATAAGCAGGCTGCCCTCATCGATATAGCGCAGCATGGCGTCGAGCTCCATCGCTCCAATAACAAATTTATGCAAGGATTTGTCCAGGCCCTCGACACCGCCGAACAGCCGTCCGTCCACGATCTGGGCCACCTCGCCGAACGTCAGCTGATCAATCGCACCCCTTCGCTTGCGGTCGATCCGCACGGTCCCGATCCGCTCCTTCGTGCTGACCAGACCGGAGGCCTCCGCCTCCTTGAATGCCTTGTAGACGGTTCCTTCACTTACGCCAAGCGACTTCGCAATCGCTCGCACCGAAATTTTGGTCCCGATCTTGAGGCTTTGGATATGCTGCAGAATCTGCTCATGCTTCGTGCCACTCTCATTATCCTGGCTGTGATTGGACGCCAACCTGCTCCTCCTCCTTCTCTATATGTACAGTATAGAGCAAGGCCGTACTTTCCGGAAATCATTATAGAGCAAGGCCGTACTTTCCGGAAATCATTTCCCCCATTGCACTGACTACCAATGATATTCGACCGACTCTATCTTCAGCTCGGCATCCACGGCCTCACCGCTTCTCCCTATGAGCTTCTGCTTCCTGAGCAGCTGCGTAAGTGTGCCAGGGTTGATGCCTGTCTCAGCTCCGCGTACAATAAACTGCTGCCAGTCGTAGTCGATCGGCACTCGGTATTTGACCTTGTGAATCGGATATTCCACAATAACAATTTGTTGCCGGGGAATCGCTTCGTAAACACTCGAGAACAACAAAAATCCGCTTTCGCTGAATGGCCGCTCGATTGGTTCTGTCTCCAGCTGCAAGAAGTATTCTACCGTCTGCGACCGTACATTGACCGTGCAGTTGAACGAGCCGCTGGCTATCGCTCTCTTCACATGCCGATGCGAGAAGCGGTAAGTGAAGGATACCGTAACCTTAACATGGCAATAATAGGATCTAACATTGCGATAAAACTCGAATTCTTCTACCATTTCCCCTCACTCACCTCCTCCCACTTTACCCATTCCACTAGTCTATCACAATTGCATATTTATGTAATTATAATCATGAACACCCTTTTTCGTCAATGACTATAGTCACTATTTTATAACGTTTCTATATAACGTTGTTGCTATAGCGGGAACACTCTATCTTTAGGCTGAGGTGAAAAAATGAGCGACATCGTACAAAGAGTAGGCGAAAATATCCGCATTCTGCGCAAAGCCAAGGGGCTGAGCCAGGAGCAGCTGGCGCTCCGGTCGGATATTAACGCTTCTTATATGGGGCAGATCGAGCGAGGAGATAAAAATCCGACCATCGACGTGCTGGGCAAGGTCGCCGCCGCTCTGAACACCCCTCTTGAGGAGCTCGTGAACCTGCGCGACCTTTCGCCTGTGGACGACAAGGCCAAGGACGACGGGGAGGCAACGCGGTACGCGGAGAAAATCGCTATCCAGCTGCAAGGCTTGAACGTCAGGGAGCAGGAAGCCGTCTACAAATTGGTCAAGCAATTTGTGCAATTTAAGGAATTGCAATAAGAAATCCACTATTGAAGCCTCTCGGTGATGAGCAACCACGCTTATATAGTCAGGATATATCGCCTTAACGAAAATCTAATGTGGCAATTAAAACTTGCTAGAGATGCCTGCCAGACGTACGGAGTCCTGCAAGCTGCATGCGGTAATTGCCAGACTTTATACGCTGGAGCAATCGGAGCTTGCCACTACAGGGGCAGGATACTGGATACTGGATACTTGAGAAGTAATATACTTTTTTACGAGGTAGATAAAAGGGGAGTCAGCCGAAGTGCCACTTTGAACGATATTTCGTTCAAGTTCGGCACTTGGGGCACGCTACTGCGTCACTTTGAACGATATTTCGTTCAAGTTCAGCGCTCGGGGTACGCTACTGCGTCACTTTGAACGATATTTCGTTCAAGTAAAACTCCAACGACTTCTCTAACGGAATTGTCTCAAAATCTAGACTGCGTGGGAATACATCTTCTTGTTTGACGCTTACTTTTGAGATATGATGAGGCCGGGGATACATGGACATGTGCGGCGGGTCGAAACTGCTGTTTCGTTGAATCCAAGAAGTGACGGAAAAAGAACTACCGAGGATTCCAGCGCATTCTGCTTCGAGACCTGACGACGGTAAGTCTACTGATCGGTTGACTTTCGCACGCCCACAATCTACTTAAGAAGGCGGCTACAGGCCAAAAACCAAAAATAGCGGTGCAGGATAGCCCCTCAAGCACAGCTATTTTTCACTTTGATACATTTTCATTGGCTGTCTATTGTGTAATTGTGTCTGATAACCTACTTTTGGGACAGCCTCTTTGGAGAAATAGTTACATCATTCATGCAAGATTTTTTTTGCGACTTCTCGGCAGTCTTCAATAGAATTTGTGAACTCTTTACCGAATGAATATTTAAAAATTTTATAAATCACTTCTGCAATGTAATCCACTGAATCACTAACAGATATTTCCTTCGAAATTTTTTTACACTCTTCTTGATATTCATCATTTAATAAAGGATAAATCTCTACTGGATTCCAATCATTTATTATTTCCAGGATTTTTCTATTCATAATATTTCCTCACTTTAGACCCAAATAAGGATTTAGAAAGTGCCTTGTTTGCATCATCATACTTTTTCTTAGGAATAACAGTAACAGGAGTCCAATCTTAAGCAACAACAGCTGCTCCGTTTTTAGTGAAGAATAAGTGTTTGCTACCTTCAGCCATTTTTTAGTCACTCCCCGTTCTCCCATTCTTTCAAGACCATGAACAGAAACCTTTGACCAATCTATTTTAGTTCCTGGATGTTTTCCAATCATGACGCTGCCACATATCCAATCCCCTCTTGATAACAGCCTTCTTCTTCTTTTGTCCAAAATTCCAAAAATTTCACTTCATTAAAGTCAGTTCTGATTGGTTCATAAAGCCCCATTTTTTCAGGGAGATAACCATATTTCTTAAGAAGATTAAGAATTTCCAGGCCTTTTTGCATTAACGGCTTTAAAATTGTAGTGTGATTACGAAATTAATATTGAATACACTTATTTTACAGTCTTTATTTTCAATAAATCCACTCCAGAAACATTATTCTTACCAAAAAGATCTTTCATTGATTCAGAAATAAAGGTTGATAGCTCATGATCTTTCACTTTAAAAACATCATAACTTTCGATATTTTCCTCATTTAATGCAAACTTTATTACTGAAAGTATTGTTTCTCCATCTATTTTCATTTCACTTACCGTGGATTGATTTATATTCAAAGCATCGACTACTGTCAGTATATTGGCAACAAAGTAGTCCTCTATAATTTTATTTGAATTTTTTTCAATAATACTTGTGCATAAGAATTGAATGTCAGTAACTGATCTCTCAAATATTTTTTTCACTTTTTTTGACACTAACACCCATCCAAGATTATTTGCAATAAAGTCTGTGAGTATATTCCCCTCATTCTCATCAAAATAAAATAAAAATTCAGGTTCTGATCTAATTAATTCCCCTGACATCGGATCATAAACATCGAAATTAAAATTTTCATCTGAATAGCACATCACGTGATTTTCACAATGCTCGAATTCAGTCAACAACTTATAGTACATGAAAATCAACTCCAGTGCTTTTTGGACAACATATCAAGATTTTCTTTGGATACGTTTAGTGTTGATTATTTCCAGTTTCCAAGTGTAAAATTGTCATTGATCTGTTCAATTAGCAACGTATCATTCCAAGTTCCCCATGGAGAGTACTGTACCTCCACATCATCTAAAACTTCCACAGTTTTCCGCATCCAAATTTTATAATCGACAATGTGCCAATAAAGAGTTTTACCTTCATCGTCAGTAATTGGCTCCCTGAATTTAGTAGGTAATTTGAAATGACTGGGTAATTCTGCATTCCAAACAAGTGTTACAATACCAAGCCTTTTAGCAGCTGCTAGTGGGAAGTGAATGAAAAAAGCTTCCTTTTGATTGTTTATTACATCCTCATTAGGATATGAATCCTCTTGATATACGCCAGGCAAGATTCGAATCAATTCGCCGATGATTTCATGTTTGTATACGTACTGAAAAAAAAGCTACACCATCATTAACTGCTATGCTGAATATTTGCCCTATTTGTAATTTGCTCATAACTTCTCCTTCAAGCAATTTGTTTTATTTTTGCATTTTGGCATAAAGGATATGAATCGATGAAGTCGGATAAAGAGCTCTCCATAGCTTTACTGTCCCTTCAAGAACTCGTGTGCCACAACCATCGTAATTAAAGGTAAACTGTTTCTAGATTTCAGCTCCATCAGATTTGAAAGACTGCCGTGCATTTCAAACCAACCAAGCGGTTGTCTTCGTTTTCTTGAAATGTTGATCTTTAAGAACTGGCTTTAACCGCTCAATTAATTCGTCTTTGGATATTTTATTCAATTCATGTCGGACCCCTTTGAAAGTCAATTGTATGAGCATTGTGACATCTAGAGGTTCAAATTAGGCAAAAAAAAATTCCAGTTGACTCTTCCCCATCTCCAGTCAAATACTTTGTTGTTCAACCCAGCGCGTGAGGGACTGCTTTCAACTATCGTTATCAATGTCTCCTTATTTAATAAGTTAGATTCAATTATTTGCAAAATGTCCTAGCTGCTCGCCATCTCGTCAATTTCATTCTGGAGTTAATGGGTACGCGGGCAAGCGCAACCGGAAACGGAATTATCCTCATTTTTTTGCTGCAGCCCAAGCAGAAGAACCTGCCTCCGGCGAGCGGAAGCAGGTTCTTGCTCTTATGCGCGAGCGCCATGCCCTATTGCCGACCGCGAACGATCCGCTTCGCCTTCTCGCCTCCGGCCAGTCTTCGCTCCAGACTGCGCTCTAGGTTCAGCCTCTTCGCGCGCTTGATGCGCGCAAGCTCCCGCCGTTTCTCTTCGCTGACGAACAGCAGCATATTGACGTTAGCCGCAACAATGACCGCCGCGAAGCCCAGCCAGGAATACCAGAACAGGCGGAAATAGGCTCCGGCTCCGCCTTCCTCAAGCCGCATCAGCGCATAGAATACCATGCCCAGAGCTGCCATCAAATAGAGCAAATGCTTCCCCCTTGCCGTCCACCAGCTTGTTTTTGCCATCCAACCTTCTCCTCCTCGCTAAGCCTTGTCCTTCTCTCTATTCAATCTATGAAAGGCGAGTGTCCGCTATGCCAACGGGGGGCTTGCCGAATACAATCACAAACACCTATAGGCATTCATATAATACATTATTTCGTGCATACACCCGACCGCAGGACCTCCTCTTGTTTCGGAAGGAGAATTAAAAGAAATGCTCAAAACGAAAGTAGCCGTACAGGTCATCAGCGCAGATAAGCTGCCGGAGGATACGATCATGTTAGGCGAGAGCTATATCCGATATTGGAAAATACCCCGGGGCCAGCATGTGCGGCTGAAATTCGGCGCATTCCGCCAGTCTGTCAAAATTATACCCGTCGCCAAATTGTTGGGCATGCGAATCAGCCAGTCGCTTGCGGCTAAGATGGGTCTGCCGCATAGCGGAGCCGATCGTCTTCACCTGCGCCTTCACTATAAGCCGGGAACGGGCGTGCTGGCGTTCGGACCTCTGATCGGCGTGCTGGTCAGCCGGGATTTCCCCATGACGCCGGATAAGCCTTTTGGCAACATTACCATGTTCTGCAAGGAGCTGTCTGAGGCTTGCAAAGCGCAGGGAGCCCATGTCTTCTTCTTCACGCCGAATCACATCAGCGCGGATACCAGCTGCGTGCAGGGCTGGATTCACGCGGGAGGCTGGAAGCAGACGACGCTGCCGGCACCCGATGTCGTCAACAATCGTCTAACCACCCGCAAGCTGGAGAACAGCGAGCCGGTTCAGCGCTTCATAAGGGAAACCAAGCAAGCCTATTCCACGATTGTCTTCAACGAAAAGTTTCTGGACAAGACGGAGGTTTTCGACGCGCTGAAGTCCGATGACAGCCTGACCCGGTACCTGCCGGAGTCGCATTCGCTCCGCAGCTACGCCACCCTTCGCACAATGTGCGGGCGATATGCCAGCGTCTTCCTCAAGCCCGTGCGAGGCAGCCTTGGCAAAGGTATTATACGGGTGTCGCGCTTGGAGGGCGAAAGCTACCAGGCGCTGCACGCGACGCCCGCCGGCACACGCAAGACGACCTATGCCAATCTTGCCAAGCTGTACGCGTCGATCTCGGTGAAGATGAAGTCCGTCCGCTACCAAATTCAGCAGGGCTTGCATCTGATCGAAATTCAGAAGCGCCCCGTAGACTTTCGCGCCCTTGTACAGAAAAACGCCAGCGGTAATTGGGTGATCACCTCCATCGTTGCACGTACCGCGGGCAGCCAGCACTTTGTGTCCAACTTGGCCAAGGGCGGCACGCTCAGCACGGTCAGCGCCGCCGTCGCCAAAAGCAATCTCAGCTCCAGCGTGAGCCGAGCCGATACCCCTGGACGGCTGCGCAACGCGGCACTGCAGATTGCGAAGGGCATCGATCAGCATATCCCGGCGCATTTCGGAGAGCTCGGCATCGACCTCGCACTGGATACAAGCGGCAAGGTGTGGCTGCTTGAGGTGAACTCCAAGCCGTCCAAAAACGACAACACACCGCTGACTGAAGGCAAGATACGGCCGTCTGTCCGCATGATGATCCAATACGCCCGCTTCCTGGCGGGCTTCTAAAAGGAGGCTCGCGCCGATGAAGCCGTCCACCCCGCTTGTCTTCGGCATTCTCGCTTCAAGCCATGGGAAGCCAAGTGACGCCGTTTGGCTTCCGGAGCCGCGGCTTTGCCGCGAGCTCAGCTTAGCCTCGGTCGCAGCCGGCGTAGAGACGTATGTGTTCTCCGCCGCTGATTACAAGCCAGGGGCAAGCTCGATTCTTGGCTTGCAATACGTTGGCGGTGAATGGGTGCGCCGGCTCGTCCCGCTGCCCGATATTGTATACGACCGCAGCTTCTACAGAAGCGCGGAAGCGCGCAGAGCCGCGGCTCACGCGCTGGCGAAGCTGAAGGAGCAGCGCCGCTTCCAGCTGCTGAACAGCAAGCTCCCCGGCAAGCTGAGCGTCCATCATGCTCTCGCCGGGGACGCGGCGCTGGCTCCCTATCTGCCGCGAACAGTCCTCTATTCGGAACGCGGACTGAGGGAGCTTCTCCATGCCGCCGGTGGAGATGGGCTTGTGCTCAAGCCCGCTGCCGGCATGCAAGGCCGCGGCATTGTGCGGATAATGCTCGGAGCTTGCGATGACAAGCCCGTGGCGAACGGTCGGACGAGGAGCAATCGTCCATTCCAGCAGACCTTTGCGGGAACAGCGGAGCTGACCCATTGGCTGCGGCGATTCATGGGACGATCGGCATACCTGGTGCAGCCCTGTCTCCGGCTTCGCGACGGCTTCCATCGTCCATTCGACATTCGAGTGCTGATGCAGAAGGATGGCAGCGGGGAATGGAAGCTGACAGGCATGGCGGCCAGAAGAGGCGGCGAGGAATCCCTCACCTCCAATTTGCATGGCGGCGGCGAAGCGCTTCCAGCCCACACCCTCCTGACCGAGAACTTTGGCAAGCTCGAAGCCGAACGTTTAAGGAAGGAAATCCATACAATAAGTGGGCATACAGCGAAACGACTGGAGACCAGCTTCGGCAGATTCGGCGAGCTTGCCTTTGACTGCGGCATCGAGCCATCTGGCAAGCTATGGCTGCTGGAAGCCAACTCCAAGCCTGGCCGGGACGCGTTCCGCCAGATCGGAGATGAGACCGCTCAGAGACTGTCGATTCAACGTCCGCTTCGCTACGCCCGTTATATCATGCACCGTGCAGCGCCAACCTTTGTATCCGCTGAATTCGCATATGACCTCGTACAGCCCGAGCGCCCGGTTGCTATAACCGCAGGGCAGAGGTCCTCAAACGTTCAGGAGGTTCATCGATGAGTTTGACAACTTGTAACGTCCACTTCTCCCAGCAGTCCGATAAAGTGGTTTATTTGTCCCGTTCGTTATACAAGCAATTCAAGCTGGCCGGCCAAAAATCGGTTCGCCTCAAGCTGGGCAATGTCGCCATTACGGCTCCAGTAAAGCTGCTGCGGCGAGCCGGCAATCATCTGTATTTGTCCGCTGGCGTCCGCAATATCATCAAGGTTCCAAAGTCAGGCCTCGTGCATCTGATGAGCACTGGCGAGAACGAGATCCAGCTGGGCCCACTCGTTGGCATTCTGACCGACAACATCCATTCGACAGAAAGCTACCCCTTCGGCTCCCGTTCAGGCTTCATCAAGGAAATCATTCGTACTGGGGCTCGCAAAGCCTATATTTTCGGATTTACGCCAAGCGATATCAATTGGCAGCAAGAGACGGTCAACGGCTATTTCCTCAACCCCCAGGGTGGATGGTACCGCAAGATCGTGCCGCTTCCCGACGTTGTCTACAATCGCCTGCCCAACCGGAAGGCGGAGACGATGCCCTATATCAGCTCCGTCAGGGAACGGTTCGTCAAGCGCAAGATTCCGCTGTTCAACTGGAGCTTCCTGAACAAGGCGGATGTCTACAAGCTGCTCGACAACGACCCCGAGGCGCTTGCCCATCTCCCGGAATCCGTCTCCAATCCGCCAGCAGCCAAGATCAAGGAGATGCTGGAGAAATATCAGTTTGTTTACTTCAAGCCGGGGGGCGGCAGCCTGGGCGTCGGCATCTATAGACTGACGTATCATCCCGTCCGGGGATATTTTGTCAGGTACCGCAGAGGCTCCCAGAATGTGCTGGTTCGTTATTCAAGCTTCAACTCCATGATGAGAATGCTTCAGGCAAGGCTAGGCAGCCGTATCAGCCAATACGTTGCCCAGCAGGGTATCCGCTTGGTCGAGATCGACAAGTGCCAGCTCGACTTCCGCTTCCACATGCACAAGAACGGCCACAACCAATGGGTGCCTGCCGGGATCGGAGCCAAGAAGGCAGGACGCGGCAGCGTAACGACACATGTCAAGAACGGCGGCTCGCTCATGACGCCGGACCAGGCGCTGGGCCGAACGTTCGGCAGTGACGCGCACGCCATTCTGGAGAAAGCGAAGCGGGTAGCCGTGAAGCTGTCCGAGGCGATCGAGCGCAACTACCCTCATCGGCTGGGCGAGCTTGGACTTGACATCGGTATCGATAAATCCGGCGACGTATGGATGTTCGAAGCGAACGCCAAACCCGGACGCTCCATCTTCAAGCATCCCGCTCTGCGTTCGGAAGGGAAGGCTTCCGTCTCTTATCTATTCGATCATTGTCTGTATTTGAGCCGGTTCCAGGGAGGAAACGCTCAATGAATGAGCCTGTTCAAGAAATTAAGCAGCTCAAGGAGCCGACGAAGAAGCCAACCATTCTCGCCATACTCACAACCGACGATCCGAACGGCGACTTTCGCGGCAACCGCCATAACTTTGCCGATCTGATTCGCACCGGTCAATCCATGGGCTTTCTAGTGTATGTGCTAACCGCAGGCAACTTGCTGTTCCGCCGCAAAATGCTGCGCGGGTACGTGTACCACACAGAATCAAAAAAGTGGCAGAAGCAGCTCATGCCATTTCCAGATATTATTTATAACCGCATTCCGCACCGCGAGGACGAGATGCAGCCATTCGTCAGGCAGAAGATTCAAGCCTGTCGCAAGCATACACGCGTCATGCTGTTTAATCCGTCCTTCTTCAATAAATGGGACCTGTTCGAATGGCTGCGCAGATCAAGAACGACTCAGCCTTATATCCCCACAACCAGACGGCTGATGAGCGTCAGCAGCCTGGGCAGGCTGATCCGCAAGCATCCGTACCTCTACTTGAAGCCCGTCAGCGGCAAGGCCGGCAAAGGCATCATGACCGTACGGCTGCATGGCGGCAAAAGCTTGCCGTATCGCTTGAAGATTCAAGAGAACCGGAGCAGCTCCACCTATAATTGCTCCACGCTGGAGAAGCTGTGGGCGCGCATTCAGAAGGAAAGCGGCGGCGAAGCCTATATTGCCCAGCAGGGCATTCCGCTGGCCTCCTATAACGAGAGACGGTTCGATCTGCGCGCGCTTGTGCAGAAGAACCGGAGAGGGCTCTGGGAACTGACAGGTCTGGGGGCCAGAATGGCCGGAGCGTCCAGCATTACGACCCATGTGCCTCGCGGAGGCAAGATCGAGGATCCCGAGAAGCTGCTTACGTATTCCTTCGGCGCCGAGCAGGCTCATAAGCTGCTGCAGAAAACCTCGTCGGCTGTGCTGCTGATCGCCAAGCAGATTGAACGAGCCTCGCGCCAGCGGCTAGGTGAAATGTCGATGGATCTTGGCGTAGACGATAACGGGAATATATGGTTCTTCGAAGCCAACTCCAAGCCTATGAAATTCGATGAACCGCATATCCGCCAGAAATCGCTGGAGCGAATATTCCATTATGGGTCGTATCTCGCCCGCAAAAAAAAGAAAAAAGCAGGAGGCGTCTGACATGGAGCTGCTGCGGCTGACACCTGATAGTTGGATAAAAGAGAAGCGAAGACTGCTCGGATTTATTATTCGGTTCGGAGAGAAGCGCATTACGATCGCCGCTCTCCACGCGCTTCGCAGCCTGGACCCCGCCTGGCTGACGCCGGATGAGGACGGACTTTCCAAAGCGGTTGTCATCGTCGCCAAGCAGCACGGTCGGGTTGCGGGAATCGGCTTCGCCGCGGACGGGGGGGACGGGGGCTGCCTCCTCGTCGTCCACCCCTCCGCGCGCAGGAGCGGCGCTGGGAGCCGGCTGATGAGGGCGATGATGCACGCGCTGGGGCATCTGGCCTGCCATGTTGCGGCCGATAATATTCCTAGCATGGCGCTTTGCTTCGCCTTGGGTATGAAAGCCGTGTCGATTCACAAGGGGCCCACCGGCAAATCGACGCTTCGGTTCGAAGGAGGATTACAGCATGACACAGCCCGTCCTGGGCATATTGACGCTATATCTCAATGACGCCGGTGTTCTTGAGGAGAGAGACTACTACCGCAAGATGACGGTCGAGGGCCGCAAGCTTGGCCTACACATCATCGTCTTCACGCCTCAGGATGTGCATGACAAAACCAATCTCGTCCGCGCCCAATATTACGATCCCGAATCCAAGCTTTGGCGCCGCAAGTGGACCAAATTCCCCGATATGATCTTCGACCGCTGCCGCATCCAGCGCTCTGCAAGATTCAATCAGCTGCTCAAATTCAGGAGCAAATACGCGGGACGCGTATTCCTGAACCGTCCGCTTCGCAACAAATGGGCGATCCACTCCATCTTGTCGAAGGACAGCCGATTCAAAGTGTATTTGCCCAAAACCCGCTATCTCGACAGCCTTCAGGACGTGCATGATATGCTCAAGGCCCACACCCTGCTCTACCTCAAGCCCATTAATGGCACAGGCGGGCGCGGTATTCTACGCATCGAACGAACCAAAAGCGGTATGCTGCTCGTGCAGGGCAGGGACCCCAATCGCCGAATCGTAGAGCCCGTCCGGATGAATGCGTCGCGGCTGAACGGCTACCTGGCGGACTGGAACCTGAAGGATTCGCAATACATCGTGCAGCAGGGCATTCAGCTCAAGCTTGCAAGCGGGCGCGTGCACGATTATCGGCTGCTCGTCCAGAAGGACGGAACGGGCGAGTGGACCGTCACCGGCTGCGCCGGCCGTATCGGCGCATTCGGCAGCATTACGGCCAATCTTCATGGCGGCGGCAAAGCGGTCAAGATGGATCAGCTGCTGCGGGTATGGATCAAGGATGAGGAGCGTATCGCACGCGTCAAGGAGGAGGTCGAGCGGTTCGGCATCGGCGTAGCCCAATATTTGGAGCTGTGCTATGACGCTTTGTGCGAGCTCGCAATCGACATCGCCATTGACCGGAACGGCCGAATCTGGATGATAGAGGTGAATCCGAAGCCGGCCCGGGAAGTGTTCATTCGCGCGGGAGAGAAGGACGTCTACCACAAGGCGATCGTGAAGCCGCTGGAATACGCGTTATGGAAGTACAAACGGATCAAGCTGGCCAAAAACAAACGATCTGAAGAGGAAGAACAGACCGGGCGATAATACCGCCCGGTCTGTTCGTTCTACATATGTCTTCGTTCTGAGCGCCTAAACACGAGGCAGCAGCTCGCGGAAGTCGGCAATCCTCTCGTCCGCATCCTCCAGCTCGGAGGCTCGGCCATACTTGGCGTAAGCGCAGCCGATTGTCCGAAGTCCATTGCCTCGCCCCGCCTCCACATCGGAGGAGCGGTCTCCCACCATCCATACGGTGTGACCGGCCAGCTCATGATCGGCAAGCAGCCGGGCCACCAGCTCCACCTTGCTGGAGGTGCGGTATTGTCCCGCGCTGTAGATGCCGTCGAACAGGTCTGCGATGCCCTGATGCTCCGCGACACCCTTGACGTATGCCTCAAGGCCATTGCTGGCCACATACAGCCTGGCCCCGTCCTCCTTCAGCTTGCGCAGCGTATCCGCCACATGGGGATACAGCCGTCCTTCCCCCGCAGCGAGGCCCTCCAGCTCATACTGGAGCAGAAGCTCGTCGGCTCTCTTGCGGGCTTCCATGCTGGCATCCGGCATCACCTTCCGCCACAGATCATCCAGCAGCATCCCGAGACAGCCAAGGAGACGCTCAACAGGAGGCGTGTCCTGCATGTACAGCCCTTCCTCCCTCAGCGTCCGGAACACTCTCTGGTGCACGGACACAAGCAGCGTATCCGTCTCGAACAGCGTGCCGTCCATATCGAATATTAGCGCATCTGGGCGCCGTTCCGTTGTCATGATAACGCCATCCCTTCCCGAATATGCTCCCATCATAACGAAAGCCCCACTCGTCCCGCAACTATGAATCGGAGGATTCAAATGCGGACAACAGGTATATACATGTAATAAGACACTTATAGGTAAAGCTAAAGAATAGAAAGCAGGTGGTTGTATGAATCATGTATATCGTATCCTCAATACGCTGGGTCTCGCGCTTGTGCTTGTGATGAACGGGCTGGCGAACTCCCTTCCGCTGAACGGCCAGACGACGGGCGAGCTGTCGGCCAAATATCCCGTAATGATAACGCCCGCTCCATACGCCTTCTCGATCTGGCTCTTGATCTATGCTCTGCTGACGCTGTTCGTCATCTATCAATGGCTGCCCTCGCAGTGGAACAATCCCGTCATTCGGGCTGTTAATCCATGGTTTGTGATTAGCTGCCTGCTCAACGCATCCTGGATCGTGCTCTGGCATTACGAATATATCGCCGCCAGCGTGTTCGTCATGTTCGCTCTGCTGCTCACACTTATTGCGATTTATCTGGGAGTCAGAAATCCCTCGCTCCAGCCAAGCGCCCGCGACAAGCTGCTGGTGCGCCTGCCCTTCTCCATCTATCTAGGCTGGATCAGCGTCGCCTCCATTGTCAACGTCGCAGTTGCCCTATATGATGCCGGATGGCAAGGCTTCGGCTTGTCCGAGACGACATGGACGCTAATCATGATCGGCTTCGCCATTGCTCTTGCCATGCATATGGCCATCAAGTACCGGGACGTCGCGTTTGTGCTCACTATTCTGTGGGCCTTGATCGCAATTGCCGTTGCCAACTATTGATTATATAAAGCGGTTATGGCAAACTGTTGGTTGCAAGCTTCAACAGCTGCCGCGCCGCGCTTCAGTGAATCGGTACCGCAGCCGTTGATGCATTGGTCTCAAGTCGAGAAAGGACGTGACGGTTCGGTAATGATATGGCTGCTACGTGCCATGACGGAGCTCAGCTCCCGCAAATGGATTTCCCGCATGACCGGCAGGTTCGCACAATCCGGCCCCAGCCGGCACATGATCCCGCGCTTCGCCAAGCTGTACGGTATCGCTATAGATGAAGCGGAGAAGCACCCCCATGAGTACAGGAGCTTAAATGAATTTTTTACCAGAAGATTAAAACCAGGCATGCGCACGATTGACTCCGGAGCGTCGTCGGTGGCCAGCCCCGTGGACGCTGTTATTACGGGAATTGGGGAGATCAGCTCAGGAACGCTGCTGAATGTCAAAGGCCAGGATTATACGCTTGAAGAGCTGCTAGGGGGCTCGCCCAGGGGTGAGGTCTACAAGCACGGATTTTATATGGTATTGTACTTAAGTCCAACGGATTATCATCGCATCCACACTCCTGTCACCGGACATGTCGTAGAGCGCAAGCATTGGCCAGGCAAGGTATACCCTGTCAACGAGTTCGGCCTTCGGCATATGAAGCGCGTGCTTAGCCGGAATGAGCGCCTGATTACATACATCCGGCATAAAAGCGGCGAAGCGGCGGTCGTCAAGGTTGGCGCCATGAACGTCAGCAGCATTCAATATGTGCTTCCGCTGCGGGAGCATGTGAATAAGGGTGACGAGCTTGCGTATTTCGAGTTCGGCTCCACCGTTGTGCTGCTGCTGGAGAACCGCACCTTTGCGCCTAGACCCGACTTGCGCCTCGGCTCCAGAGTACGAATGGGCGAGTCGCTTGGCGAGCTGATTGGGCAATCCCAGCACTAGCGAAAAAAAAAGACTGTCCGAGCTCATCCCCGACGCGGGACGACATTTCGGCCAGTCTTTTTGGCGTATGCTAACGTATTTCGGACGGGCTTCTTCCCGTATATTGCTTGAACTGCCGGCTGAAAAAAAATATATCCCGGTAGCCGAGCGCGTCAGCCACCTCCGTTACGTTCATTCCCGCATGCATCAGCAGATGCTGCGCTCGCTCGATTCGGGTTCGGATCATATAGGTCTGAACGGACATCCCGATCAGCTCCTTGAACTTCATGGAGAAATAACGGGGCGAGAGCTGCGCTCGCGTAGCCAGATCCTCAACGCGATGGGCGATGCCTGGATTTTGCCGAATAAAGTTGGCAATCTCATGGATCGCTTCCGTCAGCTGATTGCTGCCCTTTCGCTCCACCGGCGTCTGATTATCCGCGCGCAGCAGCTGAATCAGCAGCGCCTTCAGCACAAGCCGCGCCTCTTCCTCCGCCGCATAGGTCTGCACCAGGAACAGACGGACGTATCTGGACAGCATATATTCGAAATCAACGGTATCGTCCAGCTGTCTGTATCGATCCGGCACCTGCTCAACGGCTTCGTCCACGCCAAAATGAATATACGTCAGCACAAGCGGCTTCTGCGGATTATGGGTGGCGCTTGTGTAGTCGCCGGGGCGGAACAGAAAGCAGCTGCCCTTGCCTACCTGATAATGAACACCGTTCACCTCAACCTCTCCTTCGCCGCTCCATACGTAGAACAGATCGAAGTTGGCCATGGGCTTCTCCCGCCTGGCCCATCTCCAGCCCGGCTCGCATACAATCTTGGCGAAAGCGGGCAGCAGAATGAAGGAATTCGGCGATACATGAAGCATATTAACGCCCCCCCTTGCAACATGCGGCAGCGTTCGTCATATGCTGACAAAGCCGCTGTTCTCATCTTATAATAGCGCCAGTCCGCAAGCAACAGGGATTGTCCGCATATCAGCAACAATTGACCAAAAAAAATTCTCATACGAGAATGGTTTGCAGGGGCTAGAAATGATATAATATCACGAACATATGCCGTATTTTAAAGAAATGATTTTCGGAAGGATGGAATGAAGTCCATGAACCCACTAGCACAACAGTTAAACGAGACGTTGCAGAAGGAGAGCCCTAACGTCTACGCCATGTTGTCTAACCTTGGCAAAGCGATTTATTTCCCCAAAGAAGGCATTCTAAGTCAATCCGCTGAAGCGAAGACCAAAGCGAACAAATATAACGCGACTATCGGCATTGCTACCGAAGGCGGAGGGCCGATGCATCTGAAGCTTATTCAAGATACGCTGAGCGCCTATGAGCCCAAGGATCTGTACGAATACGCGCCTCCCGGCGGCAAGCCGGAGCTTCGGACCGCATGGCGCTCCAAGATGGTGAAGGACAATCCGTCGCTGGAAGGCCTCCCATTCGGCAATCCCATCGTGACGAACGCGCTCACGCACGGCCTCAGCATCGTGGCCGACCTGTTCGCGGATGTCGGGGACGCCATCGTCATTCCGGACAAAAACTGGGAGAACTACGAGCTGACCTTCGGCATCCGCCGCGGAGCCGTTATCGTGGAATACCCGCTGTACAATGAGCATACCCGCTTCAACAGCGCGGGACTGCGGGAAGCGCTGCTCGCCCAGAAGGACAAGGGCAAAGCGATCGTGGTGCTCAACTTCCCGAATAACCCGACGGGCTATACGCCTGACGCGCATGAAGGCGAGGAGATTGTCTCCGCGATCCGCGATGCGGCAGAAGCGGGCGTGAACATTGTAGCGGTGACGGACGATGCTTACTTCGGTCTCTTCTTCGAGGATTCGCTGCAGGAATCCTTATTCTCGAAGCTTGCGACTCTGCATCCGCGTGTGCTCGCGGTCAAGGTGGACGGCGCAACCAAAGAGGAATACGTATGGGGCTTCCGCGTAGGCTTTATCACTTATGCTTCTCCATCACAAGCAACGCTGGCGGCGCTGGAGCAGAAGACGCTTGGCATCATCCGCTCGACGATTTCCAGCGGTCCGCATCCGTCGCAGACCTTCGTTCTGCACGCGCTGCAATCGCCCCAGTTCGACGCTCAGAAGGCGGAGAAGTTCGATATTATGAAGGGCCGCGCAAGCCGCGTCAAGGAGCTTCTTGACAGCGGTCGTTATGGAGATGACCTTCCCTATTACCCGTTCAACTCCGGGTACTTCATGTGCCTGAAGCTGACGAAGGTGTCCGCAGAGTCCGTTCGCCGGCATCTGCTGGACCAATACGGAATCGGCACAATCGCCCTTGGTGAAACCGATCTTCGTGTCGCTTTCTCCTGTATCGAAGAGGATAACCTGGAAGAGCTGTTCGACACTATCCACAAAGCCGTCACAGAGGTAGCGGCCCCATAATACAGCAACCGCCCCGGACTGTTTAACACAGTCCGGGGCGGTTCTATTGTTCAGTCCTCGTCCGCCTCGGCGCGAAGCTTCCTCCGAAGGCGGCCTGGACGGATTAAGACGTATGCGAAGGCGCCCACAAGAGCGGCAAACGGCGCCGCATAGTCGCCTCCGGCAAGCAGCGGCGCCGCTGTCGGCAGCCAGAGCAGCAGCGCCCCCGCCAGGAGCGCCGATCGGTCGACGAGGAGCAGCTGCTCCACCTGCTGCTCCTCCGGGAGCGGATACACATGCTGCCATACCGAGTGGCGGTGGACGCCGCGCAGCCCGCTAAGCTGCAGGCCATATACAAGCAGCGCAAGCAGATACACCAGCGCCGCGCCCCAGCCGCTCCAGCCCCCCGCATCGGCAGCCATGTAGCACACGAGCCCTCCCAATAGCAGAATGCGGACCAATATGCCTCCCAGCTCAGATCGAACAAGCGATGCCCCGTACAAATAGACAAACGTCCGGTCATGCCTAAAGGAAATCCGAGGGAGCACCCAATCCAGATATGGCCTGCGAGCCACTGCCGCTGACATGGCGGGCACATCAATAAACATGCCAAAAAACGTATAATACCGGCGCCTGGTTACGGCTTCCTCACGAATGAGACGCTCCCAATTCAAGCGGTGCTTGCTGGGCAATTTGCACACAAGCCAGGCCACTAGCGCGCACAGCAGCGTGAAGGCGGCAGCCTGCCACCAAAGGGCTGTTAACCAGCCCGCTGCAGCCAGCGCAGTCAGCGCCCAGCGCAGCACTCCCGCCATGCGCCTGGCTCCGTCCCAGGCCATTCGTCGCTCCTCCCAAGAGGCGGCCATGTTGCCCAGCTTGACCAGGAGCAGCGCCGCTGCCAGAAGCCATGCCGGCACAAGCGCCTCGCCCTGCAAGTAGATAGGCATATAGAGCAGGAATACAGCCGCCGCTATCCAACCCGAAGCCACCAACGCCGCTCGATGAGAGAGCTTCAGGTATGCGCCCATATCCGCCTCCCGCGGCATAAGATAGACGATATCGGCAGGTGCCGCATAGGTTCTGAGCGGGCTCCAAGCGAGCAGAGGCGTCAGCGCCAGCACTCCTGCCAGCGCAATGGGAAAGTCCGGCGGCAAATCGCGAATAAGCCGGAAATAGCCGAGAGCCGCGGCGATAAAAACGAGGGACAGGAATGACGGGAAGCCGCTTTGCCCCATATAGCGCACATAGGGCAGCGCCTCCTTGCGGAACGCTCTGGCCCGAGACGCCCGCAGAGCCGCAAGCTCGTTGCCCTCCGCCATCATTGCTCGCCACCGGCCACAAGTCGATAGAACGCATCCTCCAGCGTGCCGCCTCCCTGGCTTAGCCCAGCCGCCTTACGTATCGCATCCAGATCGCCTTGCGCCGCAATCCTTCCTTGATGAATTACAATAAAGCGGTCGCAATAGGTCTCTACGGTGGACAAGATATGGGAGCTCATCAGAATGGCGGCTCCCCCCTTCTTCACCGCAACCAGCTGCTCCAGCAGCGACCGTATGCCCAGCGGGTCCAGCCCCAGGAAAGGCTCGTCGATAATGTACAGCCGCGGCGATGCCAGCAGAGCGCTCATAATCATAACCTTCTGCTTCATGCCTTTGGACAGATGCGACGCGAACGCCTTGCGCTTCGGCGTCATCTGGTATTGCTCCAGCAGCCTGGCCGCCTCAAGCTGGAACCGCTCCTCCGGCACCTGATAGGCCATTGCGCTCAGCCGAAGATGTTCTTCTACGGTCAGCTCGTCGAACAAGAGGGGCGTCTCCGGCACATAGGCGAACGATGAGCGGTATTGCTGCGGCGCTTCTTCTAACGTGACGCCCGCCACCTTCACCTCCCCTTGATGCGGATGCATGAGGCCTAATATATGCTTAATCGTTGTGCTTTTGCCCGCTCCGTTCAAGCCGATCAGTCCCACCATCTCGCCCGCGCGCAGCTCGAAATCGATATCGTGCAGCACAGACCTGCGAGGCGTATAACCGCCTGTTAATCCAGTAACATTTAGAATCGTATCCATTCCAATTCCCCTCTTACTGCCAATATGTACCTGCTATTCTTTCAGCATACCGAATCCGGCGCGCAATTTCAAAAAAAAGAGGCACTCCCCGCCATAACAGCAGGGAATGCCTCTTTCTGCAGAGCATAAGCTTATTTAATCGTAATCGTCTTCACGATGTTGTTCTCGCCTTTCACTTCCACCAGCTGATTCGTCGTCAGCTTCGATACGTCGCCAACGATTTGGGCGTTAGCGTCCACATTATAGATCAGCACAGTTGTCTGGCCATTCACTTCCTTGGTAATGGAGATCGTAGAAAGCTTCGCCTGCGAATTGAACGTCATGGTGTTCACCGTGCCCGTCTCGGCAAATGCGAGTTGAACCGGCGCCTTCTCCGTCACCTCGATGAAGACCACCTTGTTCTGATAGGTGCGAAGGAACAGCTTGTCGCCGGCCTGCAGCTCGCTGACGGAAGCCTTTTTGCCATCTCGGAAAATAAATACAGTCGGATCAATCGCCAGCGTCAGCTCTGTGCTGTCGCTCTTCACTACAGTCAACTGGCCGTTGGCCGGAGCCGCCTTCAGCGAGCCGGCAATAGCCTGCGCGTCGTGGTCCGGCATCTCGTTGTCCGTTCGGTCGAGCAGCGCCGCAAGCTCAGCGCGTGTTACCGGCTGGTTCGGTCGGAACGTTTTGTTGCCATGCTTGTCCTCATAGCCTGTAATAATGCCCTTCTGAAGCGCCAGAGCTACGTAGCCGACGGAGCCGGCAGGAATTTGGTTTGCGTCCTTGAAGTCCAGCTTCGTATTGTTCAGAGCTTTCGCTTCGCCTTCCAGCTTCAGAGCCTTAATCAACAGAATAGTGGACCACAGCCGTGTCGCATTCTGCTCCGGCTTAATTTCCGTCTCCGTCTCGGCGAACAGATCGTTTTCCAGCGCTACCGCAACATAGCCAACCGCCCATGGATATTTTTTCTCCAGCTTGTCAACGTCCTTGAACTGAAGCTCCGTGCTCATCTCGGCAGCCGACTCCGCCTGCGCGCGCAGTCCCATCAAGCGTACTGCCGCAGTCAGCGTCTCGATACGGGAGATGTTCTGCTTCGGCTTGAAGGTGCCGTCCTCATAACCAGTGAACACGCCTTTGGCCGCCAGGCGCATGATGTATTCCAGCGCCCACTCCAGCTGCGCTTCATCCTTGAAGTTCCATCTCACTTTGATTTTGCTGTCATCATCATCGTCGTCGTCATCATCGTCATCGTCGCGATCCCGATCGTTATCATGCCAGCCATTGCCCTTTTTATAATCATTGCCATGATCCTTGCCTCTTCCATCCGCGAATGCGGAAGCCGCTCCAGTCGTAAGCATAATCATTGCCATTGCCGTTATTGCTGTTTTTTTCCACATGTTCGATTTCATAAAAAAGCCACTCTCCTTTAATACGATTTACGGAATATGCTCCGCTTGTTGCCTTCGCCCATAGCTTTCGGGACGTGAGGCTCGTTTAAAGGGGGTGGCTCATCAAAATTTTAATTTAATTTTCAGTTTGGCCCGACTGGCGCTTCTCCTTCAGCCATTTTGGAGCGCCTTTATCCTTTATGCTCTTGGCCGTCTTGGATTTCGCTTTTGCCGACTGCGGCTTGTCCGTCTTGCCGGGACGGGTGGCTGGCTTGGCTGCGGATGGCTTCGCATGAGTTGGCTTCGAGGAGGCTGACCTGGCAGTAGCGGGCCTCGCAGTGATTGGCTTGGCATCAGCCGCCTTGCCCCGCGACTCTTCGCCCTTCACGCTCCGCTGAGACGAGCGGAACCCCGTCTCCGCAGGCTTAACTTCCGCATCAACGCCCGGTGAAGCCGCAGTCTTCGGCGCGGCAGCATCCGTTCTCGGACGAGGACTGCTCTGCTTCGCCTGCTCCTTGGCCAGTCGCTCCAGCTTCGGACGCGTCGCCTCACGGAGCTCCTCCTCCGACAGCAGCTCCCCTCGGTACATCGCTCGCTCCTCCAGCTCGATGCCAAGCTGCTTGCGGAACTTGTCCATAATAAAAATTTCATGCGGCGTAACGATCGTAATGACAACTCCGCTCCGTCCCATTCGGCCCGTACGGCCGGCGCGGTGCACGTAATGATCCGCGTCTACGGCGGGATCAAGCTGAAGCACCAGCGGCAAGCCTTCGATATCCAGTCCGCGGGCAGCAACATCCGTCGCGAGGAGAAGCTGGCAGCGGCCGTCACGGAAGCGCTCCAGCGTCGCCGCTCTGCGCTGCTTGTCGGCGTCTCCATACAGCATTTCAACCGTAAAGCCCTCGTAGGACAGCTTGGATTCCCAGTTGGCAATTTCGTTCGTATCGTTCAGGAACAGCAGAGCGGACTTCGGCTTCAGCAGCCGGATCAGTCTTCTGGCTGTATCCGTCTTATCCCGTTTGTCGCTAATAATATAATAGTTCTCCACGGTCTGGGAGACTCGGTGCTCCGGCGTCAATTGCACACGTGTCGCCGATTTCATCCAGCGCCCCTCAAATCTAGCCATTTGCTCCGGATAGGTAGCGGAGAAGAACGCCATCTGGCGCTCCTTGCCCAGCGCGAACAGCACTGCCTCCAGGTCCTTGGTGGAGCCCAGCTGGAACACCTGATCCGCTTCGTCGATAACGACTTGCCGCACCTCATTCAGCTTCAGCTTGCGCAGCTTCAGCAGCTCGTGCAGCCGGCCCGGTGTGCCAATGACGAGCTGCGGCCGAAGCTTCATCTTCTCGACCTGCCGCTTCAAGGCTGCTCCGCCGATCAGCTGCTGAACGCGAACGCCAAGCGGCTCGGCATAGGTCTGCGCCACTCGTACAATCTGCATCGCCAGCTCCTGCGTCGGCGATATGATAACTGCCTGAATCGCTCCCGACTGGGTGTCGATTCTCTGCAGGAGCGGCAGCAGGAAGGCGAGCGTCTTGCCCGTGCCCGTCTGCGACCGCGCCGTTACGTCATGCCCTTCCAGCAGCGCCGGGATCGTCTCCGCCTGTACGCCTGTAGGCTGCTTAATGCCATTCTGAAGCAGCGCCTCGATTAATCTCTCCTCGATTCCGAGCTCGCTCCATGTTTTGTTGCTCATCGAATTCCCTCTCTTATCTCAAGCCTATTTTCGATTAAATAATCCTCCAAACATCCGGTCCGCGACTCTCGGGAACAAGCCGTACAGCTTAATGCCGACGGATGCCGCTCTTGGCAAATCCAGCTCCTGCGTCCTGCGCTCCATCACCCGCACAATCGCTCTGGCGACGTAATGGGGCTTCATCATAAACCAGCTGACGTTCTTCACATAGGAGCCGGACGGATCCGCAATGGCAAAAAACTCCGTGTCAATCGGTCCCGGATTGATGGACGATACATGAATGCCAAGCGGCTTCAGCTCCATCCGAAGCGAATTCGTAAAGCCAAGCACCGCATGCTTAGTCGCCGTGTAGCTGGTCGACTTGGCGGAGCCAATCTTGCCGGCCATGGATGCGACATTCACAATATGGCCTTCTCCCTGCTGCTCCATATACGGCAGCACCGCCTTCGTGCATCGAACAATGCCCATATAATTCGTATTCATCATGGCTTCGTAGCTCTCAACCGGCATCTTCGCAATCGACTCGAATTGCCCATATCCTGCATTATTGAGCAAAATATCAATTCGTCCATACCGCTTCACAACCTGCTCTACCGTCTGCTGAACCTGCTCCATATCGGTCACGTCCATAACGTAATAGGCGCACTCACCACGGATAGAGTCCGCCTGCTTCTTAAGCCGCTCCTCATTACGTCCGGTTAGAACGGGCACCGCGCCTCGCTCAGCCAGGAGCGACGCTGCAATGGCGCCGATTCCGCTGGAAGCACCGGATATGAATACAACCTTCCCTTTCAGCATCCCACATCACCCACTATTAAGTGTACTTCATCCCTCGCCTCATAAGCAAAAAAAGCTCCTCCCGGGAGCTTCTTTCGTTTATGAGGCGATCAATACCTGAATATCCAGCTCGCCGATTCCTTCCATAATGAGCGGAATCGTCAGCGCTTGGGATGCATTGAACCCCGCTGACTGAGCGGATTGAATCAGCTTCGGAGGCGTAATGTCTACGCGAACCCCCTGATTGAACAGAATCGTGCTGGCGTTGCCGCTGATCATGTTGCCAAGCTCGGAAATCGCGCTTCGGCCAATCTCGTCGATTTCTGTAATTACATAGCCGCCCATCATCGCGGAAACCATCTTGAGCGCAACCTGTTCGCTAAGTCCGAATACAATATCACCATTCATTTGGCCGTTGAGTCCGATTTGAATCCAAATATAGTTCTCAACAAACTTAATGTCCTTGATCCCCAGTTGTCCAGTAGCAGGCCGAATCTGTACGACTTGCTCGATCACGATTTTTGCTGATTCAAGAAACGGATTTATATATTCTGCCTTCATAAAGAGGATGCGCTCCTTTTTTCGACAAAATTCGCAATTTGTCTGTTTGCAACTATTATACTTGAATTCATAGGACAAGTATACTATTAAAGTCATATATATGACTTTGGACCTATGTGTCATTAAAACCCAGCCTTTGCTTAAACTGCTTTTTCTTGCTTTTTCCTGCGATAGCTCATCCGCATAAGCCGCAGCCTCTCGTACAATTGCTCCACCTGGCGATCGGTCCCCGCCTGCGGATCTTCCCCATATACGTGAGTCAGGACTGGCTTCAGGTAGCGATCGCCCATTGTCGACATCGCCTGCCAAATTTGGTCACGCTCGCTCTCCGGCACATGGCTGAGCTCCCGCTCCAGCAGTCCCTCGATATCGTAGCCCTCCTGCTCCAGCTGCTCGATGCGAAGCAGCAGCTCTCTGCGCGACAGCGACAGCTCCTTCTGCAGCTGGTCCAGCCCGCCCGCTTGCTGCATAATAAGCAATATTTGCTTCTTCTCCTGCTGGCGATCCATCATGCCCTTATATTTGTTCTCCTTCTGCTTATACAGCCAAGTCGTATATTGCTCGCCATCCAGCGCGCCAGCCACCCAGTCCAGCGGGAAATCGGTAGTCCTCTCCGCCCCGGACGTGATCTTCAGCACCGACTCGCCGTATGCCGCCAGCTTCGCCTTGCCCCAGCCCGGAATTTGAGAGAGCTCGTCCTGCGTTCGCGGGACAAATGCGCTAATCATCCAAAGCATACGATTCGTCGCCACCAAATAAGCGGATTTCTTCTCCTCCGCCGCCGCCTTGCGCCGCCAATCTCTAAGCTGCTGGAATAGCTCTTCATTGGCGTTAAGCTCCCCATAGCATTGCAGCATCGTCACAAAGCCGCCCGAGCCGTTTCGCTCGCTGTCCAGCATGCCATCCACAATTGGCGAATATCCCAGTCCCATCATTCTGGCGATTCCATAACGGAAAGCCGTCATCATCTCCTCCCACGAAGTGCCCTGGAACCAGCGGTCCTGCTCGCTGCCGTCCCGTTCCTCCAGCCAATCAACGCCCCATACGCCGTGCTCCTCGCTGATGGTCAACTGAGCGCTGACAACGGAGCCATCCTCCCCTTGCTTCTCGAACGTGTTCAGAAATACGATTTGCATACTTTCACTCACCCTTCATCGGTTACGAATGACCCCCCAAACGCAAAAAAAGCACCTCTTCCGCCGCAGCAGAAGAGGTGCTTCCTCATGTCCGTTCCTTCATTCGATTGCTTCCATGCTACCATATTGCGGGACAGGTTTCAATCCTTTAATATATAATGCATCCCAATATATGATTCGGAGGTTCATACGACTATGCAGCTGCCTAACTACGACTTTATGTCGGATTCCACAGAGGACACGTCGACAAGATTTACAACCTTCATTACGCCAAGCCTGGCTCGGTTCGACCTCGCCATCACCACGACCAACCGATTTTACGGCAAGAAGCTTGTAACAGACCTGCAATCCGGCAAGACGGCCATTATCGGGCCCGACGATCTGGAGGAGGAGGGATATCTGGAGCATACGTTCAAGCTGACGGAGGAAGAAGCAGGAGAGCTTGCTCAATTTCTTTATTTTGTGGTAGGAACAGTGAATTTTACAGACTGATGCGGGCAACCCTATGGTGGCAGCCTACTACATGAACAGGAGGAGCTTGCCCATGGACCGGTATGAGTCAGAGGATCGGGATAGCTATATGGATGTATCGACAGTAGAATCTCAGCGTAACGATCTTGCTCTCGAGGAATTTCCCGAAGGCCCTTACGGCGCAACGCTGCTTAGCGAATCGCTCGGCAAGAGCTCGCCTTGGCGAATGAATCGGAAAGCCTCCGAGCGCTTCGGCTATGAGAATCGTACGCTTCATCGCGGAATCGGACGGGATTATCCCGGAGAAGACGATTACGCGAACACCTCGGTTCCGGACGTGCAGGACGAACCTTAATCCGTTAATCCATTCACCCGTACAGAACGCCCTTGGCGATCCGCGGCAATCATCCATTGCCGGATCGCACAAGGGCGTTCTTTGGTTCCATGGCCTATGCGATAATTCTGTCCCTTAGCCTTAGGCCGGATTCAGCTCCAGCTCATCCTCTTCCCCGCGATTGAACGACTCTCGGTCGAATTCACCCTCCGAATTCGCCACGAGCAGCGCCGTAACCGTCGTGCCTGTCGCGTTCACAGCTGTACGTCCCATGTCGATAATGGATTCTACCGCCACGACCAGAGCAATACCTTCGAGCGGCAGTCCGATTGCCGTAAGCACCACCGTCGTCGAGATCGACGCAGGTCCCGGAACACCCGCCACGCCAATCGACGATATGACGCTAACCAGTACAATCAGCACATAATCCGTCATGCTTAACGAGATGCCGAACACCTCCGCCACGAACACGGATACAACCGCCGGCCACACGCCGCCGCAGCCGTTGAAGTTCATCGAAGCGCCCAGAGGCGCCACGAAGCTCGCGATTTTGGGAGAGATGCGCAGGCGCTTCGTAATCACCTCCAGATTAATAGGCAGCGTGGCGAACGAGCTGCGCGTGGTGAATGCGACGGCAACCGTCGGATAAGCCTTCTTGAAGAAGGTGATGGGATTCACCTTGGCTACGAAGGATACCAGCCCGCCGAATACAAGCACGAAATGCAGCAGCAATGCGATATAGGATACCGCAATAAGCATCGCAAGCGGCTCCAGCGTCTCCCACCCGTACCTGGCAGCCATAACCGCGATTAGCGCATAGACGCCATACGGCGTAAATCGCAGGACGTATTTGACAACCTGGTGCATAATCTCTGTAGCTGAGCCGATAAATGCCTTGAATGGAGCCACCGCCTCCGGCTTCTTGCTCCCCACCTTAACAACAGCGATGGCAATAAACAACGCGAAGATAAGAATGGGAACGACCTTGCCCTGCGCTGCGTCATTAATGGGGTTGGACGGCATCTGGTCCAGAATAACCTGGAAGAAGGTTGGGATTTCCCTTGCCTCAAAGCCCTCCGGCGGCGAAGCCTGGAAGCCTGCTCCTGGATTGATTGCGACCGCCACGAGCAAGCCGATAATAGCGGCAATGCCGGTTGTGCCCAGGAACCAGCCGATCGTCTTCACGCTTAGCTTGCGAAGATAGCTCATATTCGTTATCGAGATGATGCTGTTGATAACCAGCACGAATACAAGCGGAATGACGATCATCCGGATGAAGTTGATATAGATGGAGCCGATCGTGCCGACGCCTTCTGTAGCCAGCTCTAGATTATTGAAGAGCAGACCGGCCCCCAGACCAAGACCAAGAGCAAGCAGCACGCGCGTTCCGAAGCCCACCCGCCTCCGCGCGAGATAATACAGCAAGCCAAGCAATACGGCCGAGATCAGCAGCGAGATGCCGTTGGTCTCCAGCGCGGTTAACAAATTATTTTCCATAACGTCGAGATCACTCCTTCTTATGTTCATTCCTTATCTTAACCAAAGCGCCACAGAATGAAAAAGAGATTTCCTCAGGTGGAAATCTCCAATAAACTGGCAACAAGTATGAAAAATAATATCAATCCAGCGGCAGGTAGTCAATCCTTTTGTGTCATTCTTTACTTAGAGTATCTGTATCTTCATAAAAAGTGGCATTACAGCGCCATCGGCAGCTTGCCTCCAAGCAAGCTTCGGAACAAGCCGTCGTCCTCCTCTGACAATTCGTTGAACTCCCCTGATTGTACGACTCTACCGTTATCCATTACAATGACTTGATCCGCATTCTGAATCGTCGTATAGCGGTGTGCGATCACGATAATAGTCAGCTTGCCCTTAAGCTTGTCTAGAGCATTTTGGATTTTGGCTTCGTTCAGGGAATCCAGCGCACTAGTTGCTTCATCCAGAATAAGAAGAGCAGGGCGTCTGAGAATCGCTCTTGCCAGCACGAGACGCTGTCGTTCCCCCCCAGATAATAAGACGCCGCGATCACCGATTATCGTATCCAGCCCTTGTGGCAGCTTCCTAACGAACTCAGCGGCTGATGAAAACTCCATCGCTTCCCATAGTTGCTCCTCCGTAGCCTCTGGATCAATAGTCATAAGATTCTCCCGAATCGTAGCATGGCAGAGGAACGAATCCTGGGGAACATAACTGATTGAGCGCCTCAGCCGTACCCAATCCTCATGAGTGACAGGCTTTTGATCGACCAGCACTTGACCAGACTCTGGCTGGATCAGTCCAAGCATCACATCCACCAGTGTGCTCTTCCCTGCGCCGGATCGTCCAATAATAGCTGTCATCCCATTCACAGGAATATCAATCTGAATATTTCGAAGCGTCATTTCCTGATTCTGGTCATATCGGAAGCAGACATTCCGCAAAGACAATGAATGATCAATCTTTAGTCTATCTGTCTGATTATCCCGCAGGATGCTCTCAGCAAGCGCAGGCTCAGACTGCGCCATACACTCCTGCTGCAACTCCATTAAAGCCTTGAAGGCCGGAATACTCGAAGCCAGCATTTCCATATTGGACTGTATACCGGTAAAACGGGGCCATAAACGAGCAAACAATAACGTTATAAGCAGCAGCTCTCCCCCATGGGTGCGGAACAAGATCGTTGTCGCAAAGATAAATAATGCAATTAATACAGCAGAAGCTATCTTGTAATAGAGCTGGGATTGAGTCCTCACTCTAGTGATTTCATATCTCTCGCGCTCAGCTTGAACAGACCATTCCTGAAGCCATCTGTACCGAGCGTTCTCCAGCGAGTTGCTCTTAATATCCTTCATCCCGTTAAAGTGATCAGTAATGCCAGCCATGTAGCTCTGGCCAAGCTCGACAGATACAGCACCGAGCTGCTTGGATTTGCGAATATAGCTTCGAGATAGGATTGCAATAACAAGGCCGCAGCCAAGTACGAATAAAGTCAGACTTAAGGACAGCCACAAGGCAAGCCCGATCTGAATCAGTGTAAATACCGCCGAAGCGATCAGCTGTAAGAATAGGAACGAACCATTCGTCACTCGGGCCAGCTCACCCGTCAAAGCATTAATTAAATCCGACTTTCTCTGCCGAATAAAAAAGCCCCAGTTCGTCTGAAGCAGCAGTCTATAAGTCTCCAATCTGAGATGATTAATATAACCTGTATGGATTCGAACTTCCCGCAGGGACAAGTTCCTATGAATCAAGCTTTGGAGTGTAACGAGCAGTACATAGATGACAAGTATGACAGCGAGACTCTGAACCACTGGCCATTCCTGCAGGAAGGACAACCGTTCAAGACCGGGAATCCCCATATCTTGGACTTGTACGATTCCGATAACGCTGAGTAGAGGAAGCAACAGGAAAACTCCGACGCCATCCAGCAGTCCAACGAGCAGCATTCCAAATAAATTGACATATAGAATCTTGCCTGAATAACGATGCAGCTTGCGTGCGAAATACAGTAATTGACTCATAGTACCATCACTTTCCGGTGCTCCGTATTCAATCGGGCAAATGTCCCCGTCACCGTAAATCTCGCCATTTCTTCGGCTCCAGTAATATACCATGGACCGCTTCGCAGCCATGCATGAGCAATCAATTTACCTTCCTCGTTCTTGGCCGTCCCCAAATACAACGTGCTTTCGATCCCGCGACGCTCCAGCATCTTCATACCGGCCAGCGCTCTGACCAAGCATTTGCTCTCCCACAGCGTATATTTGCTCATTATGTTTATTGCATAATGGATCCGCACCAGCTCGCTCCGAGGGAGCTCTTCTCCTGAGAAGCTGGATTGCTGCATAGCGCTGCCTAAGCTTGCAGCAATTACTGCGAATGGCGTGTGCAGCATCCGATACCGGGCCCACCCCATATATACTGCCGCCTCCAGCATCATGCGAATGGTTTTACTGTCCCACGTTAGCACCAGCTTGGCTCTACGCCAAAGCTCAACCCTTCTCTTCACGATCATACGCCGAACTGAACTAATCGTTCTTCAGACAAGTGAGCCAGGTAACCGAATACTTGTGCTTCACAGATGGAGCGCTCTACGTCATATTCGTCGAGAAGCGTATTCACGATGAATCCAATTGGCTCAGGACGTTCGATTAAATCCCAAATCCGGCCTCCAATGGTGCCAAGGTTGTAATACTTGCCATTCTGAATACTTAGAAGAACACGTTCGCCATTCATATCGCTGCCGATATTGTTATCATTACGTACGACAACCAGCTCCAGCGACAAGGATTGTTTCGTGGACGGTGATATGACTTCGTGATTAACGATCATATGCTATTCCTCCGCAGCTATTGTATTAAGAATGAGGTCAGCCAGCTCTTGAGCTGTGAATACTGCTTCTGATCTTCTAAGCTGATAAATCATCATGCTTGATGCCAGCATTGCCGTGCGTTCGAAATGCCATCTCATCATATTCATTCTTTCGATCAACTGGTAACGGTATGTATGCTGCAGCAGCAACGGCAATCGTTGCAGCTTACTCACAGGAGCGACTGAGATTAACGCTTCTTGTGTCTGCACCTTCGTCAGTTCGAACACCCCGGCCAGCGGCAATGGAGCGTCATGGAAGCTATCGGTAATGGGGATACAATATTTGTCCTCTCTCCCGTATATGGAACGTAAGGCTTCATGACTTCGTCCGAAGGCGGTCAAACTGTTCTGCCAGAGCTTCTGCTGAGGGTACGAAGGATACACATACGGGCGGGATTGCTCTTCATCCATCCTTACCGCGATTACATCATCACTTAATATCCTGAACCCACGCTCAATAAACACGGAAGCCAGCGTAGATTTACCCGCTCCAGAATGACCCACGATCGCATATGCTTTGCCGTTAATCGCAATCGCGCTGCCATGGAGAGGATAAATTAAGCGTTGTAGAAGAATGATACCGAAGCATGTGCCAAGTACATAGAGTCGGATTAAATCCTCATCCGCACCGGAATAAGGCGATACGATTATTCTATTGCCGTCCTGTATGCGGAACACGCCAGCATCTGGCAGCTTAACAGTAATAGTCGAACCGTCGGCCAAAAAATCGTATGGCTGCGCATCAAAGCCATTTTTCAAAAAACGATCCATCCGAATCTGAACATCACACAGCCTATTCGATTCTAACGATGGCGTTAATTCTGGCAGCGGAATATCGCTTTCAATCGATAGTCCAAACGCGAAATATTGCAGCTTAACTTGCGTACTAATCAAATCATTCACCTCGACTGAGCATACTTGTGACGGATCAGCAGAGTATTTTGCAATTCATGCGCAATACTCTGCTCAACCGCGTCAGCACCATAATTAGCTAGTAAAGCGAGGGTCGTTGCTATACTGACCCGGAACGTATGCTTCATCTGTCAAAGGGCCGGTTCTTGTCGAAGCCTCTGTCATTTGAACGGACAGAACTTCCAATTCTGGCTTGCTCCACTCTTTTTTCATCGTCATTGTCATTGTCACCTCCTTTCAAGCGTTTTTCTGCAGAAATCGATAAACAATGAGCGCATACATCGCGGAACGCAGATTGTTGCCGATCGCGTCGTCAGGTTTGACTCCGCCCCGCAGCCTAATTAACAACGATTCCAGCAGCTTGCCATCAATGAGACTAAGCAATCGACGATCTCGGCTCATCTGCTCCAGCTCCGAATAGAATGAATTCCAGCTCGGTGTAATCCGATGAAGCCAATCCACACCTTGAGCGCCGCGCACTCGTTCATTCAGCCTGATCTCATCTGGCAGGATGTTCGCTGTTGCCCGGCGAACCATCGCTCTGGACATTCCGTCACGAACATATTGTTCTTCGGGAAGCGACAGGCAGAATTGAATGACGCGCCAATCATTGGTGGGATCCCTCTTCCACACGTTGTGCTTGTAAGAGAGCTTCGAGGCAAGCGTATTGCTGGCATTCCAGTGAAACAACTCTTGGAAGTGATTATGCCTGTTCCGGTATACATCCCCATCGGCGAACCAGCCCGATTGGTCTATGCCATGCTCCCGCAATTTCTCATATACTCGCTTCCGCTTCGCAAATTCAGGGTTGATCAACCGCTCAGTGGTCTGATGGCTATAGGCAGTAAACCGCTTGAGCAGAGGAAAGGCTTCATTACTGACCGCGCGCAATAGAAATCCTCTTCCAGAGCCTATCGCATAGCTGTGCAGCCTCAACTCTCGCATAAGCTTGAACCATCTCATTCTTTTCAACAATTGGGCATAGTAAGGAACGGCATCCCCCCAGGAAATCGTTAGATTGCCTCTTCCTCCGTTGAGCAGAATACCGATATCCCTCTTCTGAGCCTCTTCGTAGATGCCCTTAAGCCAGAACGAATTGCTAAAGAACTTATAGGGCATCTCCATAATGCTCAGCATCTCATCGATATCGGAATAAGAATCCTTGCCCCTGAAGTCCAGATAGTGTGCTTCCATCCCGCCTACATGCTGAACGGTTTTCTCGATAAATGGCCGCTCATTCGGCATAATTCTTGAGGACGTGAAGTCCTTAAAATCATTGACAGGCACATAGCTGAAGGTTTGAAGAGGTAATGCCTTCTCCCGCAAGCTTCTTAGCGCAAAGCCAACAATTGCTCCAGAATCCAACCCTCCGCTGAGTTGAGCGCCTATTCCTCTATGCGTTCGCAGCCTAGCATTAACCGCCTGCTGGAACACCTCTTGGAACGCCTCAACATACTCCTCATCGGAACGAAGCTTCAATCGCTTATCGCTCTGCTCCAACTTGCAGTACTGGGTAAGCTGGAGGCTGTCATCCTTAAGAACGAAGTAATGAGAGGGGGGCACTTGCTTGATTCGATCATACACCGTTTCATGTGCATCAACGGCATCCACCATAGATGAGATCGCAAGAAATTCAGCGAGCCATTCTTCATTTAATGTACAGCCTATATCCGAAAGCTGCAGAAGCGGCTTAATCAAGGAGCTGAACGCGAATTGTCCCTCCATCCAGCAGTAATACAATGTGCGACCGCCCGAGAAATCACGAGCCCCGTACCAGAGCCGCTCCCTGCGATTCCAGATGACGAAGGCGAAATCGCCGATTAATCGTGATGCAGTATGTACGCCCCACTTTCCATAACACATGAGTATTAACTCATGATCACTGATTGCCGTCCGTAGTCGTCTATCCACATCGAGCAACTCGAATAGCTCTTCTCTGTTATCAATAATCGCATCTGCTACGATAACTGCATCTTGTTCCTCATCATGAAGAGGATGAAGTGCGTTGACGGATTCCGGAGTAATCCATTGGGTGTGCCCGCATAGGTAGGCATGATCATCCTGCCAGGCCAACACATGATCCGCAGGCAAATCCGCCAACGCATTCATAAGTCTACTGCCCTGCTGCTTCAGATAATCGATCCCTCTGGCTGAATATAACCCCGTGATTATGCTCATATTGCCCTCCGTCAGTTCGCAACGTTCTTTCAATCCTGCTTATTGATCGAACAAGTAGTTCTTTATAAAGAACACACTCTCATAATAATCTCTAATTTAGGCACTGTCAATTGATTTTTTCGTCATAATTCCTTATAAAACAAGAAAAGCGTTGTTCGTTATTAAAAACGATTCCATTCCTATTTATTGCTTTTGCATTTCCCCGTTTTTCGATATAATAGATGAAAACCATGCATCCAGCAGTAACGGAGGAGTCATCTATGATCGGACAACGTATACAGATGCTTCGCAAGAGTAAAGGCTTATCCTTAACCGAGTTGTCCCAGCGTGCTGGAGTCGCCAAATCGTATCTAAGCTCGATTGAACGCGGACTCCAGCAAAATCCTTCTATTCAGTTTCTTGAGAAAATAGGTGAGGTGCTTCATGTACCTGTCGAGGAATTTGTGAATAGCGACCAATCCGAGCGAGTCACAGCAGGCCTTGATCGGGATTGGGAGGAGTTAGTACGCGAAGCGATGGCTTCTGGCGTAAGTAAGGAACAATTCAAGGAGTTCCTGGAATTTAATAAGTGGAAATTTAACCGCGAGTAGCGCTGTATGATTTATACAGCGCTCTCCTGTATAATGGCTTGCCCTTCCTCTTGAAGGATACGCAGTACCTTGCTCACTTCCGTTGTCGTGAGTCCTTTCGCGCGTGCGCACAACATAAGCTCCACCCACTCCGCGTCCAATTCCTGCAGGTTGTCCGATTCCACTCGATTCATCCCGTATATCCCCCATTTCGTCGGGGCCGGTTGCACCACTGACTCCATGCGTTTAAGGTGCCCAGATATAAAACGCATTTCAACGTCTCCCTTATCCATTTTTGTCCCACAACATGTATAGTATCCTATCTCCTTTGCATATGCTGTCGATTTATGCACCCAAATTTTGAGATATTCATTCTCAATTTGTCGAATCTACTAAATTTGAAGTAATTTAAGCATTTTCAATATCATTCTTCTTGTAAACAGCTTTGTGTAGTTCCATTTCCCTAACTCATATAACGCCGAGCTGTCCGATTGTCTAATAAAACGAACAACGTCTTGGTCGATGAATGCAGCGACGGCCTCGTCATTCACACATTCACAAACCTCTGGTTGAACGCAATATTGCTGTATGGCCACCAGCTTCTCTTCTCTAGATAGCTTACTCAAGAAAAGATAATGAATACAGGTCATTAACGTGTTGAGAAGCATCACCCGAGCACCAGTCTGATGCTTAGCTTGCTCTTGTTCGTAATAGGTGGCGATTACTTCCTTCTGGATCTGATATCCCCGAACCGCATCCTGGAACAAACAAGGCATGTACCGGCTGGTCATTCCTCCAATCCGGTAATAATAGAGACAGTCTGGGATCAGATAAACCGATTTTGCATGAAGGAACAACTCCAGATTATAGTAGAGATCATCACCAAAAAAACAGATACGTGAGGAATAAGTGCCATTATGCTGGAGCAACTCTCGCCGATACAGCTTGCCATGGAACTGGACTGGGAACGGATGGCCGTGCAGGAAGGCGGGCACGAGCTCGCTGCGAATCTGCTCAGCACTGAATAACTTCTCTTCTTGGCAATATGGACTTGGGTTACTCTTGCGAATAAGACCGCCGCCCCCCGTCACCCTCGTCATATCACCTACGACGATATCCGCTCCAGATCTGACAGCCCTGTCATAAAGCCGCCCTAGAGCATGTCGTGCCATCCAATCATCCGCATCGACCCATGCCACAAAAGGGGAACAAGAATGCTCAATCCCCCTCTTGCGAGCTACCGTACTTCCCGCTTGTTGCTGGCTAATCACCTGTATTCGCTCGTCCTGCGCAGCATACGACTTGCACAGCTCAAGACTACCGTCAGATGAACCGTCATCGATCAGCAGCAGGCTCCAATCCGAGAACGACTGATCAAGTATAGACCTAATGCATCGGCGGAGCTTGCGGCCGGGATTATGGACTGGTACTATAACGCTTATCTGGCTCATGGCAGCAACTCCATTCAAAGTCTCTTACGAATGTTGAGCCACAGGCACAGGTACCTTGTAGCCTCTCGGATTCATCGACTGCCAGCGCCAGGTATCACGGCACATCTCATCAATCCCTCTCTCTGCTCGCCAATTGAGCTCCACAGCCGCCTTGGACGTATCGGCATAACAGATTGCAATATCACCCGGCCTCCGTGCTGTCATTCGGTAAGGCACCTGTCTGCCTGAAGCCACCTGGAATGCTGAGATCATCTCGAGCACGCTATAACCGCGACCGGTTCCGAGATTATACGTATGAACCCCTCTGACGTCTGTGAGCTTCACAAGCGCCTTCAGATGGCCTAAGGCGAGATCGACGACATGAATATAGTCCCTCACTCCCGTGCCATCTATCGTATCATAATCATGACCGAATACAGACACCTCAGCAAGTCTGCCTACAGCTACTTGCGAAATATAGGGAACAAGGTTGTTCGGAATGCCGTTCGGATCTTCTCCGATTCGGCCGCTCTCATGAGCGCCAACCGGATTGAAGTAGCGCAAAATGCCTAAGCTCCACTCCGGATTCGCGGCAGCCAGATCGCTGAGCATTTGCTCAATCATTTGCTTGGTACGTCCATATGGATTAACGGCACCTATTGGAGCGTTCTCATCGATGGGAACTTGCTCCGGCAAGCCGTACACCGTCGCAGAAGAGCTGAACAGCAAACGGCGTACGCCGTTCTGCTCCATGACCTCGCACAGCGTTGTCGTGCTCATCAGGTTCGTATGGTAATATTTCAGCGGATTCTGCACTGATTCCCCAACGGCCTTCAGCCCTGCAAAATGAATAACTGCCTGGATCTGATGCTCCTTGAATACATGATCAAGCGAATCACGATCTGCCACGTCAATGAAGTACGATGGAAAGCTCTTGTTCGTTATTTCGGACACACGCTTCAACGCCTCCGGATGACTGTTCGATAAATTGTCCACCACGACAATGTCGAAGCCCGCATTCAGCAATTCCACACATGTGTGACTGCCTATGTACCCAGCACCGCCCGTAACGAGAATAGCCATTACAATCCCTCCACTACCTTTAATAAGAACAATAAAGATTAATAATGTTCTTTTTAAAGAACATTATAGCAGAGGATTGGTTTTTTGTCTCTAATAACGAACAATAAATGGGCAGTCGTTTATTCTTGACTATTTATGTTGACATACACATCGCAATTGAAGCAGTAGGGACTAGGTTACTGCACTTACATATATATTTGAAATGTCATACCTTATAGAAGGTTGATATTAATAGAATAAGAGGTGAACAGAGAATGGCGACCAATCCAAATGGGTATATCACCTTGAACGGCCAGCAGATTCAGATATTCGATGATAGTCAGTTACGTTCAGCTATTGAACAAATCTATGATCCGGCAACAAACAAAATTAAAGTCGATGCGTTGCCAGAAGCGTTGAGCACAACTCCCGGACCAGCAGGACCTGCGGGTCCAGCGGGGCAGCCAGGTCCACAAGGACCGGCAGGAGCACAGGGTCCTTCAGGACCGGCTGGACCGGCCGGGCCTCAAGGTCCAGCCGGACCGCAAGGCCCCAAAGGCGAGACTGGTCCACAAGGACCTGCTGGACCAATAGGACCACAAGGGCCAGCTGGTTCAGGCAGCGTTACATCTAGCCAAATATATACAATCGAATTGTCCCGTTGGGGAATCCGAGCAGGCTTGCCGAACAAGCCTTACTCCGATGCTGACTTTCAAATGGCCAATTCCAATGTGCTCGGAATAAACAACGCGATGAACTGGGCTGTGGAGAACGGATATTCCTATATCATTCTGCCCAAAGGGCAATATGCTGTGTGTTATCCAAATTCTATCCTTATTAAGTACGATTATCTTACTTTTGATTTTAAAGGCTCAACATTAAAAGTTATTTACGATTCAAATAGGAAATCTCCGTTTGATCCACGTTCAAATGTAACGGACTATTATAACTTTCCCGCCTCTTCCTCCAATCAAGGGATATGCATTTCCCTTCAAGCAACTAAGAACTCTCATGTAAAAAATTTGATCTTGATTGGTGATAAGGCAGATAGATCCTTCATAAACCCTGAAGAAGCAAGAGTCGAATGGACGTATGGCATTCAAATAACGAACGGGTCCCAATATTGTTCTGTATCACATTGCAGTATTAGCAGCTTTATGGGAGATGCTATAACAGTAAGTAATTTTGGGTATTTCGATTTTGCTGAGTTCGCATTAGGACTCTCCCCCAATGATGTTGATTCCACTACAGGCGCACTTACTTCTTCTACAGGAAAAACTCTAGTTTCTCAACTTATAAATTTACCTACTACGCGTTACGATCATTTTCTCGTAGCGGGCGCTGGCTATAACCGCCTTACTGCCCTAGTTCAAACGGAAATAGATGTCATCTTCTATAGCAAAGACAATACCTTATTAACTCGTTATTCTAATAAGAAGATTTATACGCCAATATCGATTCCAGAGAATGCAGCCAAATTTCGGTTACTATTTCGCAGCGAAACAAATACGAGCAAAAATATGCAGATTACGTTGAAATACGGTCTTACTCCACATCACAATACAATAGAATACAATGAATTATTTAACATGCACCGCGGCGGGATTTCCCTTGGAGGCAACTATAACGTCGTCCATAATAATGTAATTCATAATGGAACCGGCTTACTTGATCTCAAACCTTTATTTCCCGACTCTACTCGATATGGAATTAACCAGGAAGATTCTTATGGAGACCGGACAATTATACGAGATAACCTCCTTTATAACGTTCATCATGGTATACTATTGGGCTGCTGGTCAGCTGAAATTGCGAATAATTTGTTTTACAATTTAACAGGCATTTCAATTAATTTATATGTTGTTCATTCCGTTCATGTTCGGCAAAATTATATATTTCGCTGCCCAACAGGTATTGGTTTTATGACAAATAACCTGCTCGGTGCACATGTATATATTGATAGCAATACTTTCGTGAATGTCTCTAGCCAGTCCATGAATGGAGTGGGGTATGAGACTTCTTTCGAAAACAATACCATAATCGATATCACCTCCTTTTACATGCAGGATGACGTGAAGCAGGCATGTCGCGACAATTACTTTTATTGGACAGATCTTTATAACGGAATTCCGGTTATAACGGCAAATCGTTTGGACTTCTGCCAATTCATTAGTTTTAAAGCACAACGAGATGTTATTCTAAGAGTTTATGAGCATAAAGACTGCATATATCAGAGTATAAACTTAAGGTTAGAAACAAGAAATCAACAAACAAAAATGGAAACCGTCTCTCTAAAGGATTGTACTTTTAAACAATGTGTTTTTATGAACAATTTGTATTTAATGAAGCAGCGTACCGTAATGGCGGAATCATGTTTATTTGATGATACGATTATTAGACTTGTTAATATCAATACACTGGATCAGTCAGCAATTATTCGTATTTTAAATAGCACACTTTTATCAACTAGTCTTCAATATCTTATTCAGAATGAATCGAATACAGGGTATGGCTGGGTAGAAGTCGCCAATAGCAGAATTGAGCTTAATAATAGCTCATTTAGTTATTTCCTTCATAACATTCACTTAGTTGCAAACACAGTCAGCCTGTTCTTAAAAAATAATCAGATAGTGTTTACAGGCACCAAACCGCTGAACCTCCTTAACTTCTACGAGCAAAGTCGAAAATTAGCAATTAAAAATTTCGTAAACGCTCGCAATCGTTATATCAACATCCAATTGCCAGCAGGTGAGGCTGGACGATATCTAGATTACGATCCTGCTAAAGAAGGACTTGCTCCGCCCGATAGTGGCTACTGGTTTAGAGGCGATACCTACGGCAACGCTGCACCTGTCGCTGGCAGCTTTGCAGGCTGGATATGTACCTCAACAGGATTCGCCAATGCAACGCCATGGAAAGCGTCTACAGCCATACGATTTGGAGATCAGATAAATGTTGGCGGAAGAGTGTTCGAGGCCAGAACTTCCGGAACAACCGGAACTACCCAGCCGCCGTGGCCAACAACATCTGCAGCAACTATTGTTGATAATGGGGTCACTTGGCAGGAATCTGGCAATGCAGCACAGTTTAGGCCGTATGGTCCCATTAGCTAGCGATAATGGAAAAGGCTGCCACTCATCATGTTTCGAGTGCAGCCTTTTTTCCCCTTTTGTTAACTTTCATCCATAGCTTATGAATAAGCCCTAAAGCAATTCGGAATAGGTATTGGAACTCCGCAGTCCGATGGAATATGACAGCAATTATGATATTAGGCAGCAGAATACCGATCAATAACTTGCCTAACAGAGGTAGAATTCCAGAACCAGGAAGCCAAATACATATCACATGAATAATGACTAATACTCCAAGACCGACTGCTCCATAAAGCAAGTATTGTTGAAAATACCGATAAAGAGGCAGCTTGAAAACTTTCCTAAAAACAAGATACGGCGAGACCCAGAAAGGTACGGCAAGAGTGCTAAACAAAGTGCCCAGAAAGACGCCTCCTATCCCGTACTGCTTAACCAATAAAATGGATAGCACTAGGTTGATGGCTGCTTCCACTAGTGGGGCAAATCGATCCTCATGGAAAATACCGGCTGTGGACTTTACCATGTTAACCGACCGTCGCATTCCCGTTACATAAAAGTTAACTAATAAGATCATCAGAACCACATTGCTGAGCAGAAAGGTAGAGCCTAGCCATACTAAAATAAGATGATCCAACACCGCATATAGAATCGAAACGAAGAGAATATAAACCCAAAAATTAAAAAACATCGTAGTGCGAAACACCTCATACACACGATCTTTACTTTCTTTAGCAATTAAATTACCAAGGCTGTGCAATACATTATCAAATATTTGATTAATGAAAGTTCGACATATATTTATAAACATGTAGTAGTTAGAATATATACCTACTGCTACAACGCTGACAAAACTGGCAATAATCAAATTATCCGAGCCGAATACAATATAACTTGCTACATGATGCATAATGGCCGCTTTTATGTTCCGAACGATCGTTGCTTTGGTCTCCGTATCCAGCTTCTGAATATTGTTCTCTCGCAGGAAAGGATACATTCGATCAACTTTATAGGCCAGATACATGGAAGTAGCTATTGTTGTAAGCACTTCGATCAGTAAATATAATATGAAGTTCTCGGTAAGATAAAGAATGCCGACCTTAATACAGGTGCTGATTATTGTTGATATGGAGTAGGTGATGGTATGAATATACGATTTTTGATGAACATTTAACATCGATATTTTGTACGTGAACAAATAGGATACAGCAGCATTCAACACAAATATAAGATAGATTGTCGTAACATGTTCAACGTTCGTCTCTCCTGTAATGGAAGGTAGAAAGGGCAGCAAGGTCAAGCCTAACAGCAGAACAACAACGGCAATAATCCGAAATGAATTCCGATATAACCGCATGAGGGATTTAACCTTCTCCTGATCACCGTCAGCAACAGGCTTGTACAAGGCATATATAATACTTGTTCCAATACCTGCTTCGGCTAAAGCAAGCATGCCCAGAATATTCGTGAATAGGCCATTTATGCCGAGATACTCTACTCCAAGAATAGCAATAAAAACAGTCCTCGACACAAAGCTAAGCAGCGTAATAAGCATTTGGCTGCCTATACCTGTAGTAACGTTAATAATGGAATGTTTAACTCTCATATCATGCTCTCTCTTTCAAAGACTAGATTGACTTAGACAATAAAACCTGATTTCTCTGTGAGCTTGGTAATCATCTCTTCCTTCTTCTCAGCAGATAAATTTTGAGTAAGTAAATATGAGTAATCGAATGTTGGAGAATCTAGCATTTGAAGCAATAGCTTTTCTGTATAGTCTTTTGTATTACTTATTTGTGTTGCAGGGTTACCTGCAACGATTGAACCAGGTGATACGGATTTTGTAACTATGCTGCCAGCTGCTACAATAGCGCCTTTTCCTACCGTAACACCAGGCATAATTATAGCTCTAGCTCCAATGAATACATCATTATCCAAGATTACCCTTCCTATCTTTGTATGGCCTACCGCAAATTTACTACTTGCATCATGAGCTAGTATATAAGCCTCAGGAGCTATAGTCACCCGATGTCCTATTTCGATTAACCAACAATGAGAATAATCAAATATGACACCAGGTTGTATAGAGCATCCTTCTCCAACTTTCATGCCCAACTTGATGTAATCATCTAGCCACTTTTCCTCTAACAGCCACTTCCTGAATCTTGCCCGAATGAAGCTCCACATCTTCCTTCCCATTTCGCGACACCTCATGCTTTCTATTTGCGTTTGCCAGCCGAATGGCAAATCCCTGCGTGAATGGCAATATGCTGAAATGCATAGAGTAGACACCTAAATCCTTGGTATCCCCTTGGGAGAAATCAACCGCTCCGTTGCGACGCGTCACTTTGAGCAGATAATCCTTTGCTTTTTGTACGCCTTCCCTGCAGACTTTATGCAGTTCAGGAATATTCGATGCCTGCTCAAGAAACCAGGCAAGCGTTGCCGTTGTAGATGAATCGGCTCTGGATTCGTAACGGCTGACTGACCAGGTCCAATAGCCAGAAGGATGCTGGTACTGTATAACCGTCTTCGAAAACTTACGCACCATAGTTTCCAAGGTGTGCTTATATTCATGATGATCAGGCAACTCCATCCAAGAATCAATCAGCCCTATTGCATACCATCCAAGACCTCTTCCCCACCCGTACAGACCCGCTGGAGCACCTGTGTCGATATGATACGCATGTCCTGGCAGGTAGAGCTTCTCAAGCATGCCAAACTTTTCGTATTGCTCAAGCTGTTTAACAGCCAGTGCGACACATTCCTTCTTGCCGAACCTCAGTCCATATCGAATCAGAAAAGGACAAATAAATCCGATTGTATCCACATATCGATAATGCTCCATATGCTTACGATAAGCTACCGTTCCATCCTTGCCAATATGAGATTGAATCAGGCTCCAAACCTCGTCAAGCGCTGGTTTATAACGTGATTCTTCAATGACAGGCAGCTTCATAAGGCTGAAGGCCAGAATACCCACATCAATGAACTGCGGTTTTTGTTTCCAAGCGCCATTTGTATGAAAGTGCTTTTGCATGTACTTTTGAATTTCATTGACCATAGATGGGTTGTCATTATATCTCAGATATTCAGACAGCCCTAACAGCAGTGCCGCTTCCTGCCAGTGCTGTATTGCGTTTCTCTTATAATTACCCCTAAGCATATCAATGACGACCAGTCTGGATTGATCGGTTAACTTAATTGTAGGAGTATGATTCAACCATTTGATTCCCGCTACCGTAATGGCCTCGTTCCACTCCAGCGTTTGATGGAATCTGCCGATTCGAATACGGCCGAACCACTCCCGGGAAACCAATCCTATATCAATAGCCACTACGCTAAGCATCGCAATTATTAATAAACCTGCTATCCAGATCAGCATCTCGTTCCCCCCGTAATTAAGCCAATAGCTCGTACAGCTTCTCTATTTCCTGCTCTGTTCCGAGAGGCTCCTCTTGAAGTGCGTTCATACATTTCAATCTCAGAGAGTGATCCAGAACGAATCTCTCAATCCCGGCCGATATGCCTTCAGCATTCATCTCTACCACTAGCCCGTTAATCTCGTGGAAAATTTGGTCCGCAGCTGTACTAAAGTTAGTGACTACAATAGGCTTGCCTAATATTTTAGCCTCATCAACGGCTATTGATTTCCCTTCAAAGCGTGATGGTTGCACATAGATGTCCGCTTGTCTCACGTAAGGATAGGGGTTTTCCTTTATCCCTAATAGAATAAAACGATCCTTTAAACCAAACTGTTCAATCATACTTTCCAGCCGCGAACGTTCCTCCCCTTCTCCAATTACGTACCATGCAATATCCATTCCTTTGTTCAATAAGTCTCTACAAGCTGGAATTGCCATGTCAAAGCCCTTCTGTGGGGTTAATCTGCCGACTGATATGATTGCAATCCGGGGACGATTCGGAAGCGTAGGACTTGTTTGGAGGGATAATTCTGTAATGGTTGAGGGTGATACAATATTGTGCATAATTTTTACTTTGTCAAGGTATTCTGGAAATGTTCTCTCCAATACGATCCCACATTCCTTGGAGACGGTCATCAAATAGTTCAGTTTATCAAAATGCTTCCGATCCAATTGTTGATCCATGCCTAATTGAACATAATCATTATGTATAAACCCCAATTTCAGTCGAGAATTCACTTTATCAATACAGAAATAAACGGGATTTTTCTCCAGATAGCCTATCGCTGCATCATAGCTTTCGGTAAGCTTAGGCATGCCATACCCCAAATATCTCCATACCCTCTGTTCTCGCCTCGCAGCGTTTTTCTCAAGCCGGCTAATTAGCCCTGCTCCTATTCTAGCAATCGCTATTCCAATTTTCTTTTCTCTGAGGCACTCCAACAAAGCATTCATAATTGGCATGTCGAAGTAACGATATACCTTTGGCGCTTCTAATAGGTTAACTTGTTGAGGGATCTGATCATAGAAAATCCCCCCTCTCTCAAATAGTAGGAGGTCCACTTCATAACGGGAATAATCAATGGTCTGGAGAAGAGAGATTAGTGCTTTCTCGGCTCCCCCGCAGTGCAAATGATTCATTACAAAAAGCAACTTCTTCATCCTTACATTTCCCCTAACCAATTAATTGGTAAAGTTTATTAATTTCCGATTCAGTTCCAAACTCCATAGTTGACAAGTGTTCTCTAAAACGCTCTCTGAGCTGATGATTTTCTATTATTTTGCCGATTGCTCCAGCCACTTCTGATGGCGTCATATTTGCAATGATGCCTTCTATTCCATCCGCAATGTGATCCTGAGCTGTGCTAAAGTTCGTGATTACGATAGGCTTATTTAATATCTTGGCTTCATCAATCGCTATCGATTTCCCTTCAAAGCGGGAGGTTTGAACATAAATATCTGCCTGCTGCAGATAAGGATAAGGATTTGATTTAAGGCCTAATAAGTGAAAGCAATGATTAATCTCCAGCTCATTTATTTGCTTTTGCAATTTGTCCCGGTCTTCACCTTCGCCAATGATGTGCCACTGAACTTTAAAGCCTCTGTCCACCAATTCTTTACAAGCAGAGATGGCTAACTCAAAGTTTTTGTCTGAGTGTAATCTACCGATAGATAGAATCATAATCTCATCGGTCTTTCTATTATAAATATCATGCTTCTCTAAGCTCGCCATTTCTCGGATCAAAAATGGCGAAACAATATTATGAATAATTTGCACTTTTGATGTTTGCTCTGGGAAGCGCACCTTCAGGACATTCGCACACTCGTCTGAAACCGTTACAATATGATCCAGCTGTTGAAAATACTTGCGATCATATTCAGGATCCATTCCCATTTTGTCATAATCTGTATGAACCCATCCTATTTTCTTTTTTGCTGTGACCTTATCGATACAGAAATAGATAGATGTCTTCTCTAAGTAACCAATAGCAACATCATAGGTTTCAGGAATTGGATCAATTGAAGGTGCAAGATAACGCCAGCTTGCTTGCTCACTCCTCGCAACATTCTGATAGGAACGGTTACTTATTGCATACAATAAGCGATTCAAGGCAAGAACAGGCTTTCCTTCCGCAATAAAACTCCCAATAGATACGGGCAATAGGTTACTGAACATCACATAATGAGGGGGAAGGGGCAGTACATTTACTTGCTGAGGAAGAAGTTCATAGAACAGCCCCCTGTGACTGAATAAGAATAAATCCACGTTATACTTCTCATAATCGATATGAGAAAGCAGATTAATAAGACTTCTCTCCCCGCCCCCGGCAGACAAGCTTGGCATCACGAACAACAAGTTTTTCCTCATAGTCACCTCAACCCAACTCTTTAATGTACTGGGCCGCTTGGCGTGACATGGATTGAATAGATGGTATTACTTCACGTAAGCGTTGGCGAATGCTGTCTTCCTCGCTTACCATTTCACGGAATGCACTCAGCATCACCTTGGAATCAGATAATTGATTGATATCCAGTACCAGCTTCACTTCACCGAACAAGTCTTTGGCAATGCCTTTGGATTTGACGCTGTATCCTAGTACCATCGTTGGCACACAGTTGGAATATGCGGCAATCGTTGCATGCGTCCTCGCTCCGATGAAGAATCGCATTCTTGCAATATAGCCTTTATATTGTGTAGCCGTGAGATTGTCGGGCAGCAATAGGACTCTGCCGGTATGTCGGAATGTATCAAATAATTCTTTCAAGGTTTCATAATCGTTATTGCCATGATCGATAACATGTGGTGTCATCGCGATTGTCATATCCGTTGAATCGATAATATATTGAATAAGGCGAATGACCGCTAATTTTGAATCAGGATTTTTTTTCCACACAAGAGGACTATAGTTCAGACCAATTGTATTCCCTTCCTGCCATCCTTCTGGAAGAGGCAACTCTTCCTTCTCCATTGTGAAAGCGGGGTCAGCCACTAACTTAACATTATTAAGTCCTTTTCTAACCAACATGTCATAAGTCAGAGTCTCGCGAGTTAAGATGAGATTGAAGCTCCGCAAATCTTCCAGCTTCTGCTCCGACATATCCTCCTCGCCAATGGAGCAGCCCCACAGCACCAGCTTCTTACCTTTCGCCTTCACTCTGCGATCAATCTCATACCAGCCCGGCTGCTCGCCGTAACAATAGTTGTCTCCTCCGATGGACAAGCATACGTCCACATCATCAATATGTTTAATAATGTTCTGATGAATACGCCCTAATGCATAAGATTCATCGCGGAACAGCTTAACTCGCAGAGAGGAAATGAACCAATCCATGGAGAAACGATGGATTGGCATAGCTGAGCCATCGTAGATAGCATCCAGTAGAGGAATTACTTTATCCGTCTCTGGCTTCCCAGAGGCTAAGTATACTTGGGTTTCTTCTATTTTCTCTTTTAAGAGTGAGGCAGAAGAACGTACGATAGCCTCACATCCTCGATTCAAACTGCCATCATGGGCGAACATTAATATTTTCATGCCGTAATCCTCCGATTCATTCTATTTCTTAATCTACTGTAGCCTGTTACCAGATAGAGACCCCACACAATCCTGTACTGAATAAACAGCAAAATAGTTTTGTCATAATGGCTACGGCTCGATCTATGCTCCTTCATATAATACGGCAATGCTCGTTGAACCTCTGGATGATTAACCATTCTCTTGACATAACATAATCTCGTTTCCCTATCCAATCCATTGCTGGGGTCCAAGTAGATATGGATATTAGACATGACGCTATGTATCAACTTATGACTCTTCAGCCTATCAATCTCTTCTCTGCTTAAGAGCTCGGAATAGATGGAGGGGGGTTCGAGTCTATATACCTCTAGAGATCGTGCGAAGTAGTCCTTGCCTGACGCGTTGCGGGTTGCACTCCCTATTGCTTCACAATAAAGATATCCGCTGTAATCCAGGTACTGGATGCGCTGCGCAAGGCTCAAAAACTGCATATTAAACATCCCGTCTTCACCCAGTGCGACACCTTGAGGGAAATTGATATTATTTTCAAATAGTAATGAGCTGCGGTAGAGCTTATTACATACCGAATTCAGCTCCTCCGTTTTTAAGAATAAAGGCAAGACAGTATGGAGAATGTCCTCTCTGTTAAGATCTACTCCTGTTGGCAGTGGTGACTTGGTTATAACAAGATTACCCTCAAGCTCACTAAGCAAATGAGACCATACCGCATCACAGTCTCGCTCAGAGGCTGTCTGGTACAATCTCTCATACATGTCCCGCTCCACATAATCGTCTGCATCAACAAAGCCAATATATTCTCCAATAGCCAAGCGGAGCCCCGAATTTCTAGCTATACTTACACCCTGATTAGGCTGAGTGATAAGCTTGATACGGTGATCTATCCGTTGATACTTCTGAACAATAGTTGCACTATGATCAAGGGAGCCGTCATTTACAAATATGAACTCACAATCCGGAAGAGTTTGAGCGATCAGTGACTCAATACATCTGGGCAAATACGTTGCAGCATTGTAGACCGGTATAATTACACTCACTTTGATCACGACGCATACGTCCTTCCGTCTGAGCCTAAGAGCCTATATAGCTTCTTGAGCTCATCTTGATTGTGAAAGGGCCGGCTGCCGCAATATCTCTCCAATTGTCGCCTGATGTCTTCATTGATATAGAGCGTTTCAATCCCGGCAGCAATGCCTTCAATCGACAGCTCTGCAATATAGCCATCAACTCTGTGCTGGACTTGGCTGGCAGCCGTCGTATAGTTCGTAATCATGACAGGTTTCCCTAAAATTTGCGCTTCAGTGACGGTAACCGCCTTACCCTCATAGCGGGAGGGCTGCACGTAAAGATCACATGCCTTCATAAATGGATATGGATTCGTTTGTTTGCCAAGCAGCACGAATTGCGACTGCAAGCCGTTCTCCGCAATCAATCTTCGAATCTCTGTCTCGTCGCCTCCATAGCCCACCACATACCATACCATCTCATCATATCCTCGCTCCTTCAGGAGCTTCATAGCATGAACAGCTTGATCAATGCCTTTGGCATGCGACAATCTAGCGACTGTTAGCAACTTGAATCGATTGTCCTTTAGCATAGGATTATCTCCATCAGTGATCGCAGCTTGTGCTTGAATGCTCTCTGGAGATAGTATATTTTCAATAACCAGCACACGGTCTGCTAGAGCTCCATACTTGGCGAGGAATGAGTCTCTGCATGCATCTGACACAGCAATAATGGTATCGAATGACTCCCACATACGAAGGTCCATCGGCACATCCGTTTCCACCGTAGAATAATCCGTATGGATCCAAGCTATTTTACGCTTTGCCGTTACTTTCTCTGCGACCAGGTAATGAGGCCACAAATAACTGATTGCGACGTCATATTCGTGTTCGATCTTGGGGAGAAAGGGCAACGCATATTTCCACATCAGCTGCTGTTGTATATATCCCGTTTCGAGGACTCCTCTCTGCCTACCATAGACGATTGAAGCCAGCTTGGAGAGCAATCTGATTATTCCCATGGCATAAAATCCTCGCCTAATCACCTCTCTAATCGAATAGCGGAAGGTAGCATACTCCGGCACTTCTTGAAGCAAGCGGGCACGCTTAGGCAGTAAGGATAAGAAATCCCCTTGTTGACGGTAAAGTAAGAGATCTACCGAATAATTGTTGTAATCGAACTCATTCAGCATACCTGCCAGACTTCTTTCAACGCCCCCTACCTCCATATCGAAGGAGGCAATAAATAACTTTTTCATTCCGATCTCCCTTATAAGTCTGCTTTCAAGCAGGAATTCTTTTAGTTTTGCGCCACGCCCATAACAACGGCCTAAGCGGAAAATAAAGAAAATGAAGCCGTTTGGGAAGCGGAAGCGTCTTAGCATCCTCCGGATAGGGATAGAGGAAGCTGGCAATATGCTGCAGCTTCTGCCGTTTCGACATCAGGGCGAACAGATACTGGCGATGATAACGCTCGACATCCTTCGGCAATGGCGGCGAATGAAGATTAACCATTCTCTGGATGTAGAACATTGTGTCTTCGGCAAGCCATTCCGCCTTTCTCGAAGCCAGGAGCGGACGCATCTCCTCCTTGAGTGGAGCGGCCAGCAGCTTCGCCGCTAGGAACAAGGCCTGCCCTCCGATATTGTGGTAGTGATGCTTCTTCAGCAGCTGCGTGAGCCTAGTCCAGTCTATCCGCTGATTCATCAGCTTCTTAATATCGAGAAGCCAGCGAAGTCTGGACCAGCCGTGCCTAGCACCATGGGAGACCAGGAACATAAACAAATCCTCTCTGCCCAAGTAGTAGATGGGACGGCTGATCAGTGAGCTCTTGCGTTTGCGGCTCCACAGCTCATCGAAGGTTGGCTCCTTGGATGGCGCGGGATTAAGCCGCCAATGCACCTCCACTTTGATACCCTTGGCGGGATGATGGAACGTGATATGATGATGCCGCCACTTCCAATCATTGAGTACAGTCGCAATATATTCATCCTTCATATAGCCTAGGCTGACAAGCAGCTCCTCCGCCTTGTTCAGCTGCTCCATGGGAACAAGCAGATCCAGATCACAGGAGGTGCGCAGAGAAACATCGCCGTACAGGTCGGCTGCAATAACCGGTCCCTTCAGGAATAAAGCCCGAATATCCTCATTCGCGAAACGGCTCGACAGCTGCTCCATCTCTCCGCTTAATGCCAGCATCTGCAGCGTATTCCGATAATAGTCCCTCTGGAACATCCCGGACACAAACAATGGGATATGTGGGGTCTTCAGCTCCTGGAGCTTGAGATGAATGGTTGGGAACACACGATGATGTCTCGTCAAGTCGATAAAAGTATGCCAGTCAATCTCTTGCAGTAATTCCCATTGCTCGAAGGTGAGCTCCGCTCCATCCTCCATCTCCAGCATGGCAAGCATCAGGCGCAGTTCCTGCGAGAATTCTCCAATATGGAAGCTTACATCACTCATGACGATCTCCTTTATTCGCATTAGCAAATAACGAACAAAAATGATTTTTCGTTCTATAAAACGAACACAACTCAAGAGTATCATCCCGATTTTGTTCTGTCAAGACTGTATGCTAGAATAGAAGCTGTTCCTTATTCCGAACAGAGGGGGCCACACGAGGTTGAAATCAATTATTGTATTCGGAGCAGGCGGCCATGCCAAGTGCTTAATCGATACGGTGGAGAAGCAAGGCGAATACCAAATTGTTGGACTACTGGACGGAGGCAAGCCGGCAGGCTCTCATGTATATGGATATGAAATATTAGGCAGTGAGCAGTGGCTGGCTGAGCATGCGGCGCATGTAGAAGGAATGATCATTGCGATCGGCGATAACTGGCTAAGAGGCAGAATAGCGGAGAAGATACAAGCCATTGCTCCGCGAATTCCCTTCATTAGCGCCATACATCCTGCCGCCTGCATAGCAAGAGGAGCCCGCATAGGCGCAGGCTCCGTCATCATGGCGAATGCCGTATTAGGCAGTGACGCCCTAATCGGTGAACACGGCATCCTCTATCCCGGCGCTTCTATCGATCACGACAGCCAGGTTGGCCAGTTCGTCAGCTGGGCTCCAAGGGCGGTGTGCGGCGGTAACGTAACGGTTGGCGACTTTTCCGCTATTGCAATCGGCGCTTCCCTCATACACGGAATTACGATTGGCGAGCATTCTGTCATTGGAGCCGGCTCTGTCGTGATTCGCTCCATTCCCTCCCGCACGGTAGCATTCGGCGCGCCTGCCAAGGCAATTAGGTCGAGGATACCCGGCGAACGCTACTTGTAGGACGGAATCAAGCTCCGTTTATGATACGATCAGGGATTGCGGCGAGTAGGCAGCAGCATCTATGACCGATTGAATAACCTCAATCACCCTTTGCTGATCTTCCACCTTCAGCGCTGAACCCGATGGCAGACATAGTCCTCTGTGGAACAAGTCCTCGCATACTGCTCTGCCATCGAGCGAATGCGAATAGAACTTGGTGCCTTGGAACAGAGGCTGCAGATGCAGCGGCTTCCATAACGGCCTGGCTTCTATGTTAGCCAGCTCCAGCTCTATAAGCAGACTGTCGCGCAGCTGTTCAGCCTCAGCACATTGGATCGTCAAGGCCGTCAGCCAACGATTCGAGCTTGTTCCTGGAAGCTCTGGCATGAACGCAAGCTCTGCGTAACCGCCCAGGGTCTCCTCATAACGGCGGAATACGCTCCTTCTTGCCGCTACTCTCTCATTTAATACCTCCAACTGCGCTCTGCCAACACCTGCCAGCAGATTGCTCATCCGATAATTGTAGCCCATTTGGCTATGCTGATAATGTCTGGCATTATCTCTGCCCTGCGTCGCCAGAAATCTTGCTCTGCCAAGAGCTTCTGTATCATCGGATATAAGCATGCCTCCACCGGAGGTCGTAATGATCTTGTTGCCATTAAAGGAGAAAATTCCGAATTGCCCGAAGGTGCCGCTCTGCCGCCCCCGATAGGTAGAGCCGAGAGATTCTGCGGCATCCTCAATGAGTGGAACACCATATTGGTTACAGACCGCCATTATTTCCTCCATGTCAGCCATTCCGCCATACAGATGTACAACAAGAACAGCCTTTGGCAGCGAATGAGCAGCGGCTGCTTCAGCTAGCGCACGTCGCAGCGCTAGTGGCGACATATTCCAAGTGCCAGGCTCAGAATCAATGAAGACGGGGTCCGCGCCCAGATAGCGAATAGGATTGGCTGTCGCAACAAAGGTGAAGCTTTGGCAGAATACCGTGTCTCCTTCACCCACACCCAGAAGCTGCAGCGCCAGATGAATGGCTGCCGTTCCAGAGCTCACCGCTGCTGCGCCCTTTGCCCCTGTATAAGCCGCAAGCTCACTTTCAAAGGCGTCTACATGCGGTCCAACCGGAGCGATCCAATTACTGTGGAATGCCTCATTCAGATAGTGCTGCTCGTTGCCGCTCATGTGAGGCGGGGATAAATAGATTTTGTGCAATTGGGCTTGTTGTGCAGTCGCTTGTTGTGCAGTCATTACGAACCAACCCCTTCCTGGTTGCGGGCCGAACCTTCGAACACGGGCATTGTTAGATGTGCTCCGTTGCTTACACCGTCCGAGGTGACCACTTTTTTAATCGTCATAAACAATATTTTCAAATCCAACAGGAAGCTTTGATTCTCCACATACCAGACGTCCCTCAGGAATCGATCCTCCCAGGACACGGCATTCCTGCCATTAACCTGCGCCCAGCCCGTGATGCCGGGTCTTACCTGATGCCGCTTCGCTTGCTCTTCTGTGTAGAGCCGCAGATAATCCATTAATAGAGGACGAGGGCCGACAAGACTAATATCGCCTCGAATGACATTGAACAGCTGTGGAAGCTCATCGAGACTGGTCTTGCGAAGCCACATACCGAAGGGAGTAAGCCGAAGCTGATCAGACAGCAGCTCCCCGCTTGCGTCGCGCTCATCGGTCATCGTACGGAATTTGTACAAGTAGAAGGGGACCCCATGAAGGCCAGGCCTCTGCTGCTTGAAGAGAACGGGAGTTCCCAGCTTAAGACTCACCAGGAGATACACAATGATGATAATCGGAGATGTCAGAATAAGCAGAAGTAATGCGACAGTTACATCAAACAAACGTTTCAGCATAATTTCCTCTCCCATATCCTCTATTTATCTATAAATGGCTTAAGAATGTGGTGCAAGCAGCTTGCGCATGGTGGCAATCACCTTCGGTCCAACGACTCTGCTGGCCGCTCTCTTCACATTGCTTTTCATTCGCACATGCAGAGGCAGCCACGACTGGGCAAAGTGATGGATCGTATAGCTTTCGCTCGTAATATAATTGCCGCCGTTAATGTAATCGTATGGACTAAAATATTGCCTTGGATAAAACATGACCCCGCTGCTGAGCATCTGCTGCTGGCCATTTAATACAAGCCCCTCGCTCTCGCACAATCGGGATATCACGGCCGTATTGGTTGTTGTATCATATGTGCCATCCAGCCTCTTGAATGCCCGGCCCTCGTAATCCTTCAACAGCATAGCGATCCATGGATGCTGGGGCATCGCTCCCATCGTCCCGGATTGAAGAAACTGTTCGTCCTCGAACCCTGTGAATGCCTCATGCTGCAGCAAAGGATTTAACGATCTCAGCACCTCTACATCGGTATCCATATAGATTCCACCGTGATGATACAACGCATGAAGCCTGACATAATCGCTGACGAAAGCAAATTTGCGCGCTGCATAGGCCTCGCTGACATACCTGCTGCAGCTAATATCGAAGTTATCCTCGTTCCATTCCATGAGCTCATAATCCGGCAGATGCCTGCTCCAGCTCTTGATGCAATTCACCATCAGCTTCGGCTTCTCTCCCCTGCCGAACCAGCAATAGTGGATGATCCTTGGAATCTTATCCTGCGACATCCATGCTCTCCCCCTCAATACATGTCATGCTTAGAATGGCCATTTGATGTAATCGCTGCTGTAGCGAATATCTAAAATAATGACGTTTTCGTAAAAGAAATATAGAAAGTAAAAGCAAATAAATATTAAGTAAACAAATCGCTGATCCTTTTCCCGAAATAACTTCACAATCCAGCCCATGAGAACAAGCTGATAAAGAGTAAAATAAATGCCCAGTCTTGCAAAAATCCAATTTTGTGTTGAAATGATCATAATAATGGCTCCGACTATCGATAGATTTACAAATACATCGCTTTGTGGGAATATCGCCTGCAGTTTCACTCGTCCCAAATAAGCGATTAGAATGGGGAGTGCATAGATGAGTACACGTAAAATATTTGCTCCGCCTTCTTGAAAGTTCTGGTATTCAGCATATTGTGTGTTCTCAATAACGCTGAAAAGCATCGTAGAGAAGTAATTGAATCCCACAACTATTAATATAGAAATGCCTAACAGTATGGTTGATGTTAAGGTCCATGCTTTCCGCCGTACCATAAAATAAATAGGTAGCAATATAAGTGCACTTTGATGGAAGAAAGAAGCGAAAATAACGACTGGAAAATATATTTTCCACTTACCTTCGACTAGCGCTTTTGTTGCTGCAAATACTATGGCAGCTGCTAAATATTGACGAATTCCGTTCATGGATACAATGAATGCGCCTGTCGTAATATATGCGAATAAGCTTAACTCTACCAACCTAGAGTATTGATAGAACACAATAATAATCAGTAAGTTGGTAAGAAATGCAGTTATGAAGATCATGATTTGAGGATCATCACTCACTTGCTTCAACAGCATCTGGAACAAATTAAATCCAATATCGTCCTTCTGCAGAACTGCTGCCCAAGAAAAATCGTCTACAACATAACTATGCATATATAGATAGGTGTCTCCGATGTTATTCCGCAAACCTGCCACAAGGACCAGACACAATGCCGCAAACGCAATATATATTTTGTTAGGAATTATCGGAAGTGGACCTCTCTCCGTTGCAATTGAAAAATATCTTGCCAATGCAGCATTCATAAAAACAACCAAAAGGGTGAACCATATCATCTCCATCATTAAAGTCCTTTCCATCAAGTCCTCTTAGTTATCCGGACTTCATGACGGTATTTCTCTTGGTACGATTAATGTAAATATATAACAAGAGGCCAAGCGGCAATGCTGCCAATGTCGTCCATTTCCGAGGTGACTCCTGGATGAGTCTGCGGTTGCGAAGCATCAAGCTGCTTGAAACGTAATGAATAGCTTCACGATAACGTTCTTTAAAGGTAGGAGCGTATTTCATGGCTGTCTTCCGGAAGAAGGAGAAACCTCTTGGATTACGAAGGTATTGCTTGACAATATTGAGACTCGATCCGTCTTCCCTGTACTCTACGTGACACAACACTTCGTTCATAAGCAATAACGGGTATTGCTGATCAATTAATATGTATTTGTACGACAGAGGACAATATTTCTCTCCGTCATATACAGGATAGGGGGGACAACCACTAGTAAGCTCTGTACGGTAGACCAGCTTTTTGTCTCCTGTTACTCGATGCTTGGCATACAGATCCGTCAGGGTCGAGCTCATTACGCCGCCAGGAAGCTGTGTACCGATAATACGGCCATCAGGAGCAGCATCCAGCCCCACAATGCCGGCATATTGACTACTTCCGTGAGCCTGCCAGAAAGAAATGATCTTTTCAACTGCCTCATCTGCCATATAGTCGTCGGAATCGATACAAACATTCAGTTCAGTGTTAATCCGTTCGTATGCCGTGTTATGTGCGCCATGCATGCCTTGGTTATTTTGGTATATATATTCAATGGCGAAGTCAGCTTCCGCGATCCAAGCTCGTACCATTTCTTCTGTTCCATCACTTGAGCCATCATCAATAATCAGCCATTTAAAGGATTTGCAACTCTGCCTCTTCAAGCTTTCATAACATAGATGAAGCGTATAAGCGCGATTGAACGTAGGTGTAAATACCGTTAGTACTGGTTTATTTGGGTTCATCATTCAATCCCTCAATTCGACGTAGCTATTGCAATGCGTTCGGAATAAAAATGTCCTAGCCATTCTGCCATTGCAGCAGAATCATAGCCATGCTCTCGCAGAAGCTGGCTCGTATCTGCATGCTCATAGGAAACGCCTAGAATAGCCCTGCTCCAGTACTTAGGGGGTTGTTGTAAGGATACAAACGATACTCTGCCCGTTATATCCGCTTCTCTCGTAATCGTGTCCGACACGACACATCTTAAGCCTGCAGCTTGCGCTTCAATGAGAACGACAGGCAAGCCCTCAAACAATGAAGGAAATAAGAATAAATCCATTCCCTGAAGCAAACGCGATATGTCAGCTCTCACACCCAGGAATCGAATGGAGTCCGATAATCCCATTTCATCTGCTTGCTTCTCGATCGAGGCTCGCAAGTAACCATCACCGGCAAGCACCAACAAAGCATCCTCTTTATCCTGCTTCAAGGAATGAAATACCTGCAGCAAGAACTTATGATTTTTCTGCTCGTTAAACCTGCCAATATGTCCAACTACAAGCCTATCCCCCGCTTCAAGCTCCGCTCTCACTTCGGTTCTTACAGCAGGATTGAATGCAAACTCTTCGGTATTCACAGCATTCTGAAGGACAATCACTTCCCTGCTGTTCTCTCGCTTTCTGCCAAATAACCATTCTCCCGCTCTCGCTGAGCATGCGAAATAATCGCTGGGATTATCCTTAATCGCGAGTCTAGCGTAAATACGGAAGGGAAATTTGTAATCCAGCTTTAAGTCACTGAGATGGCTATGTATAATTCTGCAGGGAACACCTGCTTTTTTTGCAGCCCTAAGCACGAAACCGCTGTTCTCATTCATGTGTGAATGCACAACCCGATAATCACGGCGCTCCTCAAAGAAACGATCCAACATCCTAAAGTAACGCCGATAATTGCCAGGCCGTATATTCGGCATTCGATAAATACGTCCGCCCAGCGATTCGATTTCTTTGTCATAGTGCCCTTCTTCTTGCCGGTGCACAAGGAAATCAAACTGAAAGCCGTTTTTGTTCATTTGCCGATAATAGTTCATTAGCATCGTCTCGAGTCCGCCGCGATTCATGATAGTCACGACCTGCAGGATACGAATAGATTCCACTTCGATTCCTCCTAATCGATTTGGTACGCATCATGTCTATTACCATGAGCAGAAGGTATACAGGCCATGCAAGCCGCCACTTTGCAGCGGTATAGAACAGCCTCCAAACCGATGTACAATTTCGAATTTCAAACTTGGCAAGTGCATCGCCGAATACACGTTGGGATAAAAGCTGCTTAATCTGCGACACTTTACCGAAAACGGAAGCCGGATTAGACGTGCTGACAATATTTAATCCAAGCCCCAACACGTTAAGTGCAATCCGGTTATTGAGTGCCTGCCTATACTCCACAGAACGTCCTTTCGCAAAAAGTTCCATACACTGATATAAGGTTTGAAACTGTTGATCCAGCAGCGGTTTATAGCAAGTCGTAATGGATTCTGTATTAGCTCGCCAGTAATGATATAGTGGACGATTCAAAAATATAAAGGATTCCGCATGTGAAAAAGCTTCTATATTAAACAAGGTATCTTCATTGCTGCCGATTTCCTTCAAATCAATGAAAGAACACCCCGCCTTTCGAATTAGGCTTCTCTTGTACAGCTTCGACCAGACGGTCCCCCATGCGTCCAACTGCTCCGGAGACGCAACCTCGACACCAAGTGGCCCGATCAGCCTTCGCGTCAACTGCCACTGAACCTCTTCGCCATGGTAGATGCTTTTGTCTGGCAGCGAGTAGTGCTTCGGCTTCGTATGCGTGCCGAATTCTCTTGTATAAGCACACATGACGATGTCGATATCCTGGTCAAGGGCAGCATCCAGCATCTGTTCATACATTGTGCTCGATACCCAGTCATCAGGATCCACGAATCCGATATACTGTCCGGTGCAATAGGATAAGCCAAGGTTGCGAGCACCAGACACTCCCTGATTGTCGCTGTCTATTATTTTTAACCGCGAGTCCCTCTCCGAATAGCTCTCCAGCACCTTCAAGCTCCCATCCGTTGACCCATCATTCACCGCGATGATCTCGATATCGCGGAACGTTTGGTGAAGCAGGCTGTCCAGGCATCTTGGGAGATATGCCTCCATGTTAAATATAGGAACGACTATACTGATAGCTGGGCTCATCCTTAACCTCCATCAAAGGCTTATACAGCTCTCTCAATTCCTCCTGCACGCGCTCGAGCGAGTAGCCCTTCACCCGCTCCAGGGCGGAAGCGCCCATGCGGGCGCGCGTCTCGCGGAAGCGGTGGAGCAGCAGCAGGCGGCTGGCGAAGGAATCGACGTCGCCCGGCTCCACGAGGAAGCCGGTGGCGCCCTCGGCGATGAGCTCCTCGTGGCCGCGGTTGCGCGTCGCGACGACCGGCAGGCCGCTGGCCATCGCCTCCATAATGTTGAGCGGCAGCCCTTCGCGCAGGCTTGCCGAGACGGAGACGTCGCACATCGGGATCAGCTCCTTCAGATCATCCCGATAGCCCAGGAAATCAATCTGCGACTCGACACCAAGCTGGATCGCCAGCTCGCGGCACTGCTCCTGCAGTGATCCACGGCCCGCCAGCAGCAGCTTCGCCTCCGGCATCTTGTCCTTCAGCTTCGCCAATGCCCGAATGAGCAGCTCGTGATTTTTGTTGGCGTTGAATTCAGCCGCATAAATCATCAGGAACTGCTGAGCCGTATAGTTGAACGCGCTCCGCGCCTTCCGTTTCTCTTCAGCGGACAATGGAGCGAACAGCTCCGTGCGTACCCCTACTCCATGCACATGGTGAACCGCTCCGGCGCGGAATCCGCCTGCGATCGCGCGGCGGTAATCCTCGCCGTTAATAGTTATGAGACTATCGGTGACGCCGGCCAGCAGCTTCTCGACGGGATAATACATCAGCCAGTTGGCCAACGGCGCTCCCTTGTAGAAGTGGAAGCCATGCGCGGTGTAGATAACCTTTGTGCCCAGCCTTCTTGCGCCCCTCGCCGCAAGCCTGGCCAGCACGCCGCCCATTGGGGTGTGGCAGTGCACGATGTTATATTGCTCCTCCCGGATGATCGCCTTCAGCATCCGATACGCCTTCACATTGTCCGCTCTGATCGGACTTCTCTGTATGGGCAGATTGAATTTGCGATCCACGTAAGGAAGCTCCAGCTCCCCGTGAGCCGCGACGTGAACCTCCCACCCCTGCTTTCTGAACCATTCCATAACCGGCAGGTGGAACGCCTTGAAATGATAGTCGACGGTTGCGCAGAACAGGATTTTACGCTTCATGGCCGACATTTTCCCTTTGCAGCATTCGGGTCAAATATTCCAGCAGCTCGAATCGAAGATCGTCCCGCTGCAGGGCGAATTCGATCGTCGTCTGGATGAAGCCCATCTTCTCGCCCACATCGTACCGCTTGCCGTCGAACTCGTACGCGAATACAGCGCGGGAAAGGTTCAACGTCGCGATTGCGTCCGTCAATTGAATCTCGCCTCCGGAGCCCGGCTGCTGGCTGCCCAGAATATCGAATATTTCCGGCGTCAGAATGTAGCGGCCCATAATGGCCATATTGGACGGCGCTTCATCAAGGCTGGGCTTCTCCACCAGCGTGTTGATCCGGTGGAACGACGGCTCCATAATCATGCCGTCCACGATGCCGTAGCGCGACACCGCTTCCTCCGCTACCCGCTGAACGCCAATGATGGATGATCCATATTGCGCGTATTTGTCGATCATCTGCTTCAGGCAAGGCTTCTCTGCGGCAATAATGTCATCGCCAAGCAGAACGGCGAACGGCTCGTCGCCGATAAATTTCCTGGCGCACCAGATCGCATGGCCCAGTCCGCGCGGCTCCTTCTGTCGAATGTAGTGGATGTCGACCATATCCGACGACTTCCGCACCTCCTGAAGCAGCTCGAACTTGCTCTTCGAGGCGAGAACATGCTCCAGCTCCATCGAATTGTCGAAGTGATCCTCAATCGCCCGCTTGCCCTTGCCCGTCACGATAATAATATCCTCGATGCCGGATTCAATGGCTTCTTCCACTATGTATTGGATGGTAGGCTTGTCGACGATGGGCAGCATCTCCTTCGGCATCGCCTTGGTTGCCGGCAGAAACCTTGTGCCGAGTCCCGCTGCTGGAATAATCGCTTTTCTTACCTTCATGCTCATCCGCTCCTTTTCTTTATCCCGTAACCATCGACAGCTCCGGTCTTGCGCTAGGCACAATATGGTTGCCAAGATCCAGCAGCCTAACCTTAAGCTCCGCTTGATTCATGCCGGGGAAATCCGCGATTAACGCCTCGATCTCCTCGTAGAAGATGGAGGAGGCTTTGCCGATGTAGATTTTTGGATATACCTGCTTCTCCGTCACCTCGTCGGCCTTGAGCATCTCCTCGAACAGCTTCTCTCCGGGACGAATGCCCGTATATTCAATGCCAATCTCATCCACGCTATATCCCGACATGCGGATCACATTTTGCGCCAGCTCCGTAATGTTGACGGGTTCACCCATATCCAGCACGAATATCTCTCCGCCCCTGGCGAGCGCGCCGGCTTGAATTACCAGTCTGGAAGCCTCCGGAATCGTCATAAAATAGCGCACCATCTCGGGATGGGTAACCGTTACAGGGCCGCCCTTGGCAATCTGCTTCTTGAACAGCGGGATGACGCTCCCTCTGCTCCCCAGCACGTTGCCGAACCGTACCGCAACAAACTTGGTATGGCTGCTAACCCGGTCCATATGCTGGATAACCATCTCGGCGATCCGCTTCGTTGCGCCCATGACGCTGGTGGGATTGACCGCTTTGTCTGTCGAGATCATGACGAAGGTTTCGACACGGCTTTTGCTCGCCGCTCGTGCCGCGTTCAGCGTGCCCAGCACGTTGTTCTTGAACGCCTCCTCCGGGTTGCGCTCCATAAGCGGCACATGCTTGTGCGCCGCAGCGTGGTAAACAACATGCGGCCGATGCTGCAGCATAACCGCCATCATTTTATCCGCATCCTGAAGATCCGCAATTTCCGTAAAAAATTTAATATTGGAGTCGCGGAACGTTTCCTTCAGCTCCATCTCAATAGCATAGATGCTGTTCTCGCCATGCCCCAGGAGCACCAGCTTCTCCGGCAGAAAGCGCGAAATTTGGCGGCATACCTCCGAGCCGATCGACCCTCCTGCCCCCGTCACCAGCACCACCTTCTGCGTGACATATTCCGAGATGCTCTCAATATCCAGCTCCACAGGCTCCCGCCCCAGCAAATCCTCGACCTGCACATCGCGGAACTGCGTAACGGAGATTCTGCCCGTCGCCAAATCCTCCAGCATAGGAATAATTTGCGTCTTGGCGTTCGTGCGGGCACATTCCGTATAGATGCCGTATAAGCCTTTTTTACTAAGGGAAGGAATGGCAATGACAATATTGTCGATGTCCAGCTCGCGCGTAATGCGGACGATATCGGCTACGCGGCCCGCTACCGGAATGCCCATAATGTCCAGCATTTGCTTGGCGTGATCATCATCGATGAACGCGACGGGATACAGCTCCGTATCGGAGTTGCTCATCAGCTGTCTCGCCAGCATGATGCCAGCCGAACCCGCCCCGACAATCAACGTCCGCTTGCGCTTGCCGCTGTATCTGCTGAACCTGCCTCTCACAACGCGCCAGCACAGCCGGCTTCCACCAATCAACAAAATGTGCAGCATGCAGGTCACAACAAGCAGCTTCAGCTCCGCCTTGCCCATAATGGCCCATTGCGATAGTCCCGCCAGCAGGAAGGACAAGCCGACAGCCTTCGCGATAATAAGCAGCTCGCCGACACTGGCGTATTCCCACGCTTTTTTGTACAGCTTGAAATAGAGGAAGAAGCCATGATGGAGGAGCAGCAGCGCTGCCGCAAGGACATAGAACGATACGCTGTCTCCTGGTGAAGCCCCCAGCAGCCAGCTGCCTGCGGTAATAGCGGTTAATACAATGGCCGAATCCAGCATCGCGAGAAGTGCAAGCCTGCTTCGGTAAGTCATACAATCTCATCCTTTCTCCTGATACGCCTTGCGTTGTGCTTTATAAAGAACGTTTTGGCCGAAAAAAAGACGTTATCCGATGAGCCATCATCTAACGTTCTTTTTGTTCAGAATAGCGCCTATAATGTTCGCTCCCGCAAAGGATAACGCTTGCTTCGCCTCCAGAGCCTTGCTTTGAGACGTCTTGCCGCAGCGAAGCAGCAGGACGACGCCGTCACATTTGTTCACGAGCGCATTCGTGTCAGGTGCCGTCAGAACGGCCGGACAATCGAAGACGATACGGTCATATCTGGCATACAGCATGGACAGAAGCTCCTTCATCGTGTGGGAATCCAGCATGTCTGCGGAATTGGCGTGCGATACGCCGCTTGTGAGCAGGTCCAGGCCTTCCACCTCGGTCGTTTGCGCTGCATCCTCGAATTCCAGCTGGCGAGTCAGCACATTCGACAAGCCGGGCGAGACTGGCGAATGAAAGACCTTGTGCAGCGTCGGCTGACGGAAGTTGGCGTCGATCAGCAGCACGCGGTCTCCCCGCTGCGCCATGCTGACGGCCAAGTTAACGGCAGCGGTCGATTTGCCATCGCCTGGCGCGGGGGAAGTCACGATAAGCGAGCGAATGGACTTTCCGTCCGATGCGTATTGAATGTTGTTGCGAATCGTCCTGTATTGCTCCGCAATTCGATGCGATGGATTGATGTATGCGATCAAGCTTCGGTTTACGATCTTTTTGGCTACTTTCGCCTTCTCACGAACCAATCGTCTCACTCCTCATTAAGCCTGGTTTGATCTTCTTCGCCGGCGCCGCAGTATGCCTGTTCCTGATCCGAGATACCTGACCCAGCATATTCAAGCCCAGCAGCGCTTCGACCTCATGCTCCGTCCGAATGGAGTCATCCAGTGATTCCAGCAGAAACGCCAGACTGAAGCTTAAGATCAATCCCACAATAAACGCGACATACACGATGGTGTTGCTCTTGACGTTAATGGGATACGGCTCCGGCTCCGCGGCCGTCAGCAGCCTGATGCCGCCCACCCCAAGCGTCTCGGCGGCGACGTTCTTATAGACATCTACGATAGCATTGGCAATCTGCGCGGCTCGCTCCGGATCGGAATCCAGAACCGAAATAACGGTAATCAAGGACCCTTCTACACTATCTACCCGCACCTGGGAGCGCAGCTGGCCAGGCGATGCGTTCAGCTCCAGCCTCTGAATAACCTGGTCGAGCACGATCGGCTCCCGCACCAGCGCTCTGACCGTCGTCATCATATCGTTGGAGGCTGCGATAATCACTCGCGAGGAGGAAGCGTAGATATCCGGCTCAGACTGCGAATTGTATAGGAGGCCCAGCCCTGTAAATAAGCCGGTAATGCCAACAATGAGCCACAGCTTGCTGCGCAGTGTATGAAACAATTGGCGCAAATCAATTTCCTTGTTTTTGGTTAAAGCTTCTTTCCTGCTCATTTCCATGCAAACACCCGCTAACTTGTTAGTTATTAAGAACACTAACACAAGTGTAGTTCTTTATATAGAACATGTCAATACAATTTCATCAGCTTTTTTGTAAAGAGTCAGTTATCAATGTGCAAAATAATAATGTTCGGCCTCTGTTGATTGCGTTCATCTCGCCACTTGTTGGACCGCACCAGCTCCTTGAGCGCCCGGAAATCCCCTTTGCTCATGCCTTCGTCCACCGCGTTGCGAATAATCGAATGCCATTCCTCGTCCAGCACCTCATCCACTCTCACCTTCGGCGAAAGCTCTTCTCCTAACAAATATTCTATATTCGTATCCAGATGAAACGCGATTTTCGCCAGCACCTGAAGGGATGGGTTGTTCTGAACATTGCGTTCGATATAGCTGAGATAAGATTTCGATACGCCAGCCAGGTCCGCCAGCTTCGTAATGGAGTAGCCCTTGTATTCTCTTAATTGTTTGATCCGTTCCCCAATCATAATATTCTCCTTACACCAGATTAGATCCGTCGGCTGATCAGTCGGGTAACAATATAACGGACAATAACTTTATTGTAGTTCTTTAAAGAGAACAGGTCAATACTAAGAACGGCGGCTTGTCATGAAAAAACGTTCATAAATCATTCGTTATAGTGAACAAGGGGCTATTGCACCCGGCAACAGCCCCTTTCCACCCCCATACGTATTAATCGTTCACTATAGTGATTGGATATTCACAGCCCGCGCTGGCGTGAAACCGGATGCCGCCCTCCACTTCCTCGGCTTCGACTCCATCGACCCGCAGCACTCCGCTGCCCGAGAAGCGCACAACGCAAGCGCCGTCTTGCGACGCGGCAATACGAGCCTCACTGAGACTGCCCGCTTTCCAGAACACATCCACCCTGTAGCCGCCCCTCGCGCGCAAACCTCGTACGCTTCCGGAGGGCCATGCCGAAGGCAATGCAGGCAGCAGATCAAGCCCGCCCCTATGGCTCTGCAGCAGCATCTCCGCGATGCCCGCAGCGCCGCCGAAGTTGCCGTCAATCTGGAACGGCGGATGATCGTCGAACAAATTGGGATATGTCGAGCGAGACAGCAGCGTTTGGAGGAAGCGGTACGCAGACTCTCCATCGCCCAGCCTTGCGTACAGGTTAATGAGCCAAGCGCAGCTCCAGCCCGTATGGCCGCCGCCCTGCTTGATCCGCGCCTCCAGCGACCTGCGGGCCGCTTCGGCCAGCTCCGGCGTCTCCTGCGGCGTAATCGCCTGGCCTGGATACAGGCCGTACAGATGCGACACATGGCGATGCCCAGGCTCGGCCTCGGCGAAGTCTACGCTCCACTCCCGCAGTCTGCCGTCCGGCCCAATGCCGGGATCAATGAGACGGCTCATCGCTTCCGCGACCTGCTGCTTCCACTCCGAATCAACGCCCAACAGACCAGCAGCCTGTATACAATGACCGAACAGCTCTCTAATCATTGCCATATCCATCGCCGAGCCGGCAGATACGCTGCAGGCTTCCCCTTCAGCCGTTAGAAATTTATTCTCCGGCGATGTCGAAGGAGACGTCACTAGCTTGCCATCCGGCGTCTCCACGAGAAAGTCCAGACAGAACTGGGCGGCACCCTTGAGCAGCGGATAAGCCATATCCCTTAGAAATGCCTCATTCATCGTGAACGCGTAATGCTCCCATAGATGCCGGCTTAGCCACACGCCGCCCATGGGCCAGAACGCCCAGCTCGCATCCCCGGCGCTTGGTCCCGACATTCGCCACAGATCGACATTGTGATGCGCCGTCCAGCCATCGCAGCCATAATGAATACGGGCCGTTCTTGCTCCATGCTGGCTGAGCTCCCGGATCAGGTCGAACAACGGCTCATGGCATTCGCTTAAATTCGCGACCTCTGCATGCCAATAGTTCATTTCGGTATTAATATTGGTCGTATAGTTGCTGTTCCATGGGGGCTGCATATGCGGATTCCATATCCCTTGCAAGTGGGCCGGCTGCGTACCGGGTCTTGAGCTGCCCATGAGCAAGTAGCGTCCATATTGAAAATATAAGGCCTCCAGCTGCGGATCGCTCCCGCCGGCTTGGTAGGCGGCAAGCCGAGCATCCGTCGGCTGGGCAGAGAGCTCCCTATCGCCAAGCTCCAGCTCAACTCGGCCGAACAGCCGGGCATGCTCCGCTATATGCCGCTCCCGCAGCTCCATGTAAGAGAAGGCTGACGCCGCCGCAAGCGCTGCAGCGCATGCGGCTCGAACCGCCCCCTGACCGCCGCCCGGCATAATGTCATAACCTTCGAAGTCGGTAGCAGCCGCCAGCAGCACCGTTACGGCCGACGCTCCGGATAAGATGACGCGGTCCGATTCCCGGCGAAGGGCTCCGCCCTCCGGCCTTAAGCGCAGCATTGTCCCGAACGTCAGACCGCGGTCCTCCTCGTACAAGATCGATTGGGGATGATCTCCGCGGTAATTGTCGGCGATATGGCTTGGCGCGCTGCCCAGCATGATCAGATCCCCCCCTGCTTCGTCACCGTTCGCGCTGTACAGCTGATGACGAAGCTGCGAGTCGAGCGTAATCGACAGATGAGGCAGCAGACCACCCTCCGCTTCATAACGGACAGCGATGACCTGATCAACGGCGCTTGCGAATACCTCCCGTGTAATGGATACATCTCTTCTATTATAAATAACCGATGCCACACCGGTATGGAGGTCCAATGCCCGCACGAAAGCGCCGGCGTTATCCGCTCCCAGCTCCTCTACCAGCAGATCCCCAAGCGGCTGATACGATTCCGTATTCCGCCCCAGCATACCGGCATTAACGACCCCCTCGGCTTCCGCGTATTTGCCCTGCTGGATCAGCTCCCGCGATTTCTGCAAGTAACGCAGCGCGTTATAATTAGGCGTGTCACGCGGAAAGCCCGACCACAGCGTGTCCTCGTTCAGCGCGATTCGCTCCAGCCGATCGCCTCCGTATACCATGCCGCCCAGCCGTCCATTACCCACGGGCAATGCTTCCTCCCACCGTCCGGCGGGCTGCTTGTACCACAGCTTCCATTCCATGCCGTTCATTGCGAATCAGCTCCCCTCAACTGAAGAGAAGGCCCGGACAGTAGTCGGGGCCTCTCATTCATATTATTTAACCTCTTTGCCTGTGAAGAGCGCTACGCGAGCTTTAACAAGCTCTGTATATTCCGCTTCCATTTCTTTCGCGCCGGCTTTGTCCAGCTCAGCCAGGAAGTCGTCATAAACTTTGTCGAAGTTTTCCGGCTTCGTCAGGACAGCTTCCGGAATACGCTTGCGGATAATGTCCTGCGTTTTCTGGAACGTAACCTGGTAGTCGCCATCCGTTGGAACCGGCATGTTGTACAGCGCGCCCCAATCCTTGGCAGGAAGCTCAGCTTCAGATGGGAACAGGTCCTTCCAGGTAGTTGCGTTATAAGCGGCAAGCGTTTCTTTCTCCGCTTCTGTATAGCCGGCAACGATCTGCTCAGGGAAGTTCGTTGTGTAATAGTTGCCTGTGGAATCCTTCACGCCGTCGCCGTAATGAGCGCTGAAGGTCCGGTATTGGCCGATGCCTGTTTCCTTGGCAAAGTTGGAAGCGTCATTTACCTTGCGGTCTTGGATTTCTGCCGGGATGACACGCTGGCCATTCGCATCTACCGTGTAATGCTTGCCTTCAATACCCCAGTTGCGAAGCACTTGGCCCTCTTCGGAAGCAAGCCAGTCCAGGAATTTAATCAAACGAACGGGATCTTTGGCAGCCGTTGTAATCGCGATGCCATAGCCGTCAACGCCAGCCGGCTGGAACGATTTGTCCTGATACTCTTCTGTCAATGTGACCGGGAAGTGAGCGTACGTGTACTCGTCTTTGCCAGCGGACTTGAGTGCATTCTCCGCGTCTTGGTAGCCCCACTCCTGATCGATCAGCCCCAGCACGCGTCCACTTGCGATTTTTGCCTTGTATTGGTCATCCTTCTGCACGAAGGTGTCCTTATCCAGAAGGCCTTCATTATACATTTTGTTCAGCCAGCGGAAGTATTCCTTCTCCTTTGGACGTTTGTAGTGAAGCATCGCTTCATACGTCTCAGGATTCACGTAATATTCGCCGTCGTCAGGCGCGCCAGTCGCAAGGAACGCAGGGTTCGTTACGCTGATCATAATTCTCCAGTCATCCGCGTTCAACGTCAAGGGAATCGTTGGCTGTCCATCGGTTTCGGGATACTTCGCCACATATTGCTTCAGCACGTTCTCGAAATCTTCAACCGTACGCACTTCCGGATAGCCCAGCTCCTTCAGCACGCGCTGCTGAATTTCGAAGCCGCCGCCAGCGTCGAAATATTGCTGATCAACGCCCATGTTAGTCACAATTTGATAGATAGACTGGTCATCATTGCTGTATTTGAGACGATTCATGTTTTCGCTGAAAATTTTCTTGATGTTCGGAGCATGCTCCTCGATAAGCGGAGCAAGGTCGATAATCAGGCCCGCGTCCACCAGGCTGCTCAGGCTGCCTTTGGCGAAGATGAAGTCAGGCACGTCGCCGCTTGCCGCCATCAGAGCCAGCTTGTTTTCGCCGCCGCCTGCGCCTACATCATATTCGGCTTCAATCGTAACGCCTGTTTTTTCCGTAATGTATTGCCCCACTTCGTCCCGCATATTGTTCCAGTTCGGGCTTGCGTCAGCGCCGAAGAATGTGAACGTAACCGGGCTTGTGTCTGTACCCGTCTGCTCATTGCCGCTGTTGCTTCCTGTGCTGTTTTCTGGCGCATTGTTATTGTTGCCGCAGCCGCCAATCAGCACCGTCGTAGCAAGCAGCAATGTAGCCAGCGTTTTAGGATTTCTCCACTTCATTTGTCTTTCCCCCTCAACAGAATAATAAGCTTTATTGTATAACAGGAATTACCTGCCAATACCGGGATCAATAATGCGAATGACTTCCAACAAGCTTGGAGTAAGGGCTTACATTCTTTGTTGAAAAAGAAATGCCAGTGCTCCTGTTCTTTGCCTTTGCAGCGGAGCCTGCTTGCTCCGCTGGGCAAAGGGACGTTCCATGCTGTTACAGGTTTGAATTAAGCCTTCACCGCGCCCAGCGTCATGCCGGAGATAAAGTATCTTTGCAGGAAAGGATAGATGAACAGAATCGGCAGCGTGACAACAATGGTAATCGCCATCTTGATGGATTCAGGCGACACCTGCGCCATCTGGTTCGCCATGTCGTTGGCATTGATCATACGAGCGCCTTGATTCGTGCTCTGTAGCACCTTCATCAATTCAAATTGCAGGGTTGTCAATTCCGGATGTCGACCGTTGTAGAGATACGTGTCAAACCATGCATTCCATTGCCCGACGGCCAGGAACAACGCAATCGTTGCAAGCACCGGCTTACATAGTGGCAGAATGACTCGGTAGAAGATTGTAAAGTCATTAGCGCCGTCCAGCTTGGCGGATTCCTGCAGCGCATACGGCAAGTTATCGATAAAGGATCGGATAACGAAGACGTTAAAGGCGCTGACGAGTCCCGGTAAAATATAAATCCAGAACGTGCCGATTAGATCCAGATGACGCATCAGCATATAAGTGGGCACCAGCCCGCCGGAGAAGTACATCGTCAAGGCAAGAAAGGTAGAAAACATCTTGCGCGACTTGAAATCCGGGCGGCTTAGCACATAAGCCAGCATGGATGCGCTCAGCAAGCCGAGCAGCGTACCCGACACGGTGCGCAGCACCGAAATCTTGAAGCCTTGAAGCAGACCCGTGTAGCTAAAGATTGTTGCGTAGTTCTCCCAGGTTAGCTCTCGCGGCCATATATAAATGCCGCCTCGCACCGTATCCTGGGAATCATTCAGCGATATAGCCAGCACGTTCAGGAAGGGATACAACGTGACGCACATGATCAGCAGCATGACGATCACATTGACGATGTCGAAAACCTTCTCGGACTTGGTTGCGTTAAATGCTTTTCCTGCCATATGGTTCCCCTCCCTACATAATGCTTTCTTTGGTTAGCTTCTTCATAATGCCATTGGCTGTAAGCAGCAGGAAGATACTGATGACCGAGGTGAATATACTGATTGCCGTACCGTAGGAGAAGCGCCCGATGCCTATACCATAGTTCAGCGCATACAAGTCCAGTACTTCCGAGTAGTCGGTAACCAGTGAATTGCTAAGCTGGAATTGCTTCTCAAAGCCAATCCCGATCAAGTGGCCGATCGACATGATCAGCAGAACCGAAATGGTTGTGCGAATGCCTGGCAGCGTAATATTCCACATCTGCCTGAAGCGGCCCGCGCCGTCCACTCTTGCGGCCTCGTACAGCTCCTTGTCAATGCCTGCTATGGCGGCGAGATATATAATCGCGTTCCAGCCGGTTTCCTTCCAGACGTCCGACGCCGTGACGATGCCCCAGAACCACTCGCCCTTGGCCATAAATTGAATCGGCTCGTTAATGATGCCTAGCCCCACCAGCAGCTCATTCACGATACCGCCTTCAATTGAAAGCATCTTCGTAATAATGCCCGCAACGACGACCCATGATACAAAGTGGGGCAAATAAGAAACCGTTTGCACCGTCCGTTTAAAAAACTTGCCCCGCAGCTCGTTCAAGAAAATCGCAAACGCGATTGGCACCACGAAGCCGGCGATAATGCCCATAAAGCTCATGGCCAGCGTGTTCCTGAGCACAAGATAGAAGCGCTCATCCTGGAACAAGTCAATAAAGTTATCCAAGCCTACCCATTTCTGATCCGTAAATGACTTGGCAGGCTTGTAGTTCTGGAAGGCCATAATCCAGCCCGCTACCGGCAGGTAATTGAAGACGAACAGCCAAATAATAAATGGCAGCGACATCAAATAGAGATACTTTTGCTGCACGACTGTCTTCCAGGCTCCTCTATCCCGTTTTTTCGGCGGTGTCGGGTCAACGCTTTTATGGTTGTTATGATTTGTTGGCAGCGTTTCCATCGATCCAATCCCCCTCTGCTCTATAGCTATATGATAAATCAGAGCGATCGACTGAAATACCCAACATATTTTGCACAAAACCATATAAAAATTAGTCATGGCATCACAAATTTATCGATTTTAGCGTAAATGAAAACGTCGTCCCTTGTCCGTATTCGCTTGCGATCCGAAGTCCGTGCGCTTCTCCGTACGTCATGACCAGACGCTGATGCACATTGCGCAGCCCAATTCGGCTGCGGCTGCTCTCATCCGGACTGGACAAGGTAGCCAGCACCTCCTCCAGCCGTTCCGGCTGCATGCCAAGCCCGTTATCCCGTACGGTGACAAGCACCTCGTCTCCACTCCTGCTAATGACAAGCTCCACCTTGACGCCCTGCTCCTTGCCTTCTACGCCGTGCACAACCGCATTTTCAATAAGCGGCTGGATAATGAGAGGCGGCACCAGCACGTCCGAGGCCCCTGGATCAACAGACAGCTCATATTGCAGCCGGTCCTCGTATCGGAACTTTTGAATATCCAGGTAGGAGCGCACCATCTCGACTTCCTCCGACAGCGGTATATGCTCGCGGCCCACCTCCAGATTTTTGCGCATCAGCTTGGCCAGGAGGCGGACAACCTTGGCGATTTCACGCTCCCCCTTGAGCACCGCGTTCATCCGAATCGACTCCAGCGCGTTGAACAGAAAATGGGGATTAATCTGGCTTGCCATCATCTTCAGCTTGATCTCTCTTTGCGCAAGCTCCAGAGAGCTCATCTGCTCCGTCTTCTCCACAACCTGCTGAAGGAGTGTTCGGATGCTCTCCACCATGTAGTTGAATTGACGGGACAGCTGGCCGATCTCGTCATTGCCGTCGATGCTGGAGACAACGTTCAAATCGCCAAGGGCCAGCCTGTTGAGATGTCGGCTTAGACGGAGCAGCCGGTTGGTCGTCAGCAGCGACACCGTGTAGACGAAGAACATCGCAATGAGCAGGACAAGCAGAATAAGACTTAATCCAATTACACTTACCGTATTGGCATCCTTCACGATGGATTGGGTGCTGAACAAGGACACCACTCGAAGGCTGCTGGCGCTGAGCTCCGGGGTTAATTCATCGATAATCATATAGGAGGGCTCACCCTTGATGTCGACCTTGTGGCTGCCAGAGGGCATGTCGCTCAGATTGACGCCATAATCCAGCTCGCTGAGCGTCCTGCCGACCAGTGACGTATTCTGGGCCGCCACCACATAACCCCGTTCATCTGCAATAAGCGTCTCGAACGGCTCTTGGGCAAGTATGCCATTCAGCTCCGACTGATTCAGCGAAACGACCAGCACACCGGAGGATTGGCGATCAGGGAACGGCACCTGGCGAATTAAGCTGAGCATGCGAATCGGGATATTTTCTTTATCGTCAATGAAATACCAGTTCACGCTTTTGGAGGCCTTGGCCTTCTGGTACCAATACCTGCTCTTGATCTCCTCGTCCACAGGAATCAGCTCCAGATTATTGATGAGCGTCGGATTCTCATAATAGAAGCGAATGCCGCCAATTTCGCGGTACAGCTTGAAGAACGTCTTGAAGCCGTCGTAGGAGCGGTAAGCCTTGGTCAGCTCGAGAACGCTTTCATATCTTGTTGTCGCCATTGCTTCCATCGTTTTGTCCAGCAGCAGCGTGTCCGTAACATCTAGCGGTATGCGCAGCATATTGTCGAGCTGCGACTTGATTTTGTCCACGTTGTTCGTCGCCTGCTGGATTGCCCGGTCCATGGCCTGCTCCCGGAAGTAGCCCACAACAACTCCCCCGACCATCATAACGGGAATAAGAACAATCAGAATGTAGGAAGCAATCAACTTGTGCTTCAGCTTCAGGTTATTTGTCATGCGAATCCAACTATGTAACATGGCAGCCCGACCTCTCATGCGAAAATGGAATATCCCCTCTTATCGCAAGAGGGGATATCGTGTCAATATAGCTACATCTTAATGGATACAGGCTGCCGGTATCAACTTCGCTGCGGACTACAACGAGATCACAAGCTCCGTTGAGCCGGAGAAGGCTTCCACCTCTACGAGGCCCTCCTCCGTCAGCTTGCCGCCCTGCGCGCCCGACGCCTGGCCCATGCCATGCAGCGATACGCGGAACGGCTTGCCTGCTCCTTCCGCCCTCACAATAACACGTGAGCCTTCCCGTACGGCTGTAACCGTCAGCTCCGTCTCGCCCTTCACATTCCGGACCGTACGCAGCGCTGGCTGGCCTTCCGCCAGCTGGTACAACGCAAGCTCTACGCCGCTGGCAAAGTCGTAATCTGGACGGTTGTCCACCGCTCCGCGAGGCAATATCGTGTTGGGACGAACGAACAGCGGCAGGCTGAAGAAGTCATAGCTTTCCTGCTTCCACTTGCCGCCCTCCACCGTCTCTCCCGTCAAGAGATGGGTCCAGGCGCCTTCCGGCAAGTAATAGGTCACTTCTCCACGCTCGCTGAATACAGGAGCAACAAGCAGCGAGTCGCCCAGCATATATTGACGGTCGAGCATCTCGGCGCCCGGATCCTGCGGGAATTCAAGGAACATCGCGCGCATCGTCGGAACACCCTTCTGCGTCGCATAGACGGCCGTGTCGAACAGGTACGGCATTAGGGAGCATTTCAGCTTCGTGTAGAAGCGTGTCACATCAACAGCTTCATCGTCATAAGCCCATGGCACGCGGTACGAGCTGCTGCCGTGCAGGCGGCTATGGCTGGACAGAAGGCCGAAGGCCAGCCAGCGCTTGAATACATGCGATGGCGCTGTATTCTCGAAGCCGCCGATGTCATGGCTCCAGAAGCCGAAGCCCGACAAGCCAAGCGACAAGCCGCCGCGAAGGCTCTCCGCCATCGACTCGTAATCGGCGTAGCAGTCGCCGCCCCAGTGAACCGGGAATTTCTGCCCCCCAACGGTAGCCGAACGCGCGAACAGCGCCGCCTCGTTCCTGCCCAGCTTCTCCTCAAGCACCTCGAATACAACCTTGTTGTACAGCTGCGTATAATAGTTGTGCATCTTCACCGGATTGGAGCCGTCGTGATAGACGACATCCGTCGGAATTCTTTCGCCGAAATCCGTTTTGAAGCTGTCGACGCCCATATCCACCAGCTCGCGAAGATAGCCTGCGAACCATTCGCATGCCTCCGGGTTGGTGAAGTCGACCAGTGCCATGCCTGGCTGCCACAGATTCCATTGCCATACGTCGCCATTAGGCTTCTTCACCAAATATCCGTTGCGCTTGCCCTCCTCGAACAGACGGGAGCGCTGTCCGATATAGGGATTGATCCAGACGCAAATCTTCAGCCCCTTCTCCTTCAGACGCTTCAGCATGCCGACAGGGTCCGGGAATACGCGCTCATCCCATTTGAAGTCCGTCCAGTGGAACTCGCGCATCCAGAAGCAATCGAAGTGGAATACGTGCAGGGGCAGATCTCGCTCCGCCATGCCGTCCACGAAGGAGTTCACTGTCGCCTCGTCGTAATTCGTTGTGAAGGACGTCGTCAGCCACAAGCCGAACGTCCATGCAGGCGGAAGCGCAGGCTTGCCAGTCAGCGCAGTATATTTATCCAGTACAGCCTTCGGCTCCGGTCCGTCAATGACAAAGTATTCAATCGTTTCGCCAGGAACGCTGAACTGCACCTTCTTCACCTTCTCCGAAGCAACCTCGAAGGATACGCCCGTAGGGTCGTTAACGAATACACCGTAGCCTTTGTTCGTCACGTAGAACGGTATGTTCTTGTAGGCTTGCTCCGAGCTTGTGCCGCCGTCCTTGTTCCAGATATCTACGACCTGGCCGTTTTTCACGAAGGAAGTAAACCGTTCGCCAAGGCCATATACCCACTCGCCAACGGTCAGATCCAGCTCCTCGCGCATAAATACCTCGCCCGCAGGATCCGTCACATGAGCCATCGACTTGAAGCCGCTGCCTGTGATGCGCTGCTCGCCGCGGAAGAAGTCAACCGTCCATTGCGCACCCTTGGAGACGCGAACGCTCAGATCGCCGCTTCTCAGCTCCGCATATGCTTCATTCTGTGTAATAACCGCGTGGCCGGCGGAGGTTGACAGCTCGAAGGCTGGACCATGATCCACCGTGCCTGCGAAGTGAGTCAGCTTCACGCCGATTACGCCAGGCATCGGAGAATGAAGCTGCACGGTAAGCAGGGTTGTATTGATCATATTGCCGCGTCCTTGAATTGGCGTCGTAGACACCGCTACGTTCAGCGTGCCGTCCTGCTCCCACATCTCATGAGCCTGAACGGCCATTGAGAGCGAATACCCTTCTCTAATCATCCAGTTGCCATCCGTAAATTTCATAAGCTATGCAACCGCCTTCCCATTATTTTGGTCACTATTCAAACCTTGATTACTTGCATTATACTGATAATATTGATACCAAACTAACATTATCCGATGTATTTATAACACGATCTTGATGAGGTGATGAGATTGGAGACCAGTGCAAGGCATTTGCTCAAGGAAAGCCGCACGCATGGCGATGAGCAGCATCCATTCGGCATGTATTGGCTGAATTACGGGCCCGGCGAGCATGTCATCGACTGCCATTGGCATGAGGAAGCGGAAATTTTCTACTGCATGCAGGGTGAAACCCTGTTCCAGGTCGATACCGACTACTTCCTCGTGCGCGCGGGGGAAGCCGTATTTGTGGATGGAGGCGATATACACGCCGCTCATGCCCACGGACGGGACGGCTGCTCGTTTTTCTCGCTGGTCTTCGACACCAATCTGCTTGCGAGCGCCAATTATGACGCCGTTCAAGAGAAGCTTGTCTTGCCGCTGGTGGAGCGGCGCGGCACCTTCCCGAGACATATAGCCGGAAGAGAGCCTTATGAATCCCAGCTGCTCCAGCACATTGCCGCTATGATGGAGAGCTGCAGGCAGCAGCCGGAAGGCTTCGAAGGCGCCGTCAAAGGCCGGCTGTATCTGATGCTGGCCGATCTTGCGGCCAGCGGCAAGCGAAGCAGCCGTATGGACAGCAGTCGAAGCGAGTCCTCCAAGATTGAACGGCTCAAGGCCGTCATCGCATATATCCAGCACAATTACGAGCGTCAGCTTCGATTATCCGAGCTGGCAGCCCTTATTCCCATGAGCGAGGGCCACTTCTCCCGCTTCTTCAAGTCTATGACCCGCCAAAGTCCGATGGATTACATCAACTCCTATCGGATTAGACAGGCGGCGGAGCTGCTGCGGGAGCAGGAACGCAAAATATCGGATATCGCGATGGAGGTCGGCTATGACAACATCAGCTATTTTATCCGGGTATTCCGCAAGGTCATGCACTGCTCCCCATCGGACTTCCGCAAGCGTCTGCCATCGCACGATCAGTGAATGCGGAGCCAGCTGATTGCCGTCTCGCCCTTCATGCTTACGTACACATCATGGCGCCCTGTTAGGGCTATCGCCTCTGCGGTAACCGTCGTCCATGCCTGGCGGCCGCCTGTTGGCGTTACCTTGCAAGTGAAGACTGGCGGACCGTCCGGCTGCTTCAAGGCTACGATCAGCTCGCCGCCCTGGATATGGCCGGACACTCTCGCCTCCAGACGCTTGGCTCCTTCCCCTTCTCCGAATTCCACGTCACGGAACACGATCCAGCCGCTGTCGCCCTTCAGCCGGACACTCTCGCCGCCCTCGCGGCATTCATCCACGAACACACCGGCATAGTCATCATAATTTACAGCTCTAACGGGCTCCCGAAGCGATCTAGGCGGTATAAGCTCGCCGTCGACCTGCAGCGTTTCCTCTAACAGAATCATGCTTGAGGACGAGCCGAGCATGAGTGTATAAGCTCCGCTTTCGACGCAATAACGATCCCGAGTCACATCCCAGATAGCAAGCTGGGATGCCTTCAGCGTGAGCTCCACCACCGCCTCGGCGCCCGCGGCAAGCTCTATTCGCTTAAAGCCGAGCAAAGTCTTGATGGGACGGGCAACTCGGGACGCGTTAGCCTTCACATAGAGCTGCGGAACCTCTCCGCCAGCCATAGCGCCGGTATTCCGAATCGTCACGGATACCGTCACCGAATCGCCTGCGCCGATCCGGCTTTGGCTGAGAGTCAGCCCTTCATAAGCGAAGGATGTATAGCTCAGTCCGTGGCCGAACGGATACAGCGCCTCACCGTCGAAATACTGATACGTCCGCTTGCCTTTTATAATGTCGTAATCCATCAGCTCCGGCAGCTGCCCGGCCGATTTGTACCAGGTCATGTTCAATCGCCCGGCGGGGCTGTAATCGCCGAACAGGGCATCCGCTATAGCATGGCCAAGCTCTTGGCCAGCATGGGAGGTGTACACAATCGCCGGCACATGCTCGTTCTCCCAGTTAACGGCGAAGGGATAACCGCCCACTATAACGACCACTGTATTGGGGTTTGCTTCATATACAGCGCGAATGAGCGCATGCTGCTCCGGCGGCAGCGTGATGTCGGGGCGGTCGACCGTCTCCTTGCCGTTAATGAACGGGCTGTTGCCTACGAGGACGATTGCCGTCTCCGCCGACCGAGCAGCATTGACCGCTGCCCCGATGCCGCTCTCAACAGTCTCGATGACCAGCTGAGCTGCGCTTGTCTCCGGCAGCTCATGCGGCACAACAAGCTGCTGACCACTGTTAAGCGCTACCGGCTTGCCTTCCCATGACCGCAACTCTACGCTGCCGTCCGCCAGCTCGGCGAACGCAAACGCCTCCTTCACGAACCAGCCGCGCGCTTCGTCGGATAAGGCGCGAAGCCCCGTGTCGCTTTCAGTCACATATTTCCCGCTGGCGACATCCCGAAGCGTGACGCTTCCCCAGCCCCAGTCGTTGCGCTCGAACAGCGATGCCTGGGCGGCGTCCATTGTGTCCGCCAGAAGCGCGGCGTCCTCCGATGCCGAAACGCGCACATATTGTCCCGTCGCAGCGGAACGAATACGGATCAGGTCCAGCCCCGAATGGAATGCCGCTCGGCCTCCCTCCAGCTTCTCCTTCACGCCCTGCAGAGGAGTTACGCGATACGGAGGCGTTCCGCTGTACCAATCCGTATAAGCAAAGTCCGCCAGCGGACCAACAACGGCAACGGAGCCGCTTTTGCCGCTAAGCGGCAGCAAGCCGTTGTTCTTGAGCAGAACAACGCCTTCGCGCGCTGCCCGCAGCGACAGAGCCGCATGCTCAGGCGCGCACAGCTTGGATTCCGGGACATCGCTGTAGGGGTTCCGCTCTGCGGGATCCCATTCGCCAAGCCGGATCCGAACCCGGAACGTATTGCGAAGCGCACGATCCAGATCCGCTTCCGCCAGCAGTCCTTGCTCCAAGGCGTCTCTTATCGCGCGTAAGGAGATGTCCTGATCATCGGTGATGCTGTCAATGCCGGCTTTAATAGAGCCAGCCACAGCTTCCGCGTAGGAATCCACATAATGATGATCCATGACGGTGCCAAGCACGTCTCCAGCATCTCCGACTACGAATCCGTCCATGCCCCATTCGTCCTTCACGATTCGCTGAACCTCTTGATTCAGATTGCACGGTATGCCGTTAACCCCGTTGTATGCTGTCATCATCGAGCCCGCTTTTCCTTCGCGGAACGGCATCTCGAACGCTTTCAAATAATATTCCCGCTGGTTTCTGGGATCAATGCTGACAGAAGCGCTGCCGCGATCGACCTCGTTGTTGTTGCCGTAGAAGTGCTTCAGCGTTGCGACCGACTTGTAATAGAACGGATGCTCGCCCTGCATGCCCTTGACCAGCTCAGTGGACAATCTTCCCGTTAGATACGGGTCCTCGCCATAGGCCTCCTCCGTTCTACCCCAGCGCGGATCGCGCTCCAGATCGACCGTCGGCGCCCAGATCGTCAAGCCGTTTATCTCGCGGTTGCGCTGATAATAGACGCGAGCCTCCTCGGCGATCACCGAGCCGATCTCACGCATCAGCTCCGGATTCCAGGTGCAAGCAAGCCCCGTATTCTGCGGGAATACGGTCGCCTCGCCCAGCCAGGCCACACCGTGAGCGCCCTCTGTTCCATGCTTATATTTCTGAATGCCAAGCCGAGGAATATCGGCCTGATATTGGCACATTAATTGAATTTTCTCGTCCAGCGTCAATCTCCCGATCAGATCGCTGACCCGCTCCTCAAGCGGCAAATCCGGGTTTTGAAATGGATGGTTCATCTCCCGCTCCCCCTGTCTATTTTTCCAAGATGATGCTTTCTGTTAGGCCCTACCTTATCATACTGTGTACTGGAAGCGCTTAAACACATACATAATTAGCCCTCTTTTCATATAAAAATCTGACAAAAAAGCGCGCGGCTTCTTAGAAGAAACCTCGCGCTTTCACTTTGTTAAGCATGGCTTGCCGTCTTGCGGTAGGCGGATGGCGATGTGCCTACATACTTCCTGAATTTGGTGTGAAAATAATCAACGTTCGTATAGCCGACCTTCTCCGCGACCTGATACACCTTCATACCTTCCTCCAGCAGCGTCTTGGCGTTTTCAATCCGGACCTTGTCCAGATACGTATTGAAATATTCGCCGGTCACGTTCTTGAACAGCTTGCCCAGATAAGCGCTGTTGTAGTTGAAGATGCCAGACAGCGTCTCCAGCTTCAGATTGTCGCTGAAATTGCGATGGATCAAATCCAGCATCATCTTCACCTCGCGGTGATTGCCGCCTTCGCCCAGCTGATTCATCATCTGCTCCAGGAAATGGCCCGCCTTCTCATAGACGCCCTTAACCGTATGCACCTTGTAAATTTCCGCGATATAATCCGCATACTCTTCGCTGCGGCTCTGCAGCTGAGGCGATTGCTTAAGCCCCTTGCCCAGAGTCGAGGTAAGCAGCTCCACGAAGCGGCGCTTCAGCTCCCCTTCATTCAGACCTTGGGCGATGAGGCTCTGGCCTGTCTGGCGAAGCAGCTGGAGCATCGTTTCCTTATTGCCTACCTCAAGCGCATAATAGAGCTGCTCCTTGCACAATTCTGCGTTTTTATGATCATCCGCTGCAGCCTGCTCCAGCGCCTTCTCGAGCTCCGGGCACAGAAGCTGGCCGTTACCGATAAAAAAATGCTTTCTGCTCAAGCTCCTTGCCGCCCCATAGGACTCCGCAATTTCCCCAAGCGTATGCACCTTCGGCCCCAGTGAAGCGGAGAACTCGATGTCCCATCGCTGCAGCTCGCGCTGAAGCTCCCGGTAGACCTCATCCTTCTCCACGCTCAGTATCGGCTCCTTCAGCAGTACGCCAATCTTGGCCTGATTACTGAATACGAAGCCCCGACCAGACTGCTCGAACATTTCCGCCAGCAGCCGCTGAAGCCCCTTCTGCGCGTCTATGTCCAGCTCCTCGCCCTCCTCCTTAGGCAGAAGCGTCAGCAATAGCACCTGGTAGCTGCTCCATAACAGCCCAAGCTGCTCCGCTTCCCTCTCCAGGCCTGAGCGGTCCTCTGCTGTTCCATTCAGCAGCGTGCGAATGAAGGTTTCCCTGCTCCATTCGCTGGTTGCCCGCTGCCAGCGCTCCGCGGCGCGATCCCGATCGATCTGCTCCTTGATCTTGGTCAGGTAGTCGATCAGCTCATCCTCGTCCACCGGCTTCATCAAATAGCCGTCCACACGGTGCGCCATCGCTTTCTTGGCGTAATCGAAATCCGCGTAGCCGCTTAAGATAAGCATATGCAGCCTTTCGTCGAGCGCGCGGAGCTGCCCTGCCAGCTGCAAGCCATCCATTCCGGGCATGCGAATGTCCGCGATGACCAGCTCGGGCCGGATCGTTTTATATTTGTCCAGCGCCTCGTTACCGTTCGCTGCCGTATCCATTACGGTGAATCCGTAAGAAGGCCAATCAATCACAGCGCGCAAGCCTTCCCTCTGCTTCGGCTCGTCGTCGACAATTAGCACTTTAATCATACTGATTCCTCCCGCTTACTATAAGCTAAAATATGCGCATATGAAGCGATTTCAAGCTATTATACTGAAATGAACCGCTTTCAAGCAAACATTATCTTGTTCATTTATTGCACTATTTTGATGCAACTAACGCCTATTCGTTTTCAAAGCAGCCTATGCTCATACAAAAACGGCAATCCGTCACCCAACCGCAGCGAGGATTGCCATTGCTTGCACCATCTACTATTTAGGAGCCCGTTCAAATCGGAACCAGCCAAAGTCAAAGCAGCTGCCCGGCAGGAAGAGGAAGGTTGCCTTCTGCTCCCCGGTTACCCGCTCCAGCTGGAATGTCCGTTCCTCGTACGCGTTCGATTGTCCGAACTCCACCAGCTGGCTGGACTCGCCATCAGGGCCGGCAAATCGGATTTGAATGGTATTTTTATCAATAGGCGATCTGCCGCATATGACCAGCTTAGAGGCACCATCACTTTCAAAATCCAAATACTGAAATTCCAGCGAGACATTGTTCCCGACGCTCCTCAGCAACAGTAAACGTGTCGCCATAGATTCGGTCGCACGATGCGGCGGCATTCCGTTGGAAGGCGCGATTCTGCCTTTCAAACGCAAAGCCCTTCAAATGCACCTTCTGGCGCAGCACAAAGCAGATGGATGTTATCCCCCTCAGCCGTTTGGCCAAGCGATACGTCTCCTCCTGGTATACATTCCATCTCGAGGGCTTCTGATACACAACATCGGCGACCATACTGCTGCCCTCCTCGTCCGGCATCCCTTCCCATATCTGCAGCGAATAAGGCTCGTCCGACAAGGCGAAGATCGGTATCGTTATTGTATCGGAGCCGTACGGACCGAAGTCGATATCGCGGTATCCGACCTGCGTCTCGCCGTCCCTGCTGGTCGCTACGCCGCGCTCGTTGCCGTTGCCGATCTCTCCCTTGCCATAATCGTATAATCCGGCCGATATGAAGCCATAGGGATCCTTGTAGGCGGTCCCCAGCCCCGATGCCTGAAATTCCAGCTGCGAGATAAGCTTTGTCTTCTCCGTTCCGTTCCGGCTTGTGCAGCGGAGGCGGAAGGAGCCGTCGCCAATTGCCGTAACCTTGGCGGCAAGACCGTTCGCTTCGACCTTTGCTAGATTGGAATCGATACCCTCGTCCGTTACAACCCGCCATTCCACATCGCGATAGGATGTGTTGGCCGGCCATAGCCTCGCCTCCACAGTCAGCTCTCTTATGGTCTCGTCGAACCTCTGGCCCTGGCGGCTTATCAATTCAATTTTGCGCAGCGGCATCTCCTCCGCGTGTCCCGTTAAAAGCGGCAGCGCAGCATGCACAGCGTCCGCGGATACCCCCGCCTGCACATGCAAGGCTTGACGGGAGAGAAAAGTTGCCGTAACGGAGGACATCCCCTCCGAGTGGACCGTCACGCCGATTGTGCCGGGCTGAAGCGTCGATCCGATAATGGCCATGAGCTTACCGCTGAATAGACGCCTGCTTACTCCTTTGTATGGATCATAGTCCGTGCTGTCGCCATTGTCCAGACCAAGAAGCCGCCCTGGACCCGACACCTCTACACGAACGCGGTTGTTGGCGTTGTCAACGGAATTGCCCTCCCTGTCCAGCATGCCAATTTCGACAAAAAGCAAATCTTGCCCGTCGGCAGCCAGCTCCTCCTTGTCCGCGAGCAGACAGATTGAAGCTGCGTCGCCGAAGGAGCATCTGGCATCCGTTGCAATGACAACGCCGTTCTCGTCGTAAGCGATCGCACGCAGCTCTCCAGCTCTGTAAGGCACCTTCCACCAGCCAACAATTTGTGTGCCATGCTTATGATGGGTGTGGAACACTCCCTCGCTGCTGCCATTCACAAGCAGCTCCACCTTAGGCGCATTGGAGCAGACGCGGACGTCGATCAGTTGACCGTCATTGAAATCCCAATAAGGGAAAATATGCACCATGGGCGCTTCCCGATAATCGGTCCATGCCGATTGATAGATGTAATAGGAATCCTTCGGGAAGGTAGCGGTATCGATTTGGCCGAAATAGCTGTTCTTCGTATGATAGGGAGTCGGCTCTCCGATATAGTCGAAGCCCGTCCATAGAAATTGGCCCAGGGAGAACGATGTGTCCCGCTCCGCAATAATGCAGGCTTCCGCGGATTTCGCGCCCCAGCTGGTGGAGCTGTTGCCAAGCGCCGAGCACTGCTCGTCGTCGTCAGCGAGAATAGACTTGTCGAAAGGAAAATGATAAACGCCGCGGCTCTGCACGACGGAAGCCGTCTCGCTGCCGTAGATGATCCAGTCGGGATGCTCCTCGTGATGCCGGCGATAATATTTCTCCGCATAGTTATAGCCTGCCAGCTTGACGATATCCGCGCACTTCCTCGCGTTCTCCCATGGCATATAATTGGAGCCAATCGTCGGCCTTGCGTTTTCCTTCATATCGAACTCCCGAACATACCCGGCCAGCAGGCGAGTCAGCTCCTGGCCTCGCTCGTCAGCATGTGTGTCGTAGATTTTATTACCAATGCTCCACATCAGCAAGCTTGGATGATTGCGGTCGCGCAGCACCCAGCTTCTTGCGTCGCGGTATGCCCAATCCGCGAAAAACCTTGCAAAATCATAAGGCGTCTTCGGACGCTCCCACATGTCGTACAATTCGGAGACAACGAACAGCCCCATCTCATCCGCCAGCTCCATCAGCTCCGGCGCAGGCACATTATGCGCCGTGCGGATCGCGTTAACGCCCATCCTCTTCAGGATATCGAATCTTCTTCGCAGCGCCTGCTTGTTGAACGCGGCTCCAAGCGAGCCGAGGTCGTGATGCTCGCAGACCCCGTTCAGCTTCATGCGTACTCCGTTCACTCGAAGTCCGAGCTCGGGATTCATATCGATGAAGCGGAAGCCGATATGCTGCGTAATCGTCTCCAAGAGCGCGCCTTTGGAGCCGGCTGCGCTCAGCGTCGTCACAAGCTGATATAAGCTTGGAGAAGCCGGACTCCAGAGCTGTGGAGCGTGCACCGTCAGCGTCTGAATGTCGCGTTGGTGGGGGCTTTCGCCTCTGTCGACCCTCTGCTCGCTCTTCGCGACCGGCTGACCATTGTACAGGATGCGATGCTCCAGGATCGCTCCCATCTCGGCTCTCACATCCGTCTCGACCTCAACACTCCAGGCCTCATCCCGCTGCTGGATGGAGACGTATATGCCGTCTGTCTCGATATAGTGGCTGCCTCTAGTCTTCAGCCAGACATTGCGATAAATGCCCGCTCCCGAATACCAGCGGCTGTTCGGACTTTGATACGTGACTTTGACAAGTATTTCGTTCTCGCCCTGAACAAGGGCGTCTGTGATGTCGTGCTCGAAGGAGGTATAGCCATTCTTCCACTCGCCGACAAAGCCTCCGTTCACATACACCGCCGAATCCATATATACCCCGTCAAAATAGAGCAGCAGCCTCTGCCCTTCCATCTCCGGATTCAGGACAAAAGATTTACAATACCAGCCGATGCCGTTTTCGTACAACGCCGTCGTCTGATAGATCAGCCAATCATGCGGCAGATCGACCGGCTTGAAGCTGAGGCCGCCGCTATCCAAGGTGTCCAACCCGCTCTTGGCGAACTTCCATCCATCATTAAATAACGTCTTCGTATTCATCGGGCTTGCCCCCTTCTAAACACTTCCATGTATAACCTCTATAGTAGCACGTAATATGACCCGCAAGAAAAAAATAAAAAAGCCGCTCATCCGATACATAATCGGATAAGCGGCTTCTCTCGCTTCAAGCCGGGCGATCGATACGGCCCAGCGCTTCGTCTGTAATGCGCCGGATATCAACCGTGGATACAATTTCATCATTCACCATGTCCGGCAAAATATGATTCAAAAAGTAGCGAACGCAATGCAAATCGATATGATTGATTTTGATGAGCGCATCGCGGTACATTTTGATAAATTCCTTCTCCGTATTGCCCCGCCGGAGCTCGGCGAACGCCTCGTACACCTGGTCCAGCTTATCGGCGACCTCCAGAATAAGCCCCTCTACGGAATCGTCCTTGCCCTCCCGAAGCTGGTTATGGAAGATGGACTTGAACTCGTCCGGTATATGCTCCTCGATGAAGTTGTATACCATACCCTCTTCAACCTGCTGGATCAGCTTCCGCAATTCGGGGGACGAATGCTTGACTGGCGTCTTGATATCGCCGATGAAGATTTCCCCGTAGTCATGGCTGCTCGTAATTTCATACAGCTTCTTCCAATCAATCGTGACGCCGTTTCGTTCCTCAATATCGGCCAGCGTCTTGGCATACTGCACGACCTTCCATGAATGGGCGGCAACGCTATGCTCTTCAAATTTGAATTTGCCGGGACAGCGAATGATCCGTTCCAATTCATTTAAAGAGCGAAAGTAATAATGAATACCCATGAACCATTCCTCCTCCGTTCTCCGGTGCAGGAATAGCATACGACACAATTGTAAAGTTCAATTGAAAGAATTGATAAGCTTACGTTAAAACTTTAGCTGATCAAAGAGACCAGGCTTCTGAACTCCAGCTCCTCGAACTTGCTGAGCACCATTTCCCGTTCGTAGCACCAGCCGCAAGCTGCGAGCTCCGCCGCAAGGGGAGCATCTCTGCGGATGGTGGCCAGGTCGCGGGACAAATGCAGCATGTCCAGATCCGCTTCGATCTTTGCGCGAATCGTCTTGGAGACCGCATCGAGGTTCGCCAGCAATCCTTCAATGGAGCCATGCTCCAGAATGAGCTTCAGCGCTGTTTTTTCGCCGATGCCCTTCACGCCGGGATAGTTGTCGCTTGTATCGCCCATCAGCCCTTTGAGGTCGATAATTTGCAGAGGCGTAAGCTGACGCTCCTCCAGAAGGACAGCCGGCGTATACACCATATAGTTGCCGATGCCTTTTTTCATAATGGCTACAGACACCCGGTCATCCACAAGCTGCAGCATATCATGGTCTCCCGTTACGATCACGATGTCAGCCTGATCCTTGAACATCATGGACAGCGTACCGATACAATCATCCGCTTCGTAGCCCTCGATGCCGAGATTAGGCACATTGAAGCTGGCGACAACCTCCTTCACCAGCTCGAACTGCGGTATAAGATCCTCCGGCGCATCGGGACGATTCGACTTGTACCCGTCGTATTGCTCCGTCCGGAATGTCTTGCTTCCCATATCCCAGCAGCATATCACATGCGTTGGATCAAATTTGCTAATGGCATCCATGAAATACCGGACAAAACCATGCACCGCGTTGACGGGCACTCCCGCGCTTGTCCTTCTGATGCTGCCTGTGAACGAGGTTGCAAAGTATGCCCGGAACAATATAGCCATTCCGTCCACTAATAACAGCCTTTGTTGGCTCATTGTGCTGATCCGCCCCCTTCTATCTTTGCGCTCATTATATCACATGCTCGCCTCTGATGAAGCGTCCAATTCGTGCCGCCGCTTCCAGCAGCCTCTCCTCCGATTCCACAAGCGCGATGCGCACGTAGCCCTCTCCCTCTTGGCCAAAGGCTTCGCCAGGCACAACAACAACACCTGTCGCCTTGAGCATTTCCTGGGAAATGGTTCTCGAGGTCCATGGCGTCCCTAAGTCCCAGGACATGGACGGCAGCTTCGCCCATACGAACATCGTGGCGGCTGGCATATCCACAGCCCACCCCTCCGATCGCAGCGCATGCACAAAGCTGTTGCGCCGACGCTCGTACAGGGCTCCAGCTTTGACGTAAGCTGGATTCGACATCGCCTACTGCAAAGCGACGACAGCCGCCTCCTGCACGGGATCAAAAGCGCCATAATCAATATTCGCCTTAAGCTCTCTGAGCGCGCCTACCGCCTCAGCGTTGCCGACCAGGAAGCCGAGGCGGCAGCCCGCCATGTTGAAGCTCTTCGACATGGAATGGAACTCCACGGCCTGCGCCATGGCTCCCGGCACCTGCAAGACGCTGGGCGGCTCCATGCCGTCAAAGCCCATTTCGGAATAGGCCAGATCGTGTACAACCAGCACTCCATGCTCCCGCGCCTTATTCACCAGCTCCTCGAAAAAGCTGAGGCTGGCAACCGCGGACAGCGGATTGTTGGGATAATTGAGCAAAATAAATTTGGCCCGCTTCCAGGCCTCATCGGTGATCGCGTCCAGGTCGGGCATGAAGCCCTTGTCCGCCCGCAGCGGCATCGAAATCGGCTCCACACCAGCCAGCGCAAGCGAGGCGGCGTATATCGGATACCCGGGATCCGGAAGCAACGCCGCATCGCCGGGATCACACAAAGCCATAGCCAGATGAGCTAGTCCGTCCTGTGAACCAAGCAGCGTGAGAATTTCACTTTCTGGATCAGCATCAACCCCGAACCGATGCTTCATCCAGGCAGCGGCTGCTTCCTTAAACGGCATGCCGGCTTTGGTAGCGGGATAGGCGTACATATCCGTCCGCAGCGCGGCGTCGGCTAGCGCTCGCCGAACCGCCTCCGACGGCGGCTGATCCGGGCTTCCAATGCCGAGATCAATCATATCGGTGCCATTGGCGGCAGCTGCCCGCTTCCAGGCCGCCACCTCCGAGAAGATGGAGGAGCCGAGCTGCGACAGCCTGTGTGATCTCCACGTTTTACCCGATGGCTCATCCTCGCAGAAGCCTTTATTCCCTCTGTTATTCATGACCGCCCCATTGCTGCTCGAACAGCTCCTCCTTGTACCCAACCGTAACCTTCTTGCCGTCAGTAACGATTGGACGCTTAATCAGCATGCCATGCTGTGACAGCAAATCCAGCTTCTCCTCCTCCGACATGGCAGGCAGCTTGTCCTTCAGTCCCAGCTCGCGATAGACCTCGCCAGACGTGTTGAACAGCTTTTTAATATCCATACCGCTGATCGCAAGCAGCTCCTTCAGCTCCTTTGCAGAAGGCGTATCGTTAACGATATCCCTCGTGGTCACCTCATTGCCTTTGGCCTTCAGCGATTTCACCGCCGCTCTGCATGTACTGCATTTCGGATATTCAATAATGGTCACTTTATTCCCCATAATAGCTCCCAATAACCCCTTTCTATGCTCCAGCTTCCAGCGAAGCTGGAGGCTGGCGCCTGACTGCGCATGTCGATTAAACTTGCGAAAGCAGCTGCTCCAGATGAGCAAGCTCCGCAGGAAGCGCCGCCGTCCACTCCATTCTAACCCTCAGCATAGGATGCGTTAGACCCAGCGTCTCCGCATGGAGCGCCTGGCGCCCGACGGCTGACTCCCATTCCGCCACGCCATTCTCGCCGGGACCATACAACTTGTCGCCGATGAGCGGACAGCCAACGTGCTTCATATGAACGCGGATCTGATGCGTTCGCCCCGTCTCAAGCTTCAGCCTGACAGAAGACGCAGCTAGCCCGCTGTCGCCCTTGTAGCTTCTCATTACCTCATACCGTGTAAGGGAAGGATAACCTTCCGGAGTGACCACGCGCAGATGCGGCTGCTCCTTGTCGCGGTCAATCGGCTCGTCCACAACGCCCGATTGCTCGGGAGGGACACCATATACATAAGCGCGATACAGCTTCGTCATTTCGCCCGCTTGCAGCTGCTCGGACAGCTGCTGGTGCACGTAGCCCGTTTTGGCTATGGCGACCAGCCCCGACGTTTCTTCATCGAGTCTGTGGATGGGCCTGAATCGGACCTTCTCCCCCTTGTCCAGCCAATGCCTGACCACGCCGTTCGCCAGCGTGCCGGTATAATGGCCATGCGTCGGATGCACGATCATGCCTGCCGGCTTGTTCACGATCAGCAGGTACTCATCCTCATACACAATATCCAGCGGTATGGGCTGAGGGAGAATGTCGTCGGACTGCTCCCGCTCCATCCGAAGCCGAATGATGTCGCCGGCCGCCACTTTGGCATTCGTGTAGACTCGCTGCTCGTTAACGGTCAGTCCATGCTCCGTCAGCTTGACCTGAGAGAGCAGCTTCCTTGATACGCCGAGCCTGCGCTCCAGCACCTTCCGGACTTCCTTGCCCGCGTCTTCGGCAGCCACTTTCACGACAAGCGGCGCGTAATACTGTTCGTTGATGTCCAATTCCGCCGCCACCTTACGATTGCTTTTTCCGCTTGCGGAACACTTCCGCGCTTCTAACATATTCCGTATCCGGCACGTTCAGCTTTGCGTTGGCGACACGAGCCGCCGCAAAGAAGAAATCAGACAGCCGATTGATATAGATCAGCACCTCTTCGTTAATGGCATGCTGCCGCGAGAGGGTGACGATCCGGCGTTCCGCCCTGCGGCATACGGTACGGCATACATGCAGCGCCGATGACACAGCGCTCCCTCCGGGCAGAATGAAGCGTGTAACCTCAGGCGCTTCCTCTATGTACCGATCAATCCATCCTTCCAGCCGCGCGGACGGTTCTCCATCCATCTTGTAAGGCGTGCCTTCCTTCGCATACGCCAGATCGGAGCCGCAGTCGAACAGCTCCTGCTGGATGTCTACGAGCCAGCCTGCCAGCTCCTCCAGCCCCTTATGCTTCGCCGCTTCAGCCTGCGCGACGCCGACGAAGCAGTTCAGCTCGTCGATCGTTCCATACGCCTCCACTCTCGCGTCATCCTTGCTCACTCTCCCGCCAATTAACGAGGTTTCGCCCTTGTCGCCTGTTTTGGTATATAGTCGCATATGTCTCCTCCTTCATCTTATGATCCGCATAGCACAACAGCAGGCAGGAATCGATCCCGGCCTGCTGCTGTTCAACTTAGCCTTGCTTCAATTTGTAGACGAACTGTCCAATTCTCTCCAGCGCCTCAGTCAGCTGAGTGACGGAGGTCGCATAAGAGCAGCGAAGATGCCCTTCGCCGCCAAGGCCGAATACATCGCCAGGAACGGCGGCGACACCGCCCTCCTCCAGCAGACGCTGGGCGAACTGCTCGCTCGTCAGCCCAGTCGATGCAATCGACGGGAACGCGTAGAACGCTCCTTGCGGCTCATGGCATTCCAGCCCGATATCCCGGAAGCCCTTCACCACGAGACGTCGTCTCTGGTTGTAGGACTCCACCATCCTGTCCTTCTCCTCCAGACCATTCTGCAGCGCTTCAAGAGCAGCGTATTGTGCCATGATCGGTGCGCACATCACGGTGTACTGGTGAATTTTGAGCATTGCTCCGATCAGATCGGTATGGCCGCATGCATAGCCCATACGCCAGCCTGTCATTGCGAACGCCTTGGAGAAGCCGCTGACGAGAATGGTGCGATCCTTCATCCCCGGCATTGCGGCAAAGCTGACATGCTTGGAGCCATAAGTCAGCTCCGCGTAGATTTCATCGGAAATGACGATCAGATCGTTCTCCTCGACGACCTTCGCAATAGGCAGCCAATCCTCGTAGGTCATAGTGCCGCCTGTCGGATTGCTTGGATAACAGAGGATAAGCACCTTGGACTTCGGTGTAATCGCTGCCTTAAGCTGGTCGGCCCGCAGCTTGAAGTTATCCGCCGCGAACGTCTCGATTCCTACCGCCACGCCTCCGCTAAGTGAAGTAATGGGGGAGTACGAGATATAACAAGGCTCCGGAATAAGAATTTCATCTCCCGGAGTAATGAGTGCCCGAAGCGCCAGGTCGATAGCTTCGCTGCCGCCGACCGTGACGATAATCTCATTCGCGGGATTGTATTCCACCTCGAATGAATCGTTCAGATATTGCCCGATAGCCCCGCGCAGCTCCGGCATTCCTGCGTTGGACGTATATTGTGTCTTGCCCGTCTCCAGCGCGTAGACAGCCGCTTCCCTCACATGCCACGGCGTTACGAAGTCAGGCTCCCCGACGCCTAATGTAATGATGTCCTTGCGGGAGCTGACCAAATCAAAAAACCGACGGATTCCCGACGGTTTGATGCCTCGAACGAGAGGAGACAAGTAGTCGGCCATCGATTCTCGCCGCACAGGGACGGATTGTTCCGAATCCTCTTTGATCATCGCCATCACCCTTTATTACGGCGATACCATCAGCCGATGGTCACCTTCATGCTCCTCGAAGATGATGCCGTCCTGTTTGTATTTTTTCAATATAAAAAACGTCTTCGTCGACAATACCGCATCGATCGGAGAAAGCTTATTGGATACGAACGAGGCCACTTCCTTCAGGTTCTTGCCCTCGATCTCCACCAGCAAATCGTATGCTCCGGACATGAGGTACACCGACTTCACTTCCGGGTACAGGTAGATGCGCTCCGCAATCCCCTCGAAGCCGCGTCCGCGCTCAGGTGTAATCTGAACCTCGATCAAGGCCGTCACCTTCTCATCGTCCACCTTGCTCCAGTTCACAACTGTCGCGTATTTCACGATGACATGGTCCTGCTCCATCGCGGCAATCGCTTGCTTCACTGCCTCTACCGGTTCGTCCAGCATGGTCGCGATCAGCTCCGCGTCCCTGCGGGCGTCTTCCTTCAGCAGCTCCAAAACCTTCAACTGTAGTTCGTTCATGCGAAAACTCCTTCCAGCTCGCCTGCGGTTATAAAGGCTATTTTACAACGAATCAACCCGCTCTGCAAAGAGAATTTGAAACCTCTTCTTAACGACTTTCAGGAGCAAGTTTAATTTTCTTACATGGTTTTCACATATTCACAGCATGTATTTAACAATTCCTTGCTACAGTTAGGACAAACAGCCTATCCAAAAGGAGCCACAATGATGACATCCACGCCGATAATCACCTATACGCCCCGATTTTGCGATAACGAAACGATCGCCAACAAGCTTATTTTCCAGGTTCGCACCGGACAGCTTACGCCAGACGATATGGACGGTCTGCAGGACCGCTGCCGGACAGAGCTGCACGAGCTTCGCCAGGAGCTGAACACACTGCTTGGCGAGCTTCGCGCTTGGCTTGCTCCCAAGCAGCTCCCTCACGAGAACGTGGAACAAGCCTCCGCCGCCTAGGGCACCAGGCTAATAGAGCCATGCCTAGCCGTTACACGGCCGCTGCAGGAGCGCGCACCGCCTCAGCGCCGGCGGCCTGAGCCGAAGCTTCAAGCTTCCCTTCCCGCTCAAGCACACGCAGGAACGCACCTGCCACTGCCGGGTCGAATTGCGTGCCGCTATGCCTGCGAAGCTCCTCTGCTGCCGTCTCAATCGCAAGCTTCGCTCGATAAGAACGGTTCGTGGTCATGGCATCAAATGCGTCCGCCGCCGCCAGTATGCGCGCTCCAAGAGGAATGGCTTCACCCTTCAGTCCATGGGGGTATCCACGCCCATCGAACCTCTCATGATGATGGCGCACCATATCCGTTATGCCAAGCTCCGACAGCCTTGCTATATTTTTAATAATGTCGTAGCCGGCTTCCGGATGCTGCTTCATGATGGCGTATTCTTCCTCCGTTAGACGCGACTCCTTACCCAGAATGGCCTCCGGTGTGCCGATCTTGCCGATATCGTGAATGAGTCCTGCAAGATACACCGCCTCAGCCTGCTGCTCCGAGTGCCCCAGCTCCAGCGAGATGGACTTGCCGTACTCCGCTACATTGCGGGAATGGAACGCCGTGTAGGGATCTCGAGTATCAATGCTCTTCGCAAAGGAAAGCATTGTATCCATGAACAGCTCCTCATATTGCTCCTTCTGTTGGAAATGACGGCGCGACACCGTAACGATACGCCGGGTAATAAGCATCAGCGCAAAAAAAGCTCCCACCGGCAGCACCGTCATCCACATCCAGCCGCACACCGCAGCAATGAGCCCGGACAGCGCCGCAGCCCCGGCAAGAAATGCCGTTACCGGCATTCGCATCAATCCTATGTAAATCGCCGGGATAGCGAACAGCGCAAGCAAATAAGGGTTAGGGATGAATACATTCACAGCTACGCTTGCTGCCGCAATAGCGATATAACCTGACCAGAACATGGTATAGTGCAGGGGCGACACCGGACAAAACTTAGTCCCTTCCGAAGTCGTACAATTACGCAAAGCTTCCTTGCCGGATATTTCCACTCCGTTCACCTGCCATTCTATGACTTAAGACTCATTATAAAAGATTTTCCCGCAATAGCAACATTATCCTTTGGACAAGCCAAATGAGAAAAAGACCCCGAAGGGTCTTAATCAGGCATGCTGGCAGCCTTACATATACATTGGCTGCTGATGGCCCTGCTGGTTCTGATTGCCATTCATCATGGCGCCATGCGGCATCATGCCGCCCAGCTTCTGCTGCAGCTGCTGCTGCGTCTTCTGTGCAGTCTGCTGGTAATGCTGCGCCTGCTTGTCCAGCTCTTGGCGAAGAGCCGGGGACGCCGCGTTGTACATATTGCTTTGCTGCATCGCTTGGAACAGCTGTCCTTGCGCTCTCAGCGTGTTGTCCAGCAGCTTGGTGAACAGTTGCCGAATGTCGGGACATGTTGACTCTGTTGCGGCCGTTGCATATTCGCGAACAACGCGTTTTAGATCTGCAAGCACGGTTGACGCCAAATCCTCTTCATTCATGAGATGCTGCGGTTGTTGAGCTTGTTGGTGCTGCATCGTAATTCCTCCTTCAGTTGTTATTGGGGCTGTGTAGGCGCAATTTGCTGATGGTGCTGAATAGCATGCATAAGCGAATCATAATGCTGCTGATGCTGCTGGATCATTTGGGTGCAGCAGTCGCGAATCGCAGGCGATGTTGCTATGGACACAACAGCAGCGCATTGCTTCATGAGCAAATCCTCGTTGGACATGGAATCGGCAATATACTCCAGCTCTTTGGCCGTCATAGGCTGAATCATCGGTTTTCCCTCCTGTACATGAATAGATGCTTTTTAGTGCCTTTTGTATTATGATCCGAAATTTGTTTTTTATGAGCCGCTTCCCGATAATTCGAATTTCCCGGAATCGCTCAGCGCCATCTTTACCTTTACTTCTAGCTGACTGGACTCAGGCTTCCATTCCGTATCCTTTACCTTCTGCTTCCAATATCCATTATGGTATCGGTACAAATGATGCTCCAATCCAAACAGATCCAGCTTGCGGCTTACGCCATACCTGTAGGTCGATTCGATCTCTTGGGTAACGTCACTTTGGATGCTGCTCTCGATCTCCAGCTTGCTCATTTCTCCGTCCATCTCGGCGACATAGCCTTGAATTTGGAGCGTCAGCTCGAATCGCTCCGGCTTCTCGAGGCTTGCGGCGCGCAGCTTCAGATGAGATTGAGTAATCACAATCGTTGCGGAAGTCCCGTTTCGCTCAGCTGTCATGAACACACGCTCGAAGGATTGGCTTGCCCATCTAATCCCCCTTATTTCCTCTTCCGGCGCATATCCCTTGTAGTCATAATCATGCACCACATATACGCCGCCAATAAGCTGTGTATTCATGGGCTTCTTGCCATGCCTCCAATAGGCTTCGCTTGCCGTCATGGCAGGCAGCATGGCGCATTCTGCCGGCTCCTTCAGCTGCCGCACGAAGCTTTGCATCGTTTGGGCTTTAATGAATGTGTAGTCCTCCTCATGGGGGCTCGGCAAATACATCAAGCTGTTCAAGGGCGATTGAAAAAAGAAGCTTTCTGTATTAAACAGCTCCTCAAACGGCACCTTGGTGCCGTAAATAAACGTTGTGTATCTGGAAGCTCTATGACGGTTAAGACCGTCTAATATATCCGTAAGCTGGCTCATCGCCCTCTCCTGAACAACAATCGTTTTGAGATGCTCCAAGTTCAAAGTTAAGTAGCTGCTTCGGCTTAAAGCATGGACAGCCATCAGCACCGAATTGCCCGTGGCCTTGCCTATCCATACCTGATTGCCGTCCCCTGGCGGAGAGTCCGTCTTGGCAATAGACGAGAAATTGAGCATTTGCGCATAAATGGTATATTGGCCGTCCTTGTAATCAATGCCGATAGCCGAGACATAGCTTACATCCTGCAGGTTGACCTCGTCCCAGCAGCCTGGCATAAGCAAGACAATCAGTACCAAGCCGATCCAGGCCATCCACCTCCGCCGCGAGATCATGTTTTTTTCCTTCTTGAAGAGGAGGTATCGGCAAACTTCCATGGCAGCTGGATCAACGCGGCCAACCCCTTATAACGGAAGGGTGCCAGCGGCGTCAAATAAGATTGGCCAAACGACTCCAGCGTACAGATATACAGCAGCAGGCCGAACAAGCCGACAAAAAAACCGAACATGCCAAACATGGAGGCAAGTATCAGAATGACGATTCGCATCAGTGTGACAGAGCCTGCAAGCGATTGGTTAACCAGCGTGAAGGTGGATACGGCTGCTACGGCTGCTACGACGAGCATGGTAGGAGAGGTCATGCCAGCTCGAATTGCAGCATCCCCAATGATTAGCCCGCCCACCACGGATACCGTCTGGCCTACGGGCCGCGGCAGCCGAACACCCGCTTCTCGGAACACCTCGAACAAGGTCAGCATCAGGAACATTTCCATCGTGGCGGACATAGGCAGTCCAATCCGAGCCATCGTAACGGTTGCCAATAAGGTGAATGGAATTTGATCCGTATTGTAGGAGGACAACGCAATCCAGAAGCCCGGCAGCAGCAGCGCCAGTATAAGCCCCAGCAGTCGGAGCAGCCTCTCCAGAGTAACGAAATAAAAAGGCAGATGCGCGTCCTCCGGAGATTTGATGAGCAGCATTAAATTGCCGGGACCGATCAGTGAAGCCGGCGTACCATCGACAATGATCGCGAATCTCCCCTTCATAAGTGATTGGACGACAAAATCAGGTCTGCCTATGTAATCCAGCAGCGGGAACAAGGCAAGCGGCCTGTCGGACAGCAGCTCCTCCAGCTCGCCTGCTCCGTTCAATGATGGAATATCGATGAGCCGCAGACGTCTTCTGGCTTCATCCACCAAGCCTTCCGGCGTATAATTCGGCATATGAAGCAGCGCGATCTCCGTCTGGGATTCCCTTCCCAGCTTCATATATTCGATATGCAGGTTCGGCGTCCGCAGCCGCTTGCGGATCAGCGCTACGTTGGTAGATAGCTGTTCGACGAAGCCGTCTCTCGGGCCCTTGACCGACAGCTCCATCGTTGATTCCTCGAGACTTCTGGACGGCTGATTCGAAATGTTGTATTCATAGAAGCTGTTGTCGTCGGAGAACGTGATGATCACACTCCCGGCGAACAGCCTGGCGAATAAATGAGCGGACTGCTCTGATTCCAGCCTCATAAACGCCTTCCGAGGATGATCAACGAAAGTCGTGGATGGCTTGTCAGAAGGATATGGCCAGTTCTCCAGCAAGGGGAGCAGGCTCATATGGTACAGCTTGCTGTCAATTAAGCCGTCGCAATAAAACAACCTTGCCCGCAGCCCCTCGCTGCCGCCCACCGCAATCGTATGCTCAAATACATCCTCGCATGGCTCCAATTGCCGACGAAACGCTTCTGGATCCAGGATTTCATCATGCAGGCTGCTCTTCAGCGCCTCCTGGTCGATGTTGTGGCTGTCCATCATGATCCCCCCTCTTCCTCAAGAAGCTTGCCGCATACAGCAGCAGCACAAGGCTTATTGTAAGAATGCCATACCACTTATAGACGTGGAATATAACATTGGTATACAGGATCATATGATGAATACCAAGGTAGGCTAGACCTGCGAGACCTATGCCAAGCAGCATGTAGCCTATCCATGGTCTCTTCATTCGCTTGATCGAGCTGTATTCCACAATCAGATAAAGAGCCAGGGATATTCGAATCAAGGCGCCGGAGAGCCATTGATAGATGGCAAAAAAATCAACATGCTCAAAATATTTGCCGATCGAGACCAGCCTCCACTGCGCAAAAGCCGGATATCTCATCTTCTCCGCCTCCACAGGACCAAATTCTGAGATGGCCCCCATGACGGGACCTACAGCCAGCAGAGTCAGAAACAGCACAAGAAGGATCAGATGCTTTCGCTTGTAGGAGCCTGTCACATGATGCTGGAACAGCAGCACATAAACAAATTCACTGAACGACGTCAAGCCATATACCACAGCTTGCATAACAGGCGCCGGTCCATTCTCCAGGATAGGAAGCAGGTACAAATAATCCTTGTGCGGAATATTGGCTGCCATAACGAATAGCCCCAGACCGGAAACAATGAGAAGGAGAATACAGCTCAGATACGCGATGGAGCGCAGCCCCTTATGTGCCGCGTACAGGCATAGGGTTAAAAAAACAACGCTGATAATAACCGTTGGCGTTCTAGGCAAATAAGTAGTGCCAGCCCAGGAGGAGCTGATGATGAGCGTCTCCGAACACGCCCAAATAAGCAGAATCATGAAATAAATCATGATGATTCGCACAACCCATGGAGGAAGATGCTCCTTCAGCCACACATCGAACCTCTTGCGCTTCAGCTTGCTCAGGAGCGATGTGAAGGGAACCAGAAGCCACGGCAGGATGATAAGAAGTGAGATGGGCACAACCATCCAGGCGTCTCGTTTGGCGCTGTCCAGCAATAGGGGGCCTAACAGAACATGATTGATGAGGCCAACCGACAATGCGATCATCGCTATTGAAGGGAAAATTCCGAATTTTTTGATTGAAGACATAACAGGCATTCACTTCCTTCCAACCAAAGGTTGCCCAGAAATGAATGCCTGAATGCATAATAGAGGAAATAGAGAATGGCTTGTGGTTTGTGGAAAATAATTAAAAGATGTCCATGCTCAAATACCGCTCTCCGGTATCTGGAGCGATGCAAAGCACGCGTCTGCCAGGGCCCAGCCGTCTCGCGACCAGCATGGCCGCCCATACCGACGCTCCGGAGGACGGACCAAGCAGCAGGCCTTCTTCCCTTGCCAGCCTTCGCATCGTGCCCAGCGCGTCATCATCGCTAACCCGTATAATTTCGTCATAGACCGACGTATTCAGGATCGCGGGCACGAAGCCTGGACTAGTGCCAACCAGCTTATGAGGACCTGGCTTGCCGCCGGACAGAACAGGAGAGCCCTCCGGCTCTACGACGGCGATATGAATGCCGGGCAGCAGCTCCTTCAGCGTCTCGCCGGTGCCTGTTACCGTGCCGCCGGTGCCTGCCGTAGCGATAAACGCGTCAAGCCTGCCATCTGTTTGGTCCATGATTTCGAGCGCCGTGGTCCGGCGATGAATATCCGGATTGGCTGCATTCTCGAATTGATTCGGGATGAAGCTGCCCGGCTTCTGCGCCCGAAGCTCCTCTGCCTTGCGAATGGCGCCCGGCATACGTTCAGCAGCCGGCGTCAGCACCACCTCAGCGCCATAAGCCTTCAGCAGCTTGATCCGCTCCGAGGACATATTGTCCGGCATGACAAGAATCAGTCTGTAGCCCTTGGCTGCGGCATTCATGGCCAGACCAATGCCGGTATTGCCGCTTGTCGGCTCGATAATGGTATCTCCAGGACGAATCAGCCCGTTACGCTCCGCCGTATCGATCAGGGAGAAGGCGGCTCGGTCTTTGACGCTGCCGCTTGGATTGAACCTCTCCAGCTTAACGCACACGTCCGCGGCGCCCGGCTCCGCCATTCTGTTGAGTTGAACGACCGGCGTCGCGCCGATCAGCTCCGAAATAATGGATGCTACTTTTCCCATAATGACTACCTGCTTCCGTACTTACTTTTGCTACGCTAACATGTGCTGCTGCATCGGCTCCGACTACAGCTTCGCCATGCGGCGCCTCGTCCCTTAGGAAGGAACGCATGAACCACCAGCCCGCGATCGGGACAACCCCGACTCCCAGCATAAGCCAAGTAATCGCGAGCGGAGAGTCCGTGCGGGGCAGCACAATCAAATATGCGATCAAACCAATGATTCTTCCCGTTGTGAGCGCTGCCTCGCGCAGCACGATAAATTCTTCCCTGTTCCTTGCGCTTTCCTGGGACTGGCCGATCACATCGAATACGCGAGTGGTCATTGGAATAATATACAGCGGGATAAACAGGGACGTCCCGATACCGAACAACAGCAAGGTCAAATACGACACCTGCCAGAACAACGGCAATATGACAGCCGCAATCATAATAACGCCAGCCAGCATGGCCCATCGCCGCTTCATCTTGGCCATCAGCTTGCCCACCAGCCAGAAGCTGACCAGGGATACCAGCGATACAATAAGCGAATAGGTGCCAAGCCTGCTCTCATCACGGGTTGCCACATAGACCAGCAAGCCGACGAGGAACATAAATACACCCTCGCGAATACCTTGAGCTGCAATAGCAGGAAACAGCTTTCTCCATGGATTGCCTGGCTCCATCAGCTTGCGGAAGCCCATCATCCAGTGATACCTGCCTTCTCCGTGGCGCTTCTTGAGCCAGAAGCTCAGAATGACGCTGACCGAATAGATGGCAAGCGACAAGCCGAAGATGAAGCGATACCCTCTCTCCCCTTGCATGGAGGTAATGAGCAGGCCGGATATCCAGGGCGCCAATATGCCGGCGCCCGCGCCGAGCAGGCCCGCCCAGCCATTGTATCGGTCTCTAGTGTCGGGCTCCGTCACCTCGAAATAAACGACGTTAAACGCAAGCCAGAAAAAGCCCGATGCCAGGCCGTTCAGAATGCCGAGCGGCACAGACCATCGAATCGCTCCTTCGCCAAGCAGCAGCACCATACAATAGAAGAGGCCGGACAAGGCAATGCCAAGACGCAGGCTGTGCATCTTGTTGAACTCCTTCACCCACTTGCCTGCAAACCAGAAGGTTAATCCGCCCACCAGGTAATGAGCAAAGGTAAACCAGCCAATAAGCGAATACGAGCCGCTTGCCTTCCACAGATAGACGGGCAGGAACGTGCCGGACAAGGCGCTTGCAATGCCGAACAGCGCTTGAACAATCAACAGCAGAACCGCTTGCTTCTCCAATGCTTTTGCCACAACGAAACCTCCTTCGCGCCATACAGCTAAGCAGCTGCGCTAGAAACATTCGTTTTGTAACATACCCTGAAGAAGCATCGCCGATGCCCGTCCAAATATGGAAGGCAGCCTCCCGAGCTGGCCGCTGCCGTGATGGATTAGGAGCGCTCCGCCAGGCGGTTCAGCATTTCCTCCCGATCGTTCAAGCTAAGGAACGAGGACGTATGATAGCAGGCCGGACATACATACCATACGATTCGGAACGGATTAGGCACAATCGGAATACCGATCGCCTTCGATTCTGTTGGACGGAAGCCGGAATCGATCGTCTGCAAGCCGGCATCCAGCATATATTCCCTGCACGCCGGACATTCCGGCGCTTCCAGCTGCTCATCCAATATGCGTTGTATGACGCCTTCTGCCGCAAGTCTGCTGCGGCTGCCGCCCCGGAAGCCTTCTTCCTCCGAATAACGCTCGTCCTGCTCCTCATCCTCATCGAGCCAGTCCTCATCATCCTCCGAAGCATCCTGGTGTTGGGATGCGGATGAATCATCATCGCCTTCATCCCCATTCATACCGATCTGGAGGGAGCGATAACCTCCAAGCTCATTCTCGCAATGCGGGCAATGCGTCTCCGGCCCAATCTCCTCGTCCCATATAATTTCCGTTAAGCACCATTGGCAAATTTGCTTATCCTGCCCTTGTTCTGTTGACTCCGTTGGCCCCATAATCCTTATCTCTCCCTTATCCTTTGAGTTCCACTAATTCAACATTAAATAAATAATACCGCTCACAAAAAAAAGCACGGCGCACACAAGCAGCGTGACCCACAAATATTTCATATCCTTCAGAGTCCTCCAGCATTAGATAATAACAGTCGCTCCGATCACGTAGGACAACGCCACAGAGATAACCATCGCGATGAAGCCCACCGCTCGATTATCTCTTGCGATTTCCTCGTCAATACGGAATACAGGCGTCAGAAATTCAAACAGGAAATAAGCGATCAGCAGGATGACGAAGCCATAAGCTCCCCAGAGCAGGCTCTGGTAGATGGAGTCATTAGCTTCAATGGAAAAGCGGAAAATATTGCAAATGCCAAAAATTTTGCCGCCGGTAGCCATCGCAACGGACAAATTCCCTTTCTTAATCTCATCCCAGCACTTGTATTTGGTCACCAGCTCGAACACTGACAGAAACACAATCAGCGACAGCACCGTCACCGATACAAAAACCAAAGACGCGGCATAAGGATTGTCAAGCAGTCTGTCGATATCCGCTTCCATAGGATCCTCTCCCCACCGTTCGTTATTTCAATTCCGCTACGGTCACGCCGATGCCGCCTTCATTGTAGTCGCCGTTGCGGAAGCTCTTGACATGAGAATGCTTGCGCAAATATTGCTGTATGCCCGTACGAAGCACGCCTGTGCCTTTGCCATGAATAATGTAGACCTGGCCGAAGCCAGACAGGAACGATTCGTCCAGGAACCGGTCCACCTCCATGATGGCCTCCTCCAGATTTTCTCCGCGCAGGTCCAGCTCCATTCGAACATTGTCGTCGCGTGTTCGCTTCAGACTGGATGAGGCCTTTGGCTGTGGTGGCGCCTTCTCTTGAGGCTTCGCTTTCACCAGCTCCATATCGTCCAGGCTTACCTTCATCTTCAGAATGCCAAGCTGCACGGTCGCGTCGGAGCTGTGCATATCCACTACAATGCCTTTCTGATTCAGGCTGTAGACGATAACCTCGTCGCCAGGTCCAATCTTCTGCGGCTTCGCCGATCCCGCGCTTGGCTTCGATTTCTTCGGTCCTTTGGCTGCGGGCTCAGCCTCATCAAGCTTGCGCCTGGCTTCGATCAGCTTATGCTCCTTCACCGAAGCGCCTTCCTCCATCGCAAGCTTGCGCAGCTCCGCAATGATTTCCTCCGCTTCACGCTTCGCCTTGGCTACGGCTTGCCGCGCTTCCTCGTGCGCCTTCTCCAGCAGCTTTTCCTTCTGCTCCTCGAACCTCAGACGCTCCGCCTCGTGCTTTGCCCGAAGACGCTCCATCTCCAGTCGCAGCGTCTCCGCGCTCTGCCTCTCCGATTCCGCAGTCAGACGATTCTCTTCCAGAGAAGCGATCATGCTCTCCACACGCTGATCCTCTTCGCTGACTTCGCCCCGCGCCGTATCGATGATGGAGCGCTGCAGCCCAAGCCGCTCCGCAATGGCGAACGCGTTGCTCCGCCCAGGCACACCAACGAGCAGCCGGTAGGTTGGGCTTAACGTCGCGATATCAAATTCCATGCTGGCGTTAATGACGCCCTTCCGGTTGTAAGCGTACGCTTTGAGCTCGCTGTAATGCGTCGTTGCCACGATGCGGCTGCCGCGTGCGTGAATGTGCTCCAGAATCGCAATCGCCAGGGCAGAGCCCTCCGCGGGGTCCGTTCCGGCGCCAAGCTCGTCTAGCAGCACCAGACTTTTGGAAGTCATGGCATTCAGAATCCGGATAATATTGGTCAGATGGCTGGAGAAGGTGCTCAAGCTCTGTTCAATGCTCTGCTCATCCCCGATGTCTGCATAGATGGCGTCGAACACGCACAGCTGGCTGCCTTCCTCGGCAGGCACGAACAGCCCGGACATCGCCATCAGGCTGAGTAGGCCAATCGTCTTGAGGGACACCGTTTTGCCCCCTGTATTGGGTCCTGTCACGATGATCGCCGTGAACTGGTTGCCCAGCTCCACATCCAGCGGCACCACCTGATCCTTGTCGATAAGGGGATGTCTGCCTCGCTTCAGCTTCAGGAAGCCCCTGTCGTTCATGCGCGGCTGAGTCGCCTTCATCTCGTGCGCCAGTCTGGCTTTGGCGAACGCAAAGTCAAGCTGCGCCAGCAAATCCTGGTTGACGAGCAGCTCATCCACATGCTCCGAGGCCAGAGCGGTCAGCTTCTGCAATATTTTTTCGATTTCGCGCTGCTCCGCCGCTTTGGTCTCCCGCAGCTTATTGTTCATCGCTACAATGGCTTCCGGTTCGATAAACAATGTCGCGCCGGAGCCGGACTGATCATGCACCAATCCGCCGAAGCTTCCGCGGTACTCCTGCTTGACCGGGATGACGTAGCGGTCATTGCGCAGCGTGATGATGGCATCCTGCAGCATCTTCTGCACAGAGCTGGAGCGGATCATGGACTCCAGCTTTTCGCGGATGCGAGATTCCCCGGTGCGCAGCTCGCGGCGGATAGAGGCAAGCTCCGTACTCGCGCTGTCCATAACCTCCGCTTGCTCATCTATACAGCCGAAGATGGCATCCTCCAGCTCCTTCCTCTCGCCAATGCCTTCCGCAAGTGCGCTGAGCATTGGAATAGGATGATCCTCATGTATAAGCTCGATATGCTTCTTGATTCGCCGTCCGCCGCGCGAGCTGAAGGCAATCTCAAGAAGCTCCGCCGGATTAAGCGTGCCCCCAATTCGGGCGCGATGCAGCGGCGCACGAATATCGGCAATGCCGCCGAACGGCGCGCTGCCCTTGAGACGATCCGCTGCATAAGCCTCGTCTGTCGCCTGCAGCAGCAGCTTCACATCCTCCAGCCCCGTTACGGGCCGGAGCTCCTCCGCTCTGGCTTTGCCGAGCGTTGTGCTGGCGTGTCCGATCAATCTATTGATAATTTTAGGATATTCAAGCGTAGTCAATATTTTGGCGTCCAACAAATAACACTCCTCTCGCCTTTCTATTATATCCGAACCTTGAACCCGATGCACGAGGCGAGAACGCCTATAGCCGATCTGGCACCTGCATACATATTTTTTGCATGAGGGGCAACACTAATTCCGAATCAGCCCAGACTATCTTCACCTGATCCAGCTGGCATACCAATAAGATTAGGAGGAATTTGGCATATGACTTTTCTAGGACATGTTATTCGATTTATTGTAGCGGCGCTCGTGCTGATGCTCGTTGGCTTTATTGTTCCGCAATTCAGTATAGGGGGCTTCTGGAGCGCGGTGTTCCTTGCTCTTGTCATCTCTGCTCTTGCTTGGATTGTTGAAGGCATATTCGGCAAGCGTGTTACGCCGTTTGGACGCGGGATTGTCGGTTTTCTGGCCAGCGCAGCCGTGATCTGGATTGCGCAATTTATCGTCGGCGATGTCACCGTCACGTGGCTGGGAGCCATTCTGGCGGCGCTTGCGATCGGGATTATCGACCTGTTTATTCCGGTCAGCACCCCATATGAAGCCGGCAGACGGAACGGCGGGCATCACGACCGCTAACGGCAAGCTTGTATGGGACCGAGCAACTGACGAACAGCCCTCCTCTGTCCACTGCGGGCAGACGAGGGTTTTTTACTCCGATTTCGGTTGCCCGTTCGATATTCATTCAACATTTTGTCAAACTGTTGTCACGATGGGTTAGACTGTGTTTGTCTTTTTTCGGTTATGATGAGAATATAGTCAACAGAAGGGGGATACCGTTATGAACAAATGGATCGCTTACATCGCTGTGCTCGCGCTGACAGTCATGCTTGCAGCCGCTTGCGGCTCTAACAGTGTCAATACGACAACTACAGCTGCCGAAGACCTGGGGCCGCCAACCTCCGAGGTGGTCATTACGGCCAAGAACTGGGAGTTTGACCAGAGTGAATATACGATCAAAGCAGGCGAAACGGTCGGCTTGAAGCTGAACTCCGTGGACGGCGTGCATGGCGTCAGTATATTAAAAACGAATTACCGCATTGGCAACAACGAAACCGTGCCCGTCAAATTCGACAAACCTGGCACGTATAACATCATTTGCTCCATACCTTGCGGCAATGGACATGCACTTATGAAAGCAAAGCTCGTTGTGCAATAATAATACGAATCGAAGCCTCATCCCAGCGGACGAGGCTTCTTCGTTATGGCTAACCCTATATATCTGATGAATGGAGGAACGCACATGGCAGCACTTGAAGGACGAGTAGCGATAATCAGCGGCGGCGGCAGCGGCCTTGGCCGCGCTTGCGCTATTGCATTTGCCGAAGCCGGAGCTGAGGTCGTGCTGCTGGGCAGAAGGCTGGAGCGGCTGGAGCAGACGGCGGCCGTTGTCAGCGAACAGACCGGGCGGGAGTCTATGTTCATTCAAGCGGATGTTACGCAGGAGCGCCAAGTGGCCGACGCCGTAGCAGCCGCGCTAGCCGAGCATGGCCGTATCGACATCCTTCTGAATAATGCTGCCATTCTGGAGCCAGGCTCCGTCATGGAGCTTAGCGCCGAGGAATGGCAGAAGCAAATCGCCACCAATTTGACCGGTCCCTTCCTGCTAACCAAAGCGGTGCTGCCCAGCATGAGAAAACAGCAGTACGGCCGCATTATCAATATTACGTCTAGCTTGTCCCATAACGGCGCAGGAGGGTTCGCGGCTTACAGCGCGGCCAAGGCTGGCCTTGAATCCCTGACCCGCACCGTAGCGGATGAGGAGCATGAACATGGCATCCTCGTCAATCTCTACAATCCCGGCAGCCTCCGCAGCGAGATGCACGCTACCGGCAAGGACCCTGCAGTCGTCACACCGGATATTGTCAGGCTCGCAAGCCTGTCCCATGGCGGTCCGACGGGCACGATCCACTCCTATGGCTAGCAGCTAGAACGCGATTTACACACTGGCTGCAAGCAAAGGAACCAGCCGCTACTTGGCTGGTTCCTTTGCTTGCATTTCAATACTGCTGCTCCAAACCACGCTTCCAAGCACATTTAGACGTTTCTGGCACGTCTATTTGCTCCAAACCACGCTTCCGCACACATTTAGACGTTCCTGGCACGTCTATTTGCTCCAAACCACGCTACCGAGCACATTTAGACGTTTCTGGCACGTCTATTTGCTCCAAACCACGCTTCCGCACACATTTAAACGTTTCTGGCACGTCTATTTGCTTCAAACCACGCTACCGAGCACATTTAGACGTTTCTGGCACGTCTATTTGCTCCAAACCACGCTTCCGCACTCATTTAGACGTTTCTGGCACGTCTATTTGCTCCAAACCACGCTTCCGCACACATTTAGACGTTCCTGGCACGTCTATTTGCTTCAAACCACGCTACCGAGCACATTTAGACGTTTCTGGCACGTCTATTTGCACCAAGAGGTGAGCTACTAGCTGCTAGTTCAGCTCTGTTCAATCAGCTCGATCCACTCATTAAACTCCGTCTGCAGCTTGGAGTATTCAATCTTCAGCTTGCGATGCTCCTCGGAGAGCGCGTCGTGCTGAGCGGATAGACGCTCTACGCCCATCGCTGCCTCGTCGCGTTCGCGCTGGAGCTCGGCCAGCTGCTCCTCCCAATCGCCCTGCACGTCTGTAGCGGCAGCCGCTTCACTCATAGCAAGCTCCATCCGTTCCCGAAGAGCCTCCTCGTTCGATTCCAGCTCCTCCTTCAGGCGTCTCATACTGGAAGCTTCTTCCTCTAGCTTCGCCAGCTGCTCCTGGACATCCTCCAGCCGACGGCTGAGCGCTTCCGCTCGATCATTAGCTTCCTCCAGCATACCGCTGGCAATCCGTTCTCTTGCGGCGGTCAGCTCAAGCTGCTCGATCAGCTCCCCTTGCTTCGCACGTTCCTGCTCCACCTGTTGTGCCAGCTCCACAAGCTTCGCTTGTTCCCGCTCCACCTGCTGCGCTAGCTCTCCTTGCTTCGTGCGTTCCCGCTCTAACTGCTGCGTCAGCTCCCCTTGCTTCGCGCGTTCCTGCTCCACCTGCTGAGTCAGCTCCTGAGCGGTGACTTTCCACTCCGCGATCTTAGCTTCCGTCTCCTCATCCGCCAGCTGCAGCAGCTCGGCTTGTTCTTGCAGCTCTCGCCTTGCCGCCTCCAGCTTCTCATGGGCATCGCTTGCTGCGCGTTGAAGCTGTTCAATGCGCGCCTGCCATTCCCGCTCTACTGCTTCCTGCAGCGCCAGCTGCTCCAGACGTTCCCGCAGCTCCTCCTGGGATTGCTGCAGCTGCTCCCTCAGCGCCTGCTCCGCCGACAAGGACACCTCCAGCTTCTCATACAGCTCCAGCTCATCAGCCTTTATTTGCTCCAGCTTCGCGCTCAGCTCCTCTGCCTCAACGCCAAGCTTGGCGGCTGCTGCGCTTTGCTCCTGCGCGTGTGCCCGCGCTTGCTCCAGCTCCTCCAACAGCTCGCGCTCTCTGCCGCTAAGCAACTCCAGCCGCTCCTTCAGCCGCTGCTCGGCTTCAGATTGCGCCGCAAGCTTCGATCGGAGCTCTTCCTCCGCCAGTTGGCTCAGCTCTGACATTTCGTGCAGATCCTGCTCGGCCTTCCGGAGCTTCTCCGACCATTCCCGCTCCGCCTGAGCCCCAGCTTCCAGCTGATTGCGCAGCTCGCGAGCTTCATCCTCCTGCTGCTGGAGCTGCCGTTTCAGCTCGCCCTGTGCCGATTCCGCAAGCTCAAGCTTGGCAGACAGCTCTGTACGAAGCTCCGTATTCGCAGCCTCCATACCAGCCAGCCGCTCACGGAGCTCGCCGTCCGCCTGCTGGAGCAGCTCCAGCAGCTCCTGGGCCTCGCGCGCAGAAGACTCCTGCCGCTCCAGCTGCTCACGCAGTGCCCGCTCATTCGCCTCGCGCTCCGCCAGCTGCAATTTCCACTGCTGCTCGGCGGCCTTCTGCTGCTCCAGCAGCTCCGTCAGCTCCAGCTCCTTGAACGCCAGCTGATCAAGCTGCTCCGTGTAGCTTCTCTCCGCTTCTTCGGCAAGCGCAACACGCTCGGCTAAAGTGCGCTCTGCCTCCTGCTGGCGCTGAGACCAGCGGCCCCGTTCCTCAGCGAACTGCTCCGCCTGCTCGGCGGCATCGTTCAGCTGCTCTTGATAGGCCTGCGCTTCCTGCTGCAGCTGAGCCACGGACGTTCGCAGCGACTCCTCCTGTTCCAACGCCTGCGCAATTTGATCATCGGCTATAGCCAGCCGGTTCTCGAACGACTCCTTCTCAGATGCAGCAGCCCGCTTCTGCTCCTCCAGCTGTGCGAGAAGCGAGCGGCGCTCCTTGTCCCACTCCTCCGCCTCGGACCTGCCGGACTGCTCCAGCAGCTCCAGTTCCCGCTTCAGCTGTTCTTCCCGCTCCAATGAAGCAAGCTCCAGCTCCGATCGTGCTGCCGTTTTCTCCTCCTGCCATGCTTGCTCCCGGGCATGCCACTTCTCCTGCCATACCCGCTCTCGCTGCTCCCATCTGGCTTGCCATTCGCTCTCCAGCGTGCTCCTGGCTTCGTCCATCTCGCTTGCCAGCTTCTCAACCGCTTCCTTCTGCTGGGCTGCGTGCTCCTCCTGCAAGGCTTCCTTGCCTGCAGCATATTCCGCAGCCAGACCTTCAAGCTCGGCAGCATGCTCCGCCACCAGCTGCTCCATCTCTGCCATGTAGTGCAGAGAAAGCTTCTCCTTCTCTTCCGAGATGGCGGCGTTAAATCGCTTACGCTCCTCCTCCGCATGGGACGCCAGCTGATCACGCTCGAATTCCAGTGCCTTGATAGCGGCGTCATGCTGCTCCACCAGCTCCGCAATGGCCTTGTCCCGCTCCTGCTCCAGCTTGGCCAGCTCCGTCTCCAGCCGGCTCTTGAGCTGGATAAGCTCCGTCTTCTTCTCCTCCGTCAGCTGGTCTCTCAGGCGCGCCAGCTCCTGCTCATGCTCCGCCTGAGCCTGCAGCAGCCCTTGCTCAGCGGCTTTCACCTTGTCCTCTGCAGCTCCCAGCAGCGATGAATAATGTCCATCCGCCTGAGCCAGTCTCTCCTTCAGCTGCTTGTCGGCGCGCTCGCGAAGCTCGTTCAGGCTGTTCTCCGCCTCCAGCTTCGTCTGCTGCAGCTTCTCCGTCAGCTCATCATAACGGCGCTTCTCCGCCTCCAGCTGCTGCTTTACCTCAATCGCGCGCGCCTCTTCCTCCTGCAGGCGGGCTAGATCCCGGCGAAGACGGAACACATCCTCCGTCGTCTGCATCGCGCACAGCACGGCCAGCTTCTGATTGTCCAGCCTGGGATTTGACTTGGCGAGCTTCTTCATGCTTTCATCTATCGAGCTGGCTACGCGCCTCATATAATCGATATTGGAATGACCTTTAATTTTATATTGAATGCCATATATATCAACGGTTACAACGGTTTGCTCGTTATCCATGCTGGTCATATCCTCCAATCGTCCAAATCGCGGCCGTCTCATGGGGTTGTATAGCTTCTTTACACAAAAAAAACCGCATCGACGTTCGCTAGGAACTAATTCGATGCGGCTCCTTTTGTTTCCTGCCTACTTGCGCAATTCCGCGCCAAAAGATTGTTCGAATTTCTGTACGACTTGCCCGTGTACAGCCGTAACCTCTTCGTCGGTCAGCGTGCGCTCCGCATGACGGTATACGAGGGAGATTGCGACGCTCTTTTTGTCCGCTCCCAGACGCTCGCCCGTATACACATCGAATACGCGAACCGATTCCAGCAGCTCTCCGGCAGTCGCCCATGCAGCGTCTGTCAGGCTTCCCGCGGCAACTGCCGCATCAACCACAACGGCGATGTCACGCTCCATAGCGGGATATTTCGGCAGCGCCTTGTAAGCAATGTCACTGCTGGCTGCTTCGTAGAGCGCGTTCAGCTCCAGCTCCACCAGATAGGTGTCGGCCATATCCCATTCCACCTGCAGCGCCGGATGAAGCTGGCCCACATAGCCGATCACAACCTCGCCTGCTGGCGTATGAAGCGTTACCGATGCCGTTCTTCCAGGGTGAAAATGCTCCGGCTGCGCCGCCGCGTATGAGATGCTGCCGGACAAGCCCAGCGTCTCAGCGATTGTCTCCACAATACCCTTGGCATCATAGAAATCATAAGCCTCCGCCTTCGTATTCCACGAGGCCGCCGTCTTGTTGCCCGTCAGCAGCGCAGCGAAGCGATGCTTCTCCTGCGGAAGGCGCGTCAGCTGCTCCTCATCGGTATGGAAGACGCTGCCGATCTCGAACAGCGCGGCAGACTCGTTCTTGCGATTGCGATTGTAGACGGCCGTCTCCGTCAGCTGCGCAATCAGCGTCGTCCGGAGCACGCTCCGCTCCTCGCTCATCGGCATCGCAAGCCGAACCGCCTTCGCCTCGCTCGTCAGAGCCGGGAACAGCGATGTCCTGGCCGGGCTCGTGAAGGAATAGCATATCACTTCATGCAGGCCGGAGTCCGTAAGCCGCTTCCGCAGCTCGCGGCGAATCGACTGCTCCTTCGTAAGCGAGCCTGGAATGGCGTCGCCATGAATGAGCGTCGTCGGGATGTTGTCATAGCCATGCAGCCGCGCAACCTCCTCGATCAGATCCACCGCCCGTGTAATATCGCCTCTGCGGGTTGGCACTTCCACCACAAATACGTCATTGTCATGCAGCGTATAGGGGAACTGCAGGCGACCGAAGATGGAACGCACCTCCAGGCTTGTCAGCTCTGTGCCGAGATAGCTGTTAATCCGCTCCAGCGCAACCGTCACTTGCTTCGGCTCAGCCGCAGCAGCAATAGCTTCCACAATGCCTTGCGTGACAAACCCTTCGCCCAATTCCGCGATCAGCTTCGCCGCGCGGTTAAGCGCAGGAATGACGTTGGAAGGGTCCACTTCCTTCTCGAAGCGAATGCTGGATTCCGAACGCAGGCCAAGCTGACGGGATGTCTTGCGAATGGTGCCGCCATCGAATTTAGCGGACTCCAGCAGAATATTAACGGTTGAAGCGGTCACCTCCGTGCTTGCGCCTCCCATAACGCCAGCCAGCGCGATCGGCTCGCTGCCGTCTGTAATAACAAGCATATGCGGCTCCAGCTTGCGCTCTTGATCGTCAAGCGTGACGATCGTCTCGCCCTCGCGCGCCATCCGCACCAGAATGCGGCCGCCCGGCACCTTGTCAGCGTCGAACGCGTGAAGGGGCTGTCCGTATTCCAGCATGACGAAGTTGGTGACGTCGACTACATTGTTAATGGGGCGAACGCCCGCCGCCATCAGGCGATTCTGCAGCCATTGCGGAGACGGTCCAATCTGTACGCCTTTAATATAACGGGCAGCGTAATGCGAGCATTGCTCCCGCGCTTCAATACTCACCGATACATAGTCTGCGGTATCCGCTGCCGCATGATGAACGGACTCGCTTGGACGCTTCGCCTCGCGTCCAGTCAGCGCGCCGACTTCATACGCGACGCCCAGCATGCTGAGGCAGTCGGAACGATTCGGCGTCAGGTCCAGCTCCAGCACCTCGTCATCGATGCCCAGTACGTCGCCGATTGGCGTGCCCACCGGCGTTGCTTCCGGCAAGACGAGGATGCCCTCCTGCTGCTCCTTCGGCAGCAGCTTATCGTTCAAGCCCAGCTCCTTCGCGGAGCAGATCATGCCCTGCGACTCTACGCCGCGCAGCTTTGCGCGTTTAATTTTGAAATCGTCAGGCAATACGGCTCCGATAACCGCAACGGGAACCTTCTGGCCCGCGTCCACGTTTTTGGCTCCACACACAATTTGAAGCTCCTCGCCCGTGCCGACGTCCACCTTGCATACATTCAGCTTGTCGGCGTCCGGATGCTTCTCCTTGGACACAACATGACCCACTACGACGCCTGTGACGCCTTTGTTCCGCGATTCCACGCCATCAATCTCGATGCCGCCGCGTGTCATAAGCTCCGCAAGCTCCTCCGCCGCAATGCCGTCAAGCTCGATATATTCATTCAACCATTGGTAAGATACCTTCATTTGTTCTCGTCCCTTCTCTCTATCGTCACATTCTCGCGAATTGGCCCAGGAAACGCAGATCGTTGGTGTAGAAATGGCGGATATCGTCAATGCCGTATTTCAGCAGCGCGATTCTCTCTACGCCCATGCCGAACGCAAAGCCCGACACTTCCTCAGGGTCATAGCCGCCCATCTCAAGCACACGAGGATGCACCATACCGCACCCGAGAATTTCCAGCCAGCCCGTTCCCTTGCACATCCGGCAGCCATGGCCGCCGCATTGCACACAGGTCACATCAACCTCGGCGCTTGGCTCTGTGAACGGGAAGAAGCTGGGACGAAGGCGGATTTGCGCCTGCGCTCCGAACATTTGCTGCACGAATTGCAGCAGCGTGCCCTTCAGGTCGCTCATCCGAATGCCTTTCCCAATCACAAGACCTTCAATCTGATTGAATTGGAAGGAATGGGTCGCATCGTCGTCATCCCGACGATACACCTTGCCGGGGCAAATCACCTTCACCGGCGTCATGCCTTCCTTCGCCTTCATCGTCCGGACTTGAACAGGCGAGGTGTGGGTGCGCATCAGAATTTCGTCCGTCACATAGAACGAATCCTGCATATCGCGAGCGGGATGGTTCTTCGGCAGATTAAGTGCTTCGAAGTTGTAATAATCCGTCTCCACCTCGGGGCCCTCCGCAATGGAATAGCCAAGTCCCACGAATACATCTTCAATCTCTTGTGCGACCTTGTTCAGCGGATGGATCGCGCCTGTCGGCAGCTTCTTGCCCGGCAGCGTCACATCGATGGTCTCTGCAAGCAGACGGTTGTTCGTCTCTGCCTGCTGGAATGCCGCCGCTTTCTCTTCAATAACAGCCTCAATCGCGCCGCGCACATCGTTCGCAACCTGCCCGATGACGGGACGCTCCTCTGCGCTGAGCGCTCCCATGCCTCGGAGAATTTCCGTCAACGCGCCTTTTTTGCCCAAATATTTGACCCGCAGATCATTCAGCGCCTGCTGCGATTGTACCCCCTGCAGCTCCTGCAGCGCCTCGCCCCGCAGCTCCTCCAGTCTTTCCTTCACCTTCATCGCCTCCACAATAGTGTTCATCCACCACTCTATTCAAACAAAAAGGTCCCTCCTCCCCGAAGGGACGGAAGAACCGTGGTACCACCCTAATTCGAACCGCTTGAACAATAACGCGTTCACGGTTCCTTAAGTCCCGGTAACGGCGGGAACCGCCACTCCCTAACGCTGTTGCGCCTCAGGAGCATGCTCCGGAGTGAATTCAGCAGCTGAACCTTAGCAAGAACGCTCTCAATCCGCGGCGCTCTCTCCCTGTGCCATTCAATCTGCTTACTGCTCTCCATCGTAGCTTGTAGCCATATGTCCAAAATATTCATTACTATTATATGCAATGATGCCCAAGGATGCAATACAAGCAAGCTCTGCTACGAATCAATCCGCATCAACATCTCTTCCAGCAAGCGGATCCGCGCGAAGGATGCGCGCAGCAGCCCCATGCCGATCTCTGGATAGAGACGAATCAGCCTCGACACATCGTCGCCCGACAGCTTCAGCACCTTCGCGTCCCCAAGCAGCGATTGCGCCGTCACAGTTGACGGCGTCCCGTCGAGGGCGGAGGTAACGCCGCATACATCGCCCGGGCCCAGCACGCCGATTGTGCCCTCCCAGCCGGCCGCGGACACACTGGTCAGCTCTATATTGCCGTCCACGATCACATACATGGCGGAATGGGACTCTCCTCTGCGAAGCAGCGTTTCTTCGTCGGACACGGTCTCTTCAATGGCCACATTAGCGATAAGGCCCAGCTCCTCCAGAGACAAATCTCCAAAATAAGGCACCTGCTTCAGAAACACGACCTTGTTCAATCGACTCATCATAAGCCCTTCGCTTGTCATGCCGCCACCTCCACTATTATCATTCAGAGCGGCTGCGGCCATCTCGCGCCACCATTCATCGTTGCCTCGCTTCGCCCCCTCCAATATCGAGGCGGCGTTCTCGGCGATCACACTTCCCGCTTCCGGAGCGCGCAGCTCCATCAAGGCGGCCATCGCCTGCGACAGCCTCCGCTCGCCAAACCCTTCCGCGAGCACCTCCTGCGCGTTGCTTCTCGTCTCCTCGTCGTCCGACTCCAGTGCCGTGCGGATATGCGACACCGCAGCCTCGTCCCCTAGACGGGACAGCACGCTCCACAGGCCGACGAACAAAAACTTGCGCGCCTCCTGCCACCGCATCGCTGCCAGCACCGCCAGATCATCCCGGCCTATCGCGCGCAGCGAGCCGGAATAGGCCGCCGCATGCTGGAGCTCCGCCAATCGGCCTACGCCCCGCTCCGCAAGCGTCCCGCGCACCTCGTCCTCGTCCATCAGCGCCGACAGGGCGCGGACCGCCGCTCCCCAATGCTTGGGAGATGCCGCAGGAAGGCTCTCCAGCAACGGCTCGACGGAGGCAGGCCCGATCGCGATGAAGGCTTGCACGGAAGCAGCCAGCATCTCCTCGTCCATAAACGGCAGGCTGTCGATCAGAATCGGCGCCAGCTCCGCGTGACCAAGCTTGCCGAGGCTCTCGGCTGCCGCGACTCGCGCCGCGGGATGCATATCGCCAAGCATGTTCAGCAGCTGCGGAATATAAGCATCCAGCTTCAGCTCCGCTACCGCGCGGCACATATAGACGGCGGCTTCGCCCCCGGCGGTTAGAATCCGTTCAATCACCTCGGCGCAAGCCTCGTAGCTCTGCGCGCGATTGAAGGAGTACATCGCCTTGACCGATTCCGCGACAACGCCGGGATGGCGGTCAAGCAGCTTTTGCCGCAAGAAGAAAAACGCCTGCTCCTCCATATGCTTCATTCTGGCGATCGCTTTGACCCCTTCGATACGCAGCTCATCGTCGGGGTCCTCCAGAAAGCTCGCGATTTTGACCAGCGCCTGCAGGTCGGCTTGCTCCAGATTCATCGCCCGAAGCGCTTCAATCCGAATGCGATAATGATCATCGTTCAGCAGAGGCAGCAGCTCCGGCAGATCCTTGGGGTTCTGAAGACGGCCGATAATTTGCAGCGCGATTTCCTTGGCGGACGCCAGCGGGTGCTTCAGCAGCTTCTTCACCTCCGCCAAAGCCTCGCTGCTCCGGCTGATCTCCTCTACGGACTCCGCCATGTCCGCCGCGCTCATCGTGCTAACGCTGCGCACCAGCTCGCGCATGTACAGCCTTCGTCCATACCAGGCCAGCAACAGCAGGAGCACGGCGCCAATGAGGCCGACTATCGACAACATCGTCCATGATACGCCTAACCCGGCATGCATAAATTGCAGGGCCGCGCCTATCAGTATGCCCGCGGAGGCCGCAATGCCCTGCGCCGCATAGCGGTAGCTGTCGCGCTGCGCAAGCGGCAGCGTCTTGAAGAACAATTGATAGGAAGGCTCTGCCGTATAGTAGAGCAGCAGATAGAGCAGCATGTAGCCAAGCGAGATGACCGGCAGCGCCGCTGCGCTGTCAATGAACAAGGCCGCTCCCCCAAAAGACAGCACATAGATCGCCGATATCACCGTCAGCATATGGCTGGCCCCCAGCTTCGCCATCAGCTTGCCGGAGATGAGCTGCAGCAGAAACGCCAGGATGAACAGCACCGTTGTAACCAGGCCGAAATACCGGCTGAACTGCTGCTCGCTGCCGGTGCTTTCCCTGGCTACATTCAGAAACTCGTATTCCATGAGGAAATAGAGCCCCGGCATAAACGTCATCAGCAGAATGACCGTCAGCAGAAACGGCGATCTGAGCGCTTGCTTGAACACCGCTCCGGCGGATATCGTCTCCTCCTGCGCGTTATCCCCGCCTGAGGCCGCAAGCTTTAACGATAACGGCACCAGGTAGGTGGCAATCACCCTGCGGTAGTTCGGCCACGCGATCAGAAGCAGAGCCAGTCCTGCCGCATAGATCGCTTCAGGTCCCCATACAAGACTGATCAACTGCGCGAGCAGACCGGCCGCCACGCCGCCAAGCGTCGCCGCTCCGACGAACAACGGCATCAGGCGCTTCGCCTGCTGCGTCGGACATAGATCAACGGCAAGGCTCCACAGCAATATCGTCTGCTGCCGAACAACAAAGCTGGAAGCGATGAACAGCACGGGATAGAACCACCGCGCGTCTGCTTTCAGCATAGCGAGAACGATCAGCAGCGCGGTGCATGCCGCGACGATGCCGAGCAGCATGCCGAACATGACGCGCATCAGCTTCGGCTTCGGCAGCTTGGCGGCGAGCCACGCCAGCAGCCATGCCTCCAGCGGCAGAATAACTGCCTCCGCCGCGTAGACATAGGGCAAATATTCGCTTCCGAACCGTTGGTTAAACAACGTCATGAAGCTGTTGTAATTGAGCATCTCCGCGATGCCGCATACAAAAAAAACAGGCGCCATCAGGAAGAGCTTGCGCTGATCCTCCATTCGGGCACCAACTAAACGTAACAAGGCATTCATCAATGTGATTAAACCAGCTTACGATAATAGATCAACCGGTCTTCTCCTTCATAATAATAGTCGGGGCATCTGCCGATCAGGGTAAAGCCGTTCCGCAGGAACATGCGCTGGATCGTCGCGTACTCCGGCAGATCACATGTGTAGGTGACAATATACCTGGCTCGGACGTCGGCCAAATAACGATACATTTGATCCAGAAAACCCGCCGCGACCCCAACCTTGCGGTAATCCTGATGCACCACAAGATAATCCCAGTTGTACCCGCCCGTCTGCTGCTCATTCTCGGCTATGACATTAATGCCGATGATGGCATGCTCATCGTTCCGGGCATACCAGATGATGCAATCGCCGGCGAGCGCCCGGACGGGGAGCTCGCGGAAGTGCTTGAGCTCCCCTGGCGTATACCTGGTATCGTCGAAGGAGCGGTCCGACAGCATAAACGCGGACACCTCCTCCGCTTCCTGGCGAGTCGACAATCGCTGGATCTGAAATTGCGTAACCAGCATGCGCCCATCCCCCTTCTCTCCGTTACACGGCAAGCGTTCCATTCCAGCCCTCCGAGGAACCTCTCTGATAATATTCATCGCACAAGTAGAAATAGAGCTTTGCCGCCTTATCGAAACGATTGATCTTGATCACCTCAATGAAGGTCTCCCTGGCGTCGAAGAAGCGTCCCTCCTGGCACAGCTGAATGCCTCGCTCAAACATCGCCTTGGTCCGGTCCTTCAGCTGGCGCTCCTTGTCGGTATCGCCTTCGTACACGTCGATGAGCTCCAGCGATTGCTCTTTGTCACCGAAGCCGATTCTCCCTAGATATCGATGGCGAATCCGCTCAGGCGTGCGAAGCTGGTCAAAAAACGATTTGGTGACGAGAATGGATGCCCCCACCGTCTCGGACAGCCGCTCCAGCGCTGCGGTCACATTGACATCGTCTGAGATGACATTGCCCTCCATACGCTGCTCCTCGCCCACGATACCCAGCATCAGCGGGCCTTTGTGAAGCGCGATGCCCAGCTCGACGGGCGCATAGCCGGAAGCTCTCAGACTGTCATTGTAGCTGATCAGCTCCCTGCGGATGCCAATTGCGGCGCGAATGGCGTCATCCGCTCTTCGCGGGAACAAGGCCATGAACCCGGCGCCCAAATATTTGGAGATGAGTCCCTCTTCCGTCCGGACGTAAGGGCTGAATCGCTTCAGGAAGCCGTTCATAAAGTCAAAGTTCTGCTTCGGCGACAGCTGCTTGGACAGCTGGTTGAACGAGCGGATATTGGACACCATGACGGACATATTGCCCTGCACCTGATCGCCCAGATGCACTTCAGTGATGCCTTTTTTGCCGAGATACTTGAAGATTTGCTGCGGCACGAACCGATGCGACGCCTCGCTGAAGGTTGTAATATCCTGAATGTACGTTCGGATGTGCTTAGCCATCAGGTTAAACTGCTCGCCTAAATCTCCGACCTCATCCTGTGAACGGATGTGTACGCGAACATCCCAATTGCCGCTCGCCATCTCCATCACGCTTCGGCGAAGCTTGCGCAAGGAATGAAGCAGCCAGTAGGTCACGCCCAGCACCAGAGCCAGAATAACGAGACTGATCAGCCCGATATTGCGGAGGATGCTGCTGTATATCGTTTGATTGGATTGGTAGAGCACATTCAGATCCCGTCCGGTCTCGTATACGCCAACAACCTTGCCTTCGGAATCGTAGATTGGACCAATCGCGTATACCCATTTGCCAGTGGCGTCCTCCCAGCGGTCCGAATACACTTCGCCGTGCTCCGTTACCCGCACGCTTCCTTCATTAGGCGGGAAAGGCTTGAACATATTGACGCCATCATCATCATCCATCAATATGTAAATTTGGCCATTCTCGTATTTGTACAGCGTGCTGTACAAGCCCTTTCGTATGGAGGGATCCTCATTCTCATACAGGAAATTCATCTTGGCTTGAATAGCCTGATAATCCTCGTTCATATAATCGGCGGGAGACTCCAGTCTCTTCAGCTGATCGCCGTCTATCAGCGCCTCCCCGGTACGCGCGAGCAGCGTAAGCTGCCTCTGCATCTCATCCTCCATTCGCGAGGAGAAGCTGTCATAGATGAAGTTGGACAGCATGAACATAGAGATGACCAGAATCGGGACAATCGCAACTATTTGTTTGAAAAATAACGATATCCGCCTGTTCAGCACATGCACATAGATCAGGCGAAGCATAACGGCCGCCGCCCCAACGAAGAGCGCCGCCGCCGACCATACCAGCCAGCCCATCCGGTATTGGGATGAGCCGTAGGTCAGCTTACTCGCAACGCGGATGCCTTCGCCGTGCTCGCTTACGATCCTGTCGTCGAGCACATAATGAATGCCGCCGTCGGGGCCAAGCGACACATCCATAAGCTCCAAATATTCAGCGCCTCCCGACTGCACCGACAGCTCTTCCTCCGACAACTCCGTCCTCAGCTCGCTGTAGCCCTCCGCCTTGAAGCTGACCACCTCGTTGACGAGTCGATCAATGAAATAGAGTCGACCGTCATGCAGGCTCAGCGCTTCGGGGAAGTTCCGATTCGTCCGCTCCATGCCCTCCAGCGGATAAGCCTTTTCGCTGGTGCCGTCCTGCAGGACGCGATAGATGGAGCCTCTTTTGGTAGAATAATAGATTTGGCCCGGCTCATAACCCGTAATTTCCGACAAGTAGCGATTGTCAGGCAGCGTGAACCGATAGAGCTCCTCCGGCTGGCCTCCGCTCAACGGAATTCTGTACAGGCCCACGCTGGACTGTTCGTCTATATAGAAGTAAGCATGCTCTCCGTTCGCCTGGACCCCTCTCATCTGGCCCACTCGCAGCTTGCTTCCATTCCCTTGGAAGGCATAGAGGAGAGCCCCTTCTCGATCGCCCGAAGCATAACGATAGAGCCGCTCTTCCAGAACGTAGAGTCCGTAATCGTCCAGCACGGTATCCAGAGCGACAACCGAGCCGTCAGGCGCCGCAGCTACATCCGTAAAGCCATGGCTGCTTCCAGCCTCGGCGGGCGCTTGCCACCGGTTGATCTCCACGCTGCCCTCGTCGAACTGCAGGAGCTCACCCCTGGAGTCAGCGATCGCGAACAGCCCTCCATCACCGTTGGCCGCCGCCTTGGACAAATAGCTAAGCGCACGCTCCTTCTCGTAGGGCGGAGTGGACAGCGCCTCCTTATTGGCATAGTCAAACCATCCCAGCAGGACGGAGACGGCCAGAAGGAGCAATACTAACGGGAACTTTCGCATGAACACCATCGCTTTCCGGATTGCTTAAATTTTCTATTTCTATAGTACTACATGTTCGTGCCGATTAGCACCCTTTCTCTTACAATTTTCATCGAAAATAGCCTGAATTTGCAGGTTTTTGTTGAAGCCTCGAAGATGCGTATAGTACTATTAATAATAGTAAATATAACTAGACTTGGGAGAGGCGGATATAGAAGCCTGCTCACGGAAAGGATCGTTATGGGACAACTTGTATGCGGCGGGGCTTCCATGCAGTGCTCGTTCGGCGTTGCGCCAAGCACCTTGAACGTGCTGCCGGCGAATGCCGTCATGACCTCGCTTCCGATTGCCAATATTATGGACAATAAGCCTATGGTCAATATTTTGCCCTTCGGCATGTGCAACTCCATGGCCAACCCCGTTGTTGCAGCCGCTACCGCAGCCAAGCTTGGCGTGTTCACGCCACAGCCCTGCATTCCACTCACAGTAGCGCCATGGGCGCCGGGCTCTCCAACTGTGCTTGTCGGGAACATGCCTGCATTGAACAATTCCTCCAAGTGCATGTGCAACTGGGGCGGCGTCATCAGCATTGTGAGCCCAGGTCAAGTAACGATACAGGTGCCTTAAGATGATCGAACAACTGCTCAAGCCTATTTTCAAGCCTATCCAGCGAATGATCATCAGGCCGATCAAACGCGCCAAGACGCTGCCGAAGCGGCTGCTTGCCATGCTGCGAAAGTTTCTGGTCAGCGCCATCTTCAGTCCGCTCCGATCGCTTGACAACTATGTTCGGCTCGGCTCCTACTATATTGCGAAGAAGCTGATCGCGCTCGTTGTCGTGCTGACGCTCATCATCGTTTATTTCGGCTTCATTAATCCCCCCTCCTTTATCGACAAGCTGTTTGGACGAACACCTCAGCTCGCGGCGTCCGCAGCGGCGGCAAGCGGCTTTACCGGCATCGCAGATGTACGAAATCCAGATGGCAGCCTACTCTACGAGGGCGATATGGCGGACGGCCAATATTCGGGCCAAGGCAAGCTGTATTATCCCAGCGGCAAGCTGAAGTACAAGGGTGCTTTCGATACTGGCTTAATGGCTGGCTCCGGGGAGCTGTGGAATGAGGAAGGCCTTCTGGTGTATCGCGGAGAATTTGCGAACGATGCTTACAACGGCGCGGGTATTCTGTTCCATTCCGACGGCGTCTCGAAGAAGTACGAGGGCGCGTTCCTCGCTGGCCAATTCGAAGGAGCGGGCATGTTGTATGACGAGAATGGCAACATCCTTTATGCCGGGACCTTCGCTCAGGGGCTGTATGAAGGTCAAGGCAAGCTGTCGGACAGCGCCGGCAAGCCGGTCTACGAGGGGATGTTCATCACTGGCGTCTATGAGGGCTCCGGCAAACTGTACCATTCTGACGGGAGCGTCAGCTATGAAGGCGGCTTCGCCTCAGGGAAGAGATCCGGCACAGGCAAAGAGCTGTATCCCAACGGCTTCATTCGGTACGAGGGCAGCTTCCTGCTGGATCGCTATCATGGCGCCGGGTCCTTGTTCACCGAAGACGGCAAGCTGACTTACGCGGGCTCCTTCCTGAGCGGTGCGAAGAGCGGAATGGGCGAAGATTATACAGCCTCCGGCTCCGTTCGATATGCGGGGCAATTCGAGAATGGCGCATACAGCGGCATCGGCACCCTTCATGATGCCGACGGAGCGACGGCTTACAGGGGATTTTTCCGTGATGGGGCGGTCTATGCGGAAGGGTTCATCAATCTCTCACTGGCCAAGCTTCAGGAGACGCTGGGCGCTGCTGATCCCCCTGCCGTACAGGCGGAGCCGGTCATGCCAGCACCCGTCGCGCCAGAAGCAGAAGCGCCGCTTGAAGGTGACCCTGCGGCTGAGGCGTCAGAGGTATCCGAAGTATCCGAGGCGACGAATAACGCTGCCTCCACATCGAACGAAGCGAACAGCCAGGAAGCAGCGAACAGCAACAAATCCGAGGTCCAGACCTTGTCTGACTCGCCGGCCGTTACGGATCCAGGCTCAGCCTTGGACTCGGGAGATGCCAGCGCGGCAAGTGACAGTGCAGCACCGCCAAGCTCAGCTGCCGGCCAGCCTGCTAACGGGCTGAACCAGGACACGGTTGATGCTGTGGAAGAGCTGCCTGCTGACTCGTCCATAACGCCAGCCACGTTGGCAATGACCTACAGCTCGCTCCAATTGTCGTTCAGCCTGACCGTTGACCCTGACAATCCGGAGACCTACAACGTCGATAAGCTTGCAACCTGGAATTCCGTTGTCATGGAGCAGACGTACAAGCGGCTGACCGACGCCAAGACCGTGTTCGTCACCGAAAAGCTCGATAACGGCAGAACCAAGATCATGTTCAAGGTCGGCAGCACACTCCTCACCTTCCTCTTCAACAAGGACCAGCCCGTTCGTCTGGAGATGAGCCTTGTACAGGAGGAGCTGACTTCGGTAAGGTAGGGGCTAATATATGATCTTGATTTACTGGAAGCAGTTGCTATAATACTCTTTAACGTCATTGAACGGGACAGTACATCGTCTAACATGCGTTGCCAAGCGAGCCGGGGTGGTGAGAGCCGGTCGACGCAGACGATCGAAGAGGACCCGGGAGATGGCCTTCCGATGGGCTTGATTGCCCCTAGGAAGGTCCGATTCGGCCACGTTAAGGCTATGATAAGATCCGGCTCCTATTTGAACCGGATAACGAGAGTGGTACCACGGGCAAATCCCCGTCTCTAGCTGAGACGGGGATTTTTTGTGCATATAAACCGAATTGAGGAGGACTCAATATGAAACAAGACTTGTTAACTGAATGCCTGGCTCTCCATCTTCCACTTCCAAAGGGTGAGATCGCAGCTCTATTGGAGCATCCCCCTAACGATAGCATGGGTGATGTGGCTTTGCCTTGTTTTGTCCTGGCAAAGAAGTTAAAGATAAGCCCTGGTGACATTGCGAAGCAACTGGCCGAGCAACTGGTCCATCCCGGCTTCATTGCAGAGGCGGCCGGCCCTTATTTGAATTTCAAGCTTAACCGTCAGTTATTCGGAGAAGCACTTCTAACGAGTTCAATAGGCGATGACAGCTTCTGGCGGCCGAATATTGGTAAAGGAACAAGGGTCATCCTTGACATGTCGTCTCCGAACATCGCCAAGCCGTTTGGTATCGGGCATTTACGCTCGACGATGATCGGGAATGCGATAAGCCGCATTCTTCAGGAGACAGGCTTCGATACAGTTAACGTTAATCATCTGGGGGATTGGGGCACGCAATTCGGCAAAATGATTACTGCATATGTCAAGTGGGGCGACCCCGTCGCCATGGCTCAAAGCAACAACATTACCAAGGATTATTTGGCCCTGTACGTGAAATTCCATGAGGAGGCCGAACATCATCCGGAGCTGGAGTTGGAAGCGAGAGAATGGTTCCGCAAGCTTGAAAACGGGGACTCGCAAGCTTTACAGCTTTGGAAGGAGATGATCGGCGAGAGCCTGAAGCAGTTCGATAAGCTTTACAAACGACTTGGCGTCACGTTTGACCATGTACTGGGAGAAAGCTTCTACAATGACAAGATGGGGGCTGTTATTGAGGAGCTGCGTAAGCTGGAACTGCTGGAGGAGAGTGAAGGTGCGTTAGTAGTCCGACTGGATGAAGCCGACATGCCCCCGTGCTTGCTCGTCAAATCGGACGGCACCTCCATATATGCCACGCGGGATTTGGCAACTGCGATCTACCGCCGTAAGCAGATGAACGGAGATTTACTGCTGTACGTCGTAGGAGGCGAGCAGTCCCTTCATTTCCAACAGGTGTTCCGCGTGCTGGAGAAAATGGACGACTCGTGGCAGGGTCGCTGCCAGCACATTCCTTTCGGGCTGATGAGGATGGATGGGCAGAAAATGTCCACGCGCCGAGGCAAGGTCATGTTCCTAGAGGAAGTGCTGAATGAAGCGATAAGTCAGGCGAAAAAAATTATTGAAGCCAAAAACCCATCGCTTGCGAATAAGGAAGCTGTTGCAGAAGAGGTCGGCATTGGAGCTGTTGTATTCGGCGATCTGAAAAACACTCGTACATTGGACGTCGACTTTTCCCTCAAGGATATTCTCCAATTTGATGGCGAGACTGGACCCTATCTGCAGTACACGCATGCAAGAACCTGCAGCATACTTCGCAAGGCGGACGGGGCGGATCAAACGGAGGAATTAAACTTTTCCCTAGCGGAACATGATCATGTGTGGCCGCTACTAAAGTTAATTTCGAACTACCCTCAACGACTTCAGCAAGCAGCAGGGCGTTACGAACCGTCCATCATGGCGCGTTACCTGCTGGAGCTCGCACAGGCTTTTAATCGTTTCTACCATCATGTGAAGGTGCTGGACGGCAGCGCTCCCGAGCAAGCGTTCAAGCTGCGACTGGTACGCGCATCGTCTGAAGCCATTCGAAAGGGACTTTCGCTGCTAGGCATCAGCGCACCGGAAGAGCTGTAGAACCTATAAGTCATTTCCCGCAATGCTGCCTGTCTAGTTTAGACTTAGCCAGCGATGCGGGGAATGATTTTTGTGATTAGAATGTTAGAATAGGTCAACTACCATCCCATACGCTCTCGTAATGATTGTATTTGTGCAATATGATGACGTGCATGCCATGAATACCTTTGAACAGCTACATCTAAACTCATGTTACCGTGCGTAGGACTTTCTACCTTCCTTTTAAAATCACTTGGATTTAGTTGGATAAGCAGAGCCACAAATCTGCTATGGAGGGCTTCCAAAAGCAATATGGATGTTTCGATTGATAGGCATTCATTTCATCATCGGCTAAGTGATGAACAATTTGTTGCAAACTCCAACCTGCGTGTCGGTAAGGCGTTTTCAATTGTTCAATCTTCAAACCTTCAATCGCTTGACGAAGTTTAATGGGCATTTCAGCAATTGAATAAATAAACTGTTTACGTTGTACTTCAGTAGGTTCCTCAATCGCTGTGAATTCTCCAATTGGATAACGCATCGCATCCATTCCAACTCTCTCCTTTGTTCAAGAAATTCAAAAAAAAGCCTTGTAAAAATGTGCAACAAGCCGTTGGTTTTGAACGTTGGTATTAAAAAGCAAAAGGAGACACGATTCCAATGAAAAGCTGCCTTATTGCTATGCTCACCCTGCTTCTTTTAACCGCATGCTCAGAGGTCATAACCACTCGCTCCTATTCACCTGCCGCAGCAAGCCCGACAGCCGTAATTGAATATTCCAATTCCATATCAGCCCCTGATTCCAACATCTCCAACAATGTGGAGGATTGGACAGTCAGTCCCCTGTTTGAGTCAGGCTCCTATACCATGATTGGTGAAGAAGGCAAGCTTGGCTTCATCTATGATGACGGAGCAGCCAACCGCTTCTACGCAAATCAAACACAAAAATATATGTGGCATTTTTGGGGGACTTCCGAGAGCCTTAGCGGTTCATTAACTGTTGAGGGGACCCACAAAGAAACCGGCGAAACCATCACCGTTTTATATTCCAATGCGATTGGGGGGGCCCATAATGGAGCGGATGCTCATTTACCTTCGTTGATGTCATTGCCTTCTCCGGGACTTTGGCGACTAGACGCTTATATAGGGGACAATTTTTTTGGCCGTATTGTTGTTGAGGTAGTTAATATGGAAGCAGCCTCTTAGCAATAGAGCCAGACTGAGAGGTGTCCCCTCGCCTGCGGCGGTAAGGAAAGCTTATTCTTATTTTCCTTCCTGAAATCTCTTTTTTTTCATAATCGTAAGCGTCATTGATCTCTTTAGTGATATTGTTCTGCCCGACATAAAACCTGATTTTCGGTTCATTCACGGTAGTTGCATTGGAATGATAGGTTCTGTGCATGATATCGAAGCTAATGTTGCCTACAACAAACTTTTGATCGTATTTATCTTCTAAAAATTTCTTGAAATCTCCCTTTAATGTATAGTACTTGAGGGGATTTCCAAAAGTGAAAAAAATAAAAAAACATAAGATAAGAATGAGTGAACTGGACCCTATAACCTTTTTTGTCTTATCCATCATAATTCCCCTTTCCATTTAAATGGGATTTGAATAATTTCATCAAAGGGGTGCAGGAGGGGCTATATGTCTAACGTCTATCTGGCTGTATTGGGTTTCTTAACTTCCTTCATCACGGTTGTCCTTTTTCTGATTCTATGTATCCGTATAATAATTTCTTTAGTTAAAAAAAGCGCTTTTCCAAAAAAATTATTGATTGCAACGTTGTTAGGCGTTGTATTGACATCCTCAACCTCCTTATATAAATCGCTGTTCTTTACATTTGATCATTTGGATCGTGAATATGCCCAAAGAGGGCCGGGACCTCTAGCCTCCCCTGCTGAACAATATTCGGCTAGTGCATACTTTGAGTATTATGGCGGAGCAGCAGGCGGTGTAAATGTATGGGTCGAAGTCGTTAACAACAGTGAGAAGGATAAACCGCGGATCGTTTATTACAGCGATGCAAAAAGTGTATTTTCTATGGAGTGGGTAGATGAGGATACGCTGTCCATTATAAATCACAATCCATATAATCCTGATTCAAATAGAAGTACTCAATTAAAAATTGGTACAGAGATTTATGACGAACGTGGTTTGGCTTGTAAAAGCTTATTATTAAAAGACGAATATGAAACTTGCTATCACGATTGACCGTAATGGGTGCGAAAGTCTATCAGCGTAAACCTTCTGGAGGTGTTCAGTGAAATGGAGAAAAAGTACAATCCCTATGACGATCATACGCTTCATATTACTCAGCCAAACGACGTCCCTATGAATCCTTCCGACAGACAAGGCTTTAACGATGTCATCAAACATTATGACACTGTGAATGGATTCCAATATCCGAAGCAATTAGATCAAACGCCACGCCCGCTTAGGCAATTGATTAAATGGTTTATTATATTTAATGTCTCCGCCTTTGTGGGCTTTATGATTTATGACCTTTTCAAGCTATTGTAGTAAAAGCGCCCGCCCACCTCTGTAAATAATAGACGTTCCTGGCACAACTATTTACTCCAAAACCACGCTCCGAGCATATTTAGACGTAAGCGTCTGGACTCCCGCTCAGCTGATCGGCCTTTGAGATGTCCACCGACCATACTGCAGGATGTGAAGCGTCTGTTCGAGAAGAGCGGTAGACGCATGCGGATGAATTTCAATCGTAACGACATCCGTAAAGATGAAGGGAATGGTACGAGAGATGGTTCATTCTCATGAATTTTCTTCAGCCAGTAGTAATAGCTTTTCACGCTGACTTCGTGATCGGCACACCAACGAACAACGGTCTGGCCACTGGAACGGCAATCACGAATGAGCTCCGTCCACTGCTGAAGTCGGTAGCGATTCCTCATCTCTAAAGTTTGCAATTGGACAAGTTGCAAGTCTAAGCTCCATAAAGCGTAAAATCCGATTCTAGACGCGCCTACAACCACAAGTTAATGATTGAGAGCTATCTTGCTAATTTCAATTATCCTACGGCAAGCAAAGTCCTCCTTGTTATCCCCAAATCTATCAAACTGGTTTGCATATTATGAAGTATTAATAGAGCCTTGGTGAACAAGATGCCTAGGGTCTTTATTTTAGGCTCTTTTGGCACATCTTGTTGCTATCGAGCTTCAGTCCAACCATAAGTTTTTTTCTTATATGACAACAAAAAAAGACCAGTTCGAAGACTAGTCCATTTCTTGTACTTTTTATATTCATTACCTCGTAGTTGCAACTTCGCGACGGGCGTTAATCATTTCCTTCCGAGCGGCGGCTTTCCGAAGTTGTGCATTGTGTTGCTTGCGTTCGTTTGCCATATGAGCCTTCATTCCAGCTTTCGCTTCCTTATGGGCTTGTGCAAATAACATGGCTCATTCCTCCTTTAATTACTACGATAACTTCCGCGGCAATTACCTTACCTCTACACTAGTAGATTACCATATTTTTCTCTAAATGAATAGAGTTCGGCGTTTATTGCTTCTTTCGCTTATCTCTCGCCTTCTGAAGTTGAGCCTCATGTTCAATCCGCTCACGCTCCTTATGCCCTTTCATTCCTTTTTTTGCTTCCTCGTGCGCTTTTTGAAACAATAATGGCTTAGGTCGTTTAGACTTGTCCATCTCCTGCACCTCCGATAGAAAAACCTTTCTACCATTCTATTGCAGAATATAGCCAATATTCCTACCGTACATAGAATTCAGTATACTTTGTCCAATCATAGACTTCGCTCTCTTCCATCCCAGGGAGGAACTCTTCAATTACCATAAATGATTCCCTTACCAGCCGGTGGGATTTGATAATGTCTTCTCTTGGGACATGACGCTCCATTTTCTCTGCACGGACCGCCTCACGCTCAATAGCAACTTCCAATGGCGCGTGTACGATGATGGCAATAGTTGCATACCCCTCTTCCTTAATACTACCCACAAGTCCCTCGTACCAATCAGCATCCTTCATCGTTGCATCGAATACGATGTGCATCCGGGCGTCCAATGCTAATCGAAGCGCGAACATAGCAATGTCTCCACTTTCTTTATGAACCAAATCAGCCGCCGTCTGAACATTCTCCTTTTTCAAGTCTTTATATTCGGGGATGAATTCTTTGATGTCATCACAGTCAATAACAGCAATTCCTCCATGAGGAGCGTAAGTCTTGATGTACTTTTTCCGAACTGTAGACTTTCCCACTGCGGTTCCTCCGCCCATGAATATAATTTCCGGAGCCTCTTGGCTCTTTTTCCCTCTGAGCAGTTTGGCTGCAATTTTTCTATGAAGAGCTTGCCGCATCTCTGTGTATTGACCCCGATTATCGACATTCAATTCCTTCGTTGACCTTTGCGTCACAGCATCCACTCCTGGTGTTGTTTACATTAGTAGAATGATTAATTAGAATCTTATGTTGGAATATGTTTCTACTATACCATCTTCTTTTTTTACGCTGTTTTTGTAAATACTTTTGCTATTGGTATAAGAAAAAACCTCTTTTGATTTAAATAGCCTCTCGGCATTCGCCCAGGCAGGTGGGACAAGGGTTTCCCTTTACCACCAACTTGCTCTCCTCCTACTTCGTAGGGGGAGTTTTTCATTTAATTCCTTTTTGCGATATGGGAAATATTCTAGGAATATTTGGTCCGATGCGAAGCGTCTGTTCGAGTAGTGCGGTAGACGCATGCGGATGGATTTCAATCGTAATGGCATCCGTACGCAGGATGATCGCCGCTTGTTCGTGTCTTGCTTCGGAACGAGGGCCGTTCGTTCGCAAAGATGAAGGGACCGGTACGAGAGTTGGTTCATTCGAGGTGGAGCAAGCAGGAAGGAATTCGATAGCAGCTTCACGGATTTTCTTAAGCCAGTAGCAATAGCTTTTCACTCTGACTTCGTGATCGGTACACCAACGAGCCACGGTCTGACCACTTGAACGGCAATCACGAATGTTCTCAGTCCACTGCTGGAGTCGATAGCGATTCCTCATCTCTAAAGTTTGCAATTAGACACTCTTCCATTAGAGTTTTTCGAGTAGAGTCGAAAAACTCCAACGACTACTCTAACGGAATTGTCTCAAAATCTAGACTGTGTTGGAATACACCTTCTTTTTTGACGCTTACATTTAGACGCTCCAGACACAGCCACACGCCGTGACACTAACGGACAGACGACAAACAGCGGCAGATCCGGACGTCCTCTCTCGTCCGATACTGCCGCTGTTCCTACAGGAGCTATACAGCCTGCCCGTCTACTATTCCGATGAAGGCGCGGCCTCGAAGAGTCCGCCCTCGTAGTCGTCATCGGCTGCAGCCATCTGCGGGGCGGTGCCCAGGCTTTTGAACGCCCACCAGCGGACTGCGATGACGGAGGCGGATGACTCGCCGTCGTCCCGCAGCTTCATGCCGATCCGGAACGTGCCCTTCTCCGGGTAGACAATGGTGCCCAGCGTCACGTTCGGAATATCCGGCTCGAACTCCGTCCCTGTGAAGACGTCGATTTGACCGTAGTATACCTTCTTTTTCGTGCCCGTTCCGGCGGAAGCGCCAGATTCGTCAGCCTCCTCCAGACCAACAACGATTGACACCTGTCCCTCGCCAAGACCATGCGAAATTTCGTCGGACACATAATTTTTTTTGCCGCGGGAGAAGAAGAAGCCTCCCGACTTCCCGATGGACTCCAGCGCGACCTCCATCGTTCCCGTCGCAATCTCGTCATACAAATGCTGCGGTTTCGGAATACCCAGCTTGAAATCGAATTCGTTGCGCTCAGGGTGATACTTCACATCCAGCGTCGGCTTCGCGTCGTATTCCAGATCATGCGCCTCCGAGGATGCGTAGAACTGCTGGGAGGACCCTTGGCCGCCATTTCGGAACAACCGCTGCAGCAGAGAAGTGTTTTCGATATATTCATCGAATGGCATCCGGTCGACCTTCTCGATCATATACGTCGGCCCCATCTGGAGCAGACTGATCTTGGCCAGACAAATGCTCTGATCCGCCGAGCCCTCCACGGCCTGCTCCAGGCTGCGGTTATGCCAGTCCTCGAGAATTCGCTCGGCAACCGGCACCTCCACCACTTCAATCTTATGCTTCGCGCTATAATCAATTGGAATCGCCGTGTCCCCAATGACCAGCTTAGCGTCACGGGCCGGTATGCCTAGCTCGGCATAACCGCCGGCTGCAAGCGGCGCCTTCAGCTGATAGGTCAGCTCGTATTCCGTATCCTGCGAATTTCCTGGCTCCGCGAAGGAGACCGTCTCGTCGGTATCGCCAACAAAGGTGAAGCCTTTCGTGTCGATGCTGTAATCAAAAGCGATGCGAGGCGTCTGCAGCGTCTTCTCTACAACAAGCTTCACATCCACAACCTCGCCGGGATTAACGTATTTGGGCATACGCTGGGTAATTCGAACATTGTCATTTTCAAAGATGGTGACGACGCTTTCCATAAGCCGAACAAATTCGAAGGACGAAGGCGCAGGCGCCTTTTCGTTCACGAACAGCCGGTACGACTCCAGCATCCGGTTGTATTCGCTGACCTCGTCCGAACGCACCGACGAATTGCCTACAGAGTGCACGGGCTCTTTGCCCTTTTCATCGTATGCGACGCAAAGGTATACATTTTTTTTGTATTCATTGTTGGTGAACCCTTCAATCATGGACAGCTTCATCGTCACCGGCGCAGGTATCACGATCTCTCGGCCGATGTAATCAATGGCGACACCCATCTCCACCGATACCGTCTTATCGTCAACCGCAACAACCGACATGCCAGACAAGACGCCGCTGCCATACAGAAGACGATTCAGAAGCCTTCTTTTATCATTAAAATATTTTTGCTCGGATTCGAAATCCCGGACTGTCAACAGCTTGCCGTAAAAATAACGGTTTCTCTCGAACGGGTAAAGCCTCGATTTTTTCACAACTACCACCCCTAATCTCGTAATGGAGCAAGCGTTGCTCCTTAACCATCTTCGGTATGCTGCCCGGCTACTCCAGCTCGGAATCCAGCTCCAGGCGCGTATGGACGTCCATACGCTTCTCCATGCCTATATCGACGATCAGCGTATCATTCGGCATGCTTCGATCCAGACTGAGCGTCAGAACCGACGGCTCCGTCAATACGGTGTTAATGCCCAGATACGTGTGCAGGTCCAAATACATCCAAGGCTGCAGCTGGACCAGCCTCGCTTCCGTATAGGCAGGCTTCTGCTCCTCCAGCAGCTCCTCGATCACCACTCGCTGCTTCTCGGTCGTCGCTTGCTCCGGCCGAAGCAGCACGGTGAAGGAATAAGGATTGTCGCCGTACAGCTGCTCCATCAGCGTTCGGAGCTCCGCGTTGTCACGCATGTCCTTCGTCTGAAATTGCTCAACAATCAGCGGCTCCATCCCCGTATAGGTTTCGATGGTTCGATGCAGCCCCCGCTTCGTGCCACGATAGGTGTACAACTCATGCGCCGCGTCGATGAAAGCCCGAATTTGCCCGTCCGTCCACGAATCGTCCGCCGACAGTCCAAGCCATGTCGCCAGCCACCTGAGATGCTCGCCCTCGGCACGGTGCGGATCGATAAATCGGGACAAGTCGCCGATCTCCGTCTCCAGCTCGGAGAATAATGTACCGAACATGGCAAGATAACGCTCCAGGAAGTCCCTGCTTTCTTCATCCTCCTTGAATACCGCCGGCAAGTAGTCCAGATACGTTTCTCTTGGAAAATAAAGCCTGAGCTTCTCCGCAAAGGGACTATGCCGCTCCGTGCCTATCCACTCCATCATGAGCCATAGATAACGGCCCTTGGCGCCTATGAACAAAGCATCCTTCGGGTTCAGCATGGGCGGGGACCAGAAATTCGTTAATCCGGCAAGCTTCCGCTTCAGCGGAATGCTTTCGTCCTCGATCCAATCATTTATGCTTCGATAGCTTCCTTCGATGACCGCATGCTCGTGATCGCTGCAGTGGAAGGAGATGCGAAGCTGCGTGCCTTCAGGCATGAACCCATCCAGCGTCAGCTTGTGCCACACCGTGCCGATCTCAGCGCTGTCGAAAGCGCGAGACAGCCATATGCCTTCCGGCATGCCCGTCTCCTGCATTCGAACGGTTTGCGGCTGAAGATTCAGCAGAGTAATCGTCCCCCGGTCGCTGCTCAGAATGTAGAGGCGATCGGCTTCATCCGCGAGGAGCTGATCGCAGCCGCCCCTGTAGCTTGTAATTTCGCCGGCTGGCTGCCCATCACGGTCCAGCATGAGGATGAATCGGTCATCTTCTCCATCGGGATCCAGCTCGGTGGCATCGCCCAAATAGAGAGCTCCCGCACTGTCCAGGCATAGCCCGGCGTAGGGCTTGGCCGGCAAGCCTTCCGTCTGATGCGCTTCTCCCGTTTCCGGCAGCACAATGAGCCGTGCAAATATGGAATCGAACAGGTATAGACCTCGCGCTTCCGACACAGCCAGGAAGTAGGTTCGGTTCAGATGCCTCAGCTTCACTCGGACTGGCTGACGCAATAGTGGATGCCGGATGACGCGAGACAGCATGCCTCCCGCCGTGAACTCAAGCACGGCGAGACTGCCTCCTTCCGGAATGACAGCATCGCCGTCCGCCGACTCCGTTGCAAGAGGCGTAAGCACATACACGGATCTATCGTCAGCCGCAATGGCAAGCGGATGGAAGGGCAAGCCTTCCACCGTCTCTCCTTGCCTGGACCACATCGTCTGTCCGTTCTCGGCATGGAAGGCCGACAATGAGCCGCTGGGGTCTGCGGCGTACAGAATGGACTCCGAAGCAGACAACCGAGCACCTTCACCGAACATGCCGTGCCCCTGCGGGAACATCCTCTTGTAGTCCCCGCTCCGCCAATCGTAGCGCCATAGATCGGCTCTGTCGTCCAGGAGATAGATGCGTTCGCGTCCGGCGATTGCCATCTCCTTCACTGACGAAATGCCCTCTAGCTGGCCAAGCCGAAGCGTTGCCGCAATGCCGTACCTGCGTTCTCGCCGAATGCCGAAGCCACCAGGCTCCGAGGTAAGATTGTAGGCTGCTCCCTTGCTCCATCCCCTCTCGCCGAAGATGGAGAAATAAGTTTGTTGATCGCTCAGGCGGATACCTCCTTTCTCATTACGGAATGGCGATGCCCTTACAGCCTTGTTTTGCTCATTAACTCTATCTCATGCTTGCCCGAGTAGACCAGCCCGTGGGGCGGCAGCTGAATATCGCCACCAGCGGTTTTCCGGGCTTCCAGACCGTCCGCGTTCAGCCACAAATCCTGAACGAACACCACTCCGTTCGCTTTGGTAAGCGTGTTGTAGATGTCTCCCTTGTACACGGTCCTGCCGAACTCCCAGCCTCCGTTGCCATCGCTGATTGGACGGAGCAGCTCTCTGAGCAGCTGGACAAGCTTATCGCTTTCGTCAGCGAATTGAGGCTCAACGACAATGACCGCATGCACCGTAATCTCAACGTAGGCAGGACCTATCACATGAAGCTCTGTCCCGATGAGCCTGCGAGAATCCAGATGCGCCTTCACGGTTCGAAGAAATCCCGCGCTGGGAGCCGGCGTCTCTGTCAGGCCATGCGGCACAACCACCACCGAGATTTGTCCATGGGCTTGCTCCCTGGGATAATCCGAGAGCCCGGGCTTGTAGAGCGGAATAGCCTTGGCTCTGGCAACCTCAAGACCTGGCGTCTCCTTCGCCAGCCCCTCGTAATCCTTCTCCGTGACAGCGCGGAAAGTCCGCTTCAGCTCCAGCTGCGCTCGAACAAGCGACTGCTGCAGCGTCTCCGCTTCCGCTCCTCCCGCAGCGTAGAACTGATTGGAGACGGCAATGTGAGCCGCCGGCCCCGATCGATCCGCCCATTCCCGGATCAGCCCCGGCTTCACATTGCCTCTCTCGCCGCCGCCAAGCTCACATGCGGCCAAAGCAATGTTGCCGTCCGCGCTGGCTTCCGGTATGGCTCCCCTTTCGCCATTGCCGAATTGCACAAGCCGCTTGTCCGGGCGGTAGACATAATGCCGGTCATAGGGACCAGAGCGGTCGAAATGCTCAACCGGCGTCCAGTCCTCCCAGATAAGCGCTCCGCCCTTCTCTCGGCGGGCAACCTGCAGACCAAGAGCCGTCCGCTTCCGGCAAGGAAGCTCGAACACCTCTACCACCTGATTGGGCAGGCCAGTGCCGCTGCCCAGGGTGCTGTAGCGCTGAAAGCCTGGAACGCCGGCAATCAGTCTCACGCGGCTTCCAGACACTCCTACCCAGCCATGGGCCGCATCCAAAAGCCTAACAACAGCTCCGCCGCCGTCAGGTCGCCGTTCAACCGCAAACTGTGATGGCTCCAGCTCCTGCCAGCCCCGCTCAGCATCACCGACCTGCACCCTTATCTCTCCAATAGAGCCCAGATACGTGGCCAAGGTGAAGGTCTCTCCTTCAGCTCCTGTCGCCTCGAAATCCTCATATTCGCATAAAGTGTCCCGCTGGCAGGCCATTACCGTATGCAGCATAAGTCCGCTTATGCGCGGCGGCAGCTCAAAGCCGCCCTCCTCGACCGTACAGCTGATCCAGTATCTAGGCTTGTCAGCGGCAGGATGAACGACAACACTGCGCATTGGCGCGGCTGTCCTGAACACGATGGAGCCGCTTGACGAGAATTGCAGGGTCTCGTCCCGAAGGACCTCGATAGGCATCCACGCCGCTCTTCCCGCTTGCTCATCCCAGCAATACGCTCGCCATGCCAGCTTCGCGGAAGGGACCAGCGTCGTCAGCACTTCCTCGTCCAGCGCATCATACAGATCCCGAATGGACTCATCATGCTTCAGCAGCTTGATCGTCAGCGTCGTCGTCTCCCCGGGCTCAAGCTCTCTGTCGAATGAAATGTACAGGCGCGCGCCGCGCCGCGCATCCTTCCCGAACGGCTGGAAGGCAACGTGAAGATGATCGCTCCAGGCGGTTACGTCATTCGCCTCCAGCTCTGTCCGGCATATAATCCGGTCCAGCGAGAGCGGACGCAGACTAATCGTTGATAACGTCTCGAACGTTTGGTCCTCCGCTAGCAGCTTAGTGCCCTTTGGTATGCTGACGGGCTCCGTCACGCCTGAGAATTGAACAAGCGTACGTGCGGATTCCGTGTCTCGCGGAGTGACGCCGAGCAGATCCAGAAACTTGCGCTTGTTGCGATCAGGCACGCGGCTGATGAAGTACCGCTGCATTTCCGTAAGCCAGGCAAGCATCTCCAGCATGGTCATACCAGGATCATGCGCGTTCTCGTCTGTCCACTCAGGCATACGCTTCGGAATCAGCTTGCGGGATTGCTGGACAATCTCCGCATAGGTACGATCGTCAAGAGGCAGCTTAGGCAGCATAATGTCCCTCCTTCCTTCTAGCCCTATTATGACGGCGCAGGCACGGCCGTAATATGATGCTCGCCGCTAATGACGAGACCATTGAGCACCTCTCCCATACGAGACGGGTCCCATTCCGTGCGGATGCCATTTTCGATTTTGACAACATGCACATACAGTCTTTCGATATACAGCAATCCCCGGACGGCATGCAGCTGGGAATGCAGCAGCGACAAGTGAAGCGCCTCTCCAATCTCCCATCCCTGCCCATCCGTATTGCCGTTTAAGAAGCTCAGGAATTGATGCAGCCTCAGCTCGCACGCCTTCTCCAACGGCACCAGGCCTAACGCCGATTCGGCGGCGACCGTCGCGTGCACGGACACCTCCAGATAAGCCGGCTCGATGACTCGAAGCGTCCCGCCAATCGTTAACAGGCTCGACGCGCGGCTATGCAGCGCATCCTCGACCGTTCGCCGCACCTCGGGGAACTCTGCCGAATGGGCAAGACCTCCATCGGTGCATGCGACAATCGTCATGGAGCCCGGCGCTCTCTCCAGCAGCGCGTTCCGATTGCTCAAGCATTTGACCTTCGCAATGCCGGGATGAGACTCGCGAGCGATCCATTCCGCGTCTCTGGCCGTTACTGCTCGGCCGCGATGCTTCAGCTGCTGCGGTCCTCTGCGAAGCACCGCCTCCAACGTCTCCGTATGGCTCCCGCCAATGGAAGGCTTCGGATTGCTTACGCCGCTTACGAACGCGACCGGGCGCTGCATGCCGGTAATGCTGTTCGCTTCGACGCGTCCGGAGGAGCCCTCAGTCAGCTTATATGCGATTCTCGCCATAACGTCACGTTCACCGGATGGCGCGCGGCCCTGCGAGCCGTCGCCGAATTGCAGAAGGCCCCCGGCATGATCGGGACGATAATGCCGGTCATCCGGCCCGGATTCCAGCAGCGACGCCACCGGAGTCCACTTGACCCAGAAGCGAACGATGTTCCCTTCCACGTCTTGAACAGCCTCGTAAGAGGACGGATCCAGCTCAGCGAGCTCCAGGCATTCCGCTGCCGTGTGCGTATCCTTCTCGTCAATCCAGACGCTCTCCTCGGTGAATGCCTTCTGTGCGATAGCCAGCAGCCCATTCTCAGGGATGACTCTCTCCATCTCCACGCTTGCCTGCTGGCTGACCGCTACAGCGTTCATATATAAGCTTTCAGCTATGGGATGATTCGGGTATGCCTCGCTTAGACGCCTGTCTCTGTTCGAGACCCGAATCCAGTACCGCTCATGTCCGAACAGCCGGACAGACACCATCGAAGGAGGACCTGACCATTGCCACTCGCCGCTGGCAGCCAGCCCGTTCGTACCGTCGGCCACCTTCAGCGGCAGCCAGACGAATCGCCCGCTCTCCCTGCATAGTGCCTCCCACTCCAGCCAAGCGCCGTCCTGGCTCGCGGCGTAACGCTGAAGAAGGTCAATGTGCAATCGGATTGGCCCCTTCTGCGGCGCGCTGTCAAAGCCCAAATATAAGGCGGGATCATCCGACGGTATCGGCTCGAATGGCGGGAACGCGGATACGCCCTGTGACGCTGACAAGCTTCGGTCCCGATTATCCGCATTATTCCTCGTGAAGACGTTCTGCGGCTCGAACACCGTCTGCGAGCCCGTGGCGTAGGACAGTCTGGGATTCCCAAGCCACGGCGACATGTATTGAACGACGGGCGCGATAATGGGGTCCGTCTGGATAACGCGAGCTCGAATCCAATATTGAAAGGAGCCGTTCACAAAGGTTTGGGTTATATCGTCCGGACACTGAAAACGGAGGACAAATGGCCTTGCCGATTCCTCGGGCAAATCTGCAAAAAACTCTCCGTATTGCTCACCGCCAGGCAGCGCGTTCCAATTGCTGCCGTTCCAGTACTCCCATAACACCTGTCTAATGCGGACGCGCGGCGGATCCTTTTCCTCAAATTCGTAGGTTCGCATCATCATCTTCCACTTGATCTCGGGATCCGGCGCCATCCGCAGCCGATTGCTCTTGGCAATCGCGGAGAATGTCAGCTCCAGCTTGCTCTGCCGCTTGCTGAGCGCTTCCTCGCAGGACAGGTAGAAGACGGAATAGGGGACAAAATTCTCGCCGAAGGGATAAAATCCGTCAGGCATCAATTCAAGATCATTGTAATATAGGGCATCCGGCCTGATCCGCTCGCCGTCACCAGCAACGTCATGCGATACGCGGAGCCGAATCTTGTCCATCTCCAGATGGCGCTGAAGCAGCGGCGATGCTGCCCCTGGCTGACTTCTGAGCACGCATTTGATCCATCTTCCTTCAATGCCCTCATGCTGGGTCATCTCCATCTTGCCAGGAACGCTTTTATGCAAAATAATCGTATGCCCGGCAGCCGTCACAGTCTGGAACGGCAGCCAGCGTCCTCCTGAGCTATACGACCATGTGACTGCCTCCGACGCAAGCGCCGCTGCGAGCTCGGGCTCGGAATATTGCTTGCCCGTGTGATGAACGTTCAGATAGATGCGGCAAGGCCTGTCCGTCAGCAGCTGATCGTCATGGCGAACAAACAGCGCATGCTCCTGCTCGTTCGGCAGCGACGAGGTATCGAACAGCGGAATTGGAGACGCTGTTCCCGCCTCCAGCCGTTCGGCGTATGAGCGAGCGGCCGTTATAATCTCGTCCGTGACAGGATTGGCGTTGACAATCTCCATCAGCCGGGCAGGAGTCGCTGCAAGCGGAGCCTCCGTCTCGAATAGAAGCGGATCGCCGCCATTCGGGTTCGCTGCTGTCAGCGTCATGCCCTGCGGCAGGTGCACCGTCTCCCTTGCTCCTTCACTCAGCTTGAATACAACTGTCGCTCTTGAGGGACGCGGCGGCTTCAGCTTGACCTCGATGAGATCCAGGAAGGACAAGAAGTGATTCATAGGCGCGCCGTTCAACCGCTGCACCGTATCCTCGAGCATCTCGCCCGCGATGTAGGCCAGGCTGGCTCCAGCGTCCGGCTGCTCCAGGGAGAACCGCCACTCCGGCGTATAGTGCGGCGCCATCTGTTTGAACCTGTCCATATAAGTGGACAAGCTGTTTGTATTGATCTTCGGAGGCCTCACGTCGCCCCTGCCACTTCCTGCTTGCTTCATGATCGCTGCTCGCTCCCGTTATTTCGTGCCTTCCTCCAGATAGAAAGGATAGACCTGGTTAAACAAGTTATTCGTCGAACGGACCACATACGTGACATGGAGCCACACCTTGCCGTTCATGGAAGGGTCCGGCTTCGCCGTCACCTCGACATCCTTGACCCGAGGCTCCCAATTACGGATCGCGGCCTTCACTTCGGTGGCCATCAGACGGAGCGACATGTCGTCCATCGTGCCGAACACGAAGTCCCGCAGATCGCAGCCGAAGTCCGGTCTCATTAGCCGCTCGCCCTTCGGCGTTCGAATAATGATGCGAATGGCCTCCTCTATATCCTCTTCGCCCTCCGACATCCGAATCCGGCCCGTCGTTTTGTCTACTTCGACAGGGAACTTCCAGCCCCTGCCCAGGAATGGAGCCGACATCGCGGCCACGCCCCTCTCGCGTTAATTGATTTTGACCATAGTGCCCTTCAGCGTGATCAAGCCGTTCGCCTTCAGCTCCATCATCCCGTTCGACTGCAGCGACATGGAAGCGGACGCTTCGACCTTAACCTGTGTTCCCTTGATGGCGATCGACTTCTGTCCAGAAATGTTGACTTCCCCCGTTTTGGTAAGCTCGATAGACGCTCCGGAGCCCGCTTTGACGGTAATCTTGCCCCCCGTCTCGTCCAGCGTCAAGGCATGCAGTTTGTCGGACGTCGCCAGCTTGATGGATTTGTCCTTGTCCGAAATCGTCATGGAATGCCCCTTGGACGTCTTCACTGTTATGCTGCTGTCGCCGTCCTTATCGTCAAAGGTAATTTCATGGCCGCTTCTCGTTTTAATTTTTCGAATGTCGTTTTTGTCGTTTCCCTCAGGCGGCATCTCCTTGGCGTTCCACAGGGAGCCGATGACAACGGGTTGATCGAATCGGCCCATCAGGAAGGCGACCAGCACCTCGTCATTCACCTCGGGTATGAACAGCGTGCCCATGTCTTTGCCGCTCATCAGCGTCGCGACCCGGATCCAGTCCGTCTGCAGCGTATCGTCGCGCTGCAGGAACTTCACCTTCACTCTGCCCTTCTTATCGGGGTCCTTGTTATCCGTGACGACCGCGTTCCATACTCCCGAGAGCTGCTCGGATTGCATGGAGCGCTGCCTGTTATCGAAGAAGCCGGGATAATTTGGTCTCATATGCTATTGCCCTCCGCTTCGAAATACGTGATGTAGCCCTCATCCGCATCCAGACGATGCGTAGTCTTGACCAACAGGAGCGTCTGATCCCAGGATGCTTCGCCAATTCCCGTTATTTTGATCATTTTGCCTGCCTGAAGCTCAGGTACACCGGTGCATGAGCCGCTGCCGCGAACCAAATCTCTCGCCGACCGGGACAGCATCGCTTTGGCCAAGCCTTTGGCTTCGTCGAGCGAATCCGCTTGCGTGTACACGATTTCCGTCTTCTTCTTCGACAATGCCGCCGCATAGCTTGGACCTGACTTGCTGCCTCCTCCGATAGCTTCCACCGAAGCGGATTCGCCAACGATGGCTTCCTTCTTGTCAATATCGTAGCCCATCACCTTGACTGTTCCAATCTGCCCCGATATATCCGCCTGCAGGCTGAAATGACGAAGGCTCTGACCATAGAGCAGCTCAAGCACAGGCTCCCCGGAGGCGGTAATCTTCTGAAAATAAAGCTTGGACCCTCTCACATAAAACAGATAGTCATGATCATTCGCCAAAGACTGCACGAAATGATAGTCGCTGACGCCTATCTGCTCAACAACCTTCTTGCTCAGGCCTGTATCGTCTACGGCTGCGCTCAGCGAATAATCGCCCGCGATCTCCCTGACGACGTCGCTGACCTTCGATTCCGTCCAAACCTTGGAATGGGCGGATTTCATCATCAGAATGGATTTGTCCATGGCCGTCACGATAATATAGGGGCTTTCGTCGGACGGATACTCTATCGTGTAGCCAGTGATGATCCCTTCGAATACCAAGCCCTTTTTGTCGGCATACCCCATCTTCACCTGAAGACTGCCGCCAAGCTTGATCTTGGACTTGATCCACTTCACCTCTGGCGGATTCCATGTGAAGATGTCTATCAGCTTGAATCTGGCGATATCCGCCTCCGAATACGTGGATTGCTCCACTTCTATCCAGCCGATCGCCATCTGGCCTGCAGAGGATGACCCGTCGAACAGAAGCTCGCATTCCGGGGCATTAAAGCCGCTATATTTGGTTTCCAGATCGGAATATTTGTATTGCATGCCACTCACTCCAATCTAGGAATCGTCAAGCTTCTTCCCGCTGCAAGCATTCTGGGATTGTCGATGCCGTTCGCCTCTGCAATGGCTCGCCAAGCGCCCGGGTCCTCATATTCCTCCGCAGCGATGGTCCACAGCTGATCCCCTTGCTTCACCGTCTTGCGTTTCGTCCGGTCGGCAGACTGCCTTGGTATAGCCTGGTATTGCTCCTTCATCGTTTGCGTGCTTTTCAGCTCGATGGCGAGCGTCGCGCGGACAGGCTCTCCCGTCTCCAGGAACATCGTAAATTTTTGGCTGACGCTGGTCATGACGCCCTTGAAATCCAGAGATCCCCATATAAATCGGCAAGGCGGCGGCGCATGCAGATCGGAATCGACGTCGATAATGCTGACAACCTTCGAGGTGTATTTGCGCACGTCGGCTCCTTCCTCATAGGAATCGAAGAATAGGGTAAGCGACAATGAAGTCGTTTCGCCCCGCACGAACTGGAATATTGGCGTCTGCAGGCCGGGAACCTCATTCTCGGCGTACTGATTGCCAACCTTAAGCTCGTAATCCGAAGGATTAAACAGCACATCGAATTTCTCCGTCTCGGCGCTCCTATACACCCAAAACTGCGCTTTGCTTAATGCCATATGTCAGACCTCCGCTCGTAATGGACGGCCGTGCCGTCATCAAAACCCTCTTCTTCTCTGCTCCAGCTTCATCTTCCGTTCCAGCGACCTGTATACCTTGTCGGCGATAGCGTCGGGATTCAGCTGCGGCAGCTTGGCGATCATCCTCTGCAGCTGCTCCGGATCAAGCTCGCGCGGCGCTTCGACCTTCACCTCTCGCGTCTCTTGCGGCTGAGCAGATCCCTGCGTTCGATGCAGTATGAAGCCCGGAGCGGCGGAGCGCTTCCAGGAGGAGTCCCCTGGAGCATCCCCAGCCTGCGCCTGTGCCATGATTGCAGCGATGGCATTATCGACATTTCCGGTAGCGGACGAGCTTGCGCCGTAATGCAGCTGCGCCGGTAACGCCGACTGACCAGCAAGTCCCGCTTGAGCGGCTTGCATAGCTCCGGCAGCTTGCAATCGTGCCGCCCAAGCGCCTTGCCTGACGCCAGCAGCCTGCGCCGCTTGGGCGACTCGCATGATTCGGGCAGCTTGCACCGCTTGGGGCGATTGAGGAACTCGCATTACCCCGGCGGCTTGCGCCGCTTGCTTGACTCCAGCAGCTTGTGCCTCTTGAACCATCAATCGGCCTGCAGCTCCGCTTGCCCGTTGGACTGGGGCAGCCGTTAGACGCTGCTCCTGTATGGTACGGGGACTGGCCAGCCGCTGCCTCATACCCACCGTGATGAATGAGCTCGGTATAGCCAGGTGTTGTCTGGCTGCTACGGCCGCGCTGGACTTCGCCACAGTAAGGTGATCATCCTGTGTTGCCCTTCCTTGATGGAGCCCAGCCATACTGCTCATGCTGCCGTCAAGCCTCGGGAGCGCGGCTGACTCCCCCTTGTTAGAATGCGCAGACTCCCTGCGCTGCTCCAGCGGCGCAGGACTTGAAGCCTGCGTTGCGCGAAGCTGGCCTGCGCTCTGCTGAAGGGGGGGCTGCTCGCTGCTTCCAGCTGCTTCGTCCAGCCTCCTGCCTGTGCGCCTCAGCTGCCCGACCATTCGCTCCGGCAGCCTTCTCCTAATCAGGCTTGGCATAGTTCGTATGCTCCAAGACCTGCCGGTAATATTCGCAGCTTCACCAGGAGTGACGAGGCGTGCCAATCTAGCACCCTTCAACACAGGAAGCTGCGGTAGACTGTCTCGCTTTGTGCTTGCGACTTCGTTGGCCAAAGTCACATTAGCGCTTGGAGCGCTTGGGACACTGCGCATCGCCAACCCCTCGCTTACGCGAGAGGCTGTCGGCTCAGACACCAGCTCCCCGCTCCGCTGCTGGGCATCGCCTGAGTTAACACGCTGCTCACGGTGGGTCATGGATTTAGCCTGCAAGGAGCCGGGACGCGCAGCCTTCAGCTGCTCTTCCACCTTAACGTCAGGCGCTCCCTGCTGCTTAGCCATAAGGGACGATTGACGTCTATCAGGTGTCGCTTGCTGCGTGCCGCCTTCAGCATTCCCTTCAGCCCTGCCGCCGGTCTCCCCCTTAGTCCATATCATCCGCGCTGCTCGCAGTGCACCCTCACGGCGAGCTGGGAGCAAAGATGAAGGCTCCGAGCTTCTCCTAACAAAACTTTCTAATTCCACTTGCCGCAGTCGTTCCGGAAGCCCCCTTTGACCTAGCTTGCTCTGCTCGCTAGAGGTGGGCGAGGCAGCGTCCACACGATTTGGCCTGCCAGCACTCTGATGAATGAGGCGTCTGGCTACAAGAGCCGGAAGCTGGGACGAATAGACAGAAGCAGCGGGCGCAAGAAAGGCTCCCTCCGCCATGCTTGTCCGCCAAGACCGCAGCCTGCTTGCGGGACCCGGTCTTTCCTTCATTGCTTGTTCTTCGGTCGGTCTCTCTAACTCGTGCTTGGGCAGACGGGATTCATTGGTTTGCCCTCTCTGTTCCGAGCGCGCGCGACCTGCAGCGGGTTTGTCATTGACTGCACGACTCTCCGTCAGTGCGGACGCTGCAGCTGCCTGCGGCGATACGGTTGACGGCTTGCGTGAAGCGGCTTGGGACAAGCCGGCTTCTGTGCCGGATGAATGGGATGTCGCTTCCTTCCGGCGGAGAACAAGCTTGCCGTAATGTCTGGCGATCGGCTTCCTCTGCATGACAGACAAGCCTGCTCTATGTATTGCACGTTCAGCTGCTTCTGTCGCGGCAAGGTGACGTTCCTCCTCGCCAGTCCCGTTGCCTGTGTCACCAGACTGCACCTGAGACTTGCCAGCCCTACCTAGTCCAGCAGGCTTGCCCCCTTGCGTTTCTTCTGACAGCCGCTGAGCAGAAGACATTTCACGCTGTCGCAAGCTGGCCGGCGGAATTAATGCCTCATTTCGAGCTTCTCTTGTCTTCCTTTTTTCGTTCGTATCCATCCCCTGGATTCTATTAATCAGCTGAAGCTTATCGGGCTTGCCGACATTTTCGTTGGCCTGGGACTTCTCTTGATGCCTATGTAAAGCTCTGTTCCCACTATTGTCCGACTCCAGTGGCGAGGACTGATTCGCTGCGGAGCCGCTACGTGCTTGCTTTGCCCCAGCACCATCCAATTTCATAGCGTCCCCGCTTGCCGAACGCTGGACTGTGTTGCTGGTCTTGTTTTTAACGTTGTTCGCTGAGTGTACGGTACGGGTCAGCTTCTCTACAGCGGAAGCAGAATTTGCGGCTGCCTGTGCGGCTGCCTGTGCCGCTGCCTCGGCCCCAGCTTGTGCGGCGGCTTGCGAGGCTGCTTGTGCGGCTGCCTGAGCGTCAGCTTTGACCCCTGCCTGTGCGGCTGCTTGCGAAGTTGCTTGTGCAGGCCCCTGAGCACCAGCCTTGGACCCTGCCTGTGCGGCAGCTTGCGAGGCTGCTTGTACAGGCGCCTGAGCACCAGCCTTGGACCCTGCCTGTGCGGCAGCTTGCGAGGCTGCTTGCCCCTGATCGCCCCTGCGTGTCGCAACGCCTGCAGAATGCTCCAGCACTAGCGGCTTCAGACGAATGCCGCTCGCCTGTTTCCTCAGTGGCGAAGCTCCATCTATGATATGATCCTCAACTCCTGCGGACCGCTTGACCGCGGGCTCCGCTTGGGATATTGAAGCTTTGTGTCGTTGTTCAATCGGGCCTTGACGGCCGTTAATCCGGTTATACCATTCCATGAAACGCGAGCTCCTGGATACCCACTGCTGGATCCCTTCCATGGACGATCCCTCTAGGGGATCCTTCACCTGTCCGACTCCATGCCCGGCGCGTTCACGGCTCCTGTTGAAATCGGAATCCGATGGCTGCCGAACCACGCTTTTATTTTGTTCCATCGCTTCCGCGACAATGATCGGCTCCTTGACGGCATGCTCGATCCATCTTCTCTGCGCGTCCATAATATGTATGACATCTCGCAGCACAATCTTCTCTACCGTAACCTTTTCCTTGATCACAACTTGCTCTTTATTAGGCTTCTTTCGATCGGACTGAGTCCTAACGAGCTTCTGGCTTGGGAGCGGCTCCCTTGGCGCCGTCACTTGGACATTCACGCGCTGATGCACAACAGAAGGAGCGGACTGCCGATTCGTATGAATCATGGAGGCGGCCCCCATCATCATGCGGCCCTTGCCGGACTTATATTTGTTCCAAATCCCTCCGGCGAACGACTGCACAGAGACGGGCTCCCGTCCAGATGCTCGGCCGGGCGGCGCACCACGCTTCTCCACGCGCGTTTCCTCCCTTGCTTGCCCTTGTTATTTGGTATACCAGCTAAGGCCGGTATGGGCGATTTCGACAGCTTCCACCGCTACCTCATTCGACTGAGCCTGCAGATGAGGCCCTGTCCATTTGACCGGATACGCATTATAGAAGTTCCAGCGGCCCAGCTCCTTGCCATCTGTCTGCTGCAGCACAATCGCCCCTGACTTTCGGGCAATGGGGCCATCCATGGTGCTGGCGTACCAATTCCACAGCACAGGCGACTTCACCATGCCTCGTCTCAGCTGCAGATTGGGGTAACGGATGCCTTTGGGAAGCTTATGCACGTAGCCGTTCAAGCCGCCCTCGCGAAACTCCTCGACGTCCGTCTGGGCTTCAATCCCCGACACCTCGGAGAAGCCCGCCACATAGATGCCGTCCAGCTCCACCCAGAAGTGAAACGAGCTGGCCAGCCTGTGATGGGGTGCCGGTCCTTGTCCACCAATGACTACCATTGTGATGCGTCACCTCTTCCCGAACACGTCAAACACATTATGCGCTTTATCCGTGTCATCGTTCATCTTGCGATTGATCCTGGAAATTTCGTCACACCAGCGCCTGCGCTCTCCATGCTCCATATTCATGATGTCATCATGATCCCAGTGGAAATAATAGGCGATGAAGCCTGCCTCCTCGTACAGCCGATCGACGGGGTACGTTAGTAGCGGGCCTCCGTTAAGGACAAAAAATCAACAGCCACCTCATGCTCATGATCGCACTTCGGACATATGGCGGCGACCTTCGGCGCATCCAGGTCGTTGATTTGCCGATACAGATTTTGCAGATAAGCCAAATCTGCCGTGAACAGCCTCTCGATCAGCCGGGTGTCGATATGCTTCAAATCGCCAAGCCTCGTCACGACCCGCGCCATCAATATAACGGTCAGATAGCTGGGGTTCGATTGCACGCGGGGATCCTTCATTGGCAATATTTCGTCAGCAGCCGTCGCCAGTCTCATCGTGCCGCGCCGGTGCAAATTTCCGTGCTCGTCCACATAGCCCCGCGGCAGCTCAAAGTCGTATTCCGTCTGGAACGCCATCTCTCCATCACTCCTTCTAAAAATACGGAAAACAAGAGCTGTGCCGACCTGAGCCGTCGGCATGCTGCCCTTGTTTCACCGTTCGAATACCGGAGCATCCGCCCGTGCGGATATGCTCCGGTACTCATTCTCCTTCAATTATGCCGTCCTTGTCAGACCTTCATGGGCGAACTCCAGCAGCTCCAGCGCTACCTCGTTACCCACACCGTTGAAGGAAGGCGCGGAATAACGAACCGGCCAAGCTTCAATGACTTGCCAGGTGGCCACGTCGTTGCCTTCCTCATCCAGCGCGATAATGGTAATCGTCTTGCGCTCGATTGTGCCCTCCACGCATTCCAGCAGCCATTCGTACAGCTCCATGGATTCCGTGGTGCCCCATTTCAGCGTAATGTTGCCGTACTTGGTTAAGCCCGGCAGCTTGCGAGGCGTTGTCAGCTCATTGCCTTCCCGGTATTCAATCACATTAATCGAGGCTTCGAAACCCGTTACCTCGCTGAATCCGGCTTGCTCTAGACCTTCCACTTCAACGCGGAACCTATAATTGCGATATGGATCGTTACGTTCTCCAGCCATGGGTATCCCCTTCCCTTATCGGTGATCAGTCGTTATTCCGAGCCTGTCTTCTGCGTAATTCTGAAGATGACGAACTCCGCCGGCTTCACGGGCGCGACGCCGATCTCACAGATCAGACGGCCGTTATCGATATCGTCCTGCGTCATGGTGGAGCGGCCGATGTTAATATAGAAAGCTTCCGACGGGCTGCTGCCCGCAAGCGCGCCGTCGCGCCATACGCGAGTCAGGAAGGCGTCAATGGTGCGTTGAACGCGCGCCCACAACTGCTCCGTATTCGGCTCGAACACTACCCAGTTGGAGCCGTTCTTGATGGAGCCCTCCAGGAAGATGAACAGTCGGCGTACGTTAATGTATTTCCACAGGGTGTTGGAAGAGCACGTGCGCGCTCCCCATACGCGGATGCCTTGACCGGTGAATGCGCGGATGAGGTTGACGCCTGCCGGATTCAGAATGTCTTGTTCCCCGTTGTTGTATTGCACATCCAGTCCCACTACGCCGCGAAGCGTTTCGTTGGCCGGCGCCTTCTGCACGCCTCTTGTCGAATCCGAACGCGAGTAGATGCCCGCGATGGTGCCGGATGGAGGGATAAAGATATTGCGCTTGTCCAGCGGATCAAATACTTGCAGCCACGGATTGTACAGCGCGCAATAGCTGGAATCGAACAGCTCGCGATGCGCAAGCACATCCTGCACCTTAGTTGCCTCGCGCGGCAAATCCAGAATCGCGAAGCGGCTGCCGAGCGACTCGCAATGCGCGACCAGCGACAGCTGTACATTGGGGTCTGTTACGCCCGGAATAGCCATAATGCTGACAACATCGTTGTCGATGAAGGACTGAATGCCCGTTCTTTGGCCAGGGCCCTCGTCAACGCCGATGAAGTCTCCTGGGGACAAGCTGGATGCCGAACCGTCGCTTCCGCCCGACAACGAGAAGGACGCGCCGTTAGCCGCAATCCGGCTGAACGGAGTTTCCGCTTCCGCAGCCACAGCCTGAACGGACAGATTCACGAGATTGGACTTGCCTGTCAGCTTCTCGACAAAGTTAGGAGCTTCAGGATTCAAGGATGCCTTCTCGTAGGTTTCCACCTCTGTTCCATAAGCGACCTGCAGCGTAAATTCACTGGTTTGAAGCACCTTCGCGGGAACCAGCGATGTATCCACTGTCTCTCCCGTCAATGCGTCTGTCAGCTCGATTACGCCGTCATGCACGGACACGACTGTGCTGATCTGCTCGGAGGAGCCGTCTGTGAAGACCACAACATCGCCTGGATAGAAGCCTGCCGCATTCTTGACGCGGTAGCGATTGCCCTCCAGCGCCTCATAGATCGGAGTTTTGGCTTTGCTGGCAGGCGCGGAGGTCAGTCTGATCTGATTGCCCCATGCCCCCGGGTTTTTGGCCGTGACGGACAGCACCTGCTGATCGTCGCCGCTTGCCGCAGCTTTGGCGTCTGATGGCGCTACGCGCATAATAAAGCAGCGCGAGCCTCCATTTGCAAAAAATTGATTCACCGCATAAGCAAGATAACGGTACGTTCCGAACGCATTTTCGGACAAATACGATCCGAATACCCTCCCGAAATCAGCCGGGTTCGTAATCAGAACGGGCAGCCCCGCTACCGGCCCCCTCGCGGCAAGGCCAATAAATCCGGCTGTGCTCGTGCTTACTCCCTCAAGCGGCTTGGCGCCGCTCTCAAACTCTTCCACGTAGACGCCCGGCGATAAATACTCAGCCATGTGTGATCTCCTCTCTGGAACTAAATATGTATTAGGTGACAACGGGCATGCTACACTCCGCGTCAGCCCCAAGACCATTACCGTGCGATTGCTGGCTGCTGTCTGCCCGTCTTCTCCGCGAACAAGCGTCTCTATGCCCATTCTCTAGCAATCTAGACTCCTAATTATAGCTCGAAATATGGAAATAGACTACGAAACTTAGACAAAAATTTTCAAAAGTTCGACTTTTTTCTACCTGGCGGCAAATGCGCCTCTAGCGCCTCATCAGACAAAGCACCGCAATATCGTCAGATTGCGGCGCGCCGTCCGCGAACATGAACACGTCCATGAGCAGGGCATCGATAATTTCTGCGCTGGAATAGCCTTTGGTCTGCGCCAGGAAAGCCTGCAGACGCTCCGTGGAATACTGCTCCTGCAGCGCGTTCTCCGCCTCCGTAATGCCGTCCGTATAGAGGACGAGCCGATCGCCCTTCTCCAGCAGCACCGTCTGGTCCGGATACGTGAATTCAGGGAACGACCCCAGCGGAATACCCTTCTTCAGCTTGATGGGCTGTACGCTTCCATCGGCCTTGGCGATATACGGCGTGCAGTGCCCGCCGTCGCTGAGCACCACTTCCCCGCTATCAATATCCAGCACGCCGCAGACGATTGTGGCGAACAACTGGGCGTTGTCGGAGCACAGCTCGTCGTTGACCTTCTCCAGCAGCTCGCCGGGCGATATTCCCGGTCCCATCTTTCCTTTGATCAGCGACAGCGTCATTGCCATAAATAACGCAGCGGGAATGCCTTTGTCAGAAACGTCGCCAAGCGTAAAAAAGAGATGTTTGTCATCTATTTTGAAAAAATTATAAAAATCGCCGCCAACTTCCTTCGCCGACTTGAGCAGCGCGCATACGTCAAACGGCTCGTTCGCCGAGGGCATTGTCGTGGGCAGAAAGCTCAGCTGGATGCTCCCCGCGATCTGAAGCTCGCTCTCCAGCCGCTCCTTCAGCGCTGTCGCCGACTGCAGCTCGCCAACGGACTGCTCAAGCGCCTCGAACAGCATCGCATTGTCCATGGCCAGCGCCAGCGGTCCGGCGAACCGCGCCAGCAGCTCGCGCTCCGGCTCTCCGAAGACCGCCGAATCGCGGTCCCCCTCGACCTGCAGCACGCCGAGCCGCCTGCCTCTCGCTTCGATAGGAAGCGCAACTAATGACCCGGCGTTTCCGACCAGGCTCCTGTCGCGATCGCGCATAAGGTCCGGCTCCAGACGAATCTCCGCTCTTCTGGCTTGCACAAGCTCCTTCGCCGATGCTTCGGCCGACCGAAGCAGCTCATCCTGCTTCAGCGTAGCGTGCACCCTCGTTCCATGCTCGAACAATTGCTCTGCGCGCCGCAATCTGGCAGTCAGCCTGCGGTTGCGAAGAGCGGTATAGACCGCCAAGCCCAGGCCCGCCGCTCCTACTATAAACCCGATATCCGACAAGTGGGGTCAGCCCTTTCCGATTGATGGACGAGAGTCCGATTATGCCTTCGCTTGCAGCTTCGCAAGCGCCTCTTCCTTGGTGGATGCTAGATCCAGGATGTTCGTGAAGCCGGACATCTCGAACACATCGTACACCTGCTCAGACAAGGCTGCGCATACCATGCTGCCTTTGGACGCGCGCAGCTTTTTGGCCGCCACAAGAATGACTCTGAGCCCTGCGCTGCTTATGTATTGAAGATTGCTGAAATCAAATACAAACCTCTCTCTGCCCTCGGACAGCAGCTGCAGGAATGCAGCCTCCGCAACAGTCGCGTTGCTTCCGTCCAGCCGGCCCTCAAGCGGTATAATCGTCACTCCGTCCTGCTCCGTCGCCTGAATGTTCAATTACGGATACCTCCCGCCAATTCCATAGTTTGGTGCTCCTCCGAATTGCTAGAAGCGCTTGCTCATGCGCACGCTGTTCATGCCGCCGGCATGCTCATACTGCACCTCATCCATCATTTGCTGCACAAAAAAAATGCCGAGCCCTCCGATGGGCCGATCCTCCACATCCATTGTCAGCAGAGACTCCAGATCCCCGTCCCGCTCCAGCGGATTAAAGGGCGCTCCGCCGTCCTTAATAGCAATTTCTACGCTGTCCGCAGCAGCCAGCATATGAATCTCAATCGTATGCTCGCCGCCTTGGGGGAAGGCGTAATGAACAATATTGACGACAAGCTCTTCGCAAGCCAGCATCAGATTCATTACAGTGCGATGGGACCAGCCAAGCACAGCCCCAAGCGACTCCAGCTCCTCGTTCAGTCGCTGAAGCTCATCGATGCGATTGCAAAGCTTGATCGTCCGCACAATGGAAGCCGGCGAATCATTCGACATGGGTTACCCTCCGATATAAGAGCTAACGGCCTATCACCTATTGTAAGCGCCAATCTACTAGTTCTACACCAAACGACTCCATCCTGCCTGTTTTGTCGAATTAACCATTATTTTTCACTTTTATTGGAAGGCCAGAGGAAGGGCGGCAGCGATAAGACTTTACCTTCCTCCATAGGCCACTCAGCTTCTACCGTTTCCTTGCCGTTGCGCAAGCAGACACGAAGCTTCCCTGCGCCAAGCATTCGCCCGCGGAACGGCAACACAATCCAGCCATCCGCATCGCTGATCGTCTCTGCACCAGGCAGCAGCAGAGCATGGCGCTTCCAGCGTCCTGCCAGGGGTCTGTCCAGACGAAGGCAGGGCTTGGCATCAAGCTCGCAGGGCTGAACCCGGAACCATTCGGCTTCCGGGTTTTCTTTGCTGCGGATGGCAAGCAGGTCCCCGTTCATAAGCGCTGGACCGCTTGGCAGAGGGCGCAGCTCAGCGCTCCCCGGGAGAACCTCCTCATCCAGCAGGCGACCTCTCGCGCACCGTTCATCGTCAGCGTAAGCGTTTACCTTGACGCCTGCGAGCGCGCCTCCCTTCTCGTCCGTCAATCTGCGCATCAGGCCTGTTGCGGCAGGCGGCGCCGAATAACGCCGACCCGGAAGCAGATAAATGTCAATAACGGGATTGCCGGCAGGCAAGGAGGCCAGGTTAACCTCGCGCTCACAAGGCAAATAAACATCGGACACCACAGACACCACGCATGTCTCGCTTGTCACATCCATGAAAATCCAGGTGCCGTCCGAGCTGCGCAGAGGCCGTCTGCGGACATCGCCAGCCAGCCTCACTTGCAGCAGCGGGCTCGCCGCAGGTCTGCCCGTCCATACATCCAGCGTCCTGACGGCCAGCGATACTCGCGATACTGAGATCGATTCAGGCATCGGCTAGCTCCCCCGTTCCTTCTCGCGCAACGAGATCCGCTTCTCCACCACGCGCGAAGCAGGCTTAACCCGGTTCGACTCCAGCTGCAAGGGACCAATGCGATAAGCCAGCGACAGCTTGTACGGCGCGTCTCCGAACTGCCATAGCCGGAGCATATCCTCCATGCTGTAGCTGAGCGGAACAACCTTAAGCTCGCCGCCCTCAGCCAGCGTCCCTTCCAGATAGCTCCCTCGAATGACGCTGTTGTCATATAGAATTTGCGCCGCTTTGCCCAGCAGGCGATGCTCATCCAATGCCCGGGTCAGAACATCCGCATTGGAATGAGCCGTAATAAGAATTTCCAGGTCAATTGCCCGCGGCGGATACCGAAGCATGTCGCCTTCCATTCGCATGTCGGTGCGCCGCGACTCGGCATTGTCCCGAACGGAGCATACATAGACGGAGAGAACAAGATCTCCCTTATCTGCCGGGCTTGCCATGCCGATCAGCTCAGGACGCAGCACAGGATCCGGCGTCATCTGCTCCCGAAGCAGCTTCAGCAGACTGGCGCCCGCGTCCGCAATTATCGTATAGCCACTCATATCCTATCTCCTCCACCCCGCCGAAGCCCCGCTCTATGAAGCTAGCTGTTGGAATCGTCGGAATCGTTTGTATTTGACTCTATTCGCTGTAAGGAGCGAAGGTTTCCCTCATGGGAAGCTTGCCAAGCTTCTGAAGCTCCGCTTTGGCAGCGCGCACCATATGGGGCATGCCGATCGGCTTCTGCTCGCCGGCCGCCAGGAAGGCGGCGGCGAGCACGATATTTTTGATATGGCCGCCAGATACCTCTACCCGCTCCGCAAGGAACGGGATGTCAAGATCCTCATCAAGCGGCGCGCCTGGGGGCAGCAGCGACCGGAAGATGCGGCTCCGGTCCTCAGCGCCAGGGAACGGAAACTTCACAATTACACTCATTCGCCGCAGGAGGGCCTCGTCCAGATTCTGCATCAGATTGGTGGCCAGAATCGTAACGCCATCATAGGACTCTATCAATTGGAGCAAATAGGCGGCCTCCATATTCGCGAACCGATCCTGTGCGTCCTTGACCTCCGTCCGCTTGCCGAACAACGCGTCCCCTTCGTCGAAGAAGAGAATGGCGCCGCTCTGCCGCGCCTCCTCGAACAGCTCGCGCAGCCTCTGCTCCGTCTCGCCGATATACTTGCTTACAATACGGGACAAATCTACCCGATAGAGCTCCAGTCCAAGCTCGCTCGCCACGACCTCCGCAGCCATGGTCTTGCCAGTCCCCGGCGGACCCGCGAACAGCATATGAACTCCGATACCATACGACAGCTTGCCGCCGAAGCCCCAATCGCCGAGCACAGTCTCCCGGTGCGTATATCGGTCGCACGCTTCACGAATTAGCAGCAGCGATTCCGTCGGAATAATAAGGTCGGACCACCCTCTGCGGGGCTCGATCGCAATGGCGTGCTGCGACAAGCGATGGCGGAATTGGCTTCGCGCCGCCGCCGCAAGCTCCTCGCGCTTAGGCCATGAACGCCCCCGTCCCGCCGCAAGCACAAGCGACTGCCGCCATGCGTCACCAATCTGGCCGGGAGTGAACGGGAAGCGGTCCGCCAGCTCTCCAGCAAGACTATCGTATAGGGGGGCCTCGCTGTCGTCAGGCAGCTCTGCGGCATGCCTGCGCCACAGCTCGGCTCGGACCGCAGCCGGCGGCGGCGGCACCTCGCCGCACCAATATGCGGCCTGATCCGGCAGCGGAAGCTCGCCTCTGCTCCTCCGCTCCGGCCCCATCCAGCATACGAGGGGACGCTGCGCGGCTTCCGCGTACGCCTGGAGCGCATCTGCAAGCAATCTTCTAGGCAGCCGATCCATCCAGAGCCGGTCCTGCTCCGCAAAACCGATTGCAGCATCCGTCAGCAGCGCTTCCCGCACTATGTCATCCAGCAGCCTTCGCAGAGTGGCTTCCTCGGCTGGAAGCGCGGACAGCGGCACAACGAGCAGTCTCTGTCCTCGGCGCGCGGCCACGCGATGCAGACAAGCCCGCTTGCCGCCGCCCCGCGGTCCCCATAAGCCGATGACCGGCAGGCTCGCCTCCGGCCAATGAGCCAATAGCTGCTCCAGATCGGCGTCGGCCTTAGCGGCTCCCACCCAGGCTGGCTCTGTTGATTCCTGCGGCTCCCATGCCTCTACCAGCTCTGCCAGTCTGCCATCCAACGTCTCCGTCTCCAGCAGAAAGCTGACCACCCGCTCGTCAAGACGGAGAGCCGCTCCGAGACCGCTGGCCTCCTTCCCTTCCGACCGAGGCTGGAGCAGCCATCGGCGCAGAGCTCTCCCTTCAGCCAGCAGCCTGCGGCCCTGATGGCGATCCTCAGGCGTGTCGCCAAGCAGCCGCAAGGCCAGATCAACTGTCGGAGCCTTCACCGTGGCATCGTCATTCAGATAGGCGTACCACTTCTCATACGTTCGATCCCATTCCGCCGCCAGGCACATCACGACACACCGGTATTCCCATACCGTGAGCCTGAATGACGCGGCAAGCCTTGCCAGAGGCAGACCTTCTACAAGCGCGGATCGTTTGCTGATCTGGGTCTCCAGCTCCCTGCGGAGCTCGGTATAAGACAGCCAGGAGCGTGCCAGCTGCTCATCCTGTCCCGCCTCGCGGGCATCTAACAGCTCCTGCTTGTCGATGACCAGCCCTCGGAACGCGGCCAGCGGATCAGCCAGCGGATTGTCGCCGCTATCCTCTAGAAGCGTCCCCAATCCGGCATCCAGCCAGCTCAATTCATCCTGTAAATGCTCGACAGCTCCATATGTCTGAAGCTTACCGCCTGTTGCGACCATCCATCACGCTTCCCCCGTCTTCAGCGCATCTGCCGCACTGTCGCAATTTCTACTATTTTGATGACTGCATTATAGCACACGAACGCCATCTGCTGAGCAAAAAACACTTTTTTTGACAACATCCGCCCCGCTTGGTTCTCTGAATGAGAGATTCGCCTTAACGCATAGGAGGCTTCTCAGAGGCTAAGCCTCGCTCCAGCGCGTAACGCGCAAGCTGTACTCGATTGTCCAAATGGAGCTTCTGCAGAATGTTTTTCAAATGATTTTTGACCGTATGCTCCGATAGAACCAGCGCCGCGGCAATCTCCCGGTTGGACGCCCCTGTCGCCACCCGCCGCAGGACCTCCTTCTCCCGCTCAGTGAGCGGAGTAGCTGGAGCCGACGCTTTCCCTGCCGCGCTAGGCTTGGCAGCCGCATGAGCCGACTCTCCCCTATCCGAGCCCGAAGTGAACTCCTGCAGCAGCCGGAACGCCAGCTCCTTGGACATGGGCGCCTCGTCGTCCGCCACCTCGCGCAAATATTGCAGCCACGCGGAGGGATCCAGGTTTTTGAGCAGATAGCCTTGCGCCCCCCTCTTGATCGCCTCGAAGAGATGCGTTATATCGTCTGAGGTCGTAACCATCACAATCTTGAGCTCAGGCAGCAGCAGCTTCAAGCGATACGTCGCTTCCAGCCCTCCCATGCCAGGCATTCGAATATCCATCAGCACAAGATCGGGACGCAGCTCGGACACTCTCGCGATGGCATCCTCGCCGTCCACCGCCTCCCCTACCACAACAAACAAGGGATCCATGGACATAATCTCCCTGATCCCTTCCCTGCCGTGTGGATGATCGTCTACAATTAACACCTTCACCTGCTTCGTCTGCTCGCCCATGCCCCATCAACCCTTTCCGATCAGCTCAATTGTTAGTCCGCCCAGCTCTCCGCGCCGGACAGTGAAGCTCCATCCCATCGAAGCTGCGCGGTCCCGCATCATCTTCATCCCGTATTTGCCGTCTTTCCACAGCACTTCCTCCGATGCCCCTGCTCCGTTGTCTTCAATCGTACAGCGGAAGGAGGGCGGAGCCTCCCCCTCCTCGTGAACCGCCCGCAAGACGATCTGGCTTGCGCCCGCATGCTTCTGCACGTTCATAAAGGCCTCACGGATTATAGCAAGCAGCTCCACCTTCTGGCGGCTCGTCATGGCGCTCTCATTCAGCCTGGCATCTATAGCCACCGCAATACCGGAGCCCTCCTCAAGCTCTCTGGACAGCTCCAGCACGCTTTGAAGCCATGGGGAGCGGCTTGCGGGCGGCGGACTCTGAAGCGCGGCGATAGACTGGCGCACATCCTCATAGACATGACGTACCGTATGCCGAACGCCGTCCATCACCTTGCTCACGTCCTCGGGCGATTGGGCCCTGTTCAGCTTGTCCAGCTTGACAGACAGCATAAACAGCGATTGCGAAATGCCATCATGCAGCTCTCTGGCGAGCTGCGCCCTCTCCTCGAAAGCCGCTTCCGCCACCTGCTTGCTCTTCAGCGCATCCTGCAGCGATTCCAATCTGGCGAACAAGCTTCGAACAAGCGTGAACGTTACGGCAAACACAAGTGCCGGAGCCAGCCAGTTGCCCAGCTCCATCGACACGTAGGGCAGCAGGAAGGCATGCCGCACATATTCCCACACCCCAATAACGACAGTCGGTATCCACAAGATGAGTGTCTTCAGCCACTTGTAAGACAACGTCAAGCCTCCTTCTAGTTCGAGAACGTGATTTCTCTAACGAGCGTTGTGCCATCCGATTGCGTAACAGCCAGTCTGGCGGTCCATTCACCCGTCTTCTTAAACCATAGGTTCTCCGCGCCAAAAAAATATGACAGGTAGCCCGGAAACTCGAAATCCTTCTCTGGCTGAACAACGGCAAGCGGCACATGAATCGGTGCTTCCTCCGGTCTGTCAGCTGAAACAATCTCAAGCGAAACGCTCTGCGGCTCGCCCAGCTTCTCCGGCAGCCAAAGCGTAAGGGACAATTCGTTCGGACCCGGCGCATTAGGCGACACGCGCAGCGTATAATGCAGCTCTTCACCCATTCGATGCTGATTAAACGGCTTGCCGTCAGGCATAGGACTAATCGACGTAAGAATGCCGGCTGCTGAGATAATGGCCGCCATAAGCAGGCCATCCAGCTTCAGCAAGCGACCCTTGGGCAGCTCCCTCCTCTTCGCCCGCAGCCGAAGCGCGTAGCCGGCTGCGGCGACAAGCAGCACCAGCCCTGTTTTGACAAGCAGCAGTCTGCCCCAAACCGTATGCAGGAGATAAAGCGGTGTAGGAAGGAGCAGCCAGGTCATCAGAACGCCGCTCAACGTTAAGATGGCGATCGTCAGCCAAGCCACTCCCGCGAACTGCTCCGCGAAGCGGCCCGCCTCCTTGCGATCCGCTCGCCAGAACAACAGCAGCAGCATAACGCCGCTTGCCCAGACCGCCGCGCAGGCGAGATGGACGAAATCGAACACAATCGCCAGCGAAGCGTAATCGACTGCCGCGACATGGCCTCCGAAGCTTTCGGCCGCCAGCAGCAAGCTCGCCCATACCAGCCTCACCCGTTCATTCAGCCGAATGACGCCGAACCCTGCGACCGCCAATACAAGAAGCGCCAGCCAGCCCTGTCCCGCCCTCGTCTCCACGAACAAACGAAGCCATTCCTCGCCGCCGCCGCTAATTTCGCTCACCATATGATTGGAATGAATAAAGACATACAGCAGCACAGCTACCAAAAGCGTCTTGAGAATAGGCCCCTCCCACTTCCTCAGGAGCTCCCTTTGACCGGAACCGCTGTCTCCGGCAGGTATTCTGCCTTGCAGCAGCATCGCTCCCGCAGCCAGCAGCATGGCGAAATAATACACGATCTTAACAGCTGCCAGCAGCACGCTGCGCAGGTTATCCTTCAGCGCCTCCTGCCCCGCTCCCGTCGAAGCGTGATCATGCGCGACATATATGATGTCCGGCCCCGCCGCTCCAGCGATGCCCGCATACAGGAAGAGCGCTCCTATGCCCAGCAGTGCGGCTGCCGCTCCAATTGTCCGCTTAGTCCTTGCTCGTATCATCATTATTCGTTCCTTTCCTTCCCTGCCATATAATCAGGCCAATATGACCCCTTAATCCAGGGATACCCCCGGTCGGATTCCCACATATAGGTCCAGCCCTGAACGTCAGGCTTGCTCCTGTCGCTCCTCCAGACGCGCTCGTAATCGTTGAGCTCTTCTATTCCCGCAAATTCCTCCAAAGCATCCATAGCCGCAAGCCCCTCCCGGCTTACGGTTATCCACAATCCCTGAATCGTACTGGCTTCGCCAGTCCCCGCACCGTCTCTAACGGCTGCAGGATAGGGTCCGCAATCGACCATACGTCCTGCAATCTCTCCCGGCTCCCAGCTCGTTATGAACGAGGATACCACGCTGTGATTGCATTGTCCCGGCAGCAAGGTGCCATAGATAAATACACGAATGTTCGGCATGCCCGTCCTCCCATCCCCAATGAATAGCCCTCAGACACGCGCTAGACGCTGGCCTGCTCATCATTATCCCAAATTTCAAAGATGCAGACAATATATGTTACAATCGTACGGAACAAGCTTGAATCGACAAGGAGGTTGTTAATCCATGGCAAGTCAAACCGGAGCTATCGTTCAGCATTCCTTGAACGCGCTTATGGACGATCCTTCATTCCTGCCCCAGGTGCGGGATGAGCGCCGCGCACAGGCATTCCAATCGCTTGCAGCCATTCTCTCGACTCCCAATAAGGTGCACAAAGCATTTCTGCGGATCGCGCTCGACAATGGAAACGTCGTTCGTATTCCCGCATTCCGCATCCAGCATAACGACGCGCTGGGTCCCTACAAGGGCGGAATCCGGTTCCACGAAACCGTGAACGAGGAAGAGGTCACGAATCTGGCCGCGTTGATGACATTAAAAAATGCGCTTCACGAGGTGCCCTTCGGCGGCGGCAAAGGCGGCGTCGTTATTAATCCCCGCAACTATGCCGAGAAGGAGCTTTATCAAATATGCAAGAAGTATGTGCAATACTTTGCCGACGTGCTTGGACCCGACAAGGACATCCCGGCCCCTGATATGGGTACAGGCGAAAGAGAAATGGACTGGATGATGGCGGAATACAAGAGCATCCATCCAGGCTCCCCATACCTGGGCAGCTTCACAGGCAAAAGCATCGTTAGCGGCGGCTCCCTGGGACGCCGTGAAGCGACGGGCAAAGGCGTCTACTTCTCGTTCCGTTATCTCATGCACGACTTCCTCCGCGATAACAAAGGCTGGCTGGCCGGCAGCTCCAATGTATTCGCGGCGACCGCGATCGAGCTGGCTGACAAGCCGTTGTCCATCGCTGTGCAGGGCTTCGGCAACGTAGGCTCCGTTACCGCGATGGAGGCTTACAAGTGTACAGCCCTCAGGGGCAAGGTAGTCGCCGTCAGCGATCGCAACGTGACGCTGTACAATGAGGAGGGACTCGATATTCCGGCGCTTGTCGCATACGCGGGCTTGAACCGGGGCGATCTCCCCGCCTCCGAAGCCGCGTTGCAGGAGTGCGGCGTGCGCGCGGAAATTTTGGACCGGGAAGCCGTGCTCTACTTGAACGTAAATGTGCTGTTCCTTGCCGCGCTGGAGGATCAGATCCGTCAGGATAACGTCAAGGACATTAAGGCGCGAATCATTATCGAGGGAGCGAACGCGCCCATTACCGGCGAAGCGGATGCGCAGCTGGCTGCAGGAGGCACCGTCATTATTCCCGATATACTCGCCAATGCCGGCGGCGTTATCGTCTCCTATTTCGAATGGCTGCAGGGCAGAGAAACACAGTTCTTTTCGGAAGAGGAGATTTACAAGCAGCTCTATTCCAAAATGCAAAAAACGATGAACAGCATATTGCCCGCGTATTTCGGCGACCCTAACCCGCTGCGGCAGAACTGCTACATTCATGCGGTGATGAAGCTGTCCTCCGTCCTATACAGACAAGGCAAGCTGTACTAAAGCACAAAGCGCGAGCTGCAACGCTCGCGCCTGGAACGGGGGTGGAACAACATGGACATGGAGACGATCGAGCTTCGCAGCATTACGATTCACAACGAGGCGCATTCCTTCCGCAAGCTTGGCTTCCGCAAGGCGGACCTGGTTATCGTCACGCAATATGGCGACAGGCTGTGGTACATTGACGCGGAAGGCGTTGATGACGACGCGCTGCTGGCGGCCTTCGGGCAGAGCGACAATATTAAGATCGACCTCGTCGCAACCGCTGAATCCGGAGAAATGTGGACCGGCACCGGCTATCTGCATCCCAACGAGCGCAATCGCGCGGCGGCGATTCGCGGCGAAGGCGTGCTGACTCGGCAATAGGGAACACATGCATGAAGAAAGGCGCTTGCCCTTCCGCAGCTGAGCTGCAGACGCGGCAAGCGCCTCTTGTCATTAGGATCTTGAAATTTCCGGCGTGGTCAGCCGATCGTAGAAATCAACGGCTTTGTCCTTGTCCTCCGAAGCGCGAAGTGCCATAGCGGAGCGTGGATGCTCGTCGAGAATGCCTGTAATCATGTAAGGAATGATATAGCCCCACTCCTCCTTCTCGCGAAGCGGAATCATAAATTTCTCGATCATATCGAGAACGGGACGCACATTGTATTTCGGATTCTTCAGCTCCGATACCAGCAGCTCCGTGTTGCAGTTGCCGGCAGCGCGGCCCATGCCGTATACGGACGAATCCAGCAGCTCGACGCCTTTGTTAGCCGCAACCAGCGTGTTGGCGAACGCCAGCTGAAGATTGTTGTGCGCATGAATGCCCAGACGCTTGTTCGGCAGATGCTGCTGGAACTTGTCTACCAGATAGCTGAAGTCTTCCGGCTTCAGGCTGCCGTAGGAATCCACGATGTAGACAACGTCAACGACGCTATCGTTGATTTGCTGGAACGCTTCCACCAGCTGATTCTCCATGACGTTCGACAGTGCCATAATATTCAGTGTTGTCTCGTAGCCGCGGTCATGGAATACCTGCACAAGCTCAAGCGCCTTGTCCACATCCTGAATATAGCAGGCGACGCGAATGAGATCCAGAAGGCTCTCGCTGCGCGGCAGAATGTCGTTCTCGTCCACACGCCCGATATCAACCAGCGCCGATAGCTTGGTGTTGCCTTTGTTAGGGATTACCTTGCGCAGGAAATCGTCGTTCAGGAACCGCCAAGGACCCGCGCTGTCTGCGCCCTTGAGCAGCTTCGGCGAGTTCTTGTATCCGATCTCCATATAATCCACGCCAGCTTCATTCAAGCTATTATAAAGGTGCTGGACAAACTCGACGCTGAAATCCCAGTTATTGACGAGTCCGCCATCACGAATTGTACAATCGACTATCTTGCAATGACTAGTTTTCGAATGCATGTTTGCTGCTCCTTTGATTTGAACCTAAGTTCATTTTATCTACCATCATACTTGAAAAAGCGCGGGAACGCAAAGCAATATTGTCGCTTTTTGGATATTATCGTCAGCACCTTGTCCATCTGCCTATATAGCCATTTACAAACCGTTGCTTTAGAGCTAAAATATTATGTAAACATTATCGCTTAATTTTTCCTTTTGGAAAAAGCGGGGGAACCAAAGCGAGCTCGGGGCCGCAGTCGCGTCGGCCGATACGCTCGCAAGGGGTGAATCCGGGGATTTGTACCCCCGGTAGGGTCTACTCTCTAGCCCGAATCCGACAGCTAACCTCGTATGCGGACAAAGGAGAGATGTCTTATGTTGTCAGTATCCCTGCAAGATTCCTCGTTCCCTTCGGATCAGCCCCAGTTCGTCAGCGTTTCCCGCATCGAGGTTTTTGTCATTCCCGCACTTGCCGTTGATTCAGCCGGTTACCGCGTCTGTCTGCGATTAAGCAGCGACCTGGGCTACGGGTGGAGCGAGCATTTTGTGAGCGAGTGCGAGCCCAGCCTGCAGTTGGACCGGTGGAGTCCGCTGCTGCGCGGGTTTATCGGACGATTCCCGTTCGCGGCCTTGACGTCGCAGCTGACGGGGCACCTATCGCAATCCATGAATCCGGAGAATCGTGCTTACCGTCTTGTAACGGATGCCGTTCAGCAGCTGCAGAACGCAGCAGCACTGATTCGGGCAGCTGTATCTGCCGATGCTTCCCATTCCGAAGAATCCGTCCTCCAGCAGAGAGCCGTCGCTTACCTGTCTGTGGACTAGACATCTACGACCTATACGCGCAAGGAGACAAAAACCGCCTCGAAGGAGGCGGTTTTATTCGTCTTGCTAGCCATTGGTGCAGATATTAGCCCATCGCCGCCTCCGACAGCCGCGCTTCCAGCTCCCTCTCGCATGAGACACGGAAGGCCTCGGAGTAGCCCAGCAGCTCCGACATCGCTCCGATGACGGCATCCTTCCACATCCGTACCTGCTCGATGTCGAAGAAGAGGGCGCCCGTGCGGCGTATGAAGAAGTCAGCAGGGCGCAGAGCCATCTCTTCATCAATCGCATAGAGGAGAGTCGCATACAGAGCTGGCGGCAGCCCATGCCGTTCCGCGGCTGCTGCGTCTTCCCGGGCCAGCCGGAAAATCCGATCCGCATTGGCGCCATAACGCTGAGCGATAATCCGCGCCTCCTGCTTCGGAACACCGGCCTTCACTCCGGCTTCCGCGCTGCGGCTGAGGAATGCCGGCCACTTGGCCGAGCCTCCCACCTCGCCCCCGGATATAGGCAGATGCTTAGTCGCGCATGGCTTGAAGGTGCCCGAGCCCTCGGCCTGAAGCTCCTTCGCGAGCATGTTCACGACATTCTCCGCCATCTTGCGGTAGCCCGTCAGCTTGCCCCCGGCGATTGTGAACAGTCCCGAAGGGGAGCGGAATATTTCGTCCTTCCGAGATACCTCAGACGCCGATTTGCCTTCCTCATAAATAAGCGGTCGAAGTCCTGCCCAGCTGGACTCTACGTCCTCCGGCTTCAGCTGTAGACCGGGGAACATACCATTCACAGCATGAAGCACGTAGTCACGATCCGAAGCCTCCATAGCCGGATTCACGAGATCCTGATCGTAATCGGTATCCGTCGTGCCCGCATACGTCTTCCCGTCGCGAGGTATCGCGAATATCATTCGGCCGTCAGGCGTATCGAAATAAACAGCCTGTTGCAGCGGAAACCGCGTTCCATCGAACACCAAGTGAACGCCTTTGGTAAGCCTCAGCGTCTTCCCTTTCCGCGAACGGTCGAGCTCCCGCAAGGAATCCACCCAGGGACCTGCGGCATTTACGATTTTTTTGGCGCGAATAATCACTTCTTCTCCTGTGACAGCATCCAGCGCGGTAACGCCCGACAGCCGGCCGTTCTCGTAGTGGAACTGCTCCGCCTTCATATAATTAGTCGCAACCGCCCCGTGCTCAACCGCCTTCTTCAGCACCTCTAGCGTCAATCGCGCATCGTCAGTGCGATACTCGACATAATAACCGCCGCCAATCAGGCCATCCCGCTTCAGCAGCGGCTCCTTCGCCAAGGCTTCATTCGCGCTAAGCATGCTGCGGCGCTCACCCCGCTTCACGCCCGCAAGATAGTCGTACAGCTTCAGTCCAAACGACGTGGACAACGGTCCGAACGTTCCTCCCTTGTACAGTGGAAGCAGCATCCACTCCGGCGTCGTGACATGAGGGCCGTTCTCGTATACAACAGCGCGCTCCTTGCCTACCTCAGCAACCATCTTCACCTCATATTGCTTGAGATAACGCAGTCCGCCATGCACCAGCTTCGTTGAACGGCTGGATGTACCGCCGGCGAAATCCTGCATCTCGATCAGCGCCGCGCGCAGGCCTCTTGTACTGGCATCGAGGGCAATGCCTGCTCCCGTAATGCCTCCTCCTATAATAAGCACATCATATGTTTCCGCGGACAGCCTCTTTAACACCTCTGCTCTGCGATCTGGTCTGGATGAAAATGTTATGGTCATGGTCTAGTTTACCCTCCATATGGGATACGCTATCCGAAAAAAATCCTCATTAGCCCGGCGCTGTTCAGCGCCGGGCTAATGAGGATTCTCCGAATCTCCGTCCCTTTATTAACTTGTTGTTAGTATAGCATAATGAATGGGATAAGGAAACAGGCAACCATCTCCTTATTTGAACGCAATAGCTGCGTGAACAGCCTTTTGCCAGCCCTTGTAGAGCGCATCCCGCTCCTCTGTCGGCATCTTTGGAGCATATTGCTGATTCGACTTCCAGCGCTGTCTGATGTCATCCTTGTTCTTCCAGAAGCTTACGGCTAGTCCCGCCAAATAGGCGGCTCCCAGAGCGGTAGTCTCGTTCACAACCGGTCGCTCCACCACTGCGCCAAGCAGATCGCTCTGGAATTGCATGAGGAAATCATTGAATACCGCTCCACCGTCCACACGAAGCGACTGAAGCTGCAATCCCGCGTCCTCCTCCATGGCATGAAGCACATCCTTGCTCTGATACGCCAACGATTCCAGAGTCGCTCTAATCATATGCTCCTTCTGTGTGCCTCGCGTCAAACCGAAGATAGCGCCCCTAACCTCGCTGTCCCAATAAGGCGTGCCGAGTCCCACAAAGGCAGGCACCACATAGACACCCTCCGATGAAGCGACCTTCGTGGCATAAGCCTCACTGTCCGCTGCAGACTTGATCATACGCAGACCATCCCGCAGCCATTGAACCGCGGAGCCTGCCACGAATACGCTGCCCTCCAGCGCGTACTCCACCTTGCCGTCAAGCCCCCATGCAATTGTCGTTAACAAGCCATGCTTGGAGGCGATCGCTTGCGAGCCGGTGTTCATCAGCATGAAGCAGCCTGTGCCATACGTGTTTTTGGCCATTCCTTCCTGGAAGCAAGCCTGTCCGAATAGGGCAGCCTGCTGATCCCCCGCTATGCCAGCAATGGGAACTTGCTTGTTGAAGAAATGATGAGGTACCGTTTGCCCGTAAATTTCCGAGGACGATTTCACCTGGGGCAGCATCGTCGCGGGAACGTCCAGCATGGCCAGCAGCTCTTCATCCCAGCAAAGCTCGTGTATGTTGTACATCAGGGTTCGGGAAGCATTGGAGTAGTCCGTCACATGCGCCGCGCCGCCGGTAAGCTTCCAGACCAGCCAGCTGTCAATCGTGCCGAACAGCAGGTCCCCCTGAGCCGCGCTCTCCCTTGCCCCCTCCACATGGTTTAAGATCCACTTCACCTTAGTGCCGGAGAAATAAGGATCAATAAGCAGTCCCGTCTTGCTCCGCACGAGATCCTCATAGCCCTCCTGACGAAGCTGCTCGCAAATGTCTGCCGTCTGACGCGATTGCCATACAATTGCATTGTAAATCGGCCTTCCAGTATGACGATCCCAGACGACAGCTGTCTCCCTTTGATTCGTAATGCCTATTGCCGCAACCTGCTCCGGGCGCACGCCATTTTCATTCAGAACAGAAGCGATTACGCCTAATACCGAAACCCAAATTTCATTGGGGTTATGCTCTACCCATCCCGGCTTCGGGAAGTGCTGGCTAATCTCCTGCTGGGCCTTGCCTCTCGCTTCTCCTTCACGATCGAACAGAATAGCTCTGGTGCTGGTTGTGCCCTGATCAATAGCTAGAATAAACGTGTCTTCCATTGGTGATTACCTCCTGTTCTCCCCTTCATATTGGCGCCATAGCTCCCGATTTGAAGTTGTCACAGCCGAGGCGCCTGCAGCGAGTGCGCTCTCGACATCCTCTCCTGTGCGTATGAGGCCTCCAGCGAATACAGGAATACCTGTGCGCTGCAGCACCTCATTAATCATATGTGGAATGACGCCAGGCATCACTTCAATCAAATCCGGCTTCGTGCGCTCAAGCAGCACATAGCTTTTCTCCACAGCGTTGGTGTCCAGCAGGAACAGCCGCTGAATGGCGATCAGCCCGTTCTGCTTGGTCGTCTGAACGACGCTCGTTCTGGTGGAGATGACCCCGGCCGGCCTAATGACCTGGCATAAATATTGCGCCGCTGCCTCGTCGTTCTTCAGGCCTTCGATCAGGTCGGCATGAAGCAGCAGCTTTTTGCCATGAGCCCTGGCCAAATCCGCAAGCGCCTTCAATGAGCCGATATGGCTGTCAAGTAGCACAATATACTCATACGACATGTCCATCAGCTTCTCCAGATCCTTCATCTTGCGCGCAGCCGGCAGTATGGATTGCCCAAACATTGACAAGAGAGTCCCTCCCATAGACAGAAAAGAACACAACAATCCTATTCTCAATAGGTGCCGTGTTCTCCTAATCTCCACACTTTATTAACTTGTTACGAATATAATGGGATTGCTCCCGATTGTCAAGGTTTAGTTCCAGCGCTTGAACAGATAATAAAACATCAGCGCCACGGGATGCTGCAGGAGCATCGCCAGAAGGACGGGCACTCCGGCTGCCGGAGTGAAAAATGAAGCCGCCAGGACAACACCCACCGTATAATTGCGAATGCCCCCTGCGTAAGCTGCAGCTATTCGAATATCCCTCGATTTAGTCAACGAGTGCGCCAGAAGACTGCTCAGCGCATAGCCTAACAGCATGACAGCGAATACAGCCAGCAACAGGGCAGCAAGGCTCTCTTGAATGGAGACTAGCTGCTCACTTACAGAAGCTGCATTCAGCAGCACAATCATGTAGAGCAACAGCTTGGAAGCAAATGAGGCGCCCTGCTGCGCCTTAGCCAGAGCGTCCCTGCGTCTCAGCCAACTTCCAAAAAAGATGCCCAGAATGGTCGGGACCAATACCAGCTTCATCAGGCTTATGATAAGGGCTCCCGCGGACAGCTGCACCTCGGCTCCAATGACCCATAAGAAGGTAAGCGGCACCAGGAGCGGACTTAGAAGGGTATTCATCGTCACAAAGGACAATACGGTCTCCATATTAGCCCGGCTGTAGGATACCCAGAAGATCGAGGTTACACCGAGCGGCAGCAGCGTAATTAATGTGATGCCCAGTGCCAGCTGCTCCTGTTCGGGAAATAATTGCTGCGCTGCAGGGTAGACAGCCAGAGGCATGAGAAGGTGGAGCACCAGCATCAGACAGATGAATAACCAAGGACGTTTGCCGATATGAAGGATTCGATTGAAATCGGCGTGGATGGAGGACAGGAACGTTAACAGCATAAAGAGAATTCCTGTCCATCCTGTCCAATCCAATAGCAGATGTCCTGTCGACATGCCAAGCAGCATAATAAGCGGCATGATAATGGCAATCCACTTCTCCAAAAAGCCATTCGTTCTTCGTAAAGTATCCATTAGCAGATCGACGCCTTATAAATTGATGACGACAAGCTTTAATTCCGTCATCTCTTCAAGAGCATAAGCTGGACCTTCCTTGCCGGTGCCGCTGTTCTTGACACCTCCGTAAGGCATCGCGTCCACACGATAAGCAGAGGCGTCGTTAATAATGAGTCCCCCCACCTCAATCTCGCGTGCAGCCTTCATCGCTAGATTCAAATCCTTCGTGAACAAGCCGGCTTGAAGACCATAGTCCGAATCATTCACCTTGGCGATTACTTCGTCGAAATCGCTATAGACTTCTACAGCGACCACAGGTCCGAATACCTCTTGTCTGCACACCTTCATATCCGCTGTAACATCCGACAAAATGGTTGGGGTGAAGTATGGGCCCCTGCGTTCCCCGCCAGTCACTAGCGTTGCGCCTTGCTCCACCGCTTCCTTGACCCAGCCTTCCACTCGTTCCGCTTCCTTTACGGAAATCATCGGACCAACATCCGTTGTCAGCTCCAAGGGATGGCCCACGATGAACCTTTCCGTTCGCTCCTTCAGCTTCGCCAAAAATAACTCCGAAATATCGGAATGGACATATACACGTTGAACAGAGATACATACCTGCCCAGCGTTATTGAAGCCTTTGGTCGCTACCATCTCTACGGCTTGATCCAGATTGCAATCAGAGTGCACGATGTTCGCGGAGTTATTCCCCAGCTCCAGCGCTACCTTGCGGATACCCGCTCTCTGACGAAGCCATTGGCCGACACGCATGCTGCCAGTGAAGGAGAACATTTGAACTCGGGCATCCTCCGTCAGCCACTCTCCGATCTGCGGACCATGGCCTGTGATGACGTTCAAGCGGCCAGCAGGCAATCCAGCTTCAGCAAGCGCTTCGGCGAGCAGTAAGGAAACAATTGGCGTTACCTCGGAAGGCTTCAGCACAACGCTGTTGCCCCCTGCCAGCGCCGGACCAATCTTGTGGCATACGAGGTTAAGCGGAACGTTGAAGGGTGTAATGGCGGCAATTACGCCAACAGGCACCCGAATGGAGAAGGCCATCCGATTCTCGGAGCCTGGCGCCGCTTCAACAGGAATCCCCTCTCCGTGGATACGCTTGGCTTCCTCCGCACAAATGATGAGCGTCTGAGTGGCGCGATCCACCTCTCCGTACGAGTCGCGGATAGGCTTACCTACCTCCATTGCCAGTGTTCTGGCAAATAAGTCGCGACGCTCCTTGATCAGCTCGGCAGCCCGCATCAATACGGTGTACCTCTCATATGGAGCGAAGGCTTGCTTCAATGCCTGCTGTGCGCTTGACACGGCCTGGTGAACATGTTGGCGATTGGCGACAGAGATAGAAGCTGCTTTCTGCGAAGTGCTCTTATCAAGAATATCGATTTGATCCTCTGTGTGTTGCCAAGCGCCATTGATGAACAGACCGTATGGAGAATGCAGCGATGTCTGATCCTTCACTTTCATCACCTCAAATTTGTTGTAATGTTACGACCTTTGAACTTATGATTGGACATAATCTTGTGCCTTGCCAGCGCTTCCGAACAAACGGATCTTCTCTTGAACCTTGGCTTGCATCACTTCCCTGCCTCGTCCCAGAGATACAGCAAGATGATATTCCTCTCTATTATGCTCCAGCACCTCCAGCATGCCTTTGGTGAACGCTTGGCGAAGCTCCGTATCCACGTTTATCTTGGCAACTCCCAGGCTAATGGCCCGTACAATTTGATCATCCGGCACATCCGAGCCGCCGTGCAGCACGATTGGCCGTTTAACCGCTTCACTGATCTGTTGAAGACGCTCGAATGCCAGCTTCGGTGTAGTCTTGTATATCCCATGCGCTGTTCCAATCGAGACGGCCAAATAATCAACATCCGTAGCCTCCGTAAATTGTACGGCCTCTTGTACGGTCGTAATCATCGCATCCTCTTCCTCAACGGTGATATCGTCCTCCGTACCGCCAATTTTCCCAATCTCGCCCTCCGAGCCAATGCCGAGCACACGCGCCGCTTCCACTACTTTGCGTGTTGTCTTCGCATTCTCCTCGAAGGAAAGCGCCGAGCCGTCGAACATAACGGATTGAAATCCAAGCTGAATCGCGCTCATGGTCTGTCCGTATTGACGGCTGTGGTCCAGATGAATGCATATCGGAATCTGAACCTGTTTCGCAAAGCTGTCGATCAAAGTCTTCATCGGCTCCATGCCTATAGAATGGATAACTCTCTGGCCGATCTGAATCATGACTGGGGACTGCTCAGCCTCTGCCGCCATCAGAATAGCTTGAATCGTCTCGGCATTATGCGCACTGAAGGCGCCAACCGCATATTTCCCCTCCAAAGCCTTATCGAGCATTGTTTTTCCTGAGACAAACGCCATCTTCTGCTCCACTCCTATCGGTTAAGTTCAATGTCATAGCTGTATTGATCGCTTCTAAACTTCGTTCTTGTGAACTCCAGTGGACGGTCGTCCAATCCAAGACTAAGTCGATTCATCTCCAGCAAAGCTTCTCCGGCGCGGATGCCCAATAAATCTGCCTCATGCAATGTGGCATTAATGGCTGAGATCTTCTCCCTCGCCTGCTTAAGATGAATATTATGGCTTTCCAATATCTCATAATACTTGGCTGAGTTTAGATCATACATCATCAGAATCTTCCCGATCTTCTCAGGCCAGCAGCTCCGCTCAATGGCAATTGGAGTGTCGTTGGCAAAGCGAATGCGCTCAACCAGCAGAACGGATTCCTTCTCAGGCACCTCAAGCATGTTTTTCTCATAGCTCAGCATGGAAGCAAATTCAGCGCGGATTAATTGGGAGCGCGGCACCATCCCCCGCTCAACAACCTCCTCCGCGAAGCCGCGTAATCGTCCAAGATTCCCTACTAGCTTCATCGGGAGCACGATGGTGCCTTTTCCTTGACGGCGTTCAAGCAAGCCCTCCTGCACCAGCATCGCAATAGCTTGACGAATAGTCGTTCTGCTGACCTGGAACATGTCCATCAGCTCTTGCTCTGTAGGAATCAGGGAATTCGTTCTCCATGTCTGATTTTGAATATTTTTAAGAAGCGCATTTTTGACCTGCAAGTATAAAGATACATTTTTGTTAGGGTCGACGGCGTCTGGCTGGAACGTATTATGGCTCAACAGACATTGCTCCTTTTCCTCATGGAAGGATAGTCTACTATGGGATCACCAATAATAGGAGCCAACCATGTATAGAATTGAGCTGGATTGGAGATAAAGGAATCCGGAAGCGACCTTTCGCCATATTCCGCAATATCACCAAGCATCCGCTCTTCTAATACATAAGTATATCCTTTTCCTAGCAATCTTTGAATACTAACCATCACATTGGATTTGCCGCTAAGCAAAAAGGTGGCAGCCTTTTGACCCGTTTCATAAGCTTCTATACGATCCTGGGCAGAAACTGCGCAATTCGCGCTCCTTTGGTGCATGCCCATATTCTCTGATCTAACCGTATAACCCAGTCGTTCCCTGGTCAGCTGCTCCATCTGAGCCGCAATACCGCCCAGCACAGATCTCCCATTGACGACCTCTCTCTCCACAAGGTCCTCACCTATAAAGGTGAAACCTTCACTGACAACAATCGTTGCCATCCCGACAGCTTGCACGCTTTGCTGAACATCCATCAGAAATGTTCCAGCCTCAATCGGTCGCTCCGGCAAATAGATATGATGTGGACCCATGTCCTCTGACGCTTTCAAGAAGCCGCTGCTTAAGGCGAGCCAGCCTGTATGCCTTCCCATTGTCTCTATAATGCGGACCTGCTCGAAATTTCTCATCGCTTCCAGATCCTTGCTAATATCTCTTGCTGTCAGCGCTACATACCTAGCTGCGGAGGCAAAGCCCGGAGCGTGATCTGTACACGCCAGATCATTATCCACGGTCTTCGGTATGCCAATGACTTGAAGCTCATATTGCATCGCATTCGCCATTTCACTCATCAGATGCAGAGCGGTCATCGTACCATTGCCGCCTATAAATATAAGAGAATGAATATCTCTTTGCTTAAGCTGCAGCACGGCTCGCTCCATCAGCTCTGGCGTGAATGGGTATCTACCGGAGCCCAAGCACGCGCCTGGCACATGCTCATGCTTTTTGATCCAGTCAAACAAGGATTCATCGAGCAGCTCCATATCGTTATCCACAAGACCTTGATAACCATTCCACACCGTATAAATGTCTACTTGTCCATACAACGCGTCTATCAGTCCCACAAGGCTGGTGTTTATGACAGCGGTAGGTCCTCCGGCTTGCCCCACGGCGATTCTGCGCATCTCCAATCATCCCTTCAATCAAACATATACAATCGTCTCAATGCCAAGGCGTCTCCCCAATTCTTGAAGTGCAGCTGTCGCATCGGCATAAACTATGGCATAATGCGGCTCGAAGCCATCCAGCATCAGCTTGCTCACCGTATCTGCTGCTTGCCCCGCCAGCCTTACTTCAACGGATGTGCCATGGAAAGCCTGGGGAGCATCAAGCGCCTGGCCTTTCATAATCAGCATTCGATAGCCCGTAGGTCCAAAGCCCACTCGGAAGATGGTAACCTCCCCTGCCTTGAGTCCGAAATCCATGGCAAAGCCCAGCTTACGATTCGGATGCAAGCCAGCTCTGGCTCCAGTGGAAGGATGGGCCAAAGAGTAAGCGCCTGCTCCGCAATGCCAGAATACGACGGAATTTCGCTCTTCATCCACATGAACAAGATCACCCAGATATGGAGCTTGGCCGCCGCTCAGCTCGTGCAGAATATACATGGATAACGCGCCATGTATATCAGATTCGCATGAGGACATGACCCCGTCCTCTGTGAACTGCGACAGAGTGGAGCATGCTGCTGCGCCCAGCTCTGTGAAAAACTCCGGCCAGCATCTCACCGCAATAGCCTGAATGCTCTCTTTTTGAATATAGCTCCTTATATAGGTGTAGAATTGCGCGAACTTGGTCACTGTCTCGTCCCCGCGCTGCAGACCAACAACCTGCCTCTCCGCCCGCTCAACAGCTGGGATCCATTCGGCCTCCTCCAGCTTGACGCATTCACGGAAGGCTTCGGCGAGATCCATCTTGTGCACGCGTACACCGAAGGTCTCATGCAGAAGATTCTCATCAGAATCTGAGAAAAAGAACCCTGGAGGATGATCGCCTACCACGCCGATTGTAAATTGTTGAAGCTTGCCTATAAGACGATTAATCAACAGCATTTGATACAGATTGTTCCTTGTTTTGTCCTCGGTCGGATTGCCTAGAACAAAGGAAAATGGATGTCCCATATTATGAAGGACATTGGCGGTGCTATTGCCTCCGGTGAGGGAGTTCAGACGCAGTCTTCCACCAACACTCGGCTCTCTGACAGACCATACAATGACGGGAGCAAACGAATGCTGCAGCGCCGCGCGCACAAACTCGCCATCAGCGAAAGTAACGCTTTGATAGACAATAGAGTCCAGCTTAAGCCTTCTCAACGGCTCCATAAATGCAAGCAGTTCTTCCACAGAGGTTAGGATGCTGTCGGGCTGAAGCAGCTCCGAGCATTGACTCTCCAGCCATGCTGAGGATTCCTTCCGAATCCCCTCAGCTGCCTCTAAATCGAATGTCTTGCGGCCAATAGGTAAGTAAAGAACGGTGGACTTAAGCAATAGGTTCACTTCCTTTATTTTGCTTTATTGAAACTCTCGAACAAGGCAGCATGAGGGGATTGGCTTCGATAGAAGACAGGCGGGTTACCCAGAGGCGCCTCCACCTCTACAAAGTCTCCGCCAGTAAAGAGCCCTCCGCTCCACAGGTGAACCCATTCATCCTTAGGCAAATACAGCTTCCAGACTTGGACGTCGGGCGAGTAGACAGGCGCTACTACAAGATCTGGCCCGTACATATATTGATACTGCAGCTCATAGCAGAGCAAATCTTCTTCATAATGCATAAACATAGGGCGTTGCACAGGGATTCCCCGCTCCGCATTTTCCTGCACGAGGAGCTTGGTATAAGGAGCTAGCTCTACATACACATCCGTCATTGCCACCAAATGATCGATCGTCTCATCATCGCTGTCGAATTGCCAGCAATCATAGGGACGATTGCCTTCATGTGTACGCATAACGGGAGTAAATGCTGCCATCTCCGCCCATCGCATGAACAGCTCCTTGCTGCGCTTGTTGCCATGCAGACTCGTATATCCGCCGATATCGCTGTGATGAAGACCGTTGCCAACGATACCAGAGGACAACGCAGCAGGAATAACGGAGGCAAGGCCATCATCCAGCGTCCAGTCCACACTTTGATCGCCTGCCCAGAGAAGCGTACAATACTTCTGTATCCCCGAGTACCCCGCTCTCATGAAATAGACAATCTCTCCGAGCTTCCCAGCTTCGCTGATGGCTTCATAGTTCACTCTTCCCCAGATGACCGGCCAAGCATTATGCATCAGCTTCGCCGATACGCCATTGTGAAGCACAACATCTGTTGGCAAGTATTCACCAAAATCTGCCATCCACCCGTCCAAGCCGAAATCAATCATATTGTTTCGAATAACGGATTTGTACCATTCATTGGCTTCAGGATTTGTGAAGTCCACAATACCGCAATAAAATTCACCAAAATCTACATTATATATATCGCCGGATTCATTAAGGGCCAAATAATTCTTTTCCTTAGCCGTTTGATACAAGTCCCCCTCCACCGCAACGTATGGATTAATGTAGCCAAGGAATCGTATCCCTTGCTCCTTCCACTCACGAATACGGGTGTCCAGAGCCGGGTATTCCTCAGGATTCCATCTCCAATTCCACATCAAGCGTTTGCCGAAGGAAGTTATTCGCTTGCCTTGCCAATCCTGACACCATAGCCCTCCTACCTTCAAGCCTCGTGACAGCACATGCTCAAGCTTGCTCTGCACAACTTCCGTACCGCCTTGCATACCAAGCCAGATGCCGTTATAGGTCCACTCAGGAAGCTCAGGCTGGCGTCCGAACAGGTCGCCGATCTTCCCAGCAAGCTCCAAGAATGAAGGGGCGGAGTCGATGAGCACAAATTCCGGTACAGCCCATATGTGCAGCTCGTGATAACATGTATGGCGGAAATCGAAATCAGCGTAGGCTGTTGTCTCTACATGGCAATAATATTTGCGGCTGGATACGTAAGTTGGCTGCGGGTAATTGGTGGTGTAATAATCTCCGCCTGCATGATCCAGCGTATCAGCCATCCATGTCGTATACGTTTTTTTGTTTCGCCCTACTCCTGGCTCCGAGGTCCACAGTGGGAAATGTTTGCCCCGCATGTTGAAGTGCGACATTTGTTCGCCGCAGCCGTATACCTTCTCCTCGGACTCTGCCGCCATACGCAGCCACACTCGATTAATGAATGAGGAAGATGTATGAAAGCTGATTTTAAGACGGCCCTGCTCCTCCGCGAACGTTAAGGTCATAACGGGTTCTCCGCCGCGGCAGCTAGAGAAAAATGCCTGTGTCTCTCCCGCATCAGACTTCAGCTGAGCATATCGAAGCGGAGAACGCTCAATCACATAATCCTGAATATTAAAATTGCCCCGATACATATCCATTTGTTCCTCGCCGCAGCCTGTAAAGAGCATAGGTTCAGACTCGCTATGCCTGCATAACAGCAGACCATTGTGCTCTACCGTAAAACCATCATGATGCTCTCTAATACGAATCGCAGACATTTGCTCACCTCTGACTTATTTATTAGGTTTTAGGCATATTGCAGGTACGTATTTTCCCCCGCAATTCCAGCATAAGCGCCTCGCTCGATGAGAATCCTGCGCTCTGGGTGAGCCAGCAGCCACTTATTGCGCATGAAGAGCAGCTCATCCTCTTCTGTACATTTCGCAGGCATTGACTCAAGAGGCTCATTCGTTCCCTTCGTCAGCACGACAATGCATTTGAAGCCCTCGTCGCTTATTTTACAAGGAGCGAAGTGCAAGGTTGTCTGATAAAGCTCCACAGCCGTGCCCTTCGGTACAAAAAAAGCGTGGATTTGCTCTGAAGAGAACATATTGTTTTGAACATCCTGAACGCGTCCCAGCAATAATACAAGATCTGTCACAGCTATATTAATCTCGCTGCACTTGTGATATTCCAGCCCGTTCAGATTGGAATTTTTACCGTTACAATAGCCGATTTGAATAGCCATGGACCCGTATACACTTTCTTGAATAGGCGCAAATACGTGCGAGCTCTCAAGCTCAGCGTCCGACGCTACATAGACATTCCCCTCCTCTGGTATAGAGCGGCTATTCATCGTGAGCAGCAGATCTGATACATCAAAGCCCTGCAGCACCCTTCCATAAGGACGAAAAGATTTATCATTTACTGCATCCATTCTAAGCCTTGGATTTAGGGAACGAATTCGTTCCAGTACAGTATCCATTACGTTCACACCCTTTTCAGGAATCCATTTGATTGGCTAGCCTTTGACAGATCCAGCCGTAACCCCCTCAACGAAAAAGCGCTGCAGCAGCACATATGCAAACACCATTGGAGCGGAAGCAATAATAACGCCAGCGAAGATCATCGGGAAGTTGGTCATAAATTCACCTTGGAACTGCAGCAGAGCAAGCGGCAGCGTCTTGATTTCGTTCGAATTGATAAGCAGCAATGGGAACAGCAAGTCATTCCATACCATGACGCTTAAGAAGATAGCAGAAGCTGAGATGGAAGGCATCGAAATCGGAAGTATGATTCGCAAATAGGTTCGCCACTCGCTCGCCCCGTCAATTGCCGCAGCTTCTACCATTTCCCTGGAGAGAGAGTTCATAAATCCAGCCAAAATAAATACCGATACAGGCATAAAGATCGAAATCGATACAGCGATCAGCCCCGTAAGGGAGTTCGTCAAATTCAAATCCGACACTACCGAATAGATCGGAATCATATTCACTTGAGGTGGAACCATCATGCCCGCTGCGAACAACCCATACAACACGGCCGACTTCCAGCCAGAGAAACGGAAAATAGCATATGCGAGCAGGCTTGAGAAAAACAAAATGCCGACAATCGTAGTGGATGTCACAATTACGCTATTCATGAAGTACTTGCCGATGGATTGCTCAAAAAACATCTCCTGATAGTTGCTCCAGGAAAACGTTTTGGGCCACCCGAGCGGGTTCATAAACAACTCCGTCATTTGCTTGAAGGATGCGAGCACCACAATCGATACAGGCACAAGAATAAGCAGGGCGAACAAGACAATTGCCAATTTCCTTGTTAGCTTTAATGCCGCTGGTTCTTGCTTAAGCTGATTCATTCCTATTCATCCTTTCGCAGACAGATCAGAGAGCTCGATTCCCTCTCAGTAGCTTGAATTGGGCTAATGTAATAAGAGCTATGATAACCATAAAGCCCATGGATTGAGCTGCTGCGTAACCAAACTCCGAGCTTTGGAACGCTGTATGATAAATGTAGGTGGATAAAATTTCTGTAGAATATACAGGTCCACCGCCGGTCAATGCAAAAATGAGATCAAACGCTTTGAAGGATTGGATAGTCGTGTATGCCACAACAATTGTTGCTGCCGGCGCTACCAACGGCCACGTCACATTCTTGAACGCTTGCCATCTGTTAGCGCCATCCAGGTGCGCAGCTTCATAGAGCTCCTCTGGAATGGATTGAAGTCCGGCTACAAAGATAACAACCATCTGACCGGTATGTGCCCATACTTGCACGAAAGCAATGGAATAAATAGCGAGATGGGGATTACCCAGCCAATTTTGCGCCAGCACCTCAAGACCCATGCTGCCAAGCGCAGTATTAATGACACCTAGATTCGGGTTGTACATGAAGCCCCATATGAAGGCTACAGATATAGAAGATAGAATGGTCGGGAAAAAGAACAGCGCCCGAAAAAAAATGTTCGACTTCGAATTTTTAACGAGCAGAATAGAGAAAACGAGAGATAATCCAGTCTGAAATACGACAACGTATAGCATGAACTTAAGATTGTTCGTCAAAGCCTTAAAGAAAATATCATCCTCTAATAGCATTTTCTTATAGTTGTCGAGCCCCACCCAATGTTTCGCCGAGAAGCCGTTCCATTCAGTGAAGGACAATATTAAGCCATTTATCGTTGGATAAACGAAGAACAGCAGGTAGAAGAATAGTCCAGGAATAATAAACAAATAGAGTGATTTGCTCTGTCTCATATGTTGCCTCCGGAATAAGGCGGAGGGGAAGGCGTGCCGTCCCCTCTGGCCCTATGCAGTTTATTTCTTCAAGTTCTGGTCCACGATCTTCTGCGCTTCGGCGGCAGCTTCCTCAGGCGACTTGCCAGCGATAACATTCTGAATGGATGTCACAACCGCCTTCTCAATTGCTGGCACGGTGATGAGGTAACGAGGATGGAATCTCGTTTTCTTCTCAAGCCAGGTTGCAGATTCCTGAAGCTCCGGCGATGAGTAGGTCAAGTCCTTCAGCGTCAGAAGCTGGCCTGTTGCTGCCGCATATTTCTCCGCATTTTCCTTCTCTGTGAGGAACTTAATGAACAGCTTGGCTTCCTCTTTCACCGTTGAATTCCTGTTGACAGCCATCATAAATGTGGTAGTATGAATGCCTTCGAATACGGCTTGATCGGCTGCCACTGTAATGGGAGCAAGCAAGCCCTGCTCCAGCTCAGGATTCAACGCTTTGTTGGATGACATCATATACGACCCTGTGGCAAGCATTGCGGCCTTGCCTTGAGCAAACAGCGCCCCGGCAATATCCTTTGCGGTTCCCAGCGAATCGGATTGGAAGTAGCCCTTGTCATTCAATTCTTTGAACTGGGCAAGTGTCTTAACGAACCATTCTTCTGTGATTTTGGCTTGGCCTGTCTCGACCTTGGCCCAGATTTCTTCATCTGTGTTGTTATTCATCATCATGGAGTTCAAGAATTGGCCTGGTCCAATATCCGCGCCTGGGAATGCGATTGGAATATAGCCGTTCTGCTTCAATGTTTCATTAAGCGCAAGGAAGCCTTCCCAATCTGTCGGCGGCGTTAGGCCCAGCTCATTAAATATTTTTTTGTTATACACAGGCTGGTTGAACACAAGCTGATACGGATAAGCCAGCTGTTTGCCGTCCTTCTGGCCAGCCTTGATTAAGTTTTCGCTGTAGCGATCCTTGAAATCAACATCCGATATGTCCTCGAACAGATCGGAGCTCGCAAGCGTCTCGAATTGAGCGCCCGGAAACGATGTGAATACATCGCCGAAGCCACCGTCAATCAGCTTTGCTTGCAATGTAGACAAGTACTGCTCAGAAGGGAATACGTTCATTTCCACATCGATGTATGAATGTTTACTTTCAAAGTCCGCAATAAGCTCATCGAATATTTCCTTATCCTCACCACGCCAGTGAATAAAGCTGAGCTTCACGTTCTTTTTATCCGCAGCAGGGGTTGCCGCCGCTGTACTCGTTGCAGTACCATCATTTTTGCCTGAACCTGCATTCGTATTGTTGGTATTCCCTGCGCAACCTGTAATAAACATTACCGTCAATAACATTCCAACAATCGGCTTGAACCAACTCTTCATACATACACCCCTTCAATTTTTGTAAGCGTGTGCTAAACATAGTATTCTTTCTGTTGATGCTGCGCAAACATCATAACATCACTATGTTTAATGCTATTGTAACTACCTTTGTATGCGTTTGCAATACTTTTTTTAAGAATCTTTTTTGAGGCAACAGATAGACAACTCGCTTGATGCACGAAATCGCTTGGACTGCACATCAAGCGTTGCCTTTTCTACAACGGTCCTAAGAACCCGTCGAACGGTAATGCCGGACGCCGAATTGCCAGATGAACAAGCATGGAATAAGGAACAGCGCACCGCCAAAGGTGAAAAGCATCGGCAGCAGCTCGCTGCCCTCCCTTTTGTCAAGCAGATACATAAGCGGCAAGTAGCTGACGGCGCCAAACGGAATGATGAATGTAAAAAAACGCGTCACCCACTTCTCGTAAATGCTCAAAGGATATTGCGCCATCTCCCGTCCTCCGTCCGTGAACACGTTCGCAACCTCAAGCGCCTGAATCGTCCAGAAGCAGAACGTCGCGGCCAGGATGAATATGCCCGTAAATATAAACACGCCGTTTGCTATCATAAGTCCAAGCGTCAGCAGCTTGGGGATAGTCCAGATCGCAGGCAAGCTCGCCACCGACCAGACCAGCACAAACATGCTTTGGAGCAGCCTGCCGATTCTTGTGAACTCGAACTTGGAGCCCAGCACCTGCAGCGCCGTGCTTCGCGGCCTGACCAGCAGCCGGTCGAAGTCGCCTTTGCCCACAAGCGAGGAGAACGCGTCGAACCCTCGGGCGAAGCATTCGCTAAGCGAGAAGGACAGATGGATGATCGCGAAGCATAACGCCACCTCGAAGAAGCTCCAGCCCTTCAGCTGACCGAACCGGTCGAACATGAGGTACAGCCCGGCGAATACCATAAACGGAATAAAAAACTGCCCAATGCTCATGAGCCAGAACGAGGTGCGGTACTGCATCTGCGATTTTAGATGGATGTTCAAATATTTGAAATAAAGTCGCATGTCCTCTTACCCTCCTTGCACAACAACTGCCCGAAGCGCCTTGCGCATCAGCAATCGTCCCATGATGACGAGAGCAGCCAGCCATAACAGCTGAACAGCTACACCCCATGCCGCTTCCGATACGGGAATATGTCCGGAATACACGCGGAACGGGAAGTCCGCCGTCCACCGAAACGGCAAGATGTAAGCGATGGTCTGCAGCCAATCCGGCATTAGCGGCACGGGAATAACCATCCCCGCCAGAAATTCGCCCGCAACCGAGATCATGAGGATGGAGCCAATGGGTGACATTGTCCAGAATACCGAGATATATATGAGCATAGAGATGGCCACAATGACGAGCAGTCCTAGCACCAGCGTGACCACAAACAGAAGAAACGACGCCAAGGATGGCGGCACGCCCATTCGGTACGGCTCCGGAAGCAGGAGCGTGATGAGCAGGATCGGAAAGCAGCGCAGAAGCGCGCTCGCCACCCGCTGCGCCATCAGCTTCGAATACCAATGGGGATACAAGTCCATTGGTCTGCACAGCTCGTAAGCAATATTGCCGCTCGTAATAAGCTCGAACAGCTCCTGATCGCGAAACCATAACATAATAAAGGATAAAAAAATCTGCTGCAGCCACACATATGTAATCAAATCCTCCATAGAGATAGGGACGCTGCCGGAGCTGCCCGCGTAGAATGCCGCGAAGATCATAATGAATACAAATCCGAAGAACAGCTGGGTAGCCATGCCTGCCAGAGCAGCCGCCCTGTACTGCATTCCGTTGATGAACCGAAGCCGCCAGATCGAGACATAAGCCTTCATATCCCATGCTCCTCGTACAGCTCGACGATCATCTCCTCGATGTCCTTGGACGCCACCGCTATGTCGACAATCTCGACCGAACGGGACAGCGCAGCCACAATGTCCGCCAGCACGATCCCCTCCGTGTCGAAGCTATAGACCGCTCGCTCCTGGGACCATTCCTGCAGCGTTGCACCGGGTATGCCGATCGGGTCAGACGATCCTCTGTAATCAACCGTCACCGTTCTGCCGGTGCCGAACCGTTCGCGGAGCTCCTCCAGCGAGCCGTCATAGAGCAGAGAGCCTTTGCCGATCATGAGCAGGCGGCTTGCCAGCGCTTCAATATCGTTCATGTCATGTGTGGTCAAAATAACGGTGACGCCCTGCTCCTTATTCAGCGTCTTGATGAAGCTGCGCACCGCCAGCTTGCTGACGGCGTCGAGTCCGATCGTCGGCTCGTCGAGGAACAGGAGCTTGGGGCTGTGCAGCAGCGACGCCGCGATCTCGCAACGCATCCGCTGCCCCAGGCTTAGCTGCCTGACCGGCATCTGAAGGATTGATGCGAGATCTAGCATATCGGTCAGCATCGCAACATTTTGCCTATACTTGGGCTCCGGAATCCTGTAAATATCCCTTAGCAGCTCGAAGGAGTCGAGAACTGGCACATCCCACCATAGCTGCGAGCGCTGTCCGAATACAACGCCGATGTGTTTGACATATTCCGTCCGGTCCTTCCAGGGCGTATAGCCCATAACCGAGCAGCTGCCGCCGTCCGGCACTAGAATGCCGCTCATCACTTTGATCGTAGTGGATTTGCCTGCGCCGTTCGGTCCGATATACCCTACAATCTCTCCTTCGCCGATGGTGAACGAAATATCCTTCAGCGCTTCCACAACCGTATGCCTCCGAACGAACAGCGCCTTAGCCGCTTCCTTCAGACCCGCCGTCCTTGTCGCTACCTTAAAGCTTTTGCCGATCCCTTCCAGCCGAATCCATTCCTTGTTCCGACTCATTTCCTGTATATCCTCCTGTACGTATTCCGCCCGATTCGCAGCGTGCAGAGCGACATCACCGGCCTCTTACCGTCCATTGCCAAAAATAGCGGGAAAAAGAATATACACGATTTTACAGGAAATGTATAGTGTTTTTTTGCAGAGCAAGAAGGACAGCCTTCGTCGAAGTCGAGGCTGTCCTATCTTTTTTACATATCATATTCTAGCAGTCGGGTAATAGCGTCGTCATGACTCTATTGCTTGTATGAAAATCGAGAGTAGTGTAAAGAAAAAAAGCAAAACATACGATACGATGTAATATTTGTCCCGCTCGCCTTTTTTCGATGCAACGATGTTAAATATAATCAAAATCAGTGTAATGATACTAAGTATGATATGTATTCATATACTAAAAATCTAACCATTGCACCTAATGCTAAGATCGACAAAAAATATATTCTTAAGTTTGAAAATTTAAATCTCATGCTTGGCACCTCTCCGATTTTAGAAGCTTCATCATTCCTTATATCCAACGTATCTATTTTAATCGCTGTATTTAATTGGTAACACGCAAAGTTGATTAGTATTTTCCGAAATGGCATTTGCGTGAGCATTTTGTCGCTTGAAACAATTGTCGATCTCCGTTAGGCGACCAGTTACCTATCGTGCGGGGCGGGGCAGGGCAGGGCAGCTAGAAATTGATGTAAATGTACAGTATTTTTTATAGTCTATTGCTCAAATGTAGAAATTACTGCGATTGTGCATCATTTTGAAGGCTATCAAAGACATATACGGTTAAAGGCACCTAAATCCTGCACATTTGCATCAATTTGAGCCTAATTGGACCAAACGAGCATAAATTGCTGCAGATACGCCGGATTTAATCAGCGTGAGCATTATTGTGTACTCAACTAAACAATCTGGAGGATGGTGTAATTTATGATATACGGGTTGCGTTGGTGGCATCATTTGCGATGAATGAACAAACTACTCCTGTATATTTGCGGGGTAATTGGATTGGGATTAGCTAGTTGAGGATTGGTCCATTCGTTACAACGAAACGAGCAAATCGTTTTAGATTGTTTAAGCATTATATTACGGGTAATTGTCATAAAATAATACGAATCCATGCAACACAAAGAGGCACAGTCTCCTCCATGATCTTGGAGGTCTGTGCCTCTTTTTTGCAAGCCTATCTATCTCTTACCCTATCGGACGAGCCAGCCGCCGTCCACGGCCAGAATGTGGCCGTTCATGTAATCGGAAGCCGCCGACGCGAGGAATACCGCTGGACCGACCAGGTCCTCGGACGTTCCCCAGCGTCCTGCCGGGATGCGCTGGAGGATCTGAACGCTGCGAACCGGATCTTCGCGAAGCGCCTCGGTGTTGTCCGTGCTCATGTAGCCCGGCGCAATTGCATTGACCTGCAGCCCCTTCGCAGCCCATTCGTTCGCCAGCGCCTTCGTCAGGCCGGCGACCGCGTGCTTGCTGGAGGTATAGCCCGGCACGGTGATGCCGCCTTGGTAGCTCAGCATCGACGCAACGTTGATAATTTTGCCCGAGCCTTGCTCGATCATATGTCTGCCTGCCAGCTGGGAGAGGACGAAGACGGAATTGAGATTCACGTCCAGCACCTCCTGCCAGTCCTCAAAGCTGTGATCGGCTGCTGGCGTACGGCGAATAATGCCTGCATTGTTGACCAGAATGTCAAGACCGCCGAGGCCTTCAATCGTTTTCTCCACGATGGCCTGAAGCTGCGTACGATCGCCTACGTCCGCTTGAATCGCAATAGCCTTGCGTCCCATAGCCTGGATACGGGCAACCGCCTTGTCCGCTGGCGTGCGATTCGTGACCAGCGCTACGTCGGCGCCCGCCTCCGCCAAACCGATGGCAATCGCCTCGCCGAGCCCTCTGCCTGCTCCCGTCACGATGGCGCGTTTGCCCGTCAGATCAAATAACCCCATCTCTACACCTTACCTTTCCCTCGTTTGCCGCCTCTTGGCAGCTCAGCTTTCAATATTCGCAGCCCGCTTGCCGCATATTTGGCTTCCACCTCTGGCGCGATGCCTTCATCCGTAATAATGCTGTACGTTTCATCCAGACTGCCGTACGTAATAAGCGCGCCCTTATCGAACTTGCTGTGATCCGCAAGAATATATACCTGCTTGGCATTGTCCAGATACAGCCGCTTCAGCTTGGCCAGCTCCTCGGTGAATATGGTTAGTCCATATTCCAGATGAATGCCGGTCGTCGACAGGAACAGCTTGTGAATGTTCAAGCGGTTAATCCACTCCTGCGATTCGCCGCCGATAAGCATATTATGATGACGGTAACCGCCAGGCACCACCAGACGGACGGCCTCCTTCATTGTCAGCTCGCGGATAATGAGCAAATCGTTGGTCAGCACCGTCAGCGGCATGTTCGGCAGAAGCTTGGCCAGCTCCAGTGTTGAGCTTCCGGCATCCAGCGCAATAATATCATTCGGCTCGATGCAGCTTAGCGCCAGCTCAGCAATAGCCGCCTTCTCTTGCTGGTGCTTCGCATTCGGAATTTGAAGAGGGAGCAGGCTGTCCTCGTTGCCCTGCTCCATAACGGCTCCGCCGTGTGTACGCCGGAGCAGCCCCTTCTCCTCCAGCTTCTCCAGATCCTCGCGCACCGTCTTTTCGGTTACCTGGAACAGCTCGCTCAGCTCCGATACCTTGACGGCGCCGCTCTGCTCCAGCCTCTCCAATATGATGCGATGTCTCTCAGCCGCAAGCATCCGGCTTCCCCCTCCGTGAATGGTTCATGGAGCCATTCTACTTCAGTTCGCTAGCCTGAACAACATCCATATCGGTAAATGTATAATTTTCGCCGGCCATCGACCAGCAGAAGGTGTAATTGCTTGTGCCTACGCCGGAGTGGATGGACCATGGCGGCGAAATAATAGCCTGATCATTCGCTACAACCAGATGTCTCGTCTCCGAAGGCTCGCCCATCATATGGAAGACGCGCGTCTCTTCAGCCATATCGAAGTACAGATACGCTTCCATACGGCGGTCATGCACATGGGAAGGCATTGTGTTCCATACGCTTCCGGCCTGCAGGCTTGTCACGCCCAGCATCAGCTGGCAGCTTTGAATCCCGTCTGCGTGAATATATTTGTACAAGACACGTTCGTTCGACGTTTCCTGGGAGCCGAGGTTCAGCGGATTTGCTTCCTCTCTCGTCATCTTGCGAGTTGGCAGCTCAGCATGCGCCAGTGCGGAGCAGAAGTACAGCTTGGCCGGGTTGGCGGAGTCCTTGCTCGCCAGCTTCACGTCGCGCTTGCCTTTACCAACGTACAATACATCAAGCTTGTCCAGCTCGTAAGCTTCTCCGTCGACAGTAATAACGGCCGGACCTCCGATGCTCAGGAAGCCGATCTCGCGGCGCTCAAGGAAATATTCCGTTTTCAGCGTAGCAGCCGCTTCCAGAACCAGCTCTTCACCAATCGGCTGGGCGCCTCCCACTACCATACGATCATAATGTGTATAGACCATCTTGATCTGGCCTTCCTCGAACAGCGTTGGGATCAAAAACTCCTGACGCAGACGCGTCGTATCGTATTGCTTAACATCCGTTGGATTAGTTGTGTGACGAACTTCCATTCTTTATTACCTCCTCATAATTGAGAAACTCATGTAACTGTATGAGTTCGTTTGTTTGTGTTCGAATACAATATAACACACATTTTCAAACTTAAAAAGAACAAAATAATACATCCAACCCCTCAGTATCACAATGTCATTCGAAACTTGCATACAAATTCATGTTGTTGTATATTTATACATTATAATCCCAAGGATCGGAGTGATTCATAGTGAACGCAAGCGTCTCCCTCAGCCATCACACACTGGACATAGAGCAGCCATCCCTTCAGCCAACGGACGAATTGCTGGCAGCGGCCAAACAACATATCCTCTTCACCGCGAACCGCCCGGATATCGTCATGGCGAGAGGCGAAGGCATGATGATCTACGATACAGAAGGCAAAGGCTATCTCGACTTTATTGGAGGCTGGGCGGTGAATAGCCTTGGCCATTCCCCGGCAGTGCTTCAGGAAGCGCTCGCCCGGCAAGCGTCCCAGCTAGTGCACGCCAGTCCCGGGTTCTATAATGAGCCCCAGGTGAAATTCGCCGAGCTGCTATGCCAAGTCAGCGGTATGGACAAAGTTTTCTTCGCCAGCACGGGGGCAGAGGCGAACGAAAGCGCCGTGAAGCTGGCCCGCAAGCACGGCGCGCTTCATCTGGACGGCGCCTGCGAGATCATTACGCTGACGAACAGCTTCCATGGACGCACGCTTGCCATGATGTCGGCTACGGGCAAGCCGCAGTGGGGACCGCTGTTCGCGCCTAAGGTTGACGGCTTCATTCATGTGCCGATCAACGATCTCGACGCTTGCTTCGCCGCGGTCACGAACCGGACCTGCGCTATTATGGTGGAGCTTGTGCAGGGCGAAGGAGGCGTACATGCGTTAAGCGAGGCCTACCTCTACGGCTTGCGCAAAATATGTGATATGTACGGCATCCTTCTAATCTTCGACGAGGTGCAGACCGGCCTGGGCCGAACCGGCAAGCTGTTCGCCTACGAGCATTACGGAATTCAACCCGACATTCTTACGCTGGGCAAGGGAATTGGTGCAGGCTTTCCGCTCTCCGCGATGCTGACCAAGGCCAGATTCGATCTGTTCCAGCCTGGCGATCAAGGAGGCACGTATACAGGACAGCCGCTCGGTATGGCAGCCGGACTGGCGGTGCTGCAGGAGCTGCTGGAGCGGGATTTGGCTGCCAGTGCCGACAAGCATGGCCATGAGCTGATCAGCAGGCTGGAGGAGCTGACTGCGACTTATCCCATCACAGACGTGCGCGGCAAAGGCCTGCTCATTGCGTTCGATGTGCCGGAAGGTATGGCGCCGAAGCTCGCCTCGGCATGTATGGAGCGAGGGCTGCTTATTAACGCGACGAGAGCGTCCACAATCAGGCTGATGCCCGCCCTCATCGTGCAGACCCAGCATATCGAAGCAATGGTCTCGATATTACGTCTTGCCTTCGACCACCTATTATCCAGTCATGATGGATAAGCCGCTCCGCATACGATATTTTGAATCGTAACGCGTGTGCGCCAGGAGGGCTTTGTCTTGTTGAACCGATGGAATAAGGCCGGAAGAAGGGACTGCTTTACGGTCTATATTATACCCGCATGGAAGTGGAAGGAATTTATCGCGTTCGAATTAATTGGAGGAACCGCCTTCTATCTCATTGGCAAGCTGATGACCCACTCCGAATGGTTCAGCATTGCCTTCAATATGGCGGGACCGCAGATGCTGAAGCATACGTTCGCGGCTTTCCGCGCTTAAATCACAAACGCCTGCAAGGGAGGCTTCCTCTCCATGCAGGCGTCAATCGGACTTTGCTATAGAATGGCGTCTCCTGCCGTCCAGCATATGGACGCCCTCAGCAGACCCAGGAACCGGCTGTCGGACAGCCCTTCCTTACGGTGAGCAGGCGTCAAACAGCATACGCGACCAGCCCCAGCCCGATGTCTCCAGCCCGCAACCGAGCTGCCGTCCACGGAAGAGGAGCTGAGGAACACCTCTGTCTCATTCTCCCTGCACGCTACAAAATAATGCTCGTCAAGCAGCTCCATCGTCTCCAGAGCTAGGCGGGAGCTGCCTGCAGGCTCGTACCGGACGAGCTGATGCTCTGCCGGATGCGACACAAAATAACCTTTGAGCAGTGCCGTGTAGAGACCATCAGGCGGATAGGACGCCAGGCCCGAATGCCAAGCCAGCCAGCCTCCGCCCTCCTCTACATATTGTACAATGGCCGCAGCATGCTGCTCGTTCATCCACAGCTTCTCCGCATCGTTCTCCGGGTCAAGCCGATTCTCGGCGAACAGGACGGCCGCATCTGGCCTCCCTGCCAGCCCCTCGACAAACTGCTCAGGCGTGTCGGCTAGACGCAGCTGGACGCTTCCCGCCCCTAGACCTTCAGCGAACGCTCCTTGGAGCGCGGCTCTTGCAAGCTCCCCGCGATGATAGAAATCGCCGACGTAAGCCCATAGGTTCATTCCGCACCACCTCCGCTGTCTTTTACTGTACTAAAGCTCCATGGATGCTCCATGCCGATCAATAAACCAAGCGCCCTCTGCCGGCAACTGCTTCCGCTCCGCTAAATCCATTATGCTGGCTGCCGCCTCGGCGGCGTCGCCGGTCGCCTGCTGGCCGCCCATATCCGTGCGAATCCATCCAGGATGTACCGCGTAGACGGCATAATCCAGCTTGGCAAGCTCAGAACGAAGCTGCGCGGTGAACATGTTTAACGCCGCTTTGGTTATGCCATAGGCATAATCTCCGGCATAAGCATGCGTCATACTGCCCGCTTCAGAGCTGATATTGATAATCGCCTGCTGCCGGCCTTTGCGGAGCAGCGGCAGGAAATGCTTCAGGACCATGAGGGGACCGTACAGATTGGTCTGCACCGACATCTCCATCTGATCCATATCAAGCTCCTCCAGCTTCTGCTCCCGCCCAAGCAGAACCGCCGCATTATTAATGATCCCGTCCAGAGCGCCCGCCTGGCGCTCAAGGACGCTTCTGGCTTGGGCGATGCTGGCCTCCTCCGTTACGTCAAGCGCCAGCGCGATAACCTGCTGCGGATACAGCGTCCGCAAGGCTGACAACGACTCCGATAACGATTCTGGATTACGGACTCCCGCCCAGACGCGGTGGCCTCTTCTTGCCGCCTCGGCCGCAAGCTCGCAGCCCAGCCCCCGGTTGGCACCGGTAATCAGCAGCTCCATATGATCTCCTCCCCTGCTTGTCACTCTTCGCCTATCGTATATCCGCCCCTATACTAACACTGCCCCATGGCACCGCGCAACCGGTTCCATGGGGCAGTCTCACCTGCTATTAGCCTTCAATACGTAACGCGTCTCGCTGGGCGATCAGCGATAATTCCGCGGCTTTGAAAGCATGCTCCTGTGTCATCGCATGCTCCGTGCCGTTCAAGCAGTCCAGAATGAGTCCACCGAAGAAAGGAAAGCCTACCTTGCCGCTTAATTGCATATGCTTCTCGCCTTCTCCGTTGACCAAATACAGCTGATCGCCTTCCCGATCTCTTGCGATGTCAATGTATTTGCGAAGCTCGATGTACCCTTCCGTGCCCATAATAAGCATACGCCCGTCGCCCCATGTGCCAAGACCATTCGGTGTCAGCCAATCGACGCGGAAGTAGCCTGTTGCGCCGTTCTCGCCAACCAGCGTCATATCGCCGAAGTCTTCCAGCTCCGGATAATCCTTATTCGCGTAGTTGGCGACTTTGCTGTTCAGCACCTTAGCTTCCTTATTCCCTGTAAAATAAAGGAACTGCTCAACCTGATGCGAGCCAATGTCGCATAGAATGCCGCCGTACTTCTCCTTCTCAAAAAACCAGCCCGGGCGTGAAGGCGCATTGAGGCGATGCGGTCCAAGACCCAGCACCTGCACGACGCGTCCGATAGCGCCCGCTTGAATCAGCTCTCCGGCGTATACGGCGCTTTCAACATGCAGGCGCTCGCTGTAATACACCGCATACTTTTTGCCGGTTTGCTCTGCAGCCTCTCTGGCCTCCGCAAGCTGCTCCAGCGTGGTGAACGGCGCCTTATCGGTAAAATAATGCTTCCCGCTCCGCATCGTCTTGACGCCTAGCGGACCACGCTCGGAAGGAATGGCTGCCGCGGCCACAAGCTGCACCTCGGCATCCTCCCATATTTGCTCCTGCGAGGCAGCGGCTTTAACGCCAGGATATTTGCTTACAAAGTCTTCCACCTTGGCGGGATCGGCGTCATACACCCACTTCAGCTCCGCACCCGCCTCGATCAGCCCATTGCACATGCCATAGATATGGCCATGATCCAAATTCATAGCGGCGAAGACGAACTCGCCCTTCTCCACAACGCGCCGTACTGTTCCTTCCGGCGCATAATTCATGCCATCAGACTTGCTCATGCCAGTGTCTCCTCCTTCTTGAAGGAGGAATTTGCAATTCTCTCCTGCAATTTCTCATAATAGAGATCCTCGTCGATCGGCAGCTCCACCCAATCATCCTTCCAGGTGGACAGCAGCATCGCGTTGGACAGCATTAAACCCTTGATACCCTCTTCCCCGGGAGCAATCAGCTTCTCGCCGTGGAGAATCGCGTTGACCCAGTTTTGCGTAATGCCTTTATGATCAGGATTTGTGCCTTTCACAGGGATTTCGCATTTCCAGCATTCAGGCTGTCCGAAGCCGCCCTTGTATGTCGCGTTGAACTCCCGTTCGGACACTCGGTTTCTCCAGAATACGAGCTTATTGTCTTCAATCACAACCTTGCCGCGGTCGCCGCTGATCTCCAGACGATTCGTGCCTGGCGCTTCCCCGGTAGATGTGACGAATACGCCAGTCGCTCCGTTCTCATATTCTACGAAAGCCGTCACATCGTCCTCCACCTCAATGTTGCGGTGCTTGCCGAAGTAACAGAAAGCGCGCACTCGCTTCGGCATCATATTAATTGTCCATTGCCACAAATCCAGCTGATGCGGGTCCTGGTTCAGCAGAACGCCGCCGCCCTCGCCAGCCCAGGTTGCGCGCCATGTACCGGAGTCATAATAGCTTTGGGAGCGATACCAATTCGTAATAATCCAGTTCGTTCTTCTGATCTCGCCCAGTTCTCCGCTGTCCACCAGATCCTTCAGCTTCTGATACAGCGGATTGGTCCGCTGGTTGTACATCATGCTGAACACCACACTCGTGCGAGCGGCCGCTTCGTTCATCTCCCTAACCTGCTTCGTATAGACACCAGCCGGCTTCTCCACCAGAACATGCAGCCCTCTCTCGAAGCATGCGATCGCCAGCTCTGGATGGGAATAATGTGGTGTTGCGATCAATACGCCATCCACAAGACCGGAATCCATCAGCTCATGCGGATCGGAGAACAAAGCAACGCCCTCTCCCGCATGCTCCGTTGCCCAATCCAGTCCAGCCTGAGCGCTGTCGCTCACAGCCGTCAGCTTGACGCCTTTAACCTCGCCCCTGTTCAAATAGCCGATATGTCCCTTGCCCATATTGCCCAGTCCAATAATACCTAATCGTACGACGCTCATATTTGCCTCTTCCTCTCGCAATTGGAATGCTAGCTGTAGCCCGAATTCATATACGTATCGTAGCATGTACCTTGCTCCCCCCGCTTTTTCCGCATTAGCCGAATTCATCTTTTATTTGACTCTGGTTGGTGTATAATGAGGGTAGTGATGAGGGGGCGTACCGATGAATTCCATCCATCAAATTAAAACTCCATTTACAATAGGAACAACTTCCAGCTTCAATTATAATCTTCCATATCATTCCCATTCTCATTACGAAATTTATTATTTCCGAGGCGGCAAAGCCAATTATTTAATTAATGACCGCATCTACGTATTGGAGCCTGGAGATATGCTGCTTATGCACGGGATGACGCTGCACAAGGCGCATGCGGATCCCGATGTAGCCTACCACAGAACAATTGTGCACTTCGATCCCCATTACTTCAGACAGCAGATTCAGCCTGCCTATTGCGACGATCTGATGACGCCGTTCCGCAGGCTGCACAACGTTCGGCTGCAGCTGAGAGGCGAAGCCAAGGAGGAGATCGAAGCCTCCTTGGATAAATTGGAAGCGCTTTTCAATGACTCGTCCCCAAACGCCCTTCATCGCTTCCATGCGCTGTTTCTGGACCTCATGCTGCAGATCCGCGAGCTGTGCGAGCAGCCGCTTCAAGCCATACCCGCTTTTCCTTCCTCCAAGGAACGCCATGTGCAGTCCCTGATCTCTGACCTGGACGCACATTTCGCCGAGGAGGTTACGCTGGAGCTGCTTCAAGCAAGGCTTCACCTCAGCAAATATTATTTGGCCAAAACCTTTAAGGAAATTACCGGGATGACCATCTTTCAATTTCTGATGCATCGTCGCATATATGAAGCGAAGCTTCAGCTTATTCAATCCGATAAAAGCATTACCGAAATCGGGTATGATGTTGGCTTTAAGCATCCGTCACACTTCAGCCGCGTATTCAAGGATCAGACGGAGCTTACGCCGGAGCAGTATCGGAAGCGCCATCAGCTGGCACAGCCTCAGCGTGGGACAGCAAGGGAAGAGTAATCTCGACGATCGTGCCTCTTTCTCTCCCGCGGCGGATGTGAAGCGTTCCTTGATGCGCCTCAATAATGCGAGTGCAGACCATCAAGCCTAAGCCGGTTCCCTTTTCTTTGGTCGTGACGAACGGCTCTCCGAGCCTGCGGATCAGCTCCTCCGGCATGCCGGAGCCTTCGTCCTGAATGCATATTTGCAATTGAGGGCCGACGATATAAGCAACCTCTCTCGCCATGATGACCACTCGGCCGCCATCCGGCATCGCTTCAATCGCATTTTTGATAACATTCAGGAATACCTGCTTCAGCTGATTTTCATTGCAGTATATGGCCGGGAGCCCGTTGGCGAGCTGACAATCAATTTCGACATCCAGCAGGATTGCCTGGGTATCCAGAACGGAAAGCACGCTTTGAATAATTCCTTCCACATCGCAATGCCGGTAAGGCGTCCAATGCGGATTGGCAAGCGTCATAAACTCGTTAACAATCAGATTAATGCGATCCAGCTCGTCGGCCATAATATCGAAATAAGCGGATTCATCCCTATACCTGGCGCGTAGCAGCTGTGTAAAGCCTTTGAGCGCGGTCAAGGGGTTTCGGATCTCATGAGCGACGCCAGCCGCCAGCTGGCCGATAACCGAGAGCTTCTCAGAGCGCAGCAGGCGCTCCTCTGCCCGCTTCCGATCCGTCAAATCCCGGATTACGCTCAGCACAACGCTTTTGCCCATATAATGATCAATCCGCACATTGGATCCCTCTACCTCCATCAGAAGCTCTCCGTTCCATACCATCCGGGCTTCCTTGAAGAAGGATGGCTCGTCCGTCGTGTAAGTGCGGTTAATCTCCGCCTTCACCATCTCCCGATCGCTCTCATGAACGAAATCATACAAATTACGCCCGATCATTCGCAACTCGTCGGAAATGCCCAGCATATCCATCGCATTGCGGTTGACATACAGCACCTGTCCCGCATAGGTGATGAATATCGGCTCCGGAATGTATCGCAGCATGCGCTGGTACAGCTTAGCGTTCTGAAGCAGCAGCATCTCCTTCTCGTGCTTCTGCGTCACCTCCTGGATGGTCCCCAGCAGCGCTTGCTCACCGTTGAACATAATGGAGGAGCAATTACCCTCCATATGAATCACCGCGCCGTCCTTCCGCCTGCCCTTCACCTTGAAAGGAAATGGCCTGCGGTCCGTCCCATTCAAAAAAAACTCGCGATGATCAAATACAACCAGCTCTTCCTCATCAACAAAATCACTTAATTTCATATGGCTCAGCTCTTCCATACGATAGCCAAACATATTCAGAAGATAGGGGTTGGCGTAGACGATTGCCTGATTCTGCTCTACGAACACACCAGCCATCACGCTCTCCACCAGCGTCTTGTACAAATCATCCTTCTCCGACAGCTTCTCCTCGACATGAATCCATGGGGATAAATCGCGAATAATAAGCTGGATCGCATGGCTGCCATCGTATTCGATAGCCATAGAGCAAATATCCGCCGTCAGGCTCTCTCCGTCGCAGCGGATCAATTGACGGTAAGCTGGCTTGGATGCTGTCCCCTGCGGAAGCTCTTGATCAGCCCTGTCATTTGTCACCGACTGGAGCTCCTCCTCCTGGATAAAAAGCAGAATCGGCTTCCCCTCGACATCCCTGCGATCCCTTGCTCCAAGCAGCTTCATGGCCGCATCATTTGCGAACAGAATCTGATCATCCGAATACACAATTACGCCATCCGGCAAGCCATGAACGAAACCTTCAAATCTTTTTTTGCTTTCAAGCATGATTTGCTCCTGTATCGTCCCAGCCATCACATTCCCTCCCACAAGCGTTGATAAGGTGTCATTCTTCTCTCATATCTTCCACGAATATCCTGCAACTTCCTGCACCATGGGGGAAATTAACAAATCGTTATGGATATGAGTATGCCAAAAAAGCCACTGTCTACCCATGGGATAGTCAGTGGCTTAGGAGATGAATGTGATTGGATTAGCCTTGAAGCAGCAGCTGCTCCGGATCCTCCAGCATTTCCTTGATGGCTACGAGGAAGCGAACCGCTTCGCTGCCATCTACGATACGATGATCGTAGGAAAGCGCAATGTACATCATTGGACGATTCTCCATACGAGTCTCGTCAATGGCAACTGGACGAAGCTGAATCTTATGCATGCCCAGAATGCCGACTTGCGGCGTGTTCAGGATCGGAGTGGACAGCAGGGAGCCGAATACGCCGCCATTTGTAATCGTGAAGCTGCCGCCTTGAAGATCGCTGAGCGACAAGGTGTTCGCGCGCGCTTTTTTCGCCAGATCAACGATGTTCTTCTCAATCTCGGCGAAGCCAAGGCGATCCGCGTCACGTACGACTGGCACGACAAGGCCTTCTTTGGCGGATACCGCAATGCCGATATCGTAGAACTTCTTCACGACGATATCTTCGCCGTCGATTTCCGCGTTCAGCAGCGGGAACTGCTTCAACGCGCCTACAACAGCCTTGGTGAAGAAGGACATAAAGCCAAGATTCACTTCGTTTTTGTCGAAGAAGGATTGCTTGCGACGCTTGCGAAGATCCAGAATCGCCGTCATGTCCACTTCGTTGAACGTTGTCAGCATCGCTGCCGTCCGCTGCGCTTCTACCAGACGATTCGCGATTGTCGCGCGGCGACGAGACATGCGCTTGCGCTCAACCGGCTTGCCGCCGTTCGCGCTGGCTGCTGGCGCCGCTGGAGCTGGTGCCGCCGCTTGCGCAGGCGCCGCTGCCGGTGCAGCAGGAGCTGGAGCTTGTACGCCATGGGAGCGAACGTCATCCGGATAGATGCGTCCGATACCGTCTTTGCCATTAACCTGCGTCAGGTCAATCCCTTGCTCACGCGCAAGCTTGCGCGCCGCAGGGGATGCATTAACCGATGCCGCGGAGGAAGCAACCGCTGCGGCTGCAGGCGCAGCTGCTGGAGCGGATACTGCCGCCGCAGGCGCTTCAGCCGCCTTAGGAGCTTCCGCAGCCGGCGCTGGTGCCGCTGCTGGAGCGCCGGAGGAGGCGCCGATGGAACCGATCGCCTCGCCTACAAGCACAACCTCGCCGTCCGATTTTGCGATTTTGGATACAACGCCGCTGCTGTCCGCGCTGATCTCGATGTTTACTTTATCCGTCTCAAGCTCCAGAAGAACGTCGCCTTGATTGACAGAGTCGCCTTCCTTCACATACCACTTCGTAATCGTTCCTTCGGAGATAGATTCTCCCAGCTCCGGTACAATAATATCTGCCATTTGTTGCTACCCCCTCACCAAACTCGATTCGAATGGCTGCCCATTCAAAGCGGAAGAAATAATTGCATTCTGTTCTAATGCGTGAATCTCCTGATGGCCCGTCGCTGTACTTGCGCGGTCCGGACGACCGATGTAGCGAACCTTCACTTTGCCCGGCGCCAGCTCACGCAGACGTGGTTCCATGTAGAACCAGGAGCCTTGATTTTTTGGTTCCTCTTGCACCCAAACAATTTCTTCGAGCTTAGGGAACTGGCTGATTACGCGCTCAAGCTCGGCCGCAGGCAGCGGATACAGCTGCTCGACGTGAGCGACACGCAGCCAGTCGTAATCGCCTTCGTTGGCGGAAGACATAGCTTCGGCCACGTCGACCATCACCTTGCCGGAGCCCAGAAGCAGGCGTTTGACCTTTTCCTTGGCCGCTTTTGTCTCTGTGAAGCTGAATTGCGGCAGTACCGGCTTGAAGGAGCCTTCGCTGAATTCCACGCCGTGCGACGCGACACGCGGGTTCCGCAGCAAGCTCTTCGGCGCCATCAGCACAAGCGGACGTACGTTGTCGCCTTTCAGCATAGCCGCCTGCTTGCGCAGCAGATGGAAGTATTGCGCCGAAGTCGTCAGGTTCGCGACCGTCCAGTTGTTGTCAGCCGAGAGCTGCAGGAAGCGCTCCAGGCGAGCGCTGGAATGCTCCGGACCTTGGCCTTCATAACCATGCGGCAGCAGAATAACGATGCCTGACTTCTGCGACCACTTCGCACGGCCTGCAGCCATAAACTGGTCGAAGATCACCTGCGCAACGTTGGCGAAATCGCCGAATTGCGCTTCCCAGATGACGAACGTCTCTGGAGCAAATACATTGTAGCCGTATTCGAACGCCAGAACCGCTGTTTCAGACAATGGGCTGTTATGCACGGCGAAGGAAGCCTTCGCCTGCGGGAACATATGAAGCGGTGAGAACTTCTCTCCCGTCGCGTTGTCGTTCAGCATGATATGGCGATGAGCGAAGGTGCCGCGTTCGGAGTCCTGTCCGCTAAGGCGAATCGGCGTTCCATCCGCAAGGATGGTCGCGAACGCCAGCGCCTCCGCATGGGCCCAATCCAGCTTCTCTCCGTCGTTCAGGCTGGTTGCGCGGCGCTGCAGAATACGCTGGAGCTTCGAATACTCCGTGAAGCCTTCCGGACGGTTCAGCAGCTCCAGGTTAATTTCCTTCAGCGTTTCCATCGGCACCGCTGTTGCTACATCCTCAGGCACGATTAAGCCGGACTCGTGCGCCACTTGCACATGAGGCTTGCCTTCGCATGCCTTCATGGCGTCGTAGCCGGCTTGCAGAGCGTTTGCCGTCTTCTCGCGAAGCTGCTCCACTTGCTCCTCCGTTACTTCCTTTGCATCCTTCAGCATGTTGGCGTACAGCGTCGCAACAGTTGGATGATTGCGAACCTTCGGATACACAAGCGGCTGCGTTGCATCGGGATCGTCCATCTCGTTATGGCCGTAGCGGCGATAGCCGATCAAGTCGATAACGAAGCCCTTCTGGAAGCGCAGACGATATTCGCTGGCGAGTCTAACCGCCGCCAGACAGGCTTCCGGGTCATCCGCATTGACGTGGACGATCGGAATATCGAAGCCTTTGGCCAAATCGCTGGCGTAGTAGGTGGAGCGGGAATCCACGCTGTTAGTCGTGAAGCCTACTCGGTTATTCGCGATAATATGAAGCGTACCGCCGTTGCGGTAGCCTTGCAGATTGTTGAAGTTCAACGTCTCGGCAACAATGCCTTCGCCGATAAACGCAGCATCGCCATGCACACACACCGTAACCGCGTTGTGCAGATCCTGCTCAGGGAAGCCAGGCTTCGAGCGGTCTTCCTGTGCGGCGCGCGTGAAGCCCTCCACGACCGGATTTACAAATTCAAGATGGCTCGGGTTGTTCGCGAGCGTTACTCTTGCGCGAACCGTCTCGCCTTCTGTGAACGCGCGATCAGCGCCCAAATGATATTTGACGTCGCCGGACCAGCCGTAATTAATGCCCATCGAGCCTTCGGAAGGCACATGCTCCTTATTCGGAGAATGATGGAACTCGGAGAAAATTTTGTCGTACGGCTTGCCAAGCACATGCGTAAGCACGTTCAAGCGTCCGCGATGCGCCATGCCGATCAGAATTTCATGGGCCCCGTCATGGGCAACTGCGCGGATGATCTCGTCCAGAATAGGCACGAGCATGTCAACGCCTTCGATCGAGAACCGTTTTTGACCTACAAACGTCTTGTGAATGAAGGCCTCGAACTGCTCCACCTGCATCAGGCGTTCCAGCAGCGCTTCCTTCTCTCTGGCGGACAATGGCGCTGGGAAGGAACCGGACTCCGCCTGCTTGTGAAGCCATGTGCGCTCATTCTCGTCGTGAATGTGCGTAAATTCGTATGCGGCCGAACGGGTGTAAATCTCTCTGAGACGCAGAATCGCTTCCCAGCCGTTTGCGACATCCGCAGGGGCGTTATCCCAGATCAGAGCTGCTGGAATAGAAGCCAGATCGTCCTGCGTCAAGCCGAACGTCGCCGGCTCAAGCAGCTTCGTATCCGCTCTCTGGCTGATGCCAAGCGGATTAATGTCCGCGCCCAAATGGCCGTATCTGCGAATGTTCAGCATGAGCTGATGCGCGGCAACGACCTTCTTAAGCATATTGCTGTCAATTGGACCGCTGGCTGCTGCCGATACCCCTGCCGGAGCTGCCGCAACAGCAGGCGCTGCGGACTTAGGCGAAGCGTCGTTCGCGGCGGGCGGCGCTCCCCACAGTTGAAACAATTCGCGAACCGATGCTTCAACGGCATTCGGATCGTTCAGGAACAGCTCGTATTGCTCCTGCACATAACCAAGATTGGGACCATAGTAGCTTCTCCAAGGCGAAGAGTTGCGCTCATCATGGATGCTCATTGCAGAAAATTCCACCCTCTCTATTCATAACCATCCTAGTGTTTTACATGGCGGACCATTCCATTCATCGCCGCCGCTGCTCCTGTCTTTCAAAAAGAGAAAAGAAGAAGCCTACACGCTATTTTCCTTCCTTAGCGTAGCTTCTTCATATTTTAGTACAATAAACGCCAGCCATCCATAATCATATTGGCATCGGTTTCATGCATTTCTAGCATTAATAATCAATCTCGACAGCAACGAGCCAGGCTATTCCCCCGTCGTCAGCTCGACGAGTGTGCGCACCATCACGCCCGTCGCGCCTTTGGGCTCGTAGCCGCGGCTTGCTTCCAGCCAGGAAGTGCCTGCAATATCCAGATGCACCCAAGGCAGACCTTCAGCAAAGTGTCCAATGAACATCCCCGCCTTGCTGGCCGCTCCGTACCGGCTGCCGCTATTCTTCAGATCCGCCGCGTCGCTGCGCAGATCCTTCATGTATTCCGGGTAGGCCGGAAGCTGCCAGATTCGCTCGCCCGCACGCTCCGACGCGCGCAGCACGTCCGTCATCAAGGAATCATTGTTTGTGATGGCTCCCGTTGCCTCGAAGCCAAGCGCAGACATGACGGCGCCCGTCAGCGTCGCCACATCAATCAGCTTGGTCGCCCCTCTGCGTATCGCCGAAGTCATCCCGTCGGCAAGCACAACCCTGCCCTCCGCGTCGCAATTGACAATCTCGACGGTATAGCCGCTCAAGGTGCGAATGACATCGCCAGGCTTGAACGCGCGATCCGACGGCATGTTCTCCGCAGCGGGTATAACTGCGACAATATTAACTGCCGCCTGCAGCTCAGCAATAGCGCGCAGCGCGCCCAGCACCGCCGCAGCTCCTGCCATATCGGATATCATATCCTCCATGCCAAGTCCACGCTTCAGCGAGATGCCGCCCGTATCGAATGTAATGCCTTTGCCGATCAAGCCCCAGGTTGTCTGGGAATCTGGAGCTCCCTTATAATGCAGAATGATCATGCGAGGCGGATTGACGCTGCCCTGCCCCACAGCCAGCAAGCCGCCCATTCCCTGCTCAGCGGCCGTCCACTCGTCAATGACCTCGATGTCCAGTTCGTATGCCGCTGCGAGGTCTTCCGCCAGGAACGCAAGCCGTTCAGGCGTCAGATCGTTGCCTGGAAGATTCGTTAAATCTCTGGCATATGCTACCGAGCCTGCCAGCACCTTGCCTCTTGCCGTTCCTCTGTCCCATGCCGCACGATCATCGGCTGAAGCCAGGAAGCCCTCCTCCGGGCGGAACACAACTTCGCTTAGAGCGAATCGCTCCTTCTCCTCCCGTCTTAGCGGCTGACGGTCGTGGAGCGCCAGAAGCAGGCCTTCCGTCATCGCCTGAGCGACGCTTTCGATGCCATGCCGCTCCAACTCCTCTCCGAATACGGATGCGCAGAGTACAAGCTCGGCGCTGGCCGCCTTCACGCCTCTGGCAGCCTTGGCCGCTGCCGCGGCCGCGAGCCGCAGCTCGCCCAGCCCTCCGCCAGAAGAGCAGCCGACGAATAATACGGAAGGCGCCTCTATTAAGCCAAGCGTTGAATAGACCTCCGTCTGTCCAGGCTTAGCCATGAACAAGCCCTTCTCGCAGGAGCGGCGAAGCTGCTTGTCGATGCTCGGCTCCACAAGAGCGCCGCTTCCCTTCAGCTCTTCCTCCGTTATAAGTCGGATGACCGCTTCTGGAGCTTCGCCCACCCGGTTCGATGACCATACAAATGATGTTTCCATTGGAGTTCCCCCGATTTCCGAATATGAAAAAAAGGGACGCAAGGTCCCGATTCGATTCTAAAGGTTTATTCCGCCAAAGGCAAATAGATGCTGAATTCCGTTCCATCGCCGACCTGGCTGTCCACGCGGATCGCGCCGCCATGATTTCGGATAATCCGATAGCTGACCGACAAGCCCAAGCCCGTGCCCTCTTCCTTGGTTGTGAAGAAGGGATCGAACAGCCTGCTCATCGTCGCCTTGTCCATACCATTGCCGTTATCCTTAATGATAACGCGTACATATTGCCCGTCGCTGCTTAGCAAAATATCGATTTTTCCTCTGCGGTTGTGCCGCACCTCTTCCACGGCATCAAGGGCGTTTTTGAGCAGATTCAGAATGACCTGCTTCACCTGCTTGATATCAATGGAGACCATAGCGTCAGACAATTGGGATTCTACCGTAATTTCACAATTTCGCAGAAGCGATTCACTTTCCGTCAGCATCACCACTTCTCGAATAAGATGCTCGATCGAGGTGGCCTGCTTCATAGGAGCGGAAGGCTTGGAGGAATTCAAAAACTCATAAATAATATTGTTCGCCCTGTCAATCTCCGTCAGAATAATGCGAGCGTATTCCTCCTTGCCCACCTCCAGCAGATACGGCCGCAGCAGCTGAATAAAACCTCTGATGCTTGTCAGCGGATTACGAATCTCATGCGCGATGGCCGCGGCGATCTTGCCCAGCATGGCCAGCTTGTCGTTCTGCAGGGCGCTTTGTTCAATTTGCTTATATTCCGATACGTCCTTGACGCTGATTAGGAAATCCCCATCCAGCTGATCGCCGTAGGTGACGGTCGCCAGCAAGTGCTTCCCGTCCTTGTGCTGAAATTCATAATAGCGGCTTCTCTTCATGAACATTTCCCGGTATAGCCGAAGGATGGTTCTTTTTGTGCTGATCTTAAGCTCTCGATGAAGAAAGATTTCTCGAATATTACAGCCTACAAGCATTTTTCGCGGAATATCCAGCAGCTTCGCCATTTGAACGTTAATAAATGACAAAAGCCCGTCGCTGTCGAACAGCGCGATCCCGCTATCCATGTGCTGAAGCACATTTTCGTACTTGTTCTTCACTCGTTCAAAGGACCGGTCGGACTTCGGCATCAGCTCCCGCAGTCTTATCGCCTTCTCTTCCAGCGCCGATTGCTCCCTATTCTCCATGCATCCTGATTCGAAACGGCTAATTACCATCAACTCCGTCAGAAAGATATAAGAGCGATGGTAGATCTTCGCCGCTTCCTTCGAATCGACAGCTGCGGCAAGCTCCTGCACACACTCCTCGTGAACAGCCAGCACTTCCTCCTGGTTGTACCCAAAGAGCTGTTTGCCCAGCTCATTCGCTTGATGAAGAGACGCGTCCTTACCACCTCGGATATATTCGGCAAGCGCCGGGAAATAACGCTTTCGAATGGCTTGCATCTGTTACTCCTCCCCGGCATTGCAATCCATCATACACATGAACTGCCTGTACACTTACCACTTATCATAGGATTAGCTGACAAAGACTGTCAATCGGAAATACTGTCGAATTATGCGTGTCCGAAGACCGATTTTTTGCGAAAATAAGGCGGGCTAATCGCGATTTCTATCGTTCCCTCTCCGATCATTATCGTCCCTGTCGTCATCATCATCCTTGTCCTCGTCCCTGTCTGACCTTTTATCATCCTTCTTGCGGTCACCATCATTGCTGCTCTTTCCCTTGCCGGAATCGCGATCGTCGTCGTCATCCTCGTCCCGATCATCATCGTCGTCCTTCTCGCGATTCTTAGTGTCATCCCTGTTGTTCTTGTTGTTTTTGTCGTCCTTGTTATTCTTGTCGCTATCTCTGTCATTGTCATTTTTGCTGTTTTTGTCGTTTTTGCTGTTTTTATCGTTGTTATCGCGGCTACCATTATCTCGGTTATTCCCGTCTCGATCGTCGTCCTCATCCTCATCGTCGTCATCGCCTTTTTTCCCATTGGCCGGGGAGGGCTTTACCGAAGCAACAGGCTTGGAAGCAGGCTTAGTCGACGGCTTGACAGCTGCAGGAGCCGCCGGTACCGTCGACGGGCGAGAAGTCGCCTTCGCGGCCTCCGCCGCCTTTTTACCCTCGGCCTCCTGCCGCTCCTTGACGAGCAGCTCTTGAAGCCTCTGCTTGGTAGAGACATCGCTGCTGGACTCCGGCTTCACAAGCGTATCTACTCCACCCACCGGCTCCGTCCATACATCGATCGGCTTCTCCTTCAGCTCTGCCAGGTCCCCCTCATAGCCCTCCTCCTTGGCCATCAGGTAGACGGCCATCTTGCCCGTGGACAAGCCATTCGCGTCAGCTTCGGCCCTCAGCTCCTCCGGCGCGGACAAGGTCGTAATCGTTACATCCGGCAGCTGGCTGCCATGCTCGGCCAGCCATTGCTTCAGCCTCTCGTCCAGCTTGTCTGTCAGCAGCTGCTCGAATTCCGTTCCGAACGTTTGCTTGCCGGTTAACAGAATACTGGTGATTAGAATCTCCTTGCGCGGGGTATCCAAATAATGAGCTAAGCGCGCCCTCTCCAGAATAGCGGCAGCGACGCTCTCCAAGCTTTCGCCCTTATAATCGATATTTTCAATAATTCGCGCTCCATCCTCATTCAAAGCCCGGACATTCCGCACGCGCTCCTTGCCGTCAACGCCAATCTCGATACTGGGGTTAATATCCATCGTCAGATAGGCTACAACCGGATTGGAAGCCTGGAAGGCGTAGAACAGTCCGGAGACCAGCAGCACACAGAGCATAGCTGCCGCTCCAGCATACGAATACAGGCGGCTGCGAGCCGCTCGGCGCGACGGCCTGGAGGCTTCCTCCTCGAAGACAAGCTCTTCTCCGATTCGAGGCGAGCCTTGAAGCGGCGCGCGCAGAAACTGGCCGTCCGATGTCATCACAACGGCATGACTCTCATGAATGCTCATAACGATTCCCCGCTTCATCTGCTCACCTCCTTCTCCAGTGTGTCATGCTCCCGGGCAGTACCCAAATAATCCTGCATAAACGGATAAACGCCCGATCGAATAATAGCTATGGCGATAATATATTTACGATTGCGCTCAAGCGTCTTGCGCGACACGCCGCACGCTTCCATCAGCTCCTTGATGGGAAGCTTTTGCGTTAGCCTGAGGCCCTCCATCCATCGATTGTCTCCAGCCAGAACAGCGGATATATGGAGCAGCATCGCCCTTGAGTCGGCATGCTTCGGGGATAGCTCCACCAGCTCCATAAACGTAATTCCGTACAGCTCCAGCTCGTGATTCAGCTCTTCAATTTCCATGCGGCGCTCCGCCTCGCTGCTCGCAGCGTCATAGGCCTGCAGCGACTGTTTGTTTTCGAGCGCATTGTACGTCGATCCATCTTCTGCATCGGAGTCGAAAGCGCTATATGGAACGGTCTGAAGATGCCGCTTCTCTTTTCGGGCATGGTCAATAAGCCGACGTTGAATGACGGTTTTGGCAAATCCAAGGAACGATGAGCCTGCCGCGCTGTCGAATTGATTGATCGCTTCGTTAAAGGCGACCAGCGCGACGCTGAATTCATCATCCGCGGAGGGATCGATATACCGTTTGCAAAATCTGCTTGTCACTTTGGCTATGTATGGTGAATACTGGGCGATGAACTGCTCTCTTAACGCTTCTTCGCCTTGTCTTATTTTTGCAATATACTGCTCCGGTCCCAGCTTGAGCTCCGAGCTCGAGGGAACCGATTTCCGCAGGAACCGCTTCAACAGGATCAGCAACAACCGCTCCACCTCGCTAATATATGTGTTCGTCTCCCCGATGAGCGTTTGTGGGGGTATCATGAAAATTTTTTAATTTGAACGCTGCCGCAAAAAGAAAGCCTCCGCGAGGGAGGCGCCATAACTTTCAATAGCTTAGACCGATGACCGGCGCATGAACAGCTTGTTGCGGCGGCTGTTCAAGGCGATCAGCCGTTTCTTGAGCATCACTTGCCAATCCGCATCGCCAATGCTTTGCGCGAAGCTGAGCAGATCCAGCGAAATGTCAATCTGGCTGCGCACAACTTCAATGGGCTCCTCGTCCTCGTGATTGACGCAATTCTCCAGCAGCTCCAGCTCGTCTTGGTCCACATAATCCTCGTAATCGACCTCAGCCGCTCCGTCGCCGTGCGCGTATTCGGCGAGAATCTCATATTCCTGCTGAGCTAGATAATGTACATCCACGCGATGACACACCGGACAGAAGGTTATCGGAACATTGTGAATATGAGTGCGATAATATTTTAATGTTCCTTTGGTACCGATCATGCTGGCTCCGCAGCAAAAGCTCATCTCGACACGCTCCTTGGACAGGCGGCAAAGCCTCCGGTTTAATGAAGCCCTTAAGACGCAGACGGTCTCAGATATTATGTATTCGGTCCCTTGGTCTGAAATTCCTGCCTTGTATGCTCAATTATGCGTTTCCTCATGTTGACAGAAGCAAGCAAAAAAATAGGCATGTCCGCCATATAGGGAGCGGGCATGCCTATTCACTATTGTAATTGCTATTTCACCATTGCAGCGACAATCAGATCGCCCATAGCGGTTGTGCCGATCGCTTTGCTCTTGTCTACCGCGATATCGCCTGTACGGTGACCTGCATCCAGCACGTTCTTCACAGCGTCCTCAATGGATTTGGCCGCATCATGATAGCCGAACGTCAAGCGGAACATAAGCGCAACGGACAGGATCGTAGCAATCGGGTTCGAGATGCCTTGACCCGCGATATCAGGCGCCGAGCCGTGCACCGGCTCGTAGAGGCCGAAGCTGCCTTCGCCCAGGGAAGCGGAGGACAACATGCCGATAGAGCCTGTCAGCATAGCTGCTTCGTCGCTCAGAATGTCGCCGAACATGTTCTCCGTCACGATAACGTCGAAGCTGGAAGGACGGCGCAGCAATTGCATCGCGCAGTTGTCTACAAGCACGTGCTCAAGCTCAACTTCCGGATATTCCACAGCGATCCGGTTCACAACCTCGCGCCACAGACGGGAGGTTTCCAGCACGTTTGCCTTGTCCACGGAAGCAAGGCGCTTGCTGCGCGTCATCGCGATATCGAACGCTTGGCGCACGATACGCTCAACCTCTTGCACGTTGTATACGCAAGTGTCGACGGCTTCTTCGCCGTTCGCGCCTTCGCGGCGGAATTTCTCGCCGAAGTAGATGCCGCCCGTCAGCTCGCGGACAACGATAAGATCCGTGCCTTCCAATACTTCAGGCTTGAGCGTCGACGCTTCCTTCAGGCAATCGAATACGTTAGCTGGACGAATGTTGGAGAACAGCCCCAGCGCTTTGCGAATACCCAGCAGCCCAGTCTCCGGACGAAGCTCCTTGGAGTTGTTGTCCCACTTCGGACCGCCTACGGCGCCCAGCAGAACCGCGTCTGCGGATTTGCACAGCTCCAGCGTTTCTTGCGGAAGCGGCGTGCCTTTCTCGTCAATTGCAATGCCTCCGAATAATCCATGCTCCGTCTCGAATTGATATCCGAACAGCTCCTCGGTTTTTTTCAGAACCTTGAGCGCTTCTCCTACAACCTCAGGGCCGATCCCGTCGCCGCCAAGCACGGCGATTTTTTTCACATCTGCCATCTTATTTCAACTCTCCTCTATGTCATTCTCAGTCTTTTATCATTTAAGCACAAATAGGGGACGAATACAAAGATATAAAATCTATGAGCTTTATAACTGCTGCCTATAGAGCCCTCTTCTTGCCCTCCAGCAGCTTGATGAGCAATTGCGTCCGATTGGCAGCTCCCAGCTTAACGAGCATGGACTTCATATGTTTTTTGACCGTTGCTTCGCTGATGAACAGCTTGGCCGCGATCTCCATATTGGTAAGACCCTGCTCCAGCAGCTTGGCCACCTCCTTCTCGCGGTCGGTAATATCCCCTCTGGCCATAATGGGATCACCTGCAGGTCCAGCAGCGGCACGCCCTTCATCCCTGGCATGGCTCTCCTCATTCTCCTCTTGAAGCTCACGAAGCAGATCGGCATAGCCCGTCTGTCGCATCATGCGATGGATGTAGGCCAAGAGCTTCTCCCCCCGAAGATCAAGCACGAAGGTGGAGGCTGGCGTAACGCCGTCATATTCATAGTGAGTGACTTGGGGAGCGGTCTCGAAGCCAAGACTCCTGTGCGTATCAATAAAATACGGAAGCGGTACCGGCGATTCGATAATCAGCTCACCGCTGAAGATCAACGCATGCAGCAGATGGCCAATTGCCGTCTGCTGCGAGGCGTCCGAGAATTGCTCCGCATCGATGGTTTCGATGAACCAGCCGGCACGCTGGGACGCGGGTACAGCAAGCTTCTCAAGCTCTTCCGCTGTCAACGAGCCGAAGTAGGCTTTGGAGCGGTGGGCCTGAAGCAAATAAGGAAGGGTCCCCTCATGGATGGGAATGACAACAGCCAGGCCGATGATTCGTCCCTCTTCATTCCTCATCACGCGAACGGCTTCACAATCCAGGTCCAGCAGCGCTTCGAAATCAAGCTTAACCAGCGTCAAGCAGCCTTGCTCCGGTGTCAGACTGAAATCAAAGGTCGTGCCGGAATGGGGATCATGAAGCAGCATAACCTGCTCCTGCGCTTCCTCGCGCCGTCGTATCACATACCCCTCCAGCTCCGAAAGCGCCTCGTGTCCGACCTTGCTGTAATGGCGAGGGACCAGGTCAAAGGCTTCCATAAAGGCCCGGACCAGCGCATCCCCCATATAATACATGAGCTCAATAGCTTCTCTCGAGCTGGCAGCAATAGGCTGACACGCCAGCAGCCGCTGATAATACAGACGAAGCCCGCTTTCCCTCAGCCTGGCATACCGCTGCGGAGCACGCAGCAGCAAATCCCTGCAGACCGCTTCTCTCATAAGGAAGTACACCGTATATCCATCATCCACTCTTCTTACGAAGGAATACTTTATTAATCTATGGAATTCGGAGCCGGTTACATCGAAGCCAAGCACGCGGCTTAAGCTGTCTTGATTGAAATGCCGAAGAATAGCCGCTGCCTCAATCAAAGCGCGCATAGCCTCATCCGGCACCTCCCTCATCCATTGCTCCACCAAATAGGGAACACTGTCGTCATCTCGGAAGCCTTCCCCCTCCGGAAGCCCTTGCTGAGCAATAAAGGTTGCAAGAGACAACATCATGGGGTGTCCTTTGGAGAACGTATATAGACGCTGAATCATCTCTGAATCAGCAATGCCATTGCTTCTAGCGTATAAGCCCACCTCGTTTCTATCCAGCTCCTGAAGGGGCATTCGGACAAGCATTTGCCGCCATAGAGGGGATAGAAGCCATCTCTCGGACAACGATGTGCGCCCCGCAATAACGAGCAGGAAGCTTGAGAGCAGCAGTCCCTTGAGGAGGCTGTCCCTAAGCCATGAATCCATAATATCCAGCCGCTCATAGGCATCAATCAGGATGACCAGCCTCTTCGCCATTGCGGCATCTCGAAGCGCTGCGAGGCAACCCTCCAGCATCTCCTCTTCGTCCGCTCCAGCGTACAAGGGCAGCTTCAATTCTCTATAGATCTGGTCGCACAAGCCCCGTGGCGTTGGCTGCACTCTCTCCCCATCGAGATGAATAACGATTGCGCCTGCGTTAACTGCAGAGTCACGATAGAAATCCAGCAATGCCGTTTTCCCGATGCCTGCTATTCCATACATATTGATTAGCTTGGGCGAGGATGGGGATTGTTCCAGCAGCTCAAGAAAGAGGGCCTTCTCTCGAGCTCGTCCAACCATGTACGCATCCTCTTCTCCCATCCAGCTGCTTTCCGGCATATATCGACACCTGCTTTGCATTTTGGGTCATAATAGCTCTATTTTACATGAATACGGGCCTTGAGGCATGATTTTTTTGTTAAAAGGTATACCAAAGGATACCTCCTCTTCACTCAGATGTAGCCATAGTGATAATAGGCCAAAAGCCTCTAAAGCCGTAAAATGGAATTAACCATTAAAGGAATGCGAACATGAGCAAGAAAGGAGTTATGAGCATGTTTGAATGTACAATTAGAGAGCTGGCGGAAGGAGATATTCTCGCTCAGCCCATCATCAATCGGAGCGGCATGACTATTCTGGAGAAGGGCTCCCAGTTGAACTCCCGTTATATCCAGCGGCTGCATGAGCTTGGTATTGCCAGTGTTTACGTGATGAAGGCTCCCTCTGAAAGAAGGCTTGCCAAGGATTGGAAGCCTCTGCCGAATGAGGGGAGTATATTCCAGAAGCCGTTCCTATATAACGAAATAATGAGAAGAGTCGATAAGAACAAAACCCGAGTCTTCGGAGCGGAGGACGCTGCCTGCAAGCAGTTCATTCGCAGGTATAGGAAGCATGTGTCTGACATACTGGAGCATCCCGCAGTTGCGACTTTACTGGGCAGGCTGTATCAATTCGACTCTCATTTGTTTGAGCACTCCACCCAAGTCTCTATCTTCTCCTCCATCATTGGAGAAGAATGCGACTTCGATGGCTCGAGGATGGCGGAGCTTGTTCTAGGCTCGCTGCTATCGGATATTGGCATGTTATGTATGCCAGGAGCACTAACGAGGAGCAGCGGTCAGGTAAGCGCCGAGCATAAAGAGCAGTTTCATCGGCATACGGTTGCCGGGTACAACATTCTAAGCAGCATCGAAGGTATACCAGCATCAGCCCCGCATGTAGCGCTTGCCCATCATGAGCGCTTTGATGGATCGGGCTATCCCCTTGCCAGACAAGGAAGCGCTATTCCGGAGCTTGCCAGAATGGTCGCGATAGCCGACAGCTATAATACGCTTGTTTCCCCCAGCCGCACCACCCCTTCCTATCGGGCAGACGAAGCAGTTGAGATGCTTTTTGCCTCAGGCAACTATTATTTCGATGCCCAGCTCGTGCAAGTCTTCCTGAAGCGAATGAAGGCGTTCCCTGTATCCAGTATTTTGACGCTAAGCAACGGTCAGACGGGAATTGTCAAATGCTACAGCTCCTCCATTGTGCATAGACCCGTTGTTCAAATCATTAAGGAAGCGAACGGCGCAGACGTGTCCGCGCCCTATGAGCTCGATTTAGCCACCAGCAGCACGATTACGGTCATGCATGCAGCGATCTGAGCGTTCAGCTTTCGCAATATGCAAAAATAGCGGTGCAAGGAAAACTTCCTTGCACCGCTATTTGTATAGCCAGCGATATGATGCTTCTAGATCAGGCTCATCTTATCCCGGCGGCCTGGCGATTTGCGTTTGTCGATCAGACGGTTCACCGCGTCGATATACGCCCGTGCGCTCGCTTCCAGAATGTCCGTGCTCAGGCCGCGGCCTTGGGCCGACACCTCATCCTGCTTCAGGACGACATGTACCTCGCCAAGAGCGTCCTTGCCCTGGGAGACGGACTTGATGGAATAATCCTCAAGCTCTACCGTTTCTTTTGTAGCGAGATCAATCGCATTGTAGATGGCGTCCACGGATCCATTGCCCTCTGCCGTCTCTTCACGCGTCTCTCCCTCCGCCGTGCGTACGCGAACCGTCGCGTTCGGCGTCGATTGATTGCCATAGCTCACCTGAATCGTCTCCAGCGTGAACACCTCCGGCGTATCGATCAGCTTCTCCTCCAGCAATGCGCGAATATCCTCGTCATTCACTGCTTTCTTGCGATCGGCTAAATCCTTGAACTTGGCGAAAGCCGCGTTCACCGCTTCCTCCTCCAGCTCATAGCCGAGGTCAATCAGCTTCTCGCGGAAGGCGTGGCGGCCGGAATGCTTGCCCAGCACCAGCTTGGATTCCTTGAGACCAATCGTATCCGGAGAAATAATCTCGTACGTCGTTTTCTCCTTCAGCATGCCATCCTGGTGAATGCCGGACTCGTGAGCGAAGGCATTGGCGCCGACAATCGCTTTGTTGCCTGGAACAACCATACCCGTCAGCTTGCTGACAAGTCGGCTCGTCTTTGCGATTTCCTTCAGGTTCAGCGTCGTCTGCGCGCCGAAGAAGTCTGGACGTGTCGCAAGCGCCATCGCCACCTCTTCGATCGCGGTATTGCCCGCGCGCTCGCCGATGCCGTTGATGGTGCCCTCGACCTGGTCCGCCCCATTTAGGATTGCAGCCAGCGCGTTAGCCGTTGCCATGCCAAGATCGTCATGGCAGTGCGCGCTGAGCTGGATTTTTTCGATGTTCGGCACGTTTTCCTTCAGCGTCTTGAAGATATTGCCGAACTCCTGAGGATTCATGTAGCCCACCGTATCGGGAATGTTGACAACGGTAGCGCCAGCCTTGATCGCCATATCCGTCACCTGGCAGAGGAAGTCCAGCTCTGTACGGCCCGCGTCCTCCGGAGAAAACTCGATCTTGTCGAAGTACTGCTTGGCATATCGGATCGCGCGGTCCGCCGCCTCCAGCACCTGCTCCTTCTCCATCCGCAGCTTGTGCTTGCGGTGAATTGGGCTTGTTGCAAGGAAGAGGTGGATACAGGGATCCTGCGCGCCCTTCAGCGCTTCGCGAACGGCGTCTATATCCTGCTCGCGAGAACGGGACAGACCGATAATCGTCGCGTTCTTCACCGCGCGGGCAACGGCGTTCACCGCCGCGAGGTCGCCAGGCGAAGCGGCAGGAAAACCCGCTTCGATACGGTCAACGCCCAGCTTCTCGAGCTGAAGCGCTATCTCGACCTTCTCCTTCGTATTCAGGTTCACGCCCGGCGATTGCTCGCCGTCACGAAGCGTCGTATCGAAAATATAAATTTTCCGCATGTTGCTCTATACCTCCCTGAACAGAATCATCCCGATACCGCGCGGAGCTTTGCATGCCGACGGATTTCACTTGCCGGCATGCGCTCCGGTGGACCGGGATTGGTTGATCCTTCTGACTTATTTTAACGGGGGACCGTTATTACTTCTTGATCCAGTGCATCAGCTCGCGAAGCTGTTTGCCTGTTTCCTCGATCGGATGGGCAGCCTCGTTGCGGCGTGTAGCCGTCAGCATAGCGCGGCCGGATTTGTTCTCCAGGATGAAGTCGCGCGCGAAACGTCCGGATTGGATGTCTTCAAGAACGCGTTTCATTTCCTTTTTGGTCTCTTCAGTTACGATACGAGGACCTGTTACATAGTCGCCGTACTCCGCTGTGTTGGAGATGGAGTCGCGCATAGTAGCCAGACCGCCTTCGTACATCAGGTCAACGATCAGCTTCAGCTCGTGCAAGCACTCGAAGTAAGCCATCTCTGGAGCGTAGCCCGCTTCAACCAGCGTCTCGAAGCCCGCTTTCACAAGAGCGGAAGCGCCGCCGCACAATACGGCTTGCTCGCCGAACAGGTCTGTTTCCGTCTCTTCTTTGAACGTTGTTTCGATAACGCCTGCACGCGTGCAGCCGATACCTTTGGCGTAAGCAAGGCCGATTGCCTTAGCATTGCCAGTTGCGTCCTGATGGATCGCGATCAGGCCAGGAACGCCGAAGCCTTCTTGGTACGTACGACGAACCATGTGGCCCGGCGATTTCGGAGCGACCAGGAATACGTCCTTGTCCGCGCTTGGCACGATTTGACCGAAATGTACGTTGAAGCCATGGGAGAACATGATCGCCGCGCCTTGCTTCAGGTTCGGTTCGATTTCATCATGGTATACCTGAGCTTGCGTCTCGTCCGGAAGCAGGATCTGAACAACGTCAGCCAGCTTCGTCGCTTCCGCAACCGTCAATACTTCGAAACCGTCCTTCTTGGCAACGTCAGCGGATTTGCCCGGACGAAGACCGATAATAACCTTCAGGCCACTGTCGCGAAGGTTTTGCGCTTGCGCGTGACCTTGGCTGCCGTAACCGATAACTGCGATTGTTTTGCCTGCCAGAACGCCTTGGTCGGCGTCTTTTTCGTAATACAATGTAACTGCCATGAGATAATTGCCTCCTTTTATTTAACCCTTTTGAGCGGGTGTTTAAGCGGAGAGCCGGCGGTATCGGCCAAGTTCTTCCCCTCTTAAACTCCCGCTCAAAGCGGGATTTGAAACCTGTTGTGAAATCTCTGCTATTATTGCTTCACGTTACCGCGGTTAAGCGCGGTAACACCAGTGCGCGAAAGCTCACGGATGCCATAAGGCTTCAGAAGCTCGATCATCGCGTCGATCTTTTCTGTGTCTCCTACTACCTGCACCATCAGCGACTGTGTGCCGATGTCGACAACAGCCGCGCGGAAGGTCTCCACGACGCCCAGAATTTCCGGACGGGATGCCGGCTCCGCATGCACCTTGATCAGCGCGAGCTCCCTTGCCACCATCGCATTAGCGCTCAGGTCGACAACCTTGATTACATCGATCAGCTTGTACAGCTGCTTCGTAATCTGCTCCAGCGTATGGTCATCGCCTGTCGTGACGATGACCATACGCGAGAGGCCTTGCTCCTCGCTCGTGCCTACGGTTATGCTCTCGATATTGAAGCCGCGGCGTCCGAACAAGCCGGATACGCGCTGCAGAACGCCGGGCTGGTCATTCACAATAACTGCGATTGTATGCTTCTTCATTCCGCATCCCCCATGATCATTTGATCGATGGTGCGGCCCTGCGCCACCATCGGATACACGTTCTCGTCACGGCGCACGACAAACTCGACGACGGCCGGACCAGGATGGCGGAGCGCTTCTTCCCATGCGGTGCGTGCTTCTTCTTTGTTGGAAGCGCGGAAGCCTTTTACGCCGTACGCCTCCGCCAGCTTGACGAAGTCCGGGCTGCCCGCAAGGTCGATGTGGCTGAACCGGTTCTCGTGAATCAGCTCCTGCCATTGTCTAACCATGCCAAGCACCTGGTTGTTCAGAATGACAACCTTTACCGGAATGTTGTTGATGGCGCAGATCGCAAGCTCCTGCGCGCACATTTGCATGCCGCCGTCTCCGTTGATGGATACAACGACGCGATCCGGATTGGCCATCTGCGCTCCGATTGCCGATGGGAAGCCGAAGCCCATCGTGCCAAGGCCGCCGGACGTTACCCATGAACGCGGCTTGTTGAACGGATAATATTGCGCCGCCCACATCTGATGCTGGCCAACGTCCGTCGTCACAATGGCGTCGCCGCCCGTCGTCTCGTGAATCATCTCTACGACCCATTGCGGCTTCAGCTCAACGTCGGAGTCGATATACTTGAACGGATATTGAGCCTTGGACTGTTGGACGCTTGCTCTCCACTCGTCCGCTTGATCCGCCCGGACAGCCAGCTTGTTGGCCAGCGTCAGCACTGTTTTCACGTCGCCGACGATTGGAATGTCCGTCGGCACGTTTTTGCCGATTTCCGCTGGGTCAATATCGATATGAACAATCTTGGCGTTAGGAGCGAAGCCGGACAGCTTGCCCGTCACCCGGTCATCGAAGCGGGCGCCAATATTAATGAGCAAATCCGCCGTTTGGATGGACATGTTCGCGGTGTACGTGCCATGCATGCCCGGCATGCCGATCCACAGATCGTTGCCGCTCGGGAAGCCCCCAAGCCCCAGCAGTGTTGTCGTAATCGGGATTTGCGTCTTCGTTACGAACTCCAAGAGCTCCTCGTGAGCGCCGGAATATACAACGCCTCCGCCTGCAAGGATAAGCGGCTGCTTCGCTTCCGCGATGGCCTTGATCATTTTGTCCACTTGCAGCTTGTTCGGGTTGACGGTCGGATTGTAGCCTCTCAGGCTCACTTCCTTCACCGGCTTGAACAGCGTCTTCGCGGCCGAGACATCCTTCGGGATGTCGATGAGCACGGGACCCTTGCGGCCCGTATTGGCGATATGGAACGCTTCGTGAATAATGCGCGGCAAATCCTCTACCTGGCGCACAAGATAGCTGTGCTTCGTAATCGGCATAGTAATGCCGGTAATATCGGCCTCCTGGAAGGCGTCCGTACCGATCAGCGTCGACATGACATTGCCTGTAATGACGACCATCGGCACGGAATCCATATAAGCTGTGGCGATGCCTGTCACCAGGTTGGTTGCTCCCGGACCCGACGTCGCGATGCATACGCCTACCTTGCCGCTGGCGCGCGCATAGCCGTCGGCCGCATGAATCGCGCCTTGCTCATGCCTTGTCAGCAAGTGGTTGAAGTCTGGATTCCCGTGCATGGCATCGTAAATATACAATACTGCTCCGCCCGGATATCCGAATACGCAATCCACGTCCTCCAGCAGCAGGCTGCGGAGCAAAATCTCCGAACCCGATATGACCTCAGGCTTCGAGAGCCTCTCGATGAGTTCCTCTTTCGACTTTAATGTTGCGCTTTGCGTTGCCATCAGTAATCCTCCTCTCAAGAAAAACAAAAAAACCTTCCATCCCTCAGCCATAAAAGCTGATAGGGACGAAAGGTTACGCTTCCGTGGTACCACCCAAATTCGCTGCACATCTCCCGATATGCAACCTCCATAGGTTAGAACGCTGTGCACATACCGACGTTCAACCATGGCACTTTAACGCTTGCCCTGCGATGCTCCCTAATACGCAATGGATATTGCTTTTCAGGAGGATAGCTCCGAGGTGAGCTCGTAGAAAAGGGGTTTTGGCGTCGGTTGCAGCTGATCCGCACGCTCTCTGAACAAAAGAGCCCTTAACACTTCGTCCTCATCATTGCCGATTGATATGACTTTTCATTATTATATGCCGATTCTGGCAGTTCGTCAAGAACCATAAATGATGCCTTTCCGGCTTCCAACGGAATATCTGCACCCCAAAGGGGCACCGTCATATACTATTGTAGCCTATACCGGGCAATCTCATGCAGAGCGCTCCGCCGCCAGCGGCGCGCAGAAACGGGTGAATGCCATGATTCGCGCACGCAAGCACTCCGACGACAACGAGCTCGTCCGGCTCATTCGGACAGAGCTGATTCCTCTGTCGCATACGGCAAGGCAGCTGGACGCCCATATGATTCGCGAGCTGCCCAAGCGGTTCCGGAGCGGCATCACTTATGTCGCAATCCGAACCAAGCAAGGACCTCCCGTCGCATTTGTCCACTTCTACGTACTGGCCGAGCAGCTGTATATCGATATGCTCGTCACCCATCCCCAGCATCGCGGACAAAGCTTAGGGAAAACCCTGATGGCGTACGCCGAGGCTTACGGCAGGGCGAATCATTGTCAGTTCGCCCGGCTGTTTGTGGATCGGATTAACGTCTGGGGCCGCCGCTTCTACAATAAATTAGGCTATTCCACCATACGATTCGTGCCGGAGCTGCAATGCTACGAGCTTGTTAAACCGCTGGCTTGGCCGCCCTTAACCGTCAGCTCCCAATAAGCAAGTTAACATAACGGAAGCCCTGTCTCCAACCGATAAATCGGCTGTAGACAGGGCTTCTAAAAACGCGATTAAGCGTTAATTTTTTGTTTGGCAACGCCAGCCAGGGAGTTGAACGAAGCGATGTCGTTCACAGCCAGGTCAGCAAGCATCTTGCGGTTTACTTCAACGCCCGCAAGCTTCAGACCGTGCATGAATTTGCTGTAGGACAGGCCGTTTACGCGAGCAGCCGCGTTGATACGAACGATCCACAGTCTGCGAATGTCGCGTTTCTTGTTGCGACGGTCGCGGTAAGCGTACATCAGAGACTTGCCTACTTGCTCCTTCGCGGTTTTAAACAGACGGTGTTTCGAACCGAAATAACCTTTAGCCAGCTTTAGAATTCTTTTACGACGACGAGCGCGGACAAAGCCGCCTTTAACTCTTGCCATGAGTGGAAACCTCCTGTAGGTTGAATTTTATCGGATGCAATGCTTATTATTTCAGGTTGGAAAGACCTTGCTGCAAACGGCGAACGTCGCCAGCTGCCATAAGCGGCTGACCCGCGAGTACGCGTTTTTGGCGGCCGGATTTGTGCGAGAGCAAGTGGTTTCTGTAAGCTTTGTAGCGTTTCACTTTACCCGTACCGGTAATTTTGAAGCGGTCCTTCAGACTGCTGTGCGTTTTCATCTTAGGCATGTCAGTTTATCCTCCTTAATGGTGTTCCAGCTGTTAGCTGTTAGTTTTCGGTGCCAAAATCATAATCATGCTCCGGCCTTCCAGCTTGGGAGCGCGTTCGACATTGCATATTTCGGCAACCTCTTTGGATAGACGTTCCAGAATCCGTTGGCCGATCGCCGCGTGAGTGATCTCACGGCCGCGGAAACGAACGGATGCTTTCACTTTGTCGCCTTCATTCAGGAATTTCACGACGTTGCGGAATTTCACCTGATAGTCATGCTCCTCGATGTTGGCGCGGAACCACACTTCCTTCAGATCAACGATCTTCTGGTTCTTGCGCGCTTCCTTTTCTTTCTTCTGCTGCTCGTAGCGGAACTTGCCGTAGTCCATGATGCGGCAAACCGGCGGTTTGGCCGTTGGAGCAACGTTCACCAGATCCATGTTAGCCTCAGTTGCAAGCTGCAGCGCCTCGCGCAGCGGCTTAATGCCAATCTGCTCTCCTTCCGCGCCTACCAAACGAACTTCCCTGGCCCGGATTTCATCGTTAATTTGATGTTCTCTGCTAATAACGTGCCACCTCCATAATGGTTTACGAACTTACACAAAACAAAAAAATGCGGGTTCGCTCGAACCCGCATCTCATAACCGTATCTCGATATCGCCTCTGCCTGCTTCAACTTCAATAAAGCCGGCTGCATACCATTCGATTACCGCGAACCAGTCAGCATAGCCGAAAGGTGAGAAGCGGGCGCTTCTGCTTGTGCGAATATGTTCATTACTAAGCTACTATAGCACAGCGACTGAGACCATGTCAACTGCGGAGCAAGCTGTTATTTGCTCTGCACTTCCTCGATCCGAACGACTCTTGTATGCTGCGTGTGGCTCCACGTTTTGTTGTTCTGGGTGAAGAACGCATAGAACGTAATCGGCAGCCAGGATATGAGGAACAGGGGCAGCGTCAGCAGGTGGGCGTACATCTTCCAGTTCCTTACCTTCTCCAGCGCCATAGCTGCAGGGAACTGCAGCACCGAAGCGGCTATCGCGATCCCAATCAGCCACCATGGCAGGAAGCTGTAGACGGAGTGAATGATGTCCGGTGCCGGCAGCGCCATGTCAACCCACAGGACAGCCGTCAGTAAGAGGCTGATCAGCGTATTGTATACGCCTACCGCATAGATCGCCGCGTCGAACTTCACGATATTGCGCTCCTTGATGCTCGCCCAGAGCAGCGGGAAGAAGTAATTGCGGGCTACGTTGAAGTGACCTTGCATCCAGCGAAGGCGCTGTCTGGCGGAGGCGCGGAAGGATACCGGCTTCTCGTCATACACCTTGGCGTCGTAATTCAGAACGGGATAGACGTCACGCTTCACGCAGCGCATGGAGAACTCCAGGTCCTCCACCAGGCTCGTCGCTCCCCAGCCCATTTCCTTCAGCAGATTGGTCTCGAAGCACATGCCGGTGCCGCCCAGGAAGTTGCTCATCTTCAGATTGGTGCGGGACAGCTGCCACAGACGGTTACAGTACCAATACGTGATGGCATAAGCGGCCGTAATCCAGGAATCGTTCGGATTTTTGGTGTCCAGGTAGCCCTGAATCACTTGGTGGCCCTCGCACAGATCATCGTTCATCAGCTGCAGGAAATCCGGATTGACCAGATTGTCAGCATCGAACATGACCACCGCGTCGTATTGCCGCGGCATGCCCCACAGCTCCTTCAGCATCCACTCGATCGCGTAGCCTTTGCCGCGCAGGTGATAGTTCTGGCGCTCGCAGGCGTGCACGCCCATGCTTCTTGCGATTTCCGCGGTGCCATCGGTGCAATTGTCGCAAATGACAAACACATCATACAGCTCTTTTGGATAATCAAGCTTTTTCAAATTTTCGATTAGTGCCCCAACAACCTTCTCCTCGTTGTGCGCGGCGACCAGCACGGCGAACGATTTGGTTGGCTTATGCCGCTTTCTGCTCTTATTTTTCAGGAAACCGAACATAGACAACGAAAACTGATACACCGCGACAGATGCCAGCACAACCTGAACAACTAGAAACAATACGGTAAAAAACATTCGGCATTACCCCCTAAAACCCCTAATTTTGTGTGTCTGCTCATGTTCTCTTTTTTTGGTTGATGGCAGACTTTTTTCTTTAACAACGCATGTAATATTTGACTTACTGATTTTCCACTGAACCTGCCTCTTTTGTCAAAATGGGAATACCGCTTATTTAGACTCAATTCAGTCAGAAAAACGCTTGCATAGGAATACAAAGCTCACTTCCCCTCGCTTTGCTCTGCTTCCTTCTTATTCTCAACCAATTTCTTCTTTTTTAGCACAAATGTCCTCCTTTTGCTGGGGACTATTAAATTTAATTAATGTGCCACCCCGACAATCGGGGATATTCGCGCCCTGATGCCAAGGCAATATACCTGCACTGATCCAGCAGCTTGTCGAAGATGGCATCCCAGGAGCGGGACAAGGCGTATTCATGAGCATTCCGGCCCATGGTCTGACGCCATTCGCCATCTCTGTACATCAGATCCAGAGCGGAAGCGAAAGCGGCTGTATCGCCGGGCGTTCGCTTGAAGCCCGTCAAGCCCTCCCGGATGGTATCCTGTACGCCTCCTGCGTCTGCGCCGATGACAGGCGTGCCGCAGGCCATAGCCTCCAGCACCACATTGCCGAAGGTTTCCGTTGGCGACGGAAACAGCATAACGTCAGCCGAGGCGTACCAGCGCTGCAGCTCCTGCGGCGTCTGGAAGCCGATGAACCGCGCTTCTACTCCCTCACGCGCGCACATCGCCTGCAACGCTTCGGCAGAAGGGCCGTCCCCTGCAATAACGAACTTTGCCTCCGGGCAGCTATTCCGCTGAAAGGCAGCAAAGGCTTCGATAGCGGTATCGACGCTTTTCTCCGGCGCAAGACGACCGGCGAATAATACGAGAAAGGAAGCCGGATCAATCCCGGCCCGCAGCAGATGCTCCCTGCGATCGACCAGCGGATGGAACACGCTCGCGTCCACTCCCCTGCTCCATATGTGCAGCTTTTGTTCATCCCAGCCCCGCTGGGCCAAATCCGACAGCGTACTTGCGGATGGAACAAATATGGATCTGCAGTCGCGATGGAACCACTCCATATATCTCCATAACAGCTTTTCCATCCATTGCAAATTGTAAAACGGCAAATATTGATCGAAGTTAGTGTGATAGGAAGCAATAAGCGGTATTTTGAATTTCCGTGCGGCGCGGATGCCGCTCAGGCCAAGGTTGAATGGGGTAGCTACGTGGATCAGATGAGGATTGAAGGCAGCGATTGAATTTCGAATATGAATGGGGCTTGGAAAGGCCAGCCGGCATTCCGGATAGAGGAAGAAGGGCAGGCTTGCGAATCGTTCTACGGAATTCGGCAGCGCGGGGGAATCCTCCGCACCCGGCGGCTCCGGCGCGAACACCAGGCACTCGATTCCACGCTTCTCCAAGTAGTTCGTCCACCGTTTCAGCGTTCGGGCAACCCCATTGACGTCCGGAACAAATGTGTCCGTAAATATAGCCACTCTCATCTCTTCTCGCCTCCGTCTTGCTCCCGCCGCCTCCGGCGAGCGAAAGCATGTATTCTTTCTGAGATTGTAGAATGGTTATGTTTTCTTCGGATTAAGAGGGTATGAATGTATCGTTAATATGAAATTCGCACGACGTTAACGTTCCGACAATATTACTCTGCTATAATGGGATTAGAAGATGCAAAACAACAGCTGAGGACAGAGAGGATGAACGCGAGTGGAGAGAGTGATCGGTTGGATAGGATGGATGAGATTAAGAGAGCGGAGGATGCTCATTTGGGCGAATCGCCGGCCATCCGGCAACAGGCTGTTCATCGCGCTCGATCGGTGGCTCAGCACCGTTACGCATATGGGGGGCGCCACGTTTACGCTGGCAACAGCGCTGCTCTGCGCCTTGCTTGCCCCCGCGCCCTGGAGCACCGCAGGCTGGCAAAGCTTGGCCGCGGTTGTCATTAGCCATATTCCCGTCGCGATCGTCAAGAGGAAGCTGAAGCGGCTTCGTCCCTATCAGGCGCTGCCGGATGTGAATACTTGCCCGAAGCCGCTGTCGGATTCTTCCTTCCCTTCAGGGCATACGACGGCAATCTTCGCGTGGATCGTGCCGCTGCTCCTTATAGGCGGTCTATGGACAATCGCTATTGCTCCCGTCGCTGCGCTAGTCGCGCTGTCGGTAGCGTGGTCGAGAATGTATCTTGGCCTTCATTATCCTTCAGATGTAGCCGCCGGAGCGATGATTGGCATCGGAACCGCATTGGCCGTCAACGCTCTGTGGCTTGAACAATCCCCATTCCTATAACACGATGAAGACAGAGTGGAGGAGCGCGTTGCCGCTACTCCTCCCCCTCGTCGTCCACCTCAACGCCTGCGGCAGCCTCTGCGCGCAGGCTTTCTTGTCTGCGCTCGCGGTGCTGTCTCAGCGCCTCTTCCCCAATCACAACCTCCACGCGATGGATGGGCTGGCCCTTCTCCGCGAACTTGGTCTCATATTCCGTGAACACCAGATCCTCCCTTGGTCCATCCTTATGCAGGTTCAGCGAGATATTGCGCATAACAAGCTCCATATCGGCAAAGCTGTTCAAGGAAAATTCGAATAGCGACTGTGAATCCGTTTTGAAATGAATTTCGCCCTTCTCGTTCAAAATATCGATATATTTGGTTACGAACCGTTCATGCGTCAATCTCCGGCGAGCATGCTTGCTCTTCGGCCACGGATCGCTGAAGTTCAGATAGATTCGCTCTAGCTCACCAGGCGCGAACATCGTTTCGATACCTTCAATATTAGCACGAAGCAGCGCCAGATTAGGGGGCTCGCTCTCGCCCTTCTCCTCCCAGGCGATGCGAGCCTTCTCGCTTGCCCTTCTGAGCAGCTCATCGTACATATCCACACCGATAAAGTTAATATGGGGATTGCGAACGCTCATTTGGCTGATGAAGCGTCCTTTGCCCATCCCCAGCTCCACGTGAATCGGATTGTCGTTGCCGAAGAACGCCTTCCAGTTGCCTCGATGCGGCGCCGCGTCCAGCACAACCAGCTCTGGCTGGCTCTCCAGGCTTTCCCTTATACCTTTTCTGCCTCTCAAACGCATATACGAATTCTCCTTCGTCATCATTCACGAAATTATAGTCAGTCCTTATTGTGCCCAACTCCGCCATCATTGTAAAGGGGTACCTTCACCGCAGACAAAAAAGGCATCCCCTGCGGCCTGCGATAGACCTTGGAATGCCTCTCATCGTTTCCGATGGGTTATATGGATATTGTGAAGCTCTAATTCAGGAACTGGTACGAAATGGAGGTGTTCTCCCTGCCATCCTGCGCGCTTGTACCCGCCAGAGCCATGTTCAGCTTCTTGCGCGCGGAAACCTTGACGTCATGGTTCGAGTGGAAGTTCAGTCCGGCGAGAGCCATAAGCTCCTTCACCGTCAGCTCAACTGTTACTTTCTCATCGCCATTTGGAATTTTTGTCAAATTCATCTCACATCACCTCGTCGGTTTATGTTTTAAAAATTACCAATTCGTCGACTTTTCATGTGTGCGGTTACAAATAGGCTATGTCAGGTTTTTTTATTGATTTGTCGCACTTTTAATATAACACATCATGTTAGGTTTATCAAGCCCAAACTTCACTTTTTATTTTGATGTTACCAGTTTTCCCAGAATCCGAACATTCATGCGCCGCACCTTGGACAAAGCATGGCTTTTCGTGAAAATTTCCGATAAAATGTAGGATGAATGACTTGATGGAAAGGAAAAATGATGAGTCTAGTACATAACGCTGCCCAGCAGCCCATGCTGTGGGGGGATAAAAGATTTCATACCTGGAACTACGAGATGAGGGAGCAATTCGGAGGCAAAGTGTTCAAGGTGTCGCTTGACGCCGGCTTCACCTGTCCCAATCGGGACGGCTCCATCGCCAAGGGCGGCTGTACGTTCTGCAGCGCCAGGGGCTCCGGAGATTTCGCCGGAAGCAGAAGAGACGACCTCGTCACGCAATTTCATAAGATCCGGGACCGCCAGCATAAGAAATGGCCAACAGCGTCCTATATCGGTTATTTCCAGGCGTACACCAATACGTATGCCCCTGTGGATGAGCTGCGCGACTACTACGAGACCATACTGGAGCTGCCAGGCGTTGTGGGGCTGTCGATCGCGACTCGCCCGGATTGTCTGCCAGACGATGTCGTAGATTATTTGGCGGAGCTGAACGAACGAACTTATCTCTGGGTAGAGATGGGGCTGCAGACCGTGCACGAGTCGACTTCTGAGCTGATCAATCGGGCCCATGATACCGCTTGCTATCTGGATGCCGTCAAGAGGCTGCGAGAGCGCGGCATCCGCGTATGCGCCCATATCATCTATGGCTTGCCGCAGGAAACCCATGAGATGATGATGGACACCTGCAGGGCTGTAGCGGGCATGGATGTGCAAGGTATCAAGCTCCATCTCCTCCACTTGATGCGCAAAACCCCGATGGTGAAGCAATATGAAGCCGGCTTGCTGCGCTTTCTGGAGCGGGATGAATATATCCAACTGGTCGTCGATTCGCTTGAGCTTCTGCCTCCTGGCATGATCGTGCATCGAGTGACCGGCGACGCGCCGAAGGAGCTTCTGATTGGACCGATGTGGAGTATGGATAAGTGGCCGGTGCTGAACGGCATCGACCAGGAGCTGCGGCGGCGGGATACATGGCAGGGCAAGCTCTGGAGGGAGGAGGCGCAGCATGGGATTTCTATCCGTTCTTAGCCAGGCACACAAATGGATTGGCGAACGGGCTGGCCTGGGCGACGTCGTCATCGACGCCACTGCGGGCGGCGGCGTTGATACCCTCGCCCTCGCCGAGCTCGTCGGCCGGAATGGGCTGGTGCATGCGCTGGATATACAGCAGGAAGCGCTCTATCGCACGCGTGAGCGGCTGTCGGCAGCCGGCTCGCTGGAGCAAGTCCGCCTTCATCTGCTGGATCACGCGAGAATGGCGGAGGCGGTGTCCCCCCAGCATCAGGGCTGCGTCTCCGCGGTCATGTTCAATCTAGGTTATTTGCCAGGAGGAGACACCTCCGTGATCACAACCCCATCTACGACCATAGAGGCGCTCGCTTCAGCGCTTAACCTGCTGAAGCCCGGCGGCATTGTGACATGCGTGCTGTACCCGGGGCACTCCGGCGGAGATACGGAAGCGCTAGCGGTCGAGGCGTGGGCTGCAGGACTGCCCCCAGCTGAGGGGCATGCCGTATTATACCGGCAGCCACAACGAAACACGGCCCCTTATTTGGTCGCCGTTGAGAAGCGTAAGAGATAATTCCATACAGAAGGGAAGCGGGACTATGGCAGTGAAGAAGCTGGAGCATTTAGGCATTATGGTAAGGGATATCGCTACATCTATTGCGTTTTATACAGAGGTGCTTGGACTGGAGCACAAATATACGATGACGCATACCAACGGCGTCATTCAGCTCGCGTTTCTGGCTTTTGCCGGGCACGAGGATACAGAGCTGGAGCTCATTCAAGGCTATAACGCAGAGCTTCCAGCCGAAGGCAAAGTGCATCACGCCGCATTTACGGTTGATGATATTGAAGCCGAATTCGAAAGATTGAAGGGACTGGAGCAGGTAGAGCTGCGTGACACTGAGATCACTACGCTGCCGAACGGCGCCCGTTATTTCTTCTTCTACGGACCTGACGGCGAGCTGCTGGAGCTGTTCCAGCCGGGAACGCCGGGCGGCGCCAACCAAGCGTAGACGGCTGCGCCGTCCTTGGACGGCGCAGCATACGTTTCGCGTTGAATATAAGCCCAGTATGGAGACAGCTTACTTCTATTTGAAAACAGAAAGCTATTCCGAGCGCCGCTTTGGCTGACTTGGAATAGCTTTTTTCGTGCGTATGCAACCCCTCACCCCTTTAAAGGGATGCCCCCTCAGGCGTAAGCGTCAGATAATAGGTTCGCGGCTTCGGCTTTTTAGTTCCCTGCTCTACCGCATACAGCATAATAAGAAGCGTATGCCGGCTCTTCTCGAGAACGCCTGTCTCCAGGTATAGCCCCAGGTCAAACGGCAGCTTCTCGAGAACGGCATGCTTCGGAAGCTCCCGCTCCCCTAAGCCCAGCTCGGCGAATTCCCGCGACACTTCCTCAGGGGAATCCACAAGCTTTTTCATCCAGCTCATCCACTCCGCTTTGTCCATGCCCTTGTCCCACCAGATTTTGCGCGGCTTGTAATGATGATTCAGGTAAAAATCATATTGCATCAGCCCGAGCGCAACCTCGAGGTCCAGACCTGGAGCGTCGCTTCCCTCGGACGCCTCCAGAAGATACGCCCAAAGCCTGGAGAACAGATCCTCCAGCTGATGGCCGATCTTCTGCCAGCCGCGCGCCTCCCAGTAATCGCCGAACCGTTGGAAGAAATCGAAGGGCGACGGGAAGACAGCATCGACCAGGTAGAGGAGCGTATGGTCCATTCGATGCGCGTTCCAATATTTCTCCAGCACATCCTCCACGCGTTTGATGCGCACGATATCGCTGAACGGCATCAGATCGTTGCCCAGCATTTCGTACGGCGCCCGGTCCATATAGATATAGCCCCACTTGTCCGCGTCGCGCCGCAGCCCCGTTCCCCGCAGCATCTTCAGGAAGCCGAGCTGCAGCTCCTCGGGACGCAGGGCAAACACATCGTTGAACGTGCCTCGGAAGGTATCGTAATTCTCAAGCGGAAGCCCCGCAATCAAATCCAGATGCTGGTCGATCTTGCCGGAATCCTTCACCTTGGTCACCGTACGAACTAGCTTATTCCAATTCTGGCGGCGCTGTACGGCAAGGTTGGTGGGATCATTGGTCGACTGCACGCCGATTTCGAAACGGAAGATGCCGGGAGGAGCGTGCTCAGCCAAGTAATCCAGCACCTCCGGACGCATAATATCCGCCGTAATCTCAAACTGGAAGACACAGCCCTGGTGATTGTCAATCAGAAACTGAAAAATCTCCAGCGCATAGTCCCTTTTTATATTAAAGGTACGGTCGACGAATTTGATCAGCTTGGCCCCGTTAGCGATCAGATACAGAATATCGGATTTGGTCCGCTCCATATCGTAATACCGCACACCCACCTCGATGCTGGAGAGACAGAACTGACAGCTGAAGGGGCAGCCACGGCTTGTCTCGAAATAGACAACGCGGCTTCCAAGCTGCGGAATATCCTCCTTAAAGCGGTGCGGCGAAGGCAGCTCGTTCAAATTCAGCTTCGGTCTTGGCGGATTGACCAGCGTCTCGCGTCTCCCCTCTCTCTCCTTACGGTAAGCCACTCCGAATACCATATGGTATTTGCCGTCTCCTTCGATTTCGGACAGCAGATGATGGAACGTCTCCTCCCCTTCGCCCACCACAATAAAATCGACTTCCGGGAGTCTCTCCATCCAATATTCGGTATCATAGCTCACCTCGGGACCGCCAAGCACAATCTTCAGGTCGGGCTTGATCTTGCGAAGCATATTGACAACCGTAATCGTCTCTTCGATATTCCAAATATAGCAGGAGAAGCCTATGACATCGGGATTGCGGGAGAACAGATCAGAGGCAATATTCATAGCCGGATCCTTGATCGTATATTCGGCGATCTCTATATCAAATTGATGCTCGCTATAGGCTTTCAAGCAACGCAATGCTAACGACATATGAATAAACTTGGCGTTCAGCGTGGACAACACAACTCTCATAAAGAGCTAACCTCTCTCTTGTACTGGCATAATGGACTGCACCTTATTGTACCTAACTTCCCGCGCAAAAAAAAGCAGCGTTCTGTCCGCCTAAGCATCCAGAGCGCTGCCTTCTCTTAAAGCACGTGATGTATAAGTCCAGTTTTCAACAGGCGGGTCTTAAAATCTGGTTTCCATGTATAGCTGATTTTTTAGCTGCATGTTAATAACAGGGTAACGAACTCGCCACCTGCCGTCGCCGAGCGACGTCACCTCGCTCGCCTTCAGATCGCGCGGACGGAATTCATAATCCCTCTCGAACGAAATGACGACTTGAATGTGATCATCCGGCAGCATCCGGTTAAGCTCCATTGCGAGATTAACCGCCCACAGCCGCAGCTCGCCCGCCGTCGCCTCGCCATAATACAGGTAATACAGCGGGTCGATGTTGGCCGTCAGCATGAGCCAGCCCTCCGCGTCGCGCCGCGCCTCCCAATTGGTGAACGATGCAACGCCCTCCAATGTCTGCACAGAGCCGAACTCCTTCTCCATGAGCTTTCGAATATCCTCCAGCGGCGCGCCGACCAATGTATCTGGCAGCGATGGCGTCAGGAAGGCCGCTTTCCTGACCATATCGGGCGTAACCGTGTCATACAGCATTGCGGCTTGGAACGCCGAGATGGCAAAGTTCAAATCCGCATACGAGCCGTCGATGCCCGCATAGATAATGCCGATCAGCTCGCCGTATTCATTAAACAACGCGCCTCCGGAGCTGCCATGATCCGTCTGGGCATTTGTCTGGATATAGCTCATGTCGCCATCGTAGCCGAGGTTGCTGATCAGCCCTGTGGATACCGTGTTTTGAATGCCGAGCGGGCTGCCGATTGCATATACGCGGTCGCCTTTACGAGCCTGGTAGCCGTAGCTCAGCTCGATCGGCTCAAGCTCCAGCGGCTCCTCTGTGCGGATAATCGCCAGATCGGCGTCCTTGTCTGTCGCGACAACACCCTTCACCGCATATTCATCCTCATAGATGGACTGCACGGTTGCAGAAGTCGCGTCCTCCATAACATGATAATTGGTCAGCACCAGGTCCTCGCCAATCACAATGCCGCTGCCCAGCGCACGATTGGTCGATATCATCACTACGCTGCGGTCATACAGATCAACGATATCCGTCGCCGTCAGCTTCGCCTTTGAGGTTCCTTCCTCCATTGCCTCCGTATACAGCTCATACTCCTGATACAGCCAGCTCTTCACATGAATTTTCGGCGCGGCTGCATCCCATTCCACGGCGGCGTCGAGCTGCTCAGCTACGAACCGGACAGGAATATACGGAAGCTTGTTATAGAGGGCTGCCGAGGCCTCCAGCGCCAGCGTCTTGCCGTTGACGATTGCCTCCTTCTTGCCGATTGCCATCGTGAGAGTCGTGCTCCCGTCTCGAATAATAATCGTATTCGTCTTGCTCTCAAGCACATAAGCGACATCCAGCGAATTCAGCAAATCCGCCATCGGCGCAAGCGCAACTCCGTTCTCCTTAACAATCGGGCCGGACAACGAGACCGCCTCTCCGTCTATCCACAGTTGAATGTCCTCCTTCTTCGCCGTCGACGACGCTGCAGCTGCAGCCCCCGAGCCGACTAAGCTTGAGAACGGCGAAAGCAGCAGACTCGCGGCAAGCATAGAGACCGCCAAAGCTTTGTAGCAACTACCCTTCATCATGAAGACTCCTCCACTTTTCCCCAAAATAACCAATGTATTAATTCCTCTACAATCCTATCATCCGAATCTAGCTTTGTCTATGAATACGGCGTGACTTGCACGCCAAAAAGCCCGGAGACTTAACCTTTAAGTCTCGCGGGCTTGAAGGGATCCGTTATTCTCCAGCAGGCGGTGTAAACGATCTGCCGGCAAATTCCGTGTCCAGCATGTAGAAGGCATTGCTGTCTTTATCAATACGCTTCAGCTTGTTAATGATGCTGTCGAACAGCGCTTCCTCTTCAACCTGCTCGTCAATGAACCATTTCAGGAAGTTGATGGTTGCATGCTCGCGATCGTTCATCGCCAGATCGGACAGGTGATAGAAGCGTTCCGTATTCTGCTGCTCATGCTTGTAGCCTTGCTCGAAGGCGTGCAGAATGGAATTATAATCGTTCTGAGGCTCGCCCAGCGCTTGCAGCGTTGCCCGGCGTCCGCGGTCATTCAGAAATTTATATATCTTCATTGCGTGGAACCGTTCCTCTTCCGCCTGCACGATAAAGAAATTGGCGAAGCCATCCAGGCTGTCTGCGGAGCAATAAGCCGCCATGGCAAGATACACATGCGCAGAATAGAACTCGAAGTTCATTTGTTCGTTCAATGCTTGGGCCAATGCATCATTCATCTATGTGCACCTCACTTTGTAGTTTGGATTTATTCTAACATAAAAACAAGAGACGGCAAATGCCGCCTCTCCTATATTTACCAAAATTTCGTTATCCAATCATCTTCTTCAGCTGCTTGTAGAGCAAGTCCGAGGATGGGGCGCTGATGCATTTGGATTTGACAACGACGAAGCATTCATGTCTGCACGTTCTGCAATTGCCGAGACAGTCGCTTTTCTTTCTCTTAATATCCGGATATTGCTCCTTCATCGCCTTATACAGCGACTTAGAGCCGTTCTTGAAGTTTTTCTTGCAATATTTGATCTTCTTCATCATGTCACCCCGTGCTCCACCAAGCTGAGTATGTTTCTCAATATGATGATAATAATTATCATTCACAATGTCAACACTTATTTAGCAAAAAAGCCGCCCGAAGGGCGGCTCATGTCATTCATCCCACTATGGCGTTGTTAGAAGCAGCTCCATTCCCTTCTGCAGCTGTGTATCCTCCCGATCCAGCTTCTCCTTCAGCAGCTGGAGCAAGCGATAGCCCGTCTTGTCGTCGAGCTCCCCGGTCGCCTCCAGCTTCTCTGCAGTCTGGAAAGCCTTCAGCGCCGCTTCCGTCTCTTCATCGAAGATGCCCTCAGAGGACAGCTCCCCATAGCCCAGCTCTCTCAGCATGATCTGCAGCGTCACCACGTTGTCCCCGTAGCTGCCCCGCTTCAGCTCTGAGCCGGTAGCGAGAGGGCGTATAGACGCATACTCCGGCAGCGCCACCTCATAATCGGGCGCTACGCCAACCTCGTTGATCCATGTGCCTCCAGGCGTCTTCCACTGCGCTTCGGTAATGCTCAGCACGGAGCCATCCGGGAATGCGCGGAACGCCTGCACAACGCCTTTGCCATAGGTGGTCTCGCCAACCACCTCTGCACCCGCTGATTCCTTCAGGGCGGCAGCCATCACCTCGCTTGCGCTGGCGGATTGGCCATTAACGAGAACGACGATGGGAATGCTCCACTCTTCCTTCTGCTTGGAGACAAAGCTGACGGTCTGCCGTTCGTTTTTGTAGACGACATCGAGTACCTTGCGCCCCTTGGGCACTAGAATATTCGCGATTTCCAACGTGGAATTCAGCAATCCACCGGGATTGGAGCGCATATCCAGCAGCAGGCCTTGCAGCGGACCTTCCTTCTGCAGCTTCTCCAGCTCCGCCTTGAACTCCTCGTCCGTATTGTGGGCGAACCGGCTGATCGTCACATGGCCGATGCCCCCCTCCAGTCGTTCGGACGTCACGGTATAGACCGGAATCGCAGCACGCTGCATCGTCATTTCCAGCGGCTCGTCCTCGCTTGCCCGCTGAATGCGGAGCGTGACGGAGGAGCCCTCTTCGCCGCGCACAAGACCAAGCAGCTCGTTGAACGGTTTCCCGGTCACCTCGACCCCATCCACCGCAAGCAGCTTATCCCCCTCAAGCAGCCCTGCGCGTTCGGCCGGCGTATCCTTAATAACGGAAGTAATCAGGAACGCGCCGTCCTCCTGTCGCATATTCGCTCCAATGCCAAAAAATTCAGCCTCATACGACTGGGTGTACGCTTTACCCTCTTCTCCGACCAAATAATGAGAATAAGGGTCCTTCAGTGAAGCGACCATACCCTGCGCCGCACCGTTAATCAAGTCCGCCGGCTCGGCTCCTTCCAGGTAGTCACTCAGAATTTTGGCATATGTGGTGTTCAGCTGCTTGAATTCGGGCTCCTTCAGAATGGGGTATCGCATGCCGGAGGACATCATGCCCAGCACGTACCCTACTCCAAGCAGCAGAAACACCGCGATAACATAAACGAATCCGGACTTTTGCTTTGCTGGGGGTTCATAATAATCGTTCATCTCATAATCTCCTTGTACGAAAGCCAAGTTTTCGCTACAATCAACCTAATTGTGAAGCACCGCAACCAGCGAGAGGAGCTGTACCGTAAGGATGTACAAACTGATTGCCATTGATGTAGACGATACTTTGCTTAATGATGAATTAACCGTAACAGAAGGCACCAAGCAGGCGATGGCCGCGGCGATCGAGAGAGGCGTAACCGTCACACTTGCGACGGGGCGCATGTTCGCTTCCGCGCAGCAAATTGCCAGAGGCATCAATCTTAATGTTCCTATTATTACGTATCAGGGAGCTCTCGTCAAAACGCTGCTGGAGGGAGAAGTGCTGTACGAGCGCTCCGTGCCTACTGACGCCGCCAAAGCCGTCTACGCCTATTGCGAGGCGAACGGCCTACATCTCCAGCTGTACGTCGACGACGAGCTGTACGGTACAGAGGATAATGACCGTATACGCGCTTACTCCAGGCAATCCAATATCCCCTACCGCATTGAACCAGACTTCTCCAAGCTAATCCATCTGCCAATGAACAAGCTGCTGATGATTGACGAGCCGGATCGTCTCGATCAGGTAGCGGAGGAGCTGAAGACGCTTGTGGGCGATCGAGTGCACATTACGAAGTCGAAGGCGCATTATCTTGAGGTGATGCACAAGGAAGGAACGAAGGGCCACGCCCTGCAATATTTGGCCGGACATATTGGCTGCACGATGGCGGAGACGATTGCGATTGGAGATGCGTGGAACGACCGTGAGATGATACAAGCAGCCGGTCTTGGCGTTGCGATGGACAACGCTGTGCCTGCGCTGAAGGAGCTTGCCGATTACATCACGCTCTCGAACAATGAGGACGGGGTCAAGCATGTTATCGAGAAATTTGTGCTGAGCCGCTAGAAGCAACCCCTAGATACAAGTGAAATCAGCCCTGCGAGTCCGCAGGGCTGATCTCATACAAGGAGAAGATGGAATGTGAACAATACGAGTTGCCCGCTATGCGGACAATCCAACAGCTGCGAGGCTGAGCGTTCCGATGCCGTATCGGACTGCTGGTGCTTCCACCTACCGATCCCCGCGGAACTAAGAAGCCGTATTCCGGATGCGCATAGGGGAGCCTGCATCTGCCAAAACTGTGTTCAGCAATATTGGAATAATAAGGAATAATTCCCTTCAGACTAGGCTTAGCTCCGGCATACATACAATGCGGTCGCAGACCACTTCCGCATCTTCGATATCATGCGTCACCAGAATGGACGTCATTCCCGCCGATAGAAGCAGCGCTCTAAGCTCCAGTCGAATGCTCCCTTTCAGCTCCGCGTCAAGATTGCTGAACGGCTCATCCATAAGCAGCAGCTGCGGCTTGGGCGCCAGCGCCCTCGCGAACGCCACTCTCTGCTGCTGGCCTCCGCTAAGCTCATGGGGATAACGATTCCCGTACCCTGCCAGCTTCACAAGCTCCAGCATCTCCGTCACTCGGCTCGCTCGCTCGTGACGGGACTTGCCGTGAAGCCCGAAGCTAATATTTTGAGCGACGGTCATATGGGGGAACAAGGCATAATCCTGGAAGACCATGCCCACGTTGCGGCGTTCCGGCTGAACGAACTGATAACCGCCCGCCATCGTCCGTCCGTTAATCGCTATCTCCCCGCTCTTCGGATTCTCGAATCCCGCGATCAGCCTCAGAAGTGTGCTTTTCCCGCTGCCGCTGCCGCCGAGAAGGCCAATGGTCTCCCCTTGCTCCAGCGAAAGCGAGAACCGGGACAGCACCTCTTGCCTGGAGCCGGGATAGGCGTAGCTGACCTGGTTCACATGTACATAGCTCATTCGTGTCCTCTCCTTCCCAGCAAGTGAAACAGGCTGACGGATATGATCCCAAGGGCAATAATCAACAGTGACGGAAGCGCCGCGTAATGAATCTGCTCGTCGCTCGCGTATTGATACGCCTTGGTCGATAATGTGTTGAAGTTGAAGGGACGAAGGAGAAGCGTAAGCGGCAATTCCTTCACAACCTCCATAAAAGATAATATTGCTCCCGTCAGCAGAGCCCCTCTGAGCAGAGGCAGCTCCGCCTTGAAGAATGTCCTTGTCATGCTGTAGCCGAGCATGCGCGACGCTTCCGACAATCGTGTGCCAAGCTTCTCGCGCCCAGCGTCGACAGCATTGAAGCCGACGGACAGGAAGCGGACCACATAGGCGAACAGGAGCATGGCGATAGACATGCTCAGCACCAGTCGTCCAGCGCCCAGCCCCAGCCATTCGTATATGCCCGCCAGCGAATGATCAAGCGAGAGGAACACGGCCAGCACGCCGATCGACAATACCGCGCCAGGCATGGAGTAGCCCATAGACAGCAGCTTGCTTGCCACAAGCGTAAAGCCGCTTCGCCAGGTGTGCAAAGCGTTTGCTGCAATAACGGCAATAAGCATAATAAGCAGCACGGCAGCAAGGCATATCGCCAGCGTATTCCCAATCAGCTCCGGGAAGCTGTCGTTCCATACATCTGCATAGGTCCATACGGCCCACGCGGTGAGCTGGGCGACAGGAATAACGAATGAAGCCAGCACAACGACAGAGCCGAAGAGAACAGCGGCGACCGCAGGGAAGCCTGTTAATTTTCTTCTCTGCAACGGCGCGCTTCGATTGGCGGCAGCATGGTACCGTTTCCTCCTGCGAAGCAGCCTCTCCAGGATGAACAGCCCTACAATTACGCTCATAAGCATCGCGGCAAGGCGAATCGCCGACTCGATGTCGTACATGCCGAACCAGGTTTTGAATATGCCCACTGTGAAGGTCTGAATGCCGAAGTGCTTGGATACCCCGTAATCGTTTAATACCTCGAACGCCACGAGACTGGCTCCTCCGACAATAGCTCCTTGAGAGATGGGCAGCACCACCCGGACAAATATATACAAGGGATGCTGGCCAAGCAGCCTCGCATTCTCAATATAGGAGGCGCTGTGTCTCTCCAGGAACGATTTGGCCATCAAGTAGACGTAAGGAAACAAAAACATCGTAAAAATAAAAACAGCGCCTTGCATCGACATCACATCAAAGTAGGCCTGGTTCAGCTTCAGCCCAAGCCCGTTCCTGAGCAGCCTCTGCACCGTCCCGGTATAGCTCAGCATGTCGCCGTACGTATATGCCGCAATGTGAGGAGGAATCGCAAGCGGAAGGATAAATGCAAATGATAGAATACGCCGCAGCGGGAACTCATAGGCCGCCGTCAGCCACGCCAGCGAGACGCCGACAGCAACCGTCAATGCCACAACACAGACTACGAGCAGCAGCGATTGCAAGGCGTAATCGATCAGCATGTAATCGCGAATATGCCCCCAGTTCTCACCCGGCTTGCCCCATATGCCCGTAAAAATATAAAGAGACGGAAGAAGGGCTATTGCAGCCCCTATTCCGCTAATGGCAATCCAGCCGTTCCATCTCTGTCTAAACCCGCGAAGCAACCAGGCAAGCATATTACTTCCAGCCAGCCTTGTTCATCAGCTCCGTAGCTTTCTTGTTATATTCGCCCAGCTTGGCGAAATCCAGAGTCTGGGTTGTGAACGCGCCCCACTCCTTCAGCAGCTCAGGAAGCTCCGCCGCTTCGTTGACCGGGAATTCGAAGCTGCCGTTCGTCAGCATTTCCTGGCCTTCCTTGCCAGTCATAAATTCAACAAGCTTCAACGCGTTGTCCTTGTTTTTGGCATGCTTCGTCAATCCGATGCCGCTAATATTCAGATGCGTGCCAGTCGTGGCTTGATTCGGGAAAAATACGCCCAGACCTTCCGCAACCTTCACTTCCTCCGCATCCTTGGAATGCAGCATTTGGCCGACATAATAGGTGTTCATGATGGCTACATCGCCCGTGCCAGCCGCGATCGCCTTCGCCTGGTCGCGATCTCCGCCTTCCGGGTCACGGGCAAAGTTCGCAACGACACCGCTTGCCCATTGCTCCGCAGCTTCCTCACCGTTCAGCTCGATCAGCGAAGCGACGAGCGACTGATTGTAGAGATTGCTGGACGAACGAACCAGCAGCTTGCCCTTCCACTGCTCCTCAGCCAGCGCCTCATAGGTAGACAGCTGCTCCGGCGTTACACGATCCTTCGCATATGCGATGACGCGGGCGCGCGTAGCGAGACCGATCCATTGATTGTCCGTATCGCGATATTTCTCCGGCACGTTCGCGAAGATAGCCTCCGATTCGATTGGCTGCAGCACGCCGCTTTCTTTGGCGTAGTTCAGCACGCCTCCGTCCACCGTAATGAACAGGTCGGCTTCCGTGCTTTCGCCTTCTCTCTTCATCCGCTCGACCAGCTCTTCCGCCGTTCCCTTAATTTCATTGACAGTAATGCCTGTCTCCGTCTCAAACTTATCGAACATGGCAAAATCGATATCGTAATGGCGTGCCGTAAACACATTTACGACGCCCTTGTCGCCGGAACCGCCGTTTCCTTCTTCTCCGCCCTTGCTGGAATTATTGTCTCCGCATCCGGACAATACCATCGAAGCCCCCATCATAATTGCCGCTATGCCTGCTACATACTTTCTTTTCATTTGTGCCGCTCCTTCTCATCTCTATGTTTATCGGTGATAATGAATATCATTACCACGTTATTGTAACGAATAAAAATGAGAAAACACTGTGAAAACCAAAAAATTATTCGCCTGGCAGCACAACTGCGACTTTCGTGCCTTGCCCCTGTACGCTTGCAATGGCAATCTCGCCCCCATTATTCTCCACAAGCGATTTCGCGATAGACAGTCCCAGCCCATAGCCTCCGGCGCCCCCTGTTCGGGCCTTGTCTACTCTGTAGAAGCGATCGAAAAGTCGGGGCAGCTCCTCCTCCGGTATGCCAATTCCCTCATCCTCCACCGATAGAAGAGCGCTGTCGCCTTCCCAGTTGTACCGGACTTTAATGAGTCGGCCGTCCCCGGAATACTTCACCGCGTTATCCAGCAGTATGCGTATGACCTGAGACAGCTCCTGAGCCGGCATTCGCAGTCCCTGCCCTGGCGAATCGTCCTCCTCCGTTCGGAATTCAAACTGGGGGAACAGCAAGGACATGGCCTTCACGGCATCCCTTACGACTTCCAGCGGCCTCTCGCAGCCTTCCACTGCCTCCTTGGGGGTACCGTCTTGTCCCGCTCTAGACAGCAGCAGCAAATCATCTACCAGCTTCTTCAGCCGCTCAAGCTCCTCCATCGCGATCCCAAGGGACTGCTCCGTTACATTCGGATCGTGCCTCCCCCATCGGCTCAGCATACGCAAATGCCCCTCCACTATGGCCAGCGGGGTTCGCAGCTCATGCGACGCATCCTCTACGAACCGCTGCTGCTTGTGGAACGACTCCTCCACCTGATCCATCATTTCGTTAAACATAAGCTGCAGCGACGCGATTTCATCCCTAGCGCGTGACACGGGCATCCGCTGGTGCAGCCCCTGCTGCTTCACACGGCGCATAGCGGCATTCATGGAACGGAGAGGCCGGATCATCCCCCTGGCCAGAATACTCCCTCCTACACCGCTTAAGAGGAGCGCAGCAGCGCAGCAGACAAACATAATCCTGTAATAAGCCGCAACCAAACGCTCCACTTCTTCCATGCTGCGGGCCATCTCTATCGTGCCCTGAAAGCTGAAGATTGTAATCGGACTCCTCATCACAAGCATGCCGCCTTCATGAGCTGCCCGTCCCTTTACAAGGCCCGAATCCGCTATAGCTCCAATCCGCTGCGCAGGCACATTATCTGCCACAGTCATGATGGGGTCTCCGGAAGCTGACAGCAGCCGAATCATGCCATTGCGCACATTGGCACGCTCCATGTATAGACGAAGCTCCGTTTCATTGCCCGGCTTCACCTCGACTTCCTTGGCGAGGAGCACGTTCAGCAGCTCCTTCATATCGCGCTGAATGCGCTGCTCCTCCTGTCTGGTCATCCAGCCGTCAACGAACATGTATTGCGTCACATTGCTGAACAGCACAAGGGCGCTTAACAGCAGCGCCGAATAGATGGTCTGTTTCCAATGAAACGGCAGCGCCGTCCAACAGCGAAGCAGCGTCCTCATCGGCGCATCACGTAACCGATACCTCGAACCGCTTCAATTCGGCTTGGCTTATCGGGATCATCGATCTTATGCCTCAGGTATCGAACGTAGACATCCACAACATTGGCGTCTACGATAGCCTCATAGCCCCATACCGTATTCAATAGCGTTTCCCTCGACAACACCCTGTTTACGTTTTTGAGAAACGTCTCGAGCAAAGCGAATTCCCTTTTCGTCAGCTCGATGCGCTCATGATGCCTGGTGACGATGCGGGATTCCAGCTCCATCACCAGTCCGTCGCTCTCCAGAACGGCGCTGGGCTCCTGCTTGTCCTGCAAGCGGCGGAAAATCACCCTGATTCGAGCCAGAAGCTCTTCAATGGCGAAGGGCTTTGGAAGATAATCATCCGCGCCGCCATCTAAGCCCGACACCCGGTCAGACACACTGTCTCTCGCCGTAATCATAATCATTGGCGTTTGCTTCGCCTTCCGAATCTCACGGCATACCTCAAAGCCGTCCATCCCGGGCAGCATCAAGTCCAGCAGAATCAAATCCCAATGCCCCGACAGCGCAAACATCAGGCCAGACTTGCCGTCTCCAGCCACCGTAACAGAGAAGCCCTCATGCGCGAGCTCCATCTCTATAAATTTAGCGAAATTCGTTTCGTCCTCAATTAACAAAATACGTTTCATGCTTTCAATCACCTTCCGAATAGGTAAACATTTCGCCGCAGCTATCCTTTATGATAATCGTTCTCATATTCGATGCGCAACTGTATCTTGGAAACAACAAAAGAAGCTGCCGGACGGCTCCGACAGCTTCTAGACTAGCTTCAGCGATGACAAGTCAGGATACCGCTTTGCCAGTTCTTTTGCATACTCCATTATCACATTCCTTATAGTTCCCGATAAAATCCAGTCTGTGGTCCAGCACCCTGAAGCCAAACTCCTTCTCCAGACGCTCCTCCAGCTCCGTCAGCCAATCTTCCTTGATCTCCTCAAGCGCTCCGCATTTCTGGCAGATCAGGTGATGATGCATGTGCTCATGATCCTCGCCGCGAAGGTCGAAACGGGCTACCCCGTCGCCGAAATTCATCTTGGCTACAATCTGCAGCTCCGCCAGCAGCTCCAGCGTTCGATATACCGTAGCCAGTCCGATCTCAGGAAATTTCTCCTTCACGAGCATATATACGTCCTCGGCGCTCAGGTGATCCTTTTCATTCTCCAGCAGCACCCGCACGATAATTTCCCGCTGCGTGGTCAGCTTATATCCGTTCTCCATCAAGCTGCGTTTGATTTTATCAATTTCCGTTGATACGTTCATATTCAGGCACCTCCGTGTCCATGGATGCTGGCTCTATGTGGGGTTTACGAATGCTTAGTTCATAATTTAGAATAATTCTAATCCAATGGTAGTCGATTTGGACTCATAATGCAACACCGTAATCCGCTTTCATACAATTCGCCTTCCGGCCCGAATTCCCTCTTTTCTGCAAAAAAAAAGAAGCTTTCGCAAAAAAGCAACCCGCGAATCCGCTTCTTTTTCCTTATCTTATAAACCTGCGAGCACCTGATACCAGACGCCCTTCTTGCTGTACAAATATTTGCGCACCTCAGGCCAGCCGCCCAGATAAGCGATATCGAACAGTCCCTCCGGCTGCGCGAAGGAACCACTTGTCTCGGCTGCCACATCAGCGTCCACGGCGCGGAAGCCGTGCTTGGTGAATAATAACTGGGCGTCGGAATGGTGCAAATAATCGATAAACGCCTCGGCCACCTCGCGCGTGCCATGACGATCCACATTTTTGTCTACCACCGCCGCCGGGTTCTCAATCAATATCGTATGCTTCGGCACAATGATGTCATAATCCACGCCCTTCTTGATACGAGCGAGCAGCTCGTTTTCGTAGGTGACGATGACATCGCCAACTCCGTATTCGAAGGCCGCCATAGATGCTCTGCCGCTCTTGTCGAGAGACTCCACATTCGCATGAACAGCTTGAAGGAACGACTTCGCGAATGCATGCGATTTCTCGCCTGTCTCCTCTTCAGACCGCTTCAATCCGGCTCCATAGATCGCATTAATATCCCATTGCGCGCCTCCGGAGGTTTTGGGGTTGGGATACAGCACCTTGACGCCCTCGCGCGTCAGATCGTCCCAATCCCGGATCCCAAGGGGATTGCCCGAACGGGTTCCCAGCACAACGATCGAACGAGTGATCATGCCTCTCTCGCCCTTCTCGCGCCAGTCATGCGTAATAAAGCCGGCATCCGCGATCTTATCGAGATCGCCCTCCATCGCAAGCACGGCGACATCTGCCTCGAAGCCTCCCGCAATCGCTCTGGCCTGTGTGCCTGACGCCTCATAGGACTCCTGGAAGGTGACGCGCTGGCCCGTCTTCTCCAGCCAATATTGCTGGAACTGGGGCAGCAGCTCGCCGAAAGCGTCTTTCACAACGGAGTAAGCGCCAATGACAAGCGTTACATCCCCTTCCGGTACGGATTGATCGCCGTCTACGGCTTCCTTGTCGCTGCAGCCCGTCGCGCTGATCAGAAGCAGAACGGCAAGCGCGAGGAGCATCGTACGTTGGGCTATGGCTGGAATAGATCGTATCATAACAACACTCTTTCTGCTTATTGATCCGTTAAATATGAATCGGCATAGGATCGACCTTCAGCGGATTCTCCATAATCCAGCTATCCGTGTCGTTGAACAAATACGCCCTGTGCAGCAGTACACTGACGGCTTCACCAGGCTGAAGAACATCCTTTTCGAGCGAGCGGTAGGTGATCAGCTTGGTATCGCCGACCAACAGCTCCACCATCCATTCGCTGCCGCGGAAGTGGACATGCTTGACGGTCGCAGGCATTGTTGCAGACGCCAGCTTAATCTCGCCCGGCTTGCCGAGCTCGATATATTCAGGCCGAATAAGCGCCTTGGTGCCGGGATGAACGGACGCGCTTTCGAAGCCCTTAAGCGACGAAATATTATCAATAAAGGAGGATTCGCCAATAAAGCTGGCGACAAAAGGCGTCTCCGGATTTTTGTAGATGTCCCATGGACTGCCCTTCTGCTCAAGCCGTCCTTTGCTAATAATCATAATCTCGTCCGCTACCTCAATCGCTTCATCCTGATCATGAGTGACGAAGATGGACGTAATGCCCACTCGCTCAATCATTTCCTTCAGCCAGGTGCGAAGCTCCGTACGAATCTTTGCGTCAATCGCCGCGAACGGCTCGTCGAGCAGCAGAAGCTGAGGCTCCGGCGCCAGTGCCCGCGCAAACGCCACACGCTGACGCTGCCCGCCTGAGAGCTGATGCGGATAACGGTGCTCGAAGCCTTTGAGCCCGGTCAATTCGATCAGGTACATCACCCGCTCGCGAATTTGCTCCTTCGACTGCTTCTTCACCTTTAAGCCGAACGCCACATTATCGAATACCGTCATATGCTTGAACAGCGCATAGTTCTGGAATACGAAGCCGATGCCCCGTTCTTGGGGAGGCAGATCGTTGACTCGTTTCCCATGAAACACGATATCGCCGGAGGTTGGCACCTCAAGACCCGCCAGCATGCGCAGAATGGATGTCTTGCCGCCGCCGCTGGGACCAAGCAGACCGATGAGCTTCCCCTTCTCTATATCGAAGCTGACATCCTTGACGGCGTGAAAGTCGCCAAAGCTTTTGTTTAAGTTGCGGACCTCGATATGCATCCTAATGCACTTCCTTTCGTTTCTTCGCCCACTCCATCAGCAATAGCAGGCCTACGGAGAATGCCGCCAGAACAAGCGCGATGCCGTTCGCGGCAACGACGTTGAAGTTCTCAACGTCCTGATAGACGAGCGTAGTAGCCGTCTGCGTCTTGTTCATAATATTGCCCGATACGACAAGAACCGCACCAAACTCTCCAAGCGAACGCGCTACGGTAAGCACGACGCCGTATATAACGCCCCACCGGATGGATGGCCATGTGACCTTCCAGAAGGTATACCAGGAGTACGCGCCCAAAGTGGATGCCGCCTCCTCCTGCTGGGCCCCGATTTCCTGCAGCACCGGCATGACCTCCCGCACCATAATGGGGAATGTCACGAACAGCGTGGCCAGAATCATGCCAGGCAGCGCATACACAATCTTGATCCCTGCATCCTCGAACAAAGCGCCAATGACGGTGTTCGGTCCCAGAATCAATACAATCATCAAACCGCCGATAACCGGGGAAACGGCAAACGGCAGATCGACGACACTGTTCAGCAGCCGCTTCAGCTTCGGTCCGAGCCATTGGGCCCGCACCAGATAAAGGGCCAGCATGACCCCGAACACCGTATTAATCAACGTGACAACAATAACGATAATGCCCGTCATCATAAGCGCATGCAGCGATTCTGGACGCAGGAGCGCATCGGAGAAGCCTTGAATGCCCTCCTTCCACGCTCCGGTAAAAATTTTGATCAGCGGCGCAATCAGCAGCAGGCCAAATACGATATACGTCAATGTAATCCATAATTTTCTCATCATTAGGCGCCAGTCCTCCTCGCTTGCAGGAGGTTGACGATCCACAGGATCAGGAAGGACAACGTCAGCAGCATAACAGAGACGGCCGCTGCTCCTTGCGGGTTGTTGCTTTCAATTTCTCCGAAAATAAAAACCGACGCCACCAGCGTCTTGCCTGGAATGTTGCCCGCAACGAGCACGACCGCTCCAAACTCAGCAAGCCCTCGGGAGAATGCGAGCATCGCTCCGCTTAGAATGCCGGGAAGCATCGTCGGGAAGATGACGACCAAGAAGGTTTTTGCCTTGGATGCCCCTAAGGTATAAGCAGCCTCCTCCTCCGATTTGTCCAGCTCCTCCAGAAGCGGCTGTATCGCCCGAATGACGAACGGGAACGTGACGAACAGCATAGCGACAACAATAGCCGGCTCATGGAATACGATCTCGATGCCAGCCGATTGCGCCAGGGACCCTACCAGGCTGTTAGGGCCAAGCAGCAACAGGATCAGAAGGCCGCCTACTGCAGTCGGCAGCGCGAAGGGCAGATCAACCAAGCTGTTCAGAAAGCTTCGGCCGGGAAACCTGTAGCGTATAAGCACCCATCCGATCATCGTCCCAAGCAATATATTCAGAACGGTAGCAATTGCGGCCAGCTTCAGCGTCAGCAGTACGGCCTTCCAAGCGAGCGGATCCGTTACACTTCCCCAGAACGGGGTCCAGCCCAGGGAGAATGACTGCGTATAAATGCCTAATATCGGCAGTACAATTAAACAAATAAAATAGAGCATAATCGTCGTACGAAAACCGAAGCTCCAGCTCTTCCCCCGAAACCATGCATTCACAGTGACTTAACCTCCAGATCCTCGGCTCATGCCGCAGGTGTTGCATCTCATTTAACTTCATAATTCCTATTAACTTACTGGGTATTAATAATGTAGCATCCTCCCCTGAAGGAAGTCAATGGTTAAATAACAAAATCATTTGAGGCTGAAAACAGAGGAAGAGCCGAGTATGCACTCGGCCCTTCTCCCTATTCGCCTTCTATATAGAAGCGCGGTTCGCCTATGGCAATCTGCGCTTGTCCCTGCGTCACGTCCGTCATCCAGGCGACGAACGCTTCCTGTTCCCGCTCCTCCGGCAGACAGAGCACCGTTACGTAATCCGTAAAGGCCGTGCCGCCGAGTCTTGTGCCGCGCCCGCGCCACTCATTCTCCAGCTTGCCGTACCACGTATAATCAACCGTCACGCTTACCTCGCGATGGAGCACCATCTCGATCTCTCCGGCTGCTTCGATGCCGGCAACAGCGCCGTCCGTATAAGCCCGGACCAGCCCTCCAGCGCCAAGCATAATGCCTCCGAAATAGCGTGTGACCACGACGGCAACATTCTTGAGGCCCTTGTTCTTGATCACCTCAAGAATCGGCTTGCCGGCCGTGCCGCTGGGTTCTCCGTCGTCAGAGGCCTTCTGGAACTGATCACGCTCGCCGATGACGTAAGCTGAGCAATTATGCGTCGCCGTTCTGTGCAGCCGCTTAATCTCATCGATAAAGGCGATGGCCTCCTCCTCCGATGCAACGGGCTTGGCATAGCCGATGAAACGAGATTTTCGAATGACGATTTCTTGACCCGCTTCTGCTCTAACCGTCCTATATCTATTCAAGTTTAACATGACGTGTGAAGGCTTCTATTAGCGAATCGCCGACTACAGACGCGCTTCCAGCTCCGCCTTCTCTTTCTCAAAGCCTGGCTTGCCAAGCAGGGCGAACATATTTTTTTTGTAAGCCTCGACGCCCGGCTGGTCGAACGGATTCACGCCAAGCAGGTAGCCGCTGATTCCGCAAGCCTTCTCGAAGAAGTAGACGAGGTAGCCGAATGTGTAAGGCGTCATGTCTGTAATGTTGACGATCAGGTTCGGCACTTGGCCGTCCGTATGAGCCAGAAGCGTGCCCTCGAACGCCTTTTTGTTCACGAAGTCCATTGTCTTGCCAGTCAAGAAATTCAGGCCGTCCAGATTGTCCTCGTCATGGCCGATAGTAATGTGCTCCGCCACTTCCTTCACCTGAATGACGGTTTCGAAGATGTTGCGGTTACCCTCCTGAATGAATTGGCCCATGGAGTGCAGGTCCGTCGAGAAGTCGACCGAAGCGGGATAAATGCCCTTGTAGTCTTTGCCTTCGCTTTCGCCGAACAGCTGCTTCCACCACTCCGATACAAAGTGCAGGTTAGGCTCGTAGTTCACGAGAATTTCCGTTACCTTCCCTTTGCGGTACAGCGCGTTGCGGGCAGCGGCGTATTGATAAGCTTCATTCTCCGCAAGATTCGGATTCGCGTATTCCTGGGAAGCGTCGGCAGCGCCTTGCATCATAGCGTCGATGTCGATACCCGCAACAGCGATTGGCAGCAAGCCGACAGCCGTCAGCACGGAATAACGTCCGCCTACGTCATCCGGAATGACAAAGGATTCGTAGCCTTCCTCGTTGGACAGCTTCTTCAGTGCGCCCTTCGCTTGGTCAGTCGTCGCGTAAATCCGTTTGCGAGCCTCTTCCTTGCCGTATTTCTTCTCCAGCTCCGCACGGAATACGCGGAATGCGATGGCCGGCTCCGTCGTCGTGCCGGACTTGGAGATTACGTTGATCGACCAATCTCTTCCCTCCAGCAGCTGAAGCAGGTGCGTTACATAAGTGGAGCTGATATTGTTGCCCGCGAACAGCACCTGAGGCGTCTTGCGCTGCTCCTTGGACTGAATGTTATAGAACGAGTTCGACAGCATCTCGATTGCCGCGCGAGCGCCCAGGTAGGAGCCGCCGATGCCAATGACAATCAGCACCTCGGAATCGGATTTGATCTTCTCTGCCGCCTGCTTGATGCGCGCAAATTCTTCCTTGTCATAATTCGTTGGCAGGTCGATCCAGCCCAGGTAATCGGAGCCTGCGCCCGTGCCGTTATGTAATTGGCCATGCGCTGCCTTCACTTGCTCGGACAGATTGTCGATTTCGTGTTGGCCGAGGAATGTCAGCGCTTTGCTGTAGTCGAAATGTACCGTTTTGCTCATGGTTTCGTCTCTCCTTCATATACCTACTATTTTATTTAAAAGAATATCGGATTTAATGGGCGAACACAAGCAATCCGGCTATAGGAAATTGCGCTTCAGGACATAGACCCGGTCTATACCCTTGACGCTTTGCAATCGACAAAACCATTGGCTAATCACGAATAATAAGGCGAAATCATCAGGTACACGATAACGCCCGTCAAGCTGACGTACAGCCAGATCGGCATGGTCCAGCGAGCGATCCTTCTGTGCTTGTCGACCTGATTCGCAAGCCCTCTCGCAAGCGACATCAGCGCCAGCGGCACGACGACAATCGCAAGCACAATATGGGTCAGCAGCACAAACAGATAGATGCCCTTGAGGAGGCCTTCCCCGCCATACGGCGTCGATTCCGTCAAATAATGGTACGTGACGTAGGACACCAGGAACAGGGTCGTTGTCACAAACGCCATCAGAATAAACGCGCGATGCATTCGCACATTTTTTTTCATAATGGCAATAAGGGCGATCAGCAGAGAGACAAAGGTGAAGCTGTTGAATATCGCGTTAAGCAGAGGAAGCAGCAGCACATCGAAGCCGACCTCGCCGTTATACGCCGGCAGAAAAAACAAAATCGCGACGAGCGCCACAATCACAACCGTCAGAACGGCGACGATTGGCGTATAGTTTTTTTCCTTCAATTGGAGAACCTCCTGGAGCTTGGAATGACCTGCGAGCTTCGCACGGCCTAAACCTACTGTATCCGATTTCTCTCCGTTAATTCAATGCGCGCCGCATGGCGAATGTCACAAAAAAACGACTTTTTGCAGAGTACGGCTCACTGACATGCGAGAAGGGCCGCATCGCCGAAGCGATACGACCCTTCTCTTGCACTTGCTTATTCGTAAATGTACGAGCAGCAGTAGTCCGTCACTTCCGCTACCTGAAGCTTGAACTTCGTGTTAGCTGGAACCTTGAACTCGCCTTCGCCCTTGATATGAAGCCATTCCGTTTCGCCAGGAAGCAGCACCTTCAGGTCGCCGCCCAGGATTTCCATAATTTCAAGGCAGTCTGTACCGAACTCATAATCGCCCGGCAGCATAATGCCAAGCGTTTTTTTGGTTCCGTCGGCGAACAGCACCGCGCGGCTGGTGACTTTTCCGTCGAAGTAGACGTTGGCTTTCTTGACGATTGTTACATTTTCAAATTGCGACATTGGGGGTAACGCTCCTTTGTTAGGTGTTAGATAGGATCCAGATGCCGCAATTACAGCAGAGCTTTCACTTTGCTGACGACATTCTCGACTGTGAAGCCATACTCCTTGATTACGCGGTCGCCTGGAGCGGACGCGCCGAAGCGATCAATGGCCAGAATGTCGCCATGATCTCCCGTGTAACGCTCCCATCCGAAGGGATGAGCCATCTCAATCGCCAAGCGCGCCTTCACGTCAGGGAGTATAACGGATTGCTTGTACGCTTTGGACTGCTTCTCGAACAAATCCATGCTTGGCATGCTGATAACGCGAACGTGGATGCCCTCCTCAGCAAGCGCCCTCTGCGCCGCTACCGCCAGCTGCACCTCGGAGCCTGTTGCGATAATTTGCGCCTGCGGCTTGCCGTTAGCTGCATCGGACAACACATAAGCACCTTTGCTGATGTTCTCGCGAGCCCCTGTTACGGTGCCTTCAAGAATCGGCAGGTTCTGGCGGGTCAGCACAAGCGCAACGGGGTTGGCTTTGTTCTCCGCCGCATAGGCCCATGCCGCTGACGTCTCGTTGCCGTCTGCCGGGCGGATAACGGTCAGTCCTGGAATGATGCGAATCGAAGCCAGCTGCTCGATCGGCTCGTGAGTCGGACCGTCCTCACCTACGGCGATGCTGTCATGTGTCAGCACGTAGACAACCGGCTGCCCCATCAGAGCCGCAAGACGAATCGCCGGACGCAGGTAGTCCGTGAACACGAAGAACGTGCCGCCGAACACCTTGATGCCTCCATGCAGGCTGATGCCGTTCATCGCAGCGGCCATACCGAATTCGCGTACGCCGAAATAAATGTTGCGGCCGTCATAGCTGCCTGGCTTGAACTGGGCAATGCCCTTCAAATGCGTCATGGTGGAGCTCTCCAGATCCGCGGATCCGCCAGCCAGGTTAGGCATCTTCTTCGCCAGTCCGTTCAGAGCGTTGCCGGAAGCGACGCGCGTAGACAACGGCTTGTCTTCCGTTGTATATGTCGGAAGCTCCGAATCCCAGCCCTCAGGCAATTCGCCGGCGATCGCCAGCTCGAATTGCTTCGCCAGCTCGGGATGAGCCTCCTTGTATGCTGCGAAGAGCGAGTTCCACTCCGCGTTGACGCTTTCGCCATGGCTTTTCACTTCCGCGAAATGCGCGCGAACCTCGTCCGGGACATGGAATTGATGCTCCTCGGACCAGCCGTAGAACTGCTTCGTCAGCTTGGTCTCCTCAGCGCCCAGCGGCGATCCGTGCGGACCGGCATGGCCGCCCTTGCCGCCTTTGTTGGGGCTGCCGTAGCCGATGACCGTCTTCACCTCGATCAATGTCGGCTTAGCCAGCTCCGCCTGCGCTTCGCTGATGGCTTGGGACAACGCGTCCAGATCGTTGCCGTCCTCTACGCGCAGCACCTGCCAGCCATAGCCTTCGAAGCGGCTTTGCACCGACTCCGAGTAGGAGAGGCTCAGCTCGCCGTCAAGGGAAATATCATTGGAATCGTACAGCACAACCAGCTTGCCAAGGCCCAGATGACCAGCCAGCGAAGCCGCTTCATGGGAGATGCCCTCCATCAAGTCGCCGTCGCCGCAGATGGAGTATGTAAAGTGGTTCATAATGTCGAACCCTTCCTTGTTGTAGACAGCCGCCAGATGCGCTTCAGCCATCGCCATGCCTACTGCCATCGCTACGCCTTGGCCAAGCGGGCCCGTTGTCGCGTCAACGCCAGCCGTATGTCCGAACTCCGGATGGCCCGGTGTGAGGGAGCCCCACTGACGGAAGTTCTGCAGCTCCTCGATCGGCAGATCGTAGCCGGACAGATGCAGCAAGCTGTACAGCAGCATGGAGCCATGGCCGGCGGACAGCACAAAGCGGTCGCGGTTAATCCATTCCGGATTGGCCGGATTATGCTTCATGCTTTTGGCGAACAGCTGATAGCCCATTGGCGCCGCGCCCATCGGCATGCCGGGATGGCCGGACTTCGCCTTCTCGATCGCGTCGATCGCAAGCGTGCGAATTGTGTCTATGGAGAGCTGGTCAATCGTTTTTTGCGGTACAGTCATTTCTTCTCCTCCTGCAATCTTCTGTATTGGTCATACTATGACTCGGTAAAGCGATGAAATAGCTGCGATTATTGTATCATTCGGCCTTAATTGAACACAACCGTCTTGTTCTGATGCACCAGGACGCGGTCTTCAATATGCCACTTAACCGCTCTCGCCAGCACGACGCGCTCGATTGTCCGGCCGATGCGCTTCAGATCGTCCACATCGTCCCGGTGGCTGACGCGCTGAACGTCCTGCTCGATGATGGGACCGCCGTCCAGCTCTTCCGTGACATAGTGAGCCGTCGCGCCGATAATTTTGACCCCGCGATTATAAGCCTGGGCGTACGGCTTGCCGCCGACGAATGCCGGAAGGAACGAATGGTGGATATTGATAATACGGTTCGGGAACTGCTCGATGAACTTCGGCGAAATAATCTGCATGTAGCGTGCCAGCACGATCAGGTCCGCCTTGTCGGACACCAGCTCAAGCTGCTTGCGCTCCGCCTCGGCCTTCGTGTCTGCTGTCACCGGAATGTGGTGGTACGGAATGCCGAACGACTCCACGAGCTGGCGCATGTCATTGTGATTGCTGACAACCATAGCAATATCGGCATCCAGATCGCCGGCCTGCCACTGCCATAGCAGCTCCAGCAGGCAATGGTCCTCCTTCGACACGAAGATGGCAAGACGCTTCTTGCGGCTCGCGCGGAAGATATGCCACTTCATCTCGAAGCGGTCCGATACCCTGGAGAAGTCTTCAACGATGACGGGAAGCTCCTTGTCCAGATCATTCAGGACAAATTCGAAGCGAATGAAGAACATGCCGCCTTCCGGATTCATCGTATATTGATCGGATTGCACAATATTAGCGCCATGCTCGTACAGGAAATGCGACACCGCCGCTACAATGCCGGAGCGGTCAGGGCAGGAGATCAGAATGCGCGCGCGGCCGCTCTTGCCCGCTGCTTCGCCTGCCTGATGGGATTGATTCGATTGGGATGACATGAGAGTTCTCTTCCTTTTCCGTAAAATATAGTCCTCTCGCGCGGAGCCGTTCCCGGCTTACACTACACTTGCGCGAACAATTCCTTGCCGGCGAACCACGCCGTCAGACGCTGATTCACCTGCTCCTCCGTCAGCTCTGCCGATAACACGCTGTCAGCGATAATCTGATCGTACAAGCGCTCCATCGGCTCGCGAGGGTCCGCCTTTTTGGCTTTGGCGTCGTTCTTCAGCAGCGTCCAGGTGTCAATGACAAAGCCGCGCGGGTCCACGCCTTGTTTGGCGAAGTAGGACTGAAGACGGTCTACATCCTCCAGGAAGCTCTCGCCGAATCGGCCCCTCACATCGCCGCGCAGCAGCGCAATTTCCACCTCGTACATCGGCCTTTGCGTCTTGTCCTCCTTGCCGATCCACGGCGTCTCGAGAATAAACGGGCGGCCCTGGAGCGCCTCGTGGTTCACGATTCTCGAAATCGCGGCTTGTCCCAGCCAGCCCGCTCCGATTGGAGCATGGCGGTCCTTGCCCGCACCGCGCGGATTCTTGGTGTCGTTAATATGCACGACGGCAACACGGCTCAGGCCAACGATGCGGTCGAACTGCTCCAGCACACCATCCAGATCGTGGATCAGATCATAGCCGGAGTCATGCATATGGCACGTATCCATACAAACCGTCAGCCGCTCGTTATGCTGCACCTTGTCGATAATGGCCGCAATTTCCTCGAAGCTGCGTCCGATCTCCGTGCCTTTGCCGGCCATCGTCTCCAGCGCGATGCTGACATTCGTGCCGCTGGTGCCTGCCAGCACCTCGTTCAAGCCTTCCGCGATCCGCGCGATGCCGAACTCCGCGTCCTTATCGGTATAGGCGCCTGGATGCAGCACGATATTGCGGACGCCTATGTAGTCGGTCCGGCGAATCTCCTCCTGCAGGAAGCTAACTGCCAGCTCGAATGTGTCCGGCTTGTAGGAGCCCAGGTTAATAATATAGGGGGCGTGCACAACAATTTCGCCGATGCCGGCCTGCTCCATCAGCGCTTTGCCTTCTTCAATATATAAGGTTTCGATCGGCTTGCGACGCGTATTCTGCGGCGCGCCGGTGTAAATCATAAACGTGCTGGAGCCGTAGGAAATAGCTTCCTGAGCGGCCGTCTGAAGACCCTTGTCCGAAAATGATACATGGGAACCTATTTTCAACATCCTCATATTACGCCCCTTTCGGTTGATCAAACCTTATTTTACAAGGAATGTCGAAATAAATCTAGGAATACGGTATAATTCATCTAGTGAGGTGACAGACAGTTATGAGCTCAGCGCCGAATTGGTTTATGTATTTTATCGTATTCTGGGCCATCGTAATGGTGGTGGCCATGTCGATCGGCGGCTTCTTTATGTTCCGGAAGTTTCTGAAGGTGCTCCCCATGAGAGACGGCAAGTCCAAGCTCGACTGGCAGAACTATTGGGTTGAGCGCAGCCGCAGCATGTGGGGCGAGGAGGCCAAGGCATTTCTGGACGAGCTGGTATCCCCGGTCCCGACCGCATTCAGGGATATCGCCAAGCATTCCATAGCAGCCAAGATCGGGCAGGTTGCCATTGAATATGGCGCGACTACGGTCACGAGAGAGCATTGCATCGAAGGCTACATTCGGGCCACGCCCAAACGGGATTACCGCAGCCTGGTAACCTTCCTGGATAAGAAGGGAATCGATTACGCTCCCTATCAGCATCTGCTGAACAAATAGACAGAGCTGTCCTATGGCAGCTCTGTCTGCGTTTTTTTTTGCAACCTGGCCGCTGCGGATTCCGTTTTACACTACAGGAGGTGCATCATCTATGAAAAAACATATCAAGCATAACCGCAAAGCCGCTGCCGCCGGAGCCTTGCTCCTGGCCATTATGATGACAACGTCCGCTTGCGGAGGGAACGCCGGGCCAATCGGCGACGAGGAAAACCCAGGCAGCTCGGCGCCTGTTGCGGAGTCTGGCAATCAGCTGCCCGAGGAGAGCGGCGTCATTGATCCAGCGGCGCCTGTCGCTGAGAATGACAGCGTCGCTTCGCCAGAGCCGGAGACGGATACATCCGCAGATGAGGACGCAGCTGTTAATGTCAGCGAGCCCATCAGCGCGGAAGGCGTATACACGGGTCAAATCGACTCCCATTCTATTGAGATTACCATTAACGGAATTGCGGCCGCTTATCAATTCCCGGGGGACATGACGGCGGCCATTGAAGCTTTGCCAGCCGATTCGCCTGTGACATTCCAATATACCGAAAAAATTATAGAAGGCGAAGACAAGCTGAAGCAGCTATGGCTCGTCAAGGTTGAAGCGATTCAATAACTTGAGTTGAAGGAGCGTATAGGCCATGAGGATTGCCATTGCCGGTGGAAGTGGGTTTATCGGGGGAGCGTTAACGGAGGCGCTTCTGGCCAGAGGAGATGAGGTATGGATCATTTCGCGGCGCGCTGCGGGGGCCGATGGGACCAGGCAGCATGCCAAGCGGAGCTCGGTCACCTGGGATCAGCTGGAACGAGAGCCAAGCCTTCTGGAAGGCTTCGACGGCATTGTGAATCTAGCCGGCGAAAGCATTAACCAGCGATGGACAGACGCCGCCAAGCGCCGCATTCTGGAGTCCAGAGTGACGGCGGCGGAGCGAATGGCTTCCTTGGTTGCCGCGCTGAAGAGCAAGCCCCCCGTCGTCGTCAACGCGTCAGGCATATCCGCTTACGGCCATTCGGAGACAGAGTTGTTCGACGAGGACAGCAGAACGGTACAGAGCGACTTCCTGTCGAGGGTCGTTCGAGAGTGGGAGTCCGCAGCGGACAAGATCCCGGTCGAACGTCTCGTTAAGCTTCGTGTCGGGCTGGTGCTGGACCGGAAGGGCGGTGCGTTCCCGCTTATGCTGCTGCCCTATCGGCTCTTCGGAGGCGGCCGGGTCGGCTCTGGCAAGCAGGGGCTGTCCTGGATTCATATCGACGATATGGTCGGCCTTATTCTGTTCAGTCTGGATCATCATAACGTTCGTGGAGTGCTGAACGCATCCGCACCCGAGCCAGTGACAAACGATGCCTTCGGCAGAGCGGTGGGCCGGGCCTTCGGGCGCCCGCACTGGTTCCCCGTGCCCGCTCCTCTCCTGCGGCTCGCATTGGGCGAGATGTCGTCCCTGGTGCTGGAGGGGCAGCGCGCTTGGCCGAAGCGGGCGCTGGAGCTCGGCTACAAATATCGCTACCCCAAGCTGGAAGCCGCTCTGAGCCAGCTGGCCGGCCGCTCCCTTTAGCCAGCTCTTAGCTCATACAATGGTCCCTTATCGCCCGCAAGATGGATTCGGTCCCCGAGCTCCAGCTTGTAGGCTTTGTAAGGGACCATTAATTTGCCGTTGAGCAGGCTGCCGTTTCGGGAGCCAAGATCCTTGGCGTGATGCTCGTCGCCGATTTGCTCAATCTCCAGGTGCAGCCTGGATATGCCTTCGGCAGGATCCGAATAGCTGACGCCGTCGCCGGAGCGTCCGATTTTGAACACCTCCGCGTCCAGCGTTATCTTCTCCTCCTGGCCATTCCACATTCTCGAGAGCCACCGTGCTTCACTTAATAAAATCGTGGATGCTTCCCCGGCCTGCTCCTTCGCTTCCAATACAGCGGTTTCGGCCGCATGTCTCGAACGTTCCCCTCCAGCTCCAGCCGGCGGGGACAGCGCATAATTTCCCATCGAGGTGGTTGTACCCGGCGTTATGAACGATGACAATGATCGCTCGCCGCCATATTCCGCCCTCCAAGCCTTCTTGGCTGCGGGAAGCGGCCCTGAATATAGCTCCATATCATCCTCATGGGCCGCCATTATACTTTTATTGTCCAGAAAGAGGGCTGACGACCGCCGACTAAGCATGAGCAGCCCGGCTGCAACAAGCAGGGTAAGAGCTGCGCTGAGCAACAAGTTGGTTTGGCTTGGATCCGAGACGTACAGGAAACGCCATACGCAAGCGACGACCAAAGCCCCGGCGGCTATCATGCCCCATCGTCCCGACAAACGGCGCTTGTCGCTTGGCACGCTCGGCTCCGCTTCATGCCCGTCATATACGTCTTCCGCTGTGACGCTTACCATGGACAGCGCATCAAGGCGGGAGCCCCTTATGCCGGATTGGACAACGTCCCCATCGGCTTCGCGATGAGCCTCCTCTTGAGGCAACACGGCGGGGCAGGCGCCCGCTATAAGCTCCAACAACGTCTCCCGCAAATCTGCTAGAGGCGAACGGCTGTGACTCAGCCGCTGAAGTAGCCGCTTCAACCCGACTCCGTCAATCGTCTCGATATACGTCGTCCAACGCACCGCCAGTGACAGCAGGCTGTCGGGCAAGGACTGGTCATGACTCCAAGGCTGCTTCAGAGGCATGTATGCCATTCGAATGTCGGTGAGCCGATCTCCGATAAAGAGAAACTGCTCGTTAAGCAGGCAGGTCTCCGGTCTCAGCATATAATCCTTGCACTCCAGAATGGCGTCCGTCACTGCCAGAAGGAGGCCATAATACTGCTCCATCGTAAGAGGCTCCTGCTGCAGCCTGTGGGCAAGCATCTTCATGCCGGCCAACGAATATCGGAACGAGACCTTACCGTCCACCTCGTACCAGTCCATCGGCAGCAAGTACGGGACTTGCTGCGCCCGCAATATTTGCAGCTCCAGCTCATCCAGCTCGCTCCTGGCTATGCCTCCTTCTTTGTCGATCATCATCTCATGCCCGCGATTCATCGCGAAGTCGATGCGAAGCTGCCCCATAATCCCTTCTCCTCCCAAACATTAAATGAATGGCTACATAAGCCATAAGGTCAAGGCTGCGGGCGCGACGGCCAGCATAAACGGAAAGCTCGTACCGGATTCCGCCCAGCTGAACCAGCGCCGCTTCAGAGAATCGCCTTCCCGAATGAATGCGAAGCGCAAGCCAAGGAATAGCTTGAGGGCAAACGATCGCCGAAGCAGCAGCAGGACGACGCCTATTGCCCCCGCATACAGAATCGCATAGGCCAGCAGCTGCAGAACCGCCGCCGCTCCCAGCCATGCGCCCAGGCCGCCGAACAGCTTCACGTCGCCGGCGCCGATGCCTCCCAGCACGTACAGCAGAAGCAACGGTACAAAGCCCGCCGCCGCTCCTCCAATCGATCCTAGCCAGCTCGCCGCATCCTCGCCTGCAAAGAGCCCCTGATACAGCAGTCCCGTTACAAATGCGCAGCCCGTCAGCCAATTGGGAATGATACCCCTGCTGACGTCTGACACAAATGAAAGCATAATGAGCACGGCCGAGGCTGTTACAGCAACCATCCCAATTCCTCGCCTTCAATTCGATTTTTTCTCCACGGCAAAATGCTTGGACACACTGCCCTCGCGTCCATGCCCCTGGACCGTCAGCTCCCATATGCCGGGCGTCGTATTGCCCGAAACATGCCACGTCCACTGTACATACCCATCTCCGTCAGCTGCCGCCAAACCAAGATGCTTCGCTTTGCTGGCCCCGCTCTTGTAGGTAACGCCGAGCGAGACGCTGGCCCCGGGCTCCGTCTTCACGATGACAGTCGCCTTCTGGCCCGGTCTAAGCGGATTTGGCGAAATGGATACGATCTGCAGCGGCAGAGCTTCCCCTTCGGATTCCCCGCTGTATGCGGCCGGCGCCGCGTCGCTCACCCATACCCGCTCCATCGCTTGCTCACGCAGCACGATCGGCTCCTCCAGAAACGGCAAACGGAAGGGGTATTCGTATTCCAGCGTGATGGCAATATAAGCCTCTTCCTTATTAGCAAGATCAGGCAATGCGATGTATCCCAGCCGAATGCGCTCAGGCTTCAATAGGTATGCGTTGGCGTATTGGCGCACATAGGGCTCAATAACGCCTCCCCCCAGCTCGGTCGCCGCCATATTCTGAAGCGGCCGCCAATCTCCGCGAAGGGCAGAAGAGACAAGCTCCCCGGCAGGGTCGGGAAGCCACTCCGCGGCATCGGCGGCAACCTCGCTCCATTCGGGCAGCGGAACGGGCAAAGCCGCCGCGCTGCTCGCCGCTCCATGCAGCTGCTGATGTGCAAGCTCTGCGGGGTACATATGAGCCGCGAGCTGGCGGACGCTGTGCGAGGCCGCCGTATGGAGCGCCATCTGAGCCCCGCACAACGAGATCAGCATGGCAAAGGCGGCCAGCAGAAACAAGAGAAACGGCATCACGAGCGCTGCCTCCAACACAATGGAGCCGCGGCGATCCTCCGCCCAGCCGCCCAATAATGCCTTTCCTCTAATAGGACCAGCCCACAGTTTGCGTCGTTTCATATCGGCTGCCGACTACCTTTCCCTGAAGCAAATCCAATCGTCCCAGCATGCTCATCACTCCCGGCAGGAACCATAGCTGCATGGAGACCCTTGCTTCCCCGGTGACGCTTGCCGGGACGGCGGACAGCAACAGATCGGTATTTTGTTCAATTACAGCAATCATTCGACCCAGTCTCCGCTCCCTCTCGCCCCCATGCATCATCATAAATAGCCGCAAATAATCCAGATAGGCCAGCTCAACCTTCACATATTTTGAGAGGGGCGCCGACCCCTTCTCCGCGAATGCGAGCATATCCTCCATTGTCCGCTCAAGCCCATATATCAGGGCTCCTGACAAGACGAGAAGCGGATGGCCCAGCGCCCTGCATTCCAGAAGCCCCTCCATCGTGCGGATCGCCAGTCTCACGGTGAACAGCTCCGCATAAGCAGCAATCAGGTTGCCGACGGGATCGTGAAAGCCATACAGCACATACTCCATCTCCTGATTATGGAAAGAGGCAGCCGCCATAACGCCATCCGGGTCGCCATTGACGAGCAATGCGCGGAGCTGCTGCGGTTCAAAATAAGAAAAGCGATGAGCCGCGTATTCTCCGAAATAAAAGCTGTCTCGTCCATGAGCCAGCATGTCGGACAGGCCGGCAAACAAGCCGTCCATCCTCGCTGCTGACGCCTCGGCCGCCGCTCCCGCATCCGCAGGTTGCTCCAGCTTGTATGCAGCAGTCTCGGAAGCCCCCTGCTGATTAAACAATAGATTCTGGTCGTAGCGCTCGCGCACGCTATTGAATATTTCCTGGTAATCTGGCCGGACCGGCACCCCCGCCAAGCCATGAAGCATCCGGCTCGCTTCCCTCCACTTGGAGTCAGCCTGCAGCTTCTGCTCGTCCAGCTTCGCTTGCAGCGAAGCATCCAGCACGCTTGCCCTTCGCTCCTTCAGCACCTGGCCCGGCTGCGAATACAGGGCCTCGTAGGCCTGAAGCGCCGAGCCGATTTCTGCGACAGATAGAAGCAGAGAGGCCTGAGCGATGGGGTTCAACGGCTTCGACATTGCGCCGGACCATCGCCCCAGCAGTTGATCCATTTCGCTTGTCAGAGAGGAGCTGCGGGTACCTTGCTGGAGCAGCTCCGCTCTGTACGCGGCGAACCATTCGCCTGTCCGCAGCAGCTTATCGCTGCTGCTCCTTATTTCCTCCAGCTGCCTCTCCAAATCCCCCTGCACCGGATTGTCGGCTGCGCCCGGTACCTTCTGATTCGCGACATGGCTGTATCCCGCTCCAGCAGCCGAGTCTGAGGCGGCGATCAGGCGCTGCATCTGGCCGTTGATCCGTTCCGCCTCCTCCACCTTGCCTGCGGCGTCCGTCAACAGCTCCGCATGCTTCAGCTTCAATCGGCTGCTGCTGCTTCGAAGCTCCATGGTCAACGCTGCCACTTCTTGCTCGTAAGCCGCAATGGAATCGCTGTACAGGGTCTCCTCGCCTTCCCCTGCAGCGGCGTCGAGCTCGACTTGTCCAACATAAGCACCGTAAGCCTCAGCAAGCGAAGCCGATGTGAAGCCCCCGCCCCCACCACCAACAAGCCCCGATCGTCCAGCAGGAATCAAAGCAAGCGCTTCGCTGTCGCTCACCAATTGAGCCGCGGCCTCCTGCAGTCGAACCGCCTTCTCCAGCAAATCCTCTCTCCGCTCATACAGCCTGCGAAGCTGCTCCAGCGTTTGAATGGCGTTGGAGCTTTGCTGCAGCGTTGTTGCCATTGGCGCAAGCTTGGCGATCAATTCCAGCGTGAAATCAACAGGCGCCTTGTACTTCATGTCCTCCAGCACCTGCCTGGCGAACACGTCATGCTCTCCAAGCGTCGACGCCGTCAGAAGCTTGGAGGATTCAAGCGTCGAAGCGACAATGCCGAAGCCATCGTCCGGGCCCAGCGGCCTGGTGCCAAGCCCCGCCTCCAGTACCTCCCTGAAGATTAGGCCGCCATCGGTTCCGCCTCGCCCGAATAAGCCATATCGCTCAAACAGCCAGGAGTCATAAGCGGACAATACGGAGCGCACGCCTGAGCGCGCCGCATTCTCCGACATCAGCTGGAAGGCAGCGATTCGGGCATAATCGATCAGAACGGCGAAAAACAACAGCAGTGAGGACAAAATGAGCACTGCCGCAATTGTTACCGCTCCATCCTCCTTGAATAGCCATTTCGGCGCTTGAATCATCATGCCCTCGCTCCCTCCATTTACGGCGTTGCCTGTCCATAGGACGACAGCACCTCGCCCGCTCTGCTTCTTGCGGTTGTTCTGCCATTGGGGTAATCCGCAAATTTCCTCCAATAATAGCGGGCCAGGTCCACGCTACGAACAAACTCAACGGGATCAACTACGATCCCTTGGCCAGCAGCGGCCGCCTCTCCCCTGGTCCAGCCCTTCTCCCAAGACGATAGCGACAGCGGATGGCGCAGCTTCACTTCAACGGATCGGCGCAAGCCGCCGCTCTTATAGGAGACCGTGCCCCTGTAAGGCAGCTGGGCAACAGCCATCCATTCAGAAGCCGCCAGCAGCTTCCCGGCTGGTCCACCCCCTTGCCCTCGTTCAGCCGAAGCTGTGCCATCTCCGCCTTCTGCCGGCCATTCGACGCTATGGTTCGCGCTGTCCGCTCGGAGACCGAATACGCTAGCCAAAGCGCCATCCGATCCCAGATTACGGTACAGGCTGTCATAGCTGGGGCTCAGCAGCATGCCGGTCTCCGGCTCTCTGTTGCTGTTGTCCCAGCTGAACGCGGCCCTCTCGGCAGTGACCGAGGCGGCATAAAGCACGATGGTCTGCTGATACAAATACATGCCGAGGAACAGAAAAGCGAGCACCATCGCGAGCAGCACGGGGAACACCGTCACCGCCTCAAGCGTAAAGCTGCCTCTCTGGTCCTCGCGCCAGCTTTGAAGGCTATTCAAATATTTTCCTTGCATCGTTATCCGCCTTGTCCAGCGCGTCCTGCACCAGAGCTACGATCCAATCCTTGAACAACAGGGCAATAATGATGACAACGGCAACGATAAGAATAACCTCAAGCGTGCCGATCCCATCCTCCTTCCGCATAAAACGTTTAACGTGATTCATCATTTTGTTCATCTGCAGCCCTCTCCCTACTCTAAAATTATAGTTAAGACAACATCAGAACGGCCGGTGCCGCTACCAGAATCATTAATATAAACAGAATGCCAACAAGAGGAAACACAAGCTTCGACGATGCCTCCTCTCCTTTAAGGCGGGCTGCTTCCTTACGCTTCTCCCATAAGGAATACGACAGCTCTCGCACGGACAATACAAACTGCTCGCCGCCCTTGCGATAATTAAGCAGCATGACAGTCGTGAATAGAGACGCCTCCTGCACCGCACAGCTGCGATTGAACCGCTCCAGCGCCTCATTGAACGGCTGGCCATTCCGAATACCCGCAACCGCCGCTCTCCACTCACGATCAAGCGGATGCTGGGAGCTTTCTTTGCCCTCCAGACAACGAAGGAAGGCCCCCTGAACCGTCTCGCCGGCACCGACAAGAAGCATCAGCTTGCTCATCCGATCAGGCAAGGCAACCATTATGGCATGCTTCCGTTCCTTCACCGCCTTGCCCGCGTCCGCATAACCGCGGAGCGCCAGGCCGACGGAGGCCAGCGCGCCTGCCGCTAGCAGGGCCTCTTCGCCGCTCATGGCCGCCAGCCATGCACAGCACACCATGGCAAGGTAGCCCATGCCGACACCGGCTGCCGCTTCTAGCTTCGTGCGATCCATCGTCCAGCTTGCGCCGCGAAGAATCACTAGCCTTGTATGATAGCCGTTCAGCAGCAAGCCGGCCGTCTCCCATTGCGCCGCATATTCGACTGCCTTCAGGAATGGCGCCTCCATCATGTGGACTCTCCACGAGACTGGGCTGGCCTTCCGATTCTTCATTAGCTCCGGCAGCAGCCTGCGAACGCCAGATCCGCCAATGAGACAGCCCCAGCCTGCGGTTAATCCCATGGCGACGATAAAGCTGATCATAGCTCCTCTCCTCTCGTCATTTCACGGCTTACATGCGGATGCGCATAATTCGGTCCATCAGCCAGAAGCATCCCATGAGCAGGATGAACAGCAATGTCAGAAGCGCATACCCCAAGCCGTTATATAGCGGTGCCATATAGTCAGGCGCCGCAAAGCCGAGAAAGCCGAGAAATACGAACGGAACGCCCATCATGATGCGAGCCTCTAACCGCTTCTGGGCAAGCAGCACCTTCACTTCCGCTTCGACCGTCAGCTTGTCTCCGATAATGGTTGTCGTCCGCTTCATGACCTCCAGAAGATCCCCGCCCGACCGCTTGCAGGTCGTCAGCGCATCCACGAATTGACCCATCTCTTCTATGCGTGTGCGATCGTCCAGATCTCGAAGCGCCAGCTCAAGCGGGTCGAAATTATCAAGCCGATGGCAAATAATTTGGAATTCCTTCAGCATATCCGCGCCGGAGTCCGCATACAGAAGCTTCATATCGTCCAACGCGCCGCGGAACGCGTTCTCCATGGAGCGACCTGCTGCAAGTGATGAGGCAAGAGAATACAACGCTTCCTTGAACTGCAGCTTCAGCCTGCTTCTTCGGCGCTCCAGCAGCGCTTGGCGTCTCCATCTGGGGGCAGCAAGTCCAAGAATGGATGCCGCCAGCGACAATGAAACGGAATGATAGAATAAATAGAAGCCCAAGTACACGGCTCCCGAAGCCATTGCTACAGCGAACAACAGCTCCTTCTTATTAAGGGTATATTCCGTATAACGCGTCAGGCCTGCGCCAGCGCCCCGCGAGTCCAGCACCCCCTCCCAGCCGCACCAGACGATAGCTCTCCGCCATAAACCGCCAGACATGCTCATAAGCTGCCCCCCTCGGGTGTGCCAGCCGCCTTCCCGGCCAGCCCCAGCTTTTCCGTACTTCGCAGGACAACGTCCGTTTTTCTCAGCATCCCCATGACTCGTCCATTCCGCTCTCCTTCCTCTTGATAGAGGAATAACGGAGACAGCTTGACCTCGCCGTCCTCCACGCCCAGCACCTCCGATATTTCGAAGACCTTGCGTGTACCATCGCGGAATCTGGCCAGATGAATCATAATGTCGATGGCCGAGCTGATTTGCTTCCGGATCACCTGCAGCGGCAGCTCCGCCCCGCTCAGCACCATCGTCTCCAGGCGACTGACCATATCCAGGCAGCTGTTTGCGTGTCCCGTAGACAGCGAGCCGTCATGCCCGGTGTTCAGCGCTTGGAGCATGTCGAGCGCTTCGGCGCCGCGCACCTCGCCTACAATAATGCGATTGGGCCGCATGCGGAGAGAAGCGCGGATAAGATCGCGAATCGTCATTTCGCCCTTGCCTTCCGTGTTGGCGTTTCTTGTCTCCATAGCTACCAGGTTGGACACGCCTTCAATCCGCAGCTCAGCTGAATCCTCTATCGTGACAATTCGTTCGTCCGAGGGGATGTATCTGGACAACGCGTTCAAGAATGTTGTCTTGCCTGTCCCTGTCCCCCCGCTAATAAAAATATTGTATTTGGCCTCCACCAGCTCGCCCAGGAATTGCACAGCCTCAGGAGATACGGCATGCCGTCGGATCAGCTCTTCCATTGTCATTGGCTCGCCCGGAAATTTACGGATGGTCATGCATGGGCCCTTCAGCGCAACGGGAGGAAGCACTACATGAACCCGGGAGCCATCCTTCAGCCTGGCATCCACTATGGGAGTCGATTCGTTCACGACCCGGTTCACACTCGCGACAATCGACTGAATGAGATCCTCCAGCTTCTCTCTGCTCTCGAATGCCGCAGGGTATCGCGTCATGACGCCATGCCGCTCGATAAACAGCTCCGTATGGCTGTTGATCATAATCTCGCTAATATCGGGATCCTCCATGAGAGGCTGCAGAATGTCCAATCCACGGAAGGAGTAGAATAGGCGCTTCACCAGCTTCACCTTGTCAGACACAGTAACGGGATGGGCTTGGCACCACTGGAACACCACTCGCTCCGTTTTCTCCATCAGCTCTTCATCCGACAGCGCGCCTCCAAAGTCAATGCCTGAGCGAATCTTGCTTCGAAGCTCGTACACCAGCTCCTCAGACAGCATGGACAATTTCCTTCTCTCTCATGGCATAAGACAGCAGCTGATCCGCCGCCGCTCGATAAGAGGAAGAGGACAGCAGGGGAGGCAGCTCCACTCCTCGCCACTCCGTGACCTCGGGCAGTTGAATGGGCGATTGTGTTACGTCAAAGCTATTGTGGCCTCTTGCTCGAATGCCTTGCGAGCGATTAAGTACAATAAGCGATTTTGCAGCGATAGAGGCGAAGCGTTCTCCCCACTTCTGCCCTCCGTACTGCTGCATACAAGACTGCTTGGCGGCGGACGGGAGGCTATCCGCGATCAGCCACAGGTTGCGGTCCGCGCGACCAAGCAGCGAAGCCTGCATATCGTCCATGCCGGCATCCATATCCACAATGATGATGTCATAACCAGCACTGGCCCCAACCGCCTCTACGATAGCGAGGGCATCCTCCGCTTCCAGCAATATACGATCCTCCACATTGCGGAAGCCTGACATATAATCGCATTTGAGCAAGGGATGATATTTGCGATGCTTCGCGATCCACTGGGAGCTCTCCGACGATCCCGTCTTGATCTCATAGAGCAGCTCCGACAAGCCTGAGCCTGCGTCAACGCTCGCTGATTGCCCGTGCAGCCATAATCCGGATGTGTCCCAGCGTTCCATATTCAAATAAAACACCTTTCGGCCTCTGGCAGCAGCCGCATTCGCCAGATGTAGAGCCAGCGTCGTTTTGCCGACGCCACCTGAGGCCGAATGAATGGTCAGCACCTTTGTGTCGCCCCGGTCCTGCTGCGAAGGGGAATAATGAACCGAGCGGCCGATCATGGCGCTGTACCCTTCCGCAAGCCCCTTCAGAAGCAAAGGAAGCGCCTGGAACTGAAGCACCTCAGCCTCACCGCCGCTCTCACCGGACTTGGCCACCAGCGCTACCGACGGAATAGCGCATAGCTCTGGCCTTAGCTCCCTCAACAGCTCCGGCTCCGCCGCGATTAGATCAATCGAATAGCCCTGCTTGGCATACTGCTTGCACGCGCCTGGATGCGTAAATGCCGAGACCTGCCACTGCTCCCCGAAGGAGCTGCCGCGAATATAATCCGCCAATCTCCTCGTATACTCCTTCTCTTTCGCTACGATTGCCAATTGAAGCCTCTTCAGACCCCATCCTCCTCTCTCTCCCAAACACGCAAAAAAAGCACCGTACAAGCGCAGCGATAGGCTGCCTTATACGGTGCTTCCGTGGTCAGGTATGAACTTGGTAATGAATTTACCATAATTCGGAGAAGTTCGTCAACTCCCCTTAGTGAAAATACAAGCCGATTTCGCGAGCCGCATTTTCGTCCGAATCCGAGCCGTGAATAATATTGCTCGCCACATCCGTTGCGTAATCGCCTCGAATCGTACCCGATGCGGCATCCGTCGGATTCGTAGCGCCGATTAGCGTGCGGGCGTTCTGGACGGCATCCTTCCCCTCCAGCACCATCGCGAATACCGGTCCCGAGGTAATGAAGTCAACCAGCTCTCCGAAAAACGGCTTGCTGTTCAAGTGCTCGTAATGTACCTCCGCCAGCTTGCGATCCAGCTGCGTCAGCTTCGCGTCGACAATGGTGAAGCCCTTCTCTTCAAATCTAGCAACAATTTTCCCAATTAAACCTCTTGATACGCCATCTGGCTTAATCATAACAAAAGTTTTGTCCATGTTTATAACCCCCCATTTATGGTATTGCCAATTATTTACTTAACCATTCCATAATGATGCCTGCCGTTTCTTCGATAGCCCGGTTTGTTACGTCGATGACCGGACAATTCAGCGCTTCCATGACACCTGCCGCGTATTCGAGCTCTTCCCTTATGCGCTCCTGATTGGCGTATTGCGCAGAAGCGGGCAATCCGAGCGCCTTCAGCCGCTCCGTTCTGATTTCCAGCAGATGCTCCGGCTGCATCGTCAGTCCGACGATAAGCCGTCCAGGCTCTCCCTTCAGCTCCTCCGGTGGATTCACCTCCGGCATTAATGGCAAATTAGCCGTCTTGATGCCCTTGTGGGAAAGAAAGACGCTCAGCGGAGTCTTGGACGTACGGGAGACGCCAATAAGCACCACCTGCGCCTGTGTCAGGCCGCGGGCATCCTTGCCGTCATCGTATTTCACCGCAAACTCAATCGCCTCAATGCGGCGGTGATAAGCCTCGTCGATGGAATGAAGCAAGCCAGGCTCCCTTCTCGGGAACGAGCCGAATGTATCGACAAAAGCTTGCATCATGGGACCCATGACATCAACCGCGCGTACGCCGTATTTGACCGCTTCCTCGCGCATAAGCTCTCGTAGCTCAGGCTGTACCAAGGTATAGCTGATAAAACCGCCGGTCCGAGCGGCTTCCTTGACAATTCTGACCACCTCGTCCTCCGTACGCAGATGGCCATAACGCTTAATCTTCACCTGCTGGGACGAGAACTGCCTAAGCGTCGCTTTCGCTACCGCCTCCGCCGTCTCGCCTACCGCATCGGAGCAGACGTAAATCGTTTGTTCTGTCTTCATTATTCCGGTTCCCCCAATTCCCGCTCTGTCGCAATATCCGATAAGATGGCGATAAGATTCGACTTGGATACCCAGCCCGACACTACGGGGTTTTGCAGAGGGTCCATGGACGGCATAATAACCGGTAGGCAGTCGACCTGATGCTGCGACATCTTGCGCACGGCTTCCATCACCGTGTCGTCTGGAGACAAGGTGACAATGTTGGGATACCGTGTCATAACCATACTTACGGGGATGGAGCCCGCGCCGGTGTTGCCTAACGTAATTTTGAGCAAATCCTTAGGTGTCACAATGCCCGCAAATCGCTTGTCCTCATTCACAACAAGCAGCGTATCCGCATTCTCCATGAACAAAGTGATCACCGCATCATGAACAGATAACGAATCCGGAATATTGACAGGAACCCCCTGCACCTCGCGAACCTTCATGCTGTGGAAGCGTTGAAGCGGCTCATGGCTCGCCCGAAACGTATTTCCGAGGAAATACCCCACCTTCGGCTTGGCGTCTAGCATGCCCAGCATGACCAGAAGCGACAAGTCGGAACGAAGCGTCGGCCGGCTGACGCCCAAATATTCGGCAAGCTGCTCACCCGTTACCGGAGCATGCTTCTTCACCAGCTCGATAAGCTCCAATTGTCTGGATGAAAGCTGAATGGTTGCCCCCTCATTTCGTATATGAGTCATAAATCTCGTAATATAGGAAAAATACCCTTTAAATAAAATATCATATTTATAATTAATGTACAATATATTAGATGTCGATCCTTGCGGAGAACACAAAAAAACGCCTATAGTCGACTAATGTCGCTACAAGCGCACCTCTATATTTCCGCTATGTCCCAAGTTCAGCCCGGCCCATTCGCACAAAATTTGCGCAGCTCCGGTCTGGCAGTGTATAACTACAGTATATCTATTCAGGAGGTATTGCATAATGTCCAAGCCCTTGCAAATTTCGCCCGAAACAGCCATCAAGCTGTCGGAGCAGTTGAATATTCCGCTGGAGCATCTGATGCATATGCCGAAGCACATCTTGTTGCAGAAGCTTGCTTCGCTTGCCAACAAAGAAGCGGAAGTCGCCCCGGAGAAACCGGAATGATGCTTCCATTCCAGAACACCTGGCCTTATGAAGTCATTATGGGGGATATCTATGTCGCAAGCTGTCCGTTCTGCAGTGAGGAGAACGTGCTGCTCAATCTGAGGCCAACGGAGCTCGATGATATCCGCGACGGCAAGAAACGACTGCTTGTCTTCCCTTGCTGTCATGGCAGAGTGACCGTTATTGACGCGGATCAGGATTATCTGCTGACGGACGGACCGTTAGCCAAAAGACAGCAGCAGTAGACTCGGCCCGATGCCGCAAGGCATCCGGCGGAGCCCCTGCCTTAGCTTGCTTCCGTGGCGGAATGCTCCCGCCGCTTCTCCTCAGCCTCTTCGCGAATAAGCTGCCATTGCTCCCGGCATGCACGAATCATTGCCGCATCCATAATACGTTTGTCGTTCACGACGCGGGAGAACCACTTGACGGCATCATTATTTTCACCGATTCTGCGGTGCAGCTCTCCGATCAGGAACATCAGCTTCGCGTTGTTCAACGACCCGCCTTCCGTCTCGAACACCCTTATGTATGCGTCAAGCGCATATTTCAAGAAGCGCTGCTCCTCCGCCACATTGTCCTCGTAGCGGTAGAGCCACGCGATATGATGCAGAAGACCCGCTATAACGCGCTCCGACGCCCCTGTAGCCTGCGCGGTCAGAAGCGCCAGCTTGTAGGTAGCCATCGCCTGCTTGGCCGTTCTGGGACCGCCGAAGTCCTGTCCCTTCCAATTCACGCCGATTCGCTCAAAGTAGCTCTGTCTCTGCTTGTCGTTCAGTCTTTCAAGACCGTTCTCAGTAGTCGCGAAGCCGCAGCTCGGGCAAACGCGCACGACATAGAAGTCCGGATTAATGCCATTGCTATAGTGTCCGCAGAAGTCGGAATCGACGGTAGAGGCTCTCTTGAAACTTGGGCGAACTCTGGTTGTGGGATAAATAGTTTCACAGCAGATGCATTCAATCTTCGATTCGTACAGCGGATCCATAACATTCACATCTCCTATTCGGTCGTATTCACGAAATGGTGAGCGGGCCCTGACAATCGGTTCAGTACGATTGCACGAAGCTCCTCCTCCAGACCTACTTCCTCAAGCGCTCTCGACATGCAATCGAGCCAAGCCTCAGCACGCTCCGGCGTAATGGGGAAAGGCAGATGCCTAGCCCTCATCATTGGATGTCCGTACTGGTCGGAATACAGGCTGGGACCGCCAAAGAACTGGGTCAAGAACTGATATTGCTTCTCCATGACTGGATCGATATCGGCAGGAAACAACGGTCCTAATAGCGGATGCCGCTGAACCTTGGGGTAGAAAGCCTCGACTATAGACCTAAGCCCTTCTCCTCCGCCGATCGCTTCATAAAGGCTTATATTCCTATTTAACATGATTACATCTCCACCTTTGTAGGTCATTTGTATTATATCATATCCTTGTCCCGAATGGGACTTTCAGGCGAAAAAAAACACCCGTGCGCGCTGCACACGGGCGTTGCTGATAACGAGAAATCTCGCGACATGATTAAGCTTCGTATTCTTCCTCGCTGGGAGTCGAGATGGACTCCTTGATGACGTAGACAAAAGCGCAGACCAGAATGCCGGCGATAATACTCATACTCATCACTCCAACCGTTTAAGAATGATTCTATTGTACCATAAACCAAACGGAATTACAGCCATTTTTGCAACCGTTTTCTTTGTAAATATTTTCATGCTGGACAAAATTGAAGTGTTGCACGGCCGCCGCTTGTCATATGGTAGAAATAGAGCCTGTACGCACCCGCGGGCTGCAAAACCAAAGGAGGCGGCTCCATGCTCCGCACATTCATCCATCCCTTGTCCATTACAGCGCTTGTCGCTTTCATTATTGCCGTTCTGATGGCTGTATATCCTACAGAGACGCTTCATTCTTCGCTCCGTGGGCTGTCTATTTGGTGGGAGGTGCTTTTTCCCGCGCTATTCCCTTTTTTTGTTATTTCAGAGCTACTGCTTGGCTTCGGCATCGTTCATTTTTTTGGCAAGCTTCTCGATCCGCTGATGCGCCCGTTATTCCGCTTGCCTGGGATCGGAGGTTTTGTGGTCACCATGGGCTACATATCGGGCTATCCCGTAGGAGCCAGGCTGACTGCCCAATTATATGCCCAGAGACTGATTAATCGAACGGAAGGCGAGCGGCTGGTCGCGTTCACAACGACCTCCGATCCCATCTTCCTCATTGGCGCAGTAGCCGTCGGCTTCTTCCATAACGCGGCCGTTGCACCTGTGCTGGCCGCCGCTCATTATGGAGGAGGCTTCCTTGTGGGGCTGCTCATGCGTTATCACGAGCGAGGCTCCGATTCAGCATTAGCCGGCACCGCGTCACTCCCCCGGCCGCAAAAGCTTATTAGGCGCAGCCGGATAACGATTGCGCTTAAAGCGATGCACGAGGCCCGTCTGCTTGACGGACGCGGTCTAGGACAACTGCTCCAAGACTCCGTTCAATCAGCGCTCCGCCTTATGATCGTTGTGGGCGGACTCGTCGTGTTCTTCTCCGTCGTCATGGAGATGCTCACTCACGCTGGCCTCGTTGCAGCGCTGTCTGAGGCGTTGAGGCTCCTCTTCAGCCTGCTTGGCCTGCCCGCTCCGCTCGCTGATGCCGGCATCAATGGGCTGTTTGAGGTTACGTTGGGCGCCAAAGCAGCGGGAGCGGCGGGAACCGGGCTTATGCATCAGGTTGCCATCGCCGCGTGGGTGCTTTCCTGGGGCGGCTTGTCCGTACATGCGCAAATCGCCAGCCTGCTCAGCCGGACCGATCTCAGATACAAGCCTTTCCTGCTGGCGAGGCTGGTGCACGGCCTTCTGGCTGCAGGACTGGTCTACGCGCTATGGGGTTGGCTGGCTCCCATTCATTGAATTCAACGCCATTTTCCGATATGATCAAAGGTATGATCGCATGAACGGAAGGAGAATGTTGACATTGAAGTACGCCGTGATCGACCGTGGCGACGAGCGTTCCAAAGCGCTGGCCCAGCAATTCCATGACCTAGCCGCAGACCGGGGGTTCGAGCGTCATGACTCCCGTCCCGACATGGTCATTTCCATAGGCGGCGACGGCACGCTTCTGCAAGCCTTTCACCAATATGTCGACTGTATTAACGATGTTTCGTTTGTTGGCATTCATACGGGACATCTCGGATTTTACGCCGACTGGAATGCTGACGAGCTGGAGGAGCTGGTCCGGCATATGGCCGAGGAGACGCCGCGAATGGTCCGATACCCGCTTGCTCAGATCGAGGTGGAAACAACCAGTGAGACCCTGCATTACTTGGCCTTGAACGAATTTACGCTAAAGGGCGTCGACGGCACGCTGGTCGCCCAGATTAATATTAATGACGAAATGTTCGAGATGTTCCGAGGGGACGGCATCGTCATCTCTACCCCTTCAGGCAGCACGGCTTATAACAAAAGCTTGGGGGGCGCAATCGTACACCCGTCCATTGAATCCCTGCAGCTTGCGGAGATTGCGTCCATCAATAACCGAGTGTATCGTACGCTTGGATCGTCCGTGCTGCTGCCCAAGCACCATCATTGCGACATTATATCCAAGAAGGAGCAGCGCATTCAGCTAAGTATCGATCACGTCAGCATCATGTACAGCGATATTGTGTCCATTCGATGCAGCGTTGCCTCCCGCAAGGTCAGTTTTGCGAGACATCGACCGTTCCCGTTCTGGGAGCGTGTCCGTGAAGCGTTCCTTGGTTATGATGTTCGATAATACGAAAGGACGCCGGTCCGCTCCCATCAAGAGCGTCCGGCGTCTTTGTTATTGGTATGCTGGCCTTTGCCGCGATGCTGCTGCTCCGATGTAGCCGCCGCCTCTTGGCTGGCAAGCTTCATCGGCCTTTTGCCTCGGTGGTCGCCCCCGCGGTGCTGCTTGTGCTTGAACGGCTGCTCCTTGCGTTTGCCGCCCTGACCTTGGCCTGGGCTCTGGGCCTGCCCTTGGCCTTGCGAAGGGTCGTTCCCGGCTCCATGCTGCTGGCCTTGTCTCTGGCCTTGTCCGGTCTGTGATTGACCTTCGGCGCGAGCGCCATCGCCCCTGCCGCCTGAGCGCCCTCTATGCTCGCTGCGCTGATGCTGACGATAGCGATGCTGCGGACGCTGCTCCTTCGCAGGGGCTTTCGGCGCCTCCGCTGCCGAAGCCGTCTCTGCGGCGCTTACGACGGCAGCCGACTCCGCCGCCGCTCTAAGATCGAATCCTTCCAGACGCACGGTATCTTCCCCGATCTCCTCGTCCAGATCGATATCCTCGGCGTTCACTTCTACACGCCCGTCGCTTTTCTTCTCCAGGATGAAGTAAGCGCAGCCGAAGTTGCAGTACTCATTAATATAATCTGAAGCTGACGAGAACAAGCTGTCTTTGCTGGCCTTATGATGATTGTCGCGAAAAAAGCCCTTCAGCCGCAGCTGATTATAGCCCCAATCGCCGATGATGTAATCGTACCGCTCCAGCACCTCGCTGTACCGGCTGCGGAAGGCTTCGGGATTCCAGCCGTTTCTATTCTCGTGAATAAGCTCGTACGATTTGCCCCCAATATGGATCAAAGCCATGAATACACCTCATTTTTTGCTTCGGCTTGTTATTTGGCGCTTGCACAGGAGCCGGACGATTCCGCGTCGTAATAGTCCGGCGCAATCGCGATCTCCTCAGCGGCCATAGCGGCGTGAGCGGAGTCCGTCTGCTCATACGCATGATAAGAGCTGCGAACGAGCGGACCCGATTCCACATGTCGGAAGCCGCGCTTCTTGCCCTCTTCCTTAAGCGATTTGAATTCGTCCGGGTGAACATAACGAACGATAGGAAGATGCTTCGGCGTAGGCTGCAAATATTGGCCAAGGGTTAGAATGTTGCAGTCAACCGCGCGCAGATCATCCATGGCTTGCAGGATTTCCTCGCGCTCCTCGCCGACACCAAGCATAATGCTGGATTTGGTCGGGATCTTGGGCTTCATCTCTTTGGCACGGCGCAGAAGCTCCAGGGAGCGCTTGTATTTCGCTTTGGCACGCACGCGGTCGGACAGCCGCTCCACGGTTTCAATATTGTGATTCAGAATGTCGGGATTGGCGTCCATAACGACCTGCAGGGCATCCCAGTTGCCCATGAAATCCGGAATGAGCACCTCGACGCGGCAGAAAGGCAGGCGCTGGCGAATCGCCCGGATCGTTGCGGCGAATATCGAAGCTCCTCCGTCCTTCAGGTCATCCCGCGCGACGGAGGTGACCACGCAGTGCTGCAGTCCCATCTGCTCCGCAGCTTCTGCCACACGCTCCGGCTCCGCTGTGTCAAGCTCAGTCGGCATTCCGGTCTTGACCGCGCAGAACCGGCAGGCGCGCGTGCATATATCCCCCAGAATCATAAAGGTCGCGGTGCGGTTCGACCAGCATTCATATATGTTGGGACAGCGTGCTTCCTCGCATACCGTATGCAGCGTCTTGCCGCGCATCATTTCCTTTATTTCGGCATAGTTGCCGTCAGTCGTTAATTTTATACGAAGCCAGTCCGGCTTTTGAAGCTTCTCGCGTTGTTTCATTGCTATTCCCTGCTTTCACGTTCAGTTATAAGTTACGCATTGCCAACATTATAACACGACTATTAGCGAAAAAGTAATGACAAGGCTGAAGCGGAAGTCTCTTAATCCATAGTTTATCGGAATACGATCTATCGAAATTTGATATATGTTTATTCGTCACGCTTCCCATTGATTCCCCGCCCGTAAGTCTCCTGATAGGAGCTGGGTGTGCAGCCAGCGTATTTTTTGAAAATGGCGATAAAATATTTATAATCCTTGAAGCCAACATCAACCGCGATCGCATAAACCTTTTCATCGCTTTGCTGGAGCATCTCCATGGCTTTCTGAATACGATAACGATTCAGGAAATCATTGAAAGTGTAAGACGTTTCACTTTTAAACTTCTGGTTCAGGTACGTCGCGCTTACCTCCAGCTTCTCCACTAGATCCTTGATGCTGATCTTCTCTGCATAATGCTCCTGCACATATTGAAGCATCTTTGTTACATAACGGGTCGACTTGCCCGGCAACTTCATGACTGAAGCCCGCAGAGCTTCTCCGCCCCCCGCCTCGGAGGTCTTCAATACAGCGTATTGACGCTTCATCTCGACCTGCCTTTTGGCACGCTCCAGTGCGGCCAGAAGCTGTTCCTGTTCCAATGGCTTAAGCAGATACTCTGTGACGCCAAGCCGGATGGCATCCTTAGCAAGACGGAATTCATCGTAGCCCGACAGGATGATGTAGCTGCAAGTGGCTTCCTCTACGCTATGCTCGATCATCGAGATGCCGTCCATCAGCGGCATGTTGACGTCGACAATAACGATGTCTGGACGGAGCGCAGCTATCTGTCGCAGGCCTTCTTCTCCATTCTCCGCTTCCCCGACCACCACACAGCCCGCTCTCATCCAGTCAAAGGTAAAGCGAAGCCCCTTCCGTATCATTTCTTCATCTTCCACCAGCAGTACCTTGAACATCCCCATCCTCCTTCCGATACGGCAGCACGAATGTTACGATCGTACCCACCCCTGGGGTGCTGTCTATCTGAATACCGTAACGATCCCCGTACATCAGCACTAATCTTCTGTGCAGGTTATGCAGTCCGATATGCGGCGCACGGTTGTTCTGAGACAGCATGATCTCACGTACCTCTTGCAGCCGATCACTGTTCATGCCTCCTCCATTATCCTTCACCTCGAGGACAAGATCTTCATCCATTACGTAACCCGCCACCTCGATCGAGACGAATTGACGCTGGCGATAGCCGTATTTGATTGCATTCTCAATAACGGGCTGCAGCATCAGCCTCGGCACAAGTGCCAACTTAGCAGACTCTTCGACATGCTCCTGATAGCTAAGCCTATCCTTGAACCGCATCTGCTGAAGCTTCATATAGCCTGCTATATATTCCAAATCGGTGCCAAGCACCACTTGATCGTGTTCATTGCCAATACTATAGCGCAAGTGACGGGACAGCGTAAGTACAATATCCTGAGCCAGCTTGTCATCGACAACGATTGCATATCTAAGCATCTCCAGCACGTTGAATATAAAATGGGGGTGGAACTGCGACTGAAGATGCTTCACTTCAATGACCCGTCGCAAATCCGACAGCTCCTCGTTTTGGGCTATCAGCTCATTGAGCCGTCTCAGCATCAAATTATATTGATTCGCAAGTGTATCGAATTCATCTCCGGTTCCGATATAGACATACGCAGCCATATTGCCAGCTTGCAGCTCCCTGACCGCGTACGTCAGCTTATCGATTGCGCGCGATTGGCGAGTGGAGATCAATCGGGCGGAATAGCGGATAAGCAGCCATAGCAACACGCTTGCCAGGGCAAAGAAAACCGCCAATGACAAATAGGCAGCATAATTCCATGGGGCCGCACTGAGTGTGTAGATTTGCCATCCCGAGTTAGTCACTTGCGTCAGCTTGCTGTAATACCGCCCTTTGTCGACCCAAACAAAGCCCTGAGGCTCATCTGCCAGGCTGTATTTGTTCATTAGCCCCCGTGTCACATGGCTCGTGGTTGCAATAATATTATGATAGGAGTCAGTTACGACGGCAATTTCGTTATTTTGCACAAAAACAAGCTTCTGAAAGTCTTCCTCATACAGTTGATAAATCAAATAACCGGCGATCCCATTTTCACTCTGGATTGCTCTGGCAAAGGTATAGACGGTATAACGGTCTTGGGTGAAGCGGATTTGATTGCTCTCTGCAAGCGAGGTCACTCCCTGTCGCTCCATTCGAAGGATGATAGCCTGCAGAGCCTGATCCGTCGATTCCGAGCCGTAGTTGGCGGAGGCTGCCAGAATAGTGCCCTCTGGGCTAAGGATGTGCATGATGCTTTTCACCTACTGGCGGCTGTTGAAGGTATAGAAACGTTCAAATAATTCCGGACCACCTCGGCCCGATTCTGCAAAGGAAATAAAGACTCCTTGCTGGGCCGCTTCATGCATCTCCTTAATATAGGATGCGTACACATTCTCCATCGCTGATTCGATTTTTTTGCCGGCATTAGACGTCTGGTTTACTAATAGCAGCTTTGAATTAATCATCATGAACAGCAGGAAGAGGACGAACAATATCGAGATCGGTACAAGCGTATGCAGCAGGAACATCCGGCGCAACGAATCCTTGAAGCTCCTTTTAACCATTGCCCCTCCCCTTTCATGTGCACAGCATAATACGGAGAATACCCAATAAGTCTCTGAATGGACAAAAGGCCGGAACTCGCTTTCGCGAGCCCGGTCCAGACTACATGGTCACTTCTTTTTTGCCCGACAGCTTGAAGAACAAGAGCAGCGAAATAACTGTGATGAACGTCAGCATCGTGGACAAAGCGGCTGCTACGCCGTAATTGCCCCGGACGACCTCTGTATAGACAGCAACAGTCATCGTTCTCGTGTTCCCCGTGTAGAGAATGATCGAAGTACTAAGTTCAGTTATAATACTGATCCAGCTTATAATAGCGCCGGCGAATACGCCGGATATCATCATTGGAACCGTAATCTTAAAGAAGGTTCTCATCGTGGAGGACCCTAGGCTGATTGCCGCTTCTTCAATGCTGTCGCTTACTTGGTGCAGTACGGCTGCACTGGAGCGAATTGTGTAAGGCAAGCGCCGGATGGCGAAAGCGGCAATAAGAATGATCATCGTTCCGCTGAGTACAAGCGGCGGCTTGTTAAAGGTGACGAGCAACGCAATACCCAGAATCGAGCCTGGCACGATATACGGCAGCATCGTGAAGGTATCCAGCAGGTTTGCGACTGCGCCCTTACGCTTCACCGTTACATAGGCAATCAGCATAGCAGCAAGAGTAATAATCACTATCGTAATGCCCGCCATTATAAAGGTATTATATATGGAATCCCCTACCTTCGAGAAGGCAGCTCTGTAGCTATCAAGTGAATATCCATCTACAAAAATTTTACCCGACGTCTTCTGGAAGGACGTGTACGCGACATATGCTTGCGGCATCATCGCCAGAACCGTGAACAGGTAGACATAGATATGAGCCGCAACATTCGCCGCTCCCTTCAGCTTCTTAGGCTCAATGGGATTAAGCGCGCTCATGCTGTAGGATTTCCGGTTCGCTACGAATTTCTGCAGCAAGAATACAGCTGTCGCGAATACGACCACAATAACGCTAATTGCCGCGGCGAATCCGTCGTCGCCTCCGACTTCACTAATAAACTCATTAAAGATGAGGACCGGTACCGTACGGAAGCCCTCGCCGATCAGCATCGGCGTACCGAAATCCGCAAAGGCTCGCATGAAGACGAGCAAGCCGCCCGCAAGCAGTGTTGGCGTAATGAGCGGTACGAGAATCTTCCACATCTTCCGAAGGCCAGTGCAGTTCATACTTTCCGCTGCTTCCATAAGTGAATTATCGACATTCTTCAGCGCCCCGGATACATACATAAATATAAGCGGAGACAATTGCAGAGTGAGTACAAGCAGAATGCCGGAGAACCCATAGATATCAGGCATGCGGAAGCCAAATACATCATAGAAAAAGTTCGTCAAAACGCCATTTCGTCCCAGCAGCAGAATCCAGGCGTACGCTCCAATGAACGGAGCGGACATCGACGAGATCAAAATCAGAATACGAATGGTGCCGCTTCCTTTGATCTTGGCTATTGTCATCATATAAGCGAGTGGACCCGCTACTATAATGGATAGCAAAGTAACGCATACCGTCACCTTTATACTGTTCCAAACGGCGTTCATATAATAGGCTTTACTGAAAAACTTCGTAAAATAAGCCAAGGAAAACTCGCCTGTCGTGCCGTCGAAAAAGCTCTTGATCAGCAGCATGAACAGCGGCAACGCCAGAAAGATCAAATATCCTGCAAAAATAACAAACGTGATGAGCGACCAAATGTCCCACCGTTTCATGCGGTTCATTGTCCTGTCCCCCGATTGAGGTTGCGCTCACCTGTAGCATCATACACATTAATCGTATCGGACAGTATCGCAAGGCGTACCGTTTGGCCAATCTCTGCTGATTCGGCTGAAGTCGATTGTTGGATAACCTCGACCTCTTGTCCGTTGTCGAGCAATACGATCAAGTGCGTATTCAGACCAAGGAAAACATTGTTGATGACTTTGCCCGCAAGCCCTCTTCCGTCTTTGGACACGACAAGCTCCTCTGGCCTTACGGAAAGTCGGATAGAGATGGATTCTCCAGATTTCGCTTCTATCCCAAGCTCCGGCATGAACAGCGAATAATCGCGTCCTACGCGAACCGCTGCGCTTCCGCTTTCGTCTATCTCCAGCTTGGCGTCGATGACGTTCGTACGACCGATAAACGTTGCGACGAACAGATTCGCCGGACGTTGATAAATGTCTCTTGGCGTTCCAATTTGCTGAATTACACCTGAATTCATAACTGCAATACGATCGGAAACCGCCATTGCCTCTTCCTGGTCATGGGTCACATAAACCGTCGTAATGCCAACTTCCCGCTGAATGGATTTGATGGCATTACGCATGTCTACGCGCAGCTTGGCATCCAGGTTAGACAGCGGCTCATCCATTAGCAGTACGTCCGGATTAATCACGATCGCTCTGGCTAGCGCCACACGTTGCTGTTGTCCGCCCGACAAATTTTTGGGCATTCTATCCCTGTATTGATCGATTTGCACCGTGTACAGCATCTCACTAACTCGGCGCTGCTGCTCCGATTTCGCAACTTTGCGGTTTTGCAGGCCGAAAGCCACGTTCTCCGACACGCTGAGATGAGGGAAAATTGCATAATTCTGAAATACCATTCCAATGTTCCTTTTTCCCGGGGGAACATCATTCATAATGCTGTCATTGAAAGCAAGCGCTCCGCCTTCTATGCTGTTGAAGCCCGCCACCATGCGAAGCAATGTTGTTTTCCCGCAGCCCGAAGGACCCAGAAGGGTGAAGAACTCACCCTTCTGTATATCCAGATTCAGCTCGGGGATAACGGTGGTGTCGCCATATTTTTTCACGATGTCCTTAAACGATATCGCAACGCTCATGTTATGCACCCGCTTCCCTTCTATTCTGTGTACTTAACTCTCTTATTTCGTAATTTCGGTGAACAGGTCTGTGTAGCGTTCTACAATCAATGATTTATTTTCTGCAACATAAGCCACATCTTCTTCAATCACTTTAATTTGATCAATGGGCGTCATGAATTCACTGATTGCAGCATTGGCGCGAAGCGGACGATTTGTTGTTTGTTGTCCAAGCGCATCTTGGCCTTCCTTGGAGATCAGATAATCAATGAATTTTTTCGCATTTTCCTGATTGGCGGAGCCTTTCACGAGTCCTGCGCCTGCATCGAGGAACACCGCGCCTTCCTTAGGAAACACAACCTTCACAGGAGCGCCGTCCTTCACATAGCTGACAGCGGGATCTTCATAAGTCAGAGCAACAACATATTCACCGTCGGCAACGCTCTTATGAGCCTTGCTTGAGCTGCCTGCAATTTTACCGTCAATGTTCTCCAGCAGCTTGGCTACGTAATCCCAGCCCGCGTCGGATGTGTAGTCGCCGCCGATTGCTTTCAGCATGTTAGTCAGCTGTGCAAAGGCCGAGCTGGAGTTAGCAGGGTCCGCCATCGCAATCTTGCCCTTCAGGGCCGGATTCAACAGATCTTCATAGCCGTTGATTTCAAGGTCGCCCGCCAGGTTGGTGTTCACCAGCAATACGCTGCCGTCCGATACGACGGGTGTCATGACTCCCCATTTGTTCTGATGGCCCTCCATCAAATCCTTATCGTTCGGCGAAATGTATTCCTCGAACAGATCTGCATTGTCCCTGTATAACGCGTAAGCGCCTCCAAATAAAACGTCGGCATAAGGATTTGCTTTCTCCGACTGAATTCGCTTGATCAGCTCGCCGCTGCCGGCGGATACCAACTCCACCGTAATGCCTGTCTGTTTCTCGAACGATGGAATTAGCGCATTCAGCATCGCTTCACTATTCGGCGTATAGATCACCAGTTTGTTCGAACCGCTCGATTCGCCGTTGTTCGAGCCTGCGCCACATGCCGCGAGCACTGCAATCAACATTGTTAGAATAATTGACGTACTCAACCACTTTTTCATTATTCCTTCACCCCTTGTTTGAATGTAGATTCATTCTAATCTCAATGTAAGCGCATTAAAATCCTATAATTCAACACAATCATCTAAGATTCACAACCATTTGTAGTATGGCGTCACTATACATTTGTTCAGGCAGCTTATCAAATCGCAAACAACAAATCATTTTTATGGATAAAAATCACACTCCTGCAAATGATATTTCTATGTCCGTCCATGCTTTTGAAAGGGTGAGAGTAGTGAAGGGTAAGGGTTATTTCTCAATGACAGCCGCAGTAACGTCATTATCACTTCTATTCAGTCCTGCTGGTCACACCGCAGCGGCGTCAAAGCCCATGGCCATCAGCCAAAAGGGTGCTTTCGTTAGTACCAATAGGCAAGTCCAAGACCAAATCGACATTCGGCGTGAGCTGTATGACAATCTGAGCACCGTCACTGGCGTGGATTGGTACTGGATTGCAGCCGTTGACCAATACGAGAGGACCATATCCAAAGCGCGCCCCAAGGCGCGCCCTCAGCTAGGCCAGACGGTCGGCGTCTTCATTGAGCCCGAGCGCTGGGCTGGGGAGCTGAACCCCGATACGGAGGATATGCTGCCGGTCTCCATCTCATGGTTCCAAGGCATAGGAAGGGATGGAGACGGCAATGGCCTTGCGGAGCGCTCAAGCGACTTCGACCTGCTCTATTCGCTGATTACTTACGCTTCCGCGCAAGGCACGAACGACGAGAGATTCCCGATCGGGCTGTGGGAATATTACCGGAACGGCCGCTCCGTCAAGCGCATCTCGCAGTTCGCCAAGCTGTACAAGCATTACGGCAAGCTTGATTTGTTCGAGCATGCGTTCCCGTTGCCTCTTCGGTCCTCTTATTCGTACAGGGACACCTGGGGAGACAAGCGGGGCTGGGGCGGCCGGCGCGTTCATGAAGGCACCGACATATTCGCCGGCCATGGCACGCCCGTTAGAAGCACCTGCTACGGCGTCATTGAAATTAAGGGGTGGAATAAATACGGCGGCTGGCGTATTGGCATTCGCGACTTAAACAATCATTACCATTACTACGCTCATCTATCCGGCTTCGACAAGGGGCTGAACGTCGGCGATATCGTCGAACCCGGCCAGGTCGTGGGCTGGGTAGGCTCCTCCGGCTACGGCAAGCCGGGGACAAGCGGCAAATTTCCGCCGCATCTGCATTACGGCATTTACATCGATCGCGGTCTTCTGGAATGGGCCTTCGATCCCTATCCTCAGCTTCGCAGATGGGAGCAGCAGGAGCGCAAACGTCTTCGCTCCAAGCGTTAATAATGTAACTAGAAAAAAACCGCAGCTTTATATTCAAGCATCTACGCCTGAATAAAAGCTGCGGGATTTTTCTGTATGGGGTATTCGCTTACTCCGACTCCATCCGAAACACCGTATCGTCAGACCCTTCCGACAGATTGGCATCCTGGGCGGACTTGCCGACCCCCTGCGACGTTTCGTTCGGGTTGGTGGACACGCCGGCTCCAGGCGCGAGCGGCACCGAGATATTGGGCGCTGCCGGCGCGTTTTCTCCTACCGGCTTGCCCGAGCTGTCGTAATAATACATGGGCACATCGCCGACAACAAGCAAATACGATATCGGAATTTCGGTTTCCACCAGCTCCGGCTCGGAGTCGAACGGAATAATGATGGATACCTCCGCTACCACTTTAATATAGACCTCGACGAGTACCATATTAATGGCGGCGTTGCGTTCCCGAGTGCTGAGCTCGACCTTCACCGCGCCAACAGGCTCGAATCTCACAGGCACCTTAGGGCCGAAGGAGGAAATAATCGCGCTGTTCAGCGCGTGGCCAATTGGAATATTTTCCGGGATGTCCTTAATTTCGCTGAACGTATTCTGAACCGTGTTGATCGTCTCCGAAGTGATGCTCATATGCTCGGCGTAATTAAGCATGAACCCGGATATTTTGCCATCGCCGTTCATCTTCCAATCAATCAGCTTCTCCGATTCGGACTTCCGGGCCACCTGCTCTGTAATCGCTTTGTTGATGGCTTGGGTAGCAACCTGCTTAACCCTGACTTTGGCAATATTCATAAGGGGCGGCCTCAGATTGCGTTCAACAAATATGAAAGAAGGCACGGAAAACAGGAGCATGCAGACGAGCATAAGCAAAAGCAGCGTGCGCTTCCGGAGCCTTCTCTTCGGCCTGATGTCGCTTGGCTTCGCGCCCCAGGAGGAAACCTTCGCCTGCGAGCCGCTGCCTAGCTTGATGGAGATCAGCGGCCCTCGCTTGCCCCAGCCGCCGCCCGATCTCGCTCCCGATGGCCGCACTCCCCACCCGCCCGGCATTACGCTTCTCCCAGAACCGGAGCCCCACCTCGCGCCAGAGCCCCCCGAGCTGGATGGTCTTGCGCCGGAGCTCCCCCAGCTCATTTTTTTCACCCTCCGGAAGGAGCCCCAGCTTCTTCCTGCCCGAAAGCCCCAGCCCTTCTTCCCCCATTTGGCCATACGTCATCCCTCCATCCGCTCGTCCTTCGTTGTATCATTCATATGAAGGAGGGGAACAAAAAAGAAGGCCTGCCTTCGACCTTCGAGGCAAGCCTTCCTATTATCCGACTAATGATTTGATATAAGCGATATTGTCGCGCAGCAGCGTCTCCGTATCGGCCGAACCGCTGAAATCCTCGAAGCTGAGCCAGCCGTCATAGCCAATAGCCTTCAGCGCGTTAATAACCGTTGGCCAATGAACGGCTCCTTCTCTGAGAGCGCCCCACTGCGAACGCCACAGAGGATCGTGCTCGCCGCTCTCCGTCGACGGCACAGGAGCGTCGGTACGGTGCCAAACCGCATTTTTTACATGCACATGTCCCAGATAAGGTCCCAATATTTCCAGCCCCATCTTGTACTGTTCGTAGCCTTCGTGCACCATGTTGCCCGGGTCGTAGATGACGCCGATTCGGTTCGGGTCGAAGCCGTCGACGAGTCGGCGAGCGGCGGATGCGCTGCACGCGATATTGCCGTGATGCACCTCGATCATCGCCTTGACGCCGTAGACTGCGCTCAGCTTATCGGCCTCCTCAAGATAGGCTCTTGCTTCCGAAAATAGATCAATATAGGAGCGGCTCCGGTCATAGCCCGGTACGCCGACGCGAATGGACGGCGCGCCCAGCTGCTTCGCCGCCTTCATGGCACGCTCCGTCGCGGCGATATCTCCGCTTGCGATATAGGAAGCAAGGTTAGGCGCGCCAAGTCCCGCCCCATCCATCAATGCGCGAACTGCAGCCAGCTCATCCTCCGTCGAGTCTGCCGCTACCGTGGACAGATTGTTGCCCCAGAAGGAAGGCTGCTCGTCTTTTTTTGCGGGATTATTATTCGTAAAGCGCCATTCCACGCCATCATATCCATATTCCTTAAGCAACTGCGCTGTTCGCTCCAGCGAGCAGTCCGGTGTCATCACTGTAAAAACTGCGTATTTCATTGTTCCATCTCCTTTGCCCGTTTGTTCTCATCTTAACATGCGCGCGGGCGGATAGCTTGGTTGCGCTTTGCCTGATGTCCACTGTCATTTGACTGTGGTTGTTCAATACGCGTATTTGCGCTAGACTAGAGGGCAGCAACGGCAGGCAGCTCGCCAGCCGTCATCTACAGAAACGAGAGGGGCTTACCAATGTCGTTGAACCGCAAGCTGCTGACCGACGCTGACTTTCAGGAAGCGCTGGACAAGGGAACCCGCATCCGCGTGTTCCGGGATAATCAGATCGTTGACGCCAGCTCCGTCCTCGTACGCTTCGACGAGAATACGGTCGTCACGCAATCCAGCGTAAGCGACCTTATGTACCATACGCGCGCGGCATGTGAGTTTTTTGATCTGAGGAAGAGATAGCGGCAAGCAAGAATGGTTGTTATCCGCTACTCCTCCGGCAGCTGTCGGATGCGCATGTCGCTCGTCATCAGCAGCTTGGGATACAGCATGCTGAGCAGCATGCTCGTCATCGCCGCTGATGCGGTATGTGAGAACAGGATGAGAATCTGATACCGAACCGCTTCAACAGGGTCCGCTCCAGCGATAATCATGCCCGTCATCATACCCGGCAGCTGAACAAGTCCCACTGTCTTCAGACTGTCGATTGTTGGAATCATGCTGAACCGCACGGCCCGCTTCATCGCGCCCTGCAGCGCTTGACCCGTGGATGCGCCAAGCGCCAGCAGCGTTTCAATCTCCCCTCTAGAGCTGACAAGCTCGCGCTTGACCGATGTGGTGAAGAGGCCCGCTACAATCATAGCGTTGCCGATGGTCATACCGCTGAGTGGAATGATATATTGCGGCTTCGGCTCAATGATGCCGAGTCCCAGTAGGAACAACATCATAAATGCTTCCATCGCCGCAATGGTTAACGCGATCCGCCAGAATACCCCCTCCATGCCAGCTCCCCGCTTCGCTGCGTTCCACGAAGCGACAGCGATCATGATCACAATAATGACCACTAGCATGCCGAAATGATCGGTCCCAAACACATAATGCAGCACATAACCAATAGCCAGAAGCTGGACGGCTGCCCGGATGCAGCCTACGGCGATGCTTTTCTCCAATCCAAGCTTCTTCCAGAAGGACACAAACATGGTGATTAACACAAATACAAGAGTGAAGCTGAGCGCCATTAAAGTCATCGGGCTACCTCCGACACCGTTAAGTGCCCATTAGCCAGCGTCCAATGCAACGTGGCTGCCCGCTGCGCCTGCTCCGGTTGATGAGTCACCCAGATCAGCGTCAAGCCTTCGGAACGCTGGCGCTCCAGCAGCAGCTCCTCCACACGCCTGCCGTTTTCTTCATCGAGTGAAGCCGTCACCTCGTCAAGCAGCAGCATCAGAGGACGCAGCAGCAATGACCGCACCAATGCGAGTCGCTGCTTCTCCCCTCCCGATAGCTCCGAGGCTGGCTTTGACAGCTGCCCTCCCTCAAGGCCGCAGCGCTCAAGCAAGCCATAAGCAAAGCTCTCATCGAACGGCTTGCCATGCAGCTTGCTGACGATTCGCAAATTATCGTCTACTGTTCCAGGCAGCATGACAGGCTGCTGCGCCACGTAACATACCTTTTGCCGCCATTGCCTCAGATCCCATTGCCGGAACGTCTTCCCCTGCAGCCGCAAATCGCCTTCCTCCACAGCTTCCATACAGGCGAGCATACGAAGCAGCGTGCTTTTCCCTTGTCCGGAAGCACCCGTAATCGCGATACTGACGGGCTCATGGATTACCGCGGTCAGGCCGCTGAACAAGATGCGCTCTCTCCCCTCTGCATCGGGAGGCAGGCGCTTGCTCAAGCTGTCGATTTCAAATAACGATCCCATTTCCGTCACCACCTGTTATTTCCTGTTTTTCTCTTTCTGAACATACCGCTTCTTAAGTAGATTTGCAAAAAAAGGCAATTACCCGCGAGCGACAAGGCATAAAGCTCTCACCTGTGGTAGAATGGAATGAAGTCTTGATACAGGCTATACATTGTTTGGCAAGGAGAGTTCAAATTAGTATGACTAAGATGTTGAAATCGGATGAAGAACAAATACTGAAAGTGTTCGATAACTTGCAGGAGGATATCGATAAATCGGCAGCGAAGTGGGCAGAAAAGCGATTCAAGCCCATTTCGCCGTCCATTTCACTGACGCAAGGCTTGTCCCGGCTGACAAAAGACGACCTGAACGTCATCCGTACGAATTTGGAGATAAAAGGGGTCAGCAGCCTGAAGAAGGATGAGCTGGTCGAGGTGCTCGCTAAAGGCATTGTGGAGCAAGCCCCCTATTATTTCGATCGGCTGGAGGAGCGGCGTTATGCTTTTACATCGAGCCTGGTTAACAGTAACGGGGTTGTGTCCCTGGAGGAGAAGGAATTTAACCCTTATCTCTTCAGTGACTTCGTTGATCTAGGGTTCATCTATACGGGCAGTATAAATGGAGCGAAGTCGCTTGTTATGCCGGCAGAGCTGCAGCAAGCGTTCAAGGCTATTGATACGCCAGCCTATCGTTCTATCGTGGCACGCAATACGGAATGGTGCAAGCTGACGCAAGGCTTGCTCTATTATTACGGGGCGCTGACCCCGGAGGATTTCGCCAAGCTTATTAAGAAGTATATCGGCGAGCAGGACAGCTCTGATATGGCATCCATTGTGTTGATGTATTCCGATCTTTATGACTATTATGTCGAGGACGGTATCTTCCGCTACATTTCGGTCTCTGATGAGGGGCATATCTGGGACGAGCAGAAGCTTAGACCAACCCTGGATTATTATCCGTTCACGAAGGAACAGCTGCTTCAAGCAGGCGAGGTTGATTTCGTGGACCGCACTCCTGCTCATCAAGCGTTCGCCGCATTCCTGTCGACCCATTTCGATATGTCACCTGAAGAAGCAGGCGAGGTTGCGGACGAGTGTGTCTCAAGCATTCAAGCCGGCTTCTCCATGCAAGACGTAATAGATGAGCTGGGGCTCATTATTGAATTTGAAAAACGAATCATGGAACGGTTCATGGGAGCCTTGATTCCACTTATGAATCAGACGCGCAAGTGGCATCTGAAGGGATATTCCCCAGACGAGTTTGCCGCCTCAAATGGGGTTGGACCTTTGGCGTCTCCTCCAGTCCGCAAGGCTGCTCCATCCAATGTCGTCAACTTCCCTACGGGCAATAAGGTTGGACGGAACGAGCCCTGCCCATGCGGCAGCGGCAAGAAGTATAAGAAATGCTGCGGCGGGTGAGAAATCCTCTATCGAGGCCTTTCAAAGATGAGCGACCGCGTTTAGATGTAGGATTTATCGCCAAATAGAATTTCCGTTTTCGAATGCTCGAAAACTTATACATTCTATTGTGAAAAAAAAAACGAAAAGGGGCTGTCCTCCAGTCATCTCGTGATGACTTTGGGGGACAGCCCCTTCTTTCGATTCCCATGCGATTTGGCGCTTAACAATTGGAATAGGACTGAACATCTGCGGTTATTTCAAGCTTAATCAGGCAGGAATTGCTTCAGCTAAGGCGAACATTACTCATGGACTGAACTTAAAGGGGTGCGCCATGGAACTGTTGTTATTATCCGAGGAGGTAACCGAGCATTACTGCAGGAAAATTCTAATGCCAGAGGGTGCGACTGCCATACTGGTGCAAATCGCGGGTGCTATTAACCAGGATCAGAAGCTTTATGACATTTATGAAGCCTTCTATCGCCATGAAATAGAGAGCGGCCATTGGACGACGGTCTGGGAGCCTTTAACGATAGATCCTTACGTGACGGAAGTGTTCGGAGATGAAGCTTCCTTGTTCTATTTGCATGCGGCGCTGCAGCGGCTGCCTCTCGCGGAGCAGAGGTATGCCGAACGAGGACTCAGCGACGCTCTATTTGTGGAGACAATGCGGGATATCGGGGTATGGGTGCAGAACGCCTATCATCTGGTCGGCTACTATGCCATACGTAATTTCAGCTGGATATGGCGGCATCTGGAAGCAAGAATGTTCCGTCTCGGCAGCATGCAATATATAGAAACGAAGTTTTCAGGGATCGTCAAAGGCTTTTACAACGCTGAGCAAGACGCCTTCCTGCTCTTATGCGGCCCCGGCATGGAGCTAAGAGCCAACGGCGATATGCAGGGCGTCTGCCAGAAGGAGAAGACGACCGACGGGTTCGTGACGGTATACGAGGAGACCGAGGATTATTATCGGGGGCATCCTGTAACCCCTATTGGCAAGGGCCTGCGTGAGCAGGTTACGCTGAGGAAAGACGAATGGGCGAAGGTGCTGGACAAGGATGACAGCTTGCTCGAAATTCATATCCCAAGAGATGCCGCCTTCGATATGGAGAGCGTCAAAGCCTCCTACGCGGAGGCCAAGCATTTTTTTGCAGCTTACTTTCCAGAGATCAAGTGTAAGGGGATGGTATGCCATACGTGGCTATTTACGCCTCAGCTGCGGGATATGCTTTCTTCATCAAGCAATATTATCCGGTTTCAGAAGCAATTCTATCTGTATCCGACCGCAGGCTCGGTTCGTTTCTTATGGAACTTCGTATTTAATGAGTTGACCGAGGTCAAGGATGCGGTCGCTGATACGTCATTAAGAAAAAAAGTATTGGATTATGTGCAAGAAGAGAGAGAGATATTTGATATGAACGGCGTATTTCTTGACCTATGCGGCGAATTCGGCGATGTAAGCTATAAGGAATGAGAAAAACGAGAAGAGGCCGGCGGGGAACCCATCCCGACCGGCCTCTTTATTGCTTCGCTGCTTAGCCCCGCTCAGCCAAATAAGCGAGCCACTGCTTCTTATACGCCTCTTGCACCTTGTCGAGTCCCGCCTGTTTCGCCTTCTCCATGAAGGTAGCGAGGCCTGCCTCAACGTCGGCGACCTGACCGGCCATCAGCGGGAACAGGTATTGCTTCTCCACCTGCTCCAGTGCGGCTCTCTCCGCCTGGTACTCCGTATAATCCTCCGCAAAGCCTGTAAAAATATCAGGCTGCTGCACTTTATCAAGCTCGGCAAAAATCTTCTCAACGTTGTCATAGCTTGGTTCAAACAGCATAAATTCTGGATTGCGCCATGCCCATCCGTTCATCGCTTCGCGTCCGAAGCCGTTGGTATTGGCATCGCCGACCATCTTGTAATAGCCGTTCTCTACTGTATAGTTCACGCCTTCAAAGCCATATTGCGTCAGCAGATTATAACGTTTGTCCGTAACCATCTTCTCGTAGAAGGCCAGCGCGCGCTCCGCGTTTTTGCTGTTCTTCGGAACGGCGAAGCCGTTGTGGATCGGATGCACCGGCGTCGCATAGCCGTTCGTCAGACCAAACGGGTGATAGCCGAGATCCCACTCCGGATGCACCGACTTCATCTTGTTCAGCGTGCTGTTGTAGCGAGTCGGGTTATCGCCAAGCATCGCCGCCGCCGTGCCGTTCGCCAGCTTATCCTGGCTGCCTTCCGTTTCGTTCAGCTCGTTTTTGGAGAAGTAACCGTTGTCCGCCCAACGCTTGAACGTCTGCAGATCCTCCAGATGCTCCGGGGAACCCCAGTAGGACGTAATGTTGGCCGGATCGGCGTAAGGCGCGATCATACCATACGACATGGCGCCAACCCACTTGCGATAGAACTCCAGATATACGTCAGATAATGCCCCGTCAATGCCCGCGCCGATCGCGATCGGTTGGATGCCGGGTTCATTTTTTTTGATGCCGTCCAAATACGCTTCCAGCGTCGGGATATCGACCGGCTTCGGCAGATTATGTTTGGCGCGCAGATCCTCCCGCCAGACAAAGCCATTTGTCACGTATTCCTTGTATGTTGCAGGCACAGTGTAGATGTGGCCGTCGATCTTAACCGCGTCCCACATATCCTGCGGTACAAATTCATACAGCGTCGGCGCAGCCTTGGGCAATAGATCCTCAAGCGGCAGGAACGCGCCTTTCTTCGAATATTGCTGGTACTGCGTCCACTCCGCGGTGAAGATCAGGTCAACAGCCTGCCCGGTGGAGAGCAGCAGCTTATATTTCTGATCCCAATCCGTCCATGTGGTGTAGTTGAACTTGACGGTTGCGTTAAGATCCTCCAGAGCCATCTTGTTAATCTCCGCTTCGATCTTGGGCAGATCCTTCGGCGCATTGCCAAGCATGTAGAATTGCAGCTCCACCTTCTTCGACGTATCAAGGCCTGCTGGCTCTTCTTTGGCCGCAGAGCTGGCCGAAGGAGAAGCAGACTCGCTTGGCTTCGCCGAGCTGTTGCCGCCATTGCCACCGTTGTTGTTGCTGGAGCATGCAGCCAGAACAGATAGCAGCAGCACGAACGCCAGCATGAGACATGTCATTTTTTTCGATTTCCCCAACATGTGAATCCTCCCTTTTCTTCCCGCATATTTATGTTAGCATGCCGCAGGGGCAAGTTCTAACCTTTTACCGCGCCAATCGTAAGCCCTTTCACAAAATAACGCTGGATAAACGGATACAGCAGCAGAATCGGCCCCGTTACGACGATAGCCATCGCCATCTTCATGGACTCGGACGGAACGCCCTCCGACAAAACGACGCCGGCGCCCGCTCCGATGCTGTTCAGGAACATCGAGGTGTTGATGATATTGTAGAGATAGAATTGCAGCTGATACTTGGCCGCGTCATTAATGAACAGCGCGGACGAGAACCAGTCATTCCAATAATGCAGCGCCAGGAACAAACCAACAGTCGCAAGACCGGGTATCGCCAGCGGCAGCACCACGCGGTAATAAATAGTGAAGTCATTGGCTCCGTCTATCTTCGCGGATTCGATGACCTCATCCGGTATAGCGGAGTTAATGAAGCTCCTCATCAATATAATAAGGAACGGCGACATGAGCGAAGGCCAGATCAAAGCGTACATCGTGTCCGTAAACTTCATGTAGTTCGTAATCAGCATATAATAAGGAACAAGTCCGCCCCCGAACAGCGTCGTGAAATAGATCAGGAACGAAAACAGGTTGCGGTACTTGAAGTCCTTGCGCTGCAATACGTATCCCGCCATTGTCATAAGCAGGAGTCCAATCGTCGTGCCGACAATCGTCGTGAACGTAGTGACGCCATAAGCGCGCAGCACGTCTCCGGGAATACGGAAGATGATCTCGTAGCCTTCCAATGAGAACTTGGGCGGGATTAGCCCATAGCCCTCCTGAAGAATGGATTCGTTGCTGGTGAAGGAAGCCGATAAGATTAAGACGAATGGCAGGATGCAGGCGATACTTCCCGCCAGCACAACGGTGTAGGCCAGCAGTCGAAACCATTTGGTGGCGCTGTCTTCCCTAATTTTCACAATGGATGCCCTCCTAGAATAACGCGTAGTCCTTGTTGATTCTGCGAATAACGGCGTTTACGATCATAATAAGCGTGAAGCCGAAGATCGACTGATACACGCCGGCGGCTGTCGCCATCCCCATATCGAAGGTCACCCTCATCGAGCGGTACACATACGTATCGAGAATGTCCGTCGTGCTGTAGAGGAGGCCATTGTTGCCAACCATCTGATAGAACAGATCGAACTGCCCCTTCATGATGCTGCCGAGCGCGAACAGCAGCAGAATGACGAACGTTGTCTTCAGCATCGGTACCGTGATATGCCAGGATCTTTGGAAGATATTCGCGCCATCAATCTTGGCGGCCTCGTAATACTCCTCGCTGATCCCTGTTATAGCCGCCAGATAGATGACCATGCTGTAACCAAAGTTCTTCCATAGATAGAAGAGGATAATGAACAGAATCCACAGCTTCGGCTTGCTGTAGACGTCGACTGGTTCCGCGCCGAATTGCTGCAGCACCGTATTCAGGACGCCCTGCTCGTAGTTGAACAAATTGAATACGATGACGCTTAAGATAACAAAGGATACGAAGTACGGCAGGAACAGCACGGACTGCGTCACCTTCTTGAACCATTTGCCTCTAATCTCGCTGAGCAGCACGGCTACCGTTATCGATAGAACATTGACGAGGACGAGGAACGCGATGTTGTAGCCGATCGTATTGAGCGTCAGCTCCATCAGCTTGCCCGACTTCCATAAGAATTCGAAGTTCTGCAGTCCGACGAAATCCATCTTGAACAGATTGAAATTAAAGTCAAACTGCACAAACGCGTAATAGATGCCGATCATGGGAAGGTAGTTGTTAATTAGGAAGTACAGCAGCGTGGGCAGGAGCATCAGCAGCAGGATGCGGTTCCTGTAAAGCTCTCTGATTACTCCTTTTGTGCGTAGCATAGTGAGGTTCCCTCCTCCGGATTGGATTAAGCCTGAGCTTGTTGAGGCTAACTATAGAGGACGGCCAATCTGCTGAATAGTGAAAATCCCGTTCACCTCTGAAGTATTCGGACATTCGTGAAGTGAACGATCATGACTTTGCTGGACAGTGACAACAAGCGGTAGGACTGGCCTTCAATCGCATATTTGTACAGCAATCTCAGCATTGTTCACTGCAAAAATCGCAAATTTGTACATTCAAACAACTATGCTCCTATTTTGCAATCGCTTACGCGAGGCTATAATGGAGATCAACAGTTTGAACGGCAGAAGGCATGCAAGCGGGGAGGCGATTGAAATTGCGTTTTTTTTCATTTAAAAGAAACGGCAGACTGTACATTCGTTTATTGCTTGGCATCACCGTCAGCATCTCTTTGTTTCTCATGGCAAGCTCCTTTGTGTACTTTTTTGCGTTCTCGCGTATTCTCCAGGAGAAGGCATTCGAATCGGACCTGCGGAATCTGCAGCAGACCAGTCGAACGGTTGCCAAGACAACGGAAAGCGCGCAGACCGTATCCTTTCAGATCTACCGCAACAGCTCCATTGCCAAAATTCTGTACTACAGCGACCCGAACGCCTTCGACGTGCAGGCCGCCATGATCGATCTCGGCAATTATTTGTCGTCGATGCCCTTCATTCATTCCATCTACGTATACAATCCGGCGCAGGAGCGCTATTATATTGCCGCACAGAATGGACAACGGGGCATCATCGGCGAAGACGAGCTGATGGATGAATCCATTGCCTCGGTACTCGCGGATTACCAGCAGTATCGGCCCTTCGCCCCCATTCCCAGAACCATCCTGCCATCGACTCGATTTCCGGAGCAAACGGCTGTCTATACCTATCTCTGCTATGATGCCATTGGTTTGGAGCAGAAGATCAATTCTGCCGTCATCGTGAATGTATCGGCGGAGTGGGTCAACCGTGAGCTTGGAAGCAGCGCCAGCGGGCGAACCTTCCTGATCGACGATCAGGACACGATTCGATCCGTCAACGATCTTCAGGCCTCTGCTCTCGATGCGAACGACGCGTCATGGATTCAAGCCTCCATCCAAAAGGAGGAGGCCGGCTTCCGTATTACACAGCTGCAGGGAACCAAGATGCTCCTCTCCCATACATCCTCGGATCTGTATGGCTGGCAATACGTCCGTATGACGCCTTATGAGGAGGTCGTGAAGGAGATGACGGAGCTGCGCTCCAAAACGCTCCAGCTTGCTTCGCTTATTCTGATAACCGGTCTCCTGCTCTCATGGGTGGTATCGCGCTACCTGTACGCGCCGATCAATCAGATGGAATCGAGAGTTGCCGATCTTGAATCGGAGAGGCGGAATACCAGCTATGCGATCCGGCAGAATGCGCTGATTAAGCTTATTCAAATTCAGGATTTCAACCCGCAGGTGCAGCTGGAGAAGCTGAAAAGAATCGGAATAGCCTTCGATTTCACGAAGCCGTACAGGCTTGCCTATATGAGACTGGATGGATACAAAGAGAGCGAATCGCTGCAATCGAAGGATCTGGTCACCTACAAATTCGCCATAATGAACATCGCGACCGAGATCAGTTCCAGGCAATATGGCGTGGATGCTGTGGATTTGGGCGAGGACGGCATTCTGCTGCTAATGAACCTCCCCGAGCACAGCGGCTCGGAGATGGAGCCCGTCAGAGATATGCTGCTCGAAATCCAGAACGCTTGTATGGAGTTTATTCGAATGGGATTGACGATTGCCGTCACTCCTTCTACTAGCCGTCCGGAGGAGCTGCACGACGCATACAAGCTAGCCAAGGAAGCAACGCTGCACCGCTTCTTCCGCGGTCGCGCATGTATCTTGGAGACGAGTGAGCTGCGGCTTGAGCCTGTTGCCAAATACGCGTTCCCCGTTGCCAAAGAAAAACGGATGCTGGATGCGCTGCTGGCCAGCAAAATCGATGAGGCCAAGAGCCACCTTGAGGATATCCTGAGCGGAACGGCCTCTTATCCCATTTCGGTTGTACAATCCGCATCCGCGCATATATCCGTTTCCCTGGGCAATATGCTTGCCGAAATTGAGCGGAACGGGCTGACCCGCTTTGGCGCTCCGCTGCAGCTGTCTCCGCCCAGATTTGAGCAATTCGAGACGCTTGCGGAGATGATTCAGGGTTATCACTGTTTTTTTGAGGAGCTGAGGGAGACGATTGTCGCCAAGCGAAGCAGCAAGCAGGAGGATTTAATATTGCGTATTACGGGCATGATTGAAACCCGTTATGCCGATCCCAATCTCAGCCTGAACTTTATCGCGGAGCAGCTTGACATGTCGACCTATCACATTAGCCGCATCTACCGCCAACAGACGATGACGACGATCGTCGATATGATCAACCAGGTTCGGATCAGCAAGGCGAAGGAGCTTCTCGGCAGCACCGATCTATCCATATCGGATATCGCAGAGCAGGTGGGCTACACCAGCAGCTCATACCTTCATCGCCTCTTCAAAAAAGGGAATGGGGTTACGCCAGCCGAATACCGAAGCGCCCATTCTGACAGGCAGCAGGGCAGCTAGCCGCCTGGCAAATGCCGAATAGGCCTGCGCGAGTCCGCGCAGGCCTATTCGTATATGGAAATACCTAATTGCTGAATTAGCCAATAATTTCTTGAATGGCGACACCTGTCGAGGTGCTTAAGTTAATAAATTCATCCCCCCGAAGGGCAACAAGCGGCTTGGTGGGATAATTGACGTTCGTCAGCATAATTTTCCCTTGACGGCCATCCGACAGCAGCACGTCGCAGCCAATCTGCGAGGTCAGAAGGGAATCCAGGAAGGTCAAGGCGGTGGCGGAGTCGAACATTCCTTGTACCGTTTGCTGGTGAATCTCATCCATGACCTCGAAGAAGGCGACAGCAGGCCTGTAAGGACGCTCGGATATCATAGCGATGTATACGTCAGCCAGAGCAACGATCTTGCTTAATGGATCGATCTGATCTCCCTTGAGACCATTAGGATAACCGCTGCCGTCCTCGCGCTCATGATGCTGCAGAGCAACCAATGCGACTCGCTCGTCGACGCCGGATTGCTTCAGCAGCTCGTAGCCAAGACGGGGATGCTGTCTCATGATAGCGGTCTCATGAATATCGAGCTTGGACGCCTTGTTGACCAAATAAGAAGGAAGCTTCAGCGATCCGATATCATATAGGCTTGAGGCCGTTGCGAGCAGCTTGAGCTCAGCTTCGCCCAGCCGCAGCCGCCTGCCTAATGCGGTGGCGACAACGGCGGTGCCGATGCATTGTCTGTACCGGTAATCACCATGCTCCTTCAGCTCGTTCAGAAGCTGAAACAAGTTATGCTTTTGGGCCGCCTCTTGCACCATAGGCAGCAAATTTTCTTCCACCTCCGCCATGGGAACGGTGCCGTTCTGAGCGACGCAGCTGTCGATCCCCTGCAGATGCTTCTCCGCTCGCTTCACCATATCTTCCAGCTGGATGTTTCGATTTTTGGCCGGAGCCTCGGCACTCTTGATTTCTTCCGTTCGAATTTTGAATTTCTCCAGCTTCTCGAGGTGGCTTCGCAGCAGTACGCTTCCTTTTGCTATAAGCAAAGTGCCCAACGCATCATAGATGTTGACCTCTAGCTGACGACCTATAAATATCTCGTATTTGCTCGTCCTCATAGCCCCTGATCCTTTCAACAGCTTATTGGAATACCGCCTATGCGGATAATGACCTACTCCTATGTCGGAAGAAAGGATGGAATAATTTAGTGAATGTGGAAGAATTGATTCCTAGGTCACTCTCAGGTAGGTCTATTCGCATAGCATAATAGCGAAGGAAGGCCTGTCGATATGAATCGACAGGCCTAAACACCTTATTGTTTAGCGAACGTAGCGTCGTTTCTTTCAGCTACCGTACTGATGGGGTCAATTCGCAGATTATAGCTGGAATGCCGGATATAGCGGCTCGGGAAATTGTACGATCGGAACGATATTTTGCTGCTATCCGCCAGACCGGCAACCTGGTAGAAGGTCGCGTCAGCTGCGAACGTCGTTCCGGAGCCGGATTGCGCCTGGAGCACGTAATTGTAATGCCGCAAGTAAATCGACGGATTGCTTTTCAGTACAAACGAGACGCCTGCCGGATCTGCAAGTCCCGGCACCATAATCCACTCGGAATTGGCGGCTGTTGGATTGTCCACAATTCGGCCTGCTCCCCCATCGTTCGCGATATACCGGGTTGGGTAATTATGGGACTGCCACTTGGTTGCCGCCGCCGCCTGCCCGTATACCTTGACCTCCCACAATCTCGGGGTATACCAGTTGCCCGGATTGTTCCACAAATCGGCATTCACCATATTGATTCGCACATAACGCGCATGAGCCGACAATGTATCCGAGGTGAAGCCATATGTTGTGTTGCCGGTGCGATCCAGCGCCACCGACCAGTTCACATTGTCCGTGCTCGTCTCAATCTTGTATTGATAGAAGCCTTCAGAGCCCTTCATCATCCACCAGGAAATTTGAACGTTGTTGATCTGCTGGACGGAGCCGAGATCAACCTTCCACCAATGCGGCCAACTCACGCTTGTGGCCACCCACTCCGATTGATAGCTTCCGTCGTTCGCGTAGCTTGCCGGATTAGCGACTAACGCGGACTGTGCCGTTGCCGTCTTGCCTTGCGACAGCAGCGTGCCGTTCGTTACGCCCGATACCGCTCCCGTAGCCGCGTCGATGCTGATCTGATCGTAATAATCCAGCGACGCCGTTGTGCCGTTTAGTGTAAGCGGCAGCCAGACGTACCGTGAATCGCCGAGCGCGCCAGGATTCCAGCGATCGCCTACGTAGATGTAATTGGTGGAGCTGCTCCCTTGAACCGTGAGAATAAAGGCCGGCTGCGTATAGAAGGTTGACGAGTTGCCGAGCGGCTGCAGCGCCGACCAAGGCCCGTTCAAGCTCGTAGCGGTAGAATACATCCCTTGGTTCGGATACCAGCCGGAGGCACCCGATGTGATCAAATAATAAACGGAGCCCTTCTTCACGATGGCGGGCGCCTCGCGATGATCCCCCTCGTAGATCATGTTCATCTCCGTGTCGATGCCCAGGTAATCGGAGGTTAGCCGATACATTCGCAGATTGTAGTTGTTGTTGGAGGAGGAGATCAGATACGCGGTCCCGTCCGTGTCCTTGAATAGGGTCATATCTCGCGATTCATTGTTATTGGGTCGGAAGCTGCCGTGATAGGTGAACGGGCCAGTCGGCGTCGACGCTGTCGCGACGGCAACTCTGGCAAGCGTATAGTCGCTGCCGTTCTCGTAATGTCCCCACAGCACGTATTTGCCCGTGGACTCGTTATAGATAACCTTTGGTCTTTCGATCTTGGCGCTCTGCAGCTCAGAGTGCGAGGACTGCGTCAGAGCATAGCTCTGCCATGTCCAGTTCTTCAGATCGGTCGAGGAGTAGACGGTGACCGATTTGAAGTTGGCGCTGTTGTGGATTTTGTCCTCACCGTACCAATAATACGTCGAACCTACTTTGAGAATGGAGCCTGCGTGCGCTTGCAAGGACGCGTTATTGACATCCTTCCACGGCGTGCCGTTTGTTATGGTCTGGGGAGCAGCCTCGGCAGGCGCGGTGAAGCCGGTAACGCTAATCGCCATCACAAGCATGCAAACGAGCATCGACTTAAAAATACTGTACATCATTCAACCTCACTTTCGCTTATTGGATTGAAAGCGCTTGCTTTCTGTTCAACGATTAACATAGCTGCAGGCTGCGGTAAAGTGAACAATGCTAGCTTATGTGAACTATTCCTTGATTTCTGGCCAAAATGAGAAAAAGGAACCCTGAGCGGGCTCCTTATGCATTGCCTAGCTTTTGGCTGATTTGGCGTTCGTCTTGCGGACCATGTACACCTTCTTGGAGGCTTCACCTTCACTTCGCCGACCAACATTTTGCACAAAATCGATAATGATGGATGAAACAACGACTGCGACCAGTGAATAGGCCATGCGGTGAATAGGAATATAGGATAGCGACAGCAGGAGCACCGTCAAGTCGGTTGCTAGATACGCAAGCGACAATCTGACCCGCCATGCCTTGGAGATCACGAGTGCCAAAGCGTCGTCGCCTCCGCTGGACCCACCTTGTCTGACGACGAGACCAACGCCTATGCCTATGAACAGGCCTCCCGCTAGCGCGGCGATCCACGGATAATCGGATATATTCGCAAGCAAAGGGGGACACAGCTCCCACAATTGGAGGAAGGCGGCGAGACAAAGCGAAGCCAGGATGGAAATTTGAAGAAAGACCTTGCCCAAAAGCCGGAAAGCGAGCACATAACATAGACTATCCAGCAAAAAGGAAGCAAGCGAGGGCGAGATGCCCAGCCAGTGATGCAGCAGCAGCGTAAGTCCAAGCACGCCGCCTTCTGTCAGGCTGGCTTGCTGATGAATGTTAGACAGACCAAACGAGATAAGAGCGGCGCCTAGCATAATGCTGGCAAGCTTAGCAAACATTGTATCCAACCTCTCATGATGTACGGTTCAATGACTCCTGTCTTTATAGGCTAAACCTTGGTACAATGCTAAGGTCAAGAGCTATTTTATGCCTCGAAAGCAGAATGGAGGATACGTTATGAAAAATTTTTTTAAAATAAATGAAATTTCCAAGCTCTACGGGATCGGTCCCGATTCCTTGCGATACTACGAGAAGCTGGGCATCCTCACGCCGAAACGCGACACGAACGGATACCGGCTGTACGGCCTGCAGGACCTGTATAAGCTGAATATCATACGTGACCTGCGCAGCCTGGATTTCTCTATGGGGCAGATTAAGGAATATTTGGACAACCAGAGCGTTGATAATACCATAGAACGCCTTCGCGAGGAACAGCAAGCGATTAAGGAACAGCTGGAAAGGCTGGAGGCCAAGAAGAACATAATAGAGGGGCGAATTCGGGTATTATCAGAGGCCGCCCGTATTGAAGCGGGGATACTGGCTATTAAGACCATGCCAGATCGTCCTTGCCTTCAGCTTAAGACGCTCATTACGAAGGATGAAGAGATGGACTGGGCCATTAAGCGTCTGCACCGGAAGCATGAGCATCGCATTCCCGATTTCGGCAATCAGCCCTTTGGCGCCTATGTATCGGTGGACGACCTTCGCAACGGAGTCACGGATGTGTATCACTCCGTTTTTTTTCTGATGGAGAAAGGAACCAAGGAATGGGATTTTATGCTGCCAGCGGGTCAATACCTCTCACTTTATTACCGAGGCGACTATAGCCAAAGCTCAGAAAAAATCCAGCAGGTGCTCAGCTACGCGCAAGAAAAAGGACTCCCCACGGTGGGAGAGCCCTTCGAGATCTACGAGGTGGATAATCGCGACACGATTCGAAGCGAGGAGTTTCTGACGGAAATTCAGATTCGAGTGCATGGCGATTCTGCTAATGTATTATTATAAGACGGTGATAACCGCTTTGGCGGTGTTCCCCGCCGTCTCCAAACGAGATCCCGGCGATCCGAAATATGGTGTGCCGTCTGGCTTCCACAGCAGCCTCTGAACGCGGGCATGACGGTTCGGATCGTACAGCGGCTCGCCTGCAATCTCCTTGTATGGGCGCGAATGATAGACAAGCAAGTCGGCGGAGCCATCCTCCGACACCGTGAAGCTGTTATGGCCTGGACCGTATTCGGAAGCATCGACGTTGCTTGCGAAGACCGGCTGCTTCGATTTGGTCCATGACGCCGGATCAAGCAAATCGCTTGCTTCATCGGCCGTTAATAATCCCATGCAGTATCGATGAACCGTTCCGCTGGCGGAATACGCCATGAACACCTTCCCGTTCCGTATGAGCACGGCAGGACCTTCGTTCACCCGATGCAGCTGGATCTCCCAATCGTATTCCGGGGACGAGATTTTCACCGGCTCACCGATTATCGACCAGGGCGTGTCCATCCTCGCGATGTATAGACAGGATTCCTTAATGATCTGAGCCCAAGCCAAGTAGCGCTGCCCGCGATGCTCGAACGTTGTAGCGTCCAACGAGAAGCTCTCTACCGGCAGCTTTATTCTCCCCTTCTCTACCCACTTGCCTGTCAGTGGATTCTCGTCCTCGCATTCCAGCACGTACGGCCGGATCGCCCACTTGTCCTCCGCGGTCCCCGCCGCAAAGTAGATGTACCACTTGCCTTCAATATAGTGAAGCTCCGGAGCCCATATATGATTGCCCATCTCGCCCTTATCGTGTTTGGTCCAAATAACGGTCTCCTCCGCATCGGCCAGCCCTGCGATCGTAAGCGAACACCGAAGCGCCAGCCGGTCGTATTCCGGAACGGAGCCGGTGAAATAATAATAGCCGTCCGTATGTTTATAGACATGAGGGTCGGCACGGTTAGGAATAAGCGGATTAGGATATCGATCCTCCCGTATCGCCCCCTCCACCAAGAAGCTTCCCGACTTCTCCAGTAGCGAAGGATCGACCGGCTGCCAATCGACTGGGAACTCCTCCATAAGCCCGCCCTCCAGCTCGATCTGAACGGTCGGCGGCAAGCTTAAGGCTTGGCCGGCCTCTATCGAAATTTGACATGTCTTGATATCCGTTATTCTCACGCCGTACCCGCTCCTCCACCTAGTAATTTATCTCTATTTAACAACAATAATATGATTAATTCAACAATTAATTTATCTTCAATGAATTAATATTATTACGAATCTAATTATAAAAATATCGAACCACCAAATCCTGATCATAATGCCCGAACCCTTTGCCAAACAGCGTCAGGCCTCCCCTGCCCGGCGCTGAATCTTCCGGATGGATGCTGAAGGTCCAATAAGTCGTATCCAGCTGCAGATCGCGCAAAGCAACGTCCGATATCCGCTCTCCGTCGACGAAGGTTCCCTTTTGGTTAATGCGCAGCACCTTCAGCACGCCATATTGATTGACGTCCGCATACCACCACTCCGGCGTCAGCCTCCCTTTCTTATCTCCGAAATCCCCCGGGCTTGTCCACATGCCCAACTTCTTGCCATTCAAGATGAACCCTATATCCGAAGGCCAATTCTCGTTCACCCGCGGGGCCTCCGAGCTCAGCTCCATCGAAACCTCGATTTCTATCAACTTCTGATCCTTATTCAGGTAATTGGGCACTTTATATTCGACGAAGCCGCGGGCAAACCACAGAATGCCGGCATTTACTCTCTCCGGATCCATGAAGCAAGCGGGATTATCGAAGCTGCCGATCATCTTCGTCGTGGTCGCGATGCCGCAGGTTGGCCAAGCCTCGTAATCCGTGTATTGGCCGACGGGCACGGCGATCTCGTGATAGGGTCTTGCCGCGCCGCCGTCCGGACACAGCCTAATCTGCGCGAATTCTTGTTTGACATAACAAAACTTGTAGGTGCCTCCGTTCATCCGCTTCATGCGGCTACCGACGATCCCGGCTTGCTCCAGCTTGGACACATGGCTGCTGACGATCGCGTTGCTCAGGTAAAGCTCGCTCGCCAGCTCCTTGATATGCATTTCTTTGCGGAATAACAGCTCGATGATTTTCAATCGAGCTTCGCTGGCCAATGCTTCATACACTCTCAGCGAGGAAGCGTCTGTCGTTAAAAGGATAGGATCACCTTCTAAAGAATTTAGTTTTTTGCGAATTCAAAAATATTAACTTGTGTATACAATCCCATTATGTTACATATGAATTAAGATTTCAACAATAAGAATTCGTTTTTTAATTAATCCATTACAATTGGAGGCTTTCCCATGACCTTAAAATCCAGCATGCTCGTCGACAAAAACTTCGCCGTGTCCGAGGTCGATCCCCGTCTCTACGGCTCCTTCATCGAGCATCTCGGCCGCGCCGTGTATGGCGGCATCTATGAGCCCGGGCATCCTACGGCCGACGAGAACGGCTTCCGGCAGGACGCCATCGAGGCGATCAGGGCGCTTAACGTGCCAATCATCCGTTATCCGGGCGGAAACTTCATATCAGGCTACAATTGGGAGGACGGCGTTGGGCCGCAATCCGAGAGGAAGCGCCAGCTGGAGCTTGCCTGGTGGACGACGGAGCCCAATCTGGTCGGCACAAACGAATTCGCGGACTGGGCCAAGCTTGTTGGCACGGAGGTGATGATGGCCGTCAATCTGGGAACGCGGGGCATTGATGCGGCAAGAAACCTGGTGGAATATTGCAATCATCCATCAGGCTCGTACTGGAGCGATCTACGCATCTCCCATGGCTACAGGGAGCCGCACCGCTTCAAAACCTGGTGCCTCGGCAACGAAATGGACGGTCCTTGGCAGATCGGCGCCAAAACCGCGGTGGAATACGGAAGACTGGCGAACGAGACGGCCAAGGCGATGAAATGGGTTGATCCATCCATCGAGCTGGTCGCTTGCGGCAGCTCCAGCAGCGGCATGAGCACCTTCGCCGAATGGGAAGCGACCGTGCTGGATCTCTGTTACGACAACGTCGACTATCTGTCCCTGCATACCTATTACAACAATAATAACAATGACACGCCGAACTTCCTTGCCAAATCGCTGGATATGGACCAGTTCATCCAGAGCGTGGCTGCCATCTGCGACTATGTGAAAGCGAAGAAGCGCAGCAAGAAGAAGCTGATGCTGTCGCTCGACGAATGGAATGTATGGAACTCCATCGGGACAAGCCGCGCCGAGGAGCGCTGGGGGGTTGCACCGCCGGAATTCGAGGACGTCTATACGCATGAGGACGCGCTTGCTGTGGGCTGCTTCCTCATTACGCTGCTGAAGCATGCCGACCGGGTGAAGATGGGTTGCATCGCCCAGCTCATTAACGTCATCGCGCCGATCATGACTGAGGATAACGGCTCTCTATGGCTGCAGACGACCTACTATCCGTTCTTGCATGCTTCCAATTACGGCAGGGGAACGGTGCTTCAATCCATCGTTTCTTCGGACAAATACGACTCCAAGGATTTCACGGACGTTCCGTATCTCGAGGCGATCAGCGTCTATAATGAGGAGCAAGGCACCGTTACGATTTTTGCCGTCAACCGCCACCTTGAAGATAGGATGGAGCTGAACGTCGATCTCCGCTCCTTCGGCAATGCGGAGCTGATCGAGCATATCGTACTGGAAAGCGACGACCTGAAGGCCGTCAATACAAAGTTGAATCCGCGCAACGTCGTTCCGCATGACGGAGGACAGACAACTGTGGACAACGGCAAGGTGCACGCCATGTTGGGCAAGGCATCTTGGAATGTGATACGCCTGCGGACGAGCTAAATCTTCAGGAAATAAGAAAAAAGAGGGACACTTCTCAAGGAAGCTGTCCCTCTTGGCGTTCAGATATGCTTGTAAGATGCGGCGACTCAAAACGTTCGAGCACCTCTGCTATAGCATGTCTGCTGATCGGCTTGCTTATATATGCGTCCAAGCCTTGCGCGATATACTTCTCACTGTCGCCTTTCATGGCATGAGCCGTAACGGCAACGATGAATGGCCTTTTCTTGTCCTTCAGCATGTCATGAATGATTTTGGTCGCCGATAAACCATCCATCCAGGGCATTTGAATATCCATAAAAATAACATCATAGTCATGCTGCTTGACAGCCTCGACAGCTTCTTGCCCGTTTTTCGCCAGGGAGGTTTTGTGCCCTAGCTTCTGGATCATTTTTTGCAGCACAAGCTGGTTCACTTCATTATCTTCAGCAATTAATATGTTCAAGGAAGGCTCGTAGCCGTATTCCGCCATGCTGGCTGGCTGAGGCCAATGGTGTTCATTAATGATGTCCAGCCTGTTAGCCCTGAGCATGAATCGCGCCGTGAACAAGAAGGTGGAGCCTGAAGGCTCCTGAGAAGGCTCATGCCAGATTCGGCCGCCCATGAGCTCAACCAGCTTCTTGCAGATAGCCAAGCCGAGACCAGTGCCTTCCGTCTTCCTTGTCATAAAGTGATCCACCTGGTAGAAGGGCTCGAACAACTGGCCCGCCTGCTTCTTCGGCACGCCGATGCCCGTATCCCTGACCGCGAATTGAAGCTCCACCTCATTCGGCTCCTGCGACACGGTGTCTACAACAATGGAGATGTAGCCGCTGGACGTAAATTTGACAGCGTTGCTCAGCAAATTCATAAGCACCTGCCGGAGCTTCGTTATATCGCCATGCACGACGTTAGGCACTGATTCGCCAACTGATGTCGTCAATTCCAGGTTTTTTTCGAGCGCCTTGGGCATAACCAAATATAACGTTTCCGATAGAATCGATCTAATATTCATAGGCTCTACAACCAATTCCGACTTACCGGATTCTATCTTGGAGAAGTCCAATATATCGTTTATAATCGTCAGCAGCGTATCGCCGCTCTTCTTAATAATTTGCACATATTCCAGCTGCTCTTCATCCAAATTGGTCTCCAGCAGCACATCCGTCATCCCGATCACCCCATTCATAGGGGTACGGATTTCATGACTCATCATGGCCAGAAAATCGCTTTTTGCCTTGTTGGTCTTCTCAGCGGCTTCCTTCTCAATAATGAGCTTTTTCTGCTCCGTCATATCCTTCGCGATAATATAGAAGCCCATCGTCTGCGACTGAATAATGATAGGAGCCAGCGTCGCCAGCACCTCAACGGAATGGCCATCCTTATGCTGTATAAAGGTGATGTCCTTTTCGACTCTTTCAATATCGGAGTGATTGTTTAAGGCTGCCAGCAGATGCCTTGCTTTATGCTTGCCGATTAATATGGACAGCTCGCTGTCAATCAGCTCCTCAATAGGGTAGCCGGTCATCTCCTGCACCACTTTGTTGCCGTTCATAATAATGCCATCCAGCCCAAATGAAATGATGGCGTCGTGATTGTATTTTTTAAGCGACGTATAACGTTCAATGCTCTCCTGCAGCTTAAGCTCAGCTAGCTTGTTTTTGGTTATATCGATGAAATGGGCCATATAATACAGGGGCTTCCCGTCGTTATCATCGCGGATGATTGAGACATGAACGGAAGTCCATACGATGCCACCGGTTTTGTTATAATAGCGATTCTCCAATTCCAAGGATGGGATGCGCCCCTCCAGCAATTCCGTCAGCAAGCCGCAAATATTGGTGCTGTCTTCAGGATGGCGGATGTTTTCTATACAGATCGTTTTGAACTCTTCTTCTGTATACCCAAAAATATGGCACACCGCCGGATTAACATGCAGCCATCTTCGGTCCAGTGATATTAAAGCAATCCCTATGGGAGCATTGACGTATAGATGCTCGAATAGCGCCTGAGGGTCGATTCTATTAAAATCCTGCATCAAGGTTGCCTCCTGTTCATTGTCCGATATTCCTATCTTACCACAAAATATGCCAACTATCGGACCAGGAATGCAATTGTTGTCTATTTATGCAGGAAACTCTACTCAGTCTATCTCTTGCATAGCCCGCTACAGCTCCACTATCGCCTTCATCACTTGTGACTCCGGCTTGATCCATTCCTCGAACGATGGAATCATGTGATGGAAGGCTGCTCGATGCGTAATAAATTTGTCGACAGCCAACTCCCCGTCGGCCAGCACCTTCATCACATGGCGGCAATCTTCAAGCGTGGCGTTGCGGCTTCCCATAAGCGTCAATTCCCGTTTGTGGAATTCAGGATCTGAGAACGTAATATCCCCTTTAACCAGGCCTACAAAAACCAGTCTGCCCCCGTGCCCCACCCATTGGAATGACCTCGTCATGGAAGCCGCGTTGCCTGTAGCGTCGAATACAGCCACAGGATAATCGCCATTCGTCCATTCCGCAAGCTTCTCCGTCGCATCCACAGCAAGCGAGCTCAACGTCCGATCCGCCTTCGCCCAGCTCTTGCAGAAGGCTAGTCGCTCCTCATTGATATCCATCGCAATGACCTTCGCTCCTGCCTGCTTGGCGAACGCCATCACGCCAAGCCCGATCGGTCCCGAGCCGATAACAAGCACCGTATCGGGAGAACCCACCTCCGCTCTGCGAACCGCATGCGCCCCGATCGCCAGCGGCTCCACCATGGCCGCCTCGTCGAAGGTCAGCCCTTCCGCTTTCAGCAAATGTGAGACAGGGACGGCGATCCGCTCCCGCATCCCCCCATCCTGGTGAACGCCAAGCACCTTCATGCTGGTGCAGCAATTCGTGCGTCCCCTGCGGCAAGCGAGACACTCTCCGCAATGCAAATAAGGAATAATCGCTACGAGATCTCCCCTTTCCAAGCCTTGATCGTTATCTCCGATTTGCTCGACAACGCCGGACAGCTCATGTCCAAGTATTCTTGGATATTGGAAGAACGGCTGATTGCCCTTAAACGCGTGATAGTCCGTGCCGCAGATGCCGATTCGCCGGATTGTAATAATCGCATGTCCCTCGATTAGCCTCGGCTCAGGCAGATCGTCGACATCATGTAATTGGCCGATGCCCTGGCACACGATTCCTCTCATAAGCTCACCTCCTATATAGATCCATTATTGTACATCGGAATGCCGCTCGCCCAGGTTCGGTTATGAATCGGTCCCAGAATCTCCTTAACCTCCTGAAGCAGCACCTCATCCATCGCTTCCTCCGTCCAAGCCGCATTCCGTCGTATATTGTCCGGGTTCGCCGTGCTGACAAGCGTAGTTGGTATACCGGCATAGCTCGTCGAGAATTGCACGGCCAGCTTGGCGATATCCGAGCCTCGCTCGGCCGCATGCGTTGCTGCGCGCAAGCACAGCTCCTTCGTCTCCGCGTCAGCGGGATGCCAGTCCGGCGTTCCGCGCGTGCTGAGCAGCCCCATGGAGAGCGGCGATGCATTGATAAGACCTACGCCCTGCTTCTCCAGCAGAGGCAGCAGTCGGATCAAGGACGTATCATTCAGCGAATAGTGGCAATAGGAAATGATGACATCGACCTGAGCCTTGGGCAGCAGCTGCTCGAACAGGGACAGAGGCAGGCCGCAGATGCCGAAGAACCGTATTTTTCCTTGCTGCTTCAATCGCTCCAGAGCGGGGATTGCTTCCTCCAAAATGATGTCCGGCTCCGCAAATTCGATATCGTGCAGGAACAGCATGTCCACATAATCCGTCCTTAGCCTGCGCAGGCTTTCCTCCAAGCTTGACTCTATTCGCGGTCCCGAGAAGTCGAATGTATCGGTTCCGTATCGGCCCGCTTTGGTGCTTAGATAGAATCGATCCCGCGAGGTCTGGCTAATAGCTTGGCCTAATACAGTCTCGGCCTTCGTCGCGCCATAATAGGGAGAGACGTCAATTAGATTGATGCCAGCATCAAGCGCAGCGTGTACAGCACGAATACCCTCTGCATCGTCTGTCTGCCGGAAGACGGAGCCCAGCGAAGAGGCTCCGAAGCTGAGGCTGGAGACGTCCAGGCCCGTTTTGCCCAAACGGCGATAATTCATAAGCTCACTCCCCTAATTTGTAAAATGTTCTGGCGTTTTCTCCATACAGCTTAGCCCGCTCCTGCTCGCCCCATTCCGCCGGCAATGCCGCTTCCAGAACCTCCACCACTTCATCATAGCCTGCGGCAAGCAAGCAAACCGGCCAATCCGTTCCGAACATTAATCGATCTGGACCAAATATACGCACCACATGCTCGATATAAGGCCTAAGCTGCTCTGGTGTCCAGGTATCATGATCCGCCTCCGTCACCATGCCAGACAGCTTGCAATAGATATTGGAATGCCCGGCTGCCCGCTCCAGGTCCGATCGCCATGGCTCGAAGGCTTGCTGCCCAATAGGCGGCTTGGCGATATGGTCAATTACGCCGCGCAGGCCTGGCACCACGTCAAGCAGCTCACACAATACACCAAGCTGATCCGCTGTCACGAGCAAGTCAACGGGAATGTCCAGCTCTGCATAGCCGCGAAGCGCCTCAATGAAGGCCGGCTCCAGAACAGCGCTGGCATCGGGCATATCCTGAAGCATGATGCGAAAGCCTACCAGCTTCTGATGCTGCCGAAGCCTATTGAACTGCTCCCGGTGCTCGGGATGGAACAGGTCGAGCCAGCCGACAACGCCGAATATCGATTCCCATTGGTCGGCCAGTCCCAGCAGATATTCCGTTTCCTCTATTGTCGGAGCTGCTTGAACAAGAATCGTTCCGTCGATATGGTGCTTGCGCAAATGGCCTTCGAGGTGCTGGGGCAAATAATCGCGATACAGCACCGGGAGCTCCTCTGTAATCCAGCCATAATCCGAGCGCGACATGGTCCAGTAATGCTGATGGGCATCTATCTTCATCATGAGCCTCCCCTATGGTTTTCTTCTTCTCATTGTACAATTATAATAAGGAATAGAAATGTCAAATTTAAACCCTTTTATGTCCGATTGTGATATCAAGGGAAGTATTAGCATAGGAGGCATACGGCATGGCGCCTATTCGCAAGCCGTTTCGGCTGGATCCCTCATTTCCATTGGAGGTGGTGTACCGAGGCGTTCGCTATTCGGACAACGAGCTGCCCGATCATGTGCACGACCTGTTCGAGTTAGTGTACATTCACGAGGGCAGAGGAACGTTTTTTATCCATGATACCGTATACGACAAAGAAGCCGGGGATCTGTTCCTCATCCCCGGCAATACTGTACATCGCGCCTTCCCGTCCGCTGACGAGCCTGTTGTGTCCACGGCTGTATTTTTTGCGCCTGCTCTCCTGCAGAGCAGCTACGCAAGCGATCATTATAACCCGCTCCAAAGCTTCGATACGGCCCGGAAGAAAAAACAATACAAAATCTCTCTGCCGGAACATGTCAAAGAGAGAATAGAAGCTGCCATTCATGCAATGGTCAACGAGCTGGCAACGCAAGAAGCCGGTTATCAGCAAGCTATAGCCCTGCATCTTCAGCAGCTCCTGCTCCAGCTGTTTCGGCTGCCCGCCACACGTAACAGCGCCAATGCCGCTACCGGCATTGCTCCCCTATGGATGCTGGCAGCCCTTCGCGAGATCAATCGCGATCCCGTTCAATGCGGCAGTCTCGCCTCCATATCGGCCAGAGCTAACGTCAGCCCAGGCCACTTCTCGCGTGTATTTAAGGAACTGACGGGCATGAACGTAACAGAATACGTCAACACCCAAAAACTCATCCGCGCCAAGGAGCAGCTTCTTGCGTCGGATGACACGATTGAAGCCATTGCGATCAGCTGCGGCTTCCAGGGCATGCGGCATTTCTACCAAAACTTCAAACGGTTGACCGGCGTCACGCCGAGACAATATCGAGTGCTTCATCATGCAGCAACCTGAGGGGGAGGCGACTTAATTATTTGCATCAAAAACGCAAGAGCTGGCAATCACCAGCCCTTGCGTTTCTAACATCAGCTTGTATGCTATTAAAGCCGCTGCCGCATCGCCTCGAACAGCAGCACCGTAGTCGCCATCGCAACGTTCAACGACTCCGAGCGCCCCGCCATGGGGATGATGACGGATTCGTCGACCAAGCTGCGAACCTCCGTGGACAACCCCTCCGATTCGCCCCCCATCACAAGCCACGTTGACTGCTTCCAGTCATAGTCGTAGCAGCTGTAATGGGCCTGCAGGCTTGTCCCGACGACCTTAGCTCCTCCAGCCTTCACCTTGGGAAGCAGCTCCGTCAAGTCCGCCTGCACGATTGGCAAGTGGAATAATGAGCCCATCGTCGATCGGACTGTCTTGGGATTGTAGAGGTCGACGCAGCCCTTGCCCAGCACAACCGCATCAGCGCCTGCCGCATCGGCGGAACGGATAATTGTGCCGAGATTGCCTGGATCGCGAACGCCATCAAGCGCCACGACCAGACGGACGCCAGAGGGCAAGGCTTCAGCCGTCAACTCCGGCTTGCGGACGACTGCGAACACCGGCGGCGGCGTGTCCGTACCCGTGCATTTGCCCATCACTGCCTTGGAGGCGGATATCCATTCCGTTTTGTGACGGCTCTGTACCTTGGCCTCCGACAGCTCGTTCGGAACGCCCCGCTCCGCATCATACACGACCTGAATGAGCCTCGCCTCCGCCTGGAACGCCTCCAGAATGAGATGAACGCCCTCGATCACATACTTTCCTTCGCGATCCCGATGCTTCTTCTCCAGCAGCGCCGACCAGCCCTTCACCTTGTCATTCTGCGGAGAACCTATATACAAATCGTTAAACTCCATATTCATATGCTTTGCTGACCGACCTTCCGTTATTCATCTTCTCCACCCAGTATAGCATATTGTTCCATGAGGATGAGCGTCTGCGTTATTGGGCATAGTAATGAAGCAAAATTCCGACTTGGCAGGAGGGACCGTCATTGCAAACGATCGATCTTAGACAAGCGATTATTCAACGGGTAGAGGGCAGTTCGAAGGAAGAACTGAAGGATGTCATCGCCGATTCCATCGACAGCGACGAGCGGGCATTGCCTGGACTCGGCGTTCTGTTCGAGATGATCTGGAAGGAAGCCGGCCAGAATGAGCAGCTTTATATGGTGGACTCGCTCTACCGCCATCTACATCAGGAGGAAGGCAGCATCGCCAACCCTTCACCCTCATAAGTATGCCAAAAAACCGCAGGCCTCCGCCTGCGGCATCCCTTCCATCCCAGCTACTCTTCCTTGGGCAAAAAGGTGAAAATCTCGCCTGTCTCAAAGGAATCAATCAGACGGTCAAGCCAGCGATAGTACTTCAGAGCATCCTCGATTTTGGCTTGATCGCTATCCAGCAGCCGCAGGAAATCCTCGGTCTCTGCACTTCCCGCTTTCATAACCTCGATCTCTCGCAGGCTGCGCTCCAGCGCGCTCATATTCTGCTCCACCGCTTTTCTCCATTTGATGGAGAAGAAATCGGAGAAGTTCTGATGCCAGTCCGGCACAACCTCGTACAGATCCTTCCGAGAGCCCTTCCCCCACACCTTGTTGATCATCTTCAAGTCGTGCAGCGTCCGCATGCCGGTGCTCATCGAAGTCTTGCTCATGCCCATCGTCTGGCTCATCTCGTCCAGCGTAACGGGCTCCTGATTGAAATACATATTGCCATATAAGTGTCCTATGGACAGCGTAATCCCATAGAGATCCATGTTCTTCCCAATGGATTCAATAACACGTCTTCTCGTCTTCTGAAGCTGCGTCCGCTGCTCCTCCGTCAATCCTGCCAGCTCGTCCATCATGTCCCTCCCATCCGCAAAACCCAAGTCCTGTCGGACGTAATATCGTTATTGAAGCATACGCACTCTGAAATGTAAAGAAATCAAATCCAATGAAAAAGGGAGCTATCCAGAGTATTCAGTATATAAAGTTCGTAAAGTTAAAACTGTACGTACTATACAAGCTGTCAGTGTCTTTGACCATTCCAAAGGTATCCATTTACACTAGGTGAGTCGATTTTTTGCGCTGGAAGGCACGAGAGGGGGAACACCTATGGCCATTATAGAGGCGAAAAAACTAACAAAAATATTCGGCCATGATCCGAAAAAGGCGATCCCTTTATTAGATAAGGGGTGGTCCAAAGAAAAGATTCACACCGAAACGAAGCTGACGGTAGGCGTCAATCAAGCCAGCTTCACCATCGAGGAAGGACAAATCTTCGTCATTATGGGTCTGTCGGGCAGCGGCAAATCTACGCTTGTCAGACTGCTTAACCGGCTGATTGAGCCAACCGCCGGGCAGCTCCTGTTCAGCGGACAGGATGTCATGAAGATGTCGCAGGAGGAGCTCAGACAGTTCCGTCGCCGCAACATTGGCATGGTATTCCAGAAGTTCGCTCTGTTCCCGCACCGCACCGTTATTCAGAATGTGGAATACGGGCTGGAGGTGCAGGGCGTGGACAAGAAGAAGCGTCGCGAGATGGCGATGCAGTCGCTGGAGCTCGTTGGGCTCAAGGGCTGGGAGAACAGCTACCCTGACCAGCTGAGCGGCGGGATGCAGCAGCGTGTCGGATTGGCGCGCGGACTGGCCAATGATCCCGATATTCTGCTGATGGACGAAGCGTTCAGCGCCTTGGACCCGCTCATTCGCAAGGATATGCAGGATGAGCTGCTGGAGCTGCAGACGAAGATGAAGAAGACGATCGTCTTCATCACACACGATCTTGACGAGGCGCTGCGCATTGGCGACCAGATTGCGCTCATGAAGGATGGCAGCATTGTGCAGAGCGGCTCGCCGGAGGAAATCCTCATGCAGCCAGCCAACAAGTACGTAGAACGGTTCGTCGAGGACGTCGATCTGTCCAAGGTTTTGACGGCCGCTCATGCGATGGACAAGGCGGAGACCATTACGCTGGACAAGGGTCCGCGCGTCGCGCTTCAGTTCATGAGAGAACGAGGCGTATCAAGCCTGTACGTAGTTGATAAGGCGATGAAGCTGCTTGGGCTTGTATCGGCGGAAGACGCGTCGGTCGCCGTGAAGGACGGCAGCAAGCTGGAGGACATTATGCAGCGCGAGGTGCCGACAACCATGCCGGAGGCCATGCTGCACGAATTGTTCGAATTAATGAGCAGCTCTCGCCTTCCGCTTGCCGTGACGGACGAGAACGGACGGCTGAAGGGCGTCGTCATCAAAGGCGCTGTACTTGCCGCGCTGGCCGGCAACTCGGGTCCCCCATTAGGAGGTGACACCATTGAATCTGCCTAAAATACCGCTCGCAGAATGGATTGAAGCTGGCGAGGACTGGCTGACCGACAATTTCGCGCCGTTGTTCGATTTCATCAGTCTATTGATAGGCGGCACCGTTAACGGCATCCACTTCGTGCTGGAGCTGCTGCCGCCCCTGGCGGTCATCCTTCTGTTCTCCGCAATCGCATGGCTGATCGGCAAATGGAAGATGGGCGTGTTCACTGCTGCCGGCTTGCTGCTGATCGATAATCTTGAGCTATGGGACAAGACGATGCAGACCCTGGCGCTCGTTCTGACGGCAGCTCTGATCTCCATTATTATCGGCATACCGCTGGGCATCCTGTGCGCGCGCCACAACCGTCTGCGCAATGTGATCACTCCGGTGCTCGACTTCATGCAGACGATGCCGGCCTTCGTCTATCTGCTGCCGGCAATATCCTTTTTCAGTCTTGGCGTTGTGCCAGGCGTCATATCGTCCATTATTTTTGCCATACCGCCGACGATTCGCCTGACCAATCTGGGTATCCGTCAAGTACCGGCCGAGCTGGTCGAAGCGGCGGACGCCTTCGGCTCTACGCCGGGGCAGAAGCTGTTCAAGCTGCAGCTGCCGATCGCTATGCCTACCATTATGGCAGGAGTGAACCAGACGATTATGCTTTCCCTGTCGATGGTCGTTATCGCATCGATGGTTGGCGCGCAGGGCGTAGGCGCTACCGTCTATCGAGCCGTGACTCAAGTGAAGACGGGCACAGGCTTCGAGGCTGGCCTTGCCATCGTGATCCTCGCTATCATTTTGGATCGTTTGACTCAGCAGATTACCAAACGCTCCAAAACGCAATCATAACTATTTATCATAACTATTCTATTTAGGAGAGTGACAAGTACCATGAAGAAGTTTAGTTTGTATCTATCTGCCATTATGATTCTAACCCTGCTCGCGGGCTGCGCGTCGAACAACAGCAGCAACGAAGAGAACAATAAGTCCGACGCCAAAAAGGAAATTAAGCTTGCTTATGTCGCATGGGACTCCGAAATTGCAAGCACACATGTCGTGAAGGAAGTGCTGGAGACGAAGCTGGGTTATACGGTGGAGATGCTTCAGGTTGACGCGGGTCCAATGTGGGCCGGCATCGCCGACGGAAGCGCGGATGCCATGGTTGCCGCTTGGCTGCCGACGACACATGAGACTTATTTGACAGAAAATGAAGGCAAGCTGGAGGATCTGGGTCCGAACCTGATCGGTACAAAGCTTGGTCTAGTTGTTCCGTCTTATATGTCGATTAACAGTATTGAAGACCTGGCTGGCGACGTGGGCGAAAGCTTGAAGCACACCATAACCGGTATCGAGCCGGGCGCCGGTCTTATGATGAAGACAGAAACCGTCTTTGAAGAGTACGGACTGAAGGACAACTGGACACTGCTGGAGAGCTCCTCCGCCGCAATGGCGCAAGCGCTGCAGAAGGCTTATGACAATCAGGAACCCATTATCGTAACGGGCTGGACGCCGCACTGGAAATTCGCGAAGATGGATCTGAAATATCTAGAGGATCCTAAGGGGATCTACGGTGAAGACGAGGAGATTCATACGATTGTCCGCACGGGACTGAAGGAGGCGCAGCCTGAAGCTTATGCCTTCCTTGACACATTCAACTGGACGCCGGACGACATGGCTGCCGTTATGATTGAAATCGTCGAGGGCGCCGAACCTGAGGACGCTGCCAAGGCATGGGTGGAAGCGAATGCCGACAAGGTCGACGCTTGGCTGAAATCTTAAATCGAAACGGCACGGGATAAAGTCCTGTGCCGTTTGTTTTTTTATGGGCGGATATCCCGTATTTATGTCGTGCTGGAGTACAATTCCTGCTTCTCCCGAAGCTGATGACGGTACACAAATTTGGATATCGTAATGCTGATTTCATATAAGAGGAACAAGGGTACAATGACGATAATGTCGGACAAAATATCTGGCGGCGTAATCGTAACGGCGATGATAACAAGCAGAAAATAAGCAAGCTTGCGCGCCTTGGCCAGACGATTTGGATTAAGCACCCCCAGCTTCGTCAAGAACATTACGATTGCCGGCATTTCGAACAGCAGGCCAAACGGTACAGTCATATGAATCATAAATGTAAAATATTTTTGCGCCGTATACATCGTTTCAAAGGAACCCGACGCCATCTGATTCATGAAATGCAGCACCATCGGGAATAGGATGAAGTAACCAAAGCAGATGCCGGCTGCAAACAAGACGCTGATGCCGGGAATGAACAGCAGCGTAGCCCGCTTCGTAGCGATCGGCAGAGCGGGGGTAACAAACTTCCAAATCTGGTACGCAGCTACGGGAAGCGAAATGGCGATGGCCACCACTCCAGCGATCATCATATAGACCCAGATGACGTCTGAAGGGCCCAGCAGCACCAGCTTCTGCTCCATGTCCCTCACCAGCCACGCGTAAATCTCTTCCACGTACAGGAACGCCGCCGCCATGGCTACCAGAAAGGAGATCAGCGTTCGAATCAGCCTTGTCCGCATTTCCTCCAGATGGCCGATTAAGTTTTGATCATTCGGATTTTTCATCTTACTTTCCAGCCGCAGTTGCCGTTTTTGTTGCCGTTTCTTCTTCTCCTTGCTTGCTTTCGTCTTCGCCGTTCACGAGACCGCGAGTAGCCCCCTTGAATTCACTAAGCGTTCTGCCGAAAGCGCGCCCCAGCTCGGGCAGCTTGGAAGGTCCGAATATAATAAGCGCGATAATGAGAATAAGCACTAAACCACCGATTCCGATATTGCCGAATGGCATTGCTAACACTCCTTCATAATAGGTTGGCAGCCGCGAACACGAGGTTCCCGGCTGCTTGAAATGTTCCGTTGTGAATCAATTAACCCAATTTAAAGCCGCTGATGGCTACGACTGCGCAGCGCGCCTTGCTGTCGCCTGGACGGTGCGGCCATCTGCTCGTTGGCTTGCTCAGGTCTGTCGTCGTCTCGCCCGGATGCTGAACCGAGAGGAACAGCGTTCCCTCGTCCGGCGTGAAGTACGGTCCCGTCAGCTCGCTGTCCACCGGTCCAGAGGCGAACTGCAGGGCAATAGCCTTATCCGGTCCGCTTGTCGGGATAACGAATAGACCATTGTTCATAAACGATTTGTGAACGCCTTTATTTTGGCTGCTGGTCGAAATGTCCGTAACGACCCACAGATGTCCGTTCGAGTCGAACGCTAGGTTATCCGGAGAGCTGAAGCCCGATTGACGGCCGCCTGCTGCAAAAATTTCGAAATCGAATTCAAGCGCGCCCAAATCGTCTTTCAATTCGAAGAAGCGTGTAATATGGCCGTGAATGTTGCCATGGCTGTCATTGTTCGTATGGCAGATGAACACCGTATTGTCGAACGGCGAGATTTCGATATCCTCCGGACGGTCGGTCGGCGTTCCGCCAATGAGTATAGCTGCTTCCTGGCAATAAGTGACGACGTCGCCCTGCGTTTTGAATTTCTTCTGCAGCTCAGGCTTGTCCTTAATCGCCTTCGACACTTCCTCCAGCGTAACCGGGATCCATTTGCCAGTCTTCAGATTGGCCACATATAGCGTACCGTCCTCAAGCAGCGCGGAGTTGCCGCGGCCCTTCAGCTTGTCGTATTTGCCATTGCTGATGAACTTGTAGACGCATGCGTCCTTCTTGTCGTCACCCATATAGACCACAACGCGGCCGTCTTTGGCAAGTCCCATCGCCGTATTCTCGTGATTGAAGCGGCCCAGCGCCGTATGCTTCTTCAAATACGATTTGTCGAACGGATCTACCTCGATGACCCAGCCGTAATGCGTGTCCGGAAGCTTGGAAGCGGCTGCCGTATGCGCGAAGTTTTCTTCACAGGATAGAACCGTGTTCCACAGCGTCACGCCGCCCGAGCAGTTCGCGAACGTGCCCTGCACCGTTGTGGCGCCGCCAAGCGCAGAACCGCCTTTAGCAGGACCTGTCACTTCGAATTTGGTATAGCCGTTGATGCGGCGTGCATATGGAGAAGTCGTGTCCATCTTCCATACGCCATCCTCATCTCTGTACACCTCAATGACAGACATACCTTGGTAGTACAGGTTCTTGTGGAGCTGATCCTCCGTCATCTTGTCATCCTTCACAGGACCAATGGAGAAAATGGTGCTGTATTCGTGATTATTGACAAGAAGTCCCCGTGTGTTAGATCCCTTGATTGGGAAATATGCGTTGTAATCGCAGCCTGAGCCGAATTTCTCTCCTGCTTGGTTAATCACATCGTCGAATGCCGCAATAACGTCGTATTTAAAGTTTTTGGGCAATACCAGCTTGTCTGCTTTGGTAGGCTCAATCGGCTCGAAATAGCCGCTGACCCGGTTTGTGCCGAAGCCGAATAAATGATCAGCCGTCCCCGATGCAGCGGAAGCTTTACCGGTCAGTGCACCAAGACCTGCCGAAGCCGTAGCCAAGGCAGCAGCTCCTGTACCCAAATAGGATAAAAACGTTTTACGATCCATCGATTTATTCAACTTTTTCACTCCTCGATCGAATTTGCTCTACAAGGACAAGCATAAGGAGTTAATGTTAATTCTCTGTTATCCTCAAATGGAAAATTTGTGAAGGCGAGAGCTATTATCAATTGAATAATTTGTGATAATTATGCAAAAAAAGACCTCCTTTAGGGATATATCCCGAAAAGAGGTCTTCTACTCAAGTATTGTTATCCTTCACTGCTAGTCCAGGCAGAACGGGCGGAGCCCCAGCGGCAATGGAGCCGGACGCTCGCAAGTGCTCTTCATGATGTAATGGACGCCCCCCTCGGACGCGTCATGGATGCCGTGCATCGCCTCCAGCACATGGTAGGCGAGCTCGCCGTTCGCCCGGTGCTTACGCCCCGTCTGAATCGCCTTCGCCATATCTGCCGCACCAACGCCCCTCGCATTCTCCGTATAGCCGTGGGTAAACGGAATCGTCGACCATTCCTTCTGTCCAGCACGGCATACACGAATTTCTCCGCCGAAGGTGTTGGGATCCGGCACTTGCAGCGTGCCGTGGCTGCCATACACCTCAATGCGCGGCAGCACAGTGCCGCCCTTCGCATCGAAGCTTGTCAGAATGGTGCCGATGACGCCGGAAGCAAAGTCCATCACCCCTGCGATGTGCGTCGGAACTTCAACCTGGATCTTCTGGCCGGCCTTCGGCTGGCTTGTAATGGTGCGCTCAGGGTAGGAGATTCGCGCAGAGCCCGTCACGCGAGTCATCGGCCCCAGCATCGCCACAAGCGCAGTCAAGTAATAAGGTCCCATGTCGAACATCGGTCCGCCGCCCACTTGATAATAAAATTCCGGCGCCGGATGCCAGCTCTCATGTCCGCCGCCCAGCATGAATGACGTCGCGCCAATTGGCGTGCCGATCCAGCCGTCCTCAATCAGCTTGATACACGTCTGAATGCCGCCGCCCAGGAACGTATCCGGGGCGCTGCCTACATAGAGCCCTTTCTGGGCCGCCAGCGCCAGCACCTCCTGCGCTTCCTCGCGAGTCACCGCAAACGGCTTCTCGACATACACGTGCTTCCCGGCCTCCAGCGCGCGCAGGTTCACCGACGCATGCGCTTGCGGAATCGTCAGGTTAATAATCATGTCAATGTCCGGATCAGCCAGCAACTCGTCGACCGAGCAGCCCTTCACGCCATATTGCTCGCCGCGCGCCTTTGCCCGTTCTACATCGAGATCGGCGCATGCCACAACCTGCATCGCGTCGAATTTGCTGCCGTTATCGAAATAAATACCGCTAATATTGCCCGTCCCGATAATACCCGCTTTAATTTTGTCCACGTTCCGCCAACTCTCCTCGCTAATGAATACCGCTAAAAAATACGTACAAATTTACAACTGATTGTCCTGCATGCCTGTATATGCAGCCTCACTGCCTGCGCTCGCTTTGGCAGCGGCAATTGCTTTGCCTTCCGCGCACCAGAGGAAGCCGCGAAGCGAAAGCTCCTTGACAACCGGAATATCCATCACGTTCGCTTGATGGCCCAGCGACGTGTAATAGACCCGCCCCAGTCCCCATCGCTTGGTATAGATAACGGGCATGTCAACCGGCTTATTGGCGGAATGTGGTCCAGGCGCAACCGGGAAGCGAGTCGTCGCCAGCACCTCAACCGCTGGATCGACATGCAGATAATATTGCTCCGTGCTTACGTCGAAATCCTGGATGCCTTCCGTCAGCGGGCTGGAGGTATTGCTGATGTTCACGGTATAGTTAACGCCGTCATTGCCAGGATGGGCTACCCACTGGCTGCCCGTCATGAACTGCCAGTCCACATTTTCACGGAATGCGTCACACATGCCGCCATGGCTGCCGAATAAGCCAACACCGCTCTGAACGGCTGCCGATACGTTATTCACCAAGCGCTGCTCAATCTTGCCCATTGTCCATAGCGGGATGATCAGATCCAGCGCTCTCAGCTTCTCCTCGTCAGCGAATGCTTCAAGCGTGTCCGACACCTCTACCTCGAAGCCAGCCGCCTCCAGCTGACCGCGGAAGATACCTGCTACCTCCTCCGGCTGGTGGCCGAGCCAGCCGCCCCATACGATTAATGCTTTTTTCATACCCATCACACCCCTCTATAATTTACAACTCGCTTATTGCGACCCATCTCCGCTCCTCAATGGAGCGATCTACAGCTTCCAGCACCTCCTGGCACTTCACGCCGTCCACGAAGTTAGGCACCGGCTGGCGGTCCTCCTGGAACGCCCGCATCAGCTCCAGCACCTCATGCGTGAACGTATGCTCATAGCCGATCGTATGTCCAGCCGGCCACCAGGCGTCCATATAAGCATGCGAAGCGTCCGTAGCCAGCACGCGGCGGAAGCCCTGCACATCCTCAGCATCATCGGCAAAATAAACCTGAAGCTCATTCATCCGCTCAAAGTCGAACTTGATGCTGCCCTTGCTGCCGTTAATCTCAAAGCCGTTCGTGCAGCGATGGCCCGCCGCGAACCGCGTCGCCTCGATCGTGCCCATCGCTCCATTCTCGAAGCGCGCCAGGAAAGCCGTCGCATCGTCGACGGTTACGTCGCCCATCTCCTCGCTGGCGCCGCCCTTCGCGCTAAGTCCTGTCATGGCAGAAGCCACCGGACGACGCTTGACAAACGTTTCACTCATGCCGATGACCTCGTGGAATTCGCCCACCAGGAATCGAGCCATGTCAATGACATGCGCGCCAAGGTCGCCGTGCGAGCCGGAGCCCGCGATTTCCTTCTGCAGGCGCCAGACGAGCGGGAAGGAGGGATCCAGAATCCAATCCTGCAGGAATACGCCGCGGAAGTGATGGATCTCGCCGATTCTGCCCTCCGCTATCAGCTTCTTCGCCAGCTGAACCGCCGGCGCAAACCGGTAGTTGAAGCCAACCATATGCTTGACTCCCGCCTTCTCGGCTTCCTCCAGCATCTCGCGGGAATCCTCAAGCGTCAGCGCGAGCGGCTTCTCGCAGAATAGATGCTTGCCCGCGCGGGCTGCGGCGATCGCAATCTCCTTGTGGGCATCGCTCGGCGCATTAATGTCGACAACGTCGACGTCCTCGCGCTGCACGAGCTCGCGCCAATCTGTTACAGAGCTTTCCCACCCGAACTGGGCCCGAGCTTGCTCCAGCCCTACGGGATCGCGCCCGCAGATAACCTTCATCTCCGGCTTTACGGCCTCAGGGAAGAACATGGGAAGCGCCCGGTAAGCATTGCTGTGCGCCTTCCCCATAAATTTATAGCCAACCATGCCGACATTGATTTTTTTCATGTCTCTTACCGCCTCTCAATTAGAATGTGGATGTCTCCCTCGGCAGGAGACGTATGGGAAGCAAGCTCTGCTCGGGCCGCTCAACCGCCAGTCTGCCCTCTTCGTTCAAGAGCTTCTCTGCAGCCAGCTTGCCCATCTCGTAGAATGGGACCTCTACCGTCGAGAGCGCCGGACTTGTTATTCGCGAGCCGTCAGAATTATCGTACCCGACCAGCGCATAACGTTCGCCGGGCTCGATGCCCCGCTCCCTTAAGCCCTGCATGAGGCCGATCGCCATTCGGTCATTAGCCGCGAACACCGCATCCACCTCGCCTCTCTCAATGCCAGAAGCGATTGCAGTCGCTTGCTCATAGCCGCTCTTCCGACTGTAATTGCCGACGAACACAAGCTCCTCTCGAAGCGTATAGCCGCTCTCACGCAGCGCCGCCTCATAGCCAGCCAACCGATCACGGCTGCTGGAGAATTCAGGCGGACCGTTCAAGAACGCAATACGCTGCCGGCCGCCGGCGATCAGATGCAGGACCGCTTGCCGGCTTCCTTCCGCATGATCGGCGTCAACCGTTAAGAAGGGCGTTCCGTCGAAGCGCTGATTCACCAGGCAGAACGGGTAGCCTTCCGCCTGCAGCTGCTCCAGCGCCGCCCTCTCCTCCGGCACATCTCTAGCGCCAAGCACAATACATGCGTCGATTCTCTGCGTGCGGAACAGCATCGCGTAATCCTTGGCGTCGCTTGGCTCGCGGAAGATGAGCAAGAGATTGTAGCCGGCCTGATTGGCGGCTTCCCCGATCCCGCTTAGAATTTCGGAGAAATAGTAGGTCGAGAACAAATGAACCTTCGGCACGAAGGGCAGAATAACCCCAATGTTCCCGCTCCTCTTGCGGGCAAGCTGCTGCGCCAGCGCGTTCGGCACATAACCCACCTGCTCGGCTGCTTGCAGCACGCGATCCCGCGTCTCCTCCTTCATAGGACCAACGTTGTTGAATACGCGAGACACGGTTGCCTCCGACACGCCGGCCAGTCTTGCAACCTCTTTCCTGCTAATAACGGTGGCCTCCTATTCAAGCTGATAAGCCATAATGAAAGGATCTCTAAATAATGTACACGCGTACATTATGGCATGAAACCGTTTTAGAGTCAATGCACAAATTGTTCTTTGCCTATTCACATCTCGCCGCTCCGCTCGTTAATGGCAGAAGCCCCAGCGCATAAGCACTGGAGCTCCCTGGTTACTTTTTAATCAAACGGCTTAAGCCGCCTCATCCTGAGCCGAGCCCTGAGCGAGCGAAGCATAGATGATGTCCGTAGGCGTAGTCAAGCTGGTGAAGTGAATAGCCGCTTCTTCAGCACGGGTCAGCAGCGCCTTGGAACGGTAGTCCACGGATCCATCCCCCTTGGGCTGCACCTCCGGTCCGATCAGCTGCAGCGCGATCATCATCTGTACAGCCTGGACGGCCCACACATCCGTCTCGCCGGCCAGCACGATGTCCTTGTACGCTTCCGCCGGATATTGAGCGGCAAGGAGTCGATAGATCATAACGGCCGCTTCCTGGCGAGTGATCGGCTTATCGGGGTGGAAGCTGCCTTTGCCGTTGCCCTTCACCATACCGAGCATATGCGCCAGCTGAATATAAGAAGCAGCGGGGTGGCCCTTCAAATCTGCGAAGGCTGGTTGCTGCTCCGCGTCAATTCCCGTCAAGTTAAGCAGCTTCAGCAGGTTCGCTACATATTCGCCTCTCGTTACCGCCTGATCCGGCTTGAAGAAGGCTGACGCGTCATTATCCAGAAGTCCTAACGATTGCAGCGAATAAATATAAGGCGCATAAGGATGCTGCTCCGGAACGTCTGCGAAGCCCTCCGCCTCCACGCCCTTCATGGAATAACTCAATGGATTCAGGTAAGGCTCCTTCATATAGAGCACTTTGCCCTCTTCATCCAGCTTGAAGCCGGTGAATTGGCCCGTAAGACTGTCGACAAACAGGTTGTCGTCTACTTGCGTCAAGGCTCGTTGTCCGATGAAGGAATCCGAGATGACCAGATCGCCTTCGCCTTGCGTTCCCAGCAGCGATACGAGCAGGTCGAGACGGAGATCGGAGTAGACACCCGCAAATTTCGTAAGCTCCTTCTCAAGCTGCGGCTTGAAAGGCTTCAGCTCGGCTGGCGCCGCGTATTGCGGGAAGAAGGTTGAGATAAATTGGGCATAGAAGCCGTTGTGGATTACACCTGGTTTGTTGGATGTCAGGAACACGCCGGTGTTCTGCTCGGGAATAAGAAACAGATAAGAGCTGGTGCCTGGAAGATTGCCGCCTTTGGTTATAATTTTGTCGCTCGCACCCGCGCCCGGCATCTGATTCGGCGCTTCGAAGCCATACGTAGTGTTCGGCATCAGAGGGTGAATGCTGGATCTGTATACCTCCATGGAGTCGACGGATTGCTGGGACAAAATACGGCTTGACCCCGAATTGCCGCCATTCAGGAACGCGATCATAAATTTCCCGATATCCTCAGCCGTGCTCAGCATACCGCCTTGCGGCATGATGGTCGGCGTCACAGCGTAACGCTCCATTCTCTGATTGTCAGCCGTATATTCCTGGGCCAATTGGGACTTCAGTCTTCCTGTCAGCAAGAAGTCGCTGTTGTTCATGCCAAGCGGCGCAAATACATGCTCCTCCATATAAGTCTCGTAAGACTGTCCGCTTACATTCTGAACAATGAGGCCAAGCAGCATGGAGGCGAAGTTGTCATACATATAGACACTGCCCGGCTCGCGCACAACAGGCGGCATATTGGCCTTGACGTATTCCTCAATGCCTACAACCTTCGTCAAATCCGTGCCCAGGTCCTCCGGCTTGGGATCCCGAATGTCGAAGCCAGTGGTATGCGTCAGCAGATGCTCGATCGTTACGGGCTGATCGAACGGATTGTGGAAGCTCACCTCTCCTATGTAGGGGGTAATATCATCCTGCAAGCGGAGCTTCCCTTGCTCCGCCAGCTGCATGATAGCGGCAGCCGCGAAGGTCTTGGATATGGAAGCGATTCGGAATACAGTAGAGGAGGGATCAACGGCAAGCTTCTTCTCCAGGTCCGCATAGCCGTAGCCCTTTTGCGCCAGCACCCTGCCGTCCTTTACAACAACCACAGAAGCGCCCACATACTGAGGCTTGACTTCTTCCGCTGTGAAAAAGCTGTCCAGGAAGGCCGAAGCGCTGGCGGCATCCAACGCCTTGCCCTTCGCCGCGTCGGCAGTTGTCGCAGCTGAGGCGTGGAACGCCGGGGAAAGCAGACTGAGCGCTAATACGGCAGCAGTTATGGTCTTGCTCCATCTTGCCCCTTGCAATCGAACAAATAACGATTTCAAACGGTTTCACTCCAATTCCTCTTATTTTTTGTGACCCTACCTATTACGTATTCAGAGAAAGGAGCGTTTCAATAATCATGCAAAAAAAGAAGCATATGGAAGCTCGATCAATCGATCGCTGCTTCCACTGCTTCTTCGTTTCGTTTAAGAGTTTAATACGTCTTGCCGGCCGCCTTCGCGACAGTATCCTTGATCAGCATATAGACGTCGCCATTCGTCAGCTTCTGCTCATTCTTAATCGTCCCCAGGGAGGCCTCCGTCCACATGCCTTCCGACTTCAGCCTAGCAAGCGCATCCTCCGGCTTCGCCTCATCCTCTCCGTACAACGCGAGAGCAACGGTATACGCCGCTTGGGCAAGCGTCAGCGGCATCGTCTTCGCCTCATCCTCGTTCATGCCTTCAGTCGCTTTGGCCGCGGAGTAAGGGATGGCCGCCTTATGCACCTTCGCCACGCCAGCCATATTCTGCACCAGACGCTGAGGGTTGGAATCCAGATCCAGGCCAAAATCATTGCTGTAGCCGCCCTGCGCAATAGCCATGCTTGCTGCGGCCTTCATTCCTTCATATTGCGGATGGCTCATGAACGCGTACGGCTCAGTTGCCGGCGGGTTCAGATCCATTCCCTGCTCCGTCAGCAGCTCCTGCAGCCTCTTCACAAGCTCCTCCGATGCGCCGAGCTCGCGGAAGGTCACCTGCTCATCCAGCGCAAGCTTAACCGCTGCGCCAGCCGCCTGTCCCGTCGCCATGCCGAGCGGCACAACGCGCGCGCTGCCGTGAGGCAGCGTGTCGAAGCTGGCCGCGCGTCCCACAACGAGCAGGCCGTCGACGGATTGCGGCACCAGTGCGCGGAACGGCACGCCGTATTTCACGGGATCCATCAGCACAGCGCCTGTATTGGATGGAGATGTGCTCTGAATGTCGACAGGGTAGGAGCCGTATGCGATATCGTCATAATGCGGCGTCTGCTCCAGCAGGTCGACAACCGACAAGCGGTATTCTCCGATCAGATGGCGTGTCTCGCGGACATACAGCTCTGTCGCAAGCTCCCCGAGCTCAACAGGCTCCATCTCCGGATAATGCTCCTTCATAAAGTCGAGCATAAGCGGAATTTCCTTACGGGCAATGTCGTACGCTTCTTCGACCGAAGCCTGATCGAAGGGATCGACGCCGAAGATTTGAACGGCATTCACAAGCATGGATTCGTCGTTCAGCCTTCCCAGGTTCGGTCCTCTAGTACGGATGCGCTCCGGATTGGTTGCGACGTATTGCCACATTTTTTTGTAGCCCCAGGCGCTGTGCGCATTGGCGCCCGTGCCTGAATCATCGTCCTTATTCAGTGCGTCAGCTATAGCCTGCCATACCTCCGGCGTTACTCCCGTCAGCTTATAGACCGGTGTGACAGCCATCAGCGTCTCGTGATCTCCGATGTCCTCGCGGCCGAATGTAAAGCCCGCTCCCGCCGCTGCCCCGAAGTCAGCGTCCTGCGTCGCGTCAATGACAGCGCTGGCAGCTACTTCTGCCGTTGTGCCGTCGCCCATCGACAGCTTGGCGCCTTGAACCACAATCGTGCCGTCCGCCCCTTGCTCTACAAGGGGATCAATACGGTCGAGGCCCAGTCTAACCTCCAGGTTCTCCTCTGCCTCCACCATTCGGTGGAAGGCGTTGGCGGCCGTCGTGATATCGAAGGAATCGCCTTCAATCTCCTCGAACCATTCCTGGAACAGTCCTTTGTTGTAATAGCTCTTGCTGTCCGGCGTCCAATTCATATCCAGACTGTTCAGCCAGCCAATCGTAAACAAGCCGCCCAATATCTCACGATCTCTGCTGTCCACGAGCAGCGTCTTCAGGCCATTGCGGGAGGCGGACACAGCCGCCATCACACCCTCGGGATCGGTGCCCACAACGATAACGTCATACTTCTCCTTCGGCGCCTCAATCTGAGTCACCTCCGTTATAGTGGCAGGCGCAGGGAGCGGATTGCCGCCCGCGGGTTGACCTATTCTCCCCTGCACATACACGATAGCCAGCGCGATAAGCGCAATGACGATAATCCCCGTCGGAACAAACAGCTTCCAAGTCCAATTTTTCATAAGCCTCTTCCATGCGCTCCTTTTCGTAACCCATTCTCTAGCCAAGCAATGAATCAATGCCTCTACTAGTCTACCAAAAGAAACGACTAATTTCGTTATGAAGTTGCTATTTTCCTCAAAAAAGTTTTTGCCAATCGTAAAATATATACGCGTGGTCAGAAAAAAAACCTCCAGCGGCATCAATGCTGCCGCTGGAGGCTGTCGTGAGCGAAATCGTTATCGTTAAGCCATTAAGGAGCCGTCTCCAGAAACTTGGAGGTTGGATTTTTTTCCATTGCCGTACGCATCGCATATTCGTTCTCGAACAAGGCGACATAATTGTCCTTCTTGTCCTTCACAAGCGTGGAGTTGATGCGGAACTTGGATGGATCAATCTTGTCATCCACAATCCAGCGGGCGAATTGGAACGACATCCGATGGAGCTGAATGTCGACGCCATATTCGGCCTTCATCCGATGCTCGAACACCTCGAATTGCAGATGGCCGACAACGCCGAGAATCGTCTCATCGAAGCTGCCAGTGGAATAGAACACCTGAATCGTGCCCTCCTCCGTGAGCTGATCCAGACCTTTCTGATACTGCTTGTGCTTTAATGCGTTTTTCACCGTTACCTTGGAGAAAATTTCCGGCGAGAACGTCGGCAGCTCGTCGAATTCGACCTCTGCCCCCTGCGACAGGGAATCGCCGATGCGGAAGATGCCGGGATCGAACAGGCCAATAATGTCGCCTGGATAAGCCATTTGGACGATATCCCGGTCCTGCGCGAGAAATTGCTGCGGCTGAGACAGCTTGATTTCCTTTTTGTTGCGCACATGCTTAACGGCCATCCCGCGCTCGAACCGGCCGGAGCAAATGCGTAGAAACGCGATGCGATCCCGATGCGCCGGATTCATGTTGGCCTGAATTTTGAACACATAGCCGCTGAATTTCTCGCTGGTAGGATCTATCGGACCTGTAGTGCTGTTGCGCGACGTCGGCTTGGGCGCCAGCTGAAGGAAGTTCTCCAGAAACGTCTGCACGCCGAAGTTGTTGACGGCGCTGCCGAAGAAGATCGGCGTCAGCTCGCCCGCGCGCACCTTGTCGTAGTCGAACGGATCGCCTGCCACGTCCAGCAGCTCCAGCTCCGATATAAGCTGATCCGTCAAGAAGTCACCCGCCATCTCGCGGATGATGCCGTCGTTGTAATCGTCCACCTTGCGAACCTCAATAGTAGAATGATCGTTGCCCTGGAACAGCTCCACTTGATTCTTCATCCGGTCGTACACGCCGCACAGCTCGCGGCCCATGCCGATCGGCCAGTTCATAGGAACGGAGCGGATGCCAAGCACCTGCTCCAGCTCCTCCATCAGCTCGAATGGGCTTTTGCCTTCACGGTCCAGCTTGTTGATGAAGGTGAAGATGGGAATGCCGCGCTTGCGGCACACCTGGAACAGCTTGATTGTCTGCGCCTCGACGCCCTTCGCGACGTCGATAAGCATGACCGCGCTGTCTGCGGCGGTCAGCGTGCGATACGTATCCTCGGAGAAGTCCTGGTGACCCGGTGTATCCAGAATGTTGACGCGATGCCCTGCATAATCAAACTGCATAACGGAGGAAGTGACGGAGATGCCCCGCTGCTTCTCAATCTCCATCCAGTCCGAGGTCGCGTGGCGGCTTGCCTTGCGCGCCTTGACGGAGCCGGCTTCCCGAATAGCGCCCCCGAACAGGAGGAGCTTCTCGGTCAATGTGGTTTTACCGGCATCGGGATGGGAAATAATTGCGAACGTGCGTCGCTTATCCACTTCTTGTTTAATTTCTTCGCTTAAACTCATGTAGGCCTTCCCTTCATTTCACACATTTCACATAGAAATCTTATTTTCCACTATTCGTAATCCATATTACGTTATCTTCCTCTTGGCCGTTCACCGGCCACCAATGGAAGCCCTCTTCATGGAGCAATCTCCCCGCTTCCTCCGGTCCCCAAGAGCCAGCCGGATAGAACGCCAGATCGCTCTTATCCTCGCGCCATGCCTGGGCGATGCGATCCACGAACTCCCAAGCGTGGGACACCTCATCCCAGCGGGTGAAATACGTGGAGTCGCCCCGTGCCGCATCGTGGATCAGGCGCTCATACGCCTCCGGCGTATTGATGCCGATCTGGCAGCTTTGGCAGAACTCCATGGATACCGGCTGCACCGCATTGTCCGCTCCCGGCTTCTTGGCGTTGATCTTGATATAGATGCCTTCCATGGGATTGACGCGAATAACGAGCAGGTTCGGCGCCAGATCATGCTTCTGGGCGAACAGGACGTTCTGCGGCATCGCCTTGAATTCCACGACGACCTCTGTCGTCTTCACGGGCAGCCGCTTGCCTGTCCGAATATAGAATGGCACTCCGGCCCAGCGGAAGTTGTCCACAAACACCTTAGCGGCAAAATAAGTCTCCGTTACCGATTCCGAATCAACGGAATCCTCCTGACGATACCCCGGAAGCTCCTTGCTCCCCAGGGAGCCGGCCGTATATTGGCCTCGTACGACGTTCCTGCGAACGTCCTCGCTGGAAGCATATCCTCGCAGCGAACGGAGCACCTTCACCTTCTCGTCGCGAATATCCTCGCCATGCAGACGGCTTGGCGGCTCCATCGCAATCATCGTGAGCATCTGAAGCATATGGTTCTGTCCCATGTCGCGCAGCGCGCCGGATTTGTCGTAATAGCCGCCGCGCTCCTCCACGCCTACCGTCTCCGACAGCGTAATCTGCACATTGGCGATATGGTTATTGTTCCACAACGGCTCGAAGAAGGCGTTCGCGAAGCGAATCACCTGGATATTCTGCACCATTTCCTTGCCGAGATAATGGTCGATTCGGAAAATTTCCTCTTCCTTGAACACCTGGTTCAGCTGCTGGTTTAGCTGCTGTGCCGATGGCAGATCGTAGCCGAACGGCTTCTCAATAACAAGGCGGTGCCAGCCCTCCGACTCCAGCATCCCGCCGTCCCTCAGGTTGAACGATACCGGACCGAACAGGGATGGAGCAAGCGCTAGGTAGAACAACCGGTTGCCGGGAATATGGAACCTCTTGTCCAGCTCCGAGGACAGCTTGTTCAATTCGCGGAACCCATTCACGTCATTAATATCCAGCGACATATATTCGAAGTGCTGGGCGAATCGATTCCACAGATCCGCGTCGCTGGGCTTGTAGCGGCAGAACTCGTTAATGGACTCATACAGATCCGCGCGGAATTGCTCGTTAGTCCGAGGGCGGCGGGCAAGGCCCACGACGGCAAAGCTCTCGGACAGCTTGCCTTCTTTATATAAACTGAATAATGCCGGGAACAGCTTGCGGCGGGCAAGGTCGCCTGTCGCTCCGAACAAATAATAGACGGCGCCTTCCGGCGAAATGGATTCAATTGGGTTATTGTAAGTCATACGCCTCACTCATTCTTTCTCTGGAATTTTTTCACCATTTACATGTTATGTAGTGTAGCATATTCATTGTTAATAAGCCATTCAGCGCCTCATAAAAAATACTGATTAATGCTGCAACTTCTGCTGATTTCATGCCCCTGCGCCCGGTTGCGGAGCCTATTCAAACAGGGAGCCGAATTCTCCTGTCAGCAGCGGAATGCCGATGGTGAGCTCAGCCTCCTCCCGCTCCGTGTTGGCGTGCAAGGCAAGCTGCATGTTCGCGTCATGCCCCTGTCCCGGTCCCATCGCCTGCGTCAGCCGCAGCGTGGAGCTCTTCATCGTGACGCTGCTCGTACCGCCATCCTCATAGCGGTCAATCTCCTTGGCCTGTGCCAGCCGCTTGAGCTGCTGCAGCACATCCCTGTCAGCCGTATAGCCATGCGTTTTGATACTGGGTACCACGGTTGGCGACACGGCAGCCACCTTCTCGGATATGGCGGTTGCCCAGCGGTCCAGCTCACTGAGCGTCAGCCCTCCGCCGCCCTTTCGATCAAGGCCGACAAGCAGAACGACGCCTTGCACAGATACCTCCGCCCGATGAATGGACAGGGTCGCCCCGCCATATACCGGGGACTGCCCCTGAATGGAGCTTCCGTCATTCGTGACGATTTTGGCAAGCTCGCCTCCCTGCCCATCCCTGAACAGCCCAGCGGCCAATTCGTCGAACGCGTCTTCATCCTCCGTCTCCAGCCGCCATCTCAAGTGCCAGTCCGACTCCGCCGCTCCTCCCAGCATCGCGGCATCCGTCCACTCCCATAGCTTGCCCAGATCATGCGACAAGCCGCTCGGCGCCCCCTCTCCCTGCCGCTCGTTCATCACCAGCGCAGCTATGATAAGCAGCAGCAGCAAGACGAGCGCGCCCCCTATGCTGAAGAGCGGCTGCCTGCGCCGTCTGCTCCCCTTCCGCTCCGTCCTGTCCATCCCCAGCAAGCCTTTGTTCCCCGGCATATACAATGGATTTCCCCTCCCTCGGATTTCGGCTCATACAAGTCCGCCCGCCAATTGGAATAGTCTGATTGCAATACGATGGATGCGGGTAAATAACCTTATAGAACTTAATAGAACTTACGCTGCCGTCATGCAGAATCCTGCTTGCCGACGATATAGCATGGCATTTGTGGAAATTCGAGTGGAATCGCCAAGGTTTGCAGCAGGTTTCGCCAGTCTTTTTGCGGCGAATCGGCTATTCTTTACATTTAAAGGGGGGCGAAGAGGATGATTGCATATTCACGCTCAATCCGCGGCATCGAGCGAACGGAGGCATACGCCAGAACACATCCTGTCAACCGCTATGCCGCTTATCCGCTGACCGCGTTCGAGCAGACGCCAATCGCTGGGACGCAAGGAAATAGGAAGAAGAAGGAGGAAGCTGCATCTCAGGGGGTATATTCATGGCTGCGTGAAGCCGGGCAAGGACAGAAGCTGCTTGGAGAGCTGCTGGAGAAGCTAGGCCGACATAATGGAGTCGCCAGCAAGGAGCAGCTTGAGAACAGCGTTCATACACTGGTCGATGCGATGAATAGATGGGAGAGCGCTTATCAGAGCCGCGAGCAGCTGCTGCGTCCGGAAATATGGGAGGCCATGACGCTTGCGATGAGGCATCCTGCCATGGAGCTGCTTGGGATCAAGCGAGGAGGCCAGGAGGTTGGCCGCAGGCTGGTATGGGACCCCGCCATATTGCCGCAGAACCCGAATATGGAAGAGGTGAACACGCTGCGCAGGGTGCTGCTGGGCTCGGAAGGCCTGCTGATGGATTTGAAGCGAGCGTTATCATACGCCGAGCAGTATACGCCCATGCAGCTGCTCCGCCAGCCGTTCATTCATATGTATCCCTATGTGCTGTATTACGGCGCGGCGCAGGCGTACCACCCCCTTCCTCCAAGAGGACTAATTATGAATAAAACCGTTTGAGCAGCAGCACCTGCACCAGCTCGCCAGCCGCCGCTCCCCGCGAGCCAGACGGTATAACGGCAAATCCGTCGGATTCCGCAAGAGAAGCCATCATGCTGGATTTGCCGAATCTGGCGGCATCCGCGTAGACGCGGCCATCCTCTCCAAATCGCAGCTTGGCTCGCACATAACGTGTATGAGGGCTGCCCTTGCTGTAGTCCTCCCCAAGCACCGCCTTAATGGAAGGGAGATCAGGCGAAGCCGCTCCCTGCATAGCGCGAAGCGCGGGTCCCGCGAACAGCTCGAAGCCGACGAAGCAAGCGCCGGGATTGCCTGACAGGGCCAGGACAAGCCTACCGTTCAGCAAAGCGGCGGACGTAGGACTGCCTGGACGCATAGAGACGCGGTTGAACAGCAGCATGGACCCTTGTCCCCCTCGCCCTGACGCTTCGGCTACTCCAGTTGAATCCGTATGTACCTCTTCCAATCCTTCATCAGCGCTGTAAGAACTGCCCGCTTCCTCCCAAGCCTCAAGCTCCCGCAGCAGCTCCGCCATCGCGTCGTAATCGCCAACGGACACGCCTCCCGTCGTCACGATCAGCTCCGCCCTCTCCGACGCTTCCGCGAGCGCCGCGCGCAAGGCAACCGGGTCGTCGGGCAGCGTCCCGCACATCAGCGGCTCCGCTCCGCACTCGCGGACAAGCGCGTCCACCATCGCGCTGTTGCTGTCGCGAATCCGCCCCGGCACAAGCGGCGCCTCGACGGGCAGCAGCTCGCTCCCCGTCGCGAATATCGCCACGCGCGGGCGCTTGTACACCGGCACGGCGGCATAGCCGAACGTGCCGAGCAGCGCAACATGGCCCGGCGCAAGGAGCTCGCCGGCCTCCACAATAGGGCTCCCCAGGCGGAATTCCTCGCCTCGGGGCGCCACATGCTGGCCGGGGCTCGCGGCGGCTGCGATCCGCACCATCCGCGCCGCCGGCTCGCCCCCGGCCGCGGCCTCCGCGGTCTGCTCCAGCATCACGACCGCGTCGGCCCCCTCGGGCACGGCCGCGCCGGTCATAATGCGCGCGGCCGTGCCCGGCGTGATGGTCGCGCTGGCGAGCCCGCCCGCCGCGACCGAATCCACGACGCGCAGCGTCGCCGGGGCCTGCGGCGACGCCAGCGCCGTATCCGCCGCGCGCACGGCGTAGCCGTCGAGCCCCGCGCGCGCGAAGGGCGGCCAGTCGCTCGTGGCGCGCAGCGACTCCGCGAGGCGGCGGCCGCCGCATGCCGCAAGCGGCGTCAGCTCGCTTGCGGTCCTTCTGGCAGCGGCAAGCAGCAGGACGCGCCGCTGCGCTTCAGCCACTGGCAGGACGCGCCGCTTCCAGCGTCCGTCCTTCTTATACTCCCCCGAACCCGAACTGTAATCCACAATCCTTCTCCTCACCCGCTAACTGCCATATTGTGACTCATTGTATCACAGCCGCACTGGTCGACGAAGGCATTTTTCATTTAGGAAGCATACAAGGGAAGAAGCTATTGTGCTACACTAGCTTACAATATCTTAGATTTTCCCCAGGAGGCTCCCTTATGCGCGCGAAGCTTATCGTTCAATTTGTTGGATACAAAAACACCGGCAAAACCACATGGGTTTGCCGGATGACGGAGCTGTTCAAGCAAGCTGGTTATGGAGTGGGAACCATTAAGCATGATGCCCATGAGTTTCAAATGGATACGCCCGGTACAGACACCTGGCAGCATCAAGCGGCCGGAGCTGACATGACTGCCATCACCTCCGCAAGCCGCACTGCGATGCTCATACATAAGCCGCAGCCGCTCGACGCGCTTATCGACGCGATGGCTGACAGCGTCGATGTGATACTAGTCGAGGGCTTCAAGACTGCCCCTTACCCCAAGCTCGTTTGCGCCAGAGAGGCCAGCCAGCTTAGTCTGCTGGAGACGGCTGCCCATCCCTTGGCTCTAATTTGCTGGCCAGCGCTGCTGGAGGACTCCAGCAGCATGAAGCGCTTGCCCTCCCAGCTTCCCGTATATCCTTTTGATGATTATGATGCCGTATTTCGCCTGCTTCGCGGCATGGCAGACGCCCGTTAAGAGACGAGGCTGTCACTATTCTGCGATCCCTTGGCGATGCGCGTAGATGGCTGCTTGCGTACGGTCCTCCACATGAAGCTTGTTGAAAATATTAGTCACATGGAACTTTACCGTCTTCACGCCGATATAGAGCTCATCGGCAATTTCCTGATTGGATTTGCCTTGGGCGACACGCTTCAGCACATCCATCTCCCGCTCCGTCAGATCATCATGGAGCCGGGTCTGCTCCTGCTGCTTCGGCGCTCGGAAGCGGTTCATCATCTTGGCCGCAACCTGCGACTCCAGCACGGACTGGCCGCGCGAAGCCGCCCGTATCGCCTCCGCGATTTCGCTGGCGCGGGATGTCTTGAGCAAATAGCTGAAGGCTCCCGCTTCAATGACGGGATATATTTTGCTGTCGTCGATGAAGCTCGTCAGCACAATGACCTTGCAGTCAGGGTGCGTCTCCAGCAGCTTGGCAGTCGTCTCCACGCCGTCCATGCCGTCCATGACCAGATCCATCAGCACGACGTCCGGCTTATAGGATTGAGCAAGGCGGATGCCGTCGGCTCCATTACTGGCTTCCCCAACCACCTCGATGCCCTCCTCGGTATCGAGCACGGCGGCAAGACCGATTCTTACCATTTCGTGATCGTCCACCAGCAGCACTTTAATCGAATTGTCCACTCTTTACGCCTACTTTCCATTTTCTATATAATGAGACACCCTCTATCGAGGCCTTTAGAGATGAGCGACTTGAGCCGTTCTCCTTATACGGAATGCCCGCCATCCATGGGGACCCACAAGTGAATCGTGGTGCCGTCGCCCGGCTGCGACAGCATTCGGAGCGAACCGCCCAGCTCGTTCACACGCTCCTCCATGGTCAGAAGACCGTAGGAGGTGGCCTTCTTCGATTCCAGATCGAAGCCGATACCGCTATCCTGCAGGGTCATATGCACGTTGTTGTCCAATCGATACAGACGAATGCGCATACTGTCGGCTTTGGAATGCCGGAGCGTATTGGACAGCGCCTCTTGGGCGATCCGGAACAGATGGTCCTCCGCCTTGGGCAGCAGCACAATCGATTCATCTACCTCAAGCGCAATATTCATCGGCACCTTCTGCTTCAGCTCCTCCACAAGCGCGGCAAGCGCCTGCCCCAGGCTTTTCCCCTCCAGGTGCACCGGTCTCAAATGCAGCAGCAGCGCCCGCATCTCCGACTGCGCAACGGCTGCCATCTCCTCAATCAGCTGAACCTGCCGCTTCGCCCGCTCCCAGTCCCGTTCAATCGTACGGCTCACAGCCGTTGCCGTCATGGAGATGGCGAACAGCTGCTGGCTGACAGCATCGTGCAGCTCGCGGGCAAGCCGCTGGCGCTCCTCGATGACCGCTGTGAACTTCACCTTCTCCGTCCAGCCCGGATCATCCTGACGGCTGGCCAGCCCAGCTTCTTCATCCTCCCCAGCAAGATCCAGCGTGACGGGATAACTTCTTTTTCGCTGTTGCTGCTCGCTTAACCTTCTAATTGCCGCCTTCAGCTTTGAATTTTGCAGATAGCCATTGATGGCCGCAGCCGCCAGCCCGGCTCCCACAACCCCCAGACCGATGACAGCCCACTTGCCCTGCAGCAGGAACAGCTCAATAACATCCAGCCCCTGCAGCAGGATGATAACCAGACAAATAATGATGAGCAGCCAGAGAAACGTCTCGATCATGTGGCGTCTTCTGGCCGCCTTGGCTTGCGCCGCTTTCAGCTGCTCTGCGTTCTTGCTCTCTTGCTCCGCTTGCATCGGTTGCATCTATGAACGGCTCCCTTATGTAGGTGCTAATATTCCTTCATTTCACCGCAAAACGCATGAAAGAGCAGACCGTTCCCCGGCCCGCCTCTTCCATGCTTGCGCATAAGTCTTACTCTTGATCCGCCCCTGCTCTCGACGCGCCGTTCAGCTTGCTCTTCATCGCCTCCAGCTGCTCATCCACCTTCATACGCTTTTCGATATCAGCCGCGCCGATGGGTGCTGCGCCGCCTGCGTTATAGGAGTAAGGACCGCGAGCCACCTGCGCCTCCGCCTCCAGCTGCATAATCTTCTCTTCCATGCGGGAGAAGCCGCGGGAAGCGGTGCCGCTGTCGATCGTGTGGTTAGCGCCTAGCTGCGCCATTTGCTTCTGGGCTTTCGCCACCTGCGCTCGGGAGGCCAGCTCGTTGCGCTTGTTGCGCAGCTGGTAGAACTCCTCCTTCATGCCATGAAGCTGCTGCATCAGTTCATCCGCATGCGCTTTCGCTTGGGCATGCAGATCTGTATATTCGACAACCTTCTGGTCAAAATAAAGCTTCTCCTCCAGCAGCTTGCGCGCCAGCTCCTCTTGTCCGGCGCGAAGCGCAGCTTCCGCTTTGGATTCCCGATCAGCCGCGTGACGAGTGGAGTCCTCGAGACGCTGCTTCATACGACGCTCGTTCGCCATCTGCTTCGCAACCGTTACCTCTGCGGCATGAATTTCCGACTCCATATCGCGCAAATATTGATTCAGCATCACAACCGGATCCTCCAGCTTGTCGAGCACCTCGTTCATCGATGCTTTTGTCATATCCTTCATTCTTTTGAAGATTCCCATACTATTATTCTCCCTTCTCTTGCTTCGCTAATTTGGCTTTCAATTCCTCGATTTCACGTCTCAGCGCTTTTTTCTCCAGGTCGTCCATCATGCTGTCGAATTGCGATCCAGCAGGCTCCGATTTGTGGTAGCCCGGGTCCCAACCGTTCCCCTTAGGAGGAAACGGCTGGAACGGGCCCTGATGACCCGATTGGTGTCCATAGCTGCTCCCATAGCCGCTTCCTGGTCCGTCGCCATAGCCATACGGTCCGAATGCGCCGTATACCGGAGGCTCCTTCGGCACAACCAATCCAGCGATAATATAGATGAAGATGACCGTGCCGCTCGTCAATACAGTAATGACGATCAGCAGAATGCGGAGCAGCGTGGCGTCGACATTTAGCATATCGCTTAAGCCGCCGCATAAACCTAATATTTTTTTGTCCCGTCTAGAGCGATACAGCTTTCTCAAGAGGACCAGCCCTCCTTCTGCAACTTACGTTTTAGCTCCTCCAGCTCGCGCTCCACAGCCGATTTGACCGTGCTCCCGACCTGCTCTCCAAGCTCTCTGCCCATACGGCGAACATCGCGCAAGCTTTTGGCTTCCTGCTCCATATCGTGAATGCGGTCTTCCATCTGGCGGAACATCGAGCCGGGATGAGGGCCGCCTGCACCGCCGTGGTATCTGTTGTTCAGACGCTGCTGCAGTCGAATCGATTCCATGCGAGCCGCATAATATTCGCGTTTGTCATAGACCGTCTGATATTCGCTTCTAAGCTCCCTTAGCTGCTCTTCCAGCTCCAGCGTGTTCCCCTTGCTCTGCTCGTACAGCTCGCGATATTGCGCGGACCGTTCTTCACAGCTTGCCTTCTCGTGCAGCGCGATTCGAGCCAGGCTCTCTTCGCCAGCCTTAAGCGCCGTCATAGCTTGCTGCTCGCGGCGCTCCTTCTGGGCCTCCGCCTGCAGCCATTGCGCTCTCAGGTGATTGCTGTGTGCCGCGTATTGCTGATGAAGCTTCTCCGCCCCAATAATCTCTTCCCGTGTCGACCACAGAAACTGATCGATCATGCGTACGGGATCCTCCGCTTTCTCCAGCCGCTCATTCAAGGTTGCGACCGTAATGTCGCGAATACGTTTGGCAATGCTCATCTATATGTCCTCCCATCATTAATAGGTGCTTCTGCCCTTCTTGAACATCGATACTCCGAATACGATCAGCCCCACTGCCAGCAGCAGCATGATGATGCCTCCCAGCTTGCCCAGCAGCGCGATGGAGCCCACCGCAATCAATATGCCCCCGATCGTTTTTTTGCCGTTCCTCCAGCCCATTACCCCGAAGCCAATCAGAATCAGCGGGAACAGCAAGCCGAAGATCCAGCCCAGGTTAATATTGAATATGTTCAGTACGGCCAGCGCGCCTATCACGATAAGCAGTGCGCCTAATGCTGATTTTCCATTCATATCCCATTTTCACTCCCTTCTTCTATTAGAAAATGCTCATTTTGTTTATTTTCCGTTCGGTGACGGCTCTTGCTTATGTACTTAGTATAGATCGTTCAAACCCTTGTTAAAACGGACCTTCGGCGGTTTTTGAACTAGACCTTGGTCGAGTCGGCGCTCCGTCCCAGGCTACCAAATTGGGTATGTGCCCAGTTTTTGTGGGTTCTATCCGCCATATGCCCATGTTAAGGTATAGCTATCAACCGGGAGGTGCTTACACAACATGAAAACAAACATCCTCAAGAAAACAATCGTGGCTGGTATCGTAACATCCGCATTATTGACAACAGGACTCGTTCCTTCTTATATGCATCACGATGGACAAGCCTACGCGGCGGCAGCAACCTCGAAGGCATCCAAGATCGAAGCGACCATTAAGCTCGGAGCCAAATACAGAGGCACGCCTTATGAATTCGGCTCCAACCGCAGCACGACCAAAACCTTTGACTGCTCTGACTTCGTTAAGCATATCTACAAGCAAGCAGCGGGAGTGACAATCCCTGGCTCGTCCGCTACCCAGGCGGCATGGGTGAAGAAATATAAAGGCTCCACGGTCAAAACAAGCTGGTCCAGCCTGAAGCGCGGCGATCTCGTCTTCTTTATGTCCTATAGAGGCTCGAAGGCTTCCAGCTACAAGAACATTACCAAGTCCAAGCAGAAGGTGACGCATGTTGGCTTGTATCTGGGCAACGGCAAAATCCTGCACACGTACTCCAAGGCTAGCGGCGGCGTACGCGTGGACAGCGTCAAAGGCACGCAATGGGAGTACCGTATGATTTTCGGCGGAAGCGTTCTCTAGATTGGCAAATACGGACAAACGCCGCGGCAACAGCGAATCATTCGCTTGGCCGCGGCGTTTTTTTTGTCTTCACCGGCTATGGAGGTAAGCGTCGAATTGACGCTGCTTCTCTTCAATGATTCGTTCGATGCCCGCGGCCTTCAGCTTCTCTACATATTGCGGCAGCACATGGTCGATGTCAACTGAACCCGTATCCAGCGCGTTTAAGTATTGGCGATCCACGCTCACGACGGCAGCCACCTCCGATTTGACGGGCGTGCTGTCGAAGACAAAGCCAAGTCCGGGCGACACGTGGGCGCCTTCGTTAAAGGCTTGGAAGCTGTCCCATTTGTCCGGATTTTCCGTATCCCACACCGCATTCAGAAATTGATTGCCGAACATCCAATTGGCCGCAGGATGATAGTCGGAAGTGCGCGCCGTCTGGCGAATAATGCCTTCCTCTACCTTCTCGTAATGAACGCCTTCTATTCCGTAATTCAGCATATTATTGAGATAAGCATCCGTGTGCAGCATATTGATGAAGGCCATCGCCAAGTCCGGCCGCTGGGACGTCGAGGAGATGCCCAGCATCGCGCCCGCTGTCTCGGACGTGGAGATCGTCTTGGCATTAAGCTCCTTCTGGGCCAGCTTGCCGACAAGTCCGGTATAAATGGCGATTTCTTCAGCTTTGCCAGGCTTCAGCGATGCCGTAATCGCGAATACATTGCCTGCTCTCAGCGCATCCATATTCATCGTTTGGTTCGTCACGGCGTCTTGATTCATATATCCCTTCAAGAAATAGTCCCGCGTAATGCGCAGCGTCTCCACATACCGCTCCGTCTCATAATTGGGAAGCACCGTGGTGTGCTTCCCATCCTTCAGAATCATGCCGGGGATAGAGGTGTCGCCAAGCGCGTCGTAATTGCCAATATAGTGCGCGTTGAAGGTCTCCCCTTGCTTCATATAGAGGGGAATCATGTCCGGCTTGGCTTGCTTGATGCGGGCAAAGATGTCGCCTAAATCCGCTATCGTATGCACAGCCGCCATATCAAGGCCAAGCTCCCTGGCCACATCGGCCCGATATATAATGCCGCCTTGCGCAGCAAGCTCCTTGTTCGTCGGCACTCCATAGTTGCCGCCGTTGATCTTCGAGCCTGCCAGGAAGAGGGGGTCAAGCGTCTCCAGAATGCCTCTGCCGTGAGCTTCCAGCAGCTGAGACAGCTCCAGGAACGCGCCTTTGGACACATTCACCGCATGCTTGTTCCAATGCGCCGTGAAGATGATATCCATCCGCTCTCTTGAAGCGATCATCAAATTCAATCGGTCCTCCCATTGCCCCCAATCGATGGGAACCATGTCGATTCGGGCTTCAAGCTTCCCTTGCAAATAGTCGTTCATAGCCGCTTCGACTTCCAGCTCATCCTTCTGCGCAGCTCCCGTATAGATCAATTTAAGCGTGTAAGCTGAATCCGCATTGCCGACTTGCTCGGTCCCTTCCCGAGAAGCGCTTTCATTTGTGTTCGAAGAAGCGCAGCCGCCCATTATAAGAAGAATGGCCAGCAGCACCCATGGATAACCGCGCGTCAAGCGGAACAATTGCCACTGAGCCACAAGCCACTCCTCCATCCTATTGGGGATTATCCAGATACTTCTATTCTAAAGGCTGCCGATCAAATTGCAAGATTAATTACCGGCCGCCTGCCGATGAAGAAGACCCTGAGCATGTGCCGCTCAGGGTCTCTCCATCCTTCTTAAGCTTTCCTTTTCATAGCTTATTTGCTGGCCAGAAACGCGTCGAATTGCTTCTGTTTCTCTGCAATGACCTTGTCAATGCCCGCATCCTTGAGCGCCTGGCGATACTCCTTCAGCCCTTGCTCCGGATCCACGCTGCCTGTTTCCACTGCCTTCTGGAATTGACGGATCACGTTGGCCAGCGCGCCGACCTCGGATTTAACCGGTTCGCTGTCGAACACAAAGCCAAGCGCGGGCGAGGAAATCGCGCCTTCGTTGAACTGCTTGAACTGCTCCCATTTGTCCGGCGCTTCCGTGTTCCACACGTAATTCAAGAACTGGCTGCCGAACATCCAGGCGGAGCCTGGGGAATAATCGCCAGTCTTCTCTGTTGGCGATATGATTTCGCCGTTTCTCGTATAATGTGTGCCCTCGATGCCGAAGTTCAGCAGGTTGTTAATGGCTTTGTCCGTATGCAGCAGATTGATAAACATCATGGCCCGCTCAGGGTTAGTGGACGTAGAGGATATACCCAGCATGGAGCCGGCCGTCTCGGAAGTCGCCACCGTTTTCTCCGTCATAATAATTTGCGCCGTCTTGCCCGGTATGCCTGCAGCGCTGGCGATTTCGGCATCCTTGCCCGGCTTCATCGGCTCAACGGTGGAGAATACCTTGCCCGCGTTCCAAGCGTCCGCCGAAGCGACTTGTGTGGTAGCTGCATCCGCGTTGATATAACCTTTGTTGTAGAAACCGCGCGCCAGCTGGAGAAATGCCTTATAACGCTCCGAATCCTCGACAGGCATAACCGTGGTGCCGCTTTCGTCCTTCAGAATGGCGCCGGGAATGGTGGAATCGCCCAAGAAGTCATAGTTGCCAAAGTAATGTGCGTTGAAGACAGCGCCTGTTGTATAGAGGGGCACCAGATCCGGCCGCTTCTCCTTGACAACAGCGTATACAGCGTCGAGATCCTTCGGCTCCTTCACCTTGCTCATATCGATGCCAAGCTCATCCGCAACATCCTTGCGGTATACGATACCGCCCGCCGAAGCCAGCTCCTTGTTGGTCGGCACGCCGTAGTTTTTGCCGTTGATCTTAGCTCCTTCCAGGAACGCGGGATCAAGCCCTTCCTTGATGCCTTGGCCGTATTGCTCCAGCAAGTCACCCAGCGGGATAAATGCGCCTTTGGCCACGTTGTTGGCATGCCCGTTCCATTGCGCTGTGAATATGATGTCAACCACGTCGCGTCCCGCGATCATCAGGTTGATCTTATCATCCCACGCGCCCCAGTCGATTGGCATAAGGTCGATCGTGGCATTGATTTTTTCCGTCAGCAGCTTGTTCAGCGCTTCCTCGACAACGGCTTCATCCTTTTGCGGCGAGCCTGGGTACACCAGCGTCAGCTTGTGAGGCTTAAGCTCGCTTGTGGACTTGCCATCCGATGCCGATGCCGGCTTCTTTGTGGCCGAGCCTTTATTACCGCCTCCCCCATTGCCGGAGCAAGCGGTTACCAACAAAGCCGCGATCATGGTGAAGACAAGCAGAGCTACCCATTTCGATTTGTTCTGTTTTGTCATGGAATGACCTCCCGATATTAGATTAGACACACTATGCTTATCCGGCGCTGTGCCGGCTCAAGCCTTCGCAAGGATCAGCCCTTTACCGCGCCGACCGTCAGCCCTTTGACAAAATACTTCTGGAAGAAGGGATAGGCAAATATGATTGGCCCGATCCCGACGATAACCATCGCCATCCGCACCGTCTCGCTTGGAAATTTGAAGGTGCCTCCAGCAGCTGCAATGGCGGCGGCAGCGGTGCTGTTGTTGGCAAGAAACTGAATGTTGAGCATGGTTTTGTACATGAGATATTGCACCGTTATATTAGCGTCCTTTGTAATGAACACCAGACTGAGGAACCAGTCGTTCCAATAAGTCAGCGTCTGGAACAGCGCCACTGTGGCCAGCACCGGCAACGATAGGGGAAGGACAATTCGCGCAAATATGACGAGCTCGCCCGCGCCGTCGATCTTGGCCGACTCCAGCACCGCGGTTGGAATGGTAGTGATGAAGAAGGTGCGCATAATAAGTACAAAAAACGCGGAAATCATCAATGGAAGAATGAGGGACCATATGTTGTCCTTCAGCCCCAGCATTTGAACATAAACCAGATACCAGGGAACCAGCCCGCCGCCGAACAGCATGGTGAAGAACACAAAAAACGTAAACGGCTTGGCATGCGGGAAGTCGCTCCTTGAGATGGGATATGCGTACAAAGCCATAATGATCAAGCTGAGCAGCGTACCCGTAACCGTAACAAAAATCGATATGCCATATGATCGAACAATTTGCCGCGCATCCTCGAACAGAAAGGCGTAAGCGTCCACACTGAACGCGGAAGGGAAGAACTGATAGCCCTCCCTGACAACCGTCGCTTCATCGCTGATGGACACCATCACAATCAGGAGGACGGGGATGATACATAGCAAGGAATACATCGCAAAAAATAAATGGATAGCGAGCGCCGCCGGCCTCGACAGCTTGTTCTTCGGATTGGATGCGCTTGGCGCCATGGGTGCTTCCACTGACTCCACCTCCCGGGATGTTAGAATAAAGCGTTGTCCTTATTGATCCGCCGCACGACCCAATTCGACAGGAACACCAGCGCGAACCCGACAACGGATTGCAGCAGGCCGGCTGCTGAGGACAGCCCGATATCGCCAACTGTCAGGAAGGTGCGGTATACATACGTATCAATGACATTGGTGACAGGGAACAGCACACCGGATTCGCGAGGCACCTGGAAGAACAGGCCGAAATCGGCATTGAAGATGCGGCCGATCTGCAGAAGCGTCATAATGACGATAACCGGCATAATAAGTGGAATGGTGATGGATGTGATTTGCTTCCACTTGCTCGCACCATCGATGGTTGCCGCTTCGTAATACTCCTCGTCAATGCCAATAATCGCGGCCATATAGATGACGGTGTAATAACCGACCCACTTCCAGGTATTCACAAGCGGCAGCACGTACGGCCACACTTCTTTGGTGAAATACCATTTGATTTGCTCCATGCCCAGCATCGGCAATACCGTCTTGTTCAGAAATCCGTGCTCATCGCTCATGAAGGCAAACGCCAGATAGCTGATGACCACCATCGACAAGAAATACGGCAAAAACATAATGGTCTGATGCAGCTTCGCCATGAAGCGGCTGCGCATCTCATTCAGCATGATGGCGAACGCCAGCGGGACAATGAGGTTGAGCGCAATGAAGCCCGCGTTGTAGAGCAGCGTATTTCTCGTAATGATCCAAGCGTCCTTTGTTTTGAACAGGTATTCGAAGTTCCGCAGCCCGGACCATGGGCTCCCCAGGAAACCGTCCGCGTAATTAATATTTTTGAACGCGATCAGGATGCCGAACATCGGAATATAGTTGTTGACGAGCAGGATGACGATAGCCGGCAGCATCATGACGTAGAACATCCAATACTTCCGAAGAATCTGTAGCGTCGCCATATCTCTCCCCCTTTCTGCAGCTGATTCCATCTTAAAATAAAAAAACGCCGAGCTCTGTCGGCGTAGTGACCGACTTGTCGGCGTCGTGACATATTTGGGTGTTTCAGGCGACACTTACATCGTTAAACGCTGGTGCTGCTTCCGGTATTCCTGCGGGGTCAAGCCTGTTAATCGCTTGAAGGCATGGGAGAAGTGAGAGAAGTTGGCGTAACCGACAGCTCCAGCGATGTCGCTGATCCTTTCGTTCGTTGACGCCAGCTCCTCCCTGGCTTTGGCCATTCGCAGCTCCGTCAAGTAGTCCGTCAGCGTAGCTCCCGTCTCCTTCCTGAATAGCCGGGATAGATACGCTGGGTTCAGATACACATGCTCCGCCGCTTTTTCCCGGCTGAAATCCTCGTGCAGATGCTCCTTCATATATCGCTGCACCTTCTCTATCGTCCGAGAGACGCCTTTCCCCTTATCCAGGGAATAAGCGGCTGTCATGGCGCAGATGCGATGTGTCCACGCCCGCAGCTTGGCCACAGACCGCAGCGCCGGCTGGCCCTCCTCCCATTCACCCTTGGGGTATACATCCGTTACATGGAGCGAGCGCTCCTGCAGCCATTCGAACAGCATATGCATAAAGCCGAAATAGAAGGAAGCCAGCGCTGTATAATCCGTTTGCTGCTCCGTCATTCGGTCAAAGCATTCGTCAATGCGATAAGCCAGCTCCGTGCGTTTGCCCAGAGTCAGCAGCAGGCTCCAGTCCGACACTTGGAAGGAGGTGCGGCTGGATGAGCTTGCGTCGGCCTTACTCTCCTTGTCATCCGTCCATACGGAGCCGCAGCGGCTGACATTGTTTTTCTCCAGCTCCATCAAGGTATGCAGCCGGCTTCGCAGCTCCTGCAGTGTAGATGGGCTTGCGATATAGCAGGACAGCTGGCAGTGAAGCACAGCCTGGCATTGCTGTATAAACGTCTTGCAGCGTGTGTTCATCGCCTCCTGGCAGGCTGCTGTTGGATTGTAAAGCAATACGTAAAGCATGCCATTAGGCTCCTGTACAACAGCCCCCTCGCCGCCGTCCAGCAGCAGCTCCTCCGCCGCATTTTTGACCGCATACGTCATAATTTCCTCATCCCGCGCCGACCATTGCTCCCGCCATTGCTCGATGCTCACCAGCACCGCCTGAACGGAGCCGCTGGCTGCCAGCGGCAGCTCATACATATCCAGAATAGGCTGCAGCCGCTCAGGGCTTGCAGGCAAGCGATAATGCATGTAATCCTGCCAGAACCTCTCCACCAGCACAGGGCGCTGACACCGCCATTGCTGGGCATATTGGCTGTAGGTATCCTCAATAAGCCGCGTCTGCCTTTGGGCCTTGATCTTCCCGATTGCCTTGGCGATGCAGCTCTTCAGCTCTGCATGGTCAATAGGCTTGAGCAAATAATCAAAGCAATCCAAATGCACAGCCTGCTGCGCATAAGAGAAATCGGCATGTCCGGTAAGAAACAGCGTCACCGTATCCGGACGATGCTCGTTGACCCATCGCAGCAGCTGGATCCCGTTCTCGCTGGGCATATCAATATCCGACAGCACGATATCGATGCGTTCCCGCAGCATAATTTCCTTGGCCTCTTCGGCATCGTATGCTTCGAACAGCTCCGCAATTTCAGTATCCGACCAATCGATCCCATGGCGGATGCCGCGAATCGCAATATCTTCGTCATCTACAATAAGCAGATGGTACATCATCAGCTCAACTCCTTGGCCAATTGCTGCTGATGCAGCGGAATAAGCAGCTCCACTCTCGCTCCGGCCTCCTCCACATTGGAGAAGACGATGGAAACGGCGTCTCCGTATAGAATGGACAGTCGGTCGACGACATTCATTATGCCGAGACCGGAGCTCCCCTCTTGCGGCTTGAATTGCTTCCGTCGAAGCCCATCCAGCACCTCCTCCGGATAACCTGTGCCATTATCCGTAACGGTCAGGGCAAGCGTGGAGCTGCCACCCGGATCCTCCATCCTATGGGCGGCAATATGGATATGCAGCGGCTTTCTTCGGTTCTTGAAGCCATGAATAATGGCATTTTCCACAAAAGGCTGCAGGGTCAAGGCCGGAATCGCTATCTGCTGCACCTCTGCATCCGCCTCCACCTCGCATATAAGCCGTCCTGGAAACCGCATATGCTGAATCGTTATATAGTTGCTGATATGGGCAAGCTCCTCGCCAAGCGTAATCGTATCGCGATTCGTACGCATAATGAAGCGGAAGTAATCCGCGAGGTGCAGCGACATTTTTTTGACGGATTCCGTATCATTCAGCGCCGCCAGGTTATATATAATATTCAGGCTGTTCATATAAAAATGAGGATTGATCTGCGCCTGCAGCTGTCTGAGCTCGCCTTGCTTCACACGCAGCTGCTCCTCGTAAACGTCAATCTTGAGCGTTTTGATTTGCTCCGCCATCTTATTAAACGTATCGCCAAGAAATTCGAATTCGATGGTTTTGCCTCGCTTCAGCCTTACATCCAGCAAGCCGTGCGAAATTTTCCTCATACCTGCAATAAGCTCCTGCAGCGGTTTGAACAATGTCCTTCGAATGATGATCAGATACATGGACAAGATAAGCACGAGACCAATCGGGGCGAACAACGCCACATTGCGGAAAAACATCAGCTCCTTAAGCAGCGCCTCCTCCGGTACTATCACCTGGAAGGCGAATTCCACCAGCCGGCTGGGACGGTTCATCACAAGAAAGGACTGGCCGTTCCGCTCGTTCTTCAACGTCTGAAAGGCGGCATTCGTTATCGCCATTCCTTTGGTCTGAACCGGAGGATCGACCTCAGTGAGGAGCTCCTTCAGCTCCTCGCCCTCCCTCAGCCAAATGCCCGCATAGCCGATATCCCCATCATTCCACTGGGTCGTCAGCCTTTCATTCACGTCGATTACGCGAATAACCGCTCCCACGTGCATGCCGTTTGATACCTCGATGCTGTTCAGCAGAAAAAACTGCCCCGGCATACGCTGATCGAAGCGAACCTCCCATTTGCGATACCGATCTCCCGTGAAGTCGTTTTTTTCAACCGTTCGGTCCTTCATATGCGTCTCAATTATCGCTTTTGCATCGCTGTAATCGCTATTTGTGCCCAAGATGATGTCATGCTGATGATAAACAAATACGCTGTCGATTACACTGTATACATCTACGTCTCGCTTCAGCTTCGTATCAATACGAATTTTTGTAAGCGTATACAAATCGCTGTTGATGGGGAATGACATTAGCATGCCGACATCAACGTCCAGAATCGCCATATTAGTCAAGTAATTCGTAATCTCATCGAGATTATCATCGGTCTGTCCTACAAACAAATCCAGCGTGTTACGATAAGTCTCGGCCACCTTCACGCGAACAATGTCCCTGGAATAGAAGTGGTTCAGCATCATAAATACAAAGGTGGGCACAATGACGGATAGAAAACCAACGATCAGAATGGTTCGAATCGAAAACTGAAATTTCATGATGCACCTCCATTCTTGCAGTAGAACCTCATTAGACATTCCACGTTATGATGAAATATCCTCTTTGCTGGCAGGTTATCATACCTGCATCCTGTAAGCGGACGGGGAGAGGCCCGTCTCTTTCTTGAACTTCCGATAGAAGTAAGACGCGTCACAGTAGCCGAGTCGAGCGGCGATGGCTTCAACAGTGAGGGTAGAGTTCTGCAGCAGCTCCTCCCCCTTTGATATACGAATTTTGTGCATATGCTCCAGAGGTGTATACCCATACTTTTTTTTGTACGCTGTAATGAGATATGATTTGTTTTTTTTCACCTGTTCAGCGAGCTCCTCGATAGATAGAGATGAACGGTAATTTTCTTTAATGTAATGGAAAGTCTGTTGCAAGTACCCCCATTTTCCAGCCTCGGCTGATCTACCCTCGAATATGATTTCCCTGTTGGCAAGCGCCAGCATTTCTACTGCAATTGCCTGGCACAAGGTTTCAAAGCAAGGATCTTTTTCATTCCAATATCGGTTGAGCTTTGAGAACAATTGCTCCATTTCATAGTAACGACCTGTACGAAGAACAATAGTCTCCTGTCCAGCCAGCATGCTCAGCTCATCCTCCACCCCTTGACATATAAATCGCAGCACCCACTTTTCATGGGCCATACCGTTATGGATTCCAATACGGCTTGTTCCTTTGGGGATATATACAATTTGTCCTTTTTCAAGTGGATAAATGTCGTCATTACATTGATAGACAAGCTTGCCGGCAGTAATCAGAAGCAGCAGGTCATAGGGTTGAACCATAACTCGATGCGACCAAGTTGAATGACCTTGCAGCTGCATAACACCGTGAACTTTAAGCATATTTCTGCGTCTCCTTCATAGAAAGCAAAATGGGGAGTTTATCGTTATTTTAATTGAAAAACAAAATATTGTTAAGATAAAACGATAAATCGTCAATCGACCTTTAAATAAAGAGAATGTTAAACTAAACAAAATCCATATATTATTCATCTCATAGGAGGAATCAAGGTATGATCTCGACTGGCATTACGAAGGAAACGTATTTGGATATGATGGAAATGAGCTTTGATGCTTACAGCTTGGAGCGTATCCAACAGAGAGATAAGTTAGATCTACAAGTTTACTCCCGGCTAATGACAGTTCTAAGCTGTCTAATCGCTGCAGGCAGAAAACAAGAGCTTCTTTCATTATGGAACGATATGATGACAGAATGCTGCCAAGAGATAATTACATTACGGGAGAATATGATCGCTGACTTCTCGATCAAGGAAATCATGTTTTCGTTAAAGCTCATGAAGGGGAATTATTCAAGCCAGCAGGAGAAAGCGTGGTTTTCTTATCTTCGTCAAGTAGATCCATATGTCCACTTTGGCTCCGTGCTGAGGCGCACAGAGGACACAAATAAGCTGCACAATATTAATGTTTACAATATGGTTGGAGAATTTTTGAGAGAAACGGAAGGCTTAACGGATACAACTGCATATTTCTCCAAGCACTGGCCCCTGCAGCTGCTCCGCTTCAACATGGATGGCATGTACATGGATCCGGGCTGTCCCATTCTTTATGATCTGACAACACGCTGCCAGCTGCAGCTCATGATGGGGTTCGCATATGAAGGCGAATACGCAGACAGATTGGATGATCATCTGCGCAATGCCGGAATCATGAGCTTATATACACAATCCGCTGCCTTCCAACTTCCTTATGGAGGCAGAAGTAATCAATTCCTGTTTAATGAGATACTGATTGCAGCCAACGCTGAGTATGAAGCATCGCGTTATAAGCAGCTAGGTGAGCTGGAGCTTGCCGGAGCCTTTAAACGGAGTGCGCATTTGGCGGTACAATCCGTTATGCGGTGGCTGTATGCAACTCCCCCGCGGCATATTAAGAATATGTATCCTATCGAGCTGAATTACGGAACGGAGAGCTATGGATTTTACGAAAAATATATGATAACGCTCGGCGCCTTTCTCTGTATCGGTTACTGGTTCGCCGATGATTCGATCCCCGAGTGCGTCTGTCCTGCGGAAACAGGCGGTTATATAAAGAAAGTAGACAATCATTTTGGGTTCATATACGCCAATGCCGGTGGCTATTCGTTACAAATCGATACTTCTGGCAATCCCACTTATGATTCAACAGGACTGGGACGACTGCATAGAGCCGGGGTTCCAACAGAGCTGGCCTTGTCCGTGCCGCTATCTGCTGGCGCTGGATGCCTCCTTAAGGATGGCGTTGCAAGAATAGCCGCTTCTATATCAGCCGGCTGGAAGACTGATCAGGGAGATATTCGTTATCTATCCCAATGTGGGGATGATCTCGCTCATGAACTGATTGTACATGAAGAGCGAACCGACTTGGTGCGATTTACCTTGAAATACGAAGGATCCGCATTAGGATTTGACGGAAAGCTTGTCGAGGATTATGAGTTATGCCATCAGGGACTCAAATGGACGTCGCGCCTGGACACCCCATCGGAGCAAGATATTTACGTTCGTTTCCCTGTACTGCTGACTAATGGACAGGAGATTACGACCATTAGCCACAATGAGCATTCCATTAGCGTAAGGCTGGGCGCTTATGAATATCGAGTAGCATTCTGCGGCAATCTGGAGCTGGATCTTACTCCATACGGCAATCGCAACGGGGAATACGGATTGGCAATCGTACGGGCCAGCGGGTCGATGGCCCAATTACATTTTCAGCTGCAGGAGCTGCGGTAACCAAGAAGCATGGACTAGATAACAGACACAATACAAATTAAAAGACACAAAACAAAAGCTCTTAGGATAGGAATCCCAAGAGCTTGATTTCATAGTTGGTGCCGGTGAGAGGACTCGAACCTCCACGGTTTCCCTCACGATTTTGAGTCGCGCGCGTCTGCCATTCCGCCACACCGGCAATTATTCAAAAAGATGGCGCGGCCTAAGAGATTCGAACTCCTGACCTTTTGATTCGTAGTCAAACGCTCTATCCAGCTGAGCTAAGGCCGCACACTATGGAATTGTGGAGGCGCCACCCAGACTCGAACTGGGGGTAAAGCTTTTGCAGAGCTCTGCCTTACCACTTGGCTATGGCGCCGTAAATAAATGGAGCGGAAGACGGGAATCGAACCCGCGACCCTCGCCTTGGCAAGGCGATGCTCTACCGCTGAGCCACTTCCGCGAATAATGGCTGGGGATCTAGGATTCGAACCTAGGCGTGACGGAGTCAAAGTCCGTTGCCTTACCGCTTGGCTAATCCCCAACAATATGTTTCAATTTGTGTGTTGTAATGGGGCGATCGATGGGACTTGAACCCACGAGTGCCGGAGCCACAATCCGGTGCGTTAACCCCTTCGCCACGACCGCCATATGACACACTTTAGAGATTATCTGGCAGGGGCAGCAGGAATCGAACCCACACCAAAGGTTTTGGAGACCTTTGTTCTACCTTTAAACTATGCCCCTAAATGGTGGAGGATGATGGATTCGAACCACCGAACCCGAAGGAAGAGATTTACAGTCTCCCGCGTTTGGCCACTTCGCTAATCCTCCAAATGGTGCCGCCGAGAGGACTTGAACCCCCAACCTACTGATTACAAGTCAGTTGCTCTACCAGTTGAGCTACAGCGGCATATTAACTTGAATGGTGGCTCGGGACGGAATCGAACCGCCGACACGAGGATTTTCAGTCCTCTGCTCTACCAACTGAGCTACCGAGCCTAATGACGTAATAATGGCGGAGCTGACGGGATTCGAACCCGCGGTCTCCTGCGTGACAGGCAGGCATGTTAGGCCTCTACACCACAGCTCCACATTATAACTACCCGGATGACTCCGAAGGTAATTGGTTGCGGGGGCAGGATTTGAACCTGCGGCCTTCGGGTTATGAGCCCGACGAGCTACCGAGCTGCTCCACCCCGCGTCGTTATTTGAATGGTGGAGGATGACGGGATCGAACCGCCGACCCTCTGCTTGTAAGGCAGATGCTCTCCCAGCTGAGCTAATCCTCCATGAGCGACTTTTATATCATAACACACTAGGTTATATGAATGCAAGTCATTTTTTAATAAAGTTGGTGACCCGTAGGGGATTCGAACCCCTGTTACCTCCGTGAAAGGGAGGTGTCTTAACCCCTTGACCAACGGGCCTTACTGGCAGAGAGGAAGGGATTCGAACCCTCGATACGCGGTTAACGTATACACGATTTCCAATCGTGCTCCTTCGACCACTCGGACACCTCTCTGTATGGCTCCCCGAACAGGACTCGAACCTGTGACAACTCGATTAACAGTCGAGTGCTCTACCAACTGAGCTATCAGGGAATATCGCGTTTTTCGATGAACAGCTTCAAGAGCTGCTCCTGAACATACGCTTCAATGCTTCTCAAGGCTTGCGCCCTGAAAACTGGATACGAAAGTTTGCTGAACTTTTTTAGCTGAAGCCTTTTTGGGGCCCCCGCAAAGTAATCGGATTACTCCTCGAAGCCTACGCTTCACTTTGTGGGGTACTTTTAGGATAAGCCCTCGACCGATTAGTATTCGTCAGCTGCACACGTTGCCGTGCTTCCACCCCGAACCTATCAACCTCGTCGTCTTCAAGGGGTCTTACTAAATTGGGAAATCTCATCTTGAGGGGGGCTTCACGCTTAGATGCTTTCAGCGCTTATCCCGTCCGTACTTGGCTACCCAGCGGTGCTCCTGGCGGAACAACTGGTACACCAGCGGTACGTCCATCCCGGTCCTCTCGTACTAAGGACAGCTCCTCTCAAATTTCCTACGCCCGCGACAGATAGGGACCGAACTGTCTCACGACGTTCTGAACCCAGCTCGCGTACCGCTTTAATGGGCGAACAGCCCAACCCTTGGGACCTACTTCAGCCCCAGGATGCGATGAGCCGACATCGAGGTGCCAAACCTCCCCGTCGATGTGGACTCTTGGGGGAGATAAGCCTGTTATCCCCAGGGTAGCTTTTATCCGTTGAGCGATGGCCCTTCCATGCGGTACCACCGGATCACTAAGCCCGACTTTCGTCCCTGCTCGACTTGTAGGTCTCGCAGTCAAGCTCCCTTATGCCTTTGCACTCTTCGAATGATTTCCAACCATTCTGAGGGAACCTTTGGGCGCCTCCGTTACATTTTAGGAGGCGACCGCCCCAGTCAAACTGCCCGCCTGACACGGTCCCTGTACCGGCTTCACGGTACCAGGTTAGAACTCCGATACGATCAGGGTGGTATCCCAAGGACGCCTCCACCGAAGCTGGCGCTCCGGCTTCATAGGCTCCCACCTATCCTGTACAGATCGTACCAAAGTCCAATATCAAGCTGCAGTAAAGCTCCATGGGGTCTTTCCGTCTTGTCGCGGGTAACCTGCATCTTCACAGGTATTAAAATTTCACCGGATCTCTCGTTGAGACAGCGCCCAAGTCGTTACGCCATTCGTGCGGGTCAGAATTTACCTGACAAGGAATTTCGCTACCTTAGGACCGTTATAGTTACGGCCGCCGTTTACTGGGGCTTCGGTTCACAGCTTCGGGTTACCCCTAACCGCTCCCCTTAACCTTCCAGCACCGGGCAGGCGTCAGCCCGTATACTTCGCCTTACGGCTTCGCACAGACCTGTGTTTTTGCTAAACAGTCGCTTGGGCCTTTTCACTGCGGCCCCCTCGGGCTATTCACCCTACCGAGGCACCCCTTCTCCCGAAGTTACGGGGTCATTTTGCCGAGTTCCTTAACGAGAGTTCTTCCGCGCGCCTTAGCATGCTCTGCTCGCCTACCTGTGTCGGTTTGCGGTACGGGCACCTTGATCTCACTAGAGGCTTTTCTTGACAGCCGGAGTACATGACCTTCGCTACTGCAATTTTCGCTCCCCATCACAGCCCAGCCTTATAGTTGGCGGATTTGCCTACCAACTAGCCTCACTGCTTGGACGGACTATTCCATCAGTCCGCGTCACTGCCCTTCTGTGTCACCCCATCGCTCAAACGATTTTCGGTGGTACAGGAATATCAACCTGTTGTCCTTCCACTACGCCTTTCGGCCTCGCGTTAGGTCCCGACTTACCCTGAGTGGACGAGCCTTCCTCAGGAACCCTTAGGCTTTCGGCGGACAAGATTCTCACTTGTCTTTTCGTTACTCATACCGGCATTCTCACTTGAATGCTGTCCACCAGTCCTTACGGTCTGACTTCAACCTACATTCAACGCTCCCCTACCCAAGTCGCAGCCTTCACTTCAATCTGGTGTGGTTTAGCCTGGGGCATTTGGTCAGAATCTTGAACAACCTAAGCGGTTGATTCTGACTAATGTCCCGTCTCTAACCAGAACAAAGTGAAAGCTGCGACATGCCATAGCTTCGGTGGTGTGTTTAGCCCCGTTACATTTTCGGCGCAGAGTCACTCGACCAGTGAGCTATTACGCACTCTTTAAATGGTGGCTGCTTCTAAGCCAACATCCTGGTTGTCTGTGCAACTCCACATCCTTTCCCACTTAACACACACTTGGGGACCTTAGCTGATGATCTGGGCTGTTTCCCTCTTGACAATGGATCTTAGCACTCACTGTCTGACTCCCGGTAAGCATGTCTATGGCATTCGGAGTTTGACTAGACTTGGTAACCCTTGGCGGGCCCCGCACCCAATCAGTGCTCTACCTCCACGACACTCATCACCGAGGCTAGCCCTAAAGCTATTTCGGGGAGAACCAGCTATCTCCGAGTTCGATTGGAATTTCTCCGCTACCCCCACCTCATCCCCGAATTTTTCAACATTCGTGGGTTCGGGCCTCCAGTGCGTGTTACCGCACCTTCACCCTGGACAGGGGTAGATCACACGGTTTCGGGTCTACGACCACGTACTATGGCGCCCTATTCAGACTCGCTTTCGCTGCGGCTCCGGCTTTCCACCTTAACCTTGCACGTGATCGTAACTCGCCGGTTCATTCTACAAAAGGCACGCCATCACCCATTAATCGGGCTCTGACTTCTTGTAAGCGCACGGTTTCAGGTTCTTTTTCACTCCGCTCCCGCGGTGCTTTTCACCTTTCCCTCACGGTACTGCTTCACTATCGGTCACCAGGGAGTATTTAGCCTTGGCAGATGGTCCTGCCGGATTCCGACGGGGTTTCACGTGTCCCGCCGTACTCAGGATCCGTCTCGGAGGGTGCTGGCTTTTGGTTACAGGGCTTTTACCTCTTTTAGCGGGCCTTTCCAGACCTCTTCGCCTAACCAACACCTTTGTAACTCCATGTGAGACGTCCTACAACCCCAAGGAGCAAGCTCCTTGGTTTGGGCTAATCCGCGTTCGCTCGCCGCTACTGACGGAATCACTTTTGTTTTCTCTTCCTCGGGGTACTTAGATGTTTCAGTTCCCCCGGTATGCCTCTACCTGACCTATGTATTCAGTCAAGAGTAACTGGGCATTACCCCAGCTGGGTTTCCCCATTCGGAAATCCCCGGATCAAAGCCTGCTTACGGCTCCCCGAGGCGGTATCGTTGTTCGCCACGTCCTTCTTCGGCTCCTGGTGCCTAGGCATCCTCCGTGCGCTCTTATTAGCTTAACCTGCGCTACAGTTGATTTCGGTTGAGTCGCCGTTCCGGCATTATTTCGTCCCCGCCCCGCTTGGGAATGAGGGAAATAACGTCCGCAAAAGTCGCCTTCAACTCGAAACAACTTTCGCTAACGCAACGGCTTGGCTCGCTT